>JAHJME010000025.1 GCA_018821435.1 Alphaproteobacteria bacterium
AAGGCGATCCCGGATCGCGGACCTCTGCCGGCGGACCTCGCGAAGGGCCGGCGCTTTGAGGGTCCGGTGGTCTACGTGGGCGATGGCGACAGCCTGTGCGTCGGCTTGGGCCGGACGCCGGATCGCTGGGTCGAGGTCCGGCTGGCGGACTTCTACGCGCCGGAACTTTCCGAGCCTCAGGGCCCAGCTGGCAAAGCGATCCTCCAGCGGCTCACCAAGGGTCGGCGGGTCAGCTGCGTGGCGGATCACCGTAGCTACGATCGGGTCGTGGCGACCTGTCGTTTAGGCGGACAGTTGCTTTCCGACCAACTTCGACGGGCCGGGGCCCCGCAAGGCGGTCGCGGGCGACGATGACCCCCTAAACGCCGGCTCGGATTCGCGACGGATCCGGTGGGCCTGCACGTGAGCTTGATGGAGGACAGCATGGCCGTGCGCGCGCGCTCAGACTACGCACGAAGAGTTCGTCTTCATAATCCGGAGCCCTTCGGTGAGCTACGGCTTCAACATCCAGCACGACAAATGGCGAAGGGACCTGGAGCCCTTTCGAGAACCCCACTCGCTGACCTTCATAATGGATTGCCTTTGGCCGAGGCGGTTCAAAGGCCATCTGGCCGAAGCCAATCTTCACCCGGCGCAAGCGCTAGCCGAGCCGGTACGGCTTAACGGGGACGATCGGCGACACAGAGCTCTGAACTGAGGCGACAGTCCACCAGGCCGCCGACGACGAACAGGCGCGGGTTGATATGAAAGGCGCGCTTGAAGCGAGGCGGCGCCACCCACGGCGCGAATGACTTCCCGTCTAGAGGGAGCTGGCTTTTCGGACCTCGACGCGCGTGCAACCTTCGCGGCGTCACAAGGGGTAAGAGTCGCGTGAGAGTACTTCGCTTGATGGCGCTGAGCGCCTTGGCAACGGCGATATTTGCCGGCGCGGCGAGCGCCGATGTTCTGTTCGAGAGCCAAAGCCAAGGGCGGCATGATCGCGGCGCGGTGTCGATCTTTTCGGGCGACTACAACGACTACAACGGAAATCCACAGTGGCTCGGCGTCCGGTTCACCTTGGACCAGGCGGCGCACGTGACGGCCGTTGGAGCCGATTTTGAATATGTCGAAGGCACGCTGTTCGGGGCGATCCTTTCGCTGCCCGGCGGCGAACTTCCGTCCGGCAATCCCTTCGATGACGGGATCGTCTTGGGGTTCACGACGTTTTCGGGTGGGGATCCGCTGTATGACCTGTCCCTAGACCTAGGTCCCGGCACCTATGGCTTGGTCTTCGGCAGCGGCTATTTCGGAACCCAGGGCTTTTCCGGCATTTGGGCGGGGGACTTCACCGAACCGGCCGACGGCTTCTTCTTCTATGGAAACCAGGGCCAACTGCCGGGGGGCCCCATCTGGCAAGAAGCTGGATTCCGCGGCACTTACTTCACTGTCCACGGCGACCTTGCGCCTGTCCCTGAACCTGCCGGGTGGGCCCTGATGATCCTAGGTTTTGGTCTGTTGGGCGGAGTGTTGCGACATCGGAGCGTCGCCGCCGCGATCTAATCTAGGAGTGGCGGGCGCCCGTCGATCGTCCTGCGCCCCCGCATTGCGCGGGCGCGAAAGCGCCCAAGCTGCTTCGCGTTGGGCGCATATCCTAGCATCTTATAGACTTTCTCCAGGCCGCCGAACCGGGCCCCGCAGGCCCATGAGGACGGCAGGTCCCCATCAAGGTCGATGAGGGTTGCCGAGATCCAGCCATGTCGCGCGAGCAACGCCCCCAGCTTGGCCAGGATTTCCGGTTCGGTCATGGTCAAGCGCACGCCACGCCACGGGCGCCTCGAGTCGCGAAAGCTCTCCGTCTGGGTCGCCAACTGGCGATTGGAGAGCTCGTACCCGATCCGGAGATAGGCCGGCACCAACCCTCCGAAATAGCGTCGAAACACGGTCGTGTTGCAGGTGTGCGGGTCTTCGTTAACGATCCGCTGACTGAGCCGCCCGTGGATCGCCAGGAGTCGCCGAAGCTGCTCGAGAAGAAGGTCTTCCGTCGGTCGCCTGAACCTGTTCAGGTTCATCTGCACGATTTCATAGAGACCGCGACTGATGATCGTCAGACTGGGATCTTCTAGTTGGACGAGCTCAGAGGGATCTTGGAGCTGCCGCTTCCGGAGCCGCGTCGAAACGCGTCCAACAACGCGAAGGCCGGCATATTGACCGTCCCGCAACAGCCGCCACACGCGACCACGGGTCCATAGCTTGCCATGCGTCGCGAGCACGCCTTCAGCAACAAGACCGCGCGTAATGGAGGAGACGGACAATCCGTGGACGACATACTCCTTGAAAATCCGACGCACCGTCGCGACTTCCTCGGGCGGGCCGAGCGTCAGCACGGTCCGGTAGCCCTGGAGCGCCTTTCGCTCGCCGGCCTCCATGGTCTGACCCAGATCTCCGTTGGGCGCGATCATCCGGCGACGATAGCCGTACGCCGGGGGGCCGCCGCACCAGAAGCCCTGGCGCGCCAGACCACCCTTTGCCCGCGACACCTTCACCGAGAGCTCGCGACTGTACTCGGCCGCCATCGCCCGCTTGAGGTGTTTCACGAGGCTGGTCGCCATGCTGTCGTCGTTAGCGAAGGCTTCAGCCGTGTACTCGATCCGCACACCGGCCTGGCGGCACATGAACTCGTAGTGGCCTGCTTCATCGGGATCCTGAAAACGACCCCAGCGACTGACATCATAGACGAGCACCACACCGAAGGCGGCGTCACCTGAGAGTATGTCGGACAATAGCTTGTTCAGGCCGGCGCGCCCCGCAAGGGTGAGACCGCTGATGCCCGCGTCCCGGTAGGTCTCGACGATCTCGTAGCCCTGACTAAGCGCGTAGGCGGCGTTGGAGACACTCTGGCCCTCTATCGAATAGCGCTGGTGCTCCGTCGACATGCGGACATACTGCGCGGCGCGTCGTGAAATGGGCTCGGGCATTGCGACTGTCCTGCACGAGGCCGCAGCTTACCACGTCAGCAGGACCGCACCTCGCAGCGTGTATCGGCTACGGCAGGCTTTTCATTTTCGGCGCTAGGAGACATCGGCGTCAGGCCAAAGAGCGGATTGGGGACCGCGCGTGAAGCACGGGGTCGCCATGTGGCGCACCGGCTGGTTTGATGGACACATGGGCGACGACCATACGTCTCGAGCACCAACTGACGAGGACCTGCTGGAGGAGTTGCGCCGGCTGCTCGCAGCCCGCGGCAAGCTTAGTTCAAGCCTCATTGAGGCTTCCGAGATCACGCGAGCCCCCAACACCTACATCCGTCGTTTCGGCAGCTTGGTCGCCGCATACGCGCGCGTTGGATACGACGTGAGTGAGCGCCAGCGTGCGACGTCGGAGAGATTTCGGAGGCATGGTGGGCGCGGAGACTTGAGCAAGTGACGCGCCGGAGATCTGATGACGGATTCGCCTATGCGCCATCAGCGGCCGTTGGCGCCAATCCTTGCCTAATCTGTATTCCAAGAAGTCCGCCCAACAGGGCAGGCGCCCTGCCATGGGCGCGTCCTCGCGTCCTTCCTCGCCGCCAGTCGGTTTCTGCTGTGTGAGCAGCGACTAAAGCTGAATGGACGGAGGACAGGATGGCCGCGCGCGCGAATTCCCAGATTACTTATGAAGAGTACGTCTTCCTAACCCGCGGACCCTCATTGAGCTATGGCCTCAGCATCCAGCACGACACTCGGCGAAGAGAATGGGAGCCGTTCCAAGAGCACCATTCGCTGAGCTTCATGGTGGATTGCGTTTGGCCGAAGCGCTTCAAAGGTCGTCAGGGTGAAGCGACGCTCCATCCGGAGCCAGCGTTAGCGGACACGACACTGCTCGCTGCGGACGACCCACGACACAGATCCTTAGGCTACATCCGTGCCACAAAGAGCGTGCTCAAAGCCATCATCTTCCTGCCACCTGTTCCCTGCTGGCAGGTGGGATCGGCGCTTGCATCAGGGATGATCACCTCGATGCTGACGAACGGGTTAGCCGAAACTAGGGGCATCATCAGAGTCACCTCAGCGTCGTTCAGGGGCGCAGATTTCGATCCCTTCGAGTATGTCGGTTGAACCCAGTGAGCCGCAGGTTCAAGACTTCGCGAGTTCGAGCGACGCGCCCCGGCAGGACTCGAATTGCCGAGAGGGGATTTACTCACGCTACTACTTGTACCAACAGTTGTACCAACAATCCTCTGTGGGGAGCATCGAAGGCCGGCCGCTGCTCAAGAAGGCCTCTCAAATCTCGCGTAGTACGCGCCCCATCGTGACGGATGGATCGTGCGCAGGCGAGAGCCCTCCGCGGTCCCAGCAATGCGAGTGATCCGGCAAACAGCTACGCCGCGTCGTTCCCCTCTCCGACACGACGACCTACGAACTGGAGCGGAGTGGGCAAATCCCGCGTCGGCTCAGTCTCACACCCTCTTGCGTGGTCTGGGATCTCGCTGAGGTGCAGGTATGGTTGATCCGCCGCAGACAGGTGTTCAACGAAGGGCTGGTTGAAGCTTGTTCAAGCCCAGCCCACTCGAACATCAGACCACTTCGGAGAAGAGCCGGAGGGAGATATCGCGATCCTATCCTCAAAGCCCGCTTTCGACCCTACTACGGACCTTTACTGCGAGCTGACTCGGAATGTCCATTCGCGGCTTTTGAACGAAACTCGCGAACCACTTCATACATTCCAGGATCAAATGTAGCGAAAGATAGGGCTTCGTCGAGATACGCGCGCGGGGCCGGGTCTTGGCGCATGGCCTCATAGTCAGCCAGCGTAGCCCATTGAGCATACATGGTGACCTTGCTGCCGTCAGTGCCGCGGTGAAGGGTCGATGAAACGAAGCCGGGCGCCTTGCTGACGATCTCCGCTGTGACCCTGGTCAGTATGTCGACCAATCGCTGCTGATTGGGCGGATCGACATGGAACACGTTGATGAAGACGATCATGGCATCCCAGCCTGAGCGTAAAAGCGAAATTGATCGTGCAGACTTAGGCTCGATGGACGCGAAGGCGAAGCGCGGAAACCGTCAGCTAGTCGAAGGTAAGCTTCCGGCTTTATTGGGGAACATACCCGCCTCGCAACGACGGCGGCAACTTGTGCCGGGACACCGGCGTCGCCGGGGCGATTTTGGTCGGCCGTCTCAAGCCGCGACCAGCGCAGGCCGCGACCGCGATGGAACAGTGCTTCGCACAACATCAGGATTCGGCAAGGCGGACGCTGGCTGCGCTGACGGGATCGAATCGACCAAGCCCCGCGATGTGAACCCCTTCGCCGTCCAATGGCGGCGGTTTGAAGCGACCGGACACGCCTCGGGCAGCTTGGCGCCACCGCGACGAGGACGAGGCCTCACCAAGCCGTCGCGCCCCCCTCGATCGGGATGTTGGCGCCGGTGATGTACGACGCTCGATCGGAGGCGAGAAAGACTGCAGTCTCCACGACCTCTTCTGGCCTTCCCCAACGCTTGAGCAGAGTGCGGTCGGTCACTGCGTTGCGTTGGGTCTGATCCAGGTCGCCTTCGCGGGAGAGCACCGCTCCAGGACTTATTGTCACCGCCCGGATCCCTACCGGGGCGCCCTCGACGGCCAACTGGCGGGTCAAGCCGATCACCCCGGCCTTGGCCGCCGCGTGCGCGGCCATCGGGGGCTGCGGAAAGCCCATCATGCCGGCGACGGAACTGATGTTGAGGATCACCCCGCCACCGCGGGCGACGAGGTGCGGCCAGGCGTACCGGGTGACGAAGAAGACGGTGTCGAGTTCGACGGCGATCGTGGCACGCCAGTCGTCGACGGATATCTGGTCCACGGGTCCGAAGCGTGGGCCGCCGGCATTGTTGTAGACGATGTCCAGGCCGCCAAAGCAGGCCACGGCGTCGCCCACGAAGCGCTCGACGGCCGCTGGACCGGTAAGGTCCACGGGCGCAAAGCCCACCATCTCGCCGCCGGCAGCGAGGACCGCCTGTACCGTCGCCTCGTTGCCCGCAGCCTGTAGGTCGCAGCCGATGACCTTCGCGCCTTCCCGCGCGAAGGCGAGGCAGGCGGCCCGGCCCTGGCCCCCGGCTGTGCCCGTGATCAGGGCGACTTTTCCATCCAGCAAGCCCATCTTCGTCTCCTTCGGTTCGGCGCCGCCATGGCGCGCGCTCGATTGGACTTTGGTGTCGGCAGAACCGACCCTGGAGGGCGCGAACCCCCTGCTTCGGACTTACCTCAGCCTTGCGACGTCCTTCGCCGTGATCTCCGACCGACTCGAGCCGAAGCGCGCGGTGACATAGTTGGCGACAGCCGCGATCTCCGCGTCGGAATAGGTCTGCCCAAACGCCGGCATCACCACGTCGCCGCCGGCCCTCTCAAGCCGGGCGCCGTTGATCACCACCTGCGCCACATTTATCGCGCTGGGGTCGTTGACCGCCCGGACCCCGGTCAGGTTGGCGTGCGGGAAGAGCGGGCTTTTGCCGGACCAGCCGTGGCAACTGGCGCAGGCGCCGGCGAACACCTCCCGGCCGCGCCGATCGTCGCCTGCCGCCATCACCTTGGGCAGGTCGGACGCCAGTTCGGTCTTGGGCGCCGGCAGGTCGCCCGCGCCAATGGCAGGGATGGTCCGAAGATAGGCGACCATCGCGAGCGTGTCGCTGGGCGCCAGCCTCGACAGGCTGGCGTTGATCGCCTCGGCCATCGGCCCGGCGGCGGCCCCGCGGCCCAGCGCGTGGCCTTCGCGCAGGTAGGTCGCCAATTCCGCGTCCGACCACGCTCCGACGCCGGCGACGCGGTCCTGGGTGATGTTGTAGGCGCGCCAGCCCTGGATCACCGCCCCGCCGAACTTCTTACGGTTGTCGGGCGCCTGGGCCAGGTTGCGCGGCGTGTGGCAGTCGCCGCAATGGGCCATGGCCTCGACCAGGTAGGCGCCGCGGTTCCACGCCGGGCTGCGGTCGGTGTGGGGTTGGAAGCGCTGGTCGCGATTGTAGAGCGCGCCCCAGATCGCCATCAGCGGGCGTTGGTTGAACGGGAACATGAGCCGGTTGGCGGGTGGCGTGTTGCGCACCGGCGCCAGGCTGAACAGGTAGGCGCGGATCGCCAGCACATCGCCGTCCGCCATCAGCGAATAGGCCTCATAGGGAAACGCCGGGTAGAGGCGCGAGCCGTCCTTCGCCACGCCCTTGTGCACCGCGCGCAGGAAGTCCGACTCGCTCCAGGCGCCGATGCCGGTCTCGCGGTCCGGGGTGATGTTGGGCGAGTAGAGCGTGCCGAACGGAGTCTTGAAGGGCAGCCCGCCGGCGAACGCCGCGCCTCCGGGCGCAGTGTGGCAGACCGCGCAATCCGCCGCCGTGGCGAGATAGCGGCCGCGGGTGACCAGGTCGGCCCCGCGCAACGCCGCCGGGACGCCGGTCGGATCCGGGCCGCTGTAGTTGGCCAGCGTCACGGCCGACCCGCGCGCAAACCCAATGGGATGCGTGGGCAGCGCCAGCCAGCCCACGACACCGATGGCGACCACGACGACCGCAAGGACGGCAAGTGAGATGCGACGGCGGAGACTCATACGGCCCTCCCCTTCGCCAGGAGTTCGCGGTTGAACGGGATGCGCCGGAGCGGCTTGCCCGTCGCCGCCAGGATCGCGTTGCGGAGCGAGGCGAAGGCCGCCGTGGTCCCGGCCTCGCCGATGCCGCCGGGCGGCTCGCCGCTTTTGACGAGGTGCACGGCGATCGGCGGAACCTGATCGATCCGCAGCATGCGGTAGTCGTGGAAGTTGCTCTGTTGGATCCGCCCCTTCTCCAGGGTCACCTCGCCATAGAGCGCCGCGGTCAGGCCGAAGATCAGACCCCCCTGCAACTGGGCGATGATGGTGTCGGGATTGACCGCCATCCCGGTGTCGACGGCGATGGTCGCGCGCCTGAGACGCACATCGCCGTCCTCGTCGACCTCGACCTCCAGCACCGTGGCGATGAAGCTGCCGAACGAGACCTGCGTGGCGACGCCGCGCCCGCACCGCGGCGGCAGCGGCGAGCCCCAACCGGCCTGCTCGGCGGCCAGGTCGAGGACCGCGCGCAGTCGCGGGCTCTTGCCGAGGTTCGCCCGGCGGAAGGCGACGGGGTCCGCGCCGGCCGTCTTGGCCAGATCGTCGATGAAGCTCTCGATGGCGAAGACGTTGTTGTTCGGACCCACGCCACGCCAGAATCCGGTCGACACCCCTGGCGGCTCGTCGCGGACGTACTCCACGCGCAGGTCGGGGATGTCGTAGGGGATGTCGACGGCGCTATCGACCGCGTCGGGGTCGACGCCCTTCTGGTAGCCGGGCGGCAGCCAGCGCGCGATCACCGCCGAGCCGGTGATCCGATACTTCCAGGCGACGATGCGGTCGCCCGACAGCCTCGCCCAGATCCGGTCGTGATAGACGGGCCGCACGATGTCCTGGCGGATGTCCTCTTCCCGGGTCCAGACGACCTTCACCGGGCCATCGACCTTCTGCGCGATGCGAGCAGACTTGACCGCCATGTCGGCTTCGAGCCTTCGTCCAAAGCCGCCGCCCAGCAAGTGCTGGTGGACCTTCACCTTCGCCGGCGGCAGGCCGAGCGCTTGCGCCACATGGGATTGCACGCGGGTGATGGCCTGGGTGCCCAGCCACAGTTCACAGCCGCCGGCCGTGACGTGTGCCGTGCAGTTCATTGGCTCCATGGCGGCGTGCGCCAGGAACGGCATCTCGAATTCGCCGGTCACGACCTGGCCTGCCGCCAGCGCCTTGTCCGCATCGCCCGCCTGCTTCGCGACCACGCTGTCCTGCTGGCTCGCCTTGCGAATCTGCGCCCAGACCTGGGCGGAATCGACCTGGCCGTTCGGGCCGTCGTTCCAGGTGATCTTGAGCGCCTCCAGGCCCCGCTTGGCCGCCCACATGTGCTCGCCGACCACGGCGACGAGATCGTCCAGCACGACGACCTGCTGCACGCCCGGGACGAGACGCGCTTCGGCGTCGTCGACACCGGCGACCGTACCGCCCTTCACGGGGCTGGCCATCAAGGTGGCGTACCGGCACCCGGGCGGGCGGGCGTCGATGCCGTACACAGTCTTGCCGTTGACCTTCTCCGGCGTGTCGAGCCGCTTCAGCGGCTTGCCGATCAGGCGGAACTCGTCCGGCGTCTTCAGCGGCGGATCGACGGGGATCTTCAGCGCGGCCGCCGGCCCCAGGAGGTCGCCGTAGCCGACCCGGCGATCGCTCGCGGGGTGGATCACCTGGCCCGCCTGCGTCCGGCAGGCGCTGGGGGCGACGCCCCATCGCTGCGCCGCGGCCTGGACCAGGACAGCCCGAGTTCTCGCGCCCGCCTTGCGCAGCGGCGTCCACCACCCGCGGATGGAGTTGGAATTCCCGGTCGCCTGAACGCCCAGCATCGGATTGGTGTAGTGGGCCTCGTCCGGCGGGGCGTGCTCGACCCGGACGCGCGCGAAATCCGCGTCCAACTCCTCGGCCAGGATCATCGAGATCGAGGTGTAGACCCCCTGCCCCATCTCGACCTGCGGCATCACGAGGGTGACCGCGCCCTCGCGGTCGATGCGGATGAAGGCGTTGAAGGACGTGGCGGGCTGGGCCGCGGCGCTGCGACCCCCCAGCGGCAGATGAAGGCCGACCAGCAGCACCCCCCCAACACCGGCCCCCAGCAAAGCCCGGCGCGAGACGCTGGGGGACAAGCCATGCCCCGCCATGGCTACGCCCTCGCGGAGGCGGCGCGTTTGATCGCGTCGCGGATGCGGATGTAGGTGCCACAGCGGCAGATGTTGCCCGCCATGGCGGCGTCGATATCGGCGTCGTCGGGTCTGGGGATCCGGTTCAGGAGCGCGGTGGCCGACATGATCTGGCCGGACTGGCAGTAGCCGCACTGGACGACCTCAAGTTCGAGCCAGGCGTCCTGGACCCGCGCACCGGCCTCGGTCTCCCCCACGCGCTCGATGGTGGTGACGGGTCGCGCCCCGACCGAGCCCACCGGAAGCAGGCAGGACCGCACGGCCGCGCCGCCGACGTGCACCGTGCAGGCCCCGCACTGCGCGATGCCGCACCCGAACTTCGTGCCCGTCAGGCCCAGAATGTCGCGCAGCACCCAAAGCAGGGGCATGTCGTCGGGCGCCGTCACGGTCCGCGCCTCACCGTTGATCTGGAGCGTCCTGGGCTGCAGCACATCCACCTCCGTCGCCGCCGACCCGGCCCCCACCTCGGGGTGCTCGATCGACGATCCCTGCGGCTCGCCGCAGTCGCCCGCGCGCTGCGTGGCGTCTCTGAAAGCTAGCCACGCCCCCGCCGTCCGCAATTGGACCAAGGTATCGCCGGGACGCTCGAGACGCCGGACATGCCCACCCTCAGGTCGCGGCGGCCTGCCCGCGTCGAGGGTCGTCACGGGCTTCGACGTAGTCGAGGCCGAGGGGTCCAAGGGCGGTGACCTGGGTGACGTACTCGCCGTCCTTCGCCCAATGGAAGTGCGACTGCCCGCCGGGCAGGACGACGACACTCCCGGGACCGAACGCCTGCAGGCTGTCGGGATCGAAGCGTTCGCCGAGACCGATGTGGAAGACGCCGGAAATGACCGTGTAGAGCCGGTCTTCCGGATGACGATGCGGCGCCATCCGGACGCCGGCCGGCAGCTTCACGCGGATGACGTAGGGTCCCGCCTGGGTCGGGTCTCCGACCAGCACGGCGAGGCGCGCCTCCGGCGGAAACGCCGGAAACGGACGCCACTCGACGTCCTCAGGCCGGATGAAATGGAAGCGGTCCTGATCCCGCTGGTGGATCCTCAGCATCGCCATCCCTCCATGCGTCACTGGACATCGACTTGAAAGGATTGGCCCACCACCAGCGGGGGCGCGATCCGACTTTGGTGTCGCCGATACCTTCGTCCAATCCCCGGAAGGCTGCCGAAGCCGCATCTGACGGTCATCCCATAGGAACCATCAGGGAAACCGAAGATGACCGCCACGAACCCGAACGCGCCACTCCGAACCGAGCCTCGCGCGCCCAAACATCGACCGATGAAAGCCGTCGCGATCGGCGCCCTCGGCGCGGCCGCCCTGGTCGCCGCCGGCTGTCAGACGACGGCCCAGCAGATCAGCCGCAAGGAGGACAGCCTGGTGGCCGCGGGCTTCACGCTCCTGCCCGCCAACACGCCGGCGCGCGAGGCGCAGCTCGCCACCCTGCCCGCCAACATGTTCATGCCAAAGTCCGATGGCGACACCACCACCTACATCTATGCCGATCCGGTGGTGTGCCACTGCCTCTACGTGGGCTCCCAGGCCGCCTATGGGTCGTACATGCAGACCCTGCAGACCCAGCGGCAACTGGACCAGGCGCAGCTGACCGCCCTCACCTACCGGGACGCCTGGAACTGGGACCGCTGGGACTGGGGTCCGTGGGGCGGCGGCTGGTGGTGGCGCTGAGCGCCAAGTCCCAGCCCCCACGACCGATGCCCGGCGCAGCGCGATCCCTGGATCGCGCTGTTTGCGTTTGCGCCTTCGGCGTGGGGTCGGGGTCGGGGTCGGGGTCGGGGTCGGCCGCACGCGTCGCGCGTTTGGCGCGTCCGCACAGGCCGCAAGGAAAGATGTGGTGACAAGGCGCAACGTCGGGGGACGCTAGCTCGGGACAAAGACGCCGCGCCTCCAGCGGGCGGGGGATGGCTGGAGGCGCGGCGCAAGCTTCGGCTGGGGGGAGCCGAAGTCAGGTGTGGGGGTCCGGAGCGTCACCGCCCGTCGAGGTGGGCCTCCACGAACCACAGCTGACTGTCCGTCGCCCTGGCGACCTCGGTCAGGACATCGGCCGTCACGGCGTCGGGGATCGCGGCGGCGACATCGATATCCGCCCGCAGGGCCTTGCCGAACTGGCTCACAACCGCGGCGATCGCGCGCAGGTGGTCGGAGCCCGCGCGGGTCTCGAGTGCATATTCGTAGAGCTGGGTCTGGGCCGCCGTGGTCTGCACGCGGCCGTCCGCGACGCCGCCGAGCGCGGCGATCCGTTCGGCGAGGCTGTCCGCGAACCCCTCGACCTCGCCATGCACCTTGTCGAACAGCTGGTGCAGCCCGAAGAAGCCCATCCCGCGCACGTTCCAATGGGCCTGCTTCAGCTGGGCATCGAGATCGAGGGCGTCGGAGAGCCGGGCCTGCAGGACCTGAATGGCGGCCTTTCGGGCGTGGTCCGGGATGTCTATGCGGCTGGCGTACATGTCTGGAGCTCCTGGGTGTCCGTTCAGCCGGCGCTATGGTCCGGCTGCAGGTCGGCGAGGCGCCGGCCGAAGTTGAGTTCGAAGTCCGATCGCTGGCCGTAGCCAAGGGCCCCCAGCCCGTCCCGGCGCACCAGGGCGGCGGGATGGTTGAGCCCGGCGAAGAACGCCTGGTTGCTCGCCTCGATCGCGTCGCCGTCGGGGACACCGACCCGGTTCACGAGCGCCTTGAGCGCGCCCAGGGTCTCGCGGTCGAACGACGCGAGACGGCGAGCCAGATCCTCGACAAAGGAATCGAGCTGGTCGTCATCCACCGCCCGGTTGATCCAGCCGTAGCGCTCGGCCACCTCGGCGTCGAAGTCGTCACCGCTCAGCACGATCTCCAGCGCGCGGCTTCGTCCGACCAGGCGTGGCAGCCATTCCAGGGCGCCGCCGCCCGGCGGCAGGCCAACGCCCACTTCCGGCTGGCCCAGGATGGCGCGCTGGCGGCTCGCGAAGCGCATGTCGCACGCCAGCACGAATTCGCTGCCGACACCGCGCGTCCGGCCGCGGATCTTCGCAAGGCTGATCACCGGCGATCGGCTGAGCCGGACCACCACGTCGATCCAAGGGGAATGGCCACTCGGCCCGGCCTCGCGAGGCATCTCCGCCGACTTCGCCGTCTCGAAGTGCGCGATGAAGAAGTCCGGATCGGCCGAGTCGAAGACCAGCACGTTCACGGAAGGCTCGGCCTCCACGGCGGTGATCAGGTCCTGGAGCTCGAGGATCGCCGCCGGCGGCAACAGGTTGATCGGCGGGTTCGAGAAGGTGGCCCGCCAGACTCCGGGCGTCGTCCGGTCGACGGTGAAATAGGCCGCGGCGCTCACGACACCGTCTCCCCGAGGTCGGCGATCAGCGCCGCGGTCGTCGTGATCACATGGGCGTAGGTCGGCCCGTTGATCTCATGGGCAGCGTGCATCGCCTCCGGACTGAAGGCCGCGGTCGCGTCCTTCACGAGGGTGACGTGATAGCCGAGCTCCATGGCGAAACGACCCGTCGCTTCGAGGCAGGTGTTGGCGATCAGGCCGATCAGGATCACCCGGCCGATCCCGTACTGCTTGAGCTGCATGTCGAGGTCGGTGTTGGCGAAGCCGCTGGTGCCCCAGTGCTCGTGGACCACCACGTCGCCCGCCTGCGGCTGGAAGTCGTCGTGGAAGGTCCCGCCCCAGCTGCCCTTCTCAAAGATCCGCCGCTGCGCGCCGGCCCGCTGATAGGGGGTGGTGTGATGCCAGTGGGCGTAGTCCCCGTCCTCGAAGCGATGGTGCGGCACGAAGAAGATCTTCAGGCCGGTCTTGCGGGCCGCGGCGACGATCGCGCGGAGGTGGGACAGCAGGCCCACGTCCTCCGCCACCGCCTTCAGCTTCGGCCACGACTTGCCGCCCTCGCTGAGGAAGTCGTTGTAGGGGTCCACGAGCAGGATGGCGGTGGGCTCTGGGGCATGGGTCATGGCGAGGGGCTCAGGCCGCTGCCCGGTGGCGCAGGGCGAACCGCTCGAGGCTGGCCGCGAACAGCGGGGTCTCGCCCGCGTTGTGCGCGGCGCTGTACGGCGCGCGTCCGGCCCGGAAGACCTCGAAGGGAATGCCCTGCTTGTCCAGGTAGGCCTGGAACGCCTCGGTCGGATAGGTGTGGACGCGGTTGGTGAACTCGCACCGGCCGGCGTCGAGCGGCTTCACGCTGAGTTCCCAGATCACCACCATCGTGGTGCGGCCGGCGGGAGTGAACAGGTCGGAGACCGATTTCAGGACCAGCTGATGCGGCGTCGCCACCTGCTCCACATAGTGCTGCACCATCGGGGTCCCCCCGATGACCTCGACGTTGATCGACATCCGCTTGCCGTCGCGGTCGGTCGTGGCGCCGGCCGCCACGTGGGCGGGGGAGCAGCCCTGGTACTCCGCGTCCGGCAGCGCGAAGCACCAGGCCGGGATGTCGATCGCCTCGATCGGGGCGTTGATCACGGCCGTAAAGCTCGTGTCGACGATGACTTTGTCTTCCATGGGGAGGCTCCTTCGGGGGGTCAGAGACGGGTGACGTCGAGGATGGCCTGGGCGAACGGCCCCGGCGCTTCCTGCGGCAGGTTGTGGCCGATGCCGCCCTCGACCAGGCGGTGGACGTAGGGCCCGGTGAACTTGGCGGCGTAGGCCGACGGCTCGGGATGCGGCGCGCCGTTGGCGTCGCCCTCCAGGGTGATCGTCGGGACGCCGATGGTCGGCGCGGCGGCCAGCTTGGCCTCGAAAGCGTCGTAGCGCGCCTCGCCCTCAGCCAGGCCCATGCGCCAGCGGTAGTTGTGGATGACGATCGCGACATGGTCGGGATTGTCGAACGCGTCCGCAGAGCGCGCATAGGTCGCGTCGTCGAAGCTCCACTTGGGCGACGCCAGCTGCCAGATCAGCCGGTTGAACGGGCGTCGGTTGGCCTCGTAGCCGGCCCGGCCGCGCTCCGTGGCGAAGTAGAACTGGTACCACCACTGGAATTCAGCGGCGGGCGGGAGCGGCTTGGACCCGCCGGCCTGGCTGCCGATCAGGTAGCCGCTGACCGAGACCAGTCCCCTGCAGCGTTCCGGCCAGAGCGCCGCGATGATGTCGGCGCTGCGCGCGCCCCAGTCGAACCCGCCCAGGATCGCGCTCTTGATCCTCAGCGCATCCATCATGGCGACGGTGTCGAACGCGACGGCCGACGGCTGGCCGTTGCGGATCGTGTCGGGGGACAGGAAGCGGGTCGGTCCATAGCCCCGGACATAGGGCGCGATGACGCGATAGCCCTGCGACACGAGCAGCGGCGCCACGGCTTCGAACGCGTGGATGTCGTACGGCCAGCCGTGGAGGAGGATGACCGGCGGACCATTGGATGGCCCGACCTCGGCATAGGAGATCTCCAGGCCGTTCGCCTGCACCGTTCGGAGCGCCGGAGGGCTGCCGCCGGAGACCTTCGCATCCTGGCGGCCGGCGGCCGCGGCGGTCGGCGTCTGGCTCAGGGCGGCCGCGGAGATCACCGCGGCGCCCAGGAGGCGGCGGCGCGTGGGGTCGAGGGTCGTGGGCATTCGGGGTCTCCGCTATCCGAAGGTGAAGCAGTAGGCGCGCGGCCCGGCAGCCTGGAATTCGATGACGCAGGTCCGGTCGCGGACCGGTCCGGCCTGCCGGATGAGCTGGTACATGCGCGCCTCGCGCACCTCGCCCCATCCGGCGCCATCCGTATCGGAGCCGTGGTCCAAGCCCGGATCCGCACCGTCCAGGCGCACGCGGAAGCGGACAGGGTTCTCGCTGGCGCCCGGGCCCATGACGAGGTGGAGGTCGCGGGCGTGGAAGCGGTAGGCGATGGACCCCGCGCCGCGGGTCAGCTCCGCGAACTCGGGCCGCGCGGTCCAGGTCCCGGCAAGCGCCCAGCTATTGAGGGGAAGCCGCGCGGGTGTCTCGTAACTCCGGGCCGTGTCCCGCCGTAGGACGCCGGCGAAGTTCTCCGCCTTGGCGTAACCCGCATAGGTCTCCGGGGAGCCGAGGTCGTCCCAGTCCGGCGCGGCCTCTGGCCCGACACCCATGACCGGCACAATGGGGTCGGAGACCCGCCCCCCGAAGCCGTCGGCCAGCAGGGTCTGGATGACCCGTTCGGAGGTGTCGTAGTCGCCCTCCCCCAGCCGCTGGTGGCGGACCCGCCCCTCGGTGTCGAGGATGTAGAAGCCCGGCCAGGCGGTGTTGCGGAAGGACCGCCAGATCGCGAAGTCGTTGTCGAGCGCCACCGGGTAGCGAACGCCGAGCTGTTCGACCGCCGTGCGGACCCGGGGCAGCTCCTGCTCGAAGCTGAACTCCGGGGTGTGAACGCCGAGCACCGCCAGGCCGCGGTCGCGATACTTGTCAGCCCAGGACCGGACATAGGGCAGCGGACGCAGGCTGTTGATGCAGGTGTAGGTCCAGAAGTTGACCAGCACGACCTTGCCGAGCAGGTCCGCGGGCCGCAACGGTGGTCCATTGAGCCACGCGCCGTCGCCCGGCAACGCCCGGTAGGCGCCGTCCGCCGGCGCGCTACAGGCCGCGAGGGCGCCCCCGAGCACCGGTGCTGCGGCCAACGGCGCTGCCAGCAGCCCCAGGGCGGCGGCCCGCCGGCTGAGCGGAGGACAGGACGAGATGGCGGGCGCGGGCATCGGGGCGGCCTTGCGGACAGGGCGAGAGAAAGGGGGAGCGGGTCGGCTCGGGGAGGCGGACCGACCCGCTCGTCCGGCGCGCGGGGCCTTTAGGCCTTCCGCAACGGCCGGAACGCGACCCGCAGATCCTCGGTGAGGGCCTGCGGCTGTTCCCAGGCGGCGAAGTGGCCGCCGCGATCGTGCTTCTTGTAGAAAATCAGGTTCGGATAGGCCCGCCGGGCCCAGCTCTCGGGCGCCTGGTAAAGCTCGTCGGCGAAGGCGCTCACCGCCACCGGCAGGGTCACGCCCTTCGGCGCGAAGAACGCGAGCTTGCTCTCCCAGTAGAGGCGCGCCGAGGAGACCGCCGTGTTGGTCAGCCAGTAGAGCGCGACGTTGTCGACGACGTCTTCCTGGCTGAGCCCTTCGGTCTTGCCCGCGAACACCCGGGCGATCAGCTCCTGGCTCTTGGCGTCGTGGTCCAGCATCCAGGCCGCCAGGCCGATCGGCGAATCCGCCAGCGCGTAGAGCGTCTGCGGACGGTTCGCCATCTCGTTGGCGTAGCCCAGGCCGTGCTTGTAGAAGCTGTCGAGCTGGTCGAAGGCGTGCCGCTCGTCCGCCGACATTCCGGCCGGCGCCGGCGTCCCGAACTGCAGCGCCTTGGCCACGTCGTCCGGCACGGTGGCGGGCATGTTGGTGTGGATGCCCAGCAGGCCCTTGGGCGTCTGCAGCGCCAGTTGCTCGGTGACGGCGTTCCCCCAGTCGCCGCCTTGGGCGACATAGCGGGAATACCCCAGGCGCTGCATGAGCACCGCCCAGGCCTTGGCGATCCGGATCGGGTCCCAGCCGGTGGCGGTGGGCTTGCCCGAGAAGCCGTGCCCCGGCAGCGAGGGGATCACCACGTGGAAGGCGTCGGCCGCCGAGCCACCGTGCGCGGTCGGATCGGTCAGGGGACCGATGATCTTCAGCTGCTCGATGATCGAGCCCGGCCAGCCATGGGTGATGAGGATCGGCAGCGCGTCGGCATGCTTGGACTTGATGTTCAGGAAGTGGATGTCGAGCCCGTCGATCTCGGTGACGAAGTTCGGCAGCTTGTTCAGATAGGCCTCGCAGCTCTTCCAGTCGTAGCCATTGGCCCAGTAGTGGGCGAGCGCCTTCATGGTCGCGAGCTGTACGCCCTGGCTATCGTCGCCAACGGTCTCCTTCTCAGGCCAACGCGTGGCGAGGATGCGACGCTTGGTGTCGTCCAGGGCTGCCTGGGGGATCTGGATGCGGTAGGGACGAATGGCGCTTACCGCGCCGCCGCCGCCGCCGGCCGCTTCGGCGGCCAGCCCGACGATGTCGCCCGCCGTGGCCGTGGTCGCGAGGCCGAAGGCGCCGGCCGTCGCGGAGGCCGCCAAGAAGCGGCGACGCGTGGTTGAGGACATTTCCGAAGGCATCATAGATCTCCCTTTGAGATGCGACACGGTCCGGCGTGTCCATCGACTTGCGGGATCAGAATTGACCGTCCTTCAGCGCGCCTTCTATTGGACGTTGGTATCTCCCATACCTTGGTATTGGGTACGCTGGCCCGCCCACAGCAAACGACCGCCGCGGAATACTCCGCGACGGTCGCTGTGTTGCGGCCAGGGATCCCCGGGGATGGGGAGATCAGGCGTTCAGAAGCCGCAGCAGTTCCTGCGCGCCCACGGTCGACGAGGCGGGGTTCTGGCCCGTGACCAGGCGCCCATCGACCACGGCGAACGGCAGCCAGTCGTCGGTCTTTTCGTAGAGGCCGCCCAGGCGCCTGAGTTCGTCCTCAACGAGGAAGGGGACCACATGCGTCAGCTGCACGGCCTCTTCCTCGGTGTTGGTGAAGCCGGTCACCCGCTTGCCCTTCACCAGCGGCGCGCCGTCGATCATGACCTTGTGGAACACGGCCGGCGCGTGACAGACGGCCGCCACCGGCTTGCCGGCCTTCCAGAAGGCTTCGATCAGCCCGACGGAGGTTGGATTGTCGGTCAGGTCCCACATCGGGCCGTGGCCGCCCGAGTAGAAGATCGCGTCGAAGTCCTCGGCCGAGACCGAGTCCAGCCGCACGGTGTTGGCCAGCACCCGCTGGGTCTCCGGATCGGTCTTGAAGCGCGCCATCGGCGCGGTCTGGTTACCGGGCTCGTCGCTCTTCGGATCGATCGGCGGCTGGCCGCCCTTGGGCGAGGCGAGCGTCACCTCGGCGCCCGCGTCCTTGAACACATAGTAGGGGGCGGCGAACTCCTCGAGCCAGAACCCGGTCTTGCGGCCGGTGTCGCCCAGCCTGTCGTGCGAGGTGAGAACCATCAGAATCTTCATTGGCAGTCTCCGTCTGTCGCTGCGCGGCGGGAACTTGCCGCCTCGGCCTTGCGGTCACGTGCGCCCTGGCGGCGTGGGCCGGTCACGCGGCGCCGCATGGTCCGAAAGGAACGGGAGGAGACCTAGCCAGCCCCGCAACTCGCCGATATTGCGCGAAGGTATCGGCGATACCAAAGTCGCATCCCAACGCGATCCCGGCCGCGTCGCGATGCAGGCTCGGGTCGCTTGGCGGACTTCAGGCGAGACGCGCCTCGAGCGTGATCTCCGCGTTGAGCAGGCGCGACACCGGACAGTTTTCCTCCGCATCCTTGGCCACGCGGTCGAGGGTCGCTTGGTCGAGGCCCGGGACCGACGCGCTCACGCTGAGCGCCGAGCGTGAGATCCGGAAGCCGCCGCCCTCCTGGTCCAGCGAGACCGCCGCCTCGGTGGAAAGTTCGGTCGGCGTGTAACCCTCGACCTGCAGCCGGAACGCCAGCGCCATGGTGAAGCAGCCGGCGTGGGCGGCGGCGATCAATTCCTCCGGATTCGTGCCGGGCTGGCCTTCGAACCGGGTGCGATAGGAATAGGGGCTCTGCTTCAGGACCCCGGAGTCGGTCGAGAGGTCGCCCTCCCCGGCCCGGCCGGTTCCACGCCAGTTGGCTTGCGCCTTGCGGATCATCGCGAGTTCCTTGCTGCCCGGCGCGTTCGACCGCGCGACGTCACTTCGTCGCGCCAGCCCAGCCGGCTCCCGCAAGATGGCCGCCCCGCGTCGCGGGTCCATTGGACGATGGTGTCACCGACACCTTGGTCCAATTGCCCGGCGCCCCGCCTTTGCGGAATCGTGGCTGCGGTTCGAGGGGAGGTCGCATGGGGTCCGGGGACGTTGCGTGGGCGGGTGCAGTCGCCCTGGCGTTAGCAGCTGGCCCCGGCATGGCCCACGCCGAGGCCGCCATCGAGCCGATCCAGGAACTGGTGGTCACGGCCCAGAAGCGCGAACAGGGCGTCGAGAGCATCGGCATGTCGATCACCGCCGCCAGCGCCGAGACCCTCAGCACCCGGGGCATCGACGCGGTCGCGGATCTCCCCCGGCTGGTTCCCGGCCTCACCCTCCAGGACAGCAACTTTGGCTCGACGTCCTTCAACCTGAGGGGTGTCGGCTTCTTCAACAGCGACCTCGCCACGCCGCCGGCGGTGACGGTCTACCTGGATGAGGCGCCCCTGCCCTACCCCGCCATGGCCCGCCTGGTCGCCTTCGACCTGGAGCGGGTCGAGGTCCTCAAAGGTCCGCAGGGCACCCTGTTCGGCCAGAACGCCACGGGCGGGGCCGTCAACTACATCGCCGCTGCGCCGCGACAGGTCGCGGAGATCGGCGTCGAGGCGACCTACGGGCGCTTCGATCGCGTGCGGACGGGCGGCTACATCACCGGCCCGCTCAGCGACACGCTGACGGGCCGGATCGCCGTGCAGGGTCGCTGGGGCGACGGCTGGCAGAAGAGCATCACACGGCCGGGCGATCGCCTGGGCCGGATCGACGAGCTTCAGGGGCGGGCGGCCTTAGAATGGCGTCCGTCCGCGCGCGTGGTGAGCCGCCTGACGCTGACGCTCACGCACGACGGCGGGGAGAGCCTGGCGGGCCAGTTCTACAGGGCCGCGCCGATCGTCCCCGCTCTCGCCGTTCCAGGCCTGCTGAGCTTTCCATCCGTCTCGAAACCCCGCGCGGCGGACTGGAGCCTGGCCCGTGTCGACACCGGCGAACCGTTCCCGTACGCGAGCGACACGACCTTCCTGCAGGCGCGACTGCGCAATGAATATCGCCTCGGCGACGACATCACCCTCACGACCCTGAGTTCGTTTGCCTATCTCGACCTCGCCTATGGCCAGGACGCCAACGGCACGCCCTTCGACCTCAACGAGGTCGTCGACGACGGTGGCAAGATCTCCTCGACCTTCCAGGAGGCCCGGCTGGCGGGACGCCGCGGGCGCGTGACCTGGCTCGCCGGGATCAACTACGCCCACGATCGGGTGAAGGACCAACCCCTGCAGACCTTCCGTGACGTGGACCTGGCGCACCTCTACGAGACGCTCGATCCGCAGGCCTATGCCGACGTCAACCTGCTCTCAAGCCGCGTGCGCGTGAACACCTACGCGGCCTTCGGCCGGGTCGAGATCCAGGTCTCCGAGGCCCTGATGGTCGAGGGTGCGATGCGCTACAACATCGACCGCCGCCGGTTCGACAGCTGTGTCCTGGCGCCGAGCGACCACTTCGCGCGGTTCTGGAATTTCTTCCGGAACGGCGCGCAGCCGGCGACCCGGGTGGGCGACTGCACGGTCCTCGATCCCGCGAACGATCTGCGGCCGGTCGACAACGTGCAGAACCGACTGAACGAAGACAGCCTCTCCTGGCGCGTCGGCCTGACCTGGACCGCGAGACCCGGCCTGATCGCCTACGTCAATGCAAGCAAAGGCTACAAGGCCGGGGCTGTCCCGGTGGCCGCCGTCTCGACCGTCACCCAGTTCGACCCCATCGGCCAGGAAACCCTGGTCGCCTACGAAGGCGGCGTGAAGGCGGCGCTTTTTGACCGGCGGCTCCAGGTCAATGCCTCCGCCTTCTACTACGACTACCGGGACAAGCAGCTCCGGGGCGCCTTCGAGGATCCGGCGTTCGGGCCGCTTGAGGCGCTGGTCTCCATTCCGAGGTCCCACGTCGTGGGGGCCGAGGCCCAGGTCGTCGCCCGGCCGATCGACGGGCTCACCCTCGACACCGCCGTCACGTGGCTGCACACCAACGTCGACCGCTTCATCGGCGCCGATGGCCTCGCCCGGTTCGGCGACCAGGCCGGGACGCCCTTCCCCTTCTCGCCGGCCTGGCAGGCCGTGGGCAACCTCGACTACGCGGTCTCCATCTCGGAACGGGCCCGGGGGTTCGTGGGGGGAACGGTCACCTACCGCAGCCGGACCTATGCCGGCCTCGGCGCGCCGGAGCCGATGCGGATCGGCGCCTACACCCTGGTCGACCTGCGCGCCGGCGTCGAAAGCGCCGACGGCCAGCGCAAGGGGTGGATCTGGGGCCGCAACGTCACCAACGCCTATTCCTGGAGCAACGTCTTCCTCAACGCCAACGTCATCTCGCGGTTTGTCGGACAGCCCGCGACCTACGGCGTCACCGTCTCCGGGCGCTTCTGATCCCCGTCACGCGGCAGCGCCCGCTCTGGTTGCGAAACCACGTCGACCGACACCAAAGTACAATGGACGAGGGCGGAGCCGGATCGCCATCCTCTCGCGCTGGGGGCCGGCACGAAAGTCAGGAATGGAGACGGATCAGAGCCGACTGCTCGACGCGCTGCCTGGAATGGTGTGGACCGCCAGGCCGGATGGGACGTGCGACTTCGTAAACCGTCACTGGCGCCAGTACACCGGGCTCACTCTCGAAGAGGCGGTGTCTGCCGGGTGGACGTCGCTATTTCATCCCGACGACGTCGCCATCGCCCAGGCCGCCTGGGAAACAACGCTGAGCGACGCGCCGGCGGAGGACATCAACGTCGTCGCACGGCTCCGCCGGGCCGACGGGGTCTATCGACGGTTCAATATCCAGACGCGCCCGCTCAGAGACGCGGCCGGTGACCTGGTGGGGTGGTGCGGCGCCAGCACCGACATTGAGGACCGTTCGCGGGCCGAGGCGCAACTGGCGGCCGAGAAGCGTCTGCTGGAACTCGTCGCCCGGGGCCTGCCGGAGGCGCGTGTCCTGGACGAGCTATGCCTTATGGTGGAGGAACTCTCCCCAGGCTCCGTCTGCAGCATTCTCCATGTCGATGTGGATGGCCAACGGTTCCGGGTCGGAGCCGGCCCCAGCTTGCCGGCAGACTACAACGCCGCGCTCGAGGGCCTGAAAATCGATCCCGGCTACGGCCCGTGCTCGCTGGCGGTCGTTACGAAGTCGACGGTCATCGCCGCCGATCCCCCGCGCGACCCCCGCTGGGCGGCGTCCTCCTGGCCGCAACTCGTCACGCAGTTCGGTCTGGCGTCCTGCTGGTCGGCCCCGATCTTCGACAGTCAGAACGAGGTGCTCGGCATTTTCGCGATCTACCGGCGCGTGCCCCAGGGCCCGACGGACGCGGAAGAAGAACTGGTCGACCGGTTCGCGCGCATCGCGGGCATCGCCGTCGAACGCGCCAGGTCCGACATCGCGCTGAAGACGGGCGAAGCCAACCTGCAGCGGAGCAACCACTTCCTGGCGGGGGGACAGCGGCTGAGCCAGACGGGCAGCTTCTCCCTGGATACCGCCACGGACGAGCAGGTATGGTCGGACGAAAACTATCGCATCTGGGAGTTCGACCCCGCCGTGCCGCCGACGATGGATCTAGTCGCCGCCGCGATCCATCCGGACGACCGGGCTGAGACGCTGGAAACCTTCGCGACCGCCACGCGCGGCCAGGAAGGCTTCGAAGTCTCCTACCGGATCGTGACGCCGAAAGGCGGGGTCAAACACCTGCGGACGGTGATGGAGATCATCCCCGGCTTCGCCGACCGGGTGGTCTATCTCGGCAGCTCGCAGGACGTCACCCAGAGCCGGCTGGCGGAAGATGCCCTGAGAACCAGCGAAGCCGATCTGGTTCGCGCCAACCGCTATCTGACGGCGGCCCAGCAGCTCACCCGGACGGGCAGCTACACTTGGTGCGTCGAAACCGGCGAGCTCGACTGGTCCGACGAGTCCTATCGCATCTGGGGCATCAACCCTGCCCGCCCGCCTGAAATGTCGATCGTCCTGGATGGGATCCATCCCGAGGATCGTGAACCCACCATCCAGGCGCTGAACGACGCGACGCAGGCCGGCGCCGACTTCGAGATACTCCACCGCATCATCACCCCGGCGGGTGTCACCAAGCATGTCCGCTCCGTGGCGATCCGGGTGGCGGACATCACGGACCGCTCGGTCTACGTCGGCTCCATCCAGGACATCACCGAGAGTCGTCTTTCCGAAGAGGCCTTGAAGGCCAGCGAGGCGCGCCTGCAGCGCGCCAACATCTACCTCGCAGGAGCCCAACGGCTCAGCAAGACGGGAAGCTTCACCTGGGATGTCGCCACCGGCGAGCAGGACTGGTCGGAAGAACTCCATCGCATCTGGGGCTTGGCCCCCGGCGTCGATCGATCCCTTCCCAATCTCTACGGCGCGTTTCTCCACCCCGACGACGTCGCCCCGGTCGCAGCGATCGTGAACGCCGCCCTGGCGGCCGGGACGGACTACGAGCTCTCGTTCCGGATCGTCACGCCGCAGGGGGAGACCAAGCACCTCCACACCGTCAGCGAGCGGGTCAACGACATCCCCGATCGCCTCGTCTACGTCGGTGCGACGCAGGACCTCACGGCCAGCCGCCTTACGCAGGAGGCGCTGCGGAGCGGAGAGGCGCAACTGCGCCGGGCCAACCGCTACCTGAAGGCCGCCCAGACCCTCAGCCGGATCGGCAGCTTCACCTGGGACATCGAATCCGACGAGCTCGACTGGTCAGACGAAAACTATCGGATCTGGGATGTCGACCCCGCCGCGACGCCGACGTTGGCCACTATCCTGGACGCGATCCATCCCGACGACCTGGAGCACGTCACACAGACCATCACTGAGGCGAAGCTTCGTGGCGGCGACCTCGATGTCGTCTACCGCATCGTCACCGCGGGCGGGGTCGTGAAGCACCTCCACACGGTGAGCACGCGGATCCCCGAGGTCACCGACCGCCACCTCTACGTCGGCAGCAACCAGGACGTGACCGAGAGCCAGCTCGCGGCGGCGGCGCTGAAGGCCAGCGAGGCCCAGGCGCTGCGCGCGAACCGGTTCCTGAAGGGCGCCCAGACCCTCAGCCGGATCGGGAGCTTCACCTGGGATGTCGAGGCCGATTCACAGGACTGGTCCGACGAGAACTTTCGCATCTGGGAGTTCGATCCGGCCCTCGCGCCGACGATGCCGATGGTGTTCGACGTCATCCATCCCGAGGATCGGGAAACGGCCGGAGACACCATCGCCGAGGGTCGACGAACCGGTGATGACTTCGAGGTCTACTTCCGCATCGTCACGCCGCGCGGCGGCGTGAAGCACCTGCACACGGTGGCGACCCGAGTTCCGGAGATCACCGACCGGCTGGTCTATATCGGGAGCACCCAGGACGTGACGGCCGCCAAGGTCGCCGAGGCCGACCTCGCGCGCGCCAATACCTACCTACTCGCCGCGCAGCGCCTCAGCCAGACTGGCAGTTTCACCTGGGACGTCCACGCCGACGAGCACGTCTGGTCGGAGGTGAACTACCGCGTCTTCGGCTTCGAGCAGGGGTCAAAGGTGACCATGGAGATGATGATGAAGGGCATCCATCCCGACGACCTGCCGCAGGTGGAGGCGCTCATCGCCGGCGCCCAGATCGGCGACAACTTCGAGCTGGTGTTCCGGGTCATCAACACCGACGGGGGCATCCGCCACGCGCACCTGGTCGGCCATCGCATCGACCAGATCCCCGACCGGCCAGTGTTCATCGGGGCGTTCCAGGACATCACGGCGCGTAAACTCGCGGAGGACGATCTCAACCGGACGCGCGCGGAGCTGGCGCACGTCGCCCGGGTCACGGCGCTCAGCACGCTGACGGCCTCGATCGTGCACGAGGTGAGCCAACCCCTGGCCGGCATCATCACCAATTCGAGCACCTGCCTTCGCATGCTCGCGACAGATCCCCCCGACGTCGCCGGCGCCGTGGTCACGGCGCAGCGTAACCTTCGCGACGGCAACCGGGCCTCGGAGGTGATCAAGCGGCTACGGTCGCTCTACGCCCGGCGTCCACCGGCCCTCGAGCCGGTCGACCTGCAGGAGATCGCACGCGAGGTGCTGGCCCTCCTGGCCAGCGAGCTTCAGCGCCGGCGGGTGATCGTCAGGACGGAGTTCGCGCCCGGCGTGCCGCCCGTCGCGGCGGATCGGGTCCAGTTGCAACAGGTCATCCTCAACCTGGTCCTGAACGCCGCGGACGCCATGGACGACGTCACGGACCGCGCCCGCGAGCTGGCCATCAGGACCCTGCCGGGCGTCGAGGGCGAGGTGCTGCTCGTGGTCCGGGACGCAGGGCCCGGATTCGATCCGGACAGGGCCGACACGCTGTTCGAGGCGTTCCACACCACCAAGCCCGACGGCATGGGCATCGGACTGTCGATCAGCCGCTCGATCATCGAAGCCCACGGCGGCCAGCTCAAGGCGGTCGCCAACGACAGCGGGCCTGGCGCAACCTTCACCTTCTCAGTCCCGTGCGAGCCCGTTCCGATCGCACCTTCAGCCCCAAGGCTCATGTAATGCCGCAGCGTAATCTGGTGTCCGTGGTCGACGACGACGAGTCCGTCCGGGAATCGCTTCCCGACCTCCTCACCTCCCATGGGTTCGTCACGCGCGCCTTCGCCTCGGCCGAAGCGTTCCTCGACTCCGAGGTCCTCGCGGCGACCGCCTGCCTGGTGCTGGACGTGTCCATGCCGGGCATGACGGGTCCGGAGTTGCAGATCGAACTGGCGAAGCGTCAAATCGACGTCGCGATCGTGTTCATAACGGCTCACGCCGACGTGACGGTGGAAGCCCAGGTGCTCAAGCGCGGCGCCCAGGCCTTTCTGCTCAAACCCTTCACGGAAGCGGCCATCGTCGAGGCGGTGGCCGCCGCGCTTGGAAAGGGATGAGGGTTTTCCAATGCAACGACCGATGAACGCCCCAGCCTCGCAGACCGGAACCGGCATCCGACGCCCGTCCCCGCCGGACGCGGCGCCGACGGTCTATGTCGTCGACGACGACACCTCGGTGCGGGAATCACTGGAAGGCCTGATCGAGATCTCCGGATGGAGCGCGCGGGTGTTCGCGTCCGCCACCGACTTCCTCGGCAGCCCACCCGGACGAGGCCCGAGCTGCCTCGTGCTCGATGTCGGCCTGCCGGACCTCAACGGGCTCGACCTGCAGGACCGGATCGCCGGGGAGCGGGCCGACATGCCGATCATCTTCATCACCGGCTCCGGCGACGTCCCCACGAGCGTTCGCGCCATGAAGGCCGGGGCGACCGAGTTCCTGACCAAGCCGTTCGGCGAAGACGTCCTGCTGGCCGCGATCGGGGCGGCGCTCGAGCGGAGCCAGGCGATCCTGGGGGAACAGACGGCGCTGCAGGTGATCCGCGATCGCCGCGCCTCGCTGAGCCGCCGCGAATGCGAGGTCATGGACCTGGTGGTGTCCGGCCTGCTGAACAAGCAGGTGGGCGGCGAACTCGGCATCAGCGAGATCACGGTGAAAGCCCACCGCGGCCGGGTGATGGAGAAGATGCAGGTGCGGTCGCTGGCCGACCTGGTGCGCCTGAGCGAGCGGCTTGGCCTGCATCCGGCCGCCTGACCCTACCAAGGTCTCGCTGATACCTTGGTTCAATGGCGTGGCGGCGAGGCTTGCGGTCTCCTCCCGACAGCCTGCGGCGCGATCCCCGCCCGGGGGCGCCGGAGACCTGGCCATGCCGCTGGACTTCCACCTCACCGCCGCCTCCGACCGTGAGCTGCCGCTGCATCTGGTCGAGGAGATCAGCCACCGGGTCGCCAACGAGTATGCGGAGGCGATCGCCGGACTCTCCCTCGCCGCCGCCGGTGACGGCCGGCCGGACGTGCGCCAGGTGCTGAAGCACGCCGCGGACAGGCTGCACGCGCACGCCGAGGCCCACCGGGCGCTCATGCCGCCGATCGACGGTCAGGTGAACCTCGCGGATTATCTTGGGCGACTGTGCGCCACCTTCTCCCGCGCGACGTTGGCCGACCGCTGCGTCCGGCTTTCGGTGGACACCGACGAGATCTGGCTGCCTGCCGACCGGGCTTGGCGGATCGGCCTGACGGTGGCCGAACTGATCCGGAACGCCGCGCGCCACGGGCTGCGCGGCCGCGCCGGCAGCATCGGCGTCAAGGTGGCGCAAGCCGGCGATGACGTGGTCTGCGCCGTCTGCGACGATGGATCCTGCGTCGCGGACACCACGCCCGGACGGGGCGTGGCGGTGGCGCGGGCTCTGGCGGACGACCTGGGCGGGTCGATCGAGTGGTTGTTCACCAGCCGGGGCTGCCTGGCGCGGCTGCGGATCCCTGCGGCGGCGCGCGTGTCGTGATGAGCCTTCTCGACCGGCTTGGCCTCGCGGCGCCGATCGTCCAGGCGCCGATGGCGGGAACCTCCACCCCGCGCCTGGCCGCCGCCGTGTCCAACGCGGGCGGGCTAGGCTCGATCTCGGTGGGCGCCGTGCGCGCCGACCGCGCCCGGGAGATGATCGGCGAGGTGCGGCGCGCCACCTCCGGCCCCTTCAACGTCAACGTCTTCTGCCATCGTCCGGCCCGCCATGACCCGGCGCGGAACGCGGCCTGGCTGGCGGCGCTGGCCCCGGAGTTCGCGCGCTGCGAGGCCACCCCTCCGCCGCAACTCGCCGAAATCTACACGAGCCTCCTCGCGGATGCCGACATGGTGGACGTCTTGCTGGACACGCCGCCGCCGGTCGTCAGCTTCCACTTCGGATTGCCCTCGCCGGAGGTCATCGACCGCCTCAAGGCGGCCGGCATCGTGCTCTTCGCGACGGTCACGTCGCTGGCCGAGGCCGAGGCCGCGATCGTGGCCGGCGTCGATGTCCTCGTCGCCCAGGGCTGGGAAGCCGGCGGCCATCGGGGGATCTTTGATCCGACAGGGCCGGACCCGCAGCTGGGTGTCGCCGCCCTAACCCGCATGCTGGTGCGCCGCCTCGATGCCCCGGTGATCGCGGCCGGGGGCATCATGGACGGCGCGGGCGTCGCCGCGATGCTGGCCCTGGGCGCGCAGGCGGCCCAGCTCGGCACCGCCTTCATCGCCTGTCCCGAGTCGAGCGCCGACGCCTTCCATCGCGCCGCGCTGTTCGGACCGGGCGCGTCGGCCACGGAAATGACCGCGCTGATTTCGGGTCGACCCGCCCGCTGCCTCCCCAACCGTTTCACGGCTCTGAAGGCCGGCGCGGCCGGGCGCACGCCCATCCCCGACTATCCGGTCGCGTACGACGCCGGGAAGGCCCTCGCCTCGGCGGCGCGGGCCCGGGGGGACGGGGGCTACGGCGCCCAGTGGGCAGGCCAGGGCGCGCCCCTTGCCCGCGCCCTGCCGGCCGCCGATCTCATGGCGACGCTGGTCAGGGAATTGGCCGAAGCCGGCAAGGTTCGGCGCGTCGCTGAAAGGGATGAGCGATGGATCGCCTCGACGCCATGAAGGTCTTCGTGGCCGCCGTCGACGCCGGAAGCCTGGCCGGCGCCGCGCGCACCCTCAAGCGCTCGCCGGCGTCCATCTCCCGCGCCATCGCCTACCTGGAAACCCACCTGGGCGCGCCGCTGCTGCACCGGACGACGCGGACGATGCGACTGACCGACGCGGGCGAACGCTACGCGCCCGTCTGCCGCCACGTGCTTTCCGAACTCCAGGACGCCGAGGATCTCGCCGGCGGTGTGGCGCCGCGCGGCGTCCTCACGCTGTCCGCGCCCCCGATCAGTGGCGAGGAAATCCTCAGGCCGATCGTCGACGCGTTCCTGAGGCTCCAGCCGGCGGTGTCCGTGCGCCTCCTCCTGCTCGACCGGCAGGTGAGCCTGGTCGACGAGGGGATCGACCTGGCGCTGCGGGTCGGCGAGCTGCCGGCCTCCTCGCTCGTGGCGGTCCGTGTCGGCGCAGACGTGCGCCGCGTCGTCGTCGCCGCGCCAGACTACCTGGGCGACCGTCCGCCGATCGCACGGCCCGGCGATCTGTCCGACCATGACATCGTGGCGATGTCTCACTTCGGCGAGGACCGCTGGCTCTTTCCGCCCGCGGCCGGAGGCGCATCGCCGCGAACCGTGATCTTCGCGCCGAGGGTCCTCGTGACGAGCGTCAGGGCCGCGGCGGCGTCGGCGGAAGCCGGGCTGGGTGTGACACGGCTCTATTCCTATCACGTGGCCGAACAGGTCCGGCGCGGCGCGCTGCGCATCGTCCTGGCCGATGACGAGCCGGATCCCATGCCGGTCCACCTCGTCGGGCGTCCCGGCCGCGCCGCCGCGCCGAAGGTGCGCGCCTTCCTGGATTTCGCCGTCCCGCGCCTGCGCGCGGCCTTCGCCGACCTCGCGGCCGAGGCCCGCGCCCTTCCCTCGGTCGACGCCGCGTCCTAGCCGCCGGGCGGCGCGGCGGCCCGCAGCTTGCGGTATTCGAGGGCCGGCAACCCGCCCCAGCCCCAGCCCTCGAGGTCCACTTCCTGGATGGTCACGAAGGTGGACTCGAGCGGCTTGCCGAGCACGTCCAGCAACAGGTTGCTGACGCCCTTGATCAGGCGGGCCTTCTCCTCGGCGCTGACGGAGGTCCGATCCGGGGTGGAGCCCTCGCGGGTGAGCAGGATGTTGACGATCGGCATGGTCGCGCTCCGTTCAGGGAAGGCGCGGCCCGCGGATGCGGGCCGCATTCCAACATCACCAATGGCCGGCGGACTGGCCGCCATCGACGTGCAGGATCTCGCCCGTCACGAATGCCGCGTTCTCGAGGTAGAGGACCCCGTGGACGGCTTCCTCGACCTCGCCCAGGCGGCCCAGCGGATGCAGGGTCGCGAGGCCAGCGTGGGTCTCCGGCGGGTGCAGAGACGTCTTGATGATGCCCAGGGCCACCGCGTTCACGCGAATGCCCTTGTCGGCATATTCGATGGCCAGCGACGTGGTCGCCGCGTTCAGGCCGCCCTTGGTGAGCGAGGCCAGGACCGAGGGCACGCCCTTGATCGGCTGCTCGACCAGGCTCGTGGAGATCTGGACCACGTGGCCCGATCCCTGCGGTTCCATCCGGCGGATCGCCGCCTGGGTCACGAAGAAGAAGCCGGCAAGGTTGGTGCCGGTGTTGGCGGCCCAGTCCTCAGCGGTGAAGGCTGTGAACGGCTTGGCGGTGAAGATGCCGGCGTTGTTGATCAGGGTGTCGATGCGGCCAAACTTCTCGATGGCCGTCGCGACGATGCGTTCGGCGACAGCGGGATCGGCGATGTCGCCGGCCACCGTGGCGACATCCGGGTCGGCGGACGGCTTGATCGTCCGGGAATTGGCGACGACCTTCCAGCCGGCGGCGCGATAGCCTTTCAGCAGCGCCGCGCCGAGGCCTTGGGACGCGCCGGTGATAACGACGACCTTCGTTTCTTGGGTCATGATGTGTCTCGAACCTTCCGTTGTGGCGCGGCCACTCCGGCCTGCGTCGATGACGAGACAGGTGGGGCGACCGCGGCGCGGGCCGTAGAGCTGCATCGCGACCGACAGTCGTTCGCGCCACGCAACGCCGGACCACAGGGTTCGCCCGGTGATGCGGTGGGGCAATCGGGACGAAGGTATCGCCGACACCAAAGTCCAATGTCCGCGCGCCGGCGGCTGCGCCACGTCTGGACCACGCTGCCCCCCCCGGGCCCGTCCAGACCGTGGAGATCCGAGATGCTGCACACACCCGTCACGCCGAGCCCGCCCAAGGGCGTCGCCCTGATCACCGGCGCTTCGGCCGGCATGGGGGCGATCTACGCCGATCGGCTGGCGCGGCGGGGCTTCGACCTGATCCTGGTCGCGCGCAATTCCGAGCGGCTGGAGTCCCTCGCGACCCGGATCGCCGGTGACTGCGGGCGTCGGATCGAGACGCTGACCAGTGACCTCCGCCGCGCCGACCACGTCGACGACATCGAGGACCGGCTGCGGACGGACGGCGACATCTCCATGCTCGTGAACAATGCGGGGGTCGGCTCCGCGACGCCCCTTCTGCAAGCCGATATCGCGGCCATGCGCGGCATGATCGCGCTCAACGTCGAGGCGCTGACACGACTGACCTACGCCGCCGCGCCGGCCTTCGTCGCCCGGGGCGGCGGGACGATCATCAACATGGCCTCGATCGTCGCCATCGGCCCTGAGATCCTCAACGGGGTGTACGCGGGCACGAAGGCCTTCGTGGTCGCCCTCACCCAGTCCCTGCACCACGAGCTCGCCGCGCGCGGGCTGCGCGTGCAGGCGGTCCTGCCCGGCGCCGTGGGTACGGACTTCTGGGACGCCTCCGGCACGCCGCTGTCCAACCTCCCACCCGAGATCGTCATGACCCCGGAGGACGCGGTGGACGCTGCCCTGGCCGGCCTTGATCAGGGCGAGCTCATCACCTTGCCCTCGCTGCCCGACGCGGCCGACTGGCAGGCCTATGAGGATGCCCGCCAGGCGCTTTTCCCGAACCTCTCACGATCCGAGCCCGCGGACCGCTACGGCGTGCGGCGCGACAACGTCGCGAGCTGAGGACCCGTGTTGTCGGCTTGCGCGACGGTCGGGGAACTCTCGATTCCGCAGCCGAGATACGTATGATGGCCGGGAGGCCGACGCCGTTCGACGAACCGCACGTCTGAAGCCCGTTCAGACCCAGCAGCGTCTTCGAAGGCTGACATGCAAGCGACTGGCGCGGACGATCCCACAGGCGAGGCGCTCGTCCTGACCAGCGCGGCGCCGGGTCGGCGTCACAAGCTGGTCGCGTTCGCCATTGTCCCCGCGCTCCTGGCGGCGCTGTTCGTCCTGACGCGGCCCTTTGCCGAAATTCAGCTGCCTCCGGCCCCGGCCTTCGTCCCGATCCAGACGTCGGCGCTGTTCGTGATCAACCTCGTCACCGCACTGCTCTTCTTCTGCCAGTATTGGATTCTTCGCAGCCGTCCGCTCCTGGTGGTCGCGAACGGCTATCTGTACGCCGCCCTCGTCCTCATCCCTTACCTCCTGGCGTTTCCGGGCCTGTTCGTGACGGGGGGCACGCTGGTCGGCGGCCTGCAGAGCACCGCGTGGCTCTACATCCTCAGGCACTGCGGCCTCGCCGCGTCGCTGGTCGCGTTCGCGCTCATCAGCCGCGGGGAATGGCGCCGGCCTCAGCAGGTCAAAGGCGATGTGCCCCTCGTCCTGAGCGTCGTGGCCACGTGCGCCCTGGTGATGGTGATCGCAACGGTCTGTATCGCGGCGGACGGACATCTGCCGGTCGTCGCGTCGGATGGCCGTCGCTTCAGCACCGGATGGCTCATCTACGCGGGCGCGCCGATGGCCTCGCTTTATGGACTGGCGGTCATCCTGCTCTGGCCACTTCGCAACACCGTGCTCGGCCTGTGGCTTCTGGTGGTCGCATCCGTCCACCTCGCCGCGGTCCCGATTTCATTCTTCGGGTCGCCAAGCCGCTTCAGCGTCAGCTGGTATACGGTCGTCATCATAAACCTCGTCGCCAACAGCCTGGTGCTGGCGGTCCTCCTCGTCGAGGTTTCGAACCTCTACCGCCGCCTCCTGGAGGCGGTCCGGGCCCAACAGCATGAGCGCGAAGCCCGGTTGGCCACGGGGGACGCTTTGGCGGCGATGATCGCTCATGAACTGCGGCAACCCCTGCTGGCCATCGTCATGCGGGCGGCCACCAGTGTCCGCCGGCTCGATCGCCCGGCGCCGGATGTCGAGAAGGCGATCGCGGACCTCGGAAAGATAACCGCCGATGGTCACCGCGCCGGCGCGATCCTCGACAGCATCCGCGCAAACTTCCGGCGCGATATTCGCACGCGGGCCTCCATGGACCTGAACCAGGTCGCGTCCGAGACGGTGGCGCTCGTCCGCCGGGATCTGCGGAAGCAGCAGGTTCGGGTTCAGATGGCGCTCAACGCACGTCCCGCGGACGTCGCGGGAGACCGGACCCAAATCCAGCAGGTGCTCCTGAACCTGATCTCGAATGCGGCCGAAGCCACGGCGGGCTCGCCAGCGCCGAGGTTGCTGACCATCACGTCGGAGAACGGGGAAGGCAACGAGATCTGCGTCTCGGTTTGCGACAACGGCGCGGGGGTCAGCGCCGAGCACCTCGCCCAGCTCTTCAACCCGCTCTTCACGACGAAGGCTACCGGCATGGGCATGGGCCTGTCGATCTGCCGGTCGATCGTCGAGGCGCATGGCGGGCGGATCTGGGCCTCCCCGAACAGCCCGAACGGCGCCGTCTTCCAGTTCACCCTGGCCAGGCTCGCGAACGCCTGACCCGCGGGGCGCTTCGGAATCCGGCGCCAACTCGCCCGGGACTAGGCCTTCACATCGAACAGGGCGCCGGGATCGACCTTCGGGTCCGCCAGAAGGCGCGCCTGCACCTGCCGGGCCATCTCGGCTTCGAAGTCGACGCGGGCGTCGGGCTGCATCTCGGCGATCTGGCTTTCGCTCAGTTGCACGGACTGGAGCAGGCCCGCGCGAACCTGCTGGGCAAGGGTCAGTCGCCCGTTGATCGGAACCTGCGCGACGATGGGCTTGGGCGGCCCCTCGTCCGTCGATCGGTTGGGGCCAGCGTTCGTGACGTCAGGCTTCCGGAATGCCGCGCCGAAGAGGTCGGCCGCGCCGCCGACGCCACTGATCGAACTACTCATACGCTTACTCCTGGACTCCGATGCCGCGCGATCGCGCGCACCGAAAGATGCAATCGCCGGGCCAAGGCCAAGCTTCTGAAATGCTTGGCCGATCTCCGCCGTGTCGTCCCGATCGCGGCATTTCGTGCCGCGCGCCCTGCCCCATGCGCGGCAGCATTGGCCCAGCGCGCAGCGATACCTTCGTCCAATGGCTGGTTCTGCATCGAAAGGGTCCGGTCGCGGAAATCCTGAATCAGGCCTTCAGGTCCACGTACGCGCCTGACCGGACTGCGGGCTGAGCCAACACCTGGCCATGTACATGCCGGGCGATCTGCGTTTCCAGGTCGGCGCGGGTTTCGGGGCGCATCTTGGCCAGCTCGCTCTCGGTAAGCCCCATCGTCTGTAGCAGGTCGCCGCGGAGCTGTTGCGCCAGCGGGAGAGCGGCCTCGGCCCGCGCTTGCGAGGAGGATGGGGTGGGTTCGCTCGACCGCATCAACAGGCCTGGGTCAAGCGTCGTGACATCGAGCTTTCGGAAGGCCGCGCCCATGGCGTTGGCTGTCCCGGCCGCGCTGTAGACGAGGCTCCCCATAGGCGTACTCCCTGCACTCATACCAACGCGCTCCCGCGCGTCCCGAGACGTGCAACGACGGGGCCAAGGTCAAGCTTTTGAAACGCTTTGCAGTTCTCGGTGGCCTAGCCTCGGGCCCGGCATTTCATGCCGTGCGGCAGACGGCCGGGCGCGGCACTTTCCGCCGATCTCCAGGCGATACCTTGGTCTCGTCGATACCTAGGTCCAATGGGCGCGGGTGAGGGCCTCGGCTCTGATGATCGCGTCAAGATCGACACGCAGACGGCCGAGCAACGCGATGCGCCCTTCATCCCCCGCCGTCCTGATTGCGGGAGCCGTCGCCGCAACGCTCCTAGGCGCCCCCTCCGTGTCGCCGGCCGCCGACAAGATCAACCCGCGAACAACCGCCGCCCCTCGGCCGGAGAACGAGAGCATTCGGCTGACCCGCAAGTCCCCGGCCTACTGGCGGATCACCTTCGCCAACCCCCCGCTGAACATCGTGGGACCAGCGGAGATGCGGCGCCTCGATGAGATCCTTGACCGGATCGAGGCGGACCCCCGGGTCAAGGTGGTGGTCTTCGACAGCGCGGTCCCCGGCTACTTCATGGCGCACTATGACCTCCTGAAGCCGCTCGGCGACTCCACCGGAATGGCGCCCGGACCGACCGGCATGCACCCGGTGCCCGACTTCATGGTGCGGGTCGCGCGTCTGAAGGCGGTGACCATCTCGTCGATCCGGGGCCGCACCAGCGGGATCGGCAGCGAGATCGTCCTGGCCACCGACATGCGCTTCGCCAGCCGCGAGAAGGCGCTGCTCTCTCAGTTCGAGGTCGGCGCGGGCTTCGCGCCGGGCGGCGGGCCGATGGCGCGCTTGCCGCGCCTCGTCGGTCGCGGCCGCGCAATCGAGATCCTCATCGGCGCCGAGGCGCTCAACGGTGACCTCGCTGAACGCTACGGCTACGTGAACCGCGCCCTGCCCGACGCCGAACTCGACGGGTTCGTCGACCGCCTGGCGACGCGCATCGCCGGTTTCGATCACCAGGCGATCATCGACACCAAGCATCTCGTCGATGTGGCCAGCCTGCCGCCGGACGAGGAAATACGGCTGGGTTGGGACGCGTTCATCACCTCGGTCCAGCGGCCCGCCGCGCAGGCGCGGGTCCGCGCCCTGGTGACGCGCGGTCTCCAGCAGGCGGGCGACCTGGAGGACCATCTCAATCAGCGGACCGCCGACTATCGCGAACCCTAGGAGCTCACATGGCCAGCCTTCCAGTGATCGCCATGGCCGCCGCGCTGGCGGCGGGCGCCCCGGCGCCTCTGCCGTCCACCTCGGCGACGACCACCTATTATCGGGAGATGGTCGATGGCGTCGGGGTTTTCTACCGCGAGGCCGGGCCGAAGGATGCGCCGACCCTCGTGCTGCTGCACGGCTATCCATCGTCCTCGCGGATGTTCGAGGGCCTGATCCCGCTGCTTGCGGTCCGCTATCATGTCATCGCGCCGGACTACCCTGGCTTCGGGCAGAGCGATGCGCCGACACCGTCGCAGTATGCCTATACGTTCGACCATCTGGCTCAGACGATCGCAGGCCTCCTCGACCAGCTCGATGTCGAGCACTGCGTCTTCTATCTGCAGGACTATGGCGGGCCGGTGGGGTTCCGCGTGATGGCTGCGCGTCCCGCGCGGGTGCGGGGCCTGATCGTCCAGAACGCCAATGCCTACGATGAGGGCCTCGGCGCGAAATGGGCTGGCATCGCTCAGTTCTGGCGCGACCCGGCGAGCCATCAGGCCCAGCTCGACGCCTTCATCTCCCTGGACGGCGCGCGCCAGCGGCACATCGCGGGCAGCCCCAATCCACAACGCTACAGCCCCGACGCCTGGATCGATGAGTTCGCCATGCTGAGCCGGCCGGGCGCCCGGGAGATCCAGGGCGCCCTGCTGTATGACTATCAGACCAATGTGGCCGCCTACCCGACCTGGCAGGCCTGGATGCGGACCCATCGCCCGCCGGCCCTGATCCTCTGGGGCCGCTACGACCCCTCCTTCATCGTCCCGGGCGCGGAGGCCTATCGGCGCGACCTGCCGGAGGCGGAACTCCACCTGCTGGAGGCGGGGCACTTCGCGCTGGACGAGGGCCTCGACGAGGCTGCCGGCCTCGTTCTCCACTTCCTTGACCGCCTGCCCCGCTGACCTGCCGGACCGCTGGACAGGGCCAACGTCCGTTGCGCGGCGACCAAGCGCGCGCGGGGGCCACGACACTCTGAGGATTGGATCGCCGCGATGACCACCCCCGCCTCGCATGACGGCGCCCGGCCTCAACCGCTTCCACCGCCGGCTTGGCGCATGATCCTGTCCGGCGCCTGCGCGTGCCTGATCGGCATCGGCCTCGCCCGTTTCGCCTATACGCCCCTGCTCCCAGCGGTGGTCACCGCGGGATGGTTCGACGCTGACGCCGCGACCTATCTGGCGGCCGCGAACCTCGGCGGCTACCTGTTGGGCGTCCTGGTCGCGGGCCCCGTGACCGCGCGGCTGTCGCCCACCTCGGCCCTGCGGATCATGATGGCGGCCAGTGCGCTTTCGCTCTTCGCCTGCGCCGTCCCCGTGAGCTTCGCTTGGTTCTTCACCTGGCGGCTCGTCTCGGGCGTGAGCGGCGGGGTGATCATGATCCTGGCGGCGCCGACCATCCTGGTTCACCTGGCGCCGTCGCGCCGCGGCCTGGCGAGCGGCTTCATCTTCATGGGCGTGGGCCTCGGGGTGGCGGCCTCCGGCACGCTGGTCCCGCTCCTGTTGCGCGACAGCCTGCCGACCGCGTGGATCGGCCTTGGGATCGCCAGCGCGATCCTGACGCTGGTGGCCTGGACGGGCTGGCCGAGCGCGCCGGCCGGGCGCCTCGCGCCAACGCTGCGCCGGCGGGCTCGCCCCAACCCGCGGCTCTGGCTGCTCCACGCCGGCTACGGCCTGAACGCCGTCGGCCTGGTGCCGCACATGGTCTTTCTGTCGGTCTTCGTGGCGCACGGCCTCGGCCAGGGGATCGACGCCGGCGCCTTCTACTGGGTCGTGTTCGGCCTGGGCGCCGTGGTCGGCCCCTTGCTCAGTGGCCACCTCGCCGATCGCGCCGGCTATCGCGCGGCGCTGCGCCTCGTTCTGCTCCTGGAGGCGCTGGCCACCCTTGCGCCGGCGACGACCCACGCGCCCGCCGCCCTGATCGCCTCCAGCCTCTTCATGGGGGCCGCCACGCCCGGGATCGTTCCGCTCGTGCTGGGCCGGGTGCATGAACTGGCTGGGCCTGGCCTCGCCGCTCAGAAGGCGGCGTGGCGCATGGCGACCACGGCCTTTGCCGGGTCCCAAGCCCTTGCCGCCTACGGCCTGGCCTACCTCCTCGACCGCACCAACGGAGACTACCCCGTCCTGTTTGCGACGGGCGCCGGCGCGCTGGTCCTGGCGCTGCTCATCGATCTCGCCGGTGGCGTCGCACTTCGACAGCGTTCGCCGACGCAGCGAACGGGCTGAGACTTTGGTGTCGGCGACACCTAAGTCCAATTCCAGCGCAGGGGTCCGCGCCCGATCCTCATCTCCAGGCCAAACGGCGCCTTGCCGGGCCAGGAGACACATCATGCCGACCCAACCCTCGACCCGACGCAGCCTGCGCGTCCAGACAGCGGCCGTCGCCGTGATCGTGCTCGCCAGCCTGACCACCCCCGTGACCGCGCAGGCGCAAGCCGCGCCCGGCCAGCCCGGCGTCCCCTATGCGAACATGCCGGCGCTGGCGCCCATCGGCGTTCGACCCGACCGCTACCTGCCCGTCGCGCCCGAGAACATCCCGCCGTCCATCGACCCGGCCAAGGGCTATCGTACCCAGGTGCTGGGGGATGGCCTCTACATGGTCACCGAGAACGCCTACCAGTCGATGTTCCTGGTCTACGAGACCGGCGTCGTGGTGGTCGATGCGCCGCCCAGCTACTCCGCACATATCAAACAGGCCATCGCCGAGGTGACGGACAAGCCGATCACCCACCTGATCTACAGCCACTCCCACACCGACCATATCGGCGGCGTCAACGACCTGGGCCGCGTTCCGGTGGTCATCGCCCAGGCGGAGACCAAGCGGCTTCTCGTCCGCGACGCCGATCCCAAGCGCCCGCCGCCGACCGTCACCTTCAAGGATCGCTACACCCTGAAGGTCGGCAGCCAGGTGCTGGAGCTCAGCTACCCGGGCGAAGGTCACGAGCCTGGGAACATCTTCATCTACGCGCCGCGCCAGAAGACCCTGATGGTCGTGGACGTGATCTTCCCCGGCTGGATGCCCTGGCGCCGGTTCGCGGTCGCCCATGACGTCCAAGGCGTCTTCGAGCAGGTCGCCCTCATCGACAAGCTGCCCTTCGAGACCCTCGTCGGCGGTCACGTGACCCGGACCGGCACCCATGCGGACGTGCGCACCCAGCTCGAGTTCATGAACGACCTGAAGGCGGCGGCTACCCAGGCGCTCCAGACCACCACGCCCGGCGAGGAGCTCGCGGCGGAGGACAAGGCCAACCCCTGGGCGGTGTTCGACAACTACATCGATCGCGTCGTGGTGAAGTGCATGAACACGGTGACGCCCAAGTGGCAGGACCGGCTCTCGGGGTTCGACGTCTACATCTGGGACCAATGCTTCGCCATGGAGCAGAGCCTGCGGATCGACTGACGCCCCGTCGTCACGCCCGCCGACAACGTCCCCCAATCTCAAGCCGCCATAACCACAAAGGACCTTGCCATGCCCAAGCCCCTGAACGTCGTCGTGCTCGTCGGAAGCCTGCGCAAAGCCTCTTTCACCCGGCGGATCGCGCACGCGTTGATCGCGCTAGCCCCGCCTACGCTGGCCTGTCGCATCGTCGAGATCGGCGACCTGCCGCTCTACTCCGAGGACATGGACGCCACGCCGCCCGCGGCCTGGACGCGCTTCCGCGAGGAGATCCGTGCGGCGGACGCGGTGCTGATCACCACGCCGGAGTACAACCGCTCCGTCCCCGGCGGGCTCAAGAACGCCATCGACGTCGGATCGCGCCCGGACTACCCGAGCCCCTGGGACGGCTTGCCCACGGCCGTGGTGAGCGTCTCGCCTTACAAGCTGGGCGGCTTCGGCGCCAACCACCACATCCGCCAGAGCCTGGTCTTCCTGAACATGCCGGTGATGCAGCAACCGGAGGCCTATATCGGCGAAGCTGCAGCCATGTTCGATGAGAGCGGCGAGACGTCGGCGAATGGCCGGGCCTTTCTCGAGAGGGTGATCCACGGCTTCGCCGACTGGGCGATCCTCACGGGCCGCGCGGCGCGCACGTCCATCTAGCCCGGGCGGCAGAGCAGCTCTATGACCCTGCGGCCGATCGCCCTGACGATTTTGGCGGCGACGGCCGCGGCGACAACAGCTGGGGCCCAACCTCCCCACTTGCCGGACGGCGTGTCCCTCACCAGTGGACTGGTCTCCGAGACCGCGTGGAACGTGAGCGGCCTTGGGGACGGCGCCGCCAAGGAAGCCGGCCAGTTCACCCTCGGGGCCACGGCGGACACGGCTCAGGTGCTGGGTGTTACGGGCGGGACCCTGCAGGCTTCTGTCAGCTACCGCTGGGGGGAGGACCTGGGCGCAGTCACCGAGGTGCGGCCGCTGCAATTGGTCCAGGAGGTCTACGGCCGCGGACAGACCTGGCGGCTGACGCAGCTCTGGTACCAGCAGGTCATCGGAGCCAGTGGCGCGGACATAAAGCTCGGACGCATGACGGTGGGCGAGGACTTCGCCAGCTTCCGATGCGCCTTTCAGAACCTGACCTTCTGCGGCTCGCAACCCGGCAACATGGTGAGCGACTACTGGTACAACTGGCCTGTCAGCCAGTGGGCGGCCCGCGGTCGCTACAAGCGCCGCGGAGGCTACCTGCAGCTCGGGATCTACGAAGTGAACCCGCGCAACCTCGAGAAGCACGTCACGCTTGGGCGCTTACACGGCGCGACGGGAGTCATGATCCCCATCGAAGCCGGCTGGACACCTCAAGTCGACGGCCGCCCGGGGCGCTACCGGCTCGGCGCCTGGTACGACACATCCCGCGCCGCCGACCTCATGCTCGACGACAAGGGGCAGTTGCGGGCTGTCACGGGCGCGACCCCGCGGGATGTGGACGGTCGTGGCGGCGCCTACTTCATGGCTGAGCAGCAGGTGACGGGCGCAGCGCGCGGCGCGGACACCATCTCGGGCGTGACGTTGTTCCTGAATGCGGCCCAGGCCGACCGACGCACATCACGGATCGACCGGCAGATCTATGGCGGCGCGTTCTGGCGCGGGCCGCTAGCGCATCGCCCCCGGGACGAACTCGGCTTCGCGCTGGGGGCCACGCGGCGGAATCCAAGGTTGCGAGTGCTCACGCCGGTGCGGACGAACACGGAATATGTGGGCGAGCTCTTCTACGCCGTCCAGGTCAATCGCGCCGTCGTCCTGCAGCCGAGCCTCCAGGTGATCGGCAATCCGGGCGGCGCACCCGGAAAGACCGCCGCGGTCCTCGGCCTGAAGGCCACCGCCCTGCTCCTGCCCTAGTCGGGCAGCGATCCCCCACTCCCGGCCGAGCTCAAATTCCAGACCCGCCTCCCCCCGCCCAGCCTGCCACGGATGGGGTAATGCGGATGCGACCGCCGGCGGCGGGCGCGGCCAAGACCTCGCCGCCCGCCCGGCCTCAGGCGCCTCGGGCCGCGGCGGTAAGCTCCGGGGTGAAGCGGGTGTCGCCCGGCGCCGGGGGCCCGGTCAGCCGGGCGGTCACCTCCTGCATCACCCAGCTGTTGCCGTCGGGATCCTTGAAAGCCGCGTAAGAGGCGTAGCTCTTGCGCTCCGGGTTGGGCCCGTCCTTCAGGAGAGCCTCGTCGGCGTGGTGGAACACGCCGCCCAGGTCATGAAACGGCTGGCCGACCTTGACGCCGCGGCGCAGGAGGTCGGCGCGGGCGAGTTCGAGGTCGGACACGATCAGATGCAGCCCCTGCAGGGAGCCCGGCTCCGCTGTCGTCAGGCCGTCGCCGAACATGATCGAGCCGGCGGAGCCTGGCGGCGTGAACTGAATCAGGCGGTAGCCCGCGTCCTTGGCGAAGTCGATGTCGAGCCGCCAGCCGAGGCTGCCATAGAAGCGCTTGGCGCGCTCGACGTCCGTGACCGGGATCAGGATCAACTCCAGGCTCATTGCGATCGGCTGACCGGCGGGTTGGGATTCAGGTTCGACGTGGCTCATGGCGACTCCCGGTTGGTCGTGGGTTGCAGGGCCGCGGCGACGATCGCGAATGCGGCGCGCAAGACCTAGGACCGGCGGGCCACCCGACCCCATTGGACGAAGGTATCGCCGACACCTTGGTCCAATAGAGCGCCGTCGCCGCAGCGGGCATGACATCATCATCACCGGGTCTGGGAGAGTTGGATGCGCCTCGTCACAGTCATTCTGGGCATCACCGCAATCGGCCTCGCAGGCTGCGGGAACGCCTCTTCTTCCCGGCCCGGCGACACCGCCGAGGTCGCAGCTGCGCCGGCCTCGTTCGCCTCGCACAGCGCGGATGCGGTCGACGCGACGGGCGCTCTGCGGGTCCCGCGCGACTATCGGGCGACCTACGAGCACCTGGGAACCTGGTCCATCGGCGCAGATGCGCCCGCCCAGGGCGCCAAGGAGATGCACGACGTCTGGGCCTCGCCCGGCACGGCCGCGGCCTACAGGCGGACGGGCCAGTTTCCCGACGGCGCGGTGCTGGTGAAGGAGGTCTTCGAGACCGCCACCGGACCGCAGACCACCGCCCCGATCGTCAGTCATGAGGAGACACTCAAGGGCTGGTTCGTGATGGTCCGCGACCGCGGCAACACCCATCCCGGAAATAAGCTGTGGGGCGACGGCTGGGGCTGGTCGTGGTTCGACGCCGCCAATCCGATGAAGACCACCTCCACCGACTACGAAGCGGACTGCAAGGGCTGTCACGTGCCCGCGCAGAAGACGGATTGGATCTACGTCCAGGGCTACCCGGCGCTGAAGCGTTAGAGGACCCGGCGCAGAACGGCACGGCTCAGCCTCTGGAAGCCCATCAGATGTCACCGATCGAGCTTCCCGCCGGACTCGACGATCTGCGCGTCGAGCCCTTGATGGCGATGACGCTCACCGTCGCCGTCCCGACCCTCGTCGGGATCGGGCCGGGTGGAGATCGCCGGGTTGGGGTCGTCACGGGCGGCCGCTTTTCGGGAAAGCGTCTCGCGGGCCGCGTTCTCGAAGGCGGCTCCGATTGGCAGTTGCTCCGCAGCGATGGCGCCTGGACCATCGATTGCCGCCTGGTGTTGCAGACCGACGACGGGGCGATGATCGGCATGCGCTACACGGGCCTTCGTCACGGCCCCGGCGATGTGCTGCGTCGGCTGGCCGACGGCGAGGCCGTTGAACCGCAGGACTACTACTTCAGGATCACACCGACCTTCGAGACGGCGGACCCGCGCTATGACTGGCTCAACCGGATCATCGCCGTCGGAGCTGGGCATCGCCCACCCTCCGGACCCGTCTACAAGGTGTGGGCGGTCGCCTGAGTGCAGGCACCTGAGCCAACCGAGACCTTGGTGTCGGCGACACCTTCGTCCAATCGCCCACCCGGGGGCTGAGCGATATCTGACAGGCATCCCGCGACACCGCGCGAGGGAGGCCTTGAATGAACACCCGCGATCCCGCGCCGCAGATCCGGACGACGCGCCGCTCCCCGGCCTATTGGCGCGTCACCTTCGACAACCCGCCTCTCAACGTGATGGGCCCGCCGATGGTGCGGGAGTTCACCGCACTGATCGACGCCATCGAGGCCGACCCGGATCTCCGGGTCGTGGTCTTCGACAGCGCCGTCGACGGATTCTTCCTCAACCACTCGGACTTCAAGGCCCGGATGGAGGACATGCTGTCCTTGCCGCCCGGTCCCACAGGCCTGCCGCCGTGGCCGGATTTCCTCGCGCGCCTGACCCGCGCGTCGGTGGTCTCGATCGCGCTGATCCGCGGCCGCGCCACCGGCAACGGCAGCGAGATCACCCTGTCCTGCGACATGGCCTTCGCCAGCGCGGAGAAGACTGTCATCTCCCAATGGGAAGTCGGCGTCGGCATGGTCGCCGGCGGCGGGCCGATGGCCAGGCTGCCCCACCTCATCGGCCGCAACCGCGCGATGGAGGTCCTGCTCGCCTCGGACGACATCCGGGCCGAGCAGGCGCAGGCGTGGGGCTACATCAACCGTGCCCTGCCAGATGCCGAACTCGACGCTCACGTGGACGCCATCGCCAACCGGATCGCCAGGTTCGACAAATGGGCGATCGCTCAGACCAAGCGCCTCGTGAACACCAGCCTGTCGCCCGACGTCGAGCTGGGCGCTGGCTGGGAGGCCTGCATTGCCTCGCTGGGCCGGCCGGCGGCGCAGGCGGGCATCCAGGACCTGACGGACAAAGGTTTCCAGGCGCCGGGCGACGTGGAGGACCGACTTGGCTTCCACCTGGGCACCCTTCCGGCCCGCTAGGTTCGCTCTCTGCGAACGACGCCGATCACAAACCCACTTCAAGCCCAGGAGCCAGCATGAGAACGAAGCTTTCCATCGGCATCTTCTGTGGTGTGCTGGCGTTTGGCGCCGGCGCCCAAGCCGGGCCGCCGCCGACCAATGCCTACCGCTATGCCCTGCCCCTGGACCTGGCTCTGGAGGCCGCGACGGAGGCGGTGCGGGTCTGCGGCCTAAACGGATACCGCGTCACGGCGACCGTCGTGAATATGGACGGAATTTCGCAGGTGGTGTTGCGTGGGGATGGCGCGACCGTCCACACGGGCCAGTCCAGTTACGAGAAGGCGTTCACCGTCGTCACGCTGGGGCCGGAGTTCAACTTCGACACCTCGGGCGCGCTCTTCGAACTCGTCAAGACCAACCCCTATGCCCCGCGCCTGGCGCAGGTGACCCATGTCATGGCGCTTCCGGGCGCGGTGTCCATTCGCGCGGGAAACGCCATCGTGGCGGCCCTGGGCGTCGGCGGCGCCCCAGGAGGCGACAAGGACGAGGTCTGCGCCCGCGCCGGCGTCGCCAAGATCGCAGACCGCCTACCGCGTTGATGTCGGGCTTCAGCTCGGCTTCATTCGGGACCTGCATGGGGCGGTCGCGCAGGCATGTGTGAGCACAAGCCTAAGTGCAGCTTGGTCCCTGGGAAATGGCATGACCCCTGGGTCAGCGCTGGCAACTACATCGACCGGGTGGTTGGCCCAATGCGTGAACGGCCTGCAGGCCAAGTGGTCGACGCAGCTTGCCGGCCACGACGCTTGGGTACGGGACCGGTGCACGCCACGCAGCAGACCCTGGCGATGGACTGCCACCTAACCTTTGACCAGCTGACCAGCTATCAGCGGCTCCCACCTTCTTGGTGGAGCTGGCCGGACTCGAATTGCCATCGGAAAACTGCCTCCTGAAACACGGCAAGACTCGAGTCGATGATACTCAGGCAGGTCTCGGGCGCCTGCCGCTCCACCTGCACGGCGGGTCCTGCTGGGAGTCACTCAAGCTCCGCTCCACTCGTCGCATCGAGACGTTTGAGTGCTGAGCCCGATCACGACAGACCGCTGTCAAGCCACGGAATGCGTCCAAACGATCGAAAGAACGCGAGAGGTTCGAGGAATACCTGGCCAGCGAAATTCCCACTTCCGCGTCGTGCCTCGGCGTCATCACGCCCCGCCCTGCCCGACGCGATTGTCACGTGGGTCGCCTCAGACGCCCCGACCGCGGCTTCCCCAACCTGTCCGGACCAGGAAATAGCGCCTCAGGGGCCGTGTGGCGACAAACCGGCCCATCAGACACTTCGGCCACAGACTATAAATGGGCTGATGCGCCGCTCGCTTCGGCGCGAACCTGAAGTATTTTGACGCTTATCGTATCTACCAGGGAGGTGCGGCCGGTTTCGGGGAGACCTCGTGCAGGGCGGCCGCAACGTCGCCTCGCAAGTCTACCTCGATCTCTACGCAAGCCGGGGCCTGCTCCTGGGGCATGCCTGCGCGATGGCGCCGCAGCGAGGCCTCTCCCGTGAGGATGCCGAACACACATCGATGGTCCTTAACTCCATTGGCTAGGGCCAAAGCACCCAGTCTTCCCTGAACCTCGGAAGATGCGCTGTTGGAGCTGGCTGGGCCTCGCGAACAAAGCGACTCCGGAGCCATCACGACCGCGTCGCCTGTCAACTTAGCCCGAGAAAATTCGCTCTTTGCGAAGTCGTGACCGCACGCTGATCGAGCCGTTGGCGTTTCGCCGCGGCCATCCAGCCCGAGTCGCTTCCTGCTTTTCGTAGGTGGTGACGGCAGGATTCTCGAGCCCGAAAGCCTCAACGCGGCGGGCTCGTGTCGGATGTCTCCGTCGGAACCAAGCCTATGACGACGCAAGATCAGCACGCGCACTCTGAGAAGCGACGCTACGAGTCGCTTCCCGTCGCACTCGAACGGGACCTTTTGATCGCCATCGCGGCGCACCGGCGCGACTATGGAAACCGCCACTACCATCTTATTCGAGACCGCGCCGAGTTCGCGCCGTGGGTCGGTTCTGAGACAGGCGAAACTGGCCGCAAGCGGTTCAACCGACTGGTCAAGAAGGTCGGCCGACCGGTTAAGGACGGAACCGGCAACCGACGGAAGTTCGAGGTGGCGCCAGACAGCGGCGCGATGGAAAAAGGTGCCCGCGCGCCGGGTCCGGCCGTGCTGACACCAGACCAGGTGATGGCGGGCGGAGGGATCGCTCTGGCCGGTTGGTCCGAGCTCACTGAGCTCCTCCGCGAAGGACCCCACGACATTGAGCTCGTGCGCCGAGCGGCCTTTGCCCCAGACCCCGAAGGCCGAGGAGACATCCTCCTGAATCCCGAGCTGCTGCTGAAGGCCAACAAGGCGCTGCGCGCCTGGGTAGAGGGCATCAGCAAGCTCTCGGCTAGCTACACCTCATTGTTCCGAGAACGGGAGTTCGCCGAGCGCCTCGTTGAGTTGATGACGACCCAGCTCGCTGACGATCCGCCAAGGCTGTCGGCGATGCTTGAGGGCCTCAACCACCTCATCGGCGACATGGGCGGCATGCCCGCGACGTCTGTGAGGAAGCTGTGACCCGCAGGGCGAAGATGTCTCGCCGTAAGGACATGGTGGCCAATCTGGGTGTTGCGCTGGCCGAAGCACGTCTGCGGCTGGCCGGCGATGCGCTCACGGTAGCGATTGGACGTGAGACCAACTTCGTCGATTGGGTGACGTCTATTTCGCAGGACCGTGTGCACCCGGCGACAGGCAGGGCGATCAGAGGCCTACGGGTTGATGGAGCGCCGTTCTCGCTGGAGGACCGGCCAGCGATGCGCTGGGTGTACGAGCAGCTTCCCAGCACGCTGGATGCAGCACGCAACAGCACCGTGATCGTGATGAAGTGCAGTCAGGTGGGCTTCACCGTCATGGAGATGCTGTACGCACTTTTCCTGACCCTCAAGTTCGAGCCCCTGAAGCTTGGCTTCTATCTGCCCGACCAAGCGCTTGCTCGCGGCAAGTCTTCGATCCGGTTTCTCCCGATCGCGCGAACGATTCCGGAGGCCTACGAGAAGCTAATCGCGCCGCCCCCCGACGCCCTGCACGCGCATCGCAGCGAGGGCAACGTGATGACCCGCACCATCGGCTCCTCAACCGTTCACTTTCTTTGGACCTCGGGGAAGGCCACGACCGAGTCCTATCCCATGGACGTCGTCTCGTTCGACGAAGTCCAGGAGATGCTGGTCTCGGACATGGAGAAGGTTCGCGAGCGCCTATCCGCTTCGCGCATCAAATTGACGTTGATGGGTTCGACAGCAAATTGGCCAGACGCCGACATCGACTATTGGTACCAACGAGGGTCGCAGCATCGGTTCCACACGACCTGCCCGACGTGCAGGCTCCAGGAGCCGCTCGACGACTACTTTCCGCATTGCATCAAGTTCGACCCTGAGTTTCCGGACAGGATCACAGGCACGCCTGGCGACTACCGCTACGTCTGTCGCGACGGCCATTGGATAGACGATCCCCAAGCGGGGGTGTGGATCGCGTCCGATCACGATGCAGCTGCTCGCAAGATCGTCTCGATCCATTTCCATCAGATGCTCTCGCCGACGATCAGTCCCCGCGAGATGTATGAGGCCTATGTCAGCGGCGACGACAGGAAAAACTTCTTCAATAGGAAGCTCGGCAAGCCATACCAGGACCCCAACCAGGTCCCGGTCACGCTTGCGCACCTGAACGCCTGCGCCGCTGAGGGCATGGCCCGAGGCCTCAGCTGGAAAGCGTCCGCCCGGGAGACCTTCATGGGCATTGATCAGATGGGTGGTTTCAACGTCGTCATCATTAAGGAGCGCCTCACCGACGGCAAACAGGCCGTGGTACACATCGAGTTCGTCTACGGCGAAGAGCCGTTCGCGCGATGCGATGAGCTGATGGACGTCTATGGCGTGCAGGTCTGTGTCGTGGAGCAGTTGCCCAACTTCAACGACGCGCTGCGCTTCGCCAACCGCCACCGAGGCCGCGTGTTCCTCTGCAACTCATACACAGAGCTGGCGGATGGACTGATCGCATGGAGCGATGCCGCGCGACAAAACGCAAGCGAGCGGCGCACAGCGGAGGACGAGCAGACTCGCTACACTGTACGTGTCGACCAATACCGGATGATGCAGGTGGCTTTGAGGCGATTGGTCGACACCCAATGCCTCTTCCCGGACCCACAAGCGCTCGTGCAACACGTGCGCGAGAAGGGCATCCAGCGGGAAGTAGCTATCCTGAAGGACGTTGCCTTCGTCCACTTCCAGAAGACTGCGCTAGTGACCGAGCGGGTCAATGATGGCGAACGCAAGCTCAGGCGAAAGGTCGTGAAGGTAGGCATCGACCCGCACGCCTCCTTCGCGAACATGCTCTGCGACGTCGCCTGGGCGCGCGCTTATGGTACAGCGACGTTCCTCCTGTTGGAGCCAGCGCTCCAGCTTCCGACGGAGGCGCGTCAGAATCCAATCGTTCAGCTGATCCATCGCAGGTGCGCAGAAGGCACCTGCGGGGGCTGTAGCCACTTCGAGCTGAAGGACGGGCAGCGTGGAGAGCGCGGCATTGGACGCTGCGAATTCCGAAGCACCCATTTAAGTGAATGCACCGTCCGGGATGCCGACCCCCAGAACGACTGCCCCGGCTATGAACCCAGCATCACGGCGTAGGGACAACCGAATGTCCCGGGGTGGTGGCTTGCGCACGCCATAGGTACATCTGGTTGTCCTACCACCTCCCGCAGATGTCCCTCCAAAGAGCCTCAAAAGTCCCCCCGGACCCCCAAAAGGAAGAGTGAGCAGGGACAAATTCTAAGTGCCAGGGACAAAATAAAAGGGCAGCCCTAGTGGCACGGCTCTTAGCTTCTGTCTCTGGCGGCGACGCGTCTCACTCGGCAGATTTCCCGCTGAAGGGTTTCCCGGTTTCCCAGTCCCACTGACAAAGCGGTGTTTGAATCTGCCCAGAACTTCCAGAATCTTTGCCCGGCTCGACAGGCGCTGGGAAACCAACTGGGAAACCATTCGTCGGATTGCTGCACGGGGCTGAATGTCAGCCATGCGTAGCTGCAAACCACGCCTTCAGCAGTGTCGCACCCCGAGCTAACCGAGTTAGCCCCGTCTGAGAGGTGGGCTTCGACGAACCACAACTGCTGATCCGTTCCCCGGGACACTTCCGTAAACACGTCGGCGGTATCGGGGTCCGACCGTCTCGTTCCCCGCCAGCCTCACGTTCGCAACTGGGCAGGTAAGCGCACAGCAGTACACCTCACGAGAAGTGACAAAATCGTCAATCGTTCTATTTTTGACTTTTCGTCATTTGAGGGCTGCGCATGCCACAAACTACGGGTTTCAACGCCGGCCTCGCCGCCGGCGTGATGGCCATCTGTCTGGCGTTCGGACCGGCGAGAGCGGTAGCCGCCGGTAACGTTGCGAAGACTGAGGCGGGTCGCCTCGCCGGCCTTGTCGAGAACGGGACGGCGACGTTCTACAATATCCCCTACGCCGCCCCACCGACGGGCCAGCGTCGGTGGCGACCGCCCGCACCTGCTATCCCCTGGACGGGAATCCGCGACGCGGCCCGGCCCGGCCCGGCCTGCCCGCAACAAGTTCCGGGCAATGGGCGGCCCAACCTGGGCGGGATTACCGGAGGGGCCGACGAGGACTGCCTGCAGCTCAGCGTCTTCGCGCCGCTACGCGCTCGCAAGGCGCCGGTGATGGTGTGGATCCACGGCGGTTCGCATCGGACCGGGGCCGGCTGGGTAACGAACGGCGCGTCCTTCGCCCGGGATGGCGTGATCCTAGTTGGCGTGAACTACCGGTTGGGTCCGCTAGGCTCGTTCTCCCACCCGGCGTTGGTGGCCGAGATGGGGCCGAAAGACGTCATCGGCAACTACGGCTTGATGGATCAGATCGCCGCCCTCAAGTGGGTCCAACGGAACATCGCTGCGTTCGGCGGCGACCCCGACAACGTCACCCTGTTCGGCGAGAGCGCCGGCGGGGTCAGCGTGCAATTTCTGCTCGCCAACCCCGCGACACGCGGGCTGTTCCACAAGGCGATCATCCAGTCCGGCGCCGGCTGGTTCCGGCCGCTGAGCTTGCCGGAAAAGACCGCCCAGGGGGTACAGGTGGCCGAGAAGCTAGGGCTTGCGTCACCGACCGCGGCCCAACTGCGAGACGTGGCGGCCGCCGATTTGATCGCCAAGGCTTGCTGCGAGTTCGCGCCATTCCAGGACGGACGGCTGGTCACCGAGACCCCGACCGCCGCGTTCGCCGCAGGGCGTCTGCCGGACGTACCGCTCATGATCGGCTGGAACTCAGGCGAGGACGTACTGATGAGCCCGTCGCGGCCCAGCTTGGCGACGACCGTCACGCCCGAAATCCGCGCCGCCTATCCGGTGGAGGCCGCGGCCGGAGAGTCGGCGCTGGCCCGGGCGAACTTCAGCGACCGGATCATGGGCGCCCCCGCCCGCTGGATCGCTGCGCGCGCCTCGGGCGGCCAGCCGTCGTGGCTCTACTACTTCTCGTATGTGGCCGACCGCTTCCGGCCTCGACCCACCGCGTGGCACGCCGACGAGATCGACTTCGTATTCGATTGGTTTGATCCCTGGACACCGCCCCAGGCGATCACAGCGGAGGATCGCGCCAAGGCAGCATTGGTACACAGTTGCTGGGTGAGCTTCGCCAAGAGGGGAACGCCCGTCTGCGCGGACGGGCCGAGTTGGCCGTCTTACACCCCAGAGACCGATGCGCTCTTGGACATCGGGGTCGAGAACCGCGTGGTGCAGAATTTCCGAAAGGCGCAGATGGACGCGCAAGAGCGCGTGGCCCTGCCGGAGTTGCTAGAGCCACGTTAGGGCCCAACCCGCGCGGCCAGGCTGCGGTAGAGCGCCCTCACCCCGAACGTCCACGGTGGGGCGGCGTCGGTGTGGACGACGCGGTTGAGCAGCGTCCCCAGGCGCGGCGAACGGATGCGGACAAGGTCGCCGGGCTTATGGGTGAACCCCTGGCCCGGCGCGTCGCGGTCCTGGGTAGGCGTGAACAGGGTGCCCAGGAACAACATGGCGCCGTCAGGGTACTGGTGGTGCGCGCCGAAGGTCTGGGCGACCAGATCGAGGGGGTCGCGGCTTATTCGGCTCATGCTGCTGGTTCCAGCCAACCGAAAGCCGTCCTCGCCTGTCACAGTCAGTTCCAGCTCGGCAGACCGCACGTCGTCCATGCCGAAGCCCGTGTCGAACAGGCGGATGAACGGGCCTATCGCGCAGGACGCGTTGTTGTCCTTGGCCTTCCCCAGAAGCAACGCGCTGCGGCCCTCGAAGTCGCGGAGATTGACGTCGTTGCCGAGCGCGGCGCCGACGGCGCTTCCGGTGGAATCGCAGGCCAGCACGACCTCCGGCTCGGGGTTGTTCCAGGCCGAGTCCGGCCGGACGCCCACGTCGGCGCCATAGCCGACCGCGGCCATCGGCTGGGCCTTGGTGAAGATCTCGGCGTGGGGCCCAAGGCCGACTTCCAGGTACTGCGACCAAAGACCTTTGGCCGCCAAGATTTCTTTCAGCCGCGCGGCCTTGGGCGAGCCGGGACGGGCCTGGTCCCATCCATCGCCCAGCGCGCCGCCGAGCTCGGTCCGAAGCTGAGCGGCATGGCCGGCGTCGCCGCGCGCCCGCTCCTCGATCACCCGCTCCAGCAGGCTGTCGGCGAAGGTGACGCCGGCGGCCTTCACCGCCTGAAGGTCGCAGGGGGCGAGCAATCCCGTGGGAGGCCCAAGGCTTGGCCCAACGGCGGATCGCACCCGCTCGGCGACGTCCGGCATATCCAGGAGATCGGCCATGGTCGGCGCGAGGTTGCCGAGCTCGATCAGTTCGCCGTCACGGACCGCGACGATCCTTGGGCCGTCGCGCCACGCCCGCCCCACCAACACGCTGGCGTCAGCGTCGTCGGGCAGGATGTCGTCGAGATCGAAGGTCATGCCACAACTCCATAGAATTCTGCCGCTGTCCCGCCGCGCACCCAGGCCAGGTCTTCTGGCGAGAGATCGGCCAGCAGGCGGTCGGCCGCCTCCGACCAGCCCAGGTAGTCTCCGTTAAGATTGAGCACCGGCCAGTCGCTGCCCCACATCAGCCGATGGGCGCCGAACGTCGCCGCTAGCACATCGACGTAGGGCGCCAGATCGGCGTCGGCCCACCCCGGCGCGGCTTCGGTGGCCAGGCCCGACAGCTTGCAGCAGGCGCTCGTCTCGGCCGCGATGGCACGCAGATCGTCACGCCAGGCGGAGATATCGCCGCGCGCAATATTCGGCTTGGCGCCGTGGTCGATCACGACCCGAAGGCCCGGGTGACGGCGTAGGCGTTCGCGCAGGGCGGCGAGATGCCGGGGCTGCACCAGGGCGTCGAAACGCAGGCCGGCTTCGGCCATGGCCTCGAAGACGGGATCGAGGTCCGACCGGGCCAACCAGGACGTGTCGTCGATGTCCTGCACCATGGGCCGGAGCCCTCGCAGCAACGGCGTGGTCGCCGCGGCCTGCACCCGGCGCACGGCGTCCGGGGCGTCGAAGTCGATCCAACCGACCACCCCCGCCACGAAAGGCGTGAGGGCCGCAAGGCTCAACAGGAACGCCGTCTCGGCCTCGCTAGGCGCGGCCTGCACCAGGATCGTGCGCTGCACGCCGGCGGCGGTCAGGAGTGGCTCCAGTTCTTCGGGCATGGCGTCGCGGACGATGGCCGACGGCGCCCGGTCCAACCAACCGTAGTCGCCGCGGGCCGGACGCCAGAAGTGTTGGTGCGCATCAATCCTCATGCGCGCACTCCGCGGGGCGGTCGGATCACGCCCTTGCGCAGGATTAGGTTGCCGTAGAGCCGCGCCTCGCCGGTGGCGACGACGACGAAGGCCTCGGCCGCGCGTTGATAGAAGGCCTCGCGCGCCAGCACGCCGATCGCCCCGTCATAACCCGCCGCGCTCAGGACCTGGGCGAAGGCCCCCACGATCGCCGGCGGCTCTTCCGCGGGATCGACGGCGCCCATCCGCCACGCTGCGACCGCGCCGAAATCGTCCAGCGACAGAACCGAACCCACCGCCGCCAGCATCCGCACCGCATCCACCCCATCCTCACGGCAGAGCCGCCGGGCCAGCGCCGTGGCCGGGAAGTTCGCGTCGACGATCGCCAATTCGTCGCCGTGGCCCATGGCCCGCAACGCAGCTAACAGGTCAGGTCCAAGCAGGGGATCGAGGCCCTTCAGCATGGCGGGGCCGACAACATTCCAGCGGCGAGCCCATCGCCCGTCGCGGCGTCCACGAGTCGCCCATCGTTCAACCCCGCACGACGCGGCATCACTAGCCCCAATCAAACATGTTAGTGGCTCACCATACAACCGGTCGCGAGGCGATCAACCCCAGCCGCGCGGGCCACGACGCGCGGCTGGCATTCCAGGTATCTCCACGTGACCAAATCGCTCTTGGTCTAGTCGCCTCAGCGAGGCCGAGCGGCGCCGAACAAAGCCCTGATCTTCGGCTGCATTCGACACTTCGCGATCACTGAATGTACCGAGTTTGACTCGCAGCTAACATTCCAGCATTGAAGGCAGTCATGACGCCCTCCACGCCGTCGCGCGACCTTATGAAGACAGACCGCGTGTACCTCATCCTCCGCCAGCGCATCCGGGACCTCGAACTTCCGCCCGGCTCACCGCTTCGGAAAGAGGACATCGCCGCCGAGTTCGGGGTCTCCCGCGCTCCGGTCAGCGAAGCCATCGCCCGGTTGGCCGAGGAAGGGCTCGTCGACGTCTTCCCGCAGCACGGCAGCTTCGTCGCAGACATCCGCGCCGCCGATGTGCGCGAGGGCCTCTTCATCCGAACCGGCCTGGAGGTCGAGGCCTGCCGTCGGGCGGCGGCCCTGCGCAGCCAGGACCTCTGCAAGGCGCTGGCGGACAATGTGGCCGCCCAGGAAGAGGCGCTGAACGCCGACGACCTGCAGCGGTTCTACGAACTGGACGAGGGCCTGCACGAGCTGATCTTCAGCGCGCTGGGCCATACGCGGGTGACCCGCTTCCTGGATTCCGCGCGCGCACCGCTCGACCGGATGCGGCGGATTGTGCTGCCGAAGGGCGAACGACCGCAGGCCACGCTGCGCGAGCACCGGTGGGTGGTCGAGGCGATCCGCGCGGGCGACCCGGAACTGGCGGCCGCGGCCATGCGCGCGCACCTGAACACCGTCAGCGACACCGTCGAGGAGCAGCTTCGCAGCGCACCGGCCGAGTCGATCCGGTGACCCGGCGAGAGGGCGGCGCCCTGGGCCTCGGCGCCCTGGGCTTCGGGGCCGCGCCCATCGGCAACATGCTGCGCGCGCTGACCGACGCGGAGACCGACGCCACGGTCCAGGCTGCCTGGTCGGCGGGCGTCCGCTACTTCGACACTGCCCCGCTCTACGGCCATGGCCTGTCCGAGCGCCGGGTCGGCGCGGCGCTGCGCCGCCGTCCGCGCAACGCCTTCATGCTATCCAGCAAGGTCGGCCGCCTGCTTGACCCTTGCACGCCGGGCGACCAGGATGCCGGGATCTATGTGGACGTGCCGGCGGTGAAGGCGCGCTTCGACTACTCCTACGACGGCGTCATGCGATCCTTCGAAGACAGCCTGGCGCGGTTGGGGATGGACCGGATCGACATCCTCTACGTCCACGACATCGACGCTCACACCCACAGGTCCGACGCCGCGGCCGAGGTCCGGATCCACGAGTTGATGGACCTGGGCGGATGGCGGGCGCTGGACGAACTGCGGAGCGCCGGCGACGTCTGCGCGATCGGCGCGGGCGTGAACGCCTGCCGGCCCTGCGAGCGGCTGCTGGCGCTGGCGGACCCCGACATTTTCCTGCTGGCCGGGCGCTTCACGCTCCTGGACCGCAGCGCCGCCGCGCGCTTGCTACCCGCCTGCGAGGCGCGGGGCGTGAGCGTGGTGATCGGCGGCCCCTACAACAGCGGCGTGCTAGCCACGGGCGCTGTTCCCGGCGCGCGCTACGACTACGCGCCGGCGTCCGAGACCGTGCTGGCGAAGGTGCGGACGCTGGAGGCGATCTGCGCCCGGCACGACGTGCGCCTGGCCGATGCGGCGCTGCAGTTTCCGCTCCGCCATCCCGCCGTCGTCAGCGTCATCCCGGGCGGCCAGACCGCGGCGGAGGTTCAGCGGAATGCCGCGGGCTTCCAAGCGCTCCTGCCCGCCGATCTCTGGACGGCGCTTGAGTGCGAGGGCGGACTGGCCGACGCCGCGCCTCAGCCCGCGAAAGCGTAGGCGGTCTTCACCGTCGTGTAGAACTCGGCGGCGTAGCGGCCCTGCTCGCGCGGCCCGTAGCTCGACGCCTTCTGCCCGCCAAACGGCACATGGGGATCTACGCCGGCCGTGGGCAGATTGACCATCACCATCCCGGCCCGCGCCTCCTGGCGGAACGCCGTGGCGTGCTTGAGCGATCCGGTGCAGATGCCCGCGGACAGGCCGTAGGGCGTGTCGTTGGCGACGGCGAGCGCCTCGTCGAAATTGCGCACCCGGATGACGGCGGCGACCGGTCCGAAGATCTCCTCGCGGGCGATCCGCATGCTGTTGTCCACGTCGACGAACAGGGCGGGAGACAGGAAGTGGCCGGCCGTGGGTCGCGACACCAGGTCGCCGCCCGTCAGCAACCGCGCGCCCTCGCGTTCGCCGATCTCGATGTATGCCCGGTCGATGTCCAGCTGCCGCTGGTCCACCACCGGGCCGATGTGGACGCCATCCTCCAGGGCGTGACCGACGACCAGGGCCCGCAGCCGCTCGGCCAGAGCCGCGACGAAACGGTCGTGGATCGCCTCCGTCACGATCAGGCGGGAGGACGCCGTGCAGCGCTGGCCGGTGGAATAGAACGCGCCGTTCACCGCGCACTCGACGGCCAGGTCGAGGTCGGCGTCGTCCAGCACCACGAGCGGGTTCTTGCCGCCCATCTCCAGCTGGACGCGGGCGTTACGCGCCATGCAGGCCTGTCCGACCCGCGCACCAGTGGTGGTCGAGCCGGTGAAGCTGACCCCGCCGACGCGCGCGTCTTCGACCAGCGCGGCGCCGACCACCGAGCCCGGTCCGCTCACCAGGTTGAACACGCCAGCCGGCGCGCCCGCCCGCTGGATGATATCCGCCAGCGCCCAGGCGCAGGCCGGGGTCAGCTCCGCGGGCTTCAAAACCACCGTGTTCCCGCAGGCCAGGGCCGCGGCGGCTTTCCAGGCGGGGATCGCGAGGGGGAAATTCCAGGGCGTGATGAGGGCGACGACGCCCAGCGGTTCGCGTGTCACCGACACGTCCACGCCCGGCCGCACGGAACGCTGGGACTCCCCCGAGATCCGTAGCGCCTCACCGGCGAAGAACTTGAATACTTGGCCGGCGCGGGTCGCCTCGCCCACGCCCTCGGGCAGGGTCTTGCCCTCCTCCCGCGCCAGCAGGCGGCCGAGCTCCGGCGCCCGGGCAACGAGCTCGCTACCCACCGCGTCCAGGATCTCGCTGCGCCGCTGGATCGAACCGCGCGACCAGGCGGCAAAGGCGTCCGATGCGGCGGCGACCGCATCCGACGCCTGGCTCGCGTCGGCCTGGGCGAATTCGGCGATGACGTCGGTGGTGTCCGACGGATTGATGTTCGGCGCGGTGGTGGGCGAAGTCACCCACTCGCCGCCGATCAGTTGGGGCTTCATCGTGAGGGCTCCGATCAGGTGATGACGCCGGGGACCCACGGCGTGAATTCAGCGTCCCCGAAGCCGTGACGCTCGCTGGCGCTGGGCTGTCCGCCTGCCATGGCGATCAGGGCCTCGAACACCTCGCACCCCTTCTCCGCGACGCCGACACCCGCCTCCAGAATGTCGCCGCAGTTGACGTCGATGTCGTCGCGCATGCGGCGGTAGAGGTCGGAGTTGGTCGAGAGCTTCAGGCTGGGGGCGGGCTTGCAGCCGAAGGTCGAGCCTCGGCCGGTCGTGAATGCGATCAGGTTCGCGCCCGAGGCCACTTGGCCTGTGGCGGACATCGGGTCGTAGCCCGGGCTGTCCATGAACACGAGACCTCGCGACGGCAGAGGCTCGGCGTATTCAATCACCGCGTTCAGGGGCGAGCTGCCGCCCTTGGCCACGGCGCCCAGCGACTTTTCCAGGATGGTGGTGATTCCGCCGGCGATGTTCCCCGCCGAGGGATTGTCGTTGAGGGTGCCGCCGCCTGTGGAGGCGTGGTCGGTCCACCAGGCGATGCGCCGGTCCAGAGCGTCCGCCGCCTCGGGCGACGCCGCGCGAGACTTCAGGAGATGCTCGGCGCCGTAGATCTCCGGCGTCTCGCTCAGGATCACCGTCGCGCCGTGCGCCACCAGCAGGTCGGCGGCGGCGCCGAGAGCGGGGTTGGCGGTGGCGCCGGAGAAGGCGTCGGAGCCGCCACACTGCAGGCCGAGCGACAGATGGGCGATAGGCTGGGGTGTCCGCCGCACGCCCGCCGCACCCTCAAGCAGCTCGGTCACCGCGCGGCTGCCGGCCGCGATTGTCTCCACCGTGCCGCCGATGGACTGGATGTCCATGGTGCGAAGGTTGCTCACCCCCTTGCACGCCTCCACGAGGGCGGAGAGTTCGTTGCTCTCGCAGCCCAGGCCCAGCAGCAGGACCCCGGCGAAATTGGGATGGCGGGCGTAGCCGGCGAGGGTTCGCCGCAGCGTACGGATGCCCTCGCTGTCTCGCCCCATGGCGCAGCCGTAGGCATGGGTCAGCGCCACTACGCCGTCGACGCCCGGCCAGCGATCGAGCGCCTCGCCGCGGAATCGGTCGGCGATGGCCCGCGCCACCGTCGCCGAGCAGTTCACAGTGGTGATCACGCCGACGAAGTTCCGCGTCGCCACCCGCCCGTCTGCGCGCTGGATCCCAAGAAAGGTCCGCGGGTCGACAGGATACATCACGTCACGCGCTGCACGCACGGCATGGCGCGGTCCCAGCACGTCAGGCATGGCGGCATTGTGGACATGGACGTGTTCGCCGGCCGCGATCACCTGCGTCGCGACCGCGATGGTGTTGGCGTATTTCACCACCGGCTCGCCCGCCCGCAGCGCGCGAACCGCCAGCTTGTGCCCCGCCGGGATCGGCGCGCGAACGGTCACGCCCTCGATCTCGTCGCCCGGCGCGAGCGCGGACAGGGCGGTGACCACGTTGTCCAGATCGTGGAGGCGGAGGTGGCGGGCGGGCACGGACGGGGCCTTAGGCGTGCTTGGCGAGGAAGGCGTCGACGGTGGTCGCGTCGATCACCTGGGTGCCCAGTTCGATGCGCTTGGGAACCGCTTCACCCTTCAGGATGCGGAGGGCCTGCTCGATCGCCTCTGCGCCGGGCGGCTCGTAGACGAAGGTTGCGGTGAGCGCGCCGTCCTTGACCCACTTGGCCCCCTCGGTCGGGATGCCGTCGATGCCGATGAAGCGGATCTCGCCCTGCCGCCCAGCGTCCATGGCGGCCAGGTAGGCGCCATAGGCCATGGGGTCGTTGTGCGCGTAGACCAAGTCGATTTTCGGGTGGGCCTTCAGCGCGGAGGCCATGATGTTGTAGGCGCGGTCCTGCTTCCAGTCGGCGTCCTGGCGATCCATCACGCGGACCAAGCCGGGCTCGGCGTCGGCGGCCGCGGCGAAGCCCTTGTGCCGCTCCTGCGCCGGAGTGGACGCCATCCCGCCCCAGATCTCGACGATCCGCCCCTGCGCCTTGCCCTTGCCGCCCAGAAGGCCGACGGCGTAGTCGCCCGCCATGCGGCCGATCTTCAGATTGTCCGAGCCGATGAACTGACGGTAGGCCTCGGTGTCGACCCCGCGATCCAGGACGATGACGGGGATACCTGCGGCGGTGGCCGCTTCCACCGCGCCGGTCAGGCCAGCGCTCTCCTTGGGCGAGACCAGGATCAAGTCGACCCGCTGGCGTACGAAGGCTTCAACGTCGGCGACCTGTTTCTCGGTGCGGTCCTGGCCGTCGGCGATGGTCAGTTGCAGGTCTGGATGCGCGGCGGCGGTCTCGCGCATCTCGCGGCTGAACAGCACGCGCCACGGCTCGGTCGTCGTCACCTGACTGAAGCCCAGACGCCAGCGCGCCGCGCCGCCCGCGGGCCGCGAGCACCCGGCCAGGGCCAGGCCTGCGACGCCGCTGCCCAGGGCCAGGCCAAAGGTGCGTCTGTCGATCATGTGGAGCCTCCCGCGCGGCGCAGTCGGGGAACACGGCCCTGCTGGAGCGCCACCGCCGCGACGATGATCAAGCCCTTCAGGACCAGCTGCGCATTGCTGTCGATGTTGCAGAGCTGGAAGATGTTGGTGAGGATTCCGAAGATCAGCACCCCGGCCAGAGCGCCGGGGATGCTGCCTTTGCCGCCCGCCAGGCTGGCGCCGCCGATCACCACCGCGGCGATGGCGTCGAGCTCCAGGCCCACCCCCGCGTCCGGCTTCCCCTGCCGGTATTGGGCCGTGTAGAGCACCCCCGCCAGCGAGGCCAACATCCCGGACAAGGCGTAGACCAGGATCTTGGTCTGCCCGACCGCCAAGCCAGCCAGCCGCGCCGCCTGTTCGTTGCCGCCGATGGCGTAGACCTCGCGGCCGAAGCGGAAGCGGGTCAGAACGACACCCGCGACCGCTGCCACAGCCAGGAAGATCAGGCCCGGGACCGGGACGCGCAGCATGCTCGCGCGCAGAAGCTCGAAGGTCGGCGCGGCGTTGGCGCCGGTGTAGACAGGGTAGACCGACTGATCGGCGCCTGCCGTGAGGCGTGCGGCGCCCAGGACAGCGACCATGGTCGCCAACGTCGCGATGAACGGCTGCAGCCCGCCGACCGTGACCACCGCGCCGTTGAACGCGCCGATCAGCAGTCCGACCGAAAGCACCAGGACCACCGTCTGGACGACGCCCAGCCCACCGGCGAGCGCGGGGGCGATCCAAGCCGCCATACTCACCGCAGCGAGCCCGCCCAGGACCACGCCGGCCATGACGCCCAACCTGCCCGCCAGCAGCTTGGCCGCTCCCGCATAGACAGCCAGGGCGGCGACGATAGAGGCGGCGCCAGTCCCGACCAAGGCGCCGCGATGCCAGCCGTCCTGGGTCAGCAGCATCGCGGTGAGTGTGCAGCCCAGCGCCATGACCGATCCGACCGAAAGGTCGATGCCGCCGCTGAGGATCACGAAGGTCATGCCGACGGCGATGATGCCCGTGATGGACACCTGACGAAGCACGTCCGTGAGGTTGGGCAGGCTCAGGAAGATGTTACCGCCCACCCCGTCCACCGGCGAGAGGAGCGCTCCGATAACCAGCACGAACGCCATGCCCCAGTACAGCTTCGTCGCCAGCACCAGCGACAGCAGGCGGCCACCACGCATTGTCATCACGCCGCCTCCGATCGCTGGAAGTCCGGCTGGACGGGTCCGCCGGCCGAAGCATAGTCGAGCAGCGTCTCAGCTGTGGCCTCGCCGCGACCGAACAGGGCCGTCGGGCGGCCATCGCGCAGCACCAGGATGCGGTCCGAGAGCGCCATCAGTTCCGGCCAGTCCGAGCTGGCGAGCAGCGTCGAGACGCCCGTCGCCGAAAGCTGGGCCAGCAGCTCGTAGAAGGCCGCCTTGGCGCCCACATCGACACCCCGCGTGGGTTCGTCCAGCAGCAGCACGTCCGGGCGGCGGGCGAGCCACTTGGCCATCACCACCTTCTGCTGGTTGCCGCCGGAGAGTTCGCCGACCGGCTGGCCGGGTCCCGCCGCGCGAACCGACAGGCGGCGCATCATGTCGTCGGCGAACGCCGCCTCGCCGGATAGCCAGCCAGCCCGGCTGAGGCGATCCAGCGAGGCCAGGCAGATGTTAGCGGCGACGGACTGGCCCAGGACCAGACCCGTCGCCTTGCGGTCTTCAGTCACGTAGGCGACGCCTGCGGCGATGGCGTCACGGGGCGTGCGCGGCCGGTAGTCGTGACCGCCCAGGCGCATCCGACCGGTCCAGCCCTCGGCGGCTACGCCGGCGACCACTTCCAACAGTTCGGTGCGGCCGGCGCCCATCAGCCCCGCCAGGCCCAGGACCTCGCCTTCGTGCAGCCGAACGCCGACCCCGTCGACGCTCCGCCGCAGCCCTGCCCCTCGCCGGGTGACCCCCGCGAGTTCGAGTCGCACCGCGCGCGTATCGGCCCGTGGCGCAGTGCCCGATCCGCCAGGCTCGACGACCCCACGGCCCACCATGTCGCGGATCAGGTCGGCGCGGGACAGGTCGGCGGCCGGCGCATCGCGCACAACCCGACCATCGCGGAGCACCATGACGTCCGTCGCAACGGCGAAGACCTCGTCCAGCCGGTGGGAGGTGAAGATGAACGCCACCCCCTGGCTGCGCAGGGTGCGGATCAGCGCCAGCAGGGTCCCGGCCTCGGTGGCCGAGAGCGCCGCCGTGGGTTCGTCCAGGATCAGGACCCTGGCCTCGGTGGCCAAGGCACTGGCGATCTCGACCAGCTGGCGCTCCGCGACCGAGAGCCCCGCCACCCGCTCGGTCGGCGCGCGGGACACGCCCAGGCGCGCGAGGTGCTCGGCGGCGGCGGCGTTCATAGTGCTCCGGTCGACTAGGCCCAGACCCTTGGTCGGCGGGCGACCGAGGAATATGTTCTCGGCGATGGACAGCTCCGGCGCGAGCTGCAGCTCCTGGTGCACCATGGCGAGGCCGGCGCGATGGGCGTCGGCGGGGCTCCGCAGGCTCGCCGGCCGACCGCCGATTTCCAGGACGCCTCGATCCGGCCGCGCCGCCCCGCACAGGATGTTCATCAGCGTGCTTTTGCCGGCGCCGTTCACGCCCATCAGCGCGAGGACCTGACCAGGTCGCAATGTCAGCGACACGCCCTGGAGCACCGTCGTGGCGCCGAAGCTCTTCCACAGGTCACGCGCTTCGAGCACGGCCGCCACGGTTTGCGTCGCGGCCTTCAGCACGCGCGTCCACCGGCCGTCAGGACTTCGGTTCCGCACATCGTTTGGGCCTGGATCAACGCCGCTCCAATCATCACTAACATGTTAGTAGCAACGCAAAATGCAAATCGCCACCAGAATTTTGGCGAAACTGGACCATCCAACATGTCAATTTGGATCGCCCGCTCTTAGTCGGCCGCGGCGATGGCCCCCAGGAAGCGGTCGAGCGTGATGTTGCGACCGCAGACCACGACGGCCACGGTCTGGCCTGTCAGGCGACCGGCGCACGCCTCGAGTCCGGCCAGCGCCAGACCAGCCGCGCCTTCCACGATCCAGTGTTCGTGTTCGGCCAGAAGCCGCATGCCGGCCGCGATCCGGGCCTCGGCGACCTCGACGCAGGTGGGCGACAGCGCCGCCGCGAGACCAACCGTCACCGCGCCGGGCTCCACGCCCCCGGCGGTCGCGTCGGACAGCGTGGGCCCCTCGTCGACCGCCACGGCGTGACCGGCCTCCATCGAGCGCAGCAGGCTGACGGCGTTGGCCGGCCAGGCGCCGATCAACTCCACCGCCGGGCGCTGGGCCGCCAGCACGGCGCCGACCCCGGTCAGCAGCCCGCCCCCGCCCACCGAGACGACCACGGCGTCGAGCCGCTCGGCTTGGTCCAGCAGTTCCACCGCCAGCGACCCCTGCCCTGCGATCACGTCCAGGTCGTTGTAGGGCGAGACGTAGCAGAGCCCGTCACGCACTGCCGCGGCGCGCGCCGCCAGTTCCGCCGTCAGCGGATCACCGGCGTGCAGCACCAGAGTCGCTCCCTGGGCCGCCATCGCATCCAGCTTGGCCCGCGATGCGCTCGCCGGCGCATGGACCGTCACCGGCACGCCCAACTCACGGCCCGCCGTGGCCAAGGCCAGACCATGGTTGCCCGTCGAGGCCGCGACCACGCCGCGACGGCGATCCTCGGGCGAGAGCCCCGAAAGCTTAGTGTAGCCGCCCCGGAACTTGAAGGAGCCTGTCGGCAGCAGATGCTCGCATTTCAGCAGCACCTCGCACCCGTACCGCCGGGACAGAACAGTGCTATGCGTTAGGGGACTCGCTGGCGTCCGGGTGCGCAGATTGCGCTCGGCGTCGCGGGCGGCGATCGCCACGTCGGCGAGCGTCTGAGCGGCCGAACGTTCCGGGCCAGAAGCCCTAGCCGGAGCCATGCTCCCTCCGTCGTCAGACCGGAGCGCCCCATTGCCTCCCAGATCGCTACATGCTATTTCCAGAATAGACGGATTGTCAAATATCGCCTGGAGACAGCATGCCGGACCTACCCGACTCCCAAGCCTGGACGCCGGGGCTAGAACCCCACTTCGTCGTGGCCGAGGGCATCGCGGCGGTCTTCGCGCCCTATGTCGAGGTGGCGGTGCACGACCTCGCCAGCGAGGCCGTCGCCTACATAGCCAATCCCCAGTCCCGCCGCACGCCCGGCGACCCCTCGCAACTCGAGGAACTCAACTTCAATCCCGGGCAGCGGGTGATCGGTCCCTACGAGAAGACCAACTGGGACGGCCGCCGAATGAAGTGCGTGTCGATCGTTTTGCGCGAGGCCGGCGAGCCGATCGGGCTCATGTGCATCAACGTCGATGTCTCCAGCTTCGACCAGGTTCGGCGGGCGCTGGATGGTTTCCTGGGCGCGCCGCCGCAGGACGAGGGCGTCCGCGCGCTGTTCGTCCATGACTGGCACGAGCGGATCAACCGCTTCGTCACGGAGTGGTGCGCCGAGCGGAAGGTGCAGATCTCGGACATCGACCGCGGCAGCCGGCGCGAGCTCATTGGCGCGCTGCAGGGCATCGGTGCGTTCGAGGCCCGCCGCGCGCCGGCCTATGTGGCCCGGATCCTCGGGGTCAGCCGCGCCACGGTCTACAACGAGCTGGGCGCGCTCCGGCAGGACTCCGACCCGGCGTGAGATCCTTCAACAAGGAAGCCATCCTGTCGGCGATCGATCCGGACCAGGCGATCGAGACCATCGCCCAGGCGTTTCGCGACCATTCCGCGGGCAAGGTACAGTCGATCGCGGTGGGCCACCTGCGGTTTGATCGGCCGTCGGGCGACGTCCATGTGAAGGGCGCCCACATCGACGGGCGACAGCTGTTCGCCATCAAGATGGCCAGCAGCTTCTACGACAACCCCGCGCAAGGTCTGCCCTCCAGTAACGGGCTGATGCTCGTGTTCAACGCCCGCACCGGCGAGCCTCTGGGCATGCTGTCCGACGAGGGCGCGCTGACCGATCTGCGCACCGCCGTCGCCGGCGCTATCGCCGCGCGGCTCATCGCGCCGGCCGGCATGCGGACCCTGGGCGTCATCGGCGCCGGCACACAGGCCGGCCTGCAGGCGCGCTGGATCGCGCGCAGCACCGGAGCCAGCCGCATCCGCATCTGGGCCCGCTCCATGGCCCGCGCGCAGAGCCTGGCCAGTCAACTGCAGGCCGAAGGTCAATCGGCGGAGGCGGTGGAGGACCTGGCGACCCTGTGCCGCGAGGCTGACCTGATTGTGACGACCACCCCGGCGCGCGCGCCGGTGATCGGCGCCGAGACCGCGCGCCCCGGCCTGCGGATCGTGGCGGTGGGCGCCGACGCCGCGGGCAAGCGCGAGCTGGCGCCCGAACTGGTAAGCGCCGCGGACCTGTTGCTCGTGGATTCGCGCAGCCAGTGCGCGGCCTATGGCGACAGCGCCGGGGCCGTCCTGGGGACGCGCATGATCGAGATCGGCGAAGCGCTAGCGACCGCCATCGGCCCGACGCTCGCCCCCGACGACATGGCCATCGCGGACCTGACCGGCATCGGCGCCCAGGACGCGGCCATCGCCGAACTGGCGTGGCGCAGCCTCACCTCCTGAGAGGAACCGCAGTGCATTCGACCATCACCTGGTTCAACAGGCTGGCCTGCAGCGTCGCCGCCGCGGCCCTCGTCGTCATCGCACCGGCCACCCCCGCCCTGGCGCAGGATGCAGCCGCCGTCTTCCAGCCCTCCGCCGCCCAGACGACACTGCTGGCGCGGGCGCGGGCCCTGGGCGCCACCGACATCGTCGCTCGCGCCGCTCCGAACGGCGGGCTCATCCTTGGCGGCAAGCTGGAGGGCCGGCAGTTCGCGCTGGCCTTCCCGGCGGACTGGACGGGCGACGCCCTGGTCTTCGCCCACGGCTACACCCTGCCAGGCATGCCCTTGGCGGTGGCCGAGAACCCTTTGGCCAAGACCGCCGGCGGCAGCGGGATCATGCGGGTCGCCTATGAGGACGGCCTGGCCGCGGGGCACAGCGCCTACGACAAGGCTGGCATGGCGGTGAAGACCGGGGCCGCCAACACCCTGCGACTGCGCGACTTCCTGGTGAAACTAGGTGCGCGACGGGTCTATGTGAGCGGCTCGTCCATGGGCGGCAACATCGTCATGGCGCTGATCGAGCAGTATCCGCATGCGTTCGCCGGCGCCTTCGCCCAGTGCGGCGTGACCGACGGGTGGGAGCGCGAGTTCGGGCAGCTCAGCGACCTGCGCGCCGCCTACAACCAGCTCACCGCGGGCACGCCCTATGCGTTGCCGGGCGTGCAGGACGCCACTCGCTCGGCCTTCGATATCCTGCCGCCGCCTGGTGCCAACGGCGACGCCCATCGCGCGGCCCAGGCCACGCGGCTGACGGCGCCGATCGTCGCCCTGTTCAAGGCCGCGGAGAAGGCGCCGGACGGCCCCGAGGCGCGGATCATCCGGCAGGTCGCGTCGATCGGTGGCTTCGAGCCGGAGATCGGCTCGTTCTTCTATCCGCTGGTCACCCTGTCGTTCGGCGCGGACGACCTGCGCGCTACGTTCGGCGGCCAGATCTACGGCAATGTGGGCAAGGTCTATCGCAGCGACGAGATGACCCCGGCCGAGGCCGAGGCCTTCAACCGCGGGGTTCAGCGCTTCAGCGCCGACCCGGCCGCCGTGGCCGAGGCGCGACGCTGGCGGCAGGTGACGGGCCGTTTCACCACTCCGCTGGTGACGCTGCACAACCGCATCGACTCGCTTGTGCCCTACGCCCACGCCGAAAGCCTCCAGCGCATCGTGACGGCCGCCGGCAACAGCGACCGGCTGCTGCAGAAGTCGGCGCCGGCGGTGGAGTACCCCCTGCCGATCGGCGGCAGCGGATACGACCACTGCGGCTTCACGTCGGACGAGATCCAGAACAGCTGGCGGGCCCTGCGCACCTGGGTCGAGAGCGGCCGCCGGCCCGAGCCCGCTTCCCGCTGACGGGCCGACCTTAGTCGGGGTAGCTCTTCAGCGCCGGGCCAAGCGCGCGACGCAGCGGATCCAGCCACGGGTCGAACATCCGCCACCGGCCCACCCCCTCCGACGACAGCGGGCGACGCACCTGTTCGGCGCTGGCCGTGCGGACCGGCCGGTCGTTGCGGTGGAACTCCAGGCAGACCGGGTCGAACGGCAGGCCGCAGGCGGCAAGCAGCGCACGGATCTCGGCCTCCGGTTCGGCGATCAGCCGCTCGTGGAACACGCGGTGCACCCGCCCCGGCAGAACCTCGTCCACATGATCCATCAGCCGCGTGTAGTCCGCGTAGTAGCGACCGATGTCGGCGAGATCGTAGGCGAACCCCTGACCCCTGGCGAAGTGCTGGGTAAAGCACGAGAAGCCGCAGTCCAGGGGATGGCGGCGCGCGTCGATGATCCTGGCGTTCGGCAGGATCAGATGGATCAGCGGCACGTGCATCCAGTTGTTGGGCATCTTGTCGATGAAGTACCGCGCCCCTTCCCGACGGTGGATGCGCGTCTGGTCCAGATAGCGGCGGCCCAGGCTCGCCAGCTCATCGGCGTCGAGCTGGAGGAGCCGGCCAGAATAGCCGTCGGGCGACGGCGCGGTCGCGGCTTCCAGCTCGCCGGCGATCGTCGTGATGTCGGGCAACTCCATCGTGCCCTCGACCTCGGGATGGGTCGCCAGGATCTGTTCCAGCAGCGTCGAGCCCGACCGAGGGAGGCCCAGGATGAAGATCGGCGCGTCGGACGGATCGCCCAGACCTTCGCGCGCAGCAACCGCCGCGGCGTCGAACAGGCGGCGAACCGCGTCGACATGCGCGCTGGTGGCGTCGGCGTCGTAGGGCAGCTGCGCGCGTCGCATCGCGTTGGCCTGGGCATAGTGGACGAAAGAATCCTCGGCGCGGTCCATCGTCTGGATTGCCTGCCCCAGCGCGAAGTGCAGGTGCATCTTGTCGGCGTCGCCGGCCGAGGCGTCCTCAAGCGCGCGCTCCATCTGCGCGATATCGTCTGGCGTGAAGCGATGGGTCTTGAGGTTGGCCAGACTCCACCAGGCCTCCCCGAGCGAGGGCGTCAGCTCGACGGCGTGGCGATAGGAGGCGACGCATGCCTCGCGGCGGCCCACGGTCTTGAGCGCGTGACCGCGGCTCATCCACAGGCGGGCGTCCTTGCCGGGTCCCTCGTGCGCCAGGACGGCGTCGTAGTCGGCGATCGCGGCCTCATAGTCGCCGGTGCGGCTCAGGATCGCCGCCCGGGTCGCCCGATAGCCGAGATTGTCCGGCGCCCCCGACAGCAGCCGGTCGATATCCTCCAGCGCCAGCGCCGCCCGCCCGCGCCGGTGCCGCGCCACGGCGCGGTTGTAGCGGGCGGGGTCGAACCCGGGCGCCAGCTCCAGGGCCCGGTCCAGCAGCGCCTCGGCGTCGGCCAGGCGTTCGATGCGGATCGCCAGCTCGGCCAGCATGCGGATCGCCGCCACCTCGGTCGGCCGCGCCCGCAGGATTGACCGCAGCCGGGGCTCGGCCTCGTCCAGCCGATTGGCGGCGAGCGCCATGGCCGCCTCGCGCACCTCCGGATCGCCGGCCGCCGCCTCGACCTGGCGCAGGTAGGCGTCGGCCGCGCCGTCGGCGTCGCCGGCGACCGACAGGGCGTCGCCCAGCAACCGCCACGCGTGCGGATGGCGGGGCTCCGCTGCCAGGAGAGCACGCAAACGCAAAGCGGCGCCCGCGGCCTGTTCGGCCGCGGGCGAGTTTAGCGTCTGACGGATCGAGGGGAGTGAGCGGTCCGTCTGAGCCTCCTTAGAAGTCGCGTGAAACCTTCACGCCGACGTTACGCGGCCGGATCGGCACCTGGTAGATCCGGCTGCAGACCGAGGCTGGGCAGGACGTCAGGCGCGCCAGTTCCCCGCGGCTGTCGAACAGGTTCCGCGCATAGGCCGTGAGGCGCCAGTTGTCCCAGATTGCCCCCGCGCTGAGATCGACGGTTTCGAAGCCGGGGCTCTTGCCCTGGAAGAAGCGATCCCGCGTCCGCAGGCTGCTCCAGCTGGAACCCTGTTGCGCGCCGGTGGCCTCGACGAACATGTCCCCGCCGCCCATCGACCAGTCGTAGCGGATGGAAAGCGAGCCCTTGAACTTCGCCGATAGCGGCAGACGCGCGCCGGCCGGGGCGATCGGCGTGGCGCAGACCGTGATGGGATCCCCGTTGGCGTCGATCCGCCCGCAGTAGTTCTCGAGCAATTTGGCGTCGATGTAGGACGCGGCGCCGGTGATCGAGAAGCCGCCGCCCAGCACCGCCGCGAAGTCGCCTTCGACGCCACGCACCCGCGCTTGGCCAACGTTGCGGACTTCCGCGATGTTCGCCGTGGTCTGGACCAACATCTGGAAGCCGTCCCAGCGGTCGTCGAATACCGCGCCGTTTACCCGCAGTTTCCCATCGGCCCAGGTGGTCTTCCAGCCCGCCTCGTAGTTCTTCAGATAGTCGGGCTCGTAGGCGGCCGAGGTCGCCGCGCGGTTGATACCGCCCGGCCGGAAGCCTTCGGAATAGGTGACGTACAGCAGCTTGTTATCGTCGACCTTCCACGTCGCGTTCAGCCGCGGCGAGAAGCCGTCGCCCTTGGCCTTGCGGTCGACGTTCGTGCAGGGCCCCGCCCCGTAGCGGGTCGGCGCGAAGCACCCTCGCTCGTTGCCCCGGAGACCGGCGAAACCCACGAGATGGCTGGTCGCCTTGAACGCGCGCCCGCCGGCTGTCAGCGTCAGCGACGGCAGGATGTCGAACGACACTTCGCCAAAGGCGGCGTAGTCCCGGTCGGTCCGCTGCTGGTCCGTCAGCCACTGGGTGTTCGGCCAACCGGTCACCGAGATGGCGGTCGCCAGACCCTGGATGATGTACTGGCTCTGAAGCTCGTGGCGCTGCGACTGGTAGAACAGGCCGCCACTCACACGCAGGCGCTTGTCCTGGGGCGTCGCCACCCGCAGTTCATGGCTGTCACGCGTGTACAGGCTGTTCGAGCGCGTGCGCTGCGAGGGGTCGATGGGGACCCCTGCGTTGTTCACGATGATCTGCCCCATGCCGAACAGGGTGTCGTAGAAGAACGAGTAGTCCGAGTAGTCGAACTGGGTGTCGAACTTCCGGTTCAGGTAGGCGCCGGCGTAGGTCACGTCGAGATCGCCGACCTTGCCCTGGATCGTCATCGCCGCCTGCCAGTAGGTGTCGTCGCGCTTGTCCGGGAAGAAGCGCTCCACCTCCAGGTCGGCGCCGCCCAGGATCTGGTAGGTGTTCCCTTGGGCCTTGGTCTTCTGGATCATCAGACCGGGCGTGATGGTCCAGTTGTCGTCGAGGTCCACGCGCAGGGCCGCGCGGGCGCCCGACACTTCCACGTCGTTGAAGTTCTTCTCCGCCAGCGCGGAATTGTCGATCGTGACGCGCGACACCGGATAGGTGCGGGTCGCCTGGACGTTGTCGATATAACCCGGATCGAGCCGGTTCCAGGCCACGGCGCGCAGGGTCACCCGCTCGGCGATCGGCACGTTGATCATGCCGGCGATCGAATAGCCGACGCCGCCCTTGAATGTGGCGTTGGTCTCGACGTCGACGCGCCCGCGGGTGACGCCCGGCTCGGGCTTGTTGGTGATGATCCGCAGGGTGCCCGATTGCGAGCTGGCGCCGTAGAGGGTGCCTTGCGGGCCGGCCAGGGCCTCGACGCGGGCGATGTCGAACATCTGGATGTCCAGGGTGCCCTGGATCGTCGTCACCGGTTGCTCGTCCAGATAGACTCCGACGCTGGGCAGGGAGCCCGAGGCGCCGCCGTCCGGGCCGCTGGAAATGCCGCGCATGAAGATGTTGCCGACGCCCGGCACGATGCTGCGGATCGAGACGCTGGGCAGGTGCCGCGCCACGTCCACGAAGTCCTTGGCGTTCAGCCGCTCGATCTTCTCCTGGCTCAGCGCCTGGATGCTGATCGGGACGTCCTGGAGGTTCTCGCTGCGCTTCTGCGCCGTGACGATGATCTCGGACAGTTCAGCCTGATCCCCGCCCGTCTGGGCGAACGCCGGACCACTCAACGCCAGCAGCGATACCGCGCCGCCGCACATCAGCTCGACGGCTCTAACGCGTCGCAACCCCATGATGATTCCCTCCCTAGGCTTCGTTAGTGTTTGATTTTGTCCAATCTGGAATAATTGTCAATCAACCTGCACGGGAAGGCAATCTGCGAAGCGTAGGGTGTTCGAACTAAGTGGCGGCGCGAGAGGCCCGCCGGCGGACCAGGGGCCATGCAACGAGCGCGCCGACGACCGTAGCCCCGGCGAGCGCGAGCATGGGGACGTCCTGGCTGGCCATGACCGCGAGGACCACCCCGACCGCCACGACGCCGAGCAGGCCGGCCGCCCAACGCTGAGCGCCCCGCAGCTTCAGCAGCGCGGCGCCGGCCATCGCGTACACGCACAACATCAGCACCACGGCGGCGTTGATCACCACGGTGAACTGCCGCGCGATCGAGGGCTCGGCGATGAGCAGGGCGATGATCGTCAGGAGTAGGCCGTTGAACAGGAAGTTCGCGACCGACGGTCCCTTGGGCTCGGGCGGCTGCGGCGCGCCAAGTCGAACCGCCTGCTGGCCGGCCGCCGAGGTCAGCAGGACCCAGCCGCCCAGCGTGCCGGCGGCCTTGAAGGTCGCGCAGATCGCCACGAGCACGGCGAAGGAGCCGCCGGCCATCCGGCCCGCCGCGTCTGCGAATGGCGCGGGCGAGGCCGCGAGCGCGGCGGCTGGGAGGATGCCAGTCAGGGCCGTGCAGGCGGAGAGATAGATCACCGCGGCCAGCAGGACGCCGCACATTGTCGCCAGGGGCGCGGTTCGCACCGGGTCGCGCAGGATCGCGGTGGAGACGCAGGCGCTCTCCAGTCCCAGGAACGCCCAGAGGACCAGGACGACGGCCCCCGGCAGCATGGCGGACGGGGGCTTGCCGCTAACGTTCCAGGAAGCGCTGAACACCGCCGGGTCGAAGTAGAGCCAACCCAGGACGCCCGCAGCCAGCACCGGAGCCAGGCCCAGCAACAGCGTCCAGCCCTCGAGCTGCGCCACGAGCCGAGGGCCGGCTAGGTTCAGAACAACGAACAGCCAGATCACCGCGATCGTGCAGGCGGTGGCGTAGCGCATGTCCTCCAGCACCGGCGCGAGGGTCGTAAGATAGCCCGTCACCGCTAGGGCCAGGGCGACATTGCCCAGCACCCCCTGCAACCAGTAGAGCACCGCCGCGACGAACGCCGCGCGCGGTCCGAACCCCGCGGAAATGCTGCCGATGAATCCCAGTCCGCCGTCCGCGCGCAGCGTGGCCAGCCAGGCGAAGACGGCGGCGAAGACCAGGGCGGCGGCGATTGCCGCCAGCCAGGCCAGGATGCTGATCGAGCCGATGGCCGCCAGGCTGGCGGGCAGCAGGTAGACGCCGGAGCCGATCATGCTGCCCGCCACCAGCATCGTGGCCAGCAGCGGACCCAGGCTTGCCTTGGCTGCGCTCACGGGCGCTTCGGCGCCATCGCCTTCAGGCCCGCGTCGATGTTGGCGATGGCCTGGTCGGTGATCGCTCCGTCCGAGGCGCCCTGCAGATCCTTGAGCCGCATGCCCTTGAACTGCTCGTAGGAGGGATGTGCGCCCAGCGTCGGCAGTTCTCGGTTCATCAGCTGCCGGCCTTCCCAGCTCATCATGATCGCCTCGATCGGCGCATCGACGGTCAGCGACCCGGTCGGGGCGACGGCCGAGGGCGGCGGCTGGATCAACGGCCTGAACTGCAGCGCCGCGTCGTCCGGCAGCTTGGGGAACGCCGCGTGCGGCTCCGCCTGGTACCAGAAGGCGACCGACGAATAGCCGTCCTCCAGCAGCCGATACCGCTCAGGCGACTTCCAACCTAGCGACTGCAGCGTGACCCGCAGGTCTGACTTGAAGCGGATCGGATCCAGGATGTGCCAGCGGTACTGGCCGATCCGGCGCTCGCGGTCCTTCATGTAGTACTGCGTGGACATGTCGGTCTTGTTGAGCGTGTGGAAGCCCGCGTAGGTCGTCGAGAAGTCCGTCTCCTCGAGCTTGCCCGTTCCCCGATGGCGATAGCCGTACGAGCCGAGGAAGTAGTCCTCCTCCCCCGTGAAATTGATGGTCGGGAACTCGTGGTCGCCGTCGATGTAGAACTTGAACTCGCCCTCGCCCCACCAGCCGGGACTGAAAGCGGAATGCGTCAAGTAGGTGCCGACGTAGTGCCCCTGCCCCTGCACGCCATCTAGCACCGTGAAGAGTTCTTTCGGCTTCACGCGATCGACCATGCGGAACTGGGCGTGGAAGTAGGCCGCGTCGACGGGCACCTTCTGCAGCGAATAGTCGATCTGGTAATAGATCTCGTTCGTGTGCTGCGAGCGGTTCTCCAGCTCGATCCGGAATGTCCGGCGGAACGGCATCTGCCAGAAGCTGTTGAGCCCGCTCTCGGGATTGACCGCCACCACCGCTGAGTCGATCAGCGCCGTGGACTCCTTACCGAACGCCGCGGCGAAGAAGTCCCCGACCGGGGTCTCGACCGAGGGGGTCGTTTCGCCGTCCCAGTAGATCCGCAGGATCATAGAGCGGTACGCGCCCTTGCCGCCCACGGTCAGCCAGATGTGGTTGATGACGCCCGGCCCCGCGGCCTCGCCCAGCACCGTGCGCCCGCCGGGCGGGATCACGATGAAGGGGTTCACCTTCCAGCCCAGGCCCAAGTCGGTCGCTTCGCGGCTGGCGCTGCCCTGGCCCAGCGGCGTGCGCGATCCGCCGCCCTTTTCGCCGGTCAGGTTCTCCGGACTGATCGAGCGGCTCTCCGCATCGCTGAGCCGGTAGAGGTCGTCGACGCGCGGCGCCGCCGAGGCGGGTCCGCCGGCCAAGATGATCGCGAAAGCGACGGCGAGCGTCCAGGCCTTGGACATCGGACGACGGATGCGCGATCGGACCATGTTCTCCCCCGGGAATCGCCGGCTCTCAGGGAGCGGCTCATTGCCTAAATTGATAGTCCATCTTGGACTATTTGTCTAACTTTGGACGCGGCCCAACAGCTGCCGTCAAGGCTGGCCCGGAGCGGCTACGGCGGGCGCGGCGGGCGCGGCGCCCAAGGCCGGCGGCAACGCCATTGCGGCGTCGTTGGGCAGGGCCGGGAACGCGGCGTGAGGCTCGAGCTGGTACCAGTACGCGACCGAGGTCAGGGAGTCGTTCAGCGGCAGATAGCGCCCGGTCCCGATTTCCCGGGCCTCGGTCGCACCCTGCCAGCCCAGGCTCTGGATCGTGACCTTGAAGTCCTGCTGGAACCTGATCGGATCTAGGACATGCCACCGGTACTGGCCGTAGCGGCGCTCCCCGTCTGCGCGGAAGTACTCGGCGTTCACCTCGGCCGGCGTCAAGGCATAGAAGCCGGCGTAGAGCGACGAATAGTTCACCTCGCGACGCCGGCCGTCCGCGCCGCGCTTCACATAGATGTAGGAGCCGAGGAAATAGTCTTCTTCACCAGTGCCGGCGATGGTCGGATGGTCGCGGTCGCCGTCCATGTAGAACTTGACCTCGCCCTCGCCCCACCAGCCGGGACTGAAGGCGCCGTGCCCCAGATAGGTCCCAACGTACTGACCTCGGCCCTTCACCCCATCGAGGATCGTGTAGACGTCCTTCGACTTCAGCCGGTCCACCATCCGGAACTGGGCATGGAAATAGCCGGCCTGCCCGGAGACCGGCTGGAGCGCGTAGTTGATCTGGTAATAGACCCGGAGCGACGTGGCGCTGCGGTTCTCAAGCGTGATCCGGAACCGCTTGCGGAAAGGCATCTGCCAGAAGCTGTTGAAGCCGCTGCCGGGATTCACCGCCACCACGGCGGAGTCGATGACGGGCTCGGCGCCGCGCCCCCAGCCCGCCGCGAAGAAGTCGCCAACGGGCGCCTCGACCGACGGCGTGGTCTCGCCGTCCCAATAGATGCGCAGGATCGCGGATCGATAGTCGGCCTGGCCGCCCAGCGTCATCCAGATGTGGTTGATGAGGCCCGGCCCGGACGCCTCGCCGAGCAGCAGCGTCGTGCCCGGTTCAACGCTTCGAAGCGGATTGACCTTCCAACCTGTCCCAAGCTCGCGCGCTGCATAGGCGGCGCTGCCGTCCTTGGCTTCCATGCGCGCGCCGCCGCTGCGCTCGCCCGTCAGGTTCTCGGGACTGATGGAGCGCGACTGTGCGCCCGTCACTTCGAACAGGCCGCCGACGCCAGGCGCCACGGCCCCGGCGCCCATCGCGGGCCCCGTCACCGCCGCCGCGCACGCCGCGATCAGAACCCGAGACCAAGACCTGTGCATCACAACCCCACAACCTGAGCGGCCCGCGTCAGCGCGCCGGCGCCGTACCCTGGAGAAAGTCCAAAGCGGTGAGCGCCTGGGCGCGCACGCCGACTTCCAGAGCGCTCTCGTCCATCACGTTGAACATCGGCGAATGGTTCACGCCGGGCGGGAAGCCGATGCCCAGGTCGTAGAACAGCCCCGGGACCTGTTGCTGGTAGAAGGCGAAGTCCTCGGCGCCGGTGATGTATTCGATGTCGTCCCTGATATCTCCGCGCGCCGCGCGGGCCAGCGTCGGCTTCATCCGCGCGGTCAGCGCCAGGTCGTTGCTGGTGACCGGATTGGGCAGACCCCACGCGATCTCGCCGCTGCCGCCGTAGCGATCCGAGATGCTGGCCACGGCCTTCTCCGCGCGCGCCATGACCTCTTTGCGCAGTGTCTGATCGAAGGACCGCAGGGTCCCGGTCATAGTCAGGTCTTCGGGAATGATGTTGTAGCGCAGCCCGCCATGGATCGTGGAGATGGTGAGGATGGTGGGCGTGATCGTCACCTTGATCTGCCGCGCGGCGATCTGGTTGAACGCCTGCACGATGTCGGCGGACATGGAGATGATGTCGATGCCCGCCCACGGATTGGCGCCGTGGGTCTGCCGGCCCTTCAGCGTGATCTGGTAGCTGTCGTCCGCGGCCATCATCGGTCCCGGCCGCCAGGCGAGGCGCCCCGGCTGGCCGGGAGCCACATGCAGGCCGAACACCGCGTCCGGCTTCGGGTTAGTCAGCGCGCCGTCCTGGATCATCAGCCAGGCCCCGCCCGTCTCACCCGCGGGGGGCCCTTCCTCGGCCGGCTGGAACAGCAGCACCACCGTGCCGGGGATCTGGTCGCGCATCCCGGCCAGCACCTCGGCCGCGCCCATTAGGATCGCCACGTGGGCGTCATGCCCGCAGGCGTGCATCACGGGGACGGTCTGGCCGTTGTATTCGGTCTTCACCTTCGAAGCGAAAGGCATGCCGGTCTGCTCGGCGACGGGCAAGGCGTCCATGTCGGCGCGAAGGGCCACCACGCCGCCCGGCTTGCCCCCCTTCAGCACCGCCACCACGCCGGTCTTAGCGACGCCGGTGCGAACCTCGAATCCCAGCTTGCGCAGGTGATCAGCGACCAGCTTGGCGGTGCGCACCTCGCGGTTGCCGAGCTCGGGATGCTCGTGGATGTCGCGCCGCCAGGCGACGACCTTGGGCTGGACCTTGGCGGCGGCGGCAAAGACTGCGGCGTCGAACGTCCCCTCCGTCGACGGGACCTGAGCCAAAGCCGGCGACAGCGCGCCTAGCGCGGCGGCCAGCGCCATGGCCGCACCGGCCATCCAGTGTCCCCTGCCCATTCCGGCCGCCCCTTCGATAATACGACCAGCCGTCGCGCCGGGTCATTCAATTCATATATTCTAAACTAGACTCTTTGTCAAAATCTAAGCAGTTTCCGCCGCGCTTGAGCCCAACAGCCCTGGAACCTGTCATGCCCGTGTCCACCCTTGCCGTCCTGCTAGACGGCCTCCCCGGCCGTCCGAACGCGCTCCTCGCCAACCTGGACCTGCACCCCGACCTGACCCAAGAAACGGGCCGCGTGGTGTCCCAGTCGCTTATGGCCCAGGCGCTGAACATCGCTTTGCTGGCGGCGCTCCTCGAACGCGCGCCGACCGCGGCGGCCTATATGCAGGACCTCCGGCTGGCCGGCGGACGGCTCACGTTCGACCACGGCGCGATGCGGACGGTGGACCTGGGCCGGATGGGCGACCTGCCGCGCGGCGAAACCGCGTTCACGCGCATCCTGCGGCCGCTTGGCTATGTGCTGGCTGCGGAGTACCCGCTCACGGCCCTACGCATGACGGGTCGCGCCTATGCGCACGCCGAACGGCCCGAGCATATCCCGCAGTTCTTCGTGAGCGAGTTGCACGTGGACAGGTTCAGCGAGACCTTCCAGGACGCGGCGGTGCGGATCACCGGCGCCTCCCGCGACCCGCTGGTCAGCGCCGACCTGAGGCGCCTGGACCGGATGGCCGAAGAGCGCCGCCTGAGTCTGGATGATGCGTCCGCCCTGTTGCCCCGACTGGCCGCCTGTTTCGGCCGGAACCATCCGACCCCGCGTCTCTCGGACTATGAGACCGTGCGGGGGGAGTCGGCGGAGATGGCGTGGATAGCCACCGAGGGCAACGCCTTCAATCACGCTACCGACCGGGTCGCCTCGCTGGCGGAGGTCACCCAGCTCCAGCGCGCCAAGGACCGCCCGCTGAAGGCCAAGGTCGAGGTGTCGAAGTCGGGCCGGGTCCGGCAGACGGCCTTCCTGGCCGATCAGGTCCGCCGCGAGTTCCACGACGAGCACGGCGTCGTCATCGAGCGCGTCGTCCCCGGGTCGTTTTTCGAGTTCATCGAGCGCGACCGGCTGCCGGACGGCCAGGCCCTGGACCTGAGCTTCGACAGCGGCAACGCCCAAGGCATCTTCAAGATGACCGAGGCGGCGGCGTGACCCAGCCACTGTCTCCCGCCCTGCGCGCCGACCTCCAGCGGCTGGTTGGCGAGGACGGGGTGGTGACCGGGCCCGAGGCCCACGTCTACGAGCGCGGCTATCGCCATGGAGCCGGTCGCGCGTTGGCGGTGGTGCGACCGTCGACGGTCGAGGCGACGGCGGCGTTCGTCGGCTATGCGGCGCGACAGGGCCTGCGGATCGTCGCGCAGGGCGCGAACACTGGGCTGGTGGGCGCCAGCACGCCCGGTCCAGACGGCGACCAGATCGTCCTGAGTCTCGAGTCGCTGCGGCGGATCGAGGCCCTCGACGCCGCTGACCGGACGGCGACGGTACAGGCCGGTGTGCGGCTCTCGGCGCTGAACGCGGCCGCCGCCCCGGCCGGGCTCTGGCTGCCCATCGACCTGGGCGCCGATCCCAGCATCGGCGGAATGGTGGCGACCAACACGGGCGGCACGCGGCAGCTTCGATACGGCGGGATGCGACGCCGCCTGCTGGGACTCGAGGCGGTCCTGCCCGACGGCACACTCCTCAGAGAGATGCGGGGCCTTCGCAAGGACAACGTCGGCATCGACGTGAAGCAACTGTTCGTCGGCACGGGCGGAAGCCTGGGCGTGATCACCCGCGCGATCGTGGAACTCGCGCCCGTGCTCCGGCGGACGGCGACCGCGCTGGTCGCCCCGGCGTCCATCGCGGCGATCCCGGCCATTCTCCGCGACATTGAGAGCCGCGTGGGAGCCATGCTGACGGCCTTCGAGGGGATATCCTGCGAGGCCCTGGCGGCGACCCTCCGCCGTCATCCGAGCCTCGCCAACCCGTTCGCCCCCGACCCGATCCCACCCTACGTGCTGCTGATCGAGTTCGGCGCCACCGAGGCCGATCGGGAGGTAGAGGAGTTGCTCGTCGCGCTGCTGGCCGAGCTGGCCGACAGTCCGGTCGCCCTGATCACCGACGCGCGGGTCGGCGCGCCCGAACGCATTTGGGCCATCCGGCACGCCATCAGCGACAGTCTCCGCCATGAGGGCCGCGTGATCGCCTTCGATGTCTCGGTTACCCGTTCCCGTCTTCCCGCCTTCCGCGCCGACGTGGTCGGCAGGCTCGCCGAGGACTTCCCATTTCTGCGTGTCTGCGACTTCGGCCACTGGGGCGACGGTGGATTGCATCTGAACCTGGTCTGGCCCGACGCGAGCGGAGACGTCTGCGGGACGGAATGGCGCGTGCGCGACTTGGTCTATACGGTCGTGGAGGCTCACGGCGGCAGCTTCAGCGCCGAGCATGGCGTCGGCCCGATCAATCTCTCCGTTTATCGTCGGTACACGCCGGAGCCATGCCAGCGGCTTGGGAGCAATCTCAAGACCCTGCTCGACCCGCACGCCCGCCTGGGCGCGGTCCATTTCGCCTGACCCGCGCGGACGACCTGAGACAAGGAAAAGCTACAAGAAGGAAGAATGCTTGTTGCTTGGGCCAGCGGGGACGGCAACCTCGACGGCTTCGGCGCCCCGGCGGCGATCCACGGCGCTGGGCTACTAGGCCATGGGCGCGACCCTGGGCGGCATGCTGGCCAACCTCATAGGTGGCCCGATCACCGACGCCTTCGGATAGCGCGCCGCGTTCTTCGTGGTGGGGCTGTCAGGACCCGAACTAGCCTCGGAAAACTACGTCCTGAGACACCCAAGGCTCGAGTTGATGGGATTCAGGCACACCTGGATCGCCTGCCGGACGACCTGTACGCCGGGTCCTACCTCGGAGTCGCTCGTGCGTTCGCTCCAGCCATACGGGTTGGGAGGTCTGATTGCTGAGCCCGATCGCGACAGACCGACGTCAAGCCACCGACGACATCCAACGACGGGAAGAACGAACGGCTCGCCGGAGACGGCCGGCCGGCGATGAGGTCCAGTCGCGCTTGGCCTACCCTCCGCCTCCTCCACCAGCGCCTCGATCAAGTCGAAGTCCTGGCAGGCGGGGCGCCTCGCCCGAATATTGAAGGTGTGCAGCGGGCACGCGCTGGGATGAGCCTTGGGCTTTCGCTAAATGGGCGACGTGGACAAACACAGCGGGGCTCGGGCCCGTGTTGCCTGAAGTCGACTTTTCCGGGACGGATCTGTGAACGAAAACTGCGAATTCGCCGCCCTTGATAGGCTTAAGGTGCGCATAGAGGGACTACGCGCCAAGACGACGGGCAACGGCTGCACCGAAGCCGAAGCCTTGTCCGCGGCCGCGAAAGTCGCCGAGCTGCTCGATCGCCACGACTTGTCGCTGACCGATGTCGAAATTCGTGGGGCGGTTTGCGAGCGGCGGGCATATGAGACCCACGGCAACAAGCGCATACCGCTCGACGACTGCATCGGGGCCATCGCGAATTTCTGCGATTGCCGGGTTTGGCGCGAGAACAGCGCGGGACGCGATCGGCGATACGTCTTTTTTGGCCTCGGGTCGGGTATCGAGGTCGCGCACTACCTGACCGAAACGATCGATGCCGCCGTGCGTTTCGAGCTTGGCCGCTACAAGATTAGCCGCGATTATCAGCGACTTCGGCACCAAGAGCGACACCGGGCGAACGCGTCTTTCATGCTGGGCATGGTCGTGGCGATCGCGGACAAAATGACCGCCATGAAGGCTGGGCGCGACAAGGCCAACAACGACGCCGGGCGTGATCTCGTGGTTCTCAAGTCGGTGGTCGTGGACGCCGAACTCGACAAGCTCGATCTGAAGCTGGCGACCGTACCCCGCGCTGCTCGCTTCGTATTACCAACGGCCTACAATGCCGGCGGCGCAGCGGGCGCGTCCTTGGCCATCGATCCCGGAATTCGGGAAACCCCCTAAACCACCCTCCGGACAGCCCGCCTATCCGCTGGCCGCAGCCTGTGGCGGCTCCGCCGAAAGCCGGTCAATCAGGCGCCGGCGACTTCTCTCTCGGGCGTTTCTGGCGGTCGTCGGTCACGGAGCAGTCGACGGAGCAGTTACGCCTCGCCTCACGGGGGTAAGGTGGTCGCCCGCTCACACACTTTGAATGCGCTCGCAGAACGGTCCGCGTCGTTCGATGACGCCGAGTTGGATTTCCTCGCTCAAGCGCTATCTCTACGCTGAGGCCCCCGAAGCCTCATTCCCAACGGAGCCGGCCGCGTGACCAAACCCATGAAGATCGACTTCGTCTCCGACGTGTCCTGCCCGTGGTGCATCATCGGCCTGGGCGCGCTGGAGGAGGCTTTGGCGCGCGTGGGTGATTTGGTTGACGCGGAGATCACCCTGCAGCCCTTCGAGCTCAATCCCGATATGCCGCCCGAGGGCCAAAATATTGGGGAGCACATCTTCGAGAAATACGGCGCTACTCGCGAACAATCGGCGGCGAACCGTGAGCAGATCCGCGCCCGCGCCGCTGAGGTGGGCTTCACCATCGCAACCACGCCCGACAGCCGAATTTACAATACCTTTGACGCCCACCGCCTGCTGCATTGGGCGGGCCTGAAAGGCAGACAGCTGCCGCTTAAGCACGCTCTGTTCGAAGCCTATTTCACGCGTGGCGAGAACCCGAGTGACCACGAGGTGCTGGTCACCGCCGCCGAACTGGCTGGACTCGATCCCGTGGCCGCCCGCGACGTGCTGGTCTCCGGCCGCTTCGCCGACCATGTCCGATCGCTGGAGCGCCAGTGGTACGAGGCCGGCATCAGTTCGGTTCCGGCCGTGATCATCAACGAGACGTACCTGATTTCCGGCGGTCAGCCCGCCGACGCCTTCGAACGCGCGCTCCGCACCATCGCTGCGGAGGCGTAGAGGCGCCGCCACGGCTGGCGGTCGCGAGGCTAGTCGGGATTGACTGCCTTCTGACTGCCCTGCGCCAGTCGCAGTCATTGGGGCCCAGCCCGCAATCCGGCCTTGGCGCGATTTCCGTTAGGTGCGTCGGGGACTGTCGCTGACGACGGAAGCCGACCCATTGAGGCCATTAGCGCTTCTTTAGCAGCTCTGGATTGCGGACGGGCCGTATGCTCGCTGGCGCGCCAGGCTAAGAAACGCGTAGTCACCTCTCTCATATACGACGAGGTCAGGGCGCGCGGATGCCTTCGCTCTCAGCTCTACCGACTTGTCATACGGCGAGGATCAAGGGCTCGTGTGAAACTTAGGGGGATGCCTTTCCGCGTTTTCGTGCGCGGCGACGGATGCACCTAACCTTGCCGAACGCTTTCACAGGGAACACTGGATGATGGCGCGCACGTCGAAGGGGCTTCTCACGCTGGTCTGCCTCCTGAGCGCCCTGCTGGCTCCGGGCCTATCACGCGCGCAGGACGCTCCAATGAGTCGGCTCGCCGTTGCCGTGGAGGCCCACGACCAGTCCGCCCTCGCCGCACTCCAGGCCGACGCGGACCTCCAGCGCGCCTTGGTCGACCTCGGCCCGGACGCCGCGTTCGAAAGTCTGCTCGAGCTCGCCGGCGCGTTGGACAACCCCGATCTGGCGACGCAGGCGTACGACGCCGCTTTCAACGCGATTCAGATCGGACGTGACCGCAGTGACACGCTCTGGCGGCCGAACCTTCTGGAAGGCGGCGCGGCGCGCGACGCGGTGGCTGGGGCCCTGCAGGCTGAAGCCGAGCTCTGGCTGCAGCTCGCCGACCGACGCCTGCGCAGTGGGCAGCGAGCGGCTGGGCTGGCGGCGCTGGAACGCGCGACCTGGTCCTCCGAGGCGCTTTCGAAGCTCGTCGCGCGCGCGCCGGATGTATTCGCCCGCGACGTCGAGGCCTCTCAACGCTTGGCCGCGAAGATTTCGCGGGCCCGACGCGCGGCGCCCTCAGGTCCCACACCCACAGCACCGCCTCCGCCTCCGCCTCCGCCTCCGCCGCCTCCACCCCCTCCGCCGCCCGCCGTCGCCACGCCCGTGGGCGAGGCGGATTGCCCGCGGGCCTCGGATCTTGTCGACGTGTTCTACGCGACGACCCGGAAGCGCCGGGCGGCGCCGGAGGGCGAGCGCTTCTACGACGGGGAACCTGGCGGCCTGACCTTTGGGCTAGCCCAGGTAAACGTGCCCTGCGACCGCCGGCGCGGTGATATCGCCCGGCCGAACGTCCTGATTTTCGAGAAGGCCGACGACGGTGAGCACTTCACCCTGAAGTCGGCCCGGCCATTCGGCTCGCGCGAACAGTTCCTTGCGTCACTCGACACCGCCGTAACCACGGCCCGCCGTAGGGAACTTCTGGTCTTCGTGCACGGCTTCAACCTCGACTTTGCCGGTTCCATGTACCGGGCCGCTCAGCTGAAGGTGGATCTACAGATCGAGGGCGCGGCGCTGGCTTTTTCCTGGCCGTCGGCCGGACGTCTCCTCGCCTACGATCGGGACCGAACCCTCGCGCAGTCGACCGATCAGATCGAGGCCCTGGCCAGCGTCCTGACCGATCTCGACGCGACCACCCACGCGGAGAGAATCTATGTGATCGCCCATTCCATGGGCAATCGGCTGCTGACGGCGGCGCTTGCGCGCCGCCTCCAGCCACCCCGGAAGCGATACGACGAACTCATCCTCGCCTCCGCTGATTTGGAGGAGACCCTGCTAGCGCCGCGCCTCCCGGCGCTTCGAGCGGCCGCGGCGAGGACGACGCTCTACGCCTCCCGCAATGATCGCGCCCTCTGGGCGGCGAGATCGTTCACGGGTGGGGGCCTGAGGGTCGGCGACGCCTCGACGATCTACGTCGCGCCCGGAATAGAGACCGTCGACACCTCGCGCGGCTCCGAAGGCGGCCTCGGGCATGCGGACTTTGCCGGCGTCGCTCTCGACGATCTGCGGGCCAATGTTTGGTTGGGATTGCCGGCGGACCGGCGGTGCATCCTGGCCCCTCAGCAGAACGCCGACGGCCGCTACTGGATCGTGCCGGAGCCAAGCGGGAGCCTCGGGCCCGACCCGAACTGTTCCGCGCTCGCTTTTCGGCAGGCCACCGCCCTGACGCGCCACGAAGGGACGCCCGGTGACGCGATCGCATGGCTCCGCCGCCAGCCCGCGGGCGTCTTCGCCCGCGACCTGCTCGACGGCATCAATCAACTGCTGCTCGGGTTCATCGGACGATGACACGCGACGCGGCGAGATTGAGATCGGCGCGGACAGTGCACTTTGGCAATTGAGGGCCAGCCGGTGCTGGCGAGGGAAAGTCGGCTCACGCGGCGCGGCCCTTACGTTGCCCTCTACTTGGCCTCGAGCGCTCGCCGTGGGCCATCGGGCATTCTCCAGAACATCAGCATCACGCGGTTCTGAGTCGCGGGAATTGAGGTAGCCATGCGTCACGGGCTGCCGCTGGGGCGCGGCCTCATGGGTTCACACCCGCTGTCCCAGGCCTGACGTTCCCAACATCTCGGATGCGCCAGTTGCGGACATTGGCGTGGCGACCAAATGCGCCACGCTAGGCCGCGTGACGCTGGCCGGCAATTTGCGCCTCTCCTGCGGCCACGTCTATCGGGCCAGGACGATGTGGGTGGCGTGCTCGCTCGCCTGATGCTCGGTGACGCGGAAGCCGAGCGATGGGAGGTCGATGCCGGTAAACATCGCTTCCCCCTCGCCGAGAACGACGGGAGATAGGGCGACGTGGAGTTCGTCGATCAGGCCGGCGCTCAAGTATTGGCGCACCGTCGCGACGCCACCTCCGATCTTGATATCAAGATCGCCAGCCGCCGCCTTGGCCTGATCGAGCGCCGCCTCAATTCCTGCGGTCACGAAGATGAAGGTCGTGCCGCCCTCCATCTCGATCGGCTCGCGCGGATAGTGGGTCAAGATGAAGGTCGGCGCGCGGTAAGGCGGATTGGCGCCCCACCAGCCCTTCCAGCTTTCATCCGACCAGGGGCCACGGTGGGGACCGAACATGTTTCGACCAAGGATGAACGCGCCAAAGCCGCTCATCGAACGGCTGGCATAGGCTTGGTCGACGCCGTCCGATCCGCCGCCCTGACCGATCATGTCGTGAAAGAAGCGCGTGCCGAAAATCCAAGTGTGCAGTTCCTGACCACGCCTGCCGAGAGGACTCTCCAGACTCTGCTCCAGCCCGGCGCCAAAGCCATCAATCGAGATCGAAAACCCGCCCACCCGCACCCGTGACATTCTGCCTCCACCGTTCCGACCACCGCGACCGAGTTCTCCGCCGAAGGACGTACTCACAAGCGCGGTTCCGACAAAGCCTGCGAGGTTTTTTGAGGCTCACATGCGCCAGCGGCGGACTCTGTCGCCTGGGCCGGGAGCGGACTTTCCCCGGGGACGCCCGAATGGCTGGATAGATTCCCGCTAGCCTCGTCTGTTTCGTTGCGCCAAAGCCGCCGCGATCCCGGCATGACGCTCCCGGTCGAGGCTGTAGGGGATCATGATCGCCAGCCCGGCGAAGAGCACCGCCAGCATCACCGGCCCGTAGGTCACGCCCAGGCGCAGCACCGCATCGGCCGGCGCGGCGGCGGGATCGACCTTCGCCGGGAAGCGGATCAGGTCGATGACCAGTCCGGCGACCGCTCCGCCCAGGCCGAGCGACGCTTTGCGACAGAAGGCGTTGGCGCCGAAGAACAGGCCTTCGGCCCGCCCGGAGTGGGTCAGATCGTACTCGTCGGCCACGTCCGCCAGCATCGCCGCGGAGAGCACCACGGGGATGCAGCCGATGAAGCCGGCCAAAAAGCTGGTACTCAGCAGCAGCGGCAACAGGGCTGCGTCTCCGTTCTCCGGCGCAAGCCCGACCAGGCGCAACAGGGTCGGCGCCGACCCCACGATGCAGGACCCGGCGATGCCGAGCATATAGGCCGCCTTCTTGTCGAGCTTTCCCGCGGCCGGCCGCGCTAGCGGGATGCCGAGGATGTAGCCCATCATGCTGGCGTAGAAGACGAGCTGCACCTGGGACGGCGGCAGGCGCCAGAAGTAGGTGTTCATGTGTAGGGCGAGCGCGAACTGGACGCCGTTGTAGAGGTACATCACCAGCAGGGCGACGAAGAGCGCCCGGAACGATGGCGAGCCCATCGCTAGCCGAAGGGTCCGCACTAGGCCCTTGTTGGGGCCTTGCGCCGAGGCCTCGCCGCTGCCGGGAAGGCTGCGCGCCGCGCGCTGGGTCCCGAGGGCGGAGATGAACACGAAGGCGACGACCAGGATTCCCGCCACGAGCGCGAAGGGCGGATAGGCAGACCCGTCGAGCTGTCCGTTCTCGAACCCGGGTCGATCCGCGAAGAAAACCGAGAACGCCAAGCCCAGGGCGATGATGCGCCCCACATAGCCGAACAGCACGCGGTAGCCGCCGATCGCCACCCGCTCGTTGAAGTCCTGACTGAGCTCGGCCCCAAGCGCCATGTGCGGCACAAAGTACAGCGTCATGGCGAACCGCGCGGCGATGGTGAGCCCGGTGAGCCAGAGAAACAGTTCCAACTGCGCCAGCTCCGGCGGCCGAAACAGGAACCAGAGCGCGATCGCCAGCGGGATCGGGGCCGCATATAGGAAGGGATGCCGCCGTCCCAGCCGGCTGCGGGTTCGGTCAGACCAGGCCCCCACGAACGGGTCGGAGAAGCCGTCGAACAGCAATGCCACGAAGAGCGCAAGTCCGGTCAGCGAGCCCGACAGGCCGACCACCTGCACGTAGTAGAAGAACAGAAAGGTCTCGAGCGCGGCGGTTTTGACGCCCTCGCCGGCCTCCCCCAGCCCGTAGAACAACTTGGTGCGCCTCGAGAGCCTGCCCGTCGACGCGGCGGGCGCACTCAGGCTGCCGCTGGCGGCCTCGCTGGTCATGTTTCCTCGCACTGAACCCTGGACGTCTGCGCGCCATTTAGCCATTGAGTGACAATCGCCACTCAGTGTCACGAGGCGGGCTTGCGCGCCGTGTGTCAAGGTGGTTGTTCTGGTGCGTGTCGAGGGCTGAAATGAACGACGTCGGACTTCGAGCGCGGAAGATGGCGCGCACCCGCGATCAGATCGCCGAGGCGGCGATTCACCTGTTCGTGGAGCGCGGCTACGAGGCCACCACGCTGGAGGAGGTCGCCGATCGCGCCGACGTCCACAAGCGCACCCTGCTTCGCTATTTCCCGACCAAGGCGCATCTGGTGTTGCACCAGCAATACGCCGCCATCGAACAGTTCGGTGAAGCCATCGCCGCGCGCGGCGAGACCAGCGTCATGGACCTCTGGACGGCCCACGTGGTGCGGCATGCCCGCGACATGATGCGCCGCGGCCGCTTCGCCAATATGCGCAAGATCGCTCGCTCCGAGCCGTCCCTGGAAAGCGCCTATCTGTCGATTCAGGCGACGTACCAGGCCCTGATCGGCGCCGGCCTGCGCGAAGACCTCGCCGGCCGTCCGGACGCCGACATCATCGCGCCGGTGGCTGCTGCCGCCCTAGTCGGCGGCAACTATTCGGTCAGCGCCGGCATCTTCGCCCGCGAGGCCTACGACGAGTTGGAGGCCGCCGTACTGGAGGTCATCCGCCTGGTCCGTGAGAAGCTGCTGGACGGCCGCGGCGGCTAAGCCGTCACCCGGGCGATGAGGTCGTGGAAGTCCCCCACCCGGGGATCCCGCCGCGACCGGTCCCCGATCACCCGCATCTTGCCGGCGTCGCGCAGCGCCTGGGCCATGGCCCCGAGCTCGGCCTGCCGCGCCGGGTCGCCACGGGTGTCGTAGCGGCCCAGCGGCACGACGGCCTCGTAGTCGATGAAGACCTTGAACTCGACGTCGTCGGTCTCGGTGGCCGCAAAGGTCACCGCGCCGTCCTTGACGATGCAATGCCAGGCGAGCGGCGAGCCGTGAGGGGATAGTTCGGCCGGCGGGTCCGTGAACACCTCGCAGATCGACCAGGCGATATCCGGCGCTTCCGTCTGGAAGCGCCGGACCCGCTCGGTGACTAGTCCATGCATGAACGCCATCCAGCCCGGGCTTGCGAACGCGTACCTCATTGGCCGAACGCGTAGCTGAGTTGCACGCCGTACGTGCGCGGTTCGCCGTAGATACTGACCGAGGTGCCCAGGGAGTGCAGTTGGGTGACCGTGGTCAGGGCGTAGTTTGCGTCCGTCAAGTTATTGACGAACAGCGCCCCGCTCACCCGGCTGCCGCGGATATTCTTCCAGTCGGCGCGCAGGTTGATCCGCTCGAACGCCTTCTGGGAGAGAGCGTCCAGCACCTGCGGGCCGTACTGGTCGAGGTTCCGTTGCGCCGCATCGGCGAAGTAGCGGCGCGACTGGGCGTAGACCGTGCCCTGGACGGAGACCTCTCCCAGGTCCTGGTCCAGCGGCACGTTGTACTTGAGCGTGAGGCTGCCCTGGTGCTTGGAGATGTTCGGGAACGGATTGTCCGACAGGTCGATCAGGCAGATCGCGCTGGTCAGCGGCGGCACGCAGCGCGCATCGCCGGGCCGGATCAGCGCCAGCGGATCGGCGCCGATCCAGTCGGTGAACTTGGCGTCGGCGTAGGCGTAGTTCGCCGACAGGTCCCAGTTGCCGAACACCAATTGGCCCTGCAGTTCGGCGCCCTTGATGACCGCGGCCGAGGCGTTGACGATGTAAGTCGTGGTGATCCCGTTGACCGACGCGTTGAAGGTCCGCTGGATGTCGGAGTACTCCGTCCGATACAGGGCCGCGTTGAACCGCCCGCGCACGCGTCCGGTCCGGAAGTCGAACTTCGAGCCCAGCTCATAGTCGCGCACGGTCTCGGGCGAGTAGTTCGGCGTATAGTTCGGCAGGCCGGCGGCGTTCAGCACCAGGTTGATGCCGCCCGGTCGGTAACCCTTCCGCGTCGCGCCATATAGCAGCAGGTCGTCGTTGACCTGGGCGTCCAGGGTCAGGGTGGAGTTGTACCCGTCGCTCTTGGTGAAACTGCGGCCCTGCGCGCCGACCACATAGGCGCCGGTCTGCAGGTTCGTGCTAACCGCCCGCGAAAAAATCTCGGACTTGTCCCAGGACTTCCGGAGGCCGCCAGTAGCGTGAAGTCCCTGGATGAAGGGCGCGATGACGCTGATGTCCGCGGTCGCCTGGCCGTAGACCGCGCGCTGCGTCGTCCGCCCGCCGTCGCCGAACGGGAAGGAAGGATTGTAGCCCAGGGTCGGCACCGTGGCGCCCGAAAACACCCGCGACAGATTGCGGATCCCCTCAAGGTTCCGGATCGCCGGCGTCTTCTGATAGAAGCCGCCAACGCTCCATGAGATCAGATCGTCACCCACGACGCCGCGGAACTGCGTCTCGTTGGTGTAGACCTTCTGATAGGGGCCGGCCTCGAAGATGGCGCGGTTGCCCTGCTGCTGCGCGGAGACGCTGAACGCGTAGGACGAGGTCTGCGACACCGACACCGACGACTGGATCAGCCCGCCCAGACCGTCCACGTCCCAACCCGTCGCGCCCTTCGCGGCCTGGAACCCGAAGATGTTGCGGAACGTCAGGGTGGTGAAACCGACCTGACCGAAATCATACTCGGTCTGGTTGACGAAGGTCCATTTCCGCAGGGTCTCAGACAGGTCCAGCGCCGGGTCCCCGGGCACTGACCGGGTCGCGTCCTTGCCGCCGGCCTGGATGCGCGCGTACTCCCCCTCCAGTCCAGGACGCAGGGTCGCGGCGATGCGCAGGCGCTGGTCGATGCAGCTCGTCAAGTTCGGCGACAGGCCGGCCGCGACGGCGGTGTTGCAGGCCGCCCCGAAGGTAGCGGTCCCCGCGGTCAGACCATTCGGCGCATTGATGTTGGCCGGCAGGTTAAAGATCGCGAGCGTCGGGTTGATCGCCGACAGCGAGGTCGCGCCCGAGGCTTGGTCCACGTCGTAATAGTCGAGGATCGCGTAGTTGCGGAACTTGCCGTTCCCCGGCCGCCAATCGAGGCTGAAGCGGAATTCCTGGCTGTTGTTCTCGTTCAGCCGCTGCGACGAGCCCAGCACCTTGGTGTAACCGTCGAGGTGGTCGCGGTGCACGGCCAGGCGGGCGGCGAGTTGATCCTGCATGAGCGGGACGTTGATCACGCCCGTGATCCGGCTCAGGCCCAGGTTGCCCTGCTGCACCTCGAACGAGCCGCTGAACTCGTTGAATTTCGGCCGGTTCGGTGTGACGAGGACAGCGCCAGCGGTGTTGGCGCGACCGAACAGCGTGCCTTGCGGGCCGTTCAGCACCTGCACGGAGGCGATGTCGTAGAGCGGCGCGGCGCTCTCCGTGGGGCCGCCGGGGACTTCGGCGTAGTAGGTCTGGGTGCCGCCCGCCAGGCCGCGGATGCTGAAGCCGCCCGACAGCCGGCCGAACTGCGTGGTCATCTGCACCGAGGGCGCAGCGAACATCACGTCGGTGGTTGTGACGATACCCCGTTCCTTGATCGCCCACTCGCCCAGGGCAGTGACGGCGACCGGCACCTCCTGGATGTTTTCCTCGACCCGGCGGGCGGTCACCACGACCTCGTCCACGTCGGTATGGGGCTGATCCTCGGCGGCCGTGGCCACGGTAGCGAACGATGCTGCGGCGGCGCCTCCGAGCAACGCCACGATGAAGGCGCGCCTCCGCGCAGGCTGAACCAGCTTCATCCCCATACCTCCCTATCTTCTTTTTTGACGCCTTGGGCGCTTATGTCACTCAGTAGCAAAAGCGCACTAGCGGCACTTGTCAATCGCACTTTGGTTGCGCTTGAGACCGAATATTTTGTCACTCAGTGCCACTTGACACCTAATGACACCGAATGCTTCCATGCCGCAAAATAAGGGAGGAATTCCAATGGACATCGGCAACTGGTCCGCGACTCCGGACCTCAACGACATCTATCGCGACATCCGCGAACTGGGCCTCGAGAGCAATCTCGCGGAGCTGGAGGCGTTCGGCTTCACGGTGGTCGAGAACGCGCTCTCGCCCGAGCAGGTCGCGTACTTCCGCAGCAAGATCATCGAGATCTCGGAAGCCCGCATGGGCCGCAAGCTGGACCTGGAGAACGAGACCGAGCACGCCGAGACGGCGTTCATCCCGTACCTGCTTTACAAGGACAAGCGCTTCAAGGAGTCGGTGACGAACCCAAAGACGCTGACGCTCATCAGCTATCTGCTGGGCCAGCACTGCATCTTGTCCAGCCTGGGCTGCCACCTGAAGGGCCCCGGCGGCAAGGGACTACTGCTGCACAGCGACACCAGCAACGGCATCCCCGACCCGTTCTCGCCCTACAGCCACGTGGCTAACTGCAACTATGCCCTGACCGACTACACCGAGGCCGGCGGCGCGCTGGCCATGGTGCCCGGCAGCCACCGCCACTTCCGTCAGCCCACCAAGTACGAGAAGGGGCTGGATGGGAATGAACGCTACGAACACGTGATCCCGATCGAGGTGCCGGCCGGCTCTGCGATCATCTGGCACGGCAACACCTGGCACGGATCGTTCCCGCGCAAGACGCCCGGCCTGCGGATCAACCTCTCGAACTACTTCTGCCGCGAGTACATCGCGCCGCAGGAAGACTACCGGAACACGGTGCCGTCCGATTTCCTGGATGGTGAGAAGGACAATCGCCTGGCTCGCCTGCTGGGCTCCGACCTCGCCTACGGCTGGACGGATGACGGCCCCCTGAAGCACTTCGCCCGCCGCAAGGAGCGCGAGATGAGCGTTCCAAGCTGGCAGTTCTGACCCTCCCCTCCCCAGGGCGACTTGGCCCCCGCGTCCCAGGCGTGGGGGCCCTTTGATTTCAGCGAGCCGCCTATCGGCGAACACTACTGCGCGCCGGGCCGCCATAGCGGCCGCCGCCCGTAGACACGCGCTGAAACGCAGATACTTTGATCACTAACTATTTTTGATCGAGGGTCGTCGCATGCGCAAGATCGCTGTTCGCCTTAGAGCTCGGCCCGTCGGCATGCCGCAAGCGAGCGACTGGGATATCCGCGAGGAGGAGGCCGCCGCGCCGGACGAGGGCGAAGTCCTCATCGCCGTTCGGTACGTGTCGGTGTCCCCGTCGATCCGGAATCAGATGGAAGCGGGCGGCGCCTACCTGCCGCCGCTCGCGATCGGCGACGTCGCCCGCGCCCGCGCCGTCGGCGAGGTGCTGGAGAGCCGCTCGCCCGCGTTCGCGCCGGGCGATCATGTCGAAGGCCTGCTCGGCACGCAGAGCCATTTCACCGGCTCGGCCGCCGGCCTGATGAAGGTCGATCCGAACGTCGCGCCCCTCGAGCGTTACCTGGGCGCCTTGGGCATGACCGGCTTCACCGCGTATTTCGGCATGCTGGACATCGGTCGGCCAGTGTCCGGAGAGACGGTCGTGGTCTCGGGCGCCGCGGGCGCGGTCGGCAGCATCGCGGGCCAGATCGCCAGGCTGAAAGGCTGTCGCGTCGTGGGAATCGCGGGGGGGCCTGCGAAGTGCGCGCACGTCGTGGACGATCTCGGCTTCGATGACTGCATCGACCACCTCGACGAGCGGATGGGCGAACGGTTGGGCGAGGCCGCGCCCAGGGGTGTCGACATCTACTTCGACAACGTCGGCGGGAAGGTGCTGGACGAGGTTCTGCTACACCTCGCGCTGCGCGCGCGGATCCCGATCTGCGGCGGGATCGCCCACTACAACAGTATCGGCGCGGTCGGCTTGAAGAACCATCTCAAGCTGCTCGAGATGCGGGGCCGGATGGAAGGCTTTTCGATCTACGACTATCCGACGCGCCATCTCGAGGCGCGGGACGCCTTGGCCGGCTGGCTGGCCGACGGTTCGATCGTGACCCGCGAGCACATCGAGGACGGCCTGGACCGCTTTCCCGAGGCGCTGAAGCTGCTCTTCGGCGGCGCGCAACTCGGCAAGCTGATGGTCAAGGTCTGAGATCGATGCGATCGCCGACCCGCTGGTGCGCGAGGCGCCCGAGCGTCTTCGGGTCCGTCGCCGACAGCACCGAGACATTCCCATCACACCGTCAAGAAACTTGTCGTTGGCTCAACCGGGAGCAGATTGACAGAAACACTTAGCAATCTAATTATAGACCTAAGCATATTGCCCGAGACGGCAGATGCCGAACGAGGTTCGACAGTCAGAGCGAACACGGAAACCAAGGGGGAGGCGGCAACTATGCTCCGCATTTTATTTGCTACGACGATGCTCGCGACCGGGTTCGCCACGGGGGCGTTCGCCGCCGAGACCGAGGCGCCCTCGACCTTGGGCGAGGTGGTCGTCACCGCCCAGAAGCGGGCCGAGAACCTCCAGGACGTGCCGATTTCGATGGAAGTCGTGTCGGCCACGAAGCTCGAGGCGTTCCACGCCGACACGTTCCGGGCCGTCAACGTGCCCAATATGAACGTTCAGAACATCGGCGGTAACGACGTCATCTACATCCGCGGCTTCGGGTCTCCGTCGCAGAACTATTCGTTCGACCAGGCGGTCAGCCTCTACGTCGACGGCATCTACGCGGGCCGCGGCCGGCAGTTCATGGCGCCGTTCTTCGACCTTCAGCGCATCGAAGTGCTGCGCGGTCCCCAGGGCGCCCTGTTCGGCAAGAACACCGCCGCCGGCGCCATCAGCGTCGTCTCCGCCCTGCCGACCAAAACCTTCCAGGGTTCGGCGACCGGCATCTACAACTTCAACCAGGATGGCCCCGAGGCCTTCGGTTACGTCTCCGGACCGATCACCGATCAACTGGGCGCGCGCCTGGCGGTGAAGCTGTCCGACAAAGACGGCTACGTCAAAAACACCGGCCAGGGCGGCCGGGAAGAAGTCACCAACAAGACGGCGTTGGCGCGGCTGACCCTCAAGTACGCGCCGAGCGAAATCTTCGACTATGTCGCCAAGGTCGAGTTCAGCCAGTCGGAGCAACGCGGCAACGTCACCGTCGCGGGACCGCTCACCGGCGGCCAGCAGCCCAAGAAGACGCGCTTCACCACCGACGGACCGCTCGGCGAGGCGGGGTTCGATACGATCGCCTGGAACGTCGCGGGCACCGGCAACCTGGCCGTGGGCAAGTTCAATCTGGTCTCGGTCACGGGCTTCTCGTCGTTCAAGGCCAAGCACATCAACGACTTCGACCAGACAAACTTGGCCGGCGGCGTCTTCCCGCACACGGTCTCCAACAGCTATCCCGAGAATTTCCAGCAGTGGTCGCAGGAATTCCGCCTGGAATCGCCGAGCGGCGAAAAGCTCGAATACATCGTGGGCGCGTACTACGACAACTCGCAGTACCAGGTCGATCAGTACAACTTCTACAACATCGCCGGTCTCGGGCAGTTCATTCCGTACAGCCACTTCAAGCAGCAAGCTGAATCCTGGTCCGTCTTCGCCCAGGCGACCTACCACTTCTCGGACAGCTTCCGAGCGTTGGGCAGCCTGCGTTATTCCGACACCAAGAAGCGCGGCGCCTTCAACTCCAAGTCGCTCCTGGGCCCGTTCCCGTTCCGCCCGATTACCTCGGCGCGGGGTCAGATCTCCGAGGGCAACGTCGATCCGTCGATCACGCTGCAGTATGACGTGACCCCGGCGATCATGGTCTATGGCACCTACGGCCAGGGCTCGAAGTCGGGCGGTTTCGTCAGCAACACCTACGGCACGACGAACGCCACGTTCATCTTCAAGCCCGAGAACTCCGAGAACATCGAAGCGGGCGTGAAGAGCACCCTGTTCGACGGCACGCTGGTGCTGAACGGCGCGGTCTATGAGACCAAGTTCGATAACCTGCAGGTCTCGACCTACAACTCGAACGTCCAGAGCTACATCGTCGGCAACGCGGCCAAGGCCAGCGGCAAGGGCATCGAGTTCTCGGCCTCCTGGTTCCCGGTCAAGGGCCTCGATTTCACGGCGAACGGCGCCTACCAGGACGTGAAGTACGACGACTATCCGGGCGCTCAGTGCCTGGCCAGCCAGCCGATCACCCAGTGCAACCCGGCGGTTCCGGCCAGCGTGCTCGCCAACAACCTGAAGGGCGCCCCGCTCCCGAATATCTCCAAGCTGAGCGGCACGTTCCAGGTGCACTACGTCGCCGAACTCGGGAACGAGCTGCAGCTCAGCAACACGCTGTCGGTGACCGGTCGCTCCAAGTACTTCAACTCGGACGACGAGAGCCCGGAATACGGCAAGCAGAAGGGCTACGCGAAAGTCGACGCCCGCATCGAGCTATCGGCGCCCGAGCAGAAGTGGCACGTGGCTCTTGTCGCCACCAACCTCACCAACGAGCTGACGACCAGTGGGTCGTTCCGCCTGCCGGCGCCTGTCGCCCCGGCCACGCGGGCCCTCTACTGGATCGAGCCGCCCCGCAACATCTCGCTCGAAGCGGGCGTGAAGTTCTGATCCGACGGACGCCGGGCTGACTTCGGTCAGCCCGGGACCCGTCTTCGACGAAAAAACAGGCCACGCCGCGTTCACCGCGGCGTGGCCTGATCTTTTTGGCGCGCGACCGCGTCGGTCGGCGCGTCAGGACCAGAAGTCGTCCCAGTGGGCCTGGTCGCCGACGCTCTCCCAGTGGTCGGTCAGGAGGCCGTTCTCGAAGCGCCAGAGGCCGAAGCCCCAGGTGTCGAGCGTCTTGCCGTTCCGCTCGGCCGTCATCCGGTGCACCACGAGACCCCAGGTGTCGTCAGCGAAGAACGTGCCCTGAAGATCTTCCTTGAACGTGTTGTTGGTCAGCTCGTGGATCCGGGCGATGTGCGCCTTGAAGGCGTCCGGCCCCACATAGGTCCCCGCCAGGATGTTCTGCCCCGGCGAATGGACGGTGAAGTCGTCGCGCATGTTGCCCCACAGGGCCTCGCGATCCTTCGCATAGATGCGCTTCAGCAGTTCGAGGTTGTCCATCGGTTCCTTCCCGTCAGCTCAATTGGCCATGCCGCCGCCGTCGACGGCGATGTCGGAGCCCGTGATGAAGGCGCTCTCGTCCGAGGCCAGGAACAGGGCGGTCGCCGCCACGTCGTCGGGCTCGCCGATGCGCTTGATCAGCTGACGCGTGATGGCCCGCTCGGTCCAACCCTCCTGCAGCATCAGCGGCTCGGTCTGCGCCGAACGGATCATGCCGGGCGAGATGGTGTTGGCGCGGATGCGGTGCTCGCCGCCCTCGCAGGCGTATTGGCGCGTCATGGCCGTGACGGCGCCCTTGGCGGCCGAGTGCGCCAGCATCCCCTGCCCCCGCGAGCCCTTCTTGGCCGCCGTCGACGCGGTGTTGATGATCGAGCCGCCGCCCGCCGCGATCAGGTGCGGCCAGGCCGCCCGACAGAGGTGGAAGATGATGTCCACCTCCTCCAATTGGGTCTTGTTGAAGGTCGCGTAGTCCATGTCCGGAACGAAGGCGAAATAGGCCATGGCGGCATTGTTGTAGACGACGTCGATCCGCCCGAAGTGCTCCAGCGCGAACGCTACCAGCTGCTCGGCTCCGGCCTGGACCGAAAGATCGACGGGCTGCAGCGAGACCATCTCGCCCCCCGCGGCGCGCACCTCATCGACCGTGGCGCCGGCGGCGGGATTGATGTCGCAACCCACCACCTTCGCGCCCTCGCGGGCGAACATCAGGGCGGCGGCGCGGCCCATGCCGCTGCCGGTTCCGGTGATGATCGCGACCTTGCCTTCAAGACGTCTTGGCACGTTTCACTCTCCTCGTTGTCGATGCGCGCTCTGAACGGCGCCTATTCCCGGTCCAGCAGCGCCGCGGTCACCGGCCGCGAGACATCCGCGTCGCCGCGCTGGCCGCGGAACTGCGCCGGCACCTGGCCCAATCCGCCCTCGCGGACCGGCTGGTCGTGACGCCATTCCACCAGCGTCTGCCGCTCGGCGATCTTCCAGCGGCCATCCCGACGCTCCAGGCGATCCACGTAGCGGCCGCCGGCGACGCCTTCGTACGGCTCGTCGCGCCCGCCCCAGAAGGTTCCGGGCGGGGCGGTGGTCGGCACGGCATGAAAGGCAGTCACATAGGTCTCGGCCCAGGCCGTATCGCCATCGACCTCGATCAGCATGTTGCCGGTCTGATGGAGCGTGCCGCTGAGCGGGCCCAGCATGGTGCGGCCGCTTTGCTCCACCTGGGGAATCGTCCGCACCGCGTCGAGGAAGCGCGAGGTCCCGTCGTCGTGGAAGACGGTGTCGATCAGCTCCCAGCGATGGCGGTCCACCATGTGGCAGAAGCGGTTGACCACATCGGCGATCTCGGCGCGTGCGGCCAACAGCTCCAGGCTGGGCGTTTCGTTCGGCATGCTGTCGCCCTCCCAAGGCGCGATGACCGGTCGCGAGACGTCAGCCTCGCCCCATTGGCCGCGGAATTTCTCGGGCACGACCGAAAGGCCGCCCTCGTTGACCGGGCGGTAGTGACGGAATTCAGCCGCCGACTGCCGCATGACGATCCGCCAGATCCCGTCCCGCTTCTCGAACCGGTCGCAGTAGCGCGCGCCGAAGACCGCGTCATAAGCCTCGCCCGTGCCGCCGAACGGCCCGCCCGGGGGCGCGTCGGCCGGCACCCGGTGGAAGGCGGTGAGGTAGCTCTCGGTGTGGGCCACATCGCCTTCGAGCGCGATCAGGATGTTGCCGATCTGGTGGTGCGTCACGCCCACGTTCGCGAGCAACGCCGCGCCCTGTTTGACGAACTCGCGCCACGAGCCGCCGAGGACCGACAGGTGGCAGGTGGCGTCCTCGTGGAACACCGTGTCCATGAGCCACCAGCGGCGGCGGTCCGTGGCGTGGCAGTAGCGATAAATGACGTCGGTGATCGCGGCCCGAGCCGCCAGGGCCTCAGGTCCGTAGTCCGCAGAATACGTCGCCATAGGTCCTCCCCGGACTGGCTTCCGCGTTGAGCGCGGCTTATACTTAGGCCTCTAACTAAAGGGCGCCTTGAGGCCGATTGCAACCTCGGCCCAGCCACAAACCGTAAACTTGATTGACATACCAGGGGTCGCGCTCCGGCGGGCCGCGAGGCGTGAAACGACCGCACGGCGGCAGGCTCGTCGTGGTCAATCTGCTCGACGAGGCGCAACCCGTCCGGACCGCCGGGGCGCGGCATGGAACAGCGACGCGCCCTCGTAGCCGTAGCGCGAGAACACGTGGATCGCGCTTTCCATCAGCGCATCGATCGTGTCGGCTTTCGACATCAGGCGCTGCCTCCCTCTCTTAGGAATGGGACGGCGCGCGGCGACACGCAAGGCGCCGTTCGCCGGCCTGTAACGGAGGCTGAAACGGTTTGGTACTGTGCGAGGGCTCGCGGGGCCTGTCGTCTGCCGGCCAGCCAAGCTTCACTCGGAGTCGCTCCATGTTCCGCAAATCCGCCGTCCTCGCCATCGTCGGCCTGCTGGCGATCTGTTCGGCCACGGAGGCCGCCGTGCTCACCGTGAAGGAGGAGATGAAGCAGTTCGTCGAGCCACTCTCCAATACGCTCTTCGCGGTCGGCGGGGAGGTCGATCCGGCGAACGGACCCGACGCCCCGAAGGTCACCGACAAGCGCTGGGACGAAGCCGCCGATGCCGCGGACGTGCTGACCCGCGTATCGGCGGCGCTTGGCGACAAGGACCGCGCCAAGCCCGGCCCGGAGTGGGCGGCGATGGCCCAGCAGATGCACGAGATCAGCGAGCGCGCGCTGAAGGCGGCGATGACCCGCGACGGCGCCGGCCTGGCCCAGGCGGCCAACGATCTGTCCGACAACTGCTCGGCCTGCCATGCCAAATTCAAGCCGCAGACAGGCGACTGACCACGTAGATTTCCTGGAAGCCGAGCTAGGGCAGACGGCGCAGATCTCCCCCAGCTTCCCTGCAAGCCGCTTCAGACTTTCCGCCAAGCGGAACGGGTGACGCGTACCTAAGTTATGCGTGGACCCGCATGCTGCGGGCGAAGGCATCTCAATGGCTTCCCAAAAGAGCTCCCGCTTCATCAGCGGCTTCGGCGTGCAGGTGCTGGCGGCGATGGTCGTCGGCCTGGGCCTGGGCTTCGTGGCCCGACAACTGGGCGTCGAGGCCGGCCAGCCGGGTCACGCCCTGGCCGAGACGCTGCGGATCGTGGGCTCGTCCTTCGTCCAGCTGCTCAAGGCGCTGGTGCCGCCCCTGGTGTTCACCGCCATCGTGGCCAGCATCGCCAACCTGGCCCAGCTCCAGAACGCCGCGGGCCTGGTGTGGCGCACGCTGCTGTGGTTCGCCATCACCGCGCTGATCGCCGTGGCCATCGGCATCGCCCTGGGCATCGGCCTGCAGCCCGGCCTGCACGCCGGCGCCATCGCCGAGGCCGCCAAGGCGCCCAGCTCCACGGGCTCCTGGCTCGATTTCCTGACCGGCCTGGTCCCGTCGAACTTCCTGGGCCTGACCGCGTCCACCAAGCTGGCGGATGGTTCGGCGACGACCAGCGTCTCGTTCAACGTCCTGCAGATCCTGGTGATCTCGCTGGTGATCGGGGCCGCGGCCTTGAAGGCGGGCGAAGCGGGCAAGGCGTTTCTGGCCTTCAACGCCTCGACCCTGGTCGTCATCCGCAAGGTGCTGTGGTGGGTCATCCGGCTGACGCCGATCGGCACCGTCGGCCTGCTGGGCACGGCGGTGGCCAAGTACGGCTGGGACGCCCTGGGCCAGTTGGGCCAGTTCGCCCTGGCGATCTACATCGGCCTCTTCCTGGTGTTGCTGGTGGTCTATCCGGCGCTACTGGCGGCTCACGGCCTGAACCCGCTCAGGTTCTTCCGCGCCGCCTGGCCGGCGATCCAGCTGGGCTTCGTCTCGCGTTCGTCCATCGGCACGCTGCCGGTGACCGAACAGGTGACCGAGACCGGCCTGGGTGTGCCCCGCGCCTATTCCGCCTTCGCAGTGCCCCTGGGCGCGACGACCAAGATGGACGGCTGCGCGGCGATCTATCCGGCGATCGCGGCCATCTTCGTGGCTCAGTTTTACGGCGTGACCCTGCACCTGTCGGACTATCTGCTGATCGTCGTGGTCTCGGTGATCGGCTCGGCCGCCACCGCCGGCCTCACCGGGGCGACCGTGATGCTGACGCTGACCCTGTCGACCCTGGGCCTGCCGCTGGAAGGCGTGGGCCTGCTGCTGGCCATCGACCCCATCCTCGACATGGGCCGCACCGCGGTGAACGTCGCCGGCCAGGCGCTGGTCCCCACCCTGGTCGCCAAGCAGCAGGGCATCCTGGACCAGGAGGTCTATGACGGCCGGCGCGCGGCGGTGGACGGAGCGCAGGCGCAAGCGGCCTGAGACTTGCACAGGCCAACCCCAGATCGCGTCGGCGCCACCCTTCGGCGAGCGCTCGTCATGGACGGCGCCGGAATGTCGCTATAGCGTCACTTTGAGACGGGAACGTTGGGGGATCTGTCGCGCGTGCGGGTTTCGACGCTTTGTGAGCGGCACTTGATCGGCATGCCGGAACGGCCGGGCTCGGCGCTGGACCAACCCGCGTGAGCTTGCCCCCCACCCCGGAGAAGCGCGCGGCGTCGGTGCGAGCCGCCCTGGCGCGGGGCGACCTGCTGGGCGCCTACGACGAGGTGGTGCGCCGCGGCGACACCGCAGACCCCGACCTCAACTACCTCGAAGTGCTGACCCTGGCCCGCCTGGGGGACACCGAGCGCGGCCTCAAGCTGTACGACAACTACCGGCTGGGCGAGATGGGCGGAGTCGACCCCCTGTCGCTGAAGGCGCGGCTGCTCAAGGACCAGGCCTTCGACGGCCCGACGCCCAACCGCGAGCGCCTGCTGGAGGCGTGCGTGCTGTACGCCCGCATCCACCGCACCACCAAGTCCAGCTATCCCGCCATCAACGCCGCTACCCTGGCCAAGATCGCCGGCCGGCCGCGCCTGGCCAACTTCCTGGCCCGCCATGTAGTGGACGAGACCGCGCCCGAGCGCCGGTCCGGCTATTTCTCGCTGGCCACCCTGGCCGAGGCGCTGGCGGTGCTGGGCGACGTTGACGGCGCGCGCGACGCCCTGGTCCGGGCCATGCAGGCTCCCGACGCCGACGTGGGCGCCCGCTCCACCACCGTGCTCCAGCTCCAGCGGCTGATCGCGGCCCAGGGCGACGACCACGGCATGGAAAGCCTGCTGGAACTGATCGAGCCGCCCAAGGTGGCCATGTTCTGCGGCAACATCTTCATCGGTGGGGAAGAGCTCGAGGCCGGGCTGGCCGACAAGATGCGCAAGGTGATCGCCGACGAGGACGTGGGCTTCGCCTACGGCGCATTGGCCTCCGGCAGCGACATCCTGATCGCCGAACTGCTGCTGGAGCGCGGCGCCGAGGTGCATGTCGTGCTGCCCTTCGCCGAGGCGGATTTCCTGGAGCAGTCCGTGGCGCCCGCCGGCGAGAGCTGGGTCGCCCGCTACCACGCCATCGCGGCCCGCGCGTCGTCGATGACCTTCGCCAGCAACATGAGCTACGTCGGCGAGATGGCCCAGTTCGCCTATGGCTCCAAGGTGACCATGGGCATGGCGCGCTTGCGCGCCCGCCAGCTCCACGCCGAGGCGATCCAGTTGGTGATCGTCGAGGAACGCGGCGACCGCACCCTCAGCGGCTCGGACGTCAGCGCCTGGCGCGAGACCGGCGGCCGGTCCGAGGTGGTGATCGCGCCGGCCCTGACCCGGCCGGTCATGCCGCCGCCACCGCCCAAGTCGGAGGTCGAGCGCGGCGTCTACGGCCTGATGTTCACCGACTATCCCGGCTTCTCGAAGCTGGACGAACGCGCTCTGCCGCTGTTCTGGGAGGACGTGATGGTGCGCGCTGCCCGGACGCTGGAGGGCCACGGCGACGTGATCCGCCAGGGCAACACCTGGGGCGACGCGATCTTCGCGGTGTTCCAGGATGCGCCCGCCGCCGCCGCCGCCGCCCTGGACCTGTGCGAAGAGCTGAAGAAGGTGGACTGCAAGGCGCTGGGCGTGCGCGAGGGCACCGCCATGCGGATCGCCCTGCACTACGGCCCGACTTACTCCGGCTACGACCCGGTCACCAAGCGCACGACCTACTACGGCAGCGAAGTCTCGCGGGCCGCGCGGATCGAGCCGGTGACCCCGTCGGGCGCCGTGTACGTGACCGAGCCCTTCGCCGCCGTGCTGGAAATGGCGAAGAACCACCCATTCGACTGCAACTATGTCGGCAAGATCGCCCTGCCCAAGGGGTACGGCATCTATCCGCTATATCGGCTGACCCGGCCCGCGACGGCCTGACCGGCCTCAGCGGCGCTCGGCGACGCCGGTCGGCTTGCCGGCGACCAGGGCCGCGCATTCGCCGGCCATCTGCTTGGTGAAGCTGGCGTCGGCACCAAGGGTATCGCGCAGGATGGTCATCCCCGCGGCGCAGTCCGTGCGCGCTTCGCCCATCCGCCCCGCCTTGGCCAACACCTTAGCCCGGTTGATCAACAGGTCGCCGTGGTTGGGATGGATCTTGCCATAACTGGCGTCGTAGTTGCGCTTGGCGTCGTCCAGCGTCGAGAGCGCGGCGGTCGTGTAACCCCGCTCCGACTCGATCAGGCCCAGGTACACTTCGGCGATGCCGATCAGATAATGCGGGCCGTCGAAGGCGTTGCGGTAGATCGACACCGCCTCGCGCAGCGACCGCTCGGCCTCGGCGTACTGGCCCAGGCCCTGATAGATCTGCCCCTGCATGGAGAGGGTGTCGCCGAGGATCGGATTGTCGGGATCCAGGACCGCGCGCTCGATGCGCAGCGCGTTGGCGATGCGGATGCGGGCCTTGGGCAGGTCGCCGGCGTTGAACGAGTTCTGCGCCAGCGCGAACCAGCCCTTGCCGGTGGAGAGGTGGCCCGGCCCGAGTTCCTTCTGGAACAGCGCCAGCGACTCGGTGAGCGAGGATTCGGCGGCGGCGAACTGGCCATCGTCGGACAGCAGCAGCCCGCGATTGTTGAGCGCCGTGGCCAGCGCGCCCTCAGGCGCGTCCTTGGAAACGCGATAATAGGCCAGGGCCCGGTCGAACGCGGCGACCCCCTCTTTCACCCGCGAGGCCGAGGTCAGGATGCGGCCCTCGGTCAGCGCCGCCTTCGCGCGTTGGCTGGCGTTCTGCTTGGGGTCCTTGCCCAGCAGCGATTCCGCGTGGCGCACCGCGCCCAGCGCCTTCTCCAGCGACCCCTGGCTGGCGTAGGTGTGGGCGAGCACCAGCATGGCCTCGACCCCGTCGGGGCCGGCCTTGTTGATTTCCGGCATGGCCGATTCGAACGCGTTCTGCGCCTCGCTCAGCAGGCCGAGGTTGTTGTACGCGCGGCCCAGGGTGGCCAGCAGGCGCGCCTGGATCGCGGGCTGGTCGGCCAGTTCGCGCCGCGCGCGGTCGGCGCTTCGGCCCAGGATGGTCAGGGCCGTGATGGTGCGCGGGTTCTCGGTGGCGGGGTTCGACAGTTCGAAGGTGCCGGCCAGGTAATCGGAGGCGGCGCGCGCCGCGGCCGCTTCATGCTGGGCGATGATCCGCTGCGCATTGGCCTCGATCCGCAGGGAGTTGGCGTAGAACGCCAGGCCCCCGGTGATCACCATCCCGACCACGGCGCCCGTGGCCACCGCAGTCGCCTGGGCGATGCGGCGCTGGGTCTCGCGCTGGACTAGTTCGTCCAGCTTCAGACCGGTCAGGCCGGCGATCAGCTTCTGGACGGCCAGCCGTTGCCCATCGGCCTCGCGCCGGACGTCGGCGGCGATTGGTTCGGCAGGAATGCTTGAGAGTTCGCCGTCGGCGCCCATCCGGAACCGCAGCGCCACCGGGAAGCACTCGCGGTCCTCCGCGCCCGGCGTGTTCGAGGCGTGGGGCTCGCCGTCGGCGACCAGCGCCAGGACCCGGTTGTCACCGTGGACCCGTTTGAACTGGAGGATCTCTTCGTTGACCCACTTCGACTTGGCGGCGGCCGGCGAGCAGATGACCACCAGGAACTGCGACTGCTGCAGCGCGCGGCTCAGCTCGGCGGACAGATCCCCCGAGGCGGGCAGCTCTTCACGGTCGCGGAAGATCGGGCGCAGCCGGCGCGGCACCTTGCCGACGCCGGTGACCTTCCCGACCAGCTTCGATGGAATGCGATACGACTCCACCGCGCGGTGGAGTCGTTGCGCTAGGTCTTTATCCCGGTGGCTGTAGCTGATGAACGCCCGGTACGCGTAGGCTCCGTCCTGTCGGTCGTGAGATTCAGCGTCGCCCGGCGTCATGCCTTAGCTGTACGACAGCACCCGCCGGCGCCGCAACGCCGCTCCAAGCAGTCCGAAGCCAAACAGCATGCTGATCCAGGTCGCCGGCTCCGGCACCGGGACGCTGGCGATCTGGAACGGCTGGATGTCCTGCGGGTCGAAGATGATCCCGGTGATCGGCTTGTAGGCCTCCTGGTTGCGCACGCCACGGGCCGCCAAATTGGCCACGCCGCCGCCGCGACCGATGGGGTCGCCGAAACCGGAGTAGGCCACCAGGCAGGCCGTGTTCGTGGTGATGCAGTCGACGCTGGTCGAGGAGGTCACGCTGGTGCGGTACTGCAGGGAGAGGCTGTCTTCTACCTGGAGGATGGCGTTCAGCGGCACGAGGATGTCGGTCGCGCTCCACGCATAGGCCAGGGCGAACGCGTTGTCGTAGGCCGTGGTGAAGCCGTTCAGCCGGCCTTGGGCGTCGGTCAGCCCGTAATCCACCTGCAGCGCGCCGTCGCTGTTGAACCAGAGGCCCAGCGAGCCGCTCATCGAATACAGCGTCGATTCACCGCTGGTGATCGAGAAGTCGAAGGCCGACGAGGCGAACGTGGTGTTTGCGCCCACGACCCCGAACAGGTCGGAGAAGCCCAGGCCGGAAGCGGTCTGGCCATAGCCGGTGAAGATGTTGTTGTCGGTCGCCGGGCCTGTCCGGTCGGCGAGGTAGAAGCCCATGCCGGCCGCGATGATCGTCGAACCGAAATTCTCGATCGCGATGGCGCTGGAGCCGCCGTTCGAGATGGTCACGTCCACCCCGGAGTACGAGGTGGCCGACGACTGGGCGCCGGACACCGCGACGCCGCTCTCGAAGCTGGCGTGGTCGGTGGTGATCTTGACGATGCTCTCGGCGCTGCCGCCGCGGCCGTTGATGTTCAGCTGGCCGGAGCCGCCGTTCCACGGGGCGACGACAGCGCCCTGTTGCACCAGCGCGTTGTTGGAGCCGACATCGACGCCGACATCTTGCGCTTGAACGGCCGTCCCGACGAGCAGGGCGCCAATAGCGATCGAATAGCCCAGGCCGCGCATCAGCCCCCCCTTGGAAAAGATTAACGACAGATCAGCCGACGCCGACCCGCCTTAAGTCAATTTTTACCGTACCACACGGCCGCTGGAGGGCGACCGGGTTCTTGCGTGAGTTGAAAAACGGAATCCGAGTTGCTCGCTAGACGGGTCAATAGACTTGTCCGGACGCGGCCTTACTGGGCACATCCGCCCCTAACGCGGTTATTTAGATCGGGAACGGCGCCATATGGGCCGCAAAGGCCCCGCTTGGCGCCCCTCGCGGAGCTTCCCGATCCACTCGCCTCAGAGGCGAGCAGCGGCCGACCCAATATGGGCAAGCCGACGCCGGGCCTCGCGTGCCGCGTTATGTGAATCACCCTAGGCTCGCGCACTCAATACACGAGGGGATAGCCAGCCATGCGCTCCCGCATGTCGGACCGTACCGGCGCTGCGATCCGCAAGCTGCGGCTTTCGCGCGGCTGGAGTCTGGCGGCGCTCAGCGAGCAGAGCGGCGTTCCCATCTCCACTCTTTCGCGAGTCGAGCTGGGCCAGAACGCCCTGAACTACGAAAAGCTGATGCGGCTGTGCCGCGCGCTGGAGGTTGACCTCGAGGGCCTGGTGACCCGCGAGGCCGAGACCGCGCCGGCGTCCTCGGGCCGCCGCTCGGTGATCCGCGCGGGCGACGGGCCGCCGACGCGGGTGGGCGGCAACACCGGCCGCCGCGGCGCCGACGACCTGCTGTCGAAGAGCCTTTCGCCCATCGTCATCGACGTCACGGCGCGCAGCCTTGAGGCCCACGGCCCCCTCGCCGTGCATGTCGGCGAGGCCTATGTGCTGATCCTCGACGGCCAGGTGGAATTCCACAGCCACCTCTATGCGCCCCTGATCATGCGCAAGGGGGACGGCGTCTATTTCGACGCCTCGGCCGGCTACGCCCTGATCGCCCCGGAGATGCCGGCCAAGGTGGTGCTGGTCGCGGCGGGCGAGACCAGCTTCGACCTCTAGGCGGTCACCGGCGGCTTGTAGGCGTCGCGCAGCTCGCGCTTCAGCACCTTGCCGATATGGCTGCGCGGCAGGGCGTCGACCAATTCCAGGTCGGCCAGCCGCTGGGTCTTGCCGACCCGGCCGTTCACGAAGGCCTTCACTTCATCGGCCGTGGCCGTCGCGCCGGGCTTCAGCGCCACGAACGCCACCGGGGTTTCGCCCCACGCGTCGGAGGGCACGCCCACCACCGCGGCCTCCAGCACCGCCGGGTGCAGCGCCAGCTCGGCCTCCAGGTCGCTCGGATAGATGTTGAAGCCGCCCGAGATGATCATGTCCTTCTTGCGGTCCATGAGCGTCAGGAAGCCCTCCTCGTCGAACCGGCCCACATCGCCGGTGCGGATGAAGCGCAGGCCATCGGGGCTGAACCACTCGGCCTCGGAGGTCTTGCCCGGCTGGTTATGGTAGCCGACCATCATCGCGCCCGAGCGGCCGACCACTTCGCCGATCTCGCCCTGCGCCACTTCCTTGCCGTCCTCGCCGATCAGGCGGATGTCGTGGCCCGGCAGCGGGCGGCCCACGGTGTGCAGCTTGTCGGGGAACTCATGGGCTTGCAGGCCGCACGAGCCGCCGCCCTCGGTCATGCCGTAGAACTCGGTCAGCCCGCCCGGCCAGCGGTCCAGCACCTGGCGCTTCAGCTCGGCCGAGAACGGCGCCGAGGTGGCGAACTTCATCTGGTAGGACTTGAGGTCGTAGCGATCGAAGTCGGCGTACTCCATCAGCCGCCGGTACTGCACCGGGACCAGCATGGCGTGGGTGGCGCGGTGTTTCTCGGACAGATCGAGGAATTGCTTCACGTCGAACTTCGGCATCAGCACCGCCGTGCCGCCGTTCGAGATCGTCGGCAGGTACGAGACCAGGGTCGTGTTCGAATAGAGCGGCGTGGAGATCATCGTCACCGCCTCGGCGGGATAGACGCCCCGCCGGATCTGGCCCCAGCGCATCTGGTGCGGCTGGACGATGCCCTTGGGCGCGCCGGTCGTGCCGGACGAATAGATGATGTTGAAGCCCTGGTCGGGATCGACCGCGTGCAGCACGGGCCTGGCGCCCTCGGCCGCCAGCCACTGCTCGAAGGGCACGCCGGCATCCGAGCCGTCCAGCGACACGCGCTTGGCCGCGACCTGATCGATCACGCCAGCCATGTGCTGGGCCAGTTGGGCGTCGAGGAAGAAGACCTTGGCCCCGCTGTCGTTGAGCTGGACGATCAGGCTCTCGGGCGTCGACGACGGCGCCAGCGGCGCCACGGTGGCCGCAGCGCGCAGGATGCCGAAGAACGTCGCGCCGTATTCCGCCGACGTGGTGGCGCAGATCGCCGCCACGTCCGCCTTGCCCACGCCGTCGCGCTGCAGGGCCACGGCGATGCGGTCCATCAGGCCGTCCAGCTCGGCGTAGCTGATGGTGCGCTTCGCATCGACCAGGGCCGGCTTGCCCTTGTGCTCGGCGGCCTGGGCGCGGATCACGTCCGCGATGGTCCCGAAATCCTGGGACAGAAGGTCTTCAGCAGTCACGTCAACGCACTCCAGTCGGGGATTTTCAGCTCAGTTTGGACCGCCCGGCGGCGGGCCCGCCCTCCTGCGCCAGGTCGGCCGCGGCCGCAAGCTTGCGCAGGGTGTCCATGTGGCTGGCGCGGCTGATGCCGTAGCCCAGCAGCAGCAGGGCCGCGGTGCAGTAGAGGACGATCTGGGTGGGCACATAGACGAGGCCCAGGCCGCGGATGACGTCGACCGGGACCGAGCCCGGCTTCGCGCCGGTCGGGAAGTGGATCGCCCCGATGATCAGCCCGGCCGCGAAGATGCCGAGCCCGGTCGTTGACTTGTTGGCGAAGGCGATGGCGGCGAAGAACAGGCCCTCCTGCCGCCGCCCCGTCTTCAGCTCCGCGTCCTCGACCACGTCGGCGATCATCGAGGAGAACAGGATGTTGGCGACGATCCCCAGACCGACGGACAGGATGTTGGTCACGAAGATCACGCCGAAGATGATCGGCGAGTCGTTGGCCGGGAACGCGCCCAGCAGCCGCAGGGCGATGGGGCCGATCTGGAACGCCAGGCCCGCCGGGATCAGCAGGATGGCCGTCGGGCGCTTGTCGAAGCGCTTGGCCAGGCGCGGGGCGGCGATGAAGGCCAGGATCGCAGCGGTCAGGCTGGAGAGGGCGAACAGCGCGATCTCGCCGGCGCCGAACTCCCAATAGTAGGTCGCGAAGTAGAGGTTGATGGCGAAGCCCAGGCCGATGCCCGCGTACAGGAAGAAGCTGGAAGCCAGGATCATCAGGAAGTTGCGGTTGTGCAGCGTGCCGACCATCTCGCGCGCCAGCGTTGCGACCGTGGCCCGGCGCTGTGGCGGATCGCGCAGGAACGGGATCTGGCGGTGGGTGCCGATCGAGGTGACCAGGATCGCGAACAGCATCAACCCGCCGGCGAACAGGCCGTAGTTCGCGTAGCCCTGGGGATTGAGCTGGCCCACCGGGAATTCCGCAGTGGGCTTGAGGAAGACCGCCAGCGCCAGGCCGTACACGGCCAGGCCGCCGGCCCAACCGAACAGGTAGCGGTAGCTCAGCAGCCGGGTCCGCTCGTCGTACTCGGTGGTCAGCTCGGCGGCGAGCGCGGCCGACGGGATCTCGTAGCAGCTGATGAAGCTGCGGATCAGCACGGCCACGGCCACGAGGTAGGCCACCTGCCCGCCCTGGCTCCAGCCGGTCGGCGGGTTCCAGATCAGGATGTAGGACAGCGCCACGGGGATGGCGGCGGCGTACATCCAGGGATGCCGCCGGCCCCACTTCGAGCGCGTGTTGTCCGAGAGCTGGCCGACCAGCGGGTCGATGAAGGCGTCCAGGATCAGCGCCAGCATGATCGCGAAGCCCACCGTCTGCGCCGGCAGGCCGACGACCTGGGCATAGAAGAAGGCCAGGAAGTAGGAGAAGCCGTTGTCCTTCACCCCGAAGGCCACCGACCCGAAACCGTAGAACAGCCGCGTGGGCAGGCTCAGTCGTCGGGCGGTGGGATGCGCCGGGGTCTCGGTGGCCAAATGCAGATCCTCCGGGGATGCGCGGCGTTCGCCGTCTTCCGTCGGCGCGAACCTGGGTCAGGCGCCCGGCCACGTCAATGCATTTGAGTATCTGGTACGCGCTCGCCAGCCGCCGAAGCGCGCCAGCCTGTTTGAACAGGCGGTCAGCCCGCCGCGGGCGACGCCAGGCCTTCGAACAGCGGGCGGACGTAGTGCTGGACCACGGTCTCGGGCGCCATGCCCGGGGTCCAGTAGTGAAGCTCGGCGGCCGCGTTGATCGCCGTGCTGATGATCTGCGAGGCCACGTTCACGTCCACCGGCGCGATGGAGCCGTCGGCGATCCCGTCGCAGAGGATCGAGGCGAAGCGGTACGAGAGCCGGTTGAACCGCTGCATCAACGGCGGGCGCAGCACCTCGGGCACGGCGGTCAGGGCCGAGGTGCGCAGCAGCGGCGCCTCGCCGCTCACCTGATGCTCGATCAGCGCGGCGACGGCGGAGGCCAGGACCTCCAGGCCCGAGCCCCCGGCCCGCTCGGCCGCATGGATTGCCCGCCACATGATCTCGAACGTGCGCTGGAAGCACGCGACCACCAGATCGTCCTTGGTCTCGTTGTGGTGATAGAAGGCGCCCTTGCTGACGTTGAGCCGCGCCGAAATCCGCTCGACCGAGGCGCCGTGATAGCCCTCCTCGTTGATCAGGCAGGTGGCGGCGCGCAGGAACAGCTCGGACGAGGCGCTGGCGCTGGGTCCGTCCTCGCGGGTCAGGCACAGGGGTTTCAGCGCGGGCCAGGCTGTGCCCCTGGCGACGATGCCGTGGGTCAGGATGCCGGCCATCCGGTCGGCGGTGCGCGGATAGTCGGCGACCTCGGTCTGGTGCTGCCAGGCGACGATCCAGAACATCTCGCTCAGCAGCAGGTGGGTGCGCGCGTTGCGGTCCAGGCGCGGCAGGACATCCGCGCCCGCCAGCAGGCCGCGGAAGCTGCGGAACATCTCCACATAGGCCGTGTTCACAGCCTCGGAATTCAGCGCGCGGACGTCGTTGAACACCGGCAGGGCGTCGGCCTCGCCGAGGTCTACGCGGCGCGCGTGGTCGAACCAAGCGTGGATGAAGGCCGAGAGCCGCTCAACGTCGGTGGCCCCGCCGGCCCCCGCCGAGATCAGCCCTTCATAGGCCTCGACCCCTCGCAGGAAGGCGGCGGCGGCCAGCTCCTCCTTGTTGCGGAAGTAGTAGATGACCCCCGTAGGCACGAGGTCCAGACGCGCGGCGACGTCGCCAAGGGTCATGCCGCGCACGCCCTTGCGGTTCATCTCGGCCACCGCCGAACAGACGATGGCGTTGCGTTTGGCCTCGTAGCGCCGTGTGGGCTGGCGCTCCCCATTTTGACTTTTCGACGAGGCCCCAGCGTCGACTGTCATCCCCATGTCGCCGACCATACCGGAGTTCCAGGCGCGCCTCCATGGCCCCTGACGTAGGGTCAGTTGTGACAAGAGGCCGGGCGCGTCTAGGTTTGTCGCAGGAGGATCCGCCATGCTGCTCGAGGGCTTGAAGGTCGTGGAGATGGCCACCTGGGTCGCCGGTCCCAGCGCCGCCGCCGTGCTGGCCGACTGGGGCGCCGAGGTGGTCAAGGTCGAGGGCCCGATCGGCGACGCCACGCGGGTGTTCCAGCCGGACACCGCCGAGAGCCCGGGCAATCCGATCTTCACCAACGAGAACCGCGGCAAGAAAGGCGTGATGCTGGACCTGGCCCGCCCCGAGGGTCGGCGCGCGCTGAAGGTGCTGCTGTCGACGGCGGACATCTTCGTCACCAACGTGCGGCCGGGGTCGCTGAAGCGGATGGGCTTCGACTACGACAGCCTGAAGGCCGAGTTCCCGACGCTGATCTACGCCGCCGTCACCGGCTACGGCTTGGTCGGTCCCGAGGCCGACGTTCCCGCGTTCGACATCACCGCCTTCTGGACCCGCAGCGGCGTGGCCCGGGCGATGATCCCGCCGGACCAGGAGCCGTTCCCCTCCCGCCCCGGCTTCGGCGACCACGTCACCGCGCTGGCCACCGTCTCGGCGATCCTGGCGGCGGTGCATGAGCGCCATTCCACGGGCAAGGGCCGGCTGGTGGAGACCAGCCTGATCCGGGCCGGCGCCTATGCCGTGAGCTGGGACCTGGCCATGCAGCTTCGCTACGGCGAGGTGCTGACGACCCAGGCGCGCGACGACCGGCCGGTCGGCATCTCCGGCTTCTTCCGCACCGGTGACGACCGCTACTTCTGCATCGTGCCCCGGACGGTGGACTGCTTCACCAACATGATGATCGCCATCGACCGGCCGGAGGTGCTGGCCGAGCCGCGCTTCGAGGCGCCGATCGTCGACATGGAGACCACCCGCGAGGTCCGCGCCATGTGCGACGAGGCGTTCGGCAAGATGACCCTGGCCGAAGCCGGCGAGCGCCTGACCGCCGGCGACATCGCCTGGGCGCCGATGGGCACGCTGGAGGAGCTGGCCTCGGCCGACTACGCCGAGACCGCGGGCTGTTTCATCACCGTCGAGGATGGTTGGGGCGGTTCGTTCCGCGGCGTCGCCTCCCCGGCCCGCTTCCCCGAAGGCGCGCCGCCGGTGGGCCGGGCCGCGCCGAAGCTGGGCGAACACACCCGCGAGGTGCTGGAGGCGGCTGGTCTGACCGCAGAAGAGATCGCCGCCGTGCTCTAGGACGGGCAATCGACACCCGACGCCCGGCGGATATCGGACGGCGTATTGCCACTCGGCCGCGCACGGTGACACCTTGCGCCCGCGGTAACGGGGGTATGGGACATGGGCATTTCGCGGCGGGCGTTCCTGGAGCGCGTGGGCAAGGCCGGCGGGTACGGCGCCATGTTCGTCACCATGCAGGGGCTTGGCCTGCTGGCGGTGTCCAAGGCCTATGCCGGTCCGCCGCAACTGCCGGCCGGCAGCGGCAAGGGCGTCAAGGTCGCCGTGCTGGGCGCCGGGATCGCCGGGCTGGTCTCGGCCTACGAGCTGCGCAAGGCCGGCTACGAGGTCACCGTGCTGGAGGCCCGCGAGCGGCCGGGCGGCCGCGCCTGGAGCGTCCGCAAGGGCACGGTGATCCAGCAGGACGATCGGCCCGACCAGGTCGTCGACTGGACGGAGGGCCGCCACCATTACATGAACGCCGGCCCGGCCCGGATCCCCCAGAGCCACCACGCGATCCTGGGCTATTGCCGCGACCTGGGCGTGCCGCTGGAGGTGATGGTCAACGGCAACCGCACCGCCAAGCTGGACTACAAGGGCCAGGTGGTGAGCAACGGCCAAGCCATCAACGACACCCGCGGCGCGTTCTCGGAACTGCTGGCCAAGGCCATCGACAAGGGCGCGCTGGATCGCGAGCTGACCGGCGTCGATAAGCAGCGCCTGCTAGGCTACCTCGGCGCCTACGGCGACCTGGACCCCAAGCACATCTATTCGAACCGCGAAGGTCGGGCGGGCTTCCAGGCCTGGCCGGGCGGCTACGATCATCCGCCCAAGGGCGCCGACCCCCTGCGGATGTCCGACATGATGCAGGCCCAGTTCTGGGGCATCTCCGGCTTCTTCGAGGAGTTCGCCGAGATGCAGGCCACCATGCTGCAGCCGGTCGGCGGCATGGATCGGATCAGCTACGCCCTCTACGAGCAGGTGAAGCCGGCGGTGACCTTCGGCGCGGTGGTCAAGGAAATCCGGCGCGCCGGCAAGGGCGCCAAGATCGCCTACACCGTGGGCGGCGCGGCCCGCACCCTGGACGCTGACCATGTGATGATCACCATCCCGCTGCCGGTGCTGGCCAAGATTCCCGGCGACTTCTCGCCCCGCGTCCAGGAGGCGATCGTCGGCGGCGGCAAGACATATGGCCACGGCACCAAGGTGGCGTGGGAGTCCCGCCGGTTCTGGGAGCAGGACGACTTCCAGTTCGGCGGCCTGGGCTGGACCGACGAGCCCAATGAGCTGATCTGGTATCCTTCGGGCGGCTTCGGCGAGAAGACGGGCATCCTGATGGGCGCCTATTCGATCGGCTTCTCCGGCCCGTTCAACCCGCCGAAGTACGCGGCCATGTCGCTGGAGGAACGGTTCGCGATCTCGCGGCGGGTGATCGAGAAGTTCCACCCCGGCCACGGCAAGGAGCTGACGAAGCCGTTCTCCGTCTCGTGGAAGCACACGCCCTACAGCGAGGGCGTGGCGGTGAACTGGAGCGAGAACCAGCGGACCGGCGACTACGCCGTGCTCTGCAAGCCGGACGGCCCGTTCTATTTCGCCGGCGAGCACATGAGCTACATCAACGCCTGGCAGGAAGGCGCCGCGCTGGCCGCCCACGAGGCGATCAAGCTGATCCAGGCGCGGGTGTCGGCTCCTTAGGGCCGTCCCAACGAAAAAGGGCCGCGCGGTTCGCCGCGCGGCCCGAAGTTCGAGGAAGGAGAACGCCCCGAGAGGGCAAGGCCACCTTGTGACCGGCGTTCACCTGGCGACAGCGGACACCGGTGTCGCGAGCCGGATTTACCGTCGGACGCCCAGGATCGAAGCACGGCCTGCCCTCGCTGCCCGAATCCTCGGCAAAAGCCGCCCGTCAGCGGGTGCCGTACATGCGGTCACCAGCGTCGCCGAGGCCCGGCAGGATGTAGCCGTGGTCGTTCAGGCGCTCGTCGATGGCGGCCGTCCAGACGCGGACGTCGGGGTGATGGCCGATGAACTTCGACACGCCCTCGGGCGAGGCCAGCAGGCAGGCCATGCGGATCGATTTCGCGCCGGCCTCCATCAGCCGATCGACGGCGGCGATGGCGGTGTTGCCGGTGGCCAGCATCGGATCGATCACCACCACGGTACGCTCGGCGATGTCGAGGGGCGCCTTGAAGTAGTATTCCACGCAGGCCAGCGTCTGGGGATCGCGATAGAGGCCGACGTGGGCCACGCGGGCGGCCGGCACCAGGTCCAGCATCCCGTCCAGCATGCCCATCCCCGAGCGCAGGATCGGCGCGAACACCAGCTTCTTGCCGGCCAGCTGCTGGGCCTTCATCGGCATCAGCGGGGTCTCGATCTCGACCTCCTCCATCGGCAGGTCGCGGGTGACCTCGTAGCAGAGCAGGCCGCCGATCTCCTTGAGCAGCTGGCGGAAGCTCTTGGTCGAGGTGTCCTTCCTGCGCATCAGGGTCAGCTTGTGCTGGACCAGCGGGTGATCGACGACGGTGACGCCCTTCATGGCGGTATCCTCTAGAAAACCGTGCCGTCGGAGATGACGGCGATGGGCGGCGACAGGTCGGGCCGCTTGGCCTTGGCGATCCGCCGGCCCGCGGCCCAGGAGCCGCCCTCCAGCACGCGGGCCAGCGGGAAATCCTCGGCGGTGACGCCCAGGCGGTCGCGGACCATCGGGGCCAGCTGGTCCAGCAAGGCCACGGTCAGCGACCGCCAGCCGACCACCAGCGGGCCATCGACGGGATGGGCGCGGCCGGCGTCTTCGGGGTCCTTCAGGACCAGCACGCCCAGGTCCACGAACAGGCCGCCGTTGCGGTATTCGGCCAGGCCGGTCAGGCCATCGACGTCCGTGACGGTGACGCCCGACGCCTCCAGGGGCTCGATCAGCGAATAGCTCATCCACTGGCTGAGCTTGTGCAGCGGCACGAAGCCGTCGACGGCCGGATGGGTCCAGCAGTCGCCCAGCGGCACGCCGCCCAGGCTGAGACGGCCGGGCCAGATGGGACCCAGCGCCTGCAGCAGCACCTCCAGGATCACCGGCGCCGGCAACCGGCCGTTCTCGGCGTGCCTGGCCATGATGTCGAACAGCGCGCCCGGTCGGCCGACCGCTTCGCCCAACCGGTGCAGCAGCGCGGCGCGGCCTTCGAGGCCCACCAGGGGGTTGTCGGCGGTGACCTGGAACGCCCGGCCGATCATGGCCGCGTCCACCTTGCCCAGGGCGTCGGCGCGCAGCGGGTCGGCGGGGTCGGACGACATGGCTCCGGATTCGAAGAACCGGAGCGAGGCGACGCCCAGGCCCTCGGACCGGCCCAGGACCGCGCCGGTGGCCGCGTCGCGATAGCGCCAGGCCGCGCCGGCGCCGGCGTCCAGCAGCACGGAGGGGATCACCAGATCGAAGGCCGCCCGGCCCAGGGCGGCGGGATCGGAGGGCTTGTCCCGCTCGGCCCACAGGTCGCGGCCGTCCACGACGAAGTGCCGCCAGCGGGCGTGGAACGGAACCTTGAGGTCGGGGTAGTTGAGACGCACCGTCTCGGCGGTGAGGTCGGCGGCGGCGTCCAGGCGCGACAGGTCCAGGCGCCACTCCGCAAGCCCGCCGGCCTCGGCGATGGCGAGCATCTCGTGGGCGCGGTCCCGCACGGCGGAGGCGGTGAGGAGCGAGCGGGCGGTTGCTTGGTCGGAGATGGGCAAGATCAATCCAAATCGAATTCGTCATCCCCGGGCTTGTCCCGGGGATCCAGAAGCGCAGGCGCAGCAGGCACAACTGCGAGGTCGGCGCGTCTGGATGGCCGGGACAAGCCCGGCCATGACGAGCATTACGTGAGGGTGGCCGGGTCTAGAATTCCTTCAGGTCGCGGCCGACGGTCTTCTTGAGGTCTTCGGCCGACGGCGCGGCGTCGGGGGTGAAGTAGCCGGCGGCCTTCTTGGCCTCCATCTCGACACTCGCGTCCTCAGGGACCAGGTCGTCGGGGATCGGCACGCGCTCGCCGATCTCGATGCCGCCCGCGACCAGGGCGTCGTACTTCATGTTGGACATGGAGACGAAGCGGTCGATCCGGCGGATGCCCAGCCAGTGGATGATGTCGGGCATCAGCTGCTGGAAGCGGGCGTCCTGGACCCCGGCCACGCATTCGGTGCGCTCGAAATAGGTCGCCGCCTGGTCGCCGCCCGGCTGACGCTTGCGGGCGTTGTAGACCAGGAACTTGGTCACCTCGCCCAGGGCCCGGCCTTCCTTGCGGTTGTAGACGATCAGGCCCGTGCCGCCCTGCTGAGCCTGGCGCGTCGCCTCCTCGATCCCGTGGGTGAGATAGGGGCGGCAGGTGCAGATGTCCGAGCCGAAGACGTCCGAGCCGTTGCACTCGTCGTGGACGCGGCAGGTCAGCGGGACCGACCGGTCGCCCAGCCTGGTGGCGTCGCCGAAGATATAGAGCGTGATCCCGCCGATGGGCGGCAGGAACACCTGCAGGTCCGGCCGGGTCACCAGTTCGGGGTACATGCCGCCGGTCTGTTCGAAGAGCGTGCGGCGGAGCATCTGCTCGTCCACGCCGAACCGCGCGGCCACGCCGGGCAGATGCCAGACAGGGTCGATGGCGGCCTTGGTCACCGCCACGTCGCCGGTCTCGTGCAGCACCTTGCCGTCGGCCACCAGGCGGCCGGCGCGCATGGCTTCGGCGATCTCCGGCAGGGTGATGCGGGCCTTGGTCACGGCGATGGAGGGACGGATGTCGACGCCCTCGGCGATCTCGGTCGCGAAGTCCTCGGCGATCCGGGCGCCCCAGGGGTCGAGCGAGACGATCTTGCCCGGCTCGCTCCACTGCGGGTGCGGGCCGACCGGGGTCACCGGATAGGTGTTGTGCAGCTCGGGCCGGACCACCGGGTCCATGGCGCCGGAGGCCACGGCCAGGGCGCGGTAGACCGAATAGGCCCCGCCGTGGGCGCCGATGGCGTTGCGGTCGGAGCCGGCGTTGGCCGTCGCGACGACGGGGCCGCGCTCGCGGGCCGTGGGCGCGTCCCAGTGGATGGGGAAGCGGTTGGTCGCGCCCGTGCCCGGGTGCGAGGTCAGTCGGATATGCGATGTCCTGTTGCCGGACATGGGCGCGAACCTCCAGAGTCGAAAAGGCCCTGTCGCCGGGGTCGCCGGCGCAGGGCCTTTGAGAGACGAGCATGATCCTAGTGTCCGGAGTTGGCAAGAAACCCTGAAGAGGCCGTTGGGGACGGCGCCTCGATTTTAGGCGCCGGCGGTTGACGCGAGCGCTCGCCCCAGCGTTGTCTGGACACCCTCGACGAGCGCCTCACGGTGAACAGTGTGATCCAGGGGCCAGCCTCTCTGCCGGAACTTCCAAGACTGCAGCGCGCGCGGGGCGTCGGGCGCATCGTCGTGGCCGCCGACGCGGGCCGCACCCGGCTGGCGCGGCTGTACCAGGATGGCTGCGGCAAGATCCGCCTGCCCCGCGACGCCCGGGCCGAGGGACTGGAGGCGGTGCTGATCAACTCGTCCGGCGGCCTGACCGGCGGCGACTACATGGAGTGGATGGCCACCGTCGGCGACGGCGCGCGCCTGACGCTGTCCACCCAGGCCTGCGAGAAGGTCTACCGCGCCCGCGACGGCCAGGCGCAGCAGCGGGTGGCGCTGATCCTGGGCGAGAACGCGCGCCTGGACTGGGTCCCGCAGGAGACCATACTGTTCGACGGCGGCGCCCTGTCGCGGCGGCTGGAGGCCGACCTGGCCGAGGGCGCGAGGCTGCTGTGCGTGGAGGCCGTGGTGCTGGGGCGGACGGCCATGGACGAGACGGTCCGGCAGGGGTCCATCCGCGACCACTGGCGCATCCGGCGCGAGGGCCGGCTGGTGTTCGCCGACGACCTGCGGCTGGACGGCGCGGTCGCCGAGATCGCCGCCGCCGCGCCGGTGCTGGCGGGGGGCAAGGCCTTCGCCTCCCTACTGCTGGTGGACGACGACGCCGCCCGGTTCCTGAAGCCTTTGCGCGTTGCGCTCGGCGCCTATGGCGGGGCGAGCGCGTTCGAGGGCAAGCTGTTCGCCCGCATCGTCGCGCCCGACGGATTCGCGCTGCGCGAGGCGCTGCTGCCGGCGCTGGAGGTGCTGCGTGACGGCGAACCGCTGCCACGGGTCTGGAGGACCTGAGTGAACCTGACGCCGCGCGAGAAGGACAAGCTGCTGGTCGCCATGGCCGCCGAGGTCGCGCGCAAGCGGCTGGCCCGTGGCGTGAAGCTGAACCATCCCGAGGCCATCGCGCTTATCACCGACTTCGTCGTCGAGGGCGCGCGCGACGGCCGCAGCGTCGCCGAGCTGATGGAGGCCGGCGCCCATGTGATCGGCCGCGCCCAGGTCATGGAGGGCATCGCCGAGATGATTCACGACGTGCAGGTCGAAGCCACCTTTCCTGACGGCACCAAGCTGGTGACCGTCCACCACCCGATCCGCTGAAGGACAACGCCCATGCAACGCAAGACCTGGAACAGGATCATCCCCGCGGTCGCCGGCCTGGCCGCGACCATCGTGGCCGCCCTGCCCGCCTCGGCGCACGAGGGACACCACGAGACCCTGACGGTCGCCGAGCAGGTGCGTCACCTGTTCTCCCAGCCCGACCACCTGCTCGCCCTGGCCGGCTTGGTCGTCCTGGCCGTGATCGGGACATGGCAGTGGCGCCGGGCGAAGGCGCGCAAGTGATCCCGGGCGAGGTCATCCCGGCCGACGGCGAGATCGAGATGAACGCCGGGGCGGTGGTGACGACCCTGCGCGTGGCCAATACCGGCGACCGGCCGATCCAGGTGGGCAGCCACTACCACTTCGCCGAGACCAATCCGGCGCTGCGTTTCGACCGCGCCGCCGCGCGCGGGCAGCGGCTGGACATCGCCGCCGGCACCGCCGTGCGGTTCGAGCCGGGCCAGGCGCGGGACGTGAATCTGGTGCCGTTCGGCGGCGGGCGGACGGTCTACGGCTTCCGGCAGGACGTGATGGGCGAGCTCTGATGGCCAAGCTCCCGCGCGCCGCCTACGCCGACATGTTCGGCCCCACGGTCGGGGATCGCGTGCGGCTGGCCGACACCGAGCTGTTCGTGGAGGTCGAGCGCGACCTGACCACCTATGGCGAGGAGGTGAAGTTCGGCGGCGGCAAGGTGATCCGCGACGGGATGGGCCAAAGCCAGGCGACCCGGGCCTCGGGCGCCGTGGACACGGTGATCACCAACGCCCTGATCGTCGACCATTGGGGGATCGTGAAGGCCGACGTGGGCCTGCGCGACGGCCGCATCCACGCCATCGGCAAGGCGGGCAATCCCGACGTGCAGTCGGGCGTGACCATCGTCATCGGCCCCGGCACCGAGGTGATCGCCGGCGAGGGCAAGATTCTGACGGCCGGGGCGATGGACGCCCACATCCACTTCATCTGCCCCCAGCAGATCGAGGAGGCGCTGATGAGCGGCGTCACCACCATGCTGGGCGGCGGCACCGGACCGGCCACCGGCACCAACGCCACCACCTGCACGCCAGGCGCCTGGCACCTGCAGCGGATGATCGAGGCGGCCGAGGCGTTTCCGATGAACCTGGGCTTCTCGGCCAAGGGCAACGCGTCGCTGCCTGCCGCCCTGGTGGAACAGGTGGCGGCCGGGGCCTGTGCGCTGAAGCTTCACGAGGACTGGGGCACCACGCCGGCCGTCATCGACTGCGCGCTGGGCGTCTGCGACGACCACGACGTCCAGTGCATGATCCACACCGACACCCTGAACGAGAGCGGCTTCGTCGAGGACACTATCGCCGCCTTCAAGGGCCGCACGATCCACGCCTTCCACACCGAGGGCGCCGGGGGCGGGCACGCGCCGGACATCCTGAAGGTGGCGGGGCTATCGAACGTGATCCCGTCGTCGACCAACCCGACCCGGCCCTACACCCGCAACACCCTGGCCGAGCATCTGGACATGCTGATGGTCTGCCACCACCTGGACCCGTCGATCCCGGAGGACGTGGCCTTCGCCGAGAGCCGGATCCGCAAGGAGACCATCGCAGCCGAAGACATCCTGCACGACCTGGGCGCCATCTCGATCATCTCGTCCGACAGCCAGGCCATGGGGCGCGTGGGCGAGGTGCTGATCCGGACCTGGCAGACCGCCGACAAAATGAAGAAACAGCGGGGCAAGCTCGGCGACGGCCCGGCGGATAACTTCCGGGTGAAACGCTACATCGCGAAGTACACGATCAACCCGGCCATCGCCCACGGCATGAGCGCCCACATCGGCAGCGTCGAGGCCGGCAAGCGCGCCGACCTGGTGCTGTGGAGCCCGGCGTTCTTCGGGGTGAAGCCCGATCTGGTGATCCTGGGCGGGAGCATCGCCGCCGCGCCGATGGGCGACCCCAACGCCTCGATCCCGACGCCGCAGCCGGTGCACTACCGCCCGATGTTCGCGGCCTATGGGCGGAGCGTGGCGCGCTCGTCGGTGGTGTTCACCTCCAAGCTGGCCATCGAGAGCGGCCTGCCCGCCAGGTTGGGGCTCTGGAAGGAGATGGTGGCGGTGGAGAACGTGCGCGGCGGCCTCTCTAAGGCCTCGATGATCCACAACAGCGCCACGCCGGCGATCGAGGTCGATCCCGAGACCTACGAGGTCCACGCCGACGGCGAGCTGCTCACCTGCGAACCAGCCGACGTGCTGCCCATGGCTCAAAGGTATTTCCTGTTTTGAACGCGATCACCGACATCCTGCCCGCGGGCGCGTGGACCGGCGATCCGGCCGACCGGGTCACGCTGGACTACGACGGCCGTCATCGCCGCCGCATCGTGCTGACCGGTGCGTCGGGAGCCGAGTACCTGCTGGACCTGGCGGAGGCGACGCACCTGCGGGACGGCGACGGGCTGCAGCTTCCGGGCGGCGGCATCCTGGCCGTGGTGGCCCGGCCGGAACCCCTGCTGGAGGTGCGCGCGCGGTCGGCGGAGGCGCTCATTCGGCTGGCCTGGCACATCGGCAACCGGCATCTGGCGGCCCAGGTGTTCGCCGACCGCATCCTGATCCGCCGCGACCACGTCATCGCCCACATGCTGGAACATCAGGGCGCGATCGTCACCGAGGTGGAGGCAGCCTTCGATCCCGAGGGCGGCGCCTATCACGACCATGGGGCTGAAGATCATGCCCACTGAGTCCCGCCTGCTACGCCTGCTGACCTGGCTGTCGCCGGCCTTTCCAGTGGGATCGTTCGGCTATTCGCATGGGCTGGAGACGGCGATCCGTGACGGGACGGTCGGCGACGCCCACGCCCTCACCGGCTGGATCGCCGGCCTGCTGGAGCACGGCTCCGGCTGGACCGACGCGGTTCTGGTCAAGGCCGCCTGGACGGCCGTCACCGCCGAGGACCACGCCGCCCTGGACGAGATCGCCGAACTGGCCGAGGCGCTGGCGCCGTCGCTGGAACGCCGCCGCGAGACCATGGCCCAGGGCGAGGCGTTCCTGACCGCCGTGGCCGCCTGGAGTCCGCCGCCGATCATCCGGGCGCCCTACCCCGTGGCCCTGGGGGCGGCGGCCGGCGCGGCCTGCCTGCCGCTGGAGCCCGCGCTGACGGCCTGGCTGCACGCCTTCGCCGCGAACCTGGTCAGCGTGGCGGTGCGCGCCGTGCCCCTGGGCCAGTCGGACGCTCTGCATGTGATCGCGGCGCTGGAGCCGGTGATCCTGCGCACCGCCTCGCGGGCGGCCGACTCGAGCCTGGACGACCTGGGCTCGGCCAGCCTGATGTCCGACATCGCCGCCATGCGGCACGAGACCCTGGACGGAAGGCTGTTCGGATCATGAGCGGTAACGGACCCTTGCGGATCGGCGTCGGCGGCCCCGTCGGCTCGGGCAAGACCACCCTGGTCGAGAAACTGTGCAAGGCCATGCGCGAGCGCTGGTCGATCGCGGTGGTGACCAACGACATCTACACCCAGGAGGACGCCCTGATCCTCACCCGGCTCCAGGCCCTGCCAGAGGACCGGATCATCGGCGTCGAGACCGGCGGCTGCCCGCACACCGCCATCCGCGAGGACGCCTCGCTGAACCTGGCCGCCATCGCCGACATGAACCGTCGCCATCCCGACCTGGACGTCATCTTCATCGAGAGCGGCGGCGACAACCTGGCGGCCACGTTCAGCCCGGATCTGGCCGACCTCACGCTCTATGTCGTCAGCGTCTGCCAGGGCGAGAAGATCCCGCGCAAGGGCGGCCCGGCCATCACCCGCTCGGACCTGCTGATCATCAACAAGACCGACCTGGCGCCCCACGTGGGCGCCGACCTGGCGGTGATGGACTCCGACGCCGCCAAGGCGCGCGGCGAACGCCCCTACGTCTTCACCGACCTGACCCGTCTGCAGGGCGTGGACGAGGTGATCGCCTTCATCGCCAAGGCGGGGGGCCTGCCGACGAAGCTGGCCGCCTAGCGCGCGAACAGCCGAGGATCGAAGCGGAACGGGGCGTCGGTCACGATCCTCAAGCCCGCCGCCGCGGGATGGCGCGGATTGATCAGCAGGTTGCGGTCCTGAGGCACCACCACGCTGGGAACACTGAGGCTCAGCGCGGCGCCGCGCCGAAGAAAGTCGTCGCCAAGCATCGCGCAAGCGTCCGTGTCGCCCGGAGCCTCGTCGAGGCGTTCCATCGGCGCGTCGTCCGGAACCTCGATGCCCAGCAGGTGATAGTCGTCCGGCAGGTAGGCCGGATCGAGATCCAGATGGACCATCACCTCCAGCACCGGGAGGCTGGGGCTGGCCGAGGCGTAGATCATCGCTCGGCCTGGGCTGTTCCAGCGGCCGCCGTAGAGCCGGGCGCCCTCACCGTCCAGCGCGCGATGCGCCGGCAGCGTCAGTCGGTGGACGATCACGCGGCGATGCCGTGCCCGATGCGTCCCAGCAGTGTTTCGACGCTGCGCACGCCCTGATCGGTGTCGGCGAGCGACAGAGGCGCCTGGCCGTCGAGCACGCGATTGTCCCGTAGCAGCCAGGCGAGCCCCTTGTCCGGCCCGAAGGTGTCCTCGGCCATTGCGACGAGGCGCGCCAGCCGAACCAGCCGGTCGGACTCCGCCGGATCGAGCGGCTTGGCCTCCTGCTGCCGGCGCTTGAACGTGCGGCGCGCCACGACGCTGTCCTCGATCGCCTGGAACGGCAGATGGGTATGCTCCAGAAAGCTCTCGACCGCCGCGGTCGGCAAACCCTGTCGGACCAACCGCATCAGATCGAAGTCGTTGCCCAGGCGGCCCGTCACGGCCTCCCCGCCGAGCATGGCCTGGATTTTAGATACCGCCGCCACGCGCGCGCCCTACAAAATGCCGGACCTTCTCCGGCATTTTGCAATCTAGGCCGCTTACCCCCCGGGCGCAAGGTTTACCGCGCCACGGTCCCCATCAGCCGCAACCGACTGACACCGCCGTCGGGGTAGATGTTCAGGCGCACGAAGCGGATGGGGCCGATCTGGGCCAGCTCGGCCTTGAACGTGTGTACGGTGTCGGCCTGAAGCTTCACTTCGGGCAGCAACACCGGCCAGCTCTCGGCCTGGGCGGCGATCTCGATGGGCGACCCATGCGCCCGCGCCGAGGCCTGGATCGAGCAGCGATCGGGGTAGTTTCCCTTGAAGTGGGCGGTGTCGACGACGACCTCCTCGATCTTGCCGAACGCGCCCAGCTCCAGCACCGACCAGTCGTGGCCCGGCTCGCGCCGGCGCCGCGTCTCCCACCCGTCGCCCATGTTCACGCCGCGCCCGGGGGCGGTCAGGTTGCCCACGGCGCCATAGTGCTCGTCGTTGGCGATGATCCCGCGCCCGCCCCAGGCGAGGGCCAACAGGTCGACGACCTGGTCCGCCGCCACCGTCGACCAGTCGGGATCGACCCGACCCCAGACCCGCAGACGCGCCACCCCGCCATCGGGATAGATGTGCAGCCGCACGTGGGTGGCCGGTGTCGCATGCTCCAGCGGGACCCAGATCCGGTCGTCGCCCTTCAAGTCCAGGCGGGCCGTCACCTTGGCCCAGGCGGCGTCGTCGCCCGGGTTCGTCTCGGCCGACACGCAGACCTCGATCTCGGCGCCCGGCGGGTAGTTGCCGGTGAAGTGGCTGGTATCGATCTCGAAGCCCGCGACGATGCCCGGCACGCCCAGCCTGATCACGCACCAGTCGTGGCCGGGGATGCGCTTGCGGCGGCTTTCCCAGCCATCCATCCACTTGCCGTTGTCGTCGTACTTGCCTGGGATGAACACCGGCGGCGCCGGGTCGATCAGGCGGGACTTCTCGGCGAAGAAGTCGTCGGTGGCGAACACGACCTCGGATCCCAGGCGGGGCTGGGCGAGGTCCACGAACTGGCGGCGAAGGTCATCGAACATGCTGGGACTCTAGATCAGATCGGCCAGGCGGAAACCGGCGATGCGGTGGATCTGGGCGATGGCGGTAGCGAACTCGGTCTCGGGGTCGTTGGCCAGCCGGGCCTCGAAGGCGGCCAGGATATCGGCCCGCGTGGCGCCCTTCACCGCGAAGATGAAGGGGAAGCCGAAGCGGGCGTTGTAGGCGGCGTTCAGGCGCTGGAAGGCCTCGAACTCCGCGGGGCTGCACTGATCCAGGCCTACGCCGGCCTGCTCCTTCACCGAGGCGGCGGCCATCTTGGTTCGGCCGGCCAGCTCCGGGTGGGCGCGGATGAGAGCCAGCTTCATCTCGCGCGGCGCGGCGTCGACCACGGCGGCCATGGCGGCGGCGAGGTCTTCCGGCGGCGGCCAGCAGGCCTCCGCCACCCAGGGCGAGGCCTCGTACACCGGGCCGAATTTGGCGATGAACTCGGCCTTAGCGTCCATGCGGATGGACCTCGCGCCAGTGCCGGGCGATCTCGATGCGGCGGGCGAACCAGACATCCTGGTGGCCCTGGGCGTAGCGGATGAAGCGTTCCAGCCCCGCCATCTTCCCCGGCCGCCCGGCGATGCGGCAATGCAGGCCGATGGACAGCATCTTCGGCTTGTCCGCGCCCTCGGCGTACAGCACGTCGAAGGCGTCCTTCAGGTAGGAATAGAACTGTTCGCCGGTGTTCAGCCCCGTGCCGGAGAAGCGCATGTCGTTGGCCTCCAGCGTGTAGGGCACGATCAGCTGCGGCCGCCGTCCGACCTCGGTCCAGAACGGCAGGTCGTCGGAATAGTCGTCGGCGTCGTAGAGGAACCCCCCGTCATCGGCGACGAGGCGCCGCGTGTTGGGGCTGGTCCGGCCGGTGTACCAGCCCAGCGGGCGCTCACCGGTCAGCCGCTTGTGGATGTCGATGGCGCGCGACATGTGCTCGCGCTCGATCCGTTCGGAGACGGTTTGGTAGTTGATCCAGCGCCAGCCGTGCGAGGCGATCTCGTGGCCCGCCTCCAGCATGGCGTCGACCACGTCGGGGTTGCGCTCCATCGCCATCGCCACCCCGAACACGGTGACGGGAGTCTTGCAGCGGTCGAACAGGCGCAGCAGGCGCCAGACCCCGGCCCGGCTGCCGTATTCGTAAATCTGCTCCATGCTCATGTGCCGCGCGCCCTCTATGGGCGCGGGGTTGATCATGTCGGACAGGAACGCCTCGGAGGCTGGATCCCCGTGCAGGACGCAGTTCTCGCCGCCCTCCTCGTAGTTCAGCACCATCTGGATCGCGATGCGCGCGCCGCCCGGCCACTGGGCGTGGGGCGGGTCCTTGCCGTAGCCGATGAGGTCGCGGGGGTAACGGGTCTCGGGCATGGCTGACCGCTTAGCAGGCTTGCGTGGGGACGCACCGTCGCAATCCTGCGCCACGGTTGCAATTCCAGGCCTCAGGGCGGATTCTGGGCGGCTGGATCACGGAGTCCCCGTTTGAGCGGCCTGACCACCCACGTTCTCGACACCATGCATGGCCGCCCAGCGGCGGGCGTCAGCCTGCGCCTGTCGCGGGACGGCAAGACCGTGGCCTCGGCGATCACCAACATGGATGGCCGGGCGGACCAGCCGCTGCTGACCGGCCCCGAGCTGACCGCCGGGCAATACCGGCTGGAGTTCGATATCGGCGAATACTACCGCGACATGGGCGTCACCCTGCCCGATCCCGCCTTCCTGGACGTGGTGGTCATCGACTTCGGCGTCTCCGACACGGCGTCGCACTATCACGTGCCGCTGCTGGTCAGCCCGTTCGGCTATTCGACCTATCGGGGAAGCTAAGGGTGGGACGGCCGATCCGCTTCCTGCTCGACGGCGAGGTCCGCGAGCTATCGGACATCGATCCGACGCTGACGGTGTTGAACCTGCTCCGCTACCACCTTCGCCGGACCGGGACCAAGGAGGGCTGCGCCGAGGGTGACTGCGGGGCCTGCACCGTGGTGCTGGGGGAAGAAGTCGAGGATTTCGTTCGCTTCCGGGCCGTCAACGCCTGCATCCTGTTCGCCCCGATGCTGGACGGCCGGGCGCTGTTCACCGTCGAGAGCCTAGCGCGAGAAGGCGCGCTGCATCCCGTCCAGCAAGCTCTTGTGGAGCAGCACGGTTCCCAATGCGGTTTCTGCACCCCAGGGTTCGTGATGAGCCTTTACGCTCGGCAGCGCGACAGTCGGCCTTGGCACACCTCCTCGCTCAAGGACGAGTTGGCCGGAAACCTCTGCCGTTGCACCGGCTATGGGCCGATCTTGGCGGCGGCCGAGAGCATGGGCCCGGATCCACACGCCGATGAGATCTACGCGCTCAATCGTGCGCTCCACGCGATCCAACCGACCGAAAGCCTGACGATCGAGCATAAGGGGCGCAGGTATTTCGCGCCGCGAACGGCCGATGAATTCGCAGAGCTCGTCGAAGCCAATCCTGACGCCATCATTCTCGCGGGCGGCACGGACGTCGGACTCTGGGTGACGAAGCAGCAGCGGGTGCTACCCACGATCATCTCCCTCAACGAGGTGCGCGAGTTCAAGCTCATGACGGGCAAAGACTTCACCCGCTTCGGGGCTGCCGTGCGCTATGACGATGCGCACTGGCTGTTGGAGAAACACCATCACCCAGAGTTCGGCGAACTGCTCCGCCGCGTGGGCGGCCGCCAGGTGCGCAATCTCGGCACCATCTGCGGCAACATCGCCAACGGGTCTCCGATCGGCGACATGCCACCGGCGCTGATCGCCGCCGGCGCGACCCTGGTGTTGCGCAAGGGTTCGATCCGACGGGAGATGCCGCTGGAGGATTACTTCCTGGCCTACGGGAAACAAGATCGGCTACGGGGCGAGTTCGTAGAGGCGGTGATCGTCCCGAAAATACCGCAAGGTCGTATCTTCAAACTCTCCAAGCTTTCCAAGCGCTTCGACCAGGATATTTCGGCGGTCTGCCTGGGCTTTTCCGTCGGCGTCGAGGCCGATCGGGTGACGGACGCCCGCATCGCTTTCGGCGGCATGGCCGCGACGCCGAAGCGGGCCACGGCGTGCGAGGCCGCCCTGACCGGCCAGCCCTGGACACACGAAACGGTCGAGGCCGCCGCCATTGCCCTGGCCCAAGACTTCACCCCGCTAAGCGATATGCGCGCGTCGGCGGCTTATCGGCTGGAAGCCGCGCAGAACATGATCCGCCGCGCCTTCCTGGAGAGCGGCGGCGTGGCCCGCGTGCTGGACGCCGAGGCGGTGGCCTATGGCTGACTCCGGCGCCGCCGCACGCCTCCTCCCGGTCCTGCATGCGCCCATTGGCCATGACAGCGCCCCGCGCCATGTCAGCGGCGAGGCGCTCTACATCGACGACATTCCCGAGCCGCCCGGCCTGCTGCACCTCTACGTGGGTCAGGCGACGCGAGCGCATGCGCGGGTCACCAAGCTGGACCTGGCCGCCGTCCGCGCCGCGCCGGGCGTGGTGGCCGTGCTGACGCCCGCGGACGTGCCGGGCAAGAACGACATCAGCCCCTTCGCCGGCGACGACCCGCTGTTCGCGACCGACACCGTGAAGTTCATGGGCCAGGCGCTGTTCTGCGTCGCCGCCGAGACCCTGCCCAAGGCCCGCGCCGCCGCGGCCCTGGCGGTCGTCGAGTACGAAGATCTGCCGCTGTTGCTCACCGCCGAGGCGGCGGTGGCGGCCGGGTCGTTCATCGAGGCCAGCCAGAGCATCATCCTGGGCGACGCCCGCGCGGCCATCGCCGCCGCGCCGCTTAGCCTGTCCGGTCACCTGCAGGTCGGGGGGCAGGAGCACTTCTACCTGGAAGGCCAGGTGGCCCTGGTCGTCCCCGGCGAAGGCGTCGACCTCCACGTCTGGACTTCGACCCAGCACCCGACCGAGACCCAGCACATCCTGGCCCGCGTGCTGGACTGCGCCGACGTGGACATCACCGTCGAGGTGCGCCGGATGGGCGGCGGCTTCGGCGGCAAGGAGACCCAGTCGGTGCAGTGGGCGGCCATGGCCGCGCTGACCGCCCGGCTGACCCGCCGGCCGGCCAAGATCCGCCTGGACCGGGACGACGACATGGTCATGACCGGCAAGCGGCACGACTTCGAGATCGATTGGGAACTGGGCTTCGACGGCGACGGCAAGCTGCACGGCGCGGCGTTCGAATTCGCGTCACGCTGCGGGTTCTCCGCCGACCTCAGCCACGCGATCAACGACCGGGCGATGTTCCACGCCGACAACGCCTACGCCCTGCAAACCGCCGAGATCGTCAGTCACCGAGGGCGCACGAACACCGTCTCCAACACCGCCTTCCGCGGCTTCGGGGGGCCGCAGGGGATGATGGCGATCGAGCGCGCGCTGGACGCCGTGGCGCTGTCGCTGGGCAAGGACCCGCTGGATGTGCGGCTGGCCAATCTGTACGGCGTGTCCGGCGACCTGACGCCTTACGAGCAGGTGGTCACCGACAGCGTCGCGCTGGAACTCATGACCGAGCTGGAGGCCAGTTCCGACTACCGCGCCCGCCGCGCGGCGATCGTCGCGTGGAACGCCGACAACGACCATCTCAAGCGGGGCATCGCGCTGACGCCGGTGAAGTTCGGCATCTCGTTCACGACGACATTCCTGAATCAGGCCGGCGCGCTGGTGCACATCTACACCGACGGTTCGATCCACCTGAACCATGGCGGGACCGAGATGGGCCAGGGGCTGAACATCAAGATCGCCCAGGTGGCCGCCGACGCCTTCCAGGTCCCGCTGGCGAGCGTGAAGATCACGTCGACGCGCACCGACAAGGTGCCGAACACCTCGGCCACGGCCGCCTCGTCGGGGAGCGACCTGAACGGCATGGCGGCGCTGAACGCCTGCGAGATGATCAAGGACCGCCTGGCCGAATGGGCCTCGGAGACCTACGGCCAAACGCCGGTCTACACGCCCGATGGCGTGCGCCTGGGCGCCGAGCTGCTGAGCTTCCGCGACTTCGTGAACCAGGCCTATGTCGCCCGCGTCTCGCTGTCGGCGGCGGGGTTCTACAAGACCCCGGACATCCATTACGACCGGACCACGCACAAGGGCCGACCTTTCTACTACTACGCCTATGGGGCCGCCTGTTCGGAGGTGGTGATCGACACCCTGACCGGCGAGAACAAGGTGACCCGGGTGGACATCCTCCACGACGTGGGCCGGTCCCTGAACCCGGCCATCGACCTGGGCCAGATCGAGGGCGGGTTCATCCAGGGGATGGGCTGGCTGACCACCGAAGAGCTGGTGTTCGACGACAAGGGCGCCTTACGCACCCACGCGCCGTCCACCTACAAGATCCCGACGGCGGGCGACCGGCCGGAGGTGATGAACATCGCCGTCTGGGCGCCGGGCGAGAACCGCGAGAACACCATCCACCGCTCCAAGGCCGTGGGCGAGCCGCCGCTGATGTTGGCGATCTCGGTGTTCTCCGCGCTGACCGACGCGGTGGCCAGCGTGGGCGCGCACAAGGTGATGCCGAACCTCGACGCGCCGGCCACGCCGGAGCGGATCCTGGCCGCCTGCAACGATGTGCGGAGGCGGGCCGCCGATGCCTGAGTGGATCGGCGACGCCCTGGAGTCCGCACGGCGCGGCGAGGCCCTGGCCATGGTGACCATCGTGGGCGCGCAGGGCTCGACGCCGCGCGAGATGGGCGCCCGCATGCTGGTCTGGCCCGACCGGTTCACCGGCACTATCGGCGGCGGCTCGCTGGAGCGGCAGGGGCTGGACCAGGCGCGCAAGCTGCTGAGTCAGGGCACGCGTCGCCACGCGCTGCAGGACTATCCGCTGGGCCCGCTGTTGGGTCAGTGCTGCGGCGGCCATGTGCGGCTGCTGGTCGAGCGGGTGGACGCCGACAGCCTGGATTGGCTGGAGCCCGCCGCGCGGGCCCGCGAGCCGTTCGCTCTCACCGCGCGGTTCGAGGACGGCGGGATGACCCGCGCCATCGAGCCCGAGGCGCAAACCTCCGACAGCCTCCGCCTGCCCATTCCGGAGGTCCGCCGCATGTCCGAGACCATCCGCCCTGCCCTGCCCCGCCTGGTGATCTTCGGCGCCGGCCACGTGGGCCAGGCCGTAGCGCGCGCGTTCGCGCCGCTGCCGTTCCACCTGGATTGGCTGGCCAGCCGCGACGACCTGCGGCCCGAGGCCAGCGGCACGCGGGCTGCCATCCTCAGCGAGGACGAGTTGGTGGAGGCGGTCGAGGCGGCGCCGGCCGACACCCTGTTCGCGATCTTCACCCACAGCCACGACCTGGATTATCGGCTGACCCAGGCCGTCCTGGCGCGAGGCGACTTCCGCTACCTGGGCTTGATCGGCTCGCGGACCAAGCGCCGGCGGTTCGAAGGCCGGCTGCGCGACGACGGCTTGACCGACGCCGACCTCGCCCGCCTGACCTGTCCCATCGGCATCGCCGAGTTGAAGAGCAAGGCGCCGGCGGTGATCGCGATTTCCTTGGCAGCCGAACTGCTCAAACTGACCGAAGACGCCACTGCATGATGGCCGAACTCGAAACCTGGGCGAACCTGGCGATCCGCTGGCTGCACCTGGTCGCCGGCATCGCCTGGATCGGATCGTCGTTCTATTTCATGTGGTTGGACAGCCATCTTAAGCCGCCGAAGATCCCACGCGGCGAGGGCGTGGCCGGCGAGCTGTGGAGCGTCCACTCGGGCGGCTTCTATCACCAGATGAAATTCATGGTGGCTCCGGCCGACATGCCGGAGGACCTGCACTGGTTCAAATGGGAGGCCTACACCACCTGGATCTCGGGCTTCCTGCTGCTGGCGCTGATCTTCTACGTCGGCGCCGATCTCAACCTGATCGACAAGTCGAAGTTCGACCTGGCGACCTGGCAGGCGATCGCCCTGGGGCTGGGCAGCCTGATTGTCGGCTGGCTGGTCTACGACGGCCTCTGCCGCTCGCCCATCGGCCAGAATCTGAGACTTTTCGGGGCGGTATGGTTCGTTCTTCTCACCGCCGCCGGCTACGGCCTGACGCGGGTCTTCTCCGACCTGGGCGCATTCATGCACGTGGGCGCGATCATCGGGACGGTGATGGCGGCCAACGTCTTCCTGATCATCATCCCCAACCAGCGCAAGGTCGTGGCCCAGGTGTTGGCGGGCGAGAAGCCAGATCCCGCGCTGGGCAAACAGGCCAAGCAGCGCAGCGTCCACAACAATTACATGACCCTGCCGGTGCTGTTCATCATGATCAGCAACCACTACCCGATGATCTTCGCCGCGCCGTTGAACTGGCTCTGGCTCGCGGGGCTGGGCATCGTCGGCTGGACGATCCGCCACTTCTTCAACCTGAAGAACGCCGGCCGGTTCGAGCCGCAGGTGCTGGTCTATGGCGCCCTGGCGTTCGTGACCGTGGCGGTGCTGAACGCGAGTGCGCGGCCCAAGCCCCCGACGGTGGCCGAGGTCCCGCCCTATGCGACGGTGCGGGCCATCGTCGACAAGCACTGCATCGCCTGCCACGCCGCCCACCCGACGCATCGCGGCGTGCCCGTTGCGCCGAACGGGGCCATGTTCGACACCGACGCCGGCCTGCAGCAGCACGCCGACAAGATCTACGCCCGCGCCGTGGCGACCCAGTCCATGCCGCAGGGCAACGAGACCAAGATGACCGAGACCGAACGCGCCCAGCTCGGCGCCTGGATCAAGGCCGGCGCGAAGGTGGGGTCGTGAGGCGGGCGCATTTCAGATCCTCCCCCGTTGGGGGAGGTCCGCGCGCAGCGTGGGGCGGGGGTTTCAGGCAGAGCGGCAAGGCGATGACTTCGAACCCCCTCTCGCTTCGCGAGCTCCCCCAACGGGGGAGCATCTTGCATGCGTAGCCTCGCCGCCGAACCTCTGACCGCCGACGCCTTTGCGCCGTTCGGCGACGTGATCGAGGCGTCGGAGCGGGCCGAGGTGATCCCGATCAACTACGGCTGGACCACCCGGTTCAACGCCTTGGCCGACGTGGCGGTGGGCGAGGGTCATGCCATCCTCAGCATCTTCCGCTCCAAGCCGCTGACGCCGCTGGTGCTGAAGATCTTCGAGCGCCATCCGCTGGGCAGCCAGGCCTTCGTGCCGATGCAGGGCCGGCCCTATCTGGTCGCGGTGGCCCCGCCGGGCGAGTTCGACGTCGCTGCCGTCCGGGTGTTCCGCGCCGGGGCCGGCCAGGGCGTGAACTACGCCAAGGGGACGTGGCACCATTTCCTGCTGGCGCTGGACGCCGAGAGCGACTTCCTGGTCGTGGACCGCGAGGGGCCGGGCGAGAACCTGGACGAGATCGCACTGGCCGAGGCCGACTGGATCGCCGTCTCCGCATGAGCCGCCAAGCCTACCGCGCCGCCCTGCTGCACATGCTGGACGACCCGTCGCGAGGCGGCGCCGACGCGCACGCCTACCATCCCGACGGCCTGCTGGTGGTCGAGGACGGCCATGTGGCGGCGTTCGGCGCCTATGCGGATCTCGCGCCAGGGCTGGCGGGGACGGAGGTCACCGAACTGCCCGGCCGCCTGATCACGCCGGGGTTCGTCGACGCCCATGTCCATTATCCGCAGGTGGACGTGATCGCCGCCTGGGGGACCCAGCTCCTCGACTGGCTGAACACCCACACCTTTCCGGCCGAGCAGGCGTTCGCCGACCGGAGCCATGCCGACGCGGTGGCGCAGGTGTTCCTGGACCAGCTTCTGGCCAACGGCACGACCAGCGCGCTGGCCTTCTGCACCGTCCACAAGACCTCGGCCGAGGCGCTGTTCGACGCGGCGCTGGGCCGCAACATGCGCCTGATCGCCGGCAAGGTGCTGATGGACCGCGAGGCGCCGTTCGGCCTGACCGACACCGTCGAGACGGGACGCCAGGACACCGAGCTGCTGATCCGCGCGTACCGGGGCCGGGGCCGCCTGGGCTACGCCGTGACGCCCCGTTTCGCGGTGACCTCTACGGACGCCCAGCTCGCGATGGCGGGCGAGGTGCTGGCCGCGCACCCGGACGTGCTGCTGCAAACCCACATGTCGGAGAACGTCGCGGAGATCGCCCGGGCGGGCGAGCTGTTCCCCTGGGCGCGGGACTACCTCGACGTCTACGATCGCTTCGGCCTGGTGGGTCCGCGCACCGTGCTGGCGCACTGCGTCCACTGCGACGACGGCGTGATGGGGCGGATGGCAAAGGCCGGCGCCTCGGCCGCCTTCTGCCCCTCGTCGAACCTGCTGCTGGGCAGCGGCCTGTTCAGCCTCAAGCGGGCCTGCGCCTGCGGGATGAGCACCGCCCTGGGCACCGACGTCGGCGGCGGTGGCAGCTTCTCCCTGCTCCAGATGATGGGCGAGGCCTACAAGGTGGGGCAACTCCAGGGCGACAACCTGGACCCGCTGCACGCCTTCTATCTGGGCACCCTGGCCGGCGCGAAGGCGCTGCACATCGACAGCCGCGTCGGCAACCTCGCGCCCGGCAAGGAAGCCGATTTCGTGGTCCTGGACCTGGCCGCGACGCCCCTGCTGGCGCGACGGACGGCGCGAACGCGCACCCTGGCCGAGACCCTGTTCGTGCTCGCCGTGCTGGCGGACGACCGCGTCGTGGAGCGCACCTATCTGATGGGCAAGCTGGCGCACCAGCGAGGGCTTGCGGTCGCGGCCGACGCCTGACGAATATGCCCCGATATCATGGGGGTCCACGTGCTTCGTCTCTTCGCCATCATCGCCTGCCTGCTCGCGCCCCTGCCGGCTCTGGCCCAGCCCAAGCCTATTCCAATCAAGGTGGTGGTGATCACCGCCTTCGAGATCGGCGCCGACACCGGCGATATGGCGGGCGAGTTCCAGCATTGGGTCGAGCGTTATCCGTTGACCGAGACGGTGAAGATTCCCGGGATCGAACGCCCGGCGCGCCTCTCGAAGGACGGCGTGCTCGGCATTACGACCGGCATGTTCGGCCGCGCCCGTGGCTCCATGGCCGCCCTGTTGCTAGACCCGCGCTTCGACTTCTCGAAGGCCTACTTCCTGATGGCCGGCATCGCTGGCGTCGACCCCGCCGCCGGGTCGATCGGCAGCGCCTCATGGTCGGACTATGTCGTGGACGCCGACCCGCTGTACGAGATCGACGAGCGCGAGAAAATGCCCGGCTGGATGTACGGGCTCTACGCCTTCCACTCGACCGGTCCGGATCAGAAAGGGAACGCCGAAGGCGCCAGCGGCATGGCCTGGCGGCTCGATCCGGGCCTGACCACGTGGGCCTACTTGCTGACACGCAACACGTCCCTGCCCGACAATCCGAAACTTGCCGCTGAGCGGGCGGGCTTCACGTCCGAGGGGGCGGCGCAGAAGCCCCCGCACGTCTTCAGGGACGCCAGCCTCGGCACGGTGCGCTTCTGGCACGGCAAGGAGCGTACGCGATGGGCGCGAAACTGGGTTCGGATGCAGACCGACGGCCAGAGTTCCTTCGCCATGAGCGACGGCGAGGATCAGGCGGTCATGGACACCCTCGCCCTCTATGCAAAGGAGGGCCGGGTCGATCTCCGTCGGGCCCTGATCCTGCGGACGGCCAGCAACTATACCTGGCCCGGCGAGGGCAAGCCGATGCGCGTCGAGTTCGCGCCCGGCGGCCTGGAGGCCGGCGTCGAGGCGGCCTATCGCGTGGGCTCGCCGGTCGTGAAGGCGCTGGTCGCCGGCTGGGCGACCTACGAGACCACCCTGCCGCAGGCGAAGTGATGGGCCTCCTCGACAAGACCTTCCAGCTCCGCGCGCGCGGGACCAGCGTCCAGACCGAGGTGCTGGCCGGGGCCACCACCTTTCTGACGATGGCCTATATCGTGCTGGTCAATCCGGCGATCCTCAGCACCACCGGCATGCCGCTGGCGGGCGTGGCGGCGGCGACCTGCCTGGCGGCCGGCGTCGGCTGCCTGCTGATGGGGTTCCTGGCCAACTATCCGATCGCGCTGGCCCCCGGCATGGGCCTGAACGCTTACTTCGCCTTCACCGTCGTGGGGGCCATGGGCATCCCGTGGCAGACGGCATTGGGCCTCGTGTTCATCTCCGGCGTGCTGTTCTTCGTGCTGACCCTGGTGGGCGTCCGGCAGCTGATCGTCAGCGCGATACCGCGCGCCCTGTTCTCGGCCATCGCGGCCGGGATCGGCCTGTTCATCGCCTTCATCGGCCTGCGCGGCGCGGGGCTGGTGGTGGCCAATCCGGCGACGCTGGTGGCGCTGGGCGACATCCATTCCTCGACCGTTCTGCTGGCCCTGCTGGGCCTGGCCATCCTCTCCATCCTGCTGGTGCTGAAGGTGCGAGGGGCGATCTTCATCGGCATCGTGGCGACGGCGATCCTGGGCTGGGTCCTGGGCCTGGCGAGCTGGAACCCGCAGCCCTACAGCCTGGAGCAGATGACCGGCACGGCGCTGAAGCTGGACATCCCGGCGGCGCTGGGGATCGGCGGCCACGGCTTCGGTCTGGCGCTGCTGGAGATCCTGTTCGTCTTCCTGTTCGTCGACCTGTTCGACAACGTGGGCACCCTGGTCGCGGTCTCGAAGAAGGCCGGGCTGATGCAGCCGGACGGCTCGATCCCGCGCCTGAACCGCATCCTGTTCGCCGACGCCGGCGCGACGGTGGTGGGGTCGCTGGCGGGCACCTCGACCGTGGTCAGCTATATCGAGAGCGCGTCCGGCGTGTCGGCCGGCGGGCGCACCGGACTGACCGCCGTCGTCACCGGCCTGCTGTTCCTGGCCACCCTGTTCGTCGCGCCCTGGGCCCAGGTGATCCCGGCGGCGGCCACCGCCCCGGCGCTGATCCTGGTGGGCGCGATGATGATGGGGCCGCTGACCGAGATCGACTGGGACGATCCGGTGGTCTCCATCCCGGCGTTCCTGACCCTGATCACCATCCCGCTGACCTTCTCCATCGCCAACGGCCTGGCGTTCGGTGTGATCGCCTATGCGGTGCTGAAGCTGGCCAGCCGGCGCGTGGCGAAGGCGGATTGGCTGCTGTTCGCCCTGGCGGCCCTGTTCATGGCGCGGTTCGTCTACATGGCGTTCGAGGCGTAGGGACGCAGAAAAGTACCTCCCCTGCGAAGCGGGGGAGGTACTTTGCTCAGAACCCCGCTTCGAAGGTCTTCAGCAGCGCCTCGTGGCGCCATTGTTCGCGGGCCTTGTCGCTGCGGGCGACCAGGGCGGCGCAAGCGCCCTTTGGCTCGGTATTGCCGATCTGGCCGGCGCAAGCCGCGACCGGCTTGCGGTAGACGTTGGGATCCGCCCAGAGCCCCTCGCCCGCCAGAAAGCTGAAGGCGATGCCGTTGCGGGCGGCGGTCTTGAGGTCGTCGTAGGTCGCGCCGGTCTTTACGGCCAAGGCGTAGTCCGCGGTCAGGTCGCTGCGCAGGATGCCGGCGTCGTCCGTGGAGATGCTGGCCGGCACGCCGCGCTTCCGCAGCCAGGCGTAGGGGTGGTCCTCCGGCGCCACGCCCAGGATCTCGCGGTTGGAGATCGGGTTGACCTCGACCAGCACGCCACGGGCAGCCATGTCGGCGGCGATCGCCTCGGCGCCGTCCTCGTGCGGCAGGTCCACCCCGTGGCCGATGCGCCGGGCGCCGGCGATCCGGACGGCGGCGCCCACGTGATAGCTGCGGGCCTCGGGCGTCGCCACATCCAGGCTGAGTTCGCCGGCGTGCAGGGCGACAGGGACCTTGCGCCCCTGGTCGGTCAGTTCGGCCACGATCCGCATGTGCTCGTCGTAGTATCTGACCGCGTCGGGACTATCCTCGGGCGCCACCAGCTGAAGGCCGACCCAGCGCTTGTCGGCCAGCACCGTCGCCACGCCCAGTTGGAGCTGCGCCATCGTCTGCTCCGGCGGCCCCTGGCGGATGGCCTGGAACAGGTAGCGGACCGTCACCTTGCAGCCCGGCCGCGCCTGCGGCGTCGCGCACTTCAGCAGCTCGCGGGCGCGGGCTTCCATCGCGTCGGTCTCGGCCACGACCGCCGGAACCAGCTTCTCGAGGCCGGCCTCGGTGAGCGCCGCCCGCGTCCTGGCGGCGTCGCCCTTCCAGCCGACCCGCGCGCCCAGCGACCGGGATTGCACGAACTGCGGCGTGACCATCAGTTCGAGGTAGAGCGTGTTCTGACGGGCCAGGCCGTCCATCACCACCGCCAGGGCGTCGCCGTTGCGGGCCTGCGGCATGTTCATCCGGCCGAAGCTGGAGAAGAACTGGTCGTGGCCCGAGCGGTCGCGGAAGCCGGGGTGGCGGATGCTGGAACTGTCGATCAGCGCCGAGCGCAGCGGCTCGTCGGCCAGCACCGCGGCGGCCGGCTTGTACCCCTCGCCCGCGCAGGTCGGCCGGATAGTCAGCTCGCGGGTGTCGATGCAGGCGCCGTCCTCGACCGCCCAGGCCAGCAGGGTCTCGCCGTAGATCGCGCCGGACAGGTGGTTGTGCAACTCCCCGCCCTTGGGGAACGGGCGCATGAAAGCGGCCAGCTCGGCGGCGCCCATCTTGGAGAGGTCGGGCGCGGCGGCGGCCGGCGCGGTCATGGCCAGCGCGCCGACCAGGCCGATGAGGAATCGTTGCATGGCGCATGAAGGCGAAAGCCTGGCCTTGCGGTCAAGGTCCGGCTGGCGGCGCGCGCCCGTCAACGCCGCAGCAGCATCAGGAGATAGGGCGTCACGAACGCGAACAGGCTGCCGACCAGGCCGGCCAGCAGGATGCGGTAGGCGTAGCCCAGGTAGAGGTACTTCTTGAACGCGAGCACCTTGCCGTTCTGGTAGATGTCGCGGGCGAAGGACTCGTAGACCAGCTTGGGATCGCCCATGACGGTGAACACCCGGTCGACGAACTCCGCCTCCGGGATCTGGGTGAACGAGCCGAAGAACAGCAGGTTGGCCGGGCCGTCGGGCCGAGGCGGCGTCTTCACCGACGGCAGCACCGCCAGGATGGCCAGGAAGGCGGCGGCGAACGCCGCCCCGCCCAGGATGAACAGCGGCAGCGGCCGGGCCACGTTGTGGATCTGGCTGATCGAGACCGTGAAGATCACGAAGGTGGCCGCCAGCACCATGTTGGCCTTCTGGTCGGCCATCTGGCTCAGCTGGTACTGCACCTGCTGCGCGGTCCGCAGCAGGTGCACGCTATCGGTCGCATAGATCGACCGCGGCGCGATCTGGTCTTCCTGCATCTCATCCCCCCTACCCGTCCCTCGCGGGGCCCGAAACCCGCGACGGCTACGCCTTGAATCGCCCCTCGAAGGCGAAGCTGGAGACCGGGTTACGCGGACTCGGCGCCTCGCGCGACCGATAGGGTTCGTCCAGGATCGCCGCGTCGGTCGGCCGCCCCACCGCGATGGCCGCCTCGACCCGGTACTGGTCTTCCGGTACGCCCAGCGCCTCGTACGAACGGGCCAGATCGAAGCCCGCCATGCCGTGCGCCGCCCATCCGATGTGGCTGGCCTGCAAGGCGAGGTAGGCCCAGGCGGCGCCCGCATCGAACGAATGGCTGTGGATCGGCGCCGGCGCGTGGCCCTCGGCGCGGCGGAAGCGGTCCGAGATCACGTACATCAGCACCGAGGCGTGCTTCACCCAGGCCTGGTTGTAGGGGATCAGCACGTCGAACAGCCGGTCCCAGTCGCCTGTCCCCTTGTGCGCATAGACGAAGCGCCAGGGCTGGGCGTTGAAGGCCGATGGCGCCCAGCGGGCGGCCTCGAACAGACCGTTCAGCAGATCCTCAGGCATCGCCTCGCCGGTGAAGGCGCGGGGCGACCAGCGGTTCAGGAACATCGGGTGGATGTCGTGGTCGGCCGCGCGGCCGTTGGCTCCGGGACCGGCCATCAGCGTTTACCCACGTGGGCGATCGAGGCGATCTCGACCAGGAAATCGGGCCGCACCAGGCCGCAGACGATGCAGAACCGCGCGGGCTTATCCCCCGGGAAGAACTCGGCATAGACCTTGTTCATGGCCGCGTAGTCGGCCCAGTCCTTGAGGAAGATGTGGTTCATGGTGATGTCGTCCATCGTGCCACCGGCGGTTTCCACGACCGACTTGATGGTCTCCAGCACCTGCCGCGTCTGGGCCGCCGCGTCGCCGACGTGGGCCACGTTGTTGTCCTTGTCGAAGGCGAGCGTGCCCGAGACATAGACCACGCCGTCGGCGAGCGTGCCGGGTGAGAACGGCGCAATGGGCGTGCCGGTCCCCGGCGGGGTGATGACGGTCTTGGGCATCTGGTTTCCTCGTTAGGCTTCGGGCGGCGCCTGGCCGACGGCGCCGCAGAAATCGGCGGTGTTGGACACCCAGCCGAAGAATTTCTCGACGTTGTAGACGGTGGCTTCCTGCAGGAAAGCTGGCCCGGCCTGATGGGTGGCGTCCTCGATCAGCACGCCAAAATATTCGCGGTGATAGCCGTCGCGGAGCGTGCTCTCGACGCAGACGTTGGTGGCGATGCCGCAGAAGGCCAGGGTCTTGATCCCCCGTGCCCGCAGCATCGAGTCCAGGGCGGTGTTGTAGAACGCCGAGTAGCGCGGCTTCTCGATGACGATGTCGCCCTTCTGCAGGGCGAGCCGGTCGACCAGGGCGTAGTCCCAGGTGCCTTTGGCCAGCAGCGTGCCGTCGAGTTCAGGTCTGTCGCGCATGGTCTTGAGCGCGTTCGACTTCCACCAGTTGGGCGACCCCTCGCCGCCGGCCTCGACGTAGTCGGGGTCCCAGCCGTTCTGGAAGAACACCACCTGGACGCCGGCCTTGCGCGCCGTCTCGACCAGGACGGCGATCTTGTCGATCACCGCCGCCGCCCCGCCGATGTCGAAGCCGGCGATGTCGAGGTAGCCGCCTTCGCTGGCGTAGGCGTTCTGCATGTCGACCACGATCAGCGCCGTGGCCTTCGGGTCGATCGGCAGGTTCTCCGGCCGCGCCGGCAAGGTGACCGCGCCGGCGATGGGGACGGTGGGCCTAGGCGTGGACATGCTTGCGGCTCTTCATCAGCGGTTGGATCTTCGACCCGAAGTCCTCCACGCCCTGCACGAAGTCGTCGAAGACCAGCAGGACGCCGGCGGTGCCGGGCACCTCGGCGACCTCGTCCAGCATCCGCGCGACGTTCTCATACGAGGCCACCAGCGTGCCCATGTTGAGGTTCACCGCCGACTCCGGCGCGGCAAGTTGGGTGGTGTTGGTGTTGGTCGTACCGCCCGCCGCCGCGTTGGGGGCGGCCTGGTTGGTCAGCCACTTCAGCGCACCCTGGTCGGCGCCGTCGCGGTAGAGCTGCCACTTGGCCAAGGCCTTCTCGTCGGTCTCGTCGGCGATGATCATGAAGAGGATGTAGGCGGCGACGTCGCGGCCGGTCTTGGCCTTGGCCGCCTCCAGGCGCGCGTTCACCGAGGCAAAGGCGGTGGGGGTGTTGGTCCCCTTACCCAGGGCGAAGCTGTAGTCGGCATACTGGGCCGTGAACGCCAGGCCTTCGTCGGACGAGCCGGCGCAGATGATCTTCACGCCCGGCGTCGGCTTGGGGCTGACCCGGCAGTCGTTCATCTGGAAGTACTGGCCTTTGAAGTCCGAGACGCCGGTCTCCATCAGGCCCTTCAGGACCGTGGCGTACTCGGACAGGTAGTTGTAGCGGTCCGAGTAGTGGCTCTCGCCCGGCCACAGGCCCATCTGGTCGTACTCGGCCTTCTGCCAGCCGGTGACCAGGTTGATGCCGAAGCGGCCCGGCGCGATGGAGTCGATGGTCGAGGCCATGCGCGCGACGATGGCCGGCGGCATGGTCAGGGTCGCCGCCGTGGCGAAGATGTTGATCTTCGAGGTCACCGCCGCCAGGCCCGCCATCAGGGTGAAGCTCTCGAGGTTGTGCTCCCAGAACTCGGTCTTGCCCCCGAAGCCCCGCAACTTGATCATCGAGAGCGCGAAGTCGAAGCCGTAGCCCTCGGCCTTCTGGACGACCTGCTTGTTCAGCTCGAAGCTCGGCATGTACTGCGGCGAGGTCTCGGAGATGAGCCAGCCGTTGTTGCCGATCGGAATGAAGACGCCGATGTCCATGGGTGCTCCCTAGCGAGCCCGGCAGTTGGCCCCGCCGCGCCGGGCCGCGCAAGCCTGACATGGCCGCCAGGCCGCCCGTCGCGCACGACGGCGACAACGGAGGCAGACGCCCGACCGGGCCGGGACGACCCGGTCGGGGCCTTATCCTAGGCGACGCGGGCGAGCACTGTCGCGCGGCGTCGAGTCCGCAGGGCGCTGCCGGTCAGCAGGAAGCCGCCGATCATCAGGGCCCAGGCCGAAGGCTCCGGCACGGCCGCCGTGGCCTCGAACGAGGTGATGGCCGCCGAGGTGTCGAGGAAGCCTTGCGTGGCGCCCCCGCTGTTGATCTCGACGATCGAGCGGACGCCATCGTTATTGGTGTTGGCGTTGTCGAAGGTCAGGAAGCCGAAGCCGCCGCCGCTGACGGTCGCGCCCACCGGAACGAGGACGTCGAGGAGCAGGTTTCCCGCCGCCGGATTGTAGGTGAACGGCGAGGAGAAGCTGATCGTGTAGTCGAACGGTTGCGGACCGGTTCCGGTCGCCGCCGTCGTCAGGGTCAGCGCACCGGAGTAGACCGTGGTCAGGTCCGCGCCCAGGTTCGATGCGAACGTCGCGCTGGGCTGAAGGCCTGACGCCTCGTTGGCCGAAACGTCGGTGGTCGAGAGCCGGACGAGAATGTCCGAGACCGACACGACGTTGGAGAAGAAGCCGCTGGGCGCCGCGCCGGGATAGGCGCGGAAGCTCAGTCCGCTGATCTCGACCGGGCCCGAGAAGAACGAGCTGTCATAGACCTGCTGAACCCGGCTGCCGCTGTTTCCGTAGTAGCGCAGCGGCGCCGGGCCCTGCGCGTTGCCGGCGGAACCGGGCGCGATCACCGTGTCCGCCAAAGCTGGCGTGGCGATAAGCACCACGCCTAGTAGAACTGCATAAAAAGCCTTCATTGATGGGGTCCTGAAGAGTCCCCCGACTCGACTCGGCTTATCGACTTCAGGATCAAGGTCCGCAATCGCTATATATTCATGAGTATAAGCATCCGCTGCGCATTGAGATACGTAGCCGGTGAAGCTTGCACTCTGCTGTGTCGACTATTGAACACGCCTTATCGGAGATCATCACTCTCCTGACAGGGGACTAATAGAAGACATGCCCTGGAATATTGCTTACGGATCGCCGGGGGTGTCGTCCCACTCTGGTTCTTCGTAGGGCTTCAGCCCGCCGTCGGTTAGGCACTTCCACACCTCTTCCGGCGTCTCGGCGAAGTGGAACAGGCCCAGGTCGGCCTTGGCGATCATGCCCGCCGCGATCAGGGCGTCGAAGTTAATGATCGAGTGCCAGTAGGCCTGGTCGAACAGCACGATGGGGATCGGCGGCGACTTGTCGGTCTGGCGCAGCGTCAGCAGTTCGAACAGCTCGTCCAGGGTCCCGAAGCCGCCAGGAAACACCACCAGGGCGTTGGCGCGCATGGCGAAGTGCATCTTGCGCATGGCGAAGTAGTGGAAGCGGAACGTCAGCTCGGGCGTGGAATAGCTGTTGGGGTACTGCTCGTGCGGCAGGGTGATGTTGAGGCCGATGGACGGCGCCCCGGCGTCCTGGGCGCCCCGGTTGGCGGCCTCCATGATCCCGGGACCCCCGCCGGTGCAGATCACGTTGTGGCGCTCCCGGCGCGCCGACAGATGGGCCCCGCCCCGCTTCGAGGCGATGGCCCCGAACTCGCGGGCGGCGGCGTACCAGCGCCTGTGGTCGGCCGAGCCGTCCTCCTGGATCCGAGCCGAGCCGAACACCACGATGGTGGAGCGGACGCCCCAGGTGCGCAGCGCCTCGTCCGCCTTGGCGAATTCCAGCAGGAAGCGGACCCCTCGCATGGAGGGGCCCATGATGAAGTCCTGGTCGTTGGAGGCCAGGCGATAGGTGGGCGATGCCATCTGGGGGGCCGCGGGATGCGGCGGGGTCTTCTTGGTCATGCCCCCAGTCTAGGCTGTTTAGGTCGGGTTCGTCAGCGTTGCGCGACCTTGAGGTGGGCCGCGGCGGCCGTTTGCCGTCCGGCGGGCGTGAACCAGATGGGCGAGGAATAGGCCCGCTCCTGGATCGTGGCCGGCGCCTTGGTCGGGATCGGCAGGCCGTTCTTGATGGCCAGCAGGGTCGTCCAGCGGGGCGTCGGGATCTCCAGCGCGCGGAGGTAGTAGACCGCCGGCTTGGCCGGATCGAACTCGGGATCGCGCCAGACGGTCTGCAGGGTCGCGGCCCCGATGGCGTTCTTGTAGGCGCCGGTCTTCAGGTCGACGGTGTTGCCCACCGCCGCGGCGCGGCCGGTCTTCGGATCGACCTTGCGGCCGCCGGACAGCGCGACTTCGAAGATCTTCTCCTTGTAGTCCGAGCCTTCCAGCCAGACCTTGACGATCTGCACCCGGTCCAGGTTCGCGCCGTCGGGGTCCTTGACCGCCTGGACGATGAAGCTGGGCGCCTGGGCGCCGGCCGGCCGCAGCGGCAGATCGCCGCCCATGGGCACGCCGGTGCGATAGGCCGCGCGCACCCAGTCGGCGCGCGACGTCATGCCGGGCGCGAAGCCCCAGCCGCCGAAGAACCGCACCTTCATCCGCGTGCCCGAGGTCGCGAACGTCTCCTTGCGCTTCAGGGCGGCGAAGATGGATTCGCGGGTGTTCTCCTCGGCCCAGACGCCGGTGATACCGGCGCTGGAGTTGATCATCGGATTGGCGACGGCCGGGGGACGACCCGCCTTGGCCGCGGCGTCGTCGATCATCGCGCGGGTCTGGATGATGCCCAGCAGCTTCTTCGCCGCGTCGCCGGACGGCAGGTTCACCTTCGGGTCGATCCCGCCCGGCGTGCCGGCGGTGGCGTTCTCGTCCGAGGCCGAGATGCCGTTGTGCCAGTCGCTGCCGCCGACCACGCCGAACTTGTAGGGGTTGGCGCCCGCCTTCTGCTGGATCACCAGACCACGACCGAAGGCCTGGCGGATGTAGCTGCCGTTCACCTTCCCCTTCACGTCGCGCTGGGTGATCAGCACGTCGTAGATCTCGAAGTTGGCGAACTCGTCGTTAGGCGACAGCTCCGGCAGGGTCTCGGACTGACCCTTGTTCTGGACGATCTCGGTCAGCGGCTCGTTGCGCAGGCGGCGTTCTGCATAGGCCTCGTCGATCGGCCGGCCTTCGCTGGTCACCCAGTCGTACATGAGCCCGTTCGAGGCGTTGCCGTTGTGCGGGATGGCGATGGCCTCCATGCCGTCGGCGCGGGCCTTTTCCAGGTAGGTCCAGAGGTCCTCGGGCTTGGGCGAGTCCGCCGACGACCACGGCGCGGGCGACCTGGCGCCGGCGAAGATCACGTTGCGGTGCAGGTTGTACTTGCCCTCGGTCATCTGCGACCACTCGTAGCCGATGAAGGTCGTGAACTTGCCGGGCTTGTAGTTGGCGTTGGCGGCGGCGACCTCCTTGCCCCAGGCGGTCTTCAGCGCCTGGACGGGGTCGAGGCCGGGGATCGTGCGGCCCTGCTGGTTGGCCTCGCGCAGCATGTAGAAGCTCTTGGAGGTGTCCTTGCGGATCTCCTGGCCGACGGCGCTCTTCGACAGGTCGCTCTCGGGATCGTCCAGGGCGTTCAGCAGGCCCATGTTCTCGGAGTGGTCGGTGACCGCCATGAAGTCGAGCGGCCAGCCGCGTTTGATCATCTGGCCGTTCATGCTCACCGCCTCGCCTTTGCCGAACCGATAGGCGTCGTCCGGCGTGGTCTTGGTGGCCATCAGGCCCCAGGCGTCGAAGGAATAGCTGGTGTGAAGGTGCAACTCGCCGAACCAGGCGCGGCGGTCGGCGGCGGAGGCCACGGCCTTCTCAACCGGTGTCGTCGGGGCCTTGGCCGTCGTGTCGGCCTGCGCGGTGCAGCCGGCGACGATCAGGGCGGGGATCAGAATGGGCCAATGGCGCGCCATGGGAAGTCCTCCGGGTCGGATTCTTGTCATTGGAAAGCCACGCCGACGCGCTCGATGAACCAGAGCGCGGCGAAGCAGCCGATGGCGTAGGCGGGGACCAGCCGGGCCGGCTGGGAGAGATCGCGGGGCGTCATCGCCCGCAGTCGGCGCAGCGCCAGGATGGCGGCGACGGCTAGGCCCACGAAGATCAGCTGGCCGATCTCGACGCCCAGGTTGAACAGGAACAGCGCCGCGACCACGCCCTGGGTCGGCAGGCCGATCTCGGCCAGGGCGCCGGCGAAGGCCAGGCCGTGCAGCAGCCCGAAGGTGAAGGCCACGATCCACGGATGGCGGCGCGTCAGGCTGGGCTGGCCGGTGCGCAACAGCTCGGCGGCGACGAAGACGATGCTGAGCGCCACCAGGCTTTCGATCAGGGCGCTGGGCACGTGCACCCAGCCCAGGGCCGCGGCGGCCAGGGTCAGGCTGTGGGCGACGGTGAAGGCGGTGATCGCCGTGATCAGGTTGCGGTTGGCCCCCACCAGCAACAGCAGGCCCAGCACGAACGCCAGGTGGTCGATCCCCGCCAAAATGTGCTCGACGCCCAGCTTCAGATAGGCGGGCACGCCCGGCGCCGGCGGCGCGGAGAGCGCCAGGGCCAGCGTCGGATGGTCGGGCTTCAGCACCGCGTCGAGGCGGTGGCCATCTGCCAACTCCACCTGCACCAGGACGTCGGTGATCGTCTTCTCCAGGCCCATGATCGTCACCTGCTGCCCGTCCAGCGGCGTCGGCGATGCGATGGTCCAGGTGCGCACCAGGAAGCCGGGGGCCGCATATTCGTCGGTCGGCCGCGCCTCCAGCCAGCCGCTGGACAGGTGCGGCGACAGCCGGATGGCGACGTCGCCCATCACCGGCTGTTTCCAGAACACCTGGTAGCGGCCCGGCGCCTGTTCGGTGATCTGTAGCAGGGCCGGCCGGACCTCATGCGCCGTGGCCCACGCGGGCGCCACCAGCGCGAACAACATCACGATCAGGGCGGCCAGCCGGCTCACTTCACGTCCTCGCGGACGATCCGATAGCGGCCGAGCAGACGGTCAATGGCCTCGGTGTTTGCCGTGCGCTGGGCGTTGGCCATGTAGTCCTCGTGGACCCGATCCTTCACCTCGGCGAACGCCGGCTTGCCGGCCGGCTCCCGCGCCAGGGCCCGCACCAGGTGCCAGCCGTAGCCCGAGCGGTACGGGCCGGACCACGCGCCCAGTGGCGCGGTCTCGAGGCGCCGCGCCATGTCGCTGTCGCCGAACAGCCGCCGCGCCGCGTCTGGGGCCAGGCGGACGAATTCGCTCTGGTCGGGGAACGGATCGGCCTCCACGGCGCCGCCATTCTGCAGGACGGCAAGCGCCTGCTTCGCGCGCGCTTCGGGGTCGCCGGGCCGGTCGGGCGAGAAATAGAGGTGGGCGAAGCTGGTGCGGACCGGGGTGGCGTAGTCGGCGGCATGCGCGTCGAACCACGTCTCCAGCCGGCTTTCCGACGGCGTCGCCGGCAAGGCGCGGTCCTGGTGCAGGAATTCCACCTTCTGGGCGATGCGGCGGCGCACGATCTCGTCGTCGCGATCCAGGCCCAGGGCCACGCCCTCGCGGAACAGCGCCTCCTCGCGGGCGTAGCGCTCGACCACGCCTTCCAGCTCGGCGGGCGACGGGGTCTGGCCGAATTGCAGGCGGTATTTCTCGGAAAGCTCGGCTACGCGTTCGGGCGTCACCACGATCCGGTGGCGATCGTGCGCGGTCCGCCACGCCTGACCGGCGCCGAACAGCACCAGTCCCACCACGAAGAAATGCAGCAGCGGCTCACGCAGAATCCGGGCGATCCGCCCCTTCAGCCCGCGCGCCCCTGTCCGGGTGTCGCGCGCGGCCGGCCGATCGAGATCGATCACGCCCAACACCGCCACTCCCTAAGCAGCGATAATGTGAACCTGAATTCCGCTCCGAGCAAGCGGCGGTTGGGATTATCCCCGGCGGATCGCCTGTTCGATCACCTTGGCGAAGGCGTCGGCCACCGGCGGGATCAGCGGCGCCGAGACGCAACGCAGGTCGTCATTCCGAGCATGGTGGAACCGGTGGCCGCCGAAGATGCCCATCACCGGGTCGTAACCGGCGCGCAGGATGCTGGCGAGTTCGCCGGCGGCGGCCTTCGGGTCGGCGGCGTAGGTCTGTTCAAGGCCGGGCTGACCGGCGAAGGCGGCCTTGCAGGCGTCCACCAGCGGCGGGCTGGCCAGCAGGTAGCGTTGCGGATCGGCGCTGGGCAGCGGCGCCAGCTGGGTCCCACGCTCGTGCCAGTCGCGGGCGGCGACATTGGCGCCCAGGTGAACCCACAGCGCGGTGTCGGCCGGCTTGGGGGCCAGGTGCTCGATGAACTGCTCGCCGCCGGCGTATTCGTACTCATGGCCGCTGGTCGCCACGAGGGCCAGGTTGACCGGCAGCTTGGCCTTGGCCGCCCAGGCCACCAGCAGCAGCCAGGCCGCCAGGCCCGAGCCGCGCTCGCCGACGCAGCCGAACCAGCCCGAGCGCGGGGTGGAGATCACCAGCGTCTTGGCCGCGCCGCGCGTCAGGGTGGCGGTGACGTTGAAGGCCGGGCGGCGGAACGACCGGCCGGGCATCTTGAAGATCGCGGTCGCGCCCTTGGCGGCGGCCTCGACGAACGGGTCGGCCTCGCGCGGCGCCAGCACGGCGACGGGAACCCGGAACAGCGGCTTATCGACGGGCGTGTTGAGCGCCAGCGCCTCGCCGGTCGGCCCGGTCGTGACCAGGATGACGGCCCGGGCGCCGGCCTCGGTCGCCGCGTTGACGCGCTTCTCGATCTCACCCTTGGCCGTGGACCAGCGGGCGTAGGGCAGAACCAGCAGCGCGATCTCCCCCTCCCCGCGCTTCGGGACGAACAGCCGGCCGCTCACCGCGCGGGTCGGCTCCACGATGGCCTGCGGGATCAGGGTGGCCGTGACGCCCCCCTCGAGACTCAGCGTCGGCGCCGTCCCCTCGTAGGCCGGCACGTCGAACGGCTGGCGCTCGCAGGCGTAGCCAAGCGCCTTCAGCTCGTCCTCGATCCAGGCGCCGCAGGCGATGTCGCCCGGCCCGCCGGCCGCCTTGTCGCCGAATCCGGCGTAGCGCTCGAGGATGCGCATGGCGTCGGTCTCCGAGCCGCCGGACTTGGGCGTCGCGCCGACGGCGGGGGCGGCGGCCAACAGGGTCGCGCCGACACCCAGGATGGCGCGGCGGGAAGCGGAGAGCGGTGAGGTCGGGTCCATGAGCTGAGGCTAGCGGACGCCGTCGACCGGCGCGATGGGCGTCGGCGGGCCACAGCGGACGGCCTTCTGGTAGCCGTCGCCGGCGCCGGCCATCCGCGTCGGCAGGGCGCACAGCTCGGCGGCGGCGGCCTTGTCGTCCTTCAGATAGGCCCGCCAGAACCGGATCGTCTCGGCCTTCACGATCTCCATCTGCGGCGGATCGGTGGGCTTGAGCTGTCCACCCGCGCCCCGCCGCCCGCCGAACAGGCCGTGATCGGCGTCGGTCAGGATGATCAGGAATTGGTCCGGCCCCTTGATCGCCTGGAACGGCGTCGTCCGCTCGAACGGGCTCTTCTCCAGGTCGAACGGCGTCGCGTCGGCGGTGCCGGTGAAGTGCAGCATCGGGGTCTTCACGGCGGCGAAGGCGGTCGCCGGATCGTCGCCGCGTGGCTTGTTGGGACTGTAGGCGATGGCCGCCTTGATGCGCGGCTCGGCGAACTTCGTCGGCGGCGCGGCGCCCAGCACCCGCTGGCCCACCGCCACCAGGGTCGAGAGCGCGCCATACGAGTGGCCGGACATGCCGACGTGGGCCATGTCGGCCTTGGGACCGAGTTGCGGATCCTTGGCAATCTGGTCCAGGGCGAAGGGCAGGTCGCCGTAACGGGCCTGGGCCACCGCCGGGTTCATGCCGGCGCGGCCGGCGGCGACGACGCTCGCCGTGTCGGCCGGCCGGCCGCCGCCCATCAGCAGCCCGGTGTCCGAGCCCGCGTGCTGGAGGCACACGACCAGGAAGCCCGCTTCGGCCACCGCCTGCAGGATGTAGGTCGACGCCTCGCGGCTGCCGCCCAGGCCGTGGCTGTGCACCACCACCGGGAACGGGCCCGCGCCCTTGGGCACATAGGCCTTGTAGGGCACGACCCGGCCGCCCCGCCCGGCGTCGATCCACTCGCCCCGCACGATCTCCACGCTGGAGGCCGCGGCCGCCGCGGCGGGTTGCTGCGCCGCGGCGGGTCCCACCGCCGGCGCCATGGTGATCAGCGCGGCGGCGAGCAGGAGAGTAGCGGCCCGGGTCATCGGCCTACCACGCGTAGCGGAGCTGGGCGCCGTAGGTGCGGGGCAGGTTCCAGCGCCGGGTCGTCGCGGCGTTGAACACGATATAGGCCTCGTCGCCGGCGTTGTTGGCATAGGCGGAAACCTCCCACGGCCCCCGCTTCACGCCGGCCCGCACGTCGAACATCTGGTAGTCCTCCAGCTTCGGCGTCTGGGCGATTTCCTGCACGCCGCCCCAGCGGCCGTTGCCCTTGATGTTGAAGAAGCCGACGTAGTCGTCGAACAGGTCGCGCTGGTAGTTGAGGTTGAACGTGCCGGTCCAGTCGGGCCGCTGCGGGCCGGCCTTGCCGGCGTCCGGGCCCGACTTGATGTGGCCGCCCTGGCGCGAGCCGCCGATCGTGCCGCGCGCCGTGCCGCCGAACAGCTCTGCGGCGAAGGTCAGTTCGGCCTCCAGGCCCCAAAGCTCGGCCTTGCCGGCGTTGTAGGCGAAGGCCGTCGCCTGGACCGGGCATTGCACGAAGCCGACGCGGCAGCCGTTGTCGCCCTGGACCAACAGGTCGTCGACGTCGGTCTGGTAGGCCGAGACGCTGAGGAACAGGCGCCGGGCCAGGTTGCCCTTCGCGCCGACCTCATAGGACATCACCTTCTCGTCGTTGAAGGTCGCGGGGATGGCGATGGGCTGACGCGGATCGCCCAGGGCCAGGTTGAAGCCGCCGGCCCGATAGGCCGTGCCGATCTTGGCGTAGGTGAGCCAGCCGGCCAGCTTGTAGGACGCCGTGACGTTGTACGAGAAATCGTGGGTCTTGCGGCCGGTGTCGATGGCGAAGCCCGTGCCCGAGGGCCGGCCCGTCCCGAAGTCGATCCGGTTCGAGACCAGGTCCTTGTCGTCGCTGGTGTAGCGGCCTTCCGCCGTGACATTGAACGCTTCGCTGAAGTCGTAGCCCGCCGAGCCGTAGGCGGCCCAGGAGACGAAATCGAGCCGGCTGACGCCCACCGTGCCGATCGACCGGCCGTTGGCCGCGGTCGGCGGGCCGGCCAGGGTGTTCTGGTACTTGTCGTTCAGGTCGTAATATTCGAACCCGCCCAGCCAGCTGAAGCCGCCGATCGGATTGCCGGCCAGGTGGACGTCCTGGAAGAACACCCTGGCGTAGTCGTTCTGCGAGCCGCCCAGGTTGGGATCGCCCTGCACCTGCCCCGGCGCAACCAGGCCTGCCGCGGCGACCTGGGCCAGGAACTGCGGCGAGGTGGCGTCGCGGTCATAGGCGTTCTGCGAGCGGCGCTCGCGCAGCGCCGACGTCGACGTCAGCGTGCCGAAGCCCAGGTCGTAATCCAGGGTCAGCTCGGCGTAGTTCACCTGCTGCTTCGCCGAGGACGGGTGGTTCCAGGAGACGTTGTATTTGTCCTGGAAGACGCCGCGCGGATAGATCGGGTTGGTCCCGGCGGGGATCAGCAGTTGGTACATCAGGCCGGGAAGCTGATCGCGGCCGTGCTCGACCAGCAGGTTGGCCTTGAACGGACCGTTGTCGTAGGCGACTTGCGCCCGATAGATCTCGGTCTCCTGGCGGTCGAAGTACTCGTCGCGGACCGGGTTGTAGTAGAAGCCCTTGCTCTGCTTCATCAGGTTGGCGCCCAGGCGCACCGCCCAGTTCTCGTTGATCGGCTGGTTGACCACCAGCTGGCCTTCGAAGCGGTCGTTGTTGGCCGCCTCGATCAGGGCAAAGCCCTCCGCCTTGTCCTTCGGCCGCTGCGAGACGATGTTGATCGAGCCGCCGACGGCGTTGCGCCCGTTCAGCGCCCCCTGCACGCCGCGCAGCACCTCGATGGCGCCCACGTCGAAGAAGTCCGGCTTGGAGAACGTGCGGCCGCCGACGTAGCCGCCGCCGATGTAGACCCCGTTCCGGTAGAGGCCGACCGCCGAGTCCGCCGCCGTCGCGCGGCTGGTGCCGGAGCCCCGGATCGAGACCTCCGAGGTCACCGGGTTTGAGGTGTTGGCGAAGTTCACCGCCGGCACGTTCGACAACAGCGACTGGGTGTTGGCGATGCCGCCCATGGCCTGGATCTGCTCGGCGCCGAACGCGGTGCCGGCGGCGGGCACTTCGCGCAGGCTCTCCTCGCGCTTCCGTGCCGTGATCACGACTTCTTCCAGCTCGACGTCGCTGCCGCCGGTGGTCTGGGCGTAGGCCGGCGCGGCCATGGCGCAGCAGATGGCGACGATGGACGCGCTCTTCAGGACCTGTGTTCTGGTCATCTCAATCCCCCTGGGTCCCGCGTCGTGCTTTACGCTGTTACTGCGCGGTGACAGTCGTCAGGAAACTAACGACTGGGGCGGCGCATTTCCAATGCCCGCAAGGCTTGGAGCCATAGCGCTCTGTCCGCTTGACGCGCGCGCGACGCGCCCGAGAGTGGGGCCATGACAGTCGACCGTAGACGCTGGCTCGCCGGCGCGGGCGCGGCCGCCCTGGCCCCAGCTCTGATCCCCAACATGGCCAAGGCCGCCGGAGCGACACGGATGTACGACTACCTGTTCCTCGACCTGGAGGCGCCCGCCGGGACGCCGCCGTCAAAGGCCTATGCCGACCAGGTGCGCGCCCGCGCAGCGGGCATCGCGGCGGCCGGCGGCGAGGTGCTGGGGTTGTTCACCCCTCAATTGGGCTGGCATGCGCGCCAGGCGGCGCTGCTGGTCGGCTGGAAGCCCGACGCGCCGGGCCGCGAGGAGGAGATCGACGCGCTGCAAAAGCTGGGCGCCGTCGGCAAGGTCGAGCGCCACCGGCTGGCCGCCACGGCTCGCCCGGCGGCCACGGACCGGCCGAAGCCCGGCGGCATCTATGTCCACCGCTGGTTCGTCATCGGCGCGGAGGACCAGGCCGAGGTCGTGGCCCTGTCGGTGGAGGGCTGGCGCGACTTCGAGGCGCGGTTCGACACCAACATCTTCGGGCTGTTCGCCGCCGAGCGCTCGGCGGCCGACAAGGCGGCGGGGGTCACCCGCCTGCTGCTGACGACCCGCTACAAGGACCACGGGGTCTGGGAGACCTCGCGCGACCCGTCCACCGCGGCCATGGCCGCCTTCGCGCGCCGCCAGAAACTGACCCGCGACACCTGGGCGGCCAGCACGCTGCTGACGGTGCTTTAGGGCGCGAAACTCGAGCGGCCCTGGATCCCCCAGCGGTTCTCCAGGCGGGTGACGATGTAGATGCTGTCGAAGCCGCCGATCACCGTGCCGTCCTTGCGGAAGCGGCTGAAGCGGGTGTCGATGTGCACCTTGTCGGCGCCGGCGTGGATGATGTTCCGCCGCTGCCAGGCCGAGTGGTCCCAGTCGCTGAGCGCGCCGGTCGTGAACATCTCGGGCTTGTGATAGCCGGGGTTGATGATCGTCACCTTGCTGGACGCGAACCGCACGTGCGGGAAGTTGAAGGTGTCCTCATAGGCCTTCAGGTCGCGGGCGTTGAACGCCGTCATGAAGGCGTCCAGCCGGCCCTGCGCGGCGGCGATCTCGGCGGCGAACTTGGCGTGCTCGGGCGCGACCGGCGGCGCGGCCACCGACTGGCCCAGCGCCGGCGCGGCGGCGGCCATCGCGGCGCCGACGACCCCAGCTCCCAGAATAGCGTCCCTGCGGCTGACCATGGCGATCCCTCCGTTGTTCTCGTTGTTCAAAGCGTCAGTCCCTCGGTGTCGAACGGCCATTCCTGCTCGGGCGAATCCAGGTTGAGCAGTTCGGCCGCGTTGTGGCGCCAGGCGCGCATCATCTGGCCGCACCAGCGCAGGAACATCTCGTCCTTGGCCGGCTCGCCGCGCTCGACCCAATAGGCCAGGGCGTCGTTGCAGAACGAGATCATCGGCTCCAGCGACAGCTCCAGCAGGGCGGGACGCTCGGTCCGTGGCGGCGGCTGGTCCGGATACCAGAGCAGCCCGCGCAGCCGCTGGCCGGTGCGCCGGCGCAGCAGCGCATGGCTGGCCTGATAGGCGGGGTTCTGGTCGCCGTGGCGGACCAGCAGGATGAAGCCGTCCTCGAACGACCGCGCCGCCGCCAGCGACTTGCGCATGCCGCCGCCGTAGCCCTTCCACGGCTTGGCGTCCTGGGCGTTCAGCCGGCGCAGGGTCTCGGCGAAGATCCCCTGGATCAGGGCGTCCTTGGAGGGAAAGCGGCGGTACAGCACCACCTTGGTGACGCCCGAGGCCGCGGCGACCTGCTCCATGGTGGCGCCGGCCAGGCCGTATTGCCGGAAGACGCCGGCGGCCGTCCGCATGAACGCCTCGCGGCGCTCGGCCTCGCGGGCGGAGCGGGCGCCGCCGAACGGCTCGGGGTCTTCATTGGCGGCGACGAGGGCTTTGGACATGCGCGGACGGGTTTCGAACTCCTGGTCGGACAACCTTGCACAGTGTCGCGAGCCCGGCCACGCCATCGCCGGATAGCTCCGGGCTATGCGGGTCAGTCGTAGATCTTCAGCAGCACGCCATCCTGCTTCTTCACCGACTGGCGCATGCTGGTCCATTGCGGCGCGATGTTGCCCTGGTCCCAGGCCTTCAGCTTGGCCTGCAGCTTCGCCACCACGCCGGGGTTGGCCTTGGCGACGTTGGCCTTTTCGCCGAGGTCGCCCTTCAGGTCGAACAGCATCAAGTGCTGGCCGTGCGGCGAGAGCACCGCATGCGTGCCGTCCGGGGTGATCTCGGCGGCGTTGCTGGCCACTTCGGAGGGGTCGGCGATGTTGGCCTCCCACAGTTTCCAGTTTCCGTCGCGGATCGCGAAGTTGGGACCCGCGCGCCAGTAGAGCGTCGGGTTGGGCACGCCCTTGTTCGTGCCGGTGACGAACGGCATCAGGTTCACGCCGTCGGTCCCCTTGGGCAGCTTCGCCCCGGCCAGCGCGGCGGCGGTCGGCACGATGTCCAGGCTGGAGACCATGCGGTCGTCCACCTGCCCGCCTTTGATCTTGCCCGGCCACGCGACGACGTAGGGCACGCGGACGCCGCCTTCCAGGTGCGTGCCCTTGAACCCGTTCAACGGCGCGTTGGTGCAGGCGCCCTGGACGTAGGCCGCGCAGCCGTTGTCGGAGAGGAAGATGATGAGGGTGTTCTTCTCCAGCCCTTCGGCCTTCAGCTTGGCCCGCAATGCGCCGATGCCGTCGTCCATGGCCGAGACCATGGCCGCGTAGACCCGCTGGCCCCGGTCCGGCACGTCGGCGTAGCGGTCCAGGTATTTCTTGGTGGCCTGCAGCGGCGTGTGGGGGGCGTTGTAGGCGAGGTAGAGGAAGAACGGCTTGTCCTTGTTGGCGCCGATGAAGCGGACGGCCTCGTCGGTGAAATCCTCGGTCAGGTACCCGGGCGCGTCGACCACATCGCGGCCGCGCCGGATGGTGGCGACGCTGCGGACATAGGCCATGCGCTCGTCGCTGGTCGCCGTCGGCGGCAGCGGGTCGTTGGCCGTGGCGCGGAACGAGCCCTCCGAGCCCGGCGGGGTGTAGGTGTCGTCGCCCGGTTGGCCCTTGGTGTAGAAGCTGGTGGCGCCCGCCGTCGTGCCGAAGAACTCGTCGAAGCCACGATCGATGGGTTGGTAGCCCTGAGCCTCGCCCAAGTGCCACTTGCCGACCATGCCGGTGCGATAGCCGGCGGTCCGCAGGATATCGCCGACGAACGGTTCGTCGCGCGAGACCCCGCCCCGGCGGTCGCGGCCCACCGGATTGAACTCCCACCCGAAGCGCTGCTGGTAGCGGCCGGTCAGGATCGCCGCCCGCGACGGGGCGCAGACCGGATGGGTCACATAGCCCGAGGTGAAGCGCACGCCGTCGGCGGCCAGGGCGTCGATATTGGGTGTCTTGATGATCTTGGAGCCATAGACCGAGGTGTCGCCATAACCCAGGTCGTCGGCCAGGATGACGATGATGTTCGGACGGGGCGCCGCCTTGGCGGTGTCGACGGCGGTCGCGGGCGCGCTGGCCGCGGCGCTCAGCGACAGAACCGCGGCGAAGATCAGGGGGACACGCTTCATGCCGGAACTCCTCAGGTGCCGGGAAGCTAGCCGGATCGCGCGTTCCGATCTGCCCAATTGAGAGACGTGGTGCTATAGCCCACGGGCATGGAGCTTCGGCATCTCGAACAGATCCTGGAAATCTGCCGGACAGGCGGGTTCAGCGGCGCGGCGCGCAAACTGCAGATCTCGCAGCCGACGCTGTCGAAGAGCATCGCGCGGCTGGAGGCCCAGCTCTCGCTGAAGCTGTTCGAGCGCAGCAACGGCGCGGCGCGGCCCACGGCCTATGGCGCGTTCGTGGCGCAGCGCGCCGAGACCCTGCTGCAGGGCGTGGCCGCCCTCTCCCGCGACCTGGAGCAGCTGGCGCGCGGCGAGGAAGGCCGCATTCGAATCGCCGTCGGCCCGGCCTCGCGGCTGAAGCCCCTGCCCGAACTGCTGCGTCGGATCGCGGTGCGGTTTCCCAGGCTCCACGTCGAGACGATCCAGGAGACGGGCCCCGGCGTGATGAAGGCGTTGCACGACGGCCGGGTCGATATCGCCTTCGGCTATTCCGAGCACGCCGCCCGCTACGGCGAGCTGATCCGCAAGAAGATGTTCGAGGACGCCATCGTCCTGGTGGCGCGCCCCGGCCACCCGGCGCTGGCGCTCAGCGACGCCGGTCCGCGCGAATTGCTGGTCCACCCGTTCGCCCTTCCCAACGTCCTGCCGGGCGTGGAGGCCTGGGCCGGCGAGATGGCCCGCGAGGAGGCCGAGAACCTCAAGGCGTTCATCAGCGACGACTATTCGCTGATCATCCAGCGGGCGCTGGACACCGACGCCATCGCCATGGGCGCGTCGTTTGTGTTCGAGGACCATCTGCGCGACGGACGCCTCGCCGTGGTGTCCTCGACCCTGGACGTGCCCTACGCCTGCTGGATGCTGACCACCGCCGAGCGGTGGCGCTCACCGCTGATCAAGGCGATGGCCGAGCTGTCCAAGGCCGCTGTCACCGAGAAGCGCCTCGACGCGGCGGCCTGATAGCTCCCAGCTATGCTTTTCCGGACAGCCCGGCCTGTTCCATCCGCCATTTGAGCTGGTCGAAGCGGTCCTGGCCGAAGAACGGCTCGCCGCCGAACACCATCATCGGCACGCCCCAGTGGCCCGCCGCGCGCTGGTCGACCTGGTTGGCCTCGATGACCTGGTGGAAGTGGTCCGGGTCGCCGTCCACGGCGGCGCTCAACTCGGCATAGTCCAGACCCGCCCGCTCGGCCGCCCGGGGCAGGTGGTCCCCCTCGTGCCAGCCATCGACCTCGCCGCTCCAGATCGTGTGGCTGACCTCCTTGAGGAACGGCAGACCCCGTCCACGTTCCGCCGCCGCCACGCCCAGGTGGGTCAGGCGGTGGATGTAGGGCTGCTCCATGCGGTAGCCGACGCCCGGCGCCTGCTGCACCGGATCGGGCCGCGGCCAGCGGAACGGCAGACCCAGGAACGCCGCCTCGCGGAACACGTCGCGCATCAGGTAGGGGGTCCACAGCGGGTCGCGGCTTTCGAAGAACTCCGGCGTGCGCACCGCCAGCGGATAGACCGGCCGGACGTTGCAGGTCACGTCGTGCTCGGCCTCCAGCGCCAGCAGGCGCGGAACCACCATGTAAGAATAGGGCGAGCGGAAGGACCAGTAGAGGTCGTAGCTGAGCGTCATTGAATCCTCCGGTTGGCGTTTCCCGAGCTGTAGCATAGAAACGTGAATTCAAATTCCGTTTCTGGGGAGAAACGCCATGATCCGCGCCGCACTGGCCGCCCTTGCGCTCGCCTTGTCCGCCACCACCGTCCAGGCCCAGGCCTTCGACGGCTTGAAGGTGATCTTCTGCGGCACGTCGGGCCCGCTGCCCATCGCCGGGCGCGCCAAGCCGTGCACCGCGATCCAGGCCGGCGGCGCGCTCTACCTAGTCGATATCGGCCCGGAGGCGACCGAGAACCTGATGACCTGGCGCCTGCCGATGGCCACCGCCAAGGCCGTGTTCATCACCCACCTGCACTCCGACCACATCGGCGACCTGGGCGAGTTCAACATGCAGAGCTGGGTGGCGGGCCGCCCCGCGCCCCTGGCCGTCGTCGGCCCGGCCGGGGTGGACAAGCTGGCGAGCGGCATGAACCTCGCCTACGAAAACGACCACGGCTTCCGCAAGGCGCACCACGAGCACGGCCCGTTCAAGTTCGACCTGAGCGCGGGCCTGCTGGCCGCCAAGATCGTCACCATTCCGAAGCCGGACGGCACGGCCGTCGCCTGGAAGGACGGCGGCCTGACCGTCACCGCCATCCGCGTCCACCACGACCCCATCGATCCGGCCTTCGCCTATCGCTTCGACTACAAGGGCCGCTCGGTGGTGGTCAGCGGCGACACCATCAAGTGGGCTCCGCTGGCGGTCGCCGCCAAGGGCGCCGACGTCCTGGTCCACGAGGCGCAGAACAACGCCATGACCATGCAGATGTCCAAGGGCCTGGCCGCCATGGGCAATGCGCGGATGAGCTCGCTGATGGCCGACACCGTGACCTATCACACCCAGCCGGTGGAGGCCGCCGACCTGGCCCGCGCCGCGGGGGTGAAGGCGCTGGTGCTCAGCCACCTCACCCAGGCCGGCCTGCCCTTCTTCACGCCCGAAGCCTTCACCAAGGGCATGGACGACGGCGGCAAGCTGGACTGGCGGCTGGCCAAGGACGGCATGACCATCGAACTGCCGGCGGGCAGCGCTGACGTTCGTTTCGGCAGCTACTGAGCGGCCGCGCCTCACACCATCGTATGAGCGGCGCCGTGTCGCAGGCTGTGGCATAAAACGTCATCCGCCGCCGCCGAGCCGTCATGCCCGAAGCGATCGTTCATATTGTCGATGACGACGTCTCCCTCGGCGAGGCGCTCAGCGGCCTGTTCCGCTCGGTCGGACTGGACGCGCGGCTGTACGGCTCCGCCCAGGCGTTCCTGGAGGCCACGCTTCCGGACGCGCCGGGCTGCCTGGTGCTGGACGTCCGCCTGCCGGGGCTGTCCGGCCTCGACTTCCAGGCCCAGCTGGCCCAGCTGGGCATCGGCCTCCCCGTCGTGCTGATGACCGGCCACGGGGACATCCCGATGTCGGTGCGCGGCATGAAGGCCGGCGCCATCGACTTCCTGCCCAAGCCGTTCCGTGACCAGGACATGCTGGACGCCGTCACCACCGGCATCGAGCGCGACCGCGCGCGCCGCACCGCCGACGGCGGCCGTCGGCAGCTGGAAGACAAGTTCGCCACCCTCTCCCCACGCGAGCGCCAAGTCATGGCGCTGGTCACCGCCGGCAAGCTGAACAAGCAGGTGGCCGGCGACCTGTCGCTGTCCGAGATCACCGTGAAGATCCACCGCGGCTCGGCCATGCGGAAGATGGGCGCCCGTTCCCTGGCCGAACTGGTGAAGATGGCCGAGGCGCTGCACGTCTCCGCCTGACCATACCAGCGTATGATTCCGGCTCGGGGCGCGGCGTGCGAAGCCGGCGGCATGACCGTGGCCGACCCGTTGATCTCCGTCGTCGAGGACGACGAGTCCCTGCGCCAGGCCGTCGTGGGGCTGGTGCGCTCGCTCGGCTACCGGGTGGCGGCCTACGCCAACGCCGAGGACTTCCTGGCCGCCGACGGGGGCCGCGCCTCCGACTGCGTGATCACCGATATCCAGATGCCCGGCCTGTCGGGCATCGACCTGAAGCTGCGGCTGATCGCCGACGGGGTGAGGACGCCGGTGATCATGGTCACGGCGCGCGCCGAGCCGGCGTTGCATCAGAAAGCCATGGCCAGCGGCGCCTGTTGCCTGCTGCGCAAGCCGTTCACGGCCGAGGCGCTGATCGAGTGCCTGGATCAGGCGCTGGCCGCCTGACCGGTGGACACCCCCGCCCGCTCTTCGGCTAAGGTCGGCGTCCAGGGGGACGTGCGCATGGATCCGGCCGAGCGGGGCGATCTCTTCGACCTCGTGCACGAGAGCATCGTGGTGCGCGACCTTGCGGGCCGGATCACCGCATGGAACGCCGCATCCGCCGCGCTCTACGGCTGGAGCGCCGACGACGCGCTGGGGCGGGCCGCCGCCGATCTGCTGGGCGGCGAGGCGCCCGAGGCCGACCTGCTGGCGACCGGCCGCTGGGACGGTGAGCTGCGCCGCCGCGCCGCCGACGGCCGCGAGCTGGTCGTCGAAGCCCGCTGGACCCTGCGCCGCGACGCGACGGGCCAGCCGCGCGAGATCATCGAGACCGCCCGCGACATCACCGAGCGCCGCCAGGCCGAGACCGCGCTGCGCCACAGCGAGTACCGCTACCGCAACCTGTTCCAGGCGATGGCCGCCTCGTTCTGGGAGCTGGATTTCGCACCCGTCGGCCTGATGCTGCGCCAGCTTCGGAAGTCGGGCGTCTCGGACTACGCCGCCTATTTCGCGGCCAACCCCGCCTTCGTCCGCGAGATGATCCGGGTGACCGAGGTGCTGGCGGTGAACGAGGAGTCGGTGAAGCTGTTCGGCGACGGCGACGCCTCGGCGCTGCTGGGACCGTGCGACCGCTTCTGGCCCGAAGGCAGCTCCGACGTCTATGCCGCCTCGGTGGTCGCGGCGGTCTCCGGCCGGCCCAGCTTCTCCCGCGAGACCCGTCTGCGGACCCTGGACGGTCGCGAGTTCGACGCCCACTTCACCGCCTGTTTTCCGCCCGAGAGCGTGGCCGACGGCAAGCTGCTGATCGGCGTCATCGACATCAGTAAGCGGGTCCTGGCCCAGCGCCAGCTCCACGACCTGCAGGCCGAATTCGCCCACGCAGCGCGGGTGTCCATGCTGGGCGAGCTCACCGCCTCCATCGCCCACGAGGTCAACCAGCCGCTGGCCGCCATCTCCACCAACGCCTCGGCGGGGATGCGCTGGCTGTCGCGCGCCGAGCCCGACCTGGACGAGCTGCGCGGCATCAACACCCGCGTGGTGGCCGACGCCCAGCGCGCGGCGGCGATCATCGCCCGCGTGCGCGACATGGCCATGCGCCGCACGCCGGAGGCCCAGGCCCTGTCGGTGAACGCCGTGGTCGAGGAGGCGCTGATGTTCCTGCGCCACGAAAGCCAGGGCAAGGGCGTGGCCATCGACCTGGCGCTGGGGGCCGACCTGCCGGACGTCCTGGCCGACCGCACCCAGTTGCAGCAGGTGGTGGTGAACCTGACGGCCAACGCGATCCAGGCCATGGGCGCCGCCGAGGGGCCGCGCGAGATCCGGGTGACCACCGCCCTGGACGGCGACGGCCGCGTGGCGGTCACGGTCTCCGACACCGGCCCCGGGGTGACGCCGGAAAATCTGCCCCGGCTGTTCGACAGCTTCTTCACCACCAAGGCCGAGGGGATGGGCATGGGCCTGCCGATCTGCCGCTCGATCATCGAGACCCACGGCGGGGCGATCTGGGCCCGGAACAACGGCGACGGACCCGGCGCCTGTTTCGCGTTCACCCTGCCCGCCGCACACGCCTGACCACGGGTATCGGCGCGCCTAAACCAACGTATGTGACGACACACCGCACGGTGAATTGAGACCGTCACGGCAGGCGCGCATGGTGGCTTCAGACCTGAAGAGGAGCCCCCCAATGCCCACGATCACCACGAAGGACGGCGTCGAGATCTTCTACAAGGATTGGGGCTCGGGCCAGCCCATCGTGTTCAGCCACGGCTGGCCGCTGACGTCGGACGACTGGGACGCCCAGATGATGTTCTTCGCCAGCAACGGCTACCGTGTCATCGCCCATGACCGCCGGGGCCACGGCCGCTCGACCCAGACCTGGGACGGCAACGAGATGGACACCTACGCCGACGACCTGCGCGCGCTGGTCCTGGCCCTGGACCTGAAGGACGCCATCCACATCGGCCACTCCACCGGCGGCGGCGAAGTCGCCCGCTACCTGGGCCGCCACGGGACCGACCGCGCCGCCCGCGCCGTGCTGATCGGCGCCGTGCCGCCCGTCATGGTCAAGAAGGAGAGCAACCCCGAGGGCACGCCGATCGAGGCGTTCGACGGCTACCGCGCCGCCGTGCTGGCCGACCGGGCCCAGCTCTACATCGACGTGCCGACCGGCCCCTTCTACGGCTTCAACCGCGCCGGTGCGAAGGTCAGCCAGGGGATCATCGACAAGTGGTGGCTGCAGGGGATGATGGGCAGCGTGAAGGCCCACTACGACTGCATCAAGGCGTTCTCGGAAACCGATTTCACCGAGGACCTGAAGAAGATCGACGTGCCGGTGCTGGTCATGCACGGCGATGACGACCAGATCGTCCCCTACAAGGACGCGGCGCTGAAGAGCATCGACCTGGTCCAGAACGGCACGCTGAAGATCTACCCGGGCCTGCCCCACGGCATGGCCACGACCCACGCCGACATCATCAACAAGGATCTGCTCGCCTGGTTCAAGGGCGAACTGGAGGCGACCAGCCGGTCTGGGGCGGCGCGACAGCCCGCCTGACCCCTCCTCCCCCGAGTGATTGGCTGAGGCGCCGCCGTTCCCCACGACGGCGGCGCCATCTTGCGTGCTAGAGGTCCGGCATGTCCGAAACGATCCGTATCCTGGGGGTGGCCGGCAGCTTGCGCCAAGGCTCCCTGAACCGCGCCCTGCTGCGCGCCGCCGCCGATGTCGCGCCCGAGGGGGTCGTGATCGAGACCTTCGATTTGCTGGCGGTGCCGCTCTACAACGGCGACGTGGAGGCCGGCGGCGACCCCGAGGGCGTGGCGGCGTTCAAGGCGGCGATCCGCGCGGCCGACGGGGTGCTGTTCGTCTGCCCCGAGTACAACCACGGCGTCCCGGGCGTGATGAAGAACGCAGTCGACTGGGCCTCGCGCCCGCCGTCGGGCGCCGCGCTGTCCGGCAAGCCGGTGGGCATCATCGGCGCCTCGCCCGGCCAGACCGGCACGGCGCGCGGCCAGAGCCAGCTGCGCCAGGCATTCGAGTTCACCAATTCGTTCTGCCTGCCCCAGCCCGAGATCCTGGTGTTCCGGGCGCACGAGAAGTTCGACGCCGAGGGCCGCCTGACCGACGAGGCCACCGCCAAATACCTGGCGCGCTACGTGGCCGCACTGGCCGCCTGGATCGTCCGTTTCCGCGACGGGGGCTGACGGCGGCGCAAATCCCCGCGATTGTGGCGCGTCCGACATGGGCGCGCCGCTTTGCGCGATCAGGAGCGGACGACGTCGAGTGTCGGGAACCCCATGCATATCAGGAACTGGATCGTCCTTGTCGGCGCGGCGCTGGTGCTCACCGGCTGCGCGGCCGGGCGCCAAGGCCCGCCGCCCGGCTTCGGCGCCGACGACGACGATCATGGCGATGGGCCGCCCCGTCCCCGCGCCCAGCTCTTCATCAGCCCGTCCGGCCAGCCGTTCCGCGCGCCCGGCGGCCAGCCCTATCCCGTCGCCGTGTGGTTCGCGCAGGCCGACGCCAACCACGACGGCCGCCTGACCCGCGACGAGTTCCGCGCCGACGCCGACCGCTGGTTCAAGGCGCTGGACGTCAACGGCGACGGCCAGATCAGCATGCCCGAAGTCACCCGCTGGGAAGAGGAACTGGTCCCCGAGATCACCCGCTCCGGCCTGGGCATGAGCGGCGCCTCCGGCCGGCCCACCGCGGCCAAGCGCAACACCGTCGACACCCGGCTGCAGGGCGCGGCCGCCTACAGCCTGATCAACGAGCCGCACCCCATCCGAGGCGCCGACAGCGACTTCTCGTTCGGTGTCAGCCAGGCGGAGTGGCGCGCGGCCAGCGACCGCCGCTTCGCCCTGCTGGACGTGGACGGCGACGGCGTGCTGCTGCTCACCGACCTCAAGCCGACCCCGGCCCAGGCCATGGCCGGCATGCGGCCCGCCGGCAAGCGCACCGACCAGCGTCCCGAGGGGAGAGACGGCCCGCGGCGGCCACGCTGACGCCACGCCGCGCACGCGGCGGCTCGCAAGTTGCATCGACCCCGGGAGTTGAGCCGAATGGAGACGCGCCGTGAGCTTCTGGAAACGCCTGGCGCCCTACTTCCTGATCGGACCCATCTCGGGGCCGCTGCTTGCCGGGGTGGTGTTCAACGTCCGCGGGGGTCGCCCGGTGCTGGCGATGCTCTACGCCATCGCCCTGATCGCCTTCGTCGTCCTGCTGCCGCTCGTCGTGGCGCGGCTCGGGCTGAAGCTGATCTAGACCGACATCGCCGCTTCGCCGGCGCGGCGGTGTAAGCCTGCCGCCGTGACCAACCTGAACCGCCCCCTGCGCGACCTCGCCAAGATCGCGGCTCTCGTCCTGGCGCTGCTCTGCGCCGGGCCTGCCGCCGCCCAGCAGATGGCGGTCACCTTCGACGACCTGCCGGCGCACGGCGGCCTGCCGCCCGGCCAGACCCGCGTCCAGATCGCCCACGACATCCTGGCGGCGCTGAAGGCGGCGCGGGTGCGTTCGGCCACCGCCCTCGTCAACGGCGTCCAGGTCGAGCGCGAGCCGGGTTCCGAGGCGGCCCTGGACCTCTGGCGCAAGGCCGACCATCCGCTGGGCAGCCACACCTGGAGCCACCCGCACCTCGACATGGTGGGGCCCGACGCCTTCATGGCCGACATCGCCCGCAACGAGCCGGGGCTGGCGGCCCGCATGGCGGGGCGCGACTGGAAGTGGTTCCGCTATCCGTTCATGGCCGAGGGCGCGACGCCCGAGACCCGCGCGCAGGTGCGCCGGTATCTGGCGGAGCGCGGCTATCACATCGCCAGCGTGACGCTGAGCTTCGACGACTGGGCGTTCAACGACCCCTACGCGCGCTGCATGACCAGGGGCGACATGGCGGCGGTGGCCGAACTGGAGCGCCAGTACATGGACTGGGCGCGGCTGAGCCTGGCGCGCAGCCGGGGGTTGGCCAGGACGCTCTACGGCCGCGACATCCCCTATGTGCTGGTGCTGCACGCCGGCGCATTCGACGCGCGCATGCTGCCCCGCCTGCTGGCCTGGTACCGAAGCGAGGGCTTCCGGTTCGCCAGCCTGGAGACGGTGGAGCGGCATCCGTTCTACCGCGACGACTATGACGCCCGGCCGTCGGACAAGCCGCTGTCGCTGGAGGCCGAAGCCGATCGGCGCGGCCACGTGGTCCCGCCCCGGCCCTGGAATCCAGGGTCGCTGAACGGGGTCTGCCGCTAGGCCGGCGTGAGGAACGGCAGGCAGCCGGCGTCGGCGAGGATGCCCGCCAGGCCCGCGTCCCCCGCCACGACGGCGTAGCGCTCGCGCAGCACGCCCAGGGACTTGGCGTGATACTTCTGCGGCGGCTGGACGTAGGGCGTCCCCGCCAGATCCACGCTGAATTCCGCGTCGCCGGCGGCCAGGGCCGCGGCGTTGGCCGTGGTCCAGGGCAGGAAGTAGCGGCCGATGTAGCTCAGCAGCGGCGTGAGCGTCGGGGCCAGGCTGTCCCAGCGCTCGAAATCGCCATCGACGCGCGGCTCCAGCATCCGGTGGCACCAGTCCAGCACCGCCGGCCCCCGCGCCCGGATCATCCCGCCGCAGGTCGGGTCCACCGAGCACTCGTAGAGCTGGGCGTAGAGGCCGAAGTCGCCGAACGACGGCCGCGCACCGAAGAGGTATTTCCGCGTCGCCAGGTGCGCCTCGAGGATATCGAGGAGTTCCAGGTAGTAGCCGGTGATCAGCGGGGCGTTGGCGTCGCTGGACCCCACGAAGTGACCCCGGCCGGTCATCCGTTCGCGCACCATGCGCGTCCGCTGGGCCACCTCTTCCGTCGTGCCGTTCGGCAGGCTGAGCCGCGCCAGGGTCTGGGCCGAGGCCGCCTGGTCGACGTCGGCGTACCAGCGGTGATGGAACATCAGCTTGTTGCCCCACTCGTCGCCGAACTCCTCGATCAGCGCCGACAGGAATCCGAGCGTCGGATCGGCGGGATGCATCGACGGCTCGGGGAACCGCGCCTCGGCGCGCTCCATGATCGGCGTGGAGTCCTGCTGGCCCTCGTCCTCCGGCGTCGCCACGGTGGGCACGATCGGCAGCTTGGCGAAGCGCTTGTAGTCTTCGTCGCTGGCCGCGTTGCGCGCGATCCAACGATGGGGCACGCCCTTGAACCGGAAGTACGAGCGCACCTTCACCGAGTAAGGCGACATCTCCGATCCGAAGATCCGATAGATCTCGGCCATGGGCAGTCCTCCGGCACGCGTCCGCTTTGGGATCGCTAGGTCTTGGGGGTCTTCCGCGTCGCGCCGTCGATCCCGAGGTAGCGGATCAGCATCAGGCCCAACTCGTCGTGCAGTTCCGGCTCGTCGGCGGCCCAGGGCCCCGGCCCGTGCAGCATCGCCGAGATGATCTGGCCGTGCATCATCCGGATGGCCAGGTGGGCGCGGTTCTGGATCTTGTCGTCCACGGCGACGCCGCGCCGCCGGAACAGCTTCACCAGGAACTCGGCCTCGATGGCCTCGACCCGCCGCATGGGCGGCCAGACGTTCTGACCCCGCAGGCTTAATTCGAACAGGGCGCGATAATAGCCCTCGATGCCGCGCACGGTCCGCGCGGTGTTGCGGGTGAGGCGGATCATCAGCTCGTCCAGCCCCTCGCCGTCGCGGGCGGGGTCCTCGAAGAACTTGGTGATATTGGCTTCGGCGCGGGCGGCCATGTCGGACTGGAGCGCCAGGAAGAACGCCTCCTTGTCCTCGAACCGGCGATAGAAGCTGCCGACGGAACAGCCGGCCCGCTTGGCGATATCGGTGATGTGCGTCTGCCAGAAGCCCGAGGCGGCGAACGCCCGCTCGCCGGCTTTCAGCAGCCGGTCGCGCTGCTCGCGGCTCCGGTTCTGGTACGCGGGCCGGGTCCAGGTCGGATCCGACTCTGTTGCGTCCGGAGACTTGGCTTTCGGCATCTAGGGTTTCCGCTGCTCGCCTTGCGGTTTAGCCGCCCCTCGCGCGCATTCCAATCGGAACGACGGTATGCGCCGGACGCGCATCGCGCGCCCGGGCTCCAACGCCGTGTCTAGGGGACGGATGTACGCCAAGCGGTCAGAACTTGACCTGCAGCTCGACGCCGTAGGTCCGCGGCGCGCCGTACCAGCCCACGAACCCGTCGGCCGCCGTCGTGCCGCCCGCGCCGATCAGGAAGCTCAGCGGCTGCGGCGTCGTCTGCAGATAGTAGGACTTGTCCGACAGGTTCTTGCCGTAAGCCGACAGGCGCCACTGGCCGCTCTGCGACTCCACGCCCGCCCGCAGGCCGTACAGCGTGTAGGACGACTGGTAGGATCGCGGATCCAGCGTCGCGGTCAGGTACTGGTTGTCCGTAAAGGTGGCGTCGCCCTGGACGAAGAGGCCCAGGTTCTTGAACGCCAGGTCGTGACGCCAGTCGAACGCCAGGCTCCACTGCACCTTCGGGTTCTGCGCCGGCCGCTGGCCGTTGTAGTTGCACGAGCCCGGCTTGGTGCCATTGGCCACCTGCCCGCCGTAGCATTGGCCGGCGGTGTAGTCGGTGAACTCGGCGTCGTTGTAGGACATGCTGCCGTTCAGCGAGAACTCACGGGTGACCCGCCACCGCGCGTCGGCCTCCACGCCTTGCGAGCGCCGCTCGCCGGCGTTGCCGACGATGAAGCCCGAGCCGGTGAGCGGGTTCAGCAGCGAGTCCTGGAAGTTCTTCAGCGTGGTCCGATAGACGTCGATGTTGAACACCAGCGCGCCGTCCAGCAGCGTCGTCTTCAGGCCCACCTCGTAGTTCATCGAGTTCTCGGCGTCGAACTCGAACGGGGTGTTCGGCGCGGCGGCGCGGGCGTTGAAGCCGCCGGTCTTGTAGCCGGTGGCGGCCAGCACATAGCCCATGATGTCCGGCGTGATGTCGTACTGGGCGCCCAGGGACCAGGTGAACTTCTTCTCGCTGCGGCTAACGTCGCCCACGATGTTGGTGGGGACGGCGGCCCGGAACTGCGGCGTGCCCACCGGGCTGTTCACGGCGGCGATGTAGCTGTCCTTCTTGTCCCAGGAATAGCGGCCGCCGCCGGTGATGCGGAAGACGTCGGTGACGTTGAAGGTGACCTGGCCGAAAGCCGCGACGCTGTCGGTCTGCTGGCGATAGTAGAAGTGGCCGAACTCGCCCGGCAACGCCCGCGCGTTGCCCGGGAAGACGCGGGTCGACTGGCTCCCGACGTTGCTCTGGGTGTCGTAGCGCATGTTCTCGTGGAACAGATAGACGCCGCCGATGTACGTAAGCCGCTGATCGACCGGCGAGAGGATGCGAATTTCCTCGGAATAGATGTCGGCCAGCAGGCGCTGGAATCCACGGCTGATGTCCAGCGGCAGGGCGTCCGCGGCCAGCTGGGTGATGTTGTCGTCGTAGGCGTTGTAGGCCGTGATCGACGTCAGGGTGTGGCCGCCCGGCAGGTCCTTGTCGACCTGGACGGACAGGCCGTAGCTGTCGGTGGCGTTGCGGCTTTCGTAGTCGTCGTCGACCACGTGGTCCTTGTCGTCGAAGTTGCGGAACGGCCGCCCGGCCGCGGCGCTGGCGGCCAGGAAGCCCGGCGTGGCGATGCCGCGCGGGCCGGTCGGATTGAGGATGTCCGGCGTGCAGCAATGCGAATTGATGTTGGCGTAGTAGGCGATGAAGTTGACGTCGAGGTCGTCCGCCGGCTCCCATTTCAGCCGGCCGCGCAGGCCCTTCTGGGTGGAGCCGTTGACGTCGTCGCCGGTGAACAGGTTGTGCTCATAGCCGTCGCGATCGGCCAGCCAGAACGACAGGCGGCCAGACAGGTTGTCGGTCAGCCCGCCGCCGACATAACCGGCGATGCGCTTGTCCTTGTAGTTGCCGAGCGTGCCGGTCAGCATCGCCTCGGGCGCCTGCTGTGGCGCGCGGGTGCTGATGTTGATCGCGCCCACGGGCGTGTTGCGGCCGTACAGCGTACCTTGCGGACCGCGCAGGACTTCCAGGCTGGAGATGTCCTGCAGGTTCACCTGGATCGGGCCGGCCGCCGGCAGATACACCCCGTCCAGGAACAGGCCGACACTGGCTTCGATGCCCGGGTTGGTGCCCGAGGTGCCGACGCCGCGGACGAACACCGTCGTGTTGCGGTTGTTGTTCGACTGGGTGATCTGGACGCTGGGCAGGAACTTGGACAGCTCGGTGATGTTGGTCACGCCGCGCTTCTCGATCTGGTCGCCGCTGATCGCGGAGACGGCCATCGGCACGTCCTGGATGTTCTCGGCCCGCTTCTGGGCCGTGACCACCACCGTCTCGACCTCGTTGCCCTCCTGGGCCAGGGCCGGCGCGCTCGCCATCGCGGCCATCGCGGCCCCCAGCAGCAGGACGTATTTGCTCGATGCGATCATTGGCGTCTGGATCCTTCCCCGATGCGCTCTCTTTTCGGAACGCGAATTCCGCTTCATACTCTGTGGAAGGTCCCGGACTGTCAACGGGGACGCCTGGGAGGCGCGCATGAAAACGACTGAGGATCGGGTGCTGCTGAACGGAGTGCCGGGCTCGCCCTACACCCGCAAGATGCTGGCGTTGCTGCGTTATCGGCGCATTCCCTACAGCCTGATCCAGCTCTCGCACGAGGCGCCGCACCTGCCGCGACCGAAGGTCTCGCTGCTGCCGACCTTCTACTTCCCCGGCCCCGACGGCGCGCTGGTCGCCACCACCGACTCGACGCCGATTCTGCGGCGGCTGGAGCGCGAGCACGCGGGGCGCGAGGCGCGGCCGTCCGACCCGGCCCTGGCGCTGATCGACGCCCTGCTGGAAGACTTCGGCGACGAATGGCTGACCAAGGCCATGTTCCACTACCGCTGGGCCTATGCCGACGACGTGGCCAAGGCCGCCGCCGTGCTGCCCGCCTACACCAAGGCTCTTCTTCCCGACGCCGAGCTGCGGGCCGCCGGCGCGACCTTCGCCGACCGCCAGATTCCGCGCCTGCGCTACGTCGGCTCCAACCCCGTCACCGGACCGGTGATCGAGGCCAGCTACGTCCGCTTCGTGGACCTGCTGGAGGATCACCTCCGCACCCACCGCTTCCTGCTGGGGAGCCGCCCGGCGGCGGCCGACTTCGCCAACTACGGCCAGCTGACCCAGCTCGTGCACTTCGACCCGACGTCGATGGCGCTGACCCATGCCCGCGCGCAACGCGTCGCCGCCTGGGTGCTGCTGATGGAGGACCTCTCCGGCGAGGACCCCAAGCCCGCCGACTGGTTCGACGTGGGCGCCCTGCCCGCCACCTTGACCGCGATCCTGGGCGAGGCCGGGCGGACCTACGCACCGCTGCTGCTGGCCAACGCCGCGGCGGTCCAGGCCGGAGCCTCCGAGGTGGCGACAGAGATCGACGGCAAGCCCTGGATGATGCAGCCCTTCGTCTACCAGGCCAAGTGCCTGGCCTGGCTGCGCGAGGAATACGCCGCCCTCGACGACAAGGACCGCGCCCGGGTGGACGCGGCCCTGGCCGGCACGGGGTGCGAGGTGCTGTTCGGCTAGTTCATCCACTCCACGTATTCGACCGTGCCCGGAATGACCGGCGGATGGCCGTCGACGTTGATCCGGGTGCGGGCGGTCGCGGGCCAGGCGGGGGCGATGTACTTGGCCTCCTGGGCCGCGAACAGCGCCTTCAGCTCGACCACCTTCTCCGGCATCAGCGAGGCCAGGTTGGTGCGCTCGGTCGGGTCGGTGGCGAGGTCGTAGAGCCAGACGGCCTTCGGGTCGTCGATGGTCTGCAGCTTCCAGTTCCCGCTCCGGACCATCCGGTAGTCGCCCTTGCGCCAGTAGAGCGCGCGCTCGCGCAGCGCGTCCGGGCCCGCCTTGCCGGTCAGCGCGGGGGTCAGGTCCATCCCGTCATATTCGCGATCGGCCGGCAGCTGGCCGCCCGCCGCCGCCACGAAGGTCGGGAACAGGTCCAGGCTGGAGGCGATGCCGGGGATCATCGAGCCGGCCGGAATCTTCGCGGGCCACTTCATGAAGAACGGCACGTGGACGCCGCCCTCGAAGTAGGTGGTCTTCCAGCCCCGGTACGGCAGGTTCTCCTGCGGGATCTGGTGGTACGAGGCGCCGCCATTGTCGCTGAGGAAGACGATGATCGTGTCCTTCTCCAGGCCCTCTGCCTTCACCTTGCGCAGCACCTGGCCGACAGCCTCGTCCAGCGACTGGATCATGGCGTAGTAGACCCGGGTCTTCTCGTCCTTGATGTGCCCCATCTTGTCGTACATCGCCCGGGGCGCCTGGATCGGATTGTGGGGCGCGTTGAAGGCCAGGTAGAGGAAGAACGGGCTCTTCTTGTTGCGGTCGATGAAGCCCACGGCCTCGTCGGCCAGCTCATAGGTCATGTATTTCTTGGCGGGCGTCGGCTTGCCGTCGCGCCAGATGTTGGTGGTCAGGTTGTCGTACAGATAGCCGTCGATCCCACTCCACGGCAGCTTGGCGGTGACCACCGTCGGATCGTCCACCTTGGCGTACAGCGCCGCCCCGCCGGGGAAACCCACGAACTCGTCGAAGCCGCGCTTCTGGGGCGCCAGGTTGGGCGCCGTGCCCAGGTGCCACTTCCCGACCAGGCCGGTGTGATAGCCCTGCGCCTTCAGCACCTGGGCCATGGTGACCTCGGTGTCGGGCAGGCCGTTCTTCTCGGGCGGGATCGGCTTGGCGTCGTTGGTCAGGATCTTGGCCGGATAGCGCTCGGCGGCGTACTTGCCGTTCCGTGCGTTCACGAAGCCCGGCAGGTTCGGCAACCATTCGAAGCCGTAGCGGGAGTAGTTGCGGCCGGTCATCAGCGCCGCGCGCGACGTCGAGCAGACGGCGTCGCCGGTATAGCCGTTCTCGAACCGCGCCCCGGTCTGGGCGATGGAATCGATGTTGGGCGTGCGAACCAGCGGATTGCCGTGCAGCGAGACGTCGTTGTAGCCGAGGTCGTCGGCCAGGATGACGATGATGTTCGGCCGCTTGACGGCCTGGGCCTCCGCCGCGCCCGGCCCGCCCACCGCCTGCGGCGCCGCCGACGCCGTCACCAGCCCCAACGCCGCCAGCCCGACGACGGCCAATCTCCCGAACTTCATCCACGCTCTCCCTGATCTTGTTCTTGCGCGAAATGTGAACCGTGTTTCCGGTTCAAGCAAGACGATGCGTGAGCCAGGTGTGCGTCGCCCGTGGCGCAAGCCGCGGCGCGGACGACATGAGGCGCCGCGATCCTGGGCGCCGGTCACGAAACTGCCGCGGGCGTTGCACCCGGGATACAGCGCCATCGCCGTTCAGCCCCTACAAGCGGCGGCCGCCGTGAGACGGCGCGTCTTCGAAGGATCGGACACATGGCGTTTCGTGCAGCGGCCCTCGTGGCGCTTGGCCTCCTCGCGGCCTCGGCGGGCGCCGCCTCGGCCCAGACGGCCGCCCCCGGCGGCGCGACGATCTTCAAGCAGCGATGCAGCGTCTGCCATGTGCCCGGCAAGTCGCTGATGGGTCCGGATCTCACCGGCGTGATGACCCGCAAGGCCCGCCCGGCCTTCAGCTACTCGCCCGCCATGCAGAAGCAGCCGGCGGCGTGGGACGCCAAACGGCTCGACGCGTTCCTGGCCGGTCCGCAGAAGGCCGTGCCGGGGACGAAGATGATGGTCGCGGTGGCGAACCCCGCCGACCGAAGCCAGCTCATCACCTATATGACGACGTTGAAGTAGCGCGCGTCGACCCGACACAATCCGTCGCCAAAAGCCGAAAATCCGCAACTGGCATGCGGATTTGGGCGGTCACCCGCGTAAAACAGAAACCTTATGCGCGCCCCAGCCGATAGATTGGCCACATGACGACCCTGCACGACTCTGCCTCCGCCTCCGCCCGCGCTGCCTCCGGCGTGCTCTTCGACGGCCTGCTGCCGCAGCCGCCGGACGTGGTGCTGTCGCTGATCAAGCTGTTCCGCGAGGACCCGCGCGCCGGCAAGATCGACGTGGGCGTCGGCGTCTACAAGGACGAGCAGGGCCGCACGCCGGTGTTCGCCGCCATGAAGGCGGCCGAACAGCGCCTGCTGGAGACCCAGCACACCAAGAGCTACCTCGGCCCCGAGGGTGACTTCGGATACCTGGAGCGCCTGACCCCGATCATCTTCGGCACGGGCGCGGCGGCCGCGGATCTGTTCGCGGTCCAGACCCCGGGCGGCACGGGTGCGCTGCGCCTCGCGGCCGAACTGGCCAGCGCGGGCAAGCCCGGCGCACGCATCTGGCTGGGCGCGCCGTCATGGCCGATCCATGCGCCGATCTTCGCCGAGGCGGGGCTGGAGGTCATGACCTTCCGCCACTTCGATCCCAAGACCCAGGCGCTGACCTTCGACGAGACGATCTCCGCGCTGGAGGACGCGGCCGCGGGCGACGTCGTCCTGCTGCACGGCTGCTGCCACAACCCCAGCGGCGCCGACCCCAGCCTGGACCAGTGGCGCGCCCTGGCCAACCTGATGGTCCGGCGCGGGCTCGTGCCCCTGCTCGACCTGGCCTACCAGGGCCTGGGCGCCGGGCTGGACGAAGACGCGGCCGGCCTGCGCATCGTCATGGAGACCGTCGACAACGTCATGGTCGCCTACTCCTGCGACAAGAATTTCGGCCTCTACCGCGAGCGGACCGGCGCCCTCTTCGTCCGCGCCCGCGCCCACGCAGACGTGGTGCGCACCAACATCCTGAAGATCGCCCGCTGCGCGTGGTCGATGCCGCCGGACCATGGCGCCGCCGCCGTTCGCGTGATCCTGGAAGACGCAGGTCTGACGAAGATGTGGCGCGACGAGTTGGAAGCCTGCCGCGCGCGGCTGCAGGCGGTGCGCGAGATGCTGGCCGAGGCCGATCCGCGCTTCGAGCCGATCCGCGGCCAGCGGGGCATGTTCTCGATGCTGTCGCTGACGCCGGCCCAGGTCGAGCTGATGCGCAAGGACCACGCGATCTACATGACCGGCAACGCGCGCATCAACATCGCCGGGCTGACCGCTGAGACCATCGCGCCGTTCGCGGCGGCCTACGACGCGGTCTTGCGGACCACCAGCGCGTAGTACGCAAGACCGATCGCCAGCCAGCCCACCAGCAGGGCGTAGGGCTTCCAGTCGGTGCTGAAGCCCAGGCTGGCGATGATCACCGCGGCCACGATCCCCAGGACCGACAGCACGCGCACCGTGCCACGGCCGAAGCGCAGGCGCGCCTGCGCGTGCACCTCCGGATGCCTGGCCGCCACATTGTAGGCGGCGAGGCAGGAGCCGGCGTACTTCATCATCGTCGGGATGTTCACCGCCAGCAGCAGGAACAGCAGGCTGGACGGCAGGAACAGGCCCAGGCAGCAGGCGCCGAACGCCACCATGGTGGCGATGTGCGGCGTCCCGAACCTCGGATGGATCTTGCCCAGCGGCGCGGGCAGCACGCCCGCCTTCCCCATGGCGTAGAGGAAGCGCGCGAAGACCAGGAAGACGGCGTTCATCGACTTCGACAGCGCCAGCACCGCCGCCGTCACGATCAGCGGCGTCGCCCACTTGCCCAGCGCGGCCTCGGCGGCGGTCAGCAGCGGCGCGTCGCTGGCCGCCAGGGCGTCCGCGCCCACCAGGCTAAGGGCCGTGTAGGCGATGGCCAGGTAGACCACCACCGTCAGGATCAGCGCCAGCGCCAGGCCCAGCGGCACCACCCGCTTCGGATCGGCGACTTCCTCACCCACCTCGGTGGTGGTCTCGATGCCTAGGAACAGCTGGATCATCAGCGGCAGCGCCGCGACGATCGGCGCCCAGCCCACCGACAGCGACTGGGTGACCAACTGGGGTTTCAGCGACGGCGCGCCGGCGACCACGAAGACCGCGAACACCACCAGCAGCATGATCATCAGGATGGTCTGCGCCCGCGCGGCGATGGCGACGCCGACATAGTTCAGCGCGAAGACCGCAAGGAACATCGCGAACATCACCGGCTTGCCCGGGATGTCGACCACCTTGCCGAGGTAGCTGACCAGCACCGTCCCCAGCACGATCATCACCACCGCGTTCGACAGCACCCGTAGCCAGACGATGCCGAAGGCGATCAGCGGGTGGGTGAACTCCCGCTGCCATTCGAACGAGGCCGCCGTCTTCGGCACCGCCGAGGCCATGTAGGCGTAGACCAGGCCGAACAGCACCATCGGCAGGGCCGCGATCACGCAGGCCACCAGGATACCCTCGTGGCCGACCTGGGCGGCCGGGCCGAGCACCGAGAAGATCGAGGCGCCGATAGCGGTGCCCGCCCCAAGCATGACGAGGTCGATCAGGCGAACGCCGTGGCGGAGCTGGTCGGTCATTCAGGTCCCGTCAGAAGCGGCAGGCGGTGTCAGGGATTTTCGGATCGCGGGCCCAGCGATAGCCCTCGACGGGCGCCCCGCGCGGCAGATAGCTCACCGTCGTCGTGGTCTCGCCCCGGCGCAAGGTCAGCTTGAGCGCCAGCGCCTCGTCCTTGCGGATCGCATTGACGTCGCCGGCCTCGACGATCACGTCGCCGTCGCGGACGCCGGCCTTATCGGCCGCCGAGCCGGGCTCCAGATCGCGCACGACCCGGTCGTCGTTCAGCGAGGCGCGGGCGAAGCCCAGCTGGAACGGCCGGACGGGGTGCTTCTCCACCACCAGGCAGGGACCGTAGAGGTTGGAGGGCGGGACCAGCAGGCCGCCGCCGACCATGAACTCGTAATGCGCCTTGGCCTTCTCCGCGCCGATCTCGTGTCCCACCAGCTCCAGCCAGACCGGGATGCCATAGGGCTGCTCGGCCACCTGCCGGCGGCGGATCTCCTTCACGACATCGTCCAGGCTGCGCTTGCCCTTCGAGGCCTCGCGGATCGCCGCGTCGACCTGCTGGAGATACGTCCAGCCCCGGCCGTACGGCACGGTCTGGGCCACCGGATCGGTCCAGAACTTCTTGGCCGCCTCCGGGCTGGTCGCCCGCACATAGGGGTTCGAATAATAGGCGTCGGCGCGCTCGTTGAAGGTCTTCAGCAGGCCCTCGGTGCTGATCGCCTTGGCCCGCCAGGACAGCACCGTCGAATAGTATTCCGCCGTCCCCTCCGAGTACCAGGACGTCTCGCCGTGCTCGCCCTGCATGGCCGGCCAGGTGTGCGCCATCTCGTGGGCCAACAGGCCTTGCAGGCTGTCGACCGTGGGCTTGGCGGGCGCGTGGTAGCCGAACATGAATGACCGCGCGAGGCCGGTGCCACCAGTCCCGAGATAGGGGTTCTGGCGCACGAACACCCGATAGCTGCCGCCCTGGTCGTCGAAGAAGGCGGCCATGCTGCCGTAAAGCGCCTTCATCTTCTCGCCCAGCACATTGGGATCGAACGGCGGATCGGACAGCCAGTAGAAGTCGAAGCCGGGGTCGGCCTTGGCCGGGTACGATCGCATCGGCCCGACGTAGTAGTAGCTGAACTGCAGCACCTCCGACGGGAGCACCGCATCGACGGCCCCCTCGCCCAGCGACCAGATCCCGCGCGAGCCCGGCGCGGCGGCCGACAGGTCCCAGCTCAGATGCACCATCCACGGACCGCCGGCGAGCGGCGTGGCCATGAAGCCATTGCCCGAGCCTGCGAACCCGCCGTTCTCCTCGCGCAGGTCGAACAGCGGGCCGTTGTTCGTGGTCGCGGTGATCTTGCGCGGCGGCGCGTGATAGCTGACCACCACATCGCCGACCGTCGCGCGGCCCACCAGCCAGCGGCGGTAGACGCCCTGTGGCGTCGGCGGCTCCTCGGCCTTGCTGAGCGCGATCGGACCCTGGTCGTCGCGCGCCTGGAGCGCGTCTTCCGGCCACGTCGGCGTCGGGATGCCCACCAGCTTCAGCGGCAGCCGCACCAGCGGATCGCCCGCCTTTAGGCCCGGCGCCTGCAGGGTCATCTTCACGCCGAGGTAGCTCGCCGCATCGCCGGTCGCGTGCGGGCTGAGCACGATGTCCAGCCTGGGCGGCTCGGCCGCCACGGCCGGAACCGCCGAGAACGAGGCCACGGCGGCGAAGGCGGCGAGCAGCGTGCGCATCGTCATCCTCAGCGCGGCGCGGTGACAGGCGGCGGCGGCGCGAAGGGCCGGATCGCCAGGTGCTCGTAGATCTCCGCCGGATAGTAGGCGACGCCGCCGACCATGGTCATCCGCACGTTCCGGATCTTGGAGATGTCCGCCGTGGGATCGCCGTCCACCAGGATGACGTCGGCCATCTTGCCGCGCTCGATCGAGCCCAGCTGGCTGTCGCGCTTGAAGTAGCGCTCGGCGCCCAGGGTGCTCAGATAGAGCGCCTTGCCCGCCGGGATCCCGGCCATGACATAGACCTCCAGCTCGCGCTGGTTGGAGAAGCCGGTGCCGTCGTCGGTGCCGGGCAGCAGCTGGATGCCCTTGTCGTCCAGCATCTTCAGGGTCTCGAGCACCTTCTTGAACCCGCCCTGGTAGTCGGCGTCGTCCTGCGGCGTCTTGATCGTCACGAAGCTGCGCTTGCGGTAGCGCTGGTAGGCGATCGGCACATGGTCGAGATAGGGTTTGTCCCCGGCGGGCGCCTCGCCCGAGCGCGACAGCATCAGCCGCTCCAGGATCATCGCCGTGGTGTCCAGCGCGATGCCCTTCTCCTGCATCAGCGCCACGGTCTTCTGCACGCGGGCTGAGTTGAGATCGAGGTCCTTGCCCCGCGCCATGCCGGTCAGGCGCAGCGGCGTGCGGGTGTCTTCCTTGGGGTCCAGGATCCAGCCCAGCATCAACTGGTTGATGTGGGCGATGTCGTTGTAGCCATCGCCGATCACCCGGTCGGGCGACGAAAACGCCGGCACGTGACCCGTGACGCCCATGCCCAGGCGGTGGGCCTCGGCCGCGACCGGGGCCACCCAGTCGGGGTTGAAGCTGTTGTAGATCTTGATCTGCCAATAGCCGTGATCGGCGTACCAATGGACGTCCTTCAGCGCGTCTTCCAGGCTGTCGGCCACGAAGCCGTTGCGCGCCGAATAGGGGCTGCGGCCTTCCAGGAAGCCGTTGCGCACAATGCGCGGCCCCGCGAGGCGGCCACTGGTCAGCCCCTCCATCATCGCCAGCAGTTGTTCGTTGTCGTTGCCCTGGTCGCGGGTCGCCGTGACGCCGGCGGCCAGGTTGAACAGGTTGGACGACAGGCTGGTGTGCGAGTGCATGTCGTGCAGGCCGGAGACCAGCGTGCCCCCCTGCCCGTCGATCACCGTCTCGCCCGCCGGCGCCGGGCCGGCCGGATCGTTGGCGCCGACCGTGGCGATGCGATCGCCGTAGATCACCACCGTCGAGAGGCCGCCCAGCTTCATCGACACGGGGTCGAAGATCCGCACGTTGCGGATGCGGACGGGGCCGGAGAACCGGTGCGCCAGCTTCGTCTGGGCCGCCTCGGCGCGGGCCTGGGAGATCTCGCGGTTCATCGTCTGGAGAGCCGGGATCTGGCTCTCGTAGCCTTCGCGGATCATCCCGCCCGTGGCGAACAGATTGCCCCTGGCGTCGACCAGCACATAGTCAGGGCTGAGGTCGATGCCGGACAGCTCATAGACGGTCAGCGGGACGGCGGCCTTGCCCTCGCCCACCGTGATCTTGCGCACCTCTTCAAGGCGCATCTGGCCCGACGGCAGCACCGGCAGGGTGTGGTTCGGCGCCTTCAGCAGCGCCTTCACATAGACGCCCAGCATCCACGGGCTGACGTCGTTGCCGATGTAGAGCAGCGGCTTCGCGGCCGCCGTCTGGCCCGCGTCGGCCTGGCTCTTCCACTCGGCCTGACCGGCCTTCCAGGTGAAGCGCTCCTGCACCGGGCTGCCGAACAGGGACTCGCCCTCGATAGCCCAGGTCACCGGCATGCCGGCGGCGTCGGCCTCGATCGTCTCGCGCGCCTTGGGGCCGCGGCCGTTGTTCACCACCGCATAATCGACCGAGGTCTTGCGGCCCTGTACGTCGGCGACCAGGTGGCCGACCTTCTCGCCATTGGCCATGACCACATACTTGAAGGTCTCGGCCAGCGCCGATCCCGACAGGCACAGGGACAACAGGACGCCCACGGCGGCGGCGGATCTTGAGGACATGGAGACACCCCTACACGGCGACAACATCGTACCTCCGAGACCGGGATTTTCTATTCGAACTGCAGGCCGCGCACCTGGGCCGCGACAAGTTCAATGCGTGGCCGAACTGGCGACGACATAGCCTATGCCCCGTGTTTTCGCCTCCCCGGACAGAACGAAAAGAAAATCCGGGCGCCCCGCGGTACCGTGCTTTCGTGACCTGTTGAGGGGATGCGGATGACGGACATCACCAAGCGCGCGCTGCTGGGCGCCGGCGGCCTCCTGACCCTGGCGGCTGGCGCGGCCAAGGCGGCGGAAGGCGGGCCGTTCGTCACCTATCATTCCGGGTTTTTCAACGATCGGAAGGTCGACTACGTCGCCACGGTCGGCGAGACGGTGCTGACCGGCGCCGACGGCCAGCCGACCATCCGCTTCGTCTCCACCGCCTATGTGAAGGACAAGACCGACCCGAAGATCCGCCCGGTGCTGTTCGCGTTCAACGGCGGCCCCTCCAGCTCGTCCTCGACCCTGCACATGGTGGCCCTGGGCCCCAAGCGGATCGGGGTGGAACAGGACCCCAAGGCCCCCGGCGCGCCGCCGTCCATGTCCGACAATCCGCTGAGCGTCCTGGACGTGGCCGACATCGTCTTCATCGACCCGGCGGAAACCGGCTTCACCCGCATCCTGCCCGGCGGCAAGCGGGAGTATTTCTATTCCATCGAGGGCGACAGCCAGTCGTGCTCAGACTTCATCGTCGCCTGGGTGAAGGCCAACGGCCGCGAAGCCTCGCCGAAATATGTGCTGGGCGAAAGCTACGGCACCCAGCGGGCCGCCTTCATGGCCGGCCAGCTGGCCAAGACCATGCCGCTGGATGGCGTGTTCCTGTTCGGCCAGGCGGTGAACATGATCGAGACCAGCCAGCGCGCGAAGAACGTGCTGGCCTACGCCACCAACCTGCCCGCGCTCTGCGCCATCGCCGCCTATCACGGCAAGGCGCCGGCCTGGAAAGGCAAGACGATGACCCAGGTCGTCGACCAGTCCTACGCCTGGGGCATGGGCGAGTATCTGCAGGCGCTGCTGCAGGGTTACGACCTGCCGGCGGCCAGGCGGAAAGCCATCGCCGACAAGCTGGAGGCCATGACCGGCATCGGCGCCGACTATTACCTGGCCAACGACCTGATCATCACGAAGATGGCCTTCGCGCTGGAACTGCTGAAGCCGGACGGCCAGATGATGGGCATCTACGACGCCCGCTATGTCGGCCCCGCCCCCACGCCCACCACCCGCGTCGCCGACCCCTTCGCCAAGGCCCGCGCGCCGATCGAGCCGATGATGCAGGAGCACCTGGCGAAGAACCTGGGCGTCACCTGGCCGGTGGCCGACTATCGGCCGCTCGCGCCCAATTCCAACACCTGGACCTGGGGCGGGACCTTAGGTCCCGGCGGTCCGTTCCTGGACTTCGACTATCCGGCCCGCATCGACGCGGCGTTCAAGGTCAATCCCAAGTTCCGCCTGATGATCGGCACGGGTCTCTACGACCTGACTACCACCGTGGGCCCCGCCCGCTATATGGTCAGCAAGAGCGACTGGCCGCGCGACCGGGTCTTCCAGCGCCAGTACGTCGGCGGCCACATGGCCTACACCGACACCGGCTCGCACAAGGCGTTCACCGACGACATCCGCGCCTGGGTCACGGGCGGCAAGCCCGGCCCGATGCAGGCGGCGTGAGGATGCAGCGGCTCACCGTCGCCGCCGGTCTCGCCCTCGGCCTGGCGACCGCCGCGCCAGCGCTGGCCCTGCCCTCCGCCGAGGCCCCGGTCGTCACGCCGCACCGCATCACGGTGGGCGGCAAGCCGCTGGCCTACACCGCCGAGGTCGGCCGCATCGCCATCCGCGACGCCGAGACCGGCGAGCCGCGCGGCTGGATGGGCTACGTCGCCTACCGCGTGGCCTCGCCCGGCAAGCCCAGGCCGATCGCCTTCGTCTGGAACGGCGGGCCGGGCGCCAATTCCGCGACCCTGCACTTCGAGGTCGCCGGCCCGAAACGCGGCGAGGCCGCCGGGCTGGTGGACAACCAGGAGACCTGGCTCACCGACGCCGACCTGGTGTTCGTCGACCCCATCGGCACGGGCTTCAGCCGCCCGGCCAAGGCCGAGGACGCCGACGCCTTCTACGGCACGCTGGGCGATGTCGCTTCGGTGACCGAGTTCGTCCGATCCTGGCGCCTGCTGCACGGGACGCAGGCCAATCCGCTCTATCTGATCGGCGAAAGCTGGGGCGCGGGCCGCGCCGCCAATGTCGGTTACGCCCTGCTCAAGCGCGGCGTGCCGGTGAGCGGCCTGGGCCTGATCTCCGGCGGCTCGGGCCTGTCGCGCCTGGGCGACGACGGCCCGGTGGCGCCGCTGAAGATCGTCGGCTTCACCGCCACGGCGTTCCATCTTGGCAAGCTGGCGCCCGACGTCGGCGCGACGTCGGAGGCGGTCGAGGCCGCAACGGCGAATTGGGTGCGTGATACCTACGCCCCAGCGCTCGCACGTCGCGACCAACTGACGGCGGAGGAGCGCGACCGCATCGCGGCCAGCCTCGCGCGCTTCACCGGCGTGCCGGCCGACAAGATCGACCACAAGTCGCTCACCATCACCCCGCGCCAGTTCCGCACCCAGCTCATTCCCGGCAAGACGCTGAACACCTTCGACATGCGCCTCTCGGACGAGCCCCGGGAGTCGTCGCGGACCGCGATCTTGGCCTATCTCCGCGGCGACCTCGGCTATCGCACCGACCTGCCCTACGTCGGGCTGGAGTCGCAGGACGATGGCTTCCTGCCCGACGGCAAACCCGTTGAACCCGTTGGCGCCCGCTGGGACTACGCCACGGCCAAGGTCACGCCCGAACAGCGCCAGGCCGCCTACGCCGAGGCCGTGCGCACCGGCGCGGGACCGCCCAGCCTGGGACCGCCCCTGCCCGGCACGGCCGAAGCGGTCGCGCTGAACCCGAAGCTGAAGGTGCTGGTCGCCTCGGGTCTCTACGACTCGCTGGCCAACTGCGCCGGCGCGGCGGAGACCGGCCGCACCCTGCCTGCCCCCCTCGGCGCCGCCATGAGCTTCCGCTGCTATCCCGGCGGCCACATGATGTACCGCGACACCCCCACCCGCCTGCAGTTCAGCCGCGACATCCGCGCGTTGGTGAGCTCGTCCCTCCCTTGATGGGGAGGGACAGGCCGCGCGAGCGGCCAGGGTGGGGAAGTGTGAGTCGGAGCGCTGAGGTCGGGGGGATCGACACCTCCCCACCCTGCTCGCCTTCGGCGAGCTGTCCCTCCCCATTAAGGGAGGGACGCTAGCTCAGTAAACGCACGTCGCGTCCGGGACGCCGGGGACGCGCGCCCACTGGTAGGCGTCCACCACCTCGCCGCGCGGCAGGTAGGTGACGGGGAACGTCTTGCCGTCGCGGGTGACCTTCAGGGTCAGCAGGCGAGCCTGATCGCCCTGCACGCTGTCCATCGCCACGGAATAGGTGACCAGGTCGCCATCTTTCAGGCCCGCCTTGGCGGCTTCGGAGTCCGGCCTCAGGCCGCGGATGGTCTTCACGTCGCCCACCAGGGACTTGGGCTCGAAGCCCAGGTCGAAGCGTCGGAACTTGGCCGTGGTCCGGGTGAAGCAGGGGCCGAAAGCGTCGGGGCCGGGCAGCATCAGCTTACCGGCCAGCATGTCGGCGTGGACGCGCCGCCCATCTTCGCCCAGCTCCTTCGCCAGCAGGTCGACCCAGCCGGCCTCCGGCACGTTCTCGCCCGCGCGGCGGCGGCGGACCATCTCGCGGATCAGGTCGTCCAGCGAGCGCTTGCCGGCGCTGGCCTTGCGGATCTTCTCGTCCAGCACGGCGAAATAAAGCGCGCCCCGATCATAGGGCAGCGTGCGGATGCGGGTGTCTTCCCAGAACCGCGCCGCGATCTCGCCGTCGGGCGTGTCGTTGAGGGCGTTGGTATAGTAGCGCCGCGCCGTGTCGTTGATGTCTTCCAGGTACTGGTCCGGCGTCAGCATGCCGGCCCGAAGCGGCAGCAGGGCTTGGTAGTGCACGGCGATCCCCTCGCCGTACCATTGGCCGCCAAGGCCGGACGCGGTCCAGGTGTGGATCATCTCATGCGCCAGGGTGCCTTTCAGCGCCTCCGGGTCCTTGGCCGTCGCCCCCCAGGTCAGCAGGAACGAATTGTTCAGCGCCGCGCCGCCGCCGGCGTTGATCGGATTGAAGCGCAGGATCACCCGGTACGGCGGCTCGGACGGGTCCTGGAAGAAGCCGCTCATCCAGCCGTGCAGCTTGTCCGCCCAGCCCATCAGCGGGCGCGGATCGAAAGGCGTGTCGCCCAGCCAGGCGGCGGAAAAGCCGGTGGCCTTAACCTGGTCCGGAACGCGGTGCATGGCGCCGGCCATGAACAGGGTGCGGTGCAGCCGCTCGACCGGCCCGGCCTCCAGGCGCACGTCGCCCTCGCCCAGGCTGGACATGGCGCTGGCCCCGGCGCCCAGCGCCTTCAGGTCCCAGCGCAGGGCGATGCGGTAGGGCTTTCGGCCCTCGGGCAGCAGGATGAAGGTGTTGCCGACGCCGGAGACGCCGCCGCCTTCGGTGCGCAGGCTGTAGGGCGGGCCGGACCCGCGCGGCGGCGGCGTATTGTCCACCGGCGCCCGGTAGCTGACGGTCAGGTCGCCCTTCACCGCCCGCCCGGCGATCCAATGGCGCGCGTACTGGATGGCGACGGGATCGTCCTTCGCCGTCAGCGGCACCTCGCCCAGGGCGTCCGTGGCCTTCAGGTTCGTCAGGGTGTTGGCGATCGTGTCGGTGTTGGCGATGACCACCGGCAGGGTCAGCAGCGGCGCGCCGGCGGCGGCGTCCGCCTTTGGGATGGTCAGGGTGACGTCGACGAAGCCCTTGCCGGCTGCCTGGTCCATCGGCCCCGGCGCCAGCAGCACGCCGAACTCCGACGGCGCCTGACCGGCGGCGGACGTTGCGGCGGCGGCCATGACCAGGCCGAGCATCAAGCGGGTCATCACGAAGCCTCGTAGAGCGCCTTGGTGGCGGCCAGGTCCTGCACGATGTGGCCCAGCGACTTGTAGACGGTGATCTGGTCGGCGGACTGGCGGCCCGGCAGGTCGCCGGCCAGCACCTGGCCGATCTCGCCCACCACATGGCTGTCGTCGATCAGGCCGGCGGCCTTGGCGTAGAGGAACTCCGCGCCCTGGGCCAAGACGCCCTCGCGGCTGTCGGCGATGAAGCGCGAGCGGACGACCAGATCATGGTCCACCTCGGACGGCCCGGCGCCGCTGGAGCCCACCAGGTTCACGTGCGCGCCCGGCGCCAGCCAGGCGCCTTCCAGGATCGGCTCGCGCGCTCCGGAAACGGTGGTGACGATGTCGACGCCCGCCACCGCCTGCCGCACGCTGGGCGCGGCGAAGACGGGAAGGCCCAGCTCGGCCTCGGTCGCCTTGGCGAAGGCCTTGGCGCGGTCGGGGTCGCGACCCCAGACCGTGATCGCCTCCAGCTTCCGGACCTGGCTGATGGCGCGGGCGTGCGTGCGAGCCTGCTCGCCGTAACCCAGGATGGCCATCCGGCTGGACTCCGGCCGGGCCAGGGCGTCCGTCGCGACCGCGCTGGCGGCGGCCGTGCGGATGGCGGTGACCTCGCCCGCGTGGGCGATGCAGACCGGCGCGCCGGTCTCGCCGTCGAACAGGACGACGACGCCCTGGTGCGACTGGATGCCCTTGGCGAAATTGCCGTGGAACACGCTGATCAGCTTGGCGCCGAACACCCCGTGCTCACCCAGGGCGCCGGGCATGATCCCGAACACCCGCCCCTCACTCATGGGCAGGATCGAGCGCAGGTGCTGCCGCGTCTCACCCTTGGAGAAGGCGATCATCGCCTGGCGGACCAGCGGGATGCAGACCTCGTAGGTCAGCCGCTCCCGGACCTCTTCCCGGTCGATGACACGCATGGGCGCTCCTCCCTGAATCAGAGCGCGGCGACGGTGTGGGGACCATCGCCGCGCCCACGCGACCCGTTACGCTGGGTCGCGCTGAACTAGAAGCGGGCCTTCAGGCCGACGAACCATTGCCGGCCCAGGATGTCGCCGTAGTTCCGGGTGGGGAACGACGGCTCTTCGTTGGTCAGGTTCACGACGCCGGTGCGCAGCGTGTAGTTCTGCCAGGTGTACTGCGCCGACAGGTTGTGCCGGATGTTCTCCTTGATCACCGGCGTCGGCGTGGACTCGATCGAGGCGTTCTGCGCCTGGAACACCTTGTCCAGGTAGATCAGCTGATAGCTCAGGCGGAACGGGCCGTAGTGGTAGCGGGCGTCGAAGTTCGCCACCCAGTCGGGCTGGGCCACGGTGTTGTCCGTGCGCGAGCGGTCGGTGCCCGTGACCGAGGTGACCAGCTTGGCGGTGTGCGTCGCCGAGAGGTTCAGCTCGACCTCGCCATAGTCCGCGCCGTCGAAGAACCGGCCCACGGGGAAGGCGTAGTTGATGTTGTAGGTCTCGCCCCGGTACGTCACCCGGCCGGCGTTGAAGGTGGTCCGCGTGGCCGCGATGACGTTGCCCACCGCGTCGCGCGTGAAGGTCGAGCAGACGTCGGCGGACGGCGTGGTCGCGTCGAAGCAGGTCTCGGAGAAGTTCTGCGGAATGAACGCCGACAGGCCGTCCTTCAGGTCCACCTCGATACGGTCCGCCACGATGGTCAGGCCGGGAACGAACCGCGGCTGCAGCACGAAGCCGAAAGTCAGCGTGTTCGAGATCTCATTCTTCAGGTTCGGATTGCCGCCGCTGGTGACCTGGGCGGTGCTGAAGTTTGAAGACGAGTTCTGGAAGGTCGCGAGAGGGCCATAGCCCGGGTTGGCCCGGAACAGCGCCTGGCAATTGGCGAGGCGGGTCGCCGGGGCCGGGCCGTTGGCGATGTAGCGGAAGTCGCAGGGATCCTGGCCGACGCTGTCCAGGGCCGTGCGCGTCGGCGCGAACTGCTGGTCGAGAGTGGGCGCGCGGAAGTTGCGGCTGCGGGAGATGCGGGCGGTGACGCCGCTCACGATTTCCCAGCGCCCGCCGACGCCCCAGACATCCTCTTTGCCGGCGAGGGAATTGTCGACGTAGCGATAGGACCCGTCGAGCTCGAGGGCCTGCACGAACGGCAGGGTGAAGTCGCCGCCCACCACGGGCACCAGAAGTTCGCCTGACAGCTCGTCGGTGTGGAACTGGCCGCCGGTGGCGGACTGCGCCACCTGCGACTCGACCAGGCCGCGCTGGTTGGCGTCCAGCGGCACGAACTTCGCCTTCTCGCGGCGATGCTCGTAGGCCACGCTGAACTTCACCTTGCCGGCCGGCAGGTCGACGACGTCGCCGCCGAACGTCGCGAGGTAGTCGTCCTGGGTGTTCAGGTAGTCCTGGCCGACCAGCACGTTGACGTAGTTGCGGGCCTCCTGGGTGATGTTGCCCTGGCCGAACGGATTGATCGGCACGCAGGCGGCGTCGTTGTTGTTCGGGTTCGCGTCGGCGTTGATCCCGCAGACGATCTGGCCCGACGCATTGCGCACGGCCTGCAGCGCATTGTTGAACCGGGTCTGCCATACGGCGTAGCCGCGTTGCGAACCGTCGGTCTCGGCGTGGCTCGCCGACAGGCTCCAGTAGAAGTTCCGCTCGCCCAGATCGAAATCGCCGTCGAGGGCCAGCACGGCGCGGGCCGTGTCGGTCTCGAACTGCCCCTCACGGGTGTAGAGAAGGTCGCTGAACGCCTTTGACAGGAAGAGCGGCGGCCCGCCGGCCGCGACCTGCGACCGCAGCGGGTCGAGGTAGGGATTGCTCCGCGCGATCGGAATGGCGCCCGCGCCGCTGGCGGCGTTGTTCAGCACCGTGTTCGACTGGAGGTTCCGGTAGGGGTCGCGGGTCTGAACGTGCGACCACGACACCTCGGCCGACAGCTTGATCCGGTCGGTGATGTCGTAGTGGCCGAGGAAGTTGGCGTTGAATCGCTCCACGCCGACGTACAGCGAGGCCAGCTCCTGGTACGGCAGGCCGTCGCCGCCCGACGAGAACGGGATGCCGCCCGGAACGCCGATGCTGTACGGGACCAGCGCCGTGCCGGCGGTGTTGAACTGCTGCGGAACGCCGCCGATCGCCACGATGAAGTTGGTCAGCGGCGCCGCGGCCGGCGAGAACAGCAGGCCGTTGTAGTTGAAGCTGGTGAAGCGGGTGTTCAGGTTTTCGCGCACCGAGGGGATGCCGTCGGTGTTGGAGGTGTTCGCGGTGTTCGCCACCGCGACCCGGCCCAGGTTCGAGCGCGGCCGGTCATAGTCCGACAGCGGCTCGGTCTTCGAGTACTCGAGGTCCAGCGCGACATTGCCGCGGTCGTTCAGGAAATTCTTGCCGAAGGTGCCGCGGAGGCTGGTCACCGGATAGTCGCCGCGCGTGCTCTCGCCGTACTGGGCGTCCAGCTCCACGCCGGTGAAGTTGCTCTTCAGCACGTAGTTGACCACGCCGGCGATCGCGTCCGAGCCGTAGACGGCGGCGCCGCCGGCCTGGACGACATCGACCCGCTCGAGCAGGCCCGCGGGGATGATGTTGGTGTCGACCACCCGGTCGCCCTGGCCAGGCGCGTTCTGGGAGAACTGGCCGGACGACGACGTGACCATCCGGCGGCCGTTCACCAGCGTCAGCGTGCGGCCCGGGCCCAGGCCGAAGAGGTTGGGATACTGCTGGCCGGTGCCGGCGGCCGAGCCGCTGCCGGCCGCGATCGGGATCGACGGCAGGTTGGAGGTGATCTGGTTCAGCGCCTGGCCGGCCTGCACGAAGCCCCGGTCGCTGAACGTCTGCGCGTCGATCACCGCCACCGGCGCCGCCGTGGTCGTCTCCGCCCGCTTGATGCGCGAGCCGGTGACGACGATCTCGCCGACTTCGCTGGCGCCCTCGGCGTTCGTCTGCGCGACGGACGGCGCGGCGGCCATCAGCATCAGGCCCGCGAGCATGGTCGAAGCCATCATCCGGCCGCGAATGGAATTGTTGTTCATGTCCTAGATCCCCCAGGTCTGAAGCCTGGGCCGAAGCCGCGTTTCGCGTGTCTCCGACCGAACCCCTGCCTTGCCGAAACGGTAGGTTCGCGCCGCCGGTTTTTCTTTTCGTTCTTCGAACCTTTGCCCATTCGACACAGATTGATAATGCAGCCGCCCGCCCGGCCGCGAATGGGCAATGCAGCCGCCCAAGGGACGGGCAATCCGGGTTTCGCGGCATCGCTGTTCCTTGACAGCCAAGCCTCACGCATCCGCTATGCGTCGATGGCCCGACCCAAGGACACGTCTATGCCCACCGCGCTCGATGCGATCGATATCAAGATCCTGGATATCATGCAGCGCGACGCCTCCCTCTCGACCGGCGAACTGGCCGAGCGCGTGGGGCTGTCGCAGTCGCCCTGCTGGCGGCGCATCCAGCGGCTGCGCGAGGAGGGCTACATCAAGGCCGTGGTCGCCGTGGTCGACGCCGAGATGGTCGGCTTCAAGATGCAGATCTTCGCCCAGGTGAAGATGACCACCCTGAGCGAGGACGAACGCGCCAACTTCTATCGCCAGATCAACAGCATACCGGAGATCCTGGAGTGCTGGACGGTCTTCGGCGAGATGGACGCGATGATGAAGATCCTGGCCCCCGACGTGACCTGGTACCAGGACTTCATCTTCTCGGTGCTGCTGAAGCTGCCGGGGGTGGTCGACGTCCGCTCCATCGTCACCCTGGCCGCCCAGAAGAGCACCATGGCCGTGCCGCTGACCGCGCGGAAGTTCCGCTGATCCTTTGGATAATCCATCCAAGCGCCGGGGCCGCGCGCCGCAACTACGAAAGAACAATCCGGCGGCCAGGCGCTAGCCTTCCCGCCAGGCAGGACGACCGATGACGTTTACCCGAAGAGCCCTGATGGCTGCCGCGGCGGTCTCCCCCGGCCTGGTCCAGACAGCCCCGGCTCTCGCGGGCGACGCATCGGCCGCCCTGCCTGCTCGCGCCGCCTTCGCGAAGATGCCGTACGTCTATCTCGACAGTGGCTCGACGCACCCGATGCCGCTGGGCGCCCGGACCGCGCTGGAGGAGTACCTCCGCTACAAGACCCGCGACGGCCTCTGGACCGGCTATTCCATGGACGCCAAGGAGAAGGCGGTCCTGGCCGGCTTCGGCGCCCTGGTCGGCGCGGCGCCCGACGAACTCACCTTCATCCAGTCCACCACGATGGGCGAGAACCTGGTGCTGCAGGCGCTGGGCTTCCCCGAAGGCGGCGGCCGCATCGTCACCGACGCCCTGCACTTCTTCGGCGCGTTCTACACCTACGGCGAGCTGGCCAAGGCCGGGATGGACGTCGTCACCCTGCCGATGACCGCCGAGGGCCGCATCGACATGGCCGCCATGGCCGCGGCGGTGAACGACAAGACCCGGCTGGTGTCGATCAGCCACGTCTCCACCACCAACGGCTTTGAGCACGACCTGAAGGCGGTCTGCGACCTGGCCCACGCCCACGGCGCCTACGTCTATGCCGACATCGTCCATGGCGCCGGCTCGACCCCGCTGGACCTGCGCGCCGCCGGCGTCGATTTCGCCGCCTCGTCCTCGTACAAATGGCTGATGGGCGACTTCGGCCTGGGCTTCCTCTACGTGCGCAAGGAGGTGCAGGAGAAGCTGACCCGGCCGTGGTGGGGCTACCACCAGGTGGGCGGCCGGTTCGTCACCCACGTCTTCCCCTTCGACCCGCCCGGCCAGGGTGTCGCCGACTACGGCTACGCGCCCGGAACCGACGGCAAGTTCGCCATGGGCACCACCTCCTGGACCGGCGTCGTCCAGCTCGAGTACGGCCTGGGCTTCATCCAGCAGCTCGGCGTGCCGAACATCCAGGCCCACCGCCAGCCCATGGCCGACGCGATCCAGACCGAGCTGCGCCGCCGGGGCTACCAGCCGATGACCCCGCTGGGCAGCCGCACGCCCCTGGTCGCCTTCGCGCTGAAGGACGCGCGCGCCAAGCTCGGCGATCTGCTGACCCGAAACGACATCCGCATGACCGTCAGCGCCAACCGCTTCCGTGTCTCCCTCTCGGTGTTCAACGACATGAACGACGTCGACAAGCTCCTGGCCGTCCTGCCGAAAGCGCCGCCCGCATGAGACGCCACGCGACTCCCCTCCCCCCTGCGGGGAGGGGGCG
>JAHJME010000026.1 GCA_018821435.1 Alphaproteobacteria bacterium
CTCGGCCTCGGCCAGCGCAGCGCGCGCGGCGGCGGCCTGCGGATTGACCGCCGGGCCCAGCGCTTCGCGTTCGTGTTTCGCCTGGTCCAGGGCGCGGCGGGTGCGGGCGACGCGGGTCTGCGCCTCCTCGATCCGCGCGCGCGCGGCGCGGCGTTCGGCGTCCTGGGCGGCCAGTTCCCCGGCCAGGCGCTCCACCTCGGCGTCGGCGGCCGCGCGGGCGACCTCGGCGGCCTTGGCGGCGGCTTCCAGTTCCGGCCCGCGCTCGGGCGCGCCGGCGATCTGGCCCTGCAAGGCTTCCAGGTCATCGGCCAGGCGCTTCAACGCGACCTCGGCGTCCTCGGTGATGTGGGCTTCGCGGGCGCGGTCCGCGTCGATGCGCTCAAGATCCCCGGTCAGGCGGGCGAGCCCGGCGGCGTAGGCCTCTTCTTCCCGTTCCAGCCGGTCCTTGTCGATCGCCAGCTTGTGCAGGATGGCGGCGGCGATGGTCTCGGCCTCGCGCAGCGGCTTCAGTGCGGCGTCGGCGGCGGCGGCTCGGGTCGTGGCCGTCACCGCGGCGCGCGCGGTCTCCTCGACGGCGCGGATGGCGGTCTGGGTCTCGTTCACCAGCCGCTCGGCCGCACCCTTGGCCTCAGCCCATTTGGCGTAGAGCACGGCGCCCTGCAGCGCACGGATCTCCGCGGACAGCCGCTTGTAGCGTTCGGCCTGGCGCGCCTCGCGCTTCAGCCGGCCCAGGTTGGCGTCCAACTCCTGGGCCACGTCGTCCAGGCGGGTGAGGTTGGCGTCGGCGGCGCGCAGCCGCAGCTCGGCCTCGTGCCGGCGCGAGTGCAGGCCGGAGACGCCGGCCGCCTCTTCCAGGATCAACCGGCGGTTCTGCGGCTTGGCGGCGATCAGTTCGGAGATCTGGCCCTGGCGGACCAGGGCCGGCGAGTTGGAGCCCGTGGAGGCATCCGCGAACAGTAGCTGGACGTCGCGCGCCCGCACCTCGCGGCCGTTGATCTTGTAGGTGGAGCCCGCGCCCTTATCGATCCGCCGCACCACCTCGATCACCGGGTGGTCGTTGAACGCCGGCGGGGCGCGGCGGTCGGCGTTGTCGATGGTCAGGGAGACTTCGGCGTGGTTGCGACCCGGCCGGTTGGCGGCGCCGGCGAAGATCACGTCGTCCATCCCGCCGGCCCGCATGGCCTTGGCGGAATTGGCGCCCATCACCCAGCGGAGCGCCTCCAGCAGGTTCGACTTCCCGCAGCCGTTCGGCCCGACGATGCCCGTGAGTCCTGGCTCGATCCGAAACTCGGTCGGATCGACGAAGGACTTGAAGCCCGCGAGCCTGAGGCGCTGGAAGTGCACGGCCGGTTAGCGCCTCCCCCCAGCGAGTTTGGCGGCCTTGGCGATGGCCGCGTCGAGGTCGGCCAGGCTCGGCACCTCGGCGTTGTCCAGCATGACGCCGTTGACGAAGAACGTCGGCGTGCCGGTCACCTTGTCCGTGCCGGTCGCGTACTCCAGGCGCTTCTGCAGCGCCTCCTGGGCCTTGTCGTCGGTGATGCAGGCCTCGAACTGGGCCTCGGTCAGGCCATTGTTCTTGGCGATCTCCACGAAGATCGGCTTGATCTGGCCGCCCTGCCAGCGCGACTGGCTCTTGAACACCTCGTCGACGATCTTGAAGTAGTTCTTGCCGCCGTCGCAGCGGGCCAGCAGGAAGCCCGCCGCCGCCACCTGAGACGGGGCGGTCAACAGCTCACGCACCGTAAAATAGACCCGGCCCGTATCGACGTACTTCGCCCGGAACAGCGGAAAGACGTCGGCGTGGAAATGCGCGCAGTGCGGGCAGGTCAGCGACAGGTACTCGACCACATGGATCGGCGCCTTGGGATTGCCGATGCCCATATCGCCCGGCGCGGCCTTGTACTGCGCCCAGGCCGGCGCGGCCGCCGCCGCGACGCCCGCGGCGGTGGTGAGGATCGCGGCGCGGCGGGTCAGCGCGTCCATGGCTACTTGCCGGCTCCAGCGACCGCCGCTTCCAGTTCTTCCATCGTCATCTCGCCTTCCTTCAGCTTCTTGCCGTTGATGAAGAAGGTGGGGGTCGAGCTGATGTTGCGGTCCTTCTGGGCCTTCTCGACCCGGGCGTTCAGCGCCTTGGCCGCGGCCTCGTCCTGGACGCAGGCGTTGAACTGGGCCTCGGTCATGCCGGCCGACTGGGCGACCTTCAGCAGCGTGCCGCGCGCATCGCCCGACCGGTACATCTCTTCCTGGCTGTGGAAGAGGGCGTCGATGACGCTGAAATACTTGTCCTTGCCCGCGCAGCGGGCGACCAGCACGCCGGCGGCGGCCACCGCTTCCGGCGGGGTCAGGAACTCGTGGTACACCCACTTCACCTTGCCGGTGTCGACGTACTTTGCCTTGAAGGCCGGGAAGACATCCAGGGCGAAGCGGCCGCAGTGGCTGCAGGTGGTCGAGGCGTATTCGTCGATGGTCACCGGCGCATCGGCCTTGCCCATGCTCATGGCTTCGTCGGTGGCGGCGCCGCCACCTCCGGCCTTGTTGCAGCTGGCCAGCGTCAAGGCCGCTCCAGCGGCGGCGGCGACCATCAGGAGACGGCGGCTGAGGATCGACATCGAAAACCTTCCGGGAGTTCTGAACGAAGGATTAAAGCGCGATTCCCCCGCGCCCCAAGCAACCCCCGTGTGAAGGGCGGCCGCCGCACTTGCGGATGGGACCGCGGCGGATATGTGTCAACCTTGGCCGTTGCGCTTCAGGACCCCGCGTCCCAGCGCCAGCAGGGCGTCCTTGAGCTTGCCATCGGGGGCGTCGGCCAGTCCTTGGGCCAGCCTGGCCTCGGCCGCCGCGTCCAGCGGCGCGGCGCGGCGGCGTGGCGCGGCCTCGGGCGCGCGCTGCAGCGGCCCCTGGACGATCCGCAGCTTCTGCACCGCGTCCGGCCCCAGGAACAGGTTCACCCGCGCCAGAATGTCGTGGGCCTGGTGCTGGATGATCGCCGCCGCCGGCCCCGCCACGCGGATCTCCAGCGACGACGGCCCGCCGTTGCGGCCCCGCACCAGCTTCACGGGCTCGGTCCGCTTGGCGACCTCGGGTCCCACCACCTCGCGCCAGCGGGCGGTCAGCGCGCCGGAGCCCTGGCCGTACTTGGCGTCCAGGTCCTTGACGAAGCGGTTCAGCGCCCGGCCGGCCGGCGGCGCGGGCCGGAACTGCGGTCGCGTCCGCTTCAGCGCCAGGATCAGGAGCGCTTCCTCGCGAGTGGGGAGCTGGCGGGCCATCTCTCCCTTACTACCGCGCGGCGGGCGCGGGTGGTAGGCGAGACTGGTGAACCCCGACACCCTCCGCGCCCAATTGCTCGCTTGGTACGACGCGAACGCCCGCGAGCTGCCGTGGCGCGTGGGGCCGGCCGACCATGCCGCCGGCGTGCGGGCCGATCCCTACCGGGTGTGGCTGTCCGAGGTGATGTTGCAGCAGACCACGGTGCCGCATGCCACGCCCTATTTCCTGAAGTTCACCGCCCGCTGGCCCACGGTCACCGACTTGGCCAACGAGGCGGACGGCGAGGTCATGGCCGCTTGGGCGGGCCTCGGCTACTACGCCCGCGCCCGCAACCTGCTGGCCTGCGCGCGGGCCGTGGCGAGCCAGCACGGCGGTGTGTTCCCGGACACGGAAGACGGACTGCGCGGGCTGCCGGGCCTCGGGCCCTATACGGCCGCCGCCGTCGGCGCGATCGCCTTCGACCTGCCGACCAACGTCGTCGACGGCAATGTCGAGCGGGTGATGTCGCGGCTGTTCGCGGTGGAGCCGCCGCTGCCCGACTCCAAGCCGGAGCTGAAGCGCCTCGCCGCCGCACTGGTCCGTGACGAGCGTCCCGGCGACTGGGCCCAGGCTCTGATGGACCTGGGCGCCACGATCTGCCGGCCCAAGTCGCCGCTCTGCGACCGCTGCCCGGTGTCGGCGCACTGCGCGGCGCTGGCGACGGGCGCGCCCGAGACCTATCCCCGCAAGACCGCCAAGGCCGCCCTGCCCCACCGCCACGGGGTGGCCTATGTCCTGACCCGCGGCGACCGGATCGCCCTGGTCCGTCGCCCGCCCAAGGGCCTGCTGGGCGGGATGCTGGCGCTGCCGACCAGCGACTGGCGCGCCGCGCCCTGGAGCGATTTCGAGGCTGTCCAGAACGCCCCGGCCCCCGCTGAGTGGCGCGCCGTGGGCGAGGTGGAGCACGGTTTCACCCACTTCACCCTGACCCTGAAGCTGCTGCGCGCGGAGGGCGATGCGGACGACGTGATCTGGAGCCCGCGCCGCGACCTGGACGCCCTGCCCAGCGTGTTCTTGAAGGCCGCGAAGGCGGGCCTGGCGAACCTGCTCTAGGCCCGCGCCTTGCGCGGGAACGTCACGCTCAAGATCGCGAAGCCAGCCAGGGACAGGACCAGCGCCGTGGCCGGGATCGCCGGCACGCCCCAGGTCGCCAGCGACAGACCACCCGCCGCCGAGCCCAGCGCCTGGCCCACCGCCACCACCGAACCGTTCAGCGCCAGCGCCACCGGCGCGCCATCGGTCATGTTGATCAGCCGCGACTGGATCACCGGGGTGATCGAGAACAGCGCCATGGCCGCCACGAAGATCGCCAGCGCCACCAGCAGCTGGCTGGCCAATCCCGGCGGCAGGGCATGGTGGGTGGCGGCGAAGTGCAGGCTCATGGCCACGCCCTGGATCGCGAAACCCTGCATGATCCACGCCTTGCCGACGTTGCGGTCCGCCGCGCGGCCGCCCAGCCACAGGCCGGCGATCGAGCCCAGGCCGATCATCGCCTGGAACGCGCCGACGCCCGCACCAGTCACGCCCGCCCCCACCCGCACGATCGGCGCGATGTAGAGATTGAGCGTCATGTTGGCGGCGAACACCAGGAAGGTGGTCAGGTACAGCGGCCAGAGCGCATGGATCGACACCTGCCCGCCCTCGCGCTTGGCCGGCGCGGGGATCGGCGGCAGGAAGAACAGCACCGCCACCAGCGCCGAGGCCGAGAGCAGCGCCGCGAACAGGAACGTGGCCCGCCAACCGAAGATCGAACCGACCACGCTGCCCATCGGAATGCCCAGCACGAAGGCCAGGGTCATGCCGCCGGCCACCATCGCCAGCGCCGACCCGCGCCGCTCGGGCGGGACCATGGACGCCGCCGCCACGCTGGCCGCCGGCCCGGACATCGCCCCCGCCAATCCGGCCAGGCCGCGCAAACCCAGCAGGGTCTCGAAATTCGGCGTGAAAGCGCAGGCCAGGTGCAGCAGCAGCCCGAAGACCAGACCCGCCAGCACCACCAACCGCCGGTCGAACCGGCCCAGCACATGCGCCGCCACCGGCCCGAGGACCGCCGACGTCAGCACATAGGCTGTCTGGAGTTGCCCCGCGACCGCGGTCGAGACTCCCAGGTCCGCCGCCATCGTCTCGAGCAGCCCGGCGAAGATGAAGGCCGCCGAGCCGAACGCGAAGGTCACCATCGTCAGCACGAAGACGCGCGGATTCATCGCCGCCGCTCCCTCATGCCGATCACCCCTCGAACGCTTGTTTGAGCGTCAGGGTGACCGAAGAACCGGTATGTGGCTAGCTCAGTTCGGCATCTGCGCGCGGACCTTGGCGCGCAGCACGTCGATGGGGGCGAGGCCCGCGTCGGTCTTGAAGTGCCAGTAGGTCCAGCCGTTGCAGGCCGGGGCCGACTGAACCATCGCGCCCACCTTGTGGATCGACCCGGCCAGTTCGCCCACCACCAGGCTGCCGTCGGCGCGCACTCGCGCCGCATGCATTCCCCGCGAACAATAGAGCACGTCGCCGGCGCGCAGCAGGCCCGCTTCGACCAGACTGCCGAACGGCACCCGAGGCTCGGACTTCTTCGAGGTGGTCACCGCCATCTCCGCGGCGGTCGCCGGGATCACCTTGGCGATGCGCTCCTTGGCGATCTTGGCGTAGTTCGCCTCGCGCTCGATCCCGATGAACTTCCGGCCCAGCCGGCGCGCGACCGCACCCGTGGTGCCGGTGCCGAAGAACGGGTCCAGGATGATGTCGCCCGGCTTGGTCGACGCCATGATCACCCGGTGCAGCAGGGCTTCCGGCTTCTGGGTCGGGTGCGCCTTGGTGCCGGTCTCGTCCTTCAGCCGCTCCTCGCCGGTGCACAGCGGCAGGGTCCAGTCCGAGCGCATCTGCAGCTCGTCGTTGGCCATCTTCATGGCGTCGTAGTTGAAGGTGTAGCGGCGGCCGCCCCGGCTTTTGGCCGCCCAGATCAGGGTCTCGTGCGCGTTGGTGAAGCGCGTGCCCTTGAAGTTCGGCATCGGGTTCGATTTGCGCCAGACGATGTCGTTCAGGATCCAGAAGCCCAGGTCCTGCAGCGTCGCGCCGACGCGGAAGATGTTGTGGTAGCTGCCGATCACCCACAGCGCGCCGTCGTCCTTCAGGACGCGCTTGCATTCCTTCATCCAGGCCTTGGTGAAGGTGTCGTAGGTCTCAAAGCTCTCGAAGCGGTCCCAGTCGTCGTCGACCGCGTCCACCTTCGAATTGTCCGGGCGCAGCAGGTCGCCGCCCAGTTGAAGGTTGTAGGGCGGATCGGCGAACACGAGATCGACCGACCTGTCGGGAAGCTTCTTCAGCTCCTCCAGGCAATCGCCGTTCAGAATGGCGTCAATCGGCAGCCCCATGGCCCAACCTCAACAAAACAGAAGGTTGAATCTTCGGTCTGACATGGTGAACAGGCCGTCAACGACGTCGGCCCAAATTCGAAGTTCAGGCGGCGAGCGCCGCGTTCACGTGCGGTTCCAGCGTGCCCAGCAGCAGCGGAATCGACACCGGCTTGTTCAGATGGCCGTCGGCGCCGGCGGCGATGCCGGCGTCGACATGCTCCTGCAGACCGTTGGCCGAGACGATGTAGATCGGCATGCGCGGCCGACCGGCGTCGGTCTCCCAGGCGCGGATTCGGCGGGTCGCCTCGAAGCCGTCCATCACCGGCATCTGGATGTCCATCAGCACGGCGTCGAAGCGGCCTGTGACCGCGGCCTCCACGCCTGCCTGACCATCCTCGGCGTCGGCGTAGTCGATGCCGGCGGAGTCGAGGATCAGGCCCAGGACCTGTCGATTGATCTCGTTGTCGTCCACCACCAGCACCCGGAACCGCCCCGGCTGGTCCGGAATCGCGACGGCCGACATGACCGCCATCGCCGCCTCGGCCTCGGCCTCGGGCAGCGCCGGCAGATCGAGGGTGAAGGCGAAGGTCGAACCCACACCCAGCTGGCTCTCGCAATCCAGTTCGCCGCCCATGAGCGCCACATATTCCCGGCAGATCGCCAGGCCCAGGCCGGCGCCGCCGTGCTTGCGGGTCGAGCTGTCGTCGGCCTGCTCGAAGCGGCCGAACAAGGTGGCCTTCAGGGTGTCGTCGAAGCCCGGACCGGTGTCGCGGACCTGGAAGGTCACGCGGTCGCCCTGGCGGCCCAGCAACAGGGTCACCTCACCCGCGTCGGTGAATTTCACGGCGTTGCTGACCAGATTGCCCAGCACCTGACGCAGCCGCATGGCGTCGCAGGCCACCGTGCTGTCGGCCCCCGGCGCGATCTCGACGACCAGCGTCACACCCTTCTGCCCCGCGCGGGCGGCGTAGAGGCTGCCGACCGAATGGACCAGATCGCCCAACGCCGCCGGCTCGGGCCGAAGTTCGACCGCGCCCGCCTCGACCCGCGCCAGGTCCAGCAGATCGGTCAGCAGCGAATTGAGCAGGGCGCCCGAGGTGCGGATCACCCCCACCAGTTCATGCTGCTTGGGCGTCAGGTCCGAGTTGATCAGGACGTCGGCCACCCCCAGCACGCCGTTCAGGGGCGTGCGGATCTCGTGGCTGATATTGGCCAGGAACTGGCTCTTGGCCCGGTTGGCCGCCTCGGCGGCGTCGCGCGCCTGGGCCATCGCCCGGTTGGTTTCCTGTTGCTGGGTGATGTCGGTCATCACCGACACGCCGCCGCCATCCTGGGTCTGGAACGTCTCGTGACGCATCCACCGGCCGTCTGGCAGCTTCAGTTCCAGGCCCACGCGGCCCTCGGGCGCCGGTGCGTTCAGCGGCCCGTGAATGTCGATCTGCGGTTCCCAGCCGGCCGTCAGGACGCCGGTGATCAGGCTTTCCTTCACCATGCCCTCGATCAGCACCACGCCCGCGCCGGACATCAGGGTCTCATAGCCCCGGTTCCACGAGAGCAACCGGCCCTTCGCATCGAAGAACCCCAGGCCGGAGGACACCGCGTGCAGCGCGTCGCGCATGCCGCTGAGGGTGGTGCGGCGGCCCAGGCGTTCCATCCAGACCAGGCTGACGGCCGCCATCAGGATCAGCGCGGTCATCACCACAGTCGCCAGCACCAAAACGCCGCGACCGACCACTTCTTCAGGCAAGGCCAGCGCCGGGTCCGGCACGAGCCGCACCCCGGTCATGGCGGTGAAATGCAGGCCGACGATGCCGAGCAGCAGCAGGGTCGCGCCCCAGATCCAGCCTGCCCGCCCCTTCAGCCGGTGATGCGCATAAAAGGCCGCGGCCCCGCCCGCCATGCCCACCAGGACGGCGGCGACCACATAGGCCGCGTTCCATTCGAAGTCGGCGGGCGCACGCATCGCGTCGATGCCCATGAAGTGCATCGCGGCCACGGCCAGGCCGGCCAGCGCGCCGCCGCCGAGCGCCGAAAGCCGCCCGGGCTGCAGCACCGGGACGGCGAAACCCACGCCCATGCCGACGATCGCCGTCACCAGCGACAGCGCCGTTGTCACCGGCGCGTAGCCGATGGGCATTTGCGGCAGGTATGCCAGCATCGCGATGAAGTGGGTGGCCCACACCCCGCACCCGGCCACCAAGCCGGTCAGGCCCAGCCAGAGCAGGCGCGAGCCCTTTGCCGCCGCCAAGCTGCGCAAATGGAAGCCGAACGCCGCGCTGCACGACAGGGCGCAGGTCAGGGCGGCCAGCACGACCAGGCGAAGGTCGTGCTCGTCAACGATGCACGTCAGGACTGAGAACATGGAAAGCTCAAACTCAACTGAGGCTTAGGCTAAGCCGTGCGGGTTAACATTGGCTGGCCAAGTTCCCGCTCAGAGATCCAAACTAACGACATGCAACCTTAGGCCGCACCCTCGCCCAACCATCGTATCCAGGCGCCATGCGGATGCGCCTCGGCCAGCGTCCGCGCCGCGCCGCCCGGCCATTGCGTCAGCCGCACCTCCATCACCGCCATGTTGTCGGGCGCGGGCTCGAAACTGAGCCAGGCGAACGGGCCTTCGGCGGTCGCCCGCGCGCCGATATCTTCGATCGCGGCCGCGAGACCGGCCTGGGTCTTGGCCGGCAGGTACTGCCAGAAGACCGAGTGATAGAGCACGGTGGCGAAGCCCGGCTTCGGCGCCACCCCGGCCGTCGTCCAGGCCAGGGCGTCGGCCGCGTCCACCTGTACCCCGGCGTCCAGGACCAGGTCGATCGCGCGACGGCTGCGCACGAGGCGGTCGAACATGTCGGGCCAGATGCAGGCCAACAGGCGGCGACGCTGGGCCGGGTCGTTGAGGTCGGTGGGTCGGCGGTCGCAGGCGCCCCGCTCGGCCACCTCCACCGGCCCGAGCGGCGGCGGACCGCCCTCCCACGCGGCGTCGATCAGCACCGGCGAGGCGGGATCCCCCCAGGCGACCGGACCCATCTCATAGCGGAAGCGATCCCAGAACTGGTTCAACCCGGCGCTGGCCCCGATCTCGAAGCTGCGCAGCGGCAGGCCGGTCTCGGTCGCGACGGTCAGGAAGCCCCCCAACAGGCCGGCGGTCCGCCGCACCTCGTTGGTCTGCGGCTCGTGGGTCATGAAGGCTTCGAGCTGCGCGCGATGGGCCGGGATCGCAGCCTTGGCGGCCCGCCACGCGGCCTCCACGTCAAGCGGGACACCCTCGCGCGGCCAGACGGCCGACAGCGCCGGGTCCTCGCCGCCTTGCGCCAGATGGTTGAAGGCGTTGGGCAACCGCAGCGCGACGGCCTCATCGAACAGCCGCCGCAGCGTCGCGTCCGCCCACGGCGCCAGCAACGCCTTAACCGGCCCGCCGGCGTCCAGGTCTTCAGCCATCAGCGTCAGCAGCGCGCCATAGAACGGCGACCCGAAGTTCTCGCAGGCTCCGGCCTGGATGCGCAGGGCGCCGGAAAGGGGATTGTCCGTCATGCCCCCATGGCGCGACCGGCGGCGCCTGCGGTCAATCTTGATTCAGTCGGTCAATCGACGAAGGGCAGCTCGTCCTGCAGATCGCCGACCCGGCGCGGATCCTTGCCGGCCAGGACCAGCTTCACCGGCCGCCACGACCGGCGGTGGATCTCGCAGGGTCCCAGGCTGACCAGGGCCTCGATATGGATCGGGGCGTTGTAGCCCTTGTGGCTGGCGAACCCGTAGCCGGGATAGAGCCCGTCCATCTCCAGCATCAGCCGGTCGCGCGCCACCTTGGCCAGGATCGAGGCCGCCGCGATGGACTTCGACTTTCCGTCGCCCCCCACCACCGTCCTTACCTCGCACGGGAGCTTGAAGCGGTAGTTCCCATCGACCAGGGCGAACATCGGCTCGACGCCCAGCGCCTCAATCGCCCGGCACATGGCCAACCCGGTGGCGTGCAGGATGTTGAGGTCGTGGATCTCCTCGACGCTGGCGAAGCCCACGCCCCAGGCCACCGCCTTGTCCTTGATCTCCAGCTCCAGCGCCTCACGCGCCTTGGCGGTCAGCTTCTTGGAGTCGTCCAGGCCCTTGGGGATCTTGCGCGGATTGTCCGACAGGATCACCGCGCCCGCGCTCACCGGCCCGGCCCAAGGCCCACGGCCCGCCTCGTCCACGCCACAGACGGGACCGCCGACGAAGGCGCGTTCGAGCAGGAGGGTGGGGCCTTTGGCCATCAGCGGACCAGCGTCTTCACCTCGTCATGCCGGAAGCAGCAGGTGAAGTGGTCGTTGACCATCCCCACGGCCTGCATCCACGCATAGACGATCACCGGTCCGACGAACTTGAAGCCCCGGGCCTTCAGCGCCGTGGCGACCTCCTCGGCCAGCTCGGTCTTCGCCGGGACCTCGCCGAAGCCCGTCCAGCTGTTCTGCACCGGCTTGCCACCGACGAAACCCCAGCAGAACTCGGAGAAGTCCTCGCCGTTGTCGCGCATGGTCAGGTAGATTTTCGCCGAGTTGATCGCAGCGTCGATCTTGGCGTTCGAGCGGACGATGCCGGGGTTGGCCATCAGCCGCGCCCGGTCCGCATCGCCATACAGCGCCACCTTTTCCGGATCGAAGCCGTCGAAGGCCTCGCGGAAGGCCTCGCGCTTCCGCAGGATGGTGATCCACGCCAGCCCGGCCTGGAACCCGTCGAGGACCAGCTTTTCCCAAAGCGCGCGCGAATCGTATTCCGGCACGCCCCAATCGGTGTCGTGATAGGCGGTGTACAGCGGGTCGCCGGCCATGCCGCGCCACTCGCATCGTGTCAGGCTCTGGGTCATCGGCGGCACTCTCAACGCAGCCGGGGTCCTGAAACAAGAGGCCAACAGTTCGATGGCGTTCGAAGGCTTCCAGTTGTCGCAGGTCGAAACCGACGAGGTCAGCCTGCGTGTCCGCCACGGCGGCTCCGGCCCGCCGGTGCTGCTCATGCACGGTTACCCCGAGACGCACATGATGTGGGCCAAGGTCGCCGAGGGGCTGGCGCGGGACTTCACCATCATCTGCCCCGACCTGCGCGGCTACGGTGGCTCCACCAAGCCGCCCTCCTCCGACGACCACGAGACCTCGTCCAAGCGCGCCATGGCCCGCGATGCGATAGCCGTAATGCGCCACTTCGGCTTCGAGACCTTCGACGTGGCGGGCCACGATCGGGGCGGCCGGGTCGCCTATCGCCTGGCGCTGGACCATCCCCAGGCGGTGCGCCGCGTCTCGATCCTCGACATCGTTCCCACCGGCGAGGTCTGGGGTCGGGCCGACCGGCGGTTGGCGCTGGGCTATTGGCACTGGTCGTTCCTGGCGCAGCCGCACCCGATGCCCGAGACACTGATCGCGCCCGACCCGGAATACTTCCTGTTCAAGGCCCAGTTCCGCGGCGCGGTCCACGGCTTCGACGCCGAGGCCTACGCCGACTACCTCGCCGCCGCGAACACGCCGTCCGTGATCCACGCCATGTGCGAAGACTACCGCGCCGGCGCCGGCTACGACCGCCTGCTTGATGAGGCCGACAGGAAAGCGGGCCGCAAGATCGCCTGCCCGGTCCAGGTGCTGTGGGGCGGCAAGGGCGCGCTGGCGGCCTGGTACGACACCCTCGGCGTCTGGCGCGAATGGGCCGACGACGTGCGAGGTCAGGCCCTCGACTGCGGCCACTTCATCCCCGAGGAGAAGCCGGCCGAGACGCTGGCGCTGCTACGAGCGTTCTTTCTTCAGGGCCGCTAGGCCGCCACGCCGTCATCCGAGTCAGCGAAAGCCCGCTGCAGTTCGTCGGCGATATCCGCCTCGGCGAACGCTACGGCCCGGCCCTTGTCGCCCAATCCGACGAAACCTTCCTTCGGCCCGCCATTGCGGGTCGGGGTGAATGTGATCCGGTCGTCCACGAGCAAGATGCCGACACAGCGCGCGCCCTTGGCGAAGGCCTTGAAGGAACGCACGTCCGCGAGCTTCAACATCGGCGCGGTCACGCCCTGCCAGTCCGGGTGCGGATGGTGGACCCGCGACCGCGACGCGGCCAGCGCCTGCCGGACGCCCAGAGCGATCCCATCCCGGTCGTCGGCGTCGAACGCGGCGAAGGGCTCGCTCCAGATCCAGATCCCAGCCGTCGTCATCGATTGGGCGCAGACGTAGACGCGGGCCTCCCGCAGGAAGGCCTCCGCCATCCTCTCCGGCGCCGGGCGCCCCAACAAGCGGTCCAGAAGCTTCATGTCGACGGCGGCGCGACCGTCTCGGCGGACATCCACGCCGGAACCTCCACCCGCGCCGCCCGGCCGTCCACCGTGAGCGCCGCACCCAGCGCCCGGTCCAGGCGCACCAGCGCCATTGCCCGCCCCTCGCCGCCGGACAGCACCTCGCCCGCCCGCAGCTCGCCGTTCAGCACTTCGGTCCCGGGCGCTGGCGCCGGGCCGTCGAACACCAGCGGCAGCATGCGGTTCTTGATCACCCCGCGCCGCTTCATCCGCGAGGTCGTCTCCTGGCCGATGAAGCAGCCCTTCTTGAAATCGATGCCGTTCAGCAGGTCGAAGTTGGCCTCGATGGGATAGGTCTTGTCCGTCCCCCAGTCCGCGGGGCCTGGGGCGCCCAGCCTCAGCTTCTGCGCCTCGCGGTCGGCCTCGTCGGCGTTGGCCTCGAACGCGCCGTAGCCCCGCCATCCCAGCTCCGGCAGCCGCGGATCGCGCGACCAGCCGGTCTCCTCGTAGGGCTCCCCGCCGAACAGAATGGCGACCGGCGTGTCGTCCGCCGCGATGTCGACCTTGGCCCTTAGGCGGTACATGGTCAGCCGCTGGATGATGGCGTCGCGATGTTGGGCCTCGACATCCAGCCAGGCCCCCTCGGCGCGCCCGACCACGAACAGGTCGTACAGCAGGCGGCCTTGCGGGGTCAGCAGCGCCCCGAACCGCGCCTCGCCGGGCGCCAGGGTCTCCACGTCCTGGGTGATCAGGCCTTGCAGGAAGCTCCGCCACTCGGGTCCGCCCAGGGCGATGAGGCTGCGGCTCTTGAGGTGCGCAATAGAGACAGTGTCCGACATCCCGACAATTTGGGGCCGCGAGCGGTGGAGCGCCAGCGCGCAGGCGTTATAGACACGCCGATGTCCGCCGCCGCCTTCCCGATCCTGTTCATCACCGCCACCCGGATCGGCGACGCGGTGCTGTCCTCGGGCCTGATCAAGCGCCTGGTCGACGAGATCCCCAACGCCCGCTTCACCATCGTCGCCGGCCCGGACGCCGCGCCGCTGTTCGCCCATGTTCCCGGCCTGGCCCGGCTGATCGTGCTGGAGAAATCCAAGAGCGGCGGCCACTGGTTCGAGCTGTGGCGCAAGGTGCGGCACACCAAGTGGGGTCTGATCGTCGACCTGCGCGGTTCGGGCATCTCGCGGTTCCTGAGCACCCGGCGACGCGCCATTCACAAGAAGACCGGCCAGCCGATCCACAAGGTGCTGGAGGCGGCCCGGACCCTGCGGATCGAGGACGATCCCGCTCCGCCGCACATCTTCACCAACCCCGACCTCGAGACCTACGCCGACGAGCTGCTGAAGGGTGAGGGTCCGATCCTGGCCATGGCCCCCGCCGCCAACTGGATCGGCAAGACCTGGCCGGTCGAGCGGTTCAGCCAGGTCGCCATGACCCTGCTCCACGGCTACGGCCCGATGGCGGGCGGGCGACTGATGGTGCTGGGCGGGCCGGGCGACGAGGCGCTGGCCCGCTCGCTGAAGGACTCCGCCGGCCGCCGCTTCATCAACCTGGCCGGCAAGGTCGACCTGCTGACCGCCTTTGCCTGCCTGAAGCGCGCGCGGCTGTTCATCGGCAACGACAGCGGGGCCATGCACCTGGCGGCCGCCGCCGGTTGTCCGACGATCGGCCTCTTCGGCCCATCCGACGAGCGGCTCTACGCGCCGTGGGGCGAGCATGCGCGGGTGGTGCGCGGCCCGCGATCGTTCGAGCAGATCCAGGCGGTTGACCCTGGCTTTGGCCAGGCGCTGTGTCACATGATGGACCTGCCGGTGAAGACCGTCGTCGCCGCCGCCAACGACCTCCTGAAGGCCACGGAACCGGGAAAGCCTGACTGATGCCTGAGACCTACGACCTGATCGTCCGCGGCGGCGAAGTGGTGAACCACGCGGGACGCGGGCCCGCCGACGTCGGCGTCATCGCCGGCAAGATCGCCGCGGTGGGGGACCTGGGCCAGGCCTCCGCCGGCGAGGTGTTCGACGCCACCGGCCTGACGGTGATGCCGGGCGTCATCGACACACAGGTCCACTTCCGGGAGCCCGGCCTGGAGTGGAAGGAAGACCTGGAGACCGGCTCGCGCTGCGCGGTCCTGGGCGGGGTCGTCGCCGTGTTCGAGATGCCGAACACCGAGCCCACCACCACCGACCCGGACGCCTTGGCCGACAAGCTGACGCGCGCCAACCACCGCATGCACTGCGACCACGCCTTCTACGTCGGCGGCACGCACGAGAACGCCGCCTTCCTGGGCGAGCTGGAGCGGCTGCCCGGCTGCTGCGGGATCAAGGTGTTCATGGGCGCCTCGACCGGCAGCCTGCTGGTGCAGGACGACGAGGGCATCGAGCAGGTGCTGCGCCACATCAACCGCCGCGCCGCCTTCCACTCCGAGGACGAATACCGCCTGGCCGAGCGCCGGCCGCTGGCCCGCACCGGCGACTGGACCAGCCACCCGGAGGTCCGCGACGCGCAATCGGCGATCCAGTCGACGCACCGCCTGGTCCGCCTGGCCAAGCAGTTGGGCAAGCGCATCCACGTGCTTCACGTGACGACGAAGGAAGAGGTCGAGTTCCTGGCCGGCCACAAGGACGTGGCGTCGGTGGAGTTCACGCCGCAGCACCTGACGCTGGCCGGGCCCGAGGCATACGAGCAGCTGAGGGCCTTCGCTCAGATGAACCCGCCGATCCGCGACGCCGCACACCGCGCCGGCCTGTGGGCGGGGATCGCCAACGGCGTCGCCGACGTCCTGGGGTCGGACCACGCCCCGCACACCCGCGAGGAGAAGGCCCGGCCCTACCCGGCCTCACCGTCCGGTATGCCCGGCGTGCAGACCCTGCTGCCGGTCATGCTGACCCACGTGGCCGACGGAAAGCTCAGCCTGGAACGCCTGGTCGACCTGACCAGCCACGGCGCGCACCGGATCTTCAACCTGGCCGACAAGGGCCGCTTGGCGGTCGGCTACGATGCGGACCTGACCATCGTCGACCTGAAGGCGCGCCGCACCATCACCCATGACCAGATGGCCACCCGCTCCGGCTGGACGCCGTTCGACGGCTTCGAAGCCAAGGGTTGGCCCAAGGCCACGATCATCCGTGGCCGCGTGGTGATGCGCGACGACGAGATCGTGGCCCCGAGCCTGGGGGAACCCGTGCGGTTCCTGGAAACCCTGGCGGCCTGACGGCTACTTCTTGGCGGCCATCGGCACGGCCTCGGTGTTCGCCGCGCCGCACTTGGCGAAGTGCTTGGTGGTCTTGTCGCGGCACCGCGCGGGCGCGGCGGCGGCTGGCGGGCATTTGGTGAACTTGCCCTTGGCGTCCTTGCAGGGCGCGGCCTGGACCGTTCCGGCGAGGCCGGCGGCGAAGGCCAGGGTGGCGAGCAGGGTCAGGGATTTACGCATAGGAACCTCCCGAGGTCGTGCGTTGCGGATCCCCATCCGGAGCCAGAGCCTAGATCAGCGCCGCCCGGACGTCGCGGATGAATTTCCGGCCCGGTGTCGAATCCGCCGCCCCTGCCGCGTCTCCCGGATGACGCCCGCCTTCGCGTCGCGCAATCTGACCCAATGGGAGACCCTGAGATGCAATACATGATCCTCGTCTACGAACCGGAAGAGGCCTACGCCACGGCCGACGGCCAGGCGAAACTCACGGACATCGTGGCCCGCCACATGGCGCTGGCCGCCGAGCTTCAGGCCCAGGGAATCCAGAAGGACGGCGGCGGCCTGCAAGGGACCGAGACGGCCACCACCGTCGTCACGCTGAACGGCCAGCAGACCCTGCACGACGGCCCGTTCGCCGAGACCCGCGAGCACCTGGGCGGCTATTATTTGATCGACGTGCCCAACCTCGACGACGCGTTGGCCATCGCCAAGCGGGTGCCGGTGATCGATGGCGGCAAGGTCGAGGTGCGGCCGCTGATCGTCCACTGATGCGCCGGTTCGGCCAGGCCATCGCCGCCGCCCGCCCACGGGTTGTCGCGGCCCTGGCCGGCCGCCTGCGCGACCTGGACCTGGCCGAGGACGCGTTCGCCGACGCCTCGGCCGCCGCCCTCGTCGCCTGGCCCAACCAGGCGCCGCGCGACCCGGCCGCCTGGCTGTGGCGCGCGGCGCTCCGGCGGGCCCTCGACGCCAAGCGCCGCGCCGCCGTTCGCGACCGCGCCGTGCTGGACGAACCGGAGCCCCTGCCCACGCCGGAGGAGGTGTTGATGGCGGCCCACCAGCCCATTCCGGACGATCGGCTGAAGCTGATCTTCGTGTGCTGCCACCCGGCGCTGGCGCCTGACTCGCGGGCGGCGCTGACCCTCAAGTTGGTCTGCGGCCTCTCGACAGACAGGCTCGCCCGGGCCTTCTTCATCGGCGAACCGGCCATGCTCCAGCGGATCACCCGGGCCAAGAGGAAGATCGCCGGCGCCGGCGTGCCCTTCGAGGTCCCGGCCCGCGCCGCCTGGCCCGAACGCCTTGAGGCCGTACTCAGCACCCTGGAGATCGCCTACGCACAAGCCTACGAGGACGCTGCCCTGGCTGTCGGCGACACCGCGCCCTTCGCGACCGAGGTGCTGCGCCTGTCCGGCCTGCTGGCCGAGCTGGTCCCAGACGAGCCGGAGGTGCTGGGCCTGGCCGCCCTGGTCCGCTTCGCCGAGGCCCGCCGGCCGGCCCGTCTCGACGACCTGGGCGCCATGGTCCCGCCCGACCGGCAGGACACGGCGCTCTGGCGGCGCGACCTCATCGCCGAGGCCGCCGGCCTGCTCGATCGGGCGGCCGCACAGGGTAACAGCGGACCCCGCCAGATCCTGGCGACGATCCACGCGACCCATTGCGCCAGGGTCGAGACCGGCGCGGCCACCGACTGGGCCAGCATCGCCGCCCTCTACGATGTGCTGGCGATCCTCCGGCCCCACGCCGCCACGGCGGTGAACCGCGCGGTGGCCATCGGCGAAGTGCGTGGCGCGGCGGCCGGCTTGGCCGATCTGTCACGGATCGATGGAGTGCAAGGTTGGCTGCCCTACCAGGCGGCGCTGGCCGCGCTCAGCGCCAAGGCCGGACGACGGGCGGACGCCCGCGCGGCCTATGCCGCGGCGCTGGCGCTTCAACCGGCGCCGGCCGAGCGGCTCTATCTCGAAGCCCGACGGCGGGCGCTCGAGGCCGACTAAGGCTGTGGCGACCACCCGCCACCGACACCCTGATAGAGCGCGATCAGCGCGTTCAGCCGGTCGCTTCGCGTCTGGATCAGGGTCAGCTCCACCGCCAGCAGGCTGCGCTGGGCGTCGAGCTTCTCGATGTAGGCCGAATAGCCGGCCTTGTAGCGGTTGGTCGCCAGCAACAGCGCTTCGGAGAGGGCGTGGCGTTGTGCTTCGAGCGAGACCGCCTGGGCGCGAGCGGCCTGTTCGGCGGCCAGCGCGTCCTCGACCTCGCGGAACGCGGTGAGGGCCGCCTTGCGATAGGCCTGGGCCGCCTGGTCCCGCCGCGCGGCGACGACGCCCTGCTGGGCCCGTAGCCGGCCGCCGTCCAGGATCGGCGCCAGCAGGCTGCCGCCCAGCGAATAGGTCTGGATCGGATCGTTCAGCAGCGTCGAGGCGACATAGCCGCCCGCCGCCGTGAGCTGGATGTTGGGCAGGAACGCGGCGCGCGCCGAGTCCAGGCTGCGATCGGCGGCGACCAGTTGCTGCTCGGCCTGCGCCAGGTCCGGGCGGCGGCGCAGCAGGTCGGCCGGCAGGCCGTTCGGAACCGGCGGCGCGCCGATCTGCGCCAGTTCGCGCCCCCGGACGATGGCGCGAGGGTTCTCGCCCAACAGCACCGACAGCCCGTTCTCCTGGCGCGCGATGGCGGCTTCGGTCACCGGCATCAACTGCTCGGCGGCGCGGTACTCCGCCTCGGCCTGCTCGTAGTCCAGCCGTGGACTGTAGCCGGTGTCGGAGCGACGCTTGGTGAGGCGGCGGGACTCCGAGCGCGCCTCCAGCGTGTCGCGAAGAACGGCAAGGCGCGCGTCGAGGGCGCGCAGGTTCACGTAGCCGCTGGCGGCGGTGGCCGCGACCGCGAGGCGCAGGCTGTCGCGGCCGGCTTCCGTGGCCAGCAGGCCGGCCCGCGCGGCGGCGCTGGCGTTGGCCAGGCGTCCGAAGAGATCGGTGTCGTAGCTGACGGAGAACTGTCCCCGGCCGGCGGTCTGCACCTGGGGCGCGCCGAAGGGGCTGACGTCGCGCTGGCGCCCGCCGCCGACACCGGCCGAAAGATTGGGCAAGCGCTGGGCCTCGGCCAGGCGGTACTGGGCGCGCGCCTCCTCGACCCGCGCGGCGGCGACGGCCAGGTCGGTGTTGTGGGCCAGCGCCGTCTCGACCACCTGGCTCAGCGCCGGATCACCGAAACTCCGCCACCACGCGGCGTCGACGGCGGTCCCGGCGGGCGTCACGGCGCGCCAGGCGGCCGGCGGTTGGACCACCGCGTCCAGCGGCGCCGCCGGGCGGGGTCCCGCGCAGCCGGCGAGCGCGAGGGCGGCCAGGCCGCCGGTCCAGCGCCTCACGAGCCACCCCCGCGAACATAGACCCGCGCCTCGACCGACATGCCGGGACGCAGGGCCGCGGCCAGAGGCTGGCCCGGGTCGATGGCGATCCGCACGCCGATCCGTTGCGGCACCTTCACGAAGTTGCCGGTGGCGTTGTCCGGCTTCAGCACCGCGAATTCCGAGCCTGCCGCCGGCGACAGGCGCTCGACGTGGCCCTTGAGCTTGGCCCCGCCCAGGGCGTCCACGCGCAGCAACGCCCGCTGACCGGCGTAGACGCCACGCGTCTGGGCTTCCTTGTAGTTGGCGATCACCCAGCGCTCGGCCGGCACCAGCGAGACCAGTTGCACGCCATTGGTGACGTACTGGCCCAGGCGGACGCCCACCTCCCCGACCTGGCCGGCCTCGGGCGCGCGGACGCGGGTGTTCTCCAGGTCGATCTCGGCCAGCCGCAGTTGCGCGCGGGCCCCTTCGACCTGGGCTTCCAGGCCCCCCTTGCTGACCTCGACGGTGCGAAGGTCCTGGCGCGCGATCTCGCCCAACGCACTGGCCTGGCGCACCCCGGCCTCGGCGGCGCGCAGGGCGGCCAGCGTCTGGTCGCGCTCGCGCACCGAGATCGAGCCGTCGCGGACCAGGTCGTTGGCGCGGGCCATGTCGGCGCGGGCCCGCAGCAGTTGGGCCTGGGCGCTGGTGAGGCCGGCCGACTGGCCCTGCACCCCGGCGGCGCGCGCCGCCCGCGCCTGGACGGCGTTGGCCAGCGCGGCTTCCTGGGCGGCCAGGTTGGCGCGGGCCTGGGCCACGCGCGCCGCGTAGACGCGGTCGTCGATCCGCACCAGCACCTGGTCGCGGGACACGGTGTCGTAATCGTGGACGACCACCTCGGTGACATAGCCGCTGACCTGGGGCGCGATGACCGTGGTCCGGCCCCGGACATAGGCGTTCTCGGTGGCGACCCCCCCGCCGCCGAAGGGCGGCAGACCCCAGGCGGCGAGGATCGCCAGCACCACCGCCAGCGTGAGCGCCACGATGACGGCGATCGTCACGGGACGATGGCGCGAGGGTCGCCAGACCGGCGGGGCGGCTCCAGGTCCCGAGGCGTTGGTCATGGTGCAGCTCCCTGCGCGGCCCGCCGCCGCCGGATGGTGTTGAAGACCCGGATGTAGATCACGTAGAGCGCTGTCAGCACGGCCAGCGCCGCGACCAGCCGGAAGACGTCGTTGAAGGCCAGGATGTTCGCCTCCCGGACCAGGGCCTGGCCCAGGGCGCCCGCGCCCTGGGCGGCCCGCGCCACGGGATCGGTGATCGCGCCGGACAGCCCCTGCGCGCCGGCCTGCAGCCGGGCCGCCACCGCGGGATCGGCCGGCAGCACCTTCTCGGCCAGCGCCGTGGCGTGCCCGCGCGCCGCCACCACCTGATAGGTGCCCAGCAGGGCCGAGCCCGCCAGGCCGCCCAGGTTCTGGGTCGTGCTGAACAGCACGATGAAGGTCACCAGGTGGCTTGGCCCCCGCTCCAGCATGCGCAGGAACCCGTAGGCGAGGGCCGGCCCGATGAAGAGCATGGTGCCGAAGGCGATCAGCGCCTGGCTCCATATGAGCTGCGCCGGCCGCGTGAGATTCGTGGCGCTGGTGTCCAGACCCGCGCCCAGGGCGATGATCAACGACGCGGCGATGATCAGGTAGGGAATCCGGTCGGGCGAAATGGTCGCCAGGGTCACCGCCAGGCCGATCGCCATGGCCAGCAGCACAAAGCCGAACAGCGTGTGGAGCTGATCGTTGGTCAGGCCGGCCGAGGTCAGCAACCCGACGGCGCCATAGGTCTGCTCGGCCAGCGCCAGCCGCACCAGCAGGGCCACGATGGCTAACCGGGCGATGTCCAGCGACCCGATCCACTTGGTCTGCAACAAGGGCCTGGCGCGGTTGTGCTCGATCACCAGGGCGGCGACCAGCAGCGGCACGGCGACAGCCAGGGCCACGCCGATCCAGGGGGTATCGGTCCACCAGGCGAGGCGTCCGACGCCCAGCACCGCGCAGATCAGCGAAACGGCGGGCACCACCAGGGCCACCGTGACGAAGTCGAGAGGTTCGAAGGCCTGGGTCTTGTCGCTGGGCGGCAGCGGCAGGGCCAGCAGCGCGGCCAGCGCCGCCAGCGCCAGGCCGGCCTCGACCAAGTGCAGCCCCTGCCATCCCCCCAGCGCCAGCATCTCGATGGGAAACAGGCGCGCCAGCGGCGAACCGAACTGTCCCAAGCTGATGCCCGCCACCAGGGCCGCGGGGCGCTTGGCCGGCGGCACGACCTGAAGCAGGCAGTAGATCGTCATGGTGGTCAGGCCCGCCGCCGCCATGCCGGAGACGCCCCGCACCACTAGCGCCATCCCGAAGCCGGGGATGATCATCTGCGCCAGCGCCGCGGCGGCGTAGATCACCAGCAGGGTGTGGGTGATGGCCGGGATGCCAAACTGCTGCCGCGCCTTGATCAGCAGCAGATTGGCGCACGCGTTCATGGCCACAAAGGCGGCCGGCAGCAGGCTGGCCTCGACGGTGTAGACGCCCAGGGCGCCGGCCAGGTTCGGGATGTTCACCGTGACCAGCGCATTGCCCAGGCTGGCCACGATCGCCATCAGCACGGCCACCAGCGCATAGCCGATCCGCCGCTGTGTCGTGTGCCGGGGTGAATAGGGCGAGCCCGGAAACAACGGCCGTTCCTCAGGCGCGAAGACGTAGTCCGATCCTGGCTCGGGGCGGCTCATGCGCAATCATCGGAAACGCGCGGCGGATAGCAAGGCTCTACTGTAGCGTGCTCACGCGGGTTGTGAGGTTTTCACCTCGGGGAGCACCGCCGGCAGCGCGGTGTCGCGGACCCTGCGATGTCCGGAGCTCATCGCCGCGACGCCTCCGGGGCTTCCCTTTCAGCGTCGACGCCCTTAACCGTCGCCGCATGGACGCCGAGCTCAATATCTCGACAGCCCCGTTTCGGGACCCGCGCTATGCGCCGCGCCAGCTGGAGGTGGTCGAACGCCCCGGCGGCGAGTTCGTCCTGACCAACACCGCGTCGTTCTCGACGCAGTTCCAGACCACCACCGCCTCGCTGACCCACTGGGCCGCCGCCGCGCCCGACCGGATCTGGCTGGCCGAGCGGTCCGGCGAGGGCTGGCGCACGGTCACCTATGCCGAGGCCTGGCAACGGATCGGGGCCCTGGCCGCCGGCCTGCGCGGGCTTGGCGTCGTGGGCGAGCGGCCGCTGCTGATCCTGGCGCGGAACGGGGTCGACCACGCGCTGATCGCCTACGCCGCCATGAGCCAGGGGATGCCCGTGGCGCCGGTGTCGCCGCAGTACGGCCTGCCGGGCGCCAATCTCGCCCGCCTGGCCCACGCCTGCCAGGTGCTGAACCCTGCCGCCGTCTTCACCGAAGACGCCGCCCTCTTCGCCGAGGGCCTGTCGTCGGACGTGCTGGCCGGCCTGCCGGTGATCGCCCTGGCCAACGCCCGGCCCGGCGACGTGGCCCTGGACGCGCTCTACGGCGCCGGCGTCGCTCAGCCTACCGCGACGCCTGACCAGCACGCCAAGTACCTGCTGACCTCCGGCTCCACCGGCCTGCCCAAGGCCGTGATCTGCACGCACCGGCAGATGAGCCTGAACTCGGCTCAGATCACCGCCTGCTTCGACGATCCCGATCCGCTGGTGATGGTGCACTCGGCGCCGTGGAGCCACAGCCTGGGCGCCAACTCGATCCTGCACTACGCGGCCCACCGCGGCGGCTCGCTCTACATCGATGCCGGCCAGCCCACGGCGGCGAAGTTCGGCGAGACGGTGCGGAACCTGCGCGAGGTGTCGCCGACGTACCAGAACATGGTGCCCGCCGCCTGGATGCTGTTCGCCGACGAGTTGGAGAAGGACGACACCCTGGCCCGCGCCTTCTTCTCCCGCGTGAGGCTGCTGCAGTATGGCGGCGCGGCCCTGGGCCAGGCCACCGCCGACCGCATCCAGGCCGTGGCCGTGCGCACGGTCGGCGAGCGGATCAGCTTCGGCTCGGGCTATGGCGCCACCGAGACCGGCCCCACCGCCTGCAACGTCCATTGGACCAACGCCCGCATGGGCATGATCGGCGCACCCCTGCCCGGCACCTCGGTGCGGCTGGTCCCCGAGGCCGGCAAGCTGGACTTCCGGGTCAAGGGTCCGCAGGTCACCTCCGGCTACCTGGGCCGTCCGGAACTCTCGGCCGCCGCCTTCGACGAGGAGGGCTTCTATCGCCTGGGCGACGCGGCGCGCTTCGTCGATCCGGCGGACCCCAAGGCCGGCATGATCTTCGACGGCCGGCTCTCCGAGAACTTCAAGCTGGTCTCCGGCACCTTCGTCTCGGTGGGCGAGCTGCGGATCGGGGCGATCGGCGCCATCGGCGACGCCGTCACCGACGCCGTGGTCTGCGGTGAGAGCCGCGAGGCGGTGGGCCTGTTGCTCTACCCCAACCCGACGATGCCGAGGGACTTGATCCAGGACGCCGTGCGCGCCGGGATCGTCGCATTCAACGCGCGGTCCAAGGGCTCGGGCGGTCGCGTCGCTCGCGCACTGGTCCTGCCCGACGCGCCCGACGCCGCCTCCGGCGAGATCACCGACAAGGGCTATATCGCCCAGAGCCTCGCCCGCACCCGCCGGGCCGAGGCCATCGACCGGCTGTTCGCCGACCCCGCTTCCTCTGATGTGATGGTGTTCTGATGAACGGCGCCGACGCCCTGATCTCGACCCTGGTGGCCAACGACGTCACCGCCTGCTTCGCCAACCCTGGCACGTCCGAGATGCAGTTCGTGGCGGCCCTGGACGGCGTGCCCGCCATGCGTCCGGTGCTGTGCCAGTTCGAGGGCGTGGCCACCGGTGCGGCGGACGGCTACGGCCGCATCGCCGACAAGCCGGCCTGCACCCTGCTGCACCTGGGTCCCGGCTACGGCAACGGCGTCGCCAACCTGCACAACGCGCGGCGCGCCTATACTCCGATCGTCAACGTGATCGGCGACCACGCGACCTATCACCGCCAGTACGACGCCCCGCTGAACTCCGACATCGCCACCCTGGTGAAGCCCAACTCGATCTGGGCCAAGTCCGCCGACACGCCGGAGAGCGTCTCGGGCCTAGCCGCCGAGGCCGTGGCCGCCAGCTTCGGACCGCCAGGCGGGCCGGTCAGCCTGATCCTGCCCGCAGACGCCGCCTGGTTGCCGGCCAGCGGCGAGCCGGTGATCGCACAGATCCCCGTCCGTCCCGCGCCGGCCGGCTCGGCCGTCGATGCCGCCGCGAGGGCGATCAAAGCCGCTAAGAAGCCCGTGATCCTGCTGGGCGGCCAAGCGGTGCGCGCCGAGGCGCTGAAGGAGGCCGCGCGCCTTCAGGCCGCCGGCGTTACGATCTACACCGACACCTTCGTCGCCCGCCAACCGCGCGGCGCCGGCGGCTTCGCCCCGAAGAAGATGCAGTACTTCGGCGAGATGGCCCTGGCCGAGCTCGAGGGCGTCGACCTGATGGTCTATGCCGGCACGACCATGCCGGTGGCGTTCTTCGCCTATCCCAACCGGCCCAGCGTGCTGATCCCGGAGGGCTGCGAGAGCCTGACCCTAGCCGAGCGCGGCGAGGACGCGGTCGCGGGTCTGGCCGCCCTGGCCGACGCCCTGGGCGCGCCCAAGGACGGTCCCAGCCAGGCGCTGGCCCTGCCCGACGCGGCGCCAGCCGGCAAGCTGACGGCCTATGCGGTCGGCGCATCCATCGCCCGGCACATGCCCGAGGGCGCCATCATCTGCGACGACGCGGTGACCTCCGGCGCCGGCGTGGCCGCCACCACAGCCACGGCTCGGCCGCACGAGGTGCTGGCGCTGACCGGCGGCGCCATCGGCATCGGCCTGCCCATCGCCATCGGGGCCGCAGTGGCGGCGCCCGACCGCAAGGTGCTGAGCCTGAACGGCGACGGGGCGGCGATGTACACGGTGCAGGCGCTCTGGACGATGGCGCGGGAAGACCTCGACATCACCGTCGTGGTCTTCGCCAACCACACCTACCGCATCCTGAACATCGAGATGCAGCGCACCGGCGCCGGCGAGGCCGGCCCCTCAGCCCGCAAGCTGCTGGACCTGGGCGACCCGAAGATCGAGTGGGTCCAGATCGCCCGCGGCATGGGCCTGCCCGCCGTCCGCTGCACCAGCGCCGAGGACTTCGAACGCGCTTTCGAAGGCGCCATGGGCCAACGCGGACCCATGTTCATAGAAGCCGCGATCTAGCCGCCCAGGCCTTCCGCCAGGATCACCCGGTAGTCGGCGCCCTTGAGGCGGTGCTGCTTGGCCTCTTGGTAGGCGGGGCTGTCGTACCAGGCCTTGGCCGCCGCCTTGTCAGGGAACGACAGCAGCACCACGCCCTCGGCCGAGTCGCCCTCAAGCACCTCCAGCGGGCCGTAGTACGCCAGCGGCGTGATCTGGTGGTCGCCGCGCGCCGCGCCAGCCTTCTGGCTGTAGGTCTTCAGCTCGTCGGCGTCGATCGTGCTGTTCTTGATGAAGATCACATAGGCCGGCATGCGGACGCTCCCAGGTCGTTGAGGCGCGCAACCTCGCGGGCTGCCCCAACGTCCGGCAAGTCCCGTCCGGCAAGCGCGACAAAGCAAAAGGCCCGCGGATCGCTCCGCGGGCCTTCGCAGCTCGGACGTCGGTCCGACGCCTCAGGTGTTGCCGGGCAGCTTGCAGTTGCCGGCGAACGCACAACCGATCGCGCCGACGGCCGAAACCGTGGGGGCGCTCTGGTACTCGATCATGTAGCCCTTGAGCTTGTCCGCGCAGGCCACTTCCACATAGGTCGTGCCCTTCTCGGTCTTGCCCACCACGCGGCTGTTCGAGACATCACAGGAGTTGAAGTTGAACTTCTTGAGGTCGGCGGTCAGCATGGAGTTGGCGGCTTCGGGCTTGCTCAGCGAGCACTTGTAGCCAGCCACCGGGGCGCGGGCGCAATCCAGGACCTGGCCCTTGGAGCCGGCCTTGGAGATCAGGATGGCGCCGGTCGTGTCCTTGCAGACCAGTTCGACGACTTCCTCGCCCGCCTTCGACGGGAACAGCGCGTACTTTTCGACGTCGCACTTGCCGCCGGCGCCGGTCACCAGCTTGGTGTAGAGGCCGGCCTGTTCGCTCTGCGCCTGGCGGGCGTCGGTCAGTTCGCAGCCGCCCAGGATCTGGGTGGCCTTGGCGCACTCGTAGGTCTCGGTCAGCGTGCCGGCGGCGGCGACCTTGTAGATGTAGCCCTTACCGTCCTGGCAGGAGGCTTCGTAGAAGGTCGAGCTGTCCTTCGAAACGCCGACGAACCGGCGGTCCTTCACGACGCAGCCGTTGTTGGCCTGGGTCACATATTTGTCGACGGCGGCAAGGCGGGTGGCCTTGTCGGTCATCGTGCATTTGATGTTGGTCTCGGCGTCGTCGTACATCAGGCAGTTCTGCGCCTGCAGCGGCTTGGCGCCGTCGAAGGGCACGCTGGCCAGCAGGATGTAGCCCGTGCCGCCCTGGCAGGCGACTTCCATGTAGGTGTTGGTCTTGGTCTGGCCGATGCCACGCACCTGTTCGGGAACGCAATCGGCGCCCGCCGCCTTGATCAGCGGCTGGAGCACGGCCTTGGGATCGGAGTTGCCCGGCAGCATGCAGGGGGCCGACGGCGGCTGGCCGGGGGCCGGCGGCGTATTGGCCTCGATGCAGCTGTACGAGGTGATGGGGCCTTCGGCAGGCTTCTGCAGGACGTAGCCCATCTGGCCCGTGCCGCAGGCGACCTCGTAGTAGGAGGTCTTGGATTTCTTGTCCTCGCCGACGAGGCGGGCGTCCGAGACCTGGCAGGAAAGGCCGGCGGTCTGCACCACGGCCGGCGCCTGGGCCATACCCGCTTTACGCGCGGCTTCGGGAATCGCGGCCGGCTTCTTGGCCTGCGAAACGGCGGCCGCCGGGACCAGCAGCGCGGCGATCATCGCCATCGCCAGCCCGATTGCTTTAGGCGTCTGCACCTGTGTCTTCTCCTGGGTGTGACCTTGGGGTCGTGATTTTGCGGGCACATAAACGCGGCCCAGTCCCTGGGGTCAAGCTGCCCAGCGATGCGGGCCGAAGTATGACTTATTTCCAAGCACTTAGCTTGGCCATACCACGTTCGTCGACCGGGATGGCGGAACCGTCCTCGTCAGGTCCGGCGCACCTTGAGCCGCGAGCCGTCGACGCCGACCACTTCGACGCTCGCGCCGGCCTCCAGCGCATCGCCGTCATCCAGCTCGGCCGCCCACTCCTTGCCGTCGATGAAGACCCGGCCCGCCCGGCCGGCGAACGCCTTCACCGCCGCCCCGCGATGACCGACAAGACGGGCGACATTGTCGTTGATGTCGCCGTCCGGTGCGGTGGCCTGCCGGGGCAGGTAGCGGTGCGCCAGCAGCGTCGAAACAATCGTCAGGAGCGCGAAGACGAGCAGGGCGGTCGGAACTGACGGATCCAGCACGCCGACCACCGCGGCGGTCGCCGCGGCCGACGCCGACGCCCAGAGCAGCCAGCCCGAACCGGTCACCACCTCGATGGCCAGCAGCGCCGCCGCCAGGCCGGCCCACACCCAGAAGGGCTGCGCCGAATAGATGCCCGCGATCATGTCCATCGGCGTCTAGCCCGCGGTGGGCGGCACGGCGGGACCGCTCCGGCCACGGGGCGGCGGGCGCGGGGCCGGATTGTCGGCGCCGATCGACTTCACCAGTTCGCCGATGCCGGCGATGGAGCCGACCAGCGAGCTCATGTCGGCCGGCACGATGACGGTCTTCTGCTGCGGGCTCTCGGCCAGCTTGGCGAAGGCCTCCACGTACTTTTGGGCGACGAAGTAGTTGATGGCGTTGACGTCGCCGGCGGCGATGGCGTTGGACACCAGCTCGGTCGCCTTGGCCTCGGCGGCGGCGGCGCGTTCGCGGGCCTCGGCGTCGCGGAATGCGGCCTCGCGGCGGCCCTCGGCCTGCAGGATCGCCGACTGCTTCTGGCCCTCGGCCACGGTGATGGCGGCCTGTTTCTCGCCGTCGGCCTCGGTGATCACCGCGCGGCGCTCGCGCTCGGCCTTCATCTGCCGGGCCATGGCGTTGGTGATGTCCGGCGGCGGCTGCAGGTCCTTGATCTCGATCCGCGCCACCTTCACGCCCCAGGGGCTGGTGGCCTGGTCGATGACGTCCAGCAGGCGGGTGTTGATCTGGTCGCGCTGCGACAGCACCTCGTCCAGCTCCATGTTGCCCACCACGGTGCGCAGGTTGGTCATGGTCAGCTGGGTGATGGCATAGTCCAGGTTGGTCACCCGGTAGGCGGCCGCCGCGGCGTCCATCACCTGGATGAAGACGATGGCGTCCACCTGGACCGAGACGTTGTCCTTGGTGATCACGTCCTGGCGCGGCACGTCCAGCACCTGTTCCATCATGTTGATGCGCCGGCCCACCCCTTCGACGAAGGGAGTCAGGAAGCTGATGCCGGGCTTCAGCGTGCGCGTGTAGCGGCCGAACCGCTCGACGGTGAACTCACGGCCCTGCGGCACGATCTTGATGGCGCCCAGGGCGACCACAAGGGCAAGCACCAGGAACACGCCCGCGACCATCAATCCCATCTCATCCCTCCCAGGACCTTGATCCGGAACTCTATCGGCGCGCGGCCCATCCCGCCACGGAAACCGGACGGCCATGCTCGCGCCAAAGTCGGACCTCTGTTAGCGATCCGACATGACCCGCCATCTGCTGCTCCTGCCCGCCGCGCTCCTGTGCCTCGCCGCCGCCCCGGCGCCGAAGCCCGCCCCGGCCAAGGCCCCCGCCGCCAAGGCCGCGCCCGCCAGGCCCGCCGCGACCTACGACGCGCAGAACCCCCAGAGCCTGATGGAAATCCTGGGGGCGGCGGGGGCCAAGGTGCAGACCAGCCGGCGCGAGGAGGACGCGGTCTTCGTGACCGTCACCTCGACCGCCGCGAACTTCTCGCTGCAGTTCGCCGGCTGCAATCCCCAGGGCCGCGCCTGCCAGGCCGCGCTGTTCGACAGCGTGCTGGACGGCGCCTCGCCGACGCTGAGTCAGATCAACGGCTTCAACCAGACCTCGGTCTTCTGCCGCGTCTACCAGGACAAGACCGGCCGCCCGCACGCGATCTACGCCGCCCTGCTGGTCAAGTCCGACACCCGCGAGAGCGCCATGACCCACCTCGGCGCCTGGCAGGGGTGCCTGGGCGAGGCGCGCGACTTCCAGCGCGACCCCGTCGCCTACCTCGCCAACGCGGCTTAGGCCGGAACCGCCGTCCGGCCCCGGATCGCCGACACCCGGTCGATCGCGGCCTCGGCCTCGGCCATGATCCGCGCCACGATCTCGGCGGCCGGCAGCACGTCGTGGACGCCGCCCGCCGACTGGCCCATGGCGAAGCACGAGCGGTCGATATCCAAGCCCTCGATCTGGCCGCCGATCCCGCCCATCACGCCTTCGCGGCTGGACAGCATCGCCTGCTGCGGGAACGGCTGGATCTCGGCCGGGCGCTTTTCCCAGTCCTCGACGTAAGGGTTCTTCTTCACGCGCATCGGCTTGCCGGAATAGCTGCGGGTGCGGACCGTATCCTCGTCCGTCGCCTCGACGATCACGTCCCGGTACATCTGGCCCGCGTGGGCCTCGGCCGAGGCGATGAAGCGCGTACCCATCCAGACGCCCACGGCGCCCAGGCTGAGCGCCGCCGCCAGGCCGCGCCCGTCGTAGAGGCCGCCGGCGGCCACCACCGGAATCTTCACGGCTTCCACAGCCTGCGCCACCAGCGGCAGCGTGCCGACCAGGCCCGTGTGCCCGCCGCCCTCGCCGCCCTGGCAGATCACCGCGTCGCAGCCGGCCTGCTCGGCCTTCACCGCGTGCTTCACCGCCCCACAGACGACCATGACCTTGAGGCCGGCCTTCTTCAGTTTCTCCATGATCGGCATGGGCACGCCCAGGCCGGCCACGAAGGACGAGGCGCCCTCCTCGATGATGATCTCCACCGCGGCAGTCAGGCTCTCGGGCGAGGCGGCCAGCAGGTCGACGCCGAACGGCTTGTCGGTGAGCGTCTTCACCTTGCGCATCTGCTCGCGGATGAATTCCGGCCGGGTGCCGGCCATGCCCAGCACGCCATATCCGCCGGCGTTCGACACCGCCGCGACCAGTTCGGCGTACGAGACCCCGCCCATGCCCGCCAGCATGATCGGGTGCTTCACCTCCAGCAGGTCGCAAAGCTTGGTGTGCAGGGCCATCGGACGTCCTCCCGTATCGTTGCGGGAAGCATGGCGCCCTGGGTTATCGTTGGAAACCGTGACGCGAGGTCAGGCCGGGCGGACCACGGCAAGCCGACCCAGCGCCGCCGCGGCGAAATCCACGAACGCGCGCACCCGTGGCGGCATCAGCCGAAGGCCGGCGGTGACGAGTTGCACCGGGATCGGCGCGGGTTCGTAGGCCTCCAGCAGGGCGACCAGCCGGCCGTCGGCCAGTTCGTCGGCGACCTGGTATGAGAACACCCGCGTCACGCCACGTCCCTCCACCGCCGCCTCGACCACCGGCTCGACGGCGTTGATCATCAGCCGGGGCCGAAGGCGCACGGTCTGCGGTCCGCGCGGACCCTCGAACCGCCATTCGAGGGGCCCGGACTGGGTGCTGGAATAGATCACCTCGTGCTCGGCCAGGTCTCCAGGCCGCTCCGGCGTCCCACGGCGCGCCAGATAGGACGGCGCGGCGACCAGCACCCGGCGGACCTCACCCGCGCGCCGGGCCACCAGGGCCGAGTCGGCCAGCGCGCCGATCCGCAGCGCCACGTCCAGCCCGGCGTCCAGCAGGTCGAGGTTGCGGTCGTTCAGCACCAGTTCGCCGCTGACCTGCGGATGGGCGTCCAGAAACGCCATCAGCACCGGCGCCACATGCCGCCGGCCGAACACCAGTGGCGCACTGACCCGGACGGCGCCGCGCAACGGACCAGCGGCCTCGTGCGCGATGGCCGCCTCATAGCCCGCCAGGACCGCGCGCGCCTCGTCGGCCAGCCGGCGGCCGGCGTCGGTCACCGCCAGCCGACGCGTCGTCCGTTCCACCAGCCGCGCGCCGACCCGGGCCTCCAGCGCCGAAAGCGTGCGCGTCACCGCCGCCGGTGAGCGCCGCAGGCGCCGCGCGGCGGCGGCCAGGCTGCCGGTCTCCAGCACGGCCAGGAAGACGGCGAGTTCGTCCAGCCGATCCATCGTTCCATCTTGCGCAATTCTGACTTGCGATCTTGCGCGCTTCTGGCCGAACGGCGCAACGCCTACCTTCCGCTTATGGAAACCTCTCCCTGGCATGCCGGCGAATTGCAGGCGCAGGCGCTCTCAGGCGCCGATCACATCCCCGGCGGCGGCGGCATCCGCAGCTTCATGCCCGACCAGCACCGCCACTTCTTCGCGAGCCTGCCCTTCATGGTCGCGGCGACCCTGGACGAGGCGGGCGCGCCGATGGCGACCTTGCTGACCGGCCGTCCGGGGTTCGTCTCCAGCCCCGATCCGACGACGCTGGCCATAGCCGCGCACAGCGCCGATCCCGCCGGACAGCGGCTGGTCGCCGGCGCCCCCCTGGGCCTGCTGGGCATCCAGCCGGACACCCGCCGCCGCAACCGCGCCAACGGTGTGGTGACCGCGGCCGACGCTGACGGGCTGACCGTCCAGGTGCGCCAGAGCTTCGGCAACTGCCCGCAGTACATCCATCCTCGACACGTCGTGGCCGATCGCCGGGTCGCCATCGACGCCGAGCCGTTCCAGGGCCTGGACGCCCGGGCGCGCAAGCAGATCGCCGCAGCGGATACGTTCTTCGTGGCCACCAGCAGCGGCGAGGGTGTCGAGAACGGCGGCGTGGACATCTCGCACCGAGGCGGCCCGCCCGGGTTCGTGCGCATCGCGGGCGACGTGCTGACCATCCCGGACTATCGCGGGAACCGCTACTTCAACACCCTGGGCAACCTGTTGCTGGAGCCGCGCGCGGCCCTGCTGTTCGTCGACTTCGCCAACGGCGAGCTGCTGCAGCTGCAAGGGACGGCCGGGGTGGCCTGGGGCGAGCATGACCTGCCCGGCGCCGAGCGCACCTGGCGGTTCACGGTGACCGGCGGCTGGCGCGGCCCGGCCGGCCTCTACGCCTGAGCCTTGGCCCGGCTTGGCGGGGGCGGCTGGGGCCGCATGAACGTCAGTTCCTCGTCCGAGGAGAGGTCCGGCCGGAAGCGATAGCCGTCGGTGTCGAAGGCCTTCAGGTCGGCCGCCTTGTCGATGCGGTTGTCGATGGCGTAGCGAGCCATCGAGCCCCGCGCGCGCTTGGCGAAGAAGGAGATGATCCGGGCCTCGCCGTCCTTCTCTTCCAGGAACCGGCACGACAGCACGGGCGCCTTCAGGGCCTTGCGGTCGACCGCGCCGAAATATTCGCCGCTGGCGCAGTTCACGACGGTCTTGTCCTTGTGGCCGGCGATGGTCTCGTCCAGCACGCCCGAGATGCGTTCACCCCAGAAGTCGTAGAGGCTCTGGCCGCGCCGGGTCTTGATCTTGACGCCCATCTCCAACCGGTAGGGCTGGATGGCGTCCAGCGGCCGAAGCACGCCGTAGAGGCCCGACAGGATGCGCACGTGATCCTGCGCCCATGCCAGCGCCTTGCGGTCCAGCTCGCGCGCCTTCAGGCCCATGTAGACGTCGCCGTTGAAGGCGAACGCCGCCTGCATCCCGTCCTCGCTCTCGGGCGCGAAAGCCTGGAACCGCTCGCGGTTCAGCTTCGCCAGGGCGTCGGACAACGACATCATCCGCTTCAGGTCGGAGACGCGCAGCTTCTTCGTGCTCTTGGCCAGCTCCGCCGTGTGGTCCGTCATCTGCGGCAGGGTCAGCGGCGCGGACGGGGGCGCGGCGTCGAAGTTCAGCGCCTTGGCCGGGGAGAGCACGATCAGCATCGCGGCATGCTTTGCCGCGACTTGAGCCCGGCGCCAAGGCTGGGCCGGCAATCTTCCACAGCCCCGCTTGATCGGCGTAACATGGTCGGCGAAGAGAACGCCATGGGGCGTGTTCGTAACGACAAGGCGCTGATCGCGCTGCTTATCGGTTTTGCCGCGCTCGCGGCGGCGGTTCTGGGCACGGTCTGGCTCAGCCAGCGTCAGGAAGCCGCCGCCGGCTGGGTCCGCCACACCCTGGAGGTCGAGACCAGCATCTCCGACACCGTAGCGCTGGTGCAGGAGGCCGAGACCGCCGTCCGCGGCTATCTGGTGACCGACGGACAGCCGGAGTTCCTGACGGCGCAACAGAAGGCGGTCGGGCGTCTGGGGCCTCAATTTGACCGCCTGCAGCACTTGTTGGGCGACAGCCCCGGACAGCAGGCGCGACTGGTCCGACTGCGGGAGCAGGCGCGGGTTCGCCTGGCCGTTCTGGACGCTGCGGTGCTGCGGCGCCAGCAGGGGGAGACCCTGGGCCAGATCAACCAAGGGCTCGCCGGCGGTCAGAACCGCATGACCGAGTTCCGCGCGACCGCCGCCCAGATGCGCGCGGACGAGGAACGGCTGCTGGAACAGCGCGCGGAGCAGGTGCGGATCGAGGGCCTGAGGCTGCGGATCGCCCTGCTGGTCAGCGCCGTCGCGGTCGTTGTGCTGGGCGCATTCGCGTTTCGCGACGCCCGGCGCCGCCTGCGCCGCGCGCTCGAAGCCGGTGACGATCTGGCCGAGGCCAACGTCAAGCTGAAGGCCGAGGCCGAGAGCCGCGAGGCGGCCGAGGCCCAGGTGCGCCAATTCCAGAAGATGCAGGCCATCGGCCAGCTCACCGGCGGCATCGCCCACGACTTCAACAACATGCTGGCCATCATCATCGGCTCGCTGGACCTGGCGAAGCGGCGCCTGAAGACCGACATCGTCCGCGCCGAATCCTGCATCGACAGCGCCTTGGAAGGCGCCAGTCGGGCCGCCCAGCTCACGGCCCGCCTCCTGGCTTTTTCGCGCCTGCAGCCGCTGGAGCCGCAGGTGCTGGACATCAACAAGCTGGTGGGCGGCATGTCCGAACTGCTCCGCCGCACCATCGGCGAGAACCTGCGGGTCGAGACGGTGCTGGCCGGCGGCCTCTGGCGCACCCATGCCGACCCCGCCCAGCTGGAGAACGCCATCGTCAACCTGTGCGTCAACGCCCGCGACGCCATGCCGGACGGCGGCAAGCTGACGATCGAAACGTCGAACGCCCACCTGGACGACGCCTACGCCGCCACCCACGCCGAAGTGGCGGCCGGCCAGTATGTGATGATCTCGGTCAGCGACACCGGCACGGGCATGCCGAGCGAGGTGGTCGAGCGCGCCTTCGAGCCGTTCTACACCACCAAGGGCGTGGGCCGGGGGACAGGCCTGGGGCTCAGCCAGGTGCACGGCTTCGTCAAGCAGAGCCACGGCCACGTGAAGATCTATTCGGAGTCCGGCGTCGGCACGACGATCAAGATCTACCTGCCGCGCAAGACCGGCGAGATCGAGGCTGGCGACGGCCAGGTCCGGCCGGTGGACGAGCTGCCGCACGGCAGCGCCGAGGAGATCATCCTGGTGGTCGAGGACGACGATCGCGTCCGCCACCTCAGTGTCGATGCCCTGCGCGAGCTGGGCTACACCGTCGTCCAGGCGTCCGACGCCGCTCAGGCGCTCGCGGTCCTGACGCTGCAGCCGCGGATCGACCTGCTGTTCACCGACGTGGTCATGCCGGGCCTGGACGGCCGCCGCCTGGCCGAAAAGGCTCGCGCCGAACGGCCCGACCTGAAGGTGCTCTACACCACCGGCTATACGAAGAACGCCATCGTCCACAACGGCATGCTGGACGCCGGCGTCGCGCTCATCGCCAAGCCCTTCACCATCGAGCAGATCGCCCTGAAGGTCCGCCAGGTGCTGGACGCCGAGGGCTAGAACAGCACCCGTGGATTGAGGATGCGCTTGGGGTCCAGGGCGTGGCGGATGGCCCGTTGGGCCGCCAGTTCCACCGCGCTCTTGTAGCGCGCGCCCTCGGCGGTCTTCATCGCGCCCAGGCCGTGCTCGGCGCTGATCGATCCGCCCATCGACGCCACGATGTCGTGGACGATCCGCGATCCCGCGTCGCGCCGGGCCGCGTGCTCGGCGTCGGACCCGCCGTCCGCGCGCAGGACGTCGTAGTGGATGTTGCCGTCGCCCACGTGGCCGAACGCGGCGATGCGCGCGCCGGGGGCGAAGGCGTGCATGGCCGTCGTCGCCTGCGCCAGGAACGCCGCCACCTGGCTGACGGGTACGGCGATGTCGTGCTTCCAGGTCGCGCCTTCGGGCTTCTGCGCGGGCGACTGGTTCTCGCGGATGGCCCACAGCGCCTTGGCCTGGGTGTCGGTCTGGGCGACCACGGCGTCGCGGATCAGGCCGGCCTCCAGCCCCTGCTCCAGGAACCGCTCCATGGCCCCTTCGGCCGATCCCGGTTCGCCGGACGAAAACTCGGCCAGCACGTACCAAGGATGCGGCGCGCTCAGCGGATCGCGCGTGCCGGCGATGTTGCGCAGCGCGAAGTCCACCCCCAGCCGGCCCATCAGCTCGAACGCCTCGACCGCCCCGCCGGTCTCGTCCTTGGCCCGCGCCAGCAGCTTGATCGCATCTTCCGGACTGCCCAGGCCGATCATCGCCACGGCGCGCGAGGCCATCACCGGATACAGCTTCAGCGCCGCCGCCGTCACCACCCCCAGCGTCCCCTCGGCCCCGATCAGCAGCTGCTTCAGGTCGTAGCCGGTGTTGTCCTTGCGCAGGCGCTTCAGGCCATTCCACACCTCGCCCGTGGGCAGCACGGCCTCCAGGCCCAGCACCAGGTTGCGGGTCATGCCGTAGCGCAGCACCTGGGTGCCGCCGGCGTTGGTGGAGACCACCCCGCCCACCGTGGCCGACCCCTCCGACGCCAGCCCCAGGGGGAACCGCCGCCGAACCTCCGCCGCCGCGGCATGGACCTCGGCCAGGGTCACGCCCGCTTCGGCGGTGAGCGCATCGTCGAACCCGTCGACCTCGCGGATGCCCTTCATGCGCTCGGTGGACAGCAGTATCTCGCCCTGCGGAATCTGACCGCCGACCAGGCCGGTATTCCCGCCCTGCGTGGTGATCGGCTGCCCGGCCTCGAAACAGATCCCCACCACGGCGGCCACGTCGGCGGTGGTCCTCGGCAGGGCCAGGAACGCAGTCTGTCCCACCCAGCGGTCACGCCATTCGATAAGCTTCGGCGCGATCCGCTCGGGATCCTCGCTCCAGCCGCCGGCGCCGAGAACGGCCTTGAGGCGAGAGATCACATCGGCGGGGACGGGCGCGGTCATGGCCCTAATCTAGTCCCGCCGGCCTAACCGACAAAGCCCGCCGCGCGCTTCAGCCGGTCGTTGATGGCCTCGCCCAGGCCCTCATGCGGGATCGGCGCGACGGCGATGCCGCTGGGGCTCGTGCGGTCCGCCCCGCGCAAATAGGCAAAGAGATTGGCGGCGGCCTCGCGCAAGTCTCCCGACGGGCTGAGGTTCCAGGGGCCTGAGCCGCCGGGACCGAAAGCGAGCCAGGCCTCGCCCGGCCGGGGCTCAGTCACCTCCAGCCGCACCGGCGCATTGGGCGCATAGTGCCGCGCCAGACGACCCGGCGAGCGTTTGGCGTCGTCCTCGGCGTCGGCCAGCGGCCCGATCACCGCCTCGATCTCCGCCCGCGTCACCGATCCCGGCCGCAGCAGTCGCGGCGCGTCCAGCAGCGCCACCACGGTCGATTCCAGGCCGATCTTACACGGGCCGCCGTCCAGCGCCGCCAGGGTCGCCGGGCCCGTCTCCTCGACCGCGTCGGCGAACGTCGTCGGGCTAGGTCGCCCCGAACGGTTGGCCGAGGGCGCCACCACCGGCCCGCCGAACCGCGCGATCAACGCCTGCGCCAGCGGGTGGGCCGGCGCGCGCACCGCCACGCTGTCCAGCCCGGCCCGAGCCAGATCGCAGACCGCCTCGTCGTCGGCCACCGGCAACACCAGGGTCAACGGCCCGGGCCAGAACCGCGCCGCCAGCGCCTCGGCCCGCGCGTCGAACCGCACGATCCGACGGGCCATGGCCAGGTCGGACACATGGGCGATCAGCGGATTGAAGCTGGGCCGGCCCTTGGCCTCGTAGACCGCCGCCACCGCCCGCGCATTGCCCGCATCGGCCGCCAGTCCATAAACCGTCTCGGTGGGCATCAGCACCAGCCCGCCGGCGCGCAGCGCCTCGGCCGCCGCGGCCACCTCCGCCTTGCCGTCCACGCGTGCCCGTCACTTCCTTGCGAATTCGACCTCGAAGGCGAGGTCCAGCATGTCGCCCACGAACGGTCTAGCCGCGGTGACGCCAAATTCCGAGCGCTTCACCCGGCCGCGCCCCGAAAAGCCCAGCCGAGTCTCCGGTCCCACGCCCTTGAAGACGATGTCCAGGGTCACCGGCCGGGTGACTCCGTGCAGGGTCAGCGCGCCCTTCAGCTGGCCGCGCCCGTCGGCGTCGCTCTCCAGGCTGGTCGAGTTGAACTGGATCGCCGGGTATTTCGCCGGCTCCAGCGCGCTCGCGACACGCCGGCCCATGGCGCCGTCCTGCGAGGCGGCGGACGCAGGATCGACGATGATGCTCACCCGCGTGGCGCGCCAGGTCTCCGGGTCGTACGCGAAGCTGCCGGTCAGGCGCGCGAACCGCACCGTGCTGGCGGACACTCCGCCGAGGTAGGGCACGCGCAAGGCCAGCGTGGCCCGGCGCGGGTCCAGCGCATAGAGCCCCGCCGGCGCCCTGGCGGGATCCCGTCCCGGCCCGGCGGCGAGACAGACGGCGGGGCAGATGGCGAGCGCAAGGGCGATCAGGAGACGGCGCGACAGGCGGAACACTCCCAAGGCCACGTCGGATCATACGTACAAACCCCCCGCGCGATCCGAAGATTCTTGCGCATCGGCCTCGCGCCTCTAGAACCGGCCCAGCTTTTCGAGAGAGGTCCGCATGTCCTTCCGCGCCCCCGTCCGAGACCTGGCCTTCGCCCTGAAGACGGTCGGCCATCCCGAGCTGCTCGCGCGGGCCTTTCCCGACCTCGACGACGATACGGTCCAGGCCGTGCTGGAGGCCGCCGCCGCGTTCGCCGACAACGAGCTGGCCCCACTGAACCGCAAGGGCGACCTGGAAGGCGCGCGCTACGAGAACGGCAAGGTCACCGCCGCCCCCGGCTTCGCCGACGCCTACAAGCACTTCGTCGAGCAGGGCTGGAACTCGCTCAGCGCCGACCCCGACCACGGCGGCCAGGGCCTGTCCAAGGCCATGGAGCTGGCCGTCTTCGAGATGGTCCACGCCGCCAACATGGCCTTCGGCCTCTGCCCCATGCTGACCCAGGGCGCCATCGAGGCCCTGGCCCTGCACGGCACCGAGAAGCAGAAGCGCCTGATCCTGCCGAAGATGGTCAGTGGCGAATGGACCGGCGCCATGGTGCTGACCGAGCCGCAGGCCGGCTCGGACCTTGCTGCGCTGACCACCCGCGCCGACCCGGACGGAAACGGCGGCTACCGGATCACCGGCCAGAAGATCTTCATCACCTGGGGCGACCACGACGCGGCCGACAACATCTGCCACCTCGTGCTGGCCCGCACCCCCGACGCGCCGCCCGGCGTGAAGGGCATCAGCCTGTTCCTCGCCAATAAGTTCGAGGTGAAGGACGACGGCACGCTGGGCGGCCGCAACGACTTCCGCCCCGGCTCCATCGAGCACAAGCTGGGCATCCACGCCTCGCCCACCTGCGTCATGCTGTACGAGGGCGCCCGGGCCGAACTCGTCGGCGAGCTGGGCCAGGGCCTGGCCCATATGTTCGTGATGATGAACGCCGCGCGCCTGCAGGTCGGCGTTCAGGGCGTCGGCATCGCCGAGCGCGCTTTCCAACAGGCGCTGGAATTCAGCCAGGAGCGCAAGCAGGGCCGCACCGCCTGGGAGGCCAACGGCGCGATCTACGGCCACCCCGACGTGCGCCGCACCCTGATGCTGATGAAGGCCAAGATCGAGGCCGCCCGCGGCATCTGCCTGACCACGGGCGTCCTGGCCGACATCGCGCACCATGCCGCGAGCGCGGACGAACGCGCCGCCGCCAAGGCGCGCCAGGAACTACTGACCCCCATCGCCAAGGCCTGGTCCACCGACGTCGGCGTCGAGGTGGCGTCTCTGGGCGTCCAACTTCACGGCGGCATGGGCTTCATCGAGGAAACCGGCGCCGCCCAGCACTACCGCGACGCCCGCATCGCCCCGATCTACGAAGGCACCAACGCCATCCAGGCCTTGGACCTGGTCGGCCGCAAGGTGCGGATGAACGGCGGCGCGACGCTCAAAGCGCTGTGCCGCGAGATGGCGCTGACCGCCGACGTGCTGACCGAAAGCCCCGGCCTGGCGCCCGTCGGCCGCCGGCTGGCCGCCGGGATCGCGGCGCTGGAACGCGCCACCGACACCCTGCTCGCCGGCGACAACCCCAACGCCTTCACCGTCGCCACGCCCTTCCTGAAGCTGGCCGGCGACGTGGTCGGCGGCTGGATCCTGGGCCGCCAGGCCCTGGCCGCGGCGGGATCGGACGATCCCTGGATGGTCAGCAAGGGCGCCCTAGCCCGCGTCTACGCCAGCCAGGTCCTGGCGCTCACTCCGGGCATGGCCGACGCCATCGCCGACGGCGGCGCGGAAGACCTCGAAGCCACCCCCGCCGCCGCCCTGGCCGGCTAGGTCCGGACGTAGCGGGCGAACGGACGGTTGGCTGTGTCGTAGCCCGACTCGATGGGCAGGGCCTGCTCGGCGCCCAGGTCGATATCCGCCTCCGGGAAGACGATCGTGAGCTTGCCGTTCACGCGCACCGCGACCTCGAAGGGCTGGGGCTGGCGCCGGTCGGACCATGCCTTGATCTGCGCGTAGTAGGGCTGCTGCCGCCACGCCATCGGCGCCGACGGGTCGACATCGATTATGAGACGACCTTGCTCGCGGCCCGTCCAGATCATGAACTTCGCCTTGTCCGGGCGCCAGGCGTCGCTCAGGCCCTCGGCGGTCAGGTAAAGGCACTCGAACGCGCGGCACGCCTGCGGCCGGCCCTCGTAGTCGCCGCAGCCCGTCTTCATCACGTACTTCGGGCACCAGCTCGCGGCCGGCTTCTCCAGCGCCGGGATGGCCATCAGCTTGCAGCACATGCCGCAGGTTCCGCAGGACTTCATGACGCCGATCTTCCCCGCGTCGTCGCCCGGCGCAAGTCCGGGCGTGGATTCGCGAACTGCGCGAAGGCCCACGACCGAAAGTTGAACGCACCATGTTCTCCGAAGGTTTACCTTTGGCGCCCTACCGTCCACGCAAAGGGGAAGGCGTATGTTCCGGGCCACGAAGGCCAGCATGATGACCGCGGCCGCCGCGGTCGTGGACGCGAGGCTCACCGCCTATCAGCTGACGGTGGGCGGCCTGCGCCTGCCGGTCGCCATCCACTACGCCTTCAACGCCATCACCGCCGGCGGCATGCTCATCCTGGGCCATCCGCTGCTGGCCGCTAGCCTGTTCGTCGGCGCATCGCTGATCGACACGGTTCAACAGCGGCTGGTCCAGCGCTGGCTGGACACCAGCGAAGGCGCGGACGAGGCCAAGGGCTTTCGCCGGCTGGCCGCCCTCTGCGTGGCGCGCGTCACCATCTACACCGCGCCCACCCTGGCGATGGCCGCGGTCGGCGGCCTGCCCGAGTACATCTTTTACGGCATCCAGCTGGTCACCTTGCTGATGGTCGCCATGGGCGCTGGCGCCCTGTCGCGCGCGGTGTTCTGGAGCTTGGCCGCGCCGGTGTATCTGCAGTTCGTGGGCTTCGTCCTGGCGATGTTCAGTCCGGCCCCGGCCGCCGGCCTGCTGCTCGCCCTGGCGGTGCTGGGCGTGCTGCTGGTGACGATCTCCGAGAGCACCAACCGCGCCATATCCACGTGGCACGCCGCCTTCTCGGCCCACATCGCCCTGGCCGAGGACCTGGCCATTGCGCGGGACACAGCCGTGGCCGAGCGCACCGCCGCCGACAGCGCCCGCGAGACCGCCCGCCAGGCCAACCGCGCCAAATCGAACTTCCTGGCCACCATGAGCCATGAGATCCGCACGCCGATGAACGGCGTCCTCGGCATGGCCCAGCTGATGAAACGCGACGAGACCAATCCGGTGCAGGCCGGCCGCCTCGACGTACTGATCGACAGCGGCGAGTACCTGCTGTCGATCCTCAACGACATCCTCGACGTCTCCAAGATCGACGCCGGCAAGCTGGAGATGGTCACCGCCGCCGAGGATCTGCACGACTTCCTCCACCGGCTGGTGAGTTTCTGGGCCGCCCGCGCCGAGGAGCGCGGCGTGATCCTGGACCTCGAACTGGGTCCCGATGTCCCTCAGGCCGTGTTCGTGGACGCGCTGCGCCTGCGCCAGGTGATGTTCAACCTGATCGGCAATGCGCTGAAGTTCACCGACGTCGGCGCGGTCCATATCGTGGCCGAGGCCGCGTCCTGGGACGACGAGACCGTCCAGCTCCACCTGGCCGTCCGCGACACCGGCCCCGGCATCGCGGCCCACCACCTCCCCCACCTCTTCGACCGCTTCTCCCAGGCCGACGAGTCCGAGACACGCCGGTTCGGCGGCACCGGCCTGGGCTTGGCCATCGTCAAGCAACTGGCCGAACTGATGGGCGGCCGGGTCTGGGTCGAAAGCGAGTTGGGCCAAGGCTCGACCTTCCACGTAGAGATCCCCCTGGACGTGGTGCAGGACGCCATCGGCGCCGCCGAGGCCGACGAGAACGAGGTCCAGCCGATGGCCGTCGAGATGCTGCGTGTCCTGGCCGTCGACGACAACGCGGTGAACCTGCTGGTGCTGGACCAGCTCCTGACCAGCCTGGGCCACACGGTCTCCAAGGCCTCCAGCGGCGCCGAGGCGCTCCGCGCACTGGGCGACGAGACCTTCGACCTGGTGCTGACGGATATCCAGATGCCCGGCCTGACCGGCCTGGACGTGCTGGAGACCCTGCGCGCCGCGCCCGGCCCCAACCAGGCGATCCCGGTGATCGCGCTGACCGCCGACGTCACCTCGGGCGGCCGCCAGCGCTACTTGGACCAGGGCTTCACCGAGCATGCCGCCAAGCCGATCCAGCTCCAGGACCTGCTGGGCGCCGTGGTCCGCGCCGTCAACGCCGCCCCGATCGAGATCTCGCGCGTCGCCTAGCTAAGCCGCGGCAAGCGACGGCAGATCGTGGAGCGCCGGGTCCAGGCCGCGGCCCATCAGGTCGATGAAGTTGTCGCGGTAGAAGGCGCGCTTCGCCGCCGCGTCCACGCCTGCCAGGTTGTCGTTGAACCGCTTCAGCGGATTGCGGCCGCCTTCGATGTGCGGGAAGTCGGACGAGAACAGCACCATTTCACGGCCGGAATTCTCCATGATCCAGGCCACGTCCTCGTGCGGATAGGGCGTGACGCGAAGCTGGCGGCGCAGGATCTCGCTGGGCGTGCCGGACAGGGTCTGCAGGCGCTCCTCGCGCCCGAAGGCCGCGCAGCCCGAGTCCAGGAACTTCATCAGGCTGGGCAGCCAGGACGCCCCCAGCTCGATGGCCCCGAACTTCAGCTTCGGGAAGCGGTCGAACACGCCGTCGATCACCAGGGCCGACAGGGTCTGCCAGACAGACAGCGGGATCGCCATGAAGGTCAGCGAGGTGAAGTTCTCATCGCCGCCGTGGAAGTCCTTCACGAAGGGCAGCCCGTTCTCCAGGTAGTCCTTGTGCATCTTCTCCTCGCCGCCGACATGGAAAAGGATCGGGATGCCCGCCTCTTGCGCCACGGCCCACAGCGGGTCCAGTTCGCGGTGGCTGGGCGAGAAGCCGGGCGGGTGGCGCGACGGCACGACCAGCCCCTTTGCCCCCATGGCGATGGCTTCCCTGGCGATTTTCGGCGCCCGCTTCCGATCGATCAGCGGCACATAGCCGGTGGCCAGCAGGCGGCGATCCACCGAACAGAACTCGGTCATCATCCGGTTGTGGGCGCGGGCGGCCTCGACGGCCAGCTCGACCTCGCCCATCTGCTCCAGCCCGAAGTTCGACAGGCAGGCGGTCGTGAACACCAGCTGCGAGGTGAAGCCCAGATAATCCAGGGTCTTGGGCCGGTCGTCGGCCTCGAAGGCGCCCAGGGCCTCGTAGTTCTTCCGCAGCAGGATGTTGGCCTCGGCGCCAGCCAGGAATTCCGGATCCTTGGCCTTCTCGGCCGCCTTGGCGAACCACTCCGGCAGGACGTCCTTGCGCCCCGTCTTGTCCACGAACGCGTCGCGGAACTTCGGGTCCAGGTACCGATTGATCGTGCCCGGCAGCTCCATGATGTGGCTGTCCGCGTCATGCACGGTCTGGCCTTCGACGTAAGCCATGGCGCATCCTCCCAAGATGAGCTCGATTGTTGGCCAACATTCCGAACCTTCGAACACCACGCGTCAAGGCTTCTGGGCCCGCCATCCGGCGTCGGTGGCGGCCGACCTGATCGGTTGGTCGGTCTTCGTCGATGGCGTGGGCGGCCGGATCGTCGAGACCGAGGCCTACCACCACGAGGACCCCGCCTCGCACAGCTACGCGGGTCGCACCCCGCGCACCGAGGTGATGTTCGGCCCGCAGGGCCACGTCTACGTCTACCGATCCTACGGCATTCACTGGTGCCTGAACTTCGTCTGCTGGGACGAGGCGCCGGGCGGCGCGGTGCTGATCCGCGCGATCGAGCCGACCGCACGGCTCGACGTCATGACGGAGCGGCGCGGCCTGATGGACGCGCGTAGCCTCTGCTCGGGACCCGGCAAGCTCTGCCAGGCGTTGGCGGTCACCCACGCCCACAACGGCCTGGCCCTGGATCGGCCGCCCTTCCAGCTCCAGGCCGGCCCCCGCGCCGGTCTGGTCGTCGGCCCACGCATCGGCATCACCAAGGCCGCCGAGGTCCCCTGGCGGTTCGGCGAGGCCGGATCGCGGTTCGTCAGCCGGCCGTTTCCGCGGCCGACCGGCTGATCGAGAACCCCGCCTTCCCTCCGGGCGGGGAGAAAACGCACGCCGACCCTCATCCGCGGCTTGACCGCGCGGCGATCCCTCGGCCACGTCGGGCGGGATGGAAACCGCAATGCTCAACGGCCCCCTCGTCCCGCCCGCGTCGGGGGCCAAGCCCACCTCGATGGTGATCCTGCTGCACGGGTACGGCTCGAACGGGGACGACCTGATCGGGCTGGTCCCCTATTGGCGCGACGCCCTGCCGAACACCGTCTTCCTGTCGCCTGACGCCCCGCAGCCTTGCCCCGGCGCGCCCGGCGGGCGGCAGTGGTGGCCGCTGACCAGCTTCAGCCCTGAGGCGCGCGCCGCCGGGGTGCGCGAGCCGGCCGCGACGCTGAACGCCTTCATCGACGCCCAGCTCGCCGCCTACGGCCTGACCGAAGATAGGCTGGCCCTGGTCGGCTTCAGCCAGGGGACCATGGTCGCGCTGCACGTCGGCCCCCGCCGCGCGCGTCTGGCCGGGATCGTCGGCTATTCCGGCATGCTGGCCGACCCCGACGCCCTGGCCGCCCAGGCGCGGTCCAAGCCGCCGATCCTGCTGGTCCACGGTGACGCCGACCCGATGGTGCCGTTCGCGGCCATGGGCCAGGCCGAGGCGGCGTTGGGGCCGCTGGGCTTCGAGGTGACCACCCACGCGTCGCGCGGCCTGGGGCACAGCATCGACGAGGCCGGTTTGCGGTTGGGCGGTGAATTTCTGGCCCGGGTTCTGGCCTGACCGAGGCCGGATACAAGAAGCCCCGACCGAGGTGTGACGTCCTCAGGCCGGGGCGGTAGGTCTTGTGCGTGTCCCGGGAACTGGAGAACCGGTGCGCGCCGCGCGCGGCCCGAGCTGGCCGCGACAACCGGTAGAGCTTAGCACCCTCGGCCTTTCCGGCCAAATCGCAAGGTGACGCAGGGGCGAATAGGGAGAGACGCGGCCCTGGACGCTCTCCCGCCAGGGCCGCGCTTTAGTCATCCTCAGCGCGACCGTGGGCTCGGAACGCGCGCCGAAACTGACTTGCCGCGCCGGGTCAGCGGCGCGTTTTTCGACCAGAACTTTCTCCAGAAAGTCGGAGGTCGCGGTGGAGACGTCACAGGCCGTGGGCTCCCCTAGGTCGTCCGCGAAAAATTACATCGCGGCCGAAAGGGTCATCCCGACGGTGACCGGCCGCTGCGGGGTGATCTGCCGCCCCCGGCCCATGCTGAACGGGTTGCCGAAGGCGAAGGTGTCGCTGAACGAGTCCAGCGGATTGATCACATAGACCTGCACCCCGACCGGGAATCCGCCCGCTTGGCCAATGACTTCGGCCGACAGCCGGGTGCGGGCGTAGCCCCCCATCTTGGGCGCGGCGGCGTCGAAGGTGACCCGCGACTTGCCGACGTAGGTGGCCTGGCCGACCAGCCGCAGCGTCCAGTCGCCGGGCAGGTCGCGCTGGTAGCTCAGCAGGGCGCCGCCCGAGACCGCGGGCGCGCCCGGCAGGCCGTTCACGAGTTGCCGCCTGAAGTCGGGATTGGCCCCCGAGGTCTTGGTCTCCGAGAGCCGGCCGTTGACCTGGGCCGACAGGCCGTTCGCGGCGCGGTAGGTCAACTCGCTCTCCAGCCCCAGCACGCGGGCGTCGCCGGCGTTGGTGGTGTAGGCGATGCCGGAGGTGCGAAACTGGTCGGTCTGGATGTCGTCCCAGATCGCGTAGAAGACCGCCGAGTTCAGCGACAGCCGGTTCGACATCGCCGTCAGTTTCAGGCCCGCCTCGTAGTTCACCAGCCGGTCCGGCGAAAACGTCTCGCGCACCGGCGACAGCTGGATCGCCCCGCCCGAGTTCACCCCGCCGGAGCGGTAGCCTTCCGAGACGACGGCGTAGGCAAGGTCGCCGTCGGCGAACTTCCACTGCACCGAAAGCTTGGGCGAGAAGCCGCTGAAGGTGGTGGTCCGGTCCAGGCTCCGCGGCGCGAAATCCTCCGACACCACGTCGGACTTGGTCCGGGTGTCGATCGTGAAGACCCGGCCGCCGATCGCCACGGTCCAGCCGGGCGCGAACTGGTACGACGCCTCGCCGTAGGCGGCGGCCTCGCGCACATTGTCCCGGCGGTCGTCGCCGTAGACGTGGACCAAAGGCGCGGCGAACGGCAATTGCGCCAGGAACTCGGTCACGTTCTCCACGCGCGTGTACGAGCCGTATAACCCCGCCAGCCACTCGACCGGCCCGGCGCCGCGCGACGTCAGGAACAGGTCCTGGACGATCAGGTTGGTCCGCGTCCGCTCCGCATAGACCGCCTTGTCCGCGAACGCGCTGTAGAGCAGCCGCTTCTCGGTGGAATCGTAGACGCTGCCGTAGCGGTGCCGGACGAAGCCGGTGGCCGAGGTCAGGTCGGCCCAGCCCCACTCGCGCTTCACGGTCGCCGTCGCCAGTTCGATGTCGTTCACGTGCGGCTCGGCGGTCCGCACGGCGCGCTTCAGGCCCAGGCCGGGCGCCGTGTAGTGGGTATCGTCCGAGCGCAGATGCTGGCCCGCCAGGGTCAGGTTGACCGACCAGGCGTCGGTCGGCTCGTAGGTGGCGATCAGCCGCGCGCCGCGCCGCTCGGTGCGATCGACATTGCTGCGGTTCTGCAGGATGTCGTCCAGGTAGCCGCCCTGGATTTCCTCATAGGCCGACAGTCGGAAGCCTAGTTGATACGGCAGCAGCGGATAGTTGACGTGCCCCTCGATGGCCCCGCTGGGATCGCCGCCCTTGGTCAGCGAGCCCGACGCGCGGATCTCGGCCGAGAACTCCTCCAGGTCCGGCTTGCGGCTGACGATCCGGTAGACGCCGCTCATGGAGCCCGCGCCGAAGAGGGCGCCCTGCGGCCCCCGCGCCACCTCCACCCGCTCCACGTCGACCAGCCGCAGGTCCGGGTCGGGCGCGTTGTAGTTGACCGGAATGTCGTCGAGGTAGGTGGCGACCGTGGACCGGGTCCGGCCGGAGTAGGCGCCGTCCGACAGGCCCCGCAGCAGCAGCTTGTTGCGGCCAGGCCCGAGGTTGGTCGCCTGGACCCCCGCGAACTGGCTGGCCGCCTCCCCGGCGTCGGTGGCCCCCGTCGCCTCGACGCTGCCGCGCGGGATCGCCGTCACCGCCACGGCCAGCTCCCGCGCATTGCGGACCCGCTTGGTCGCGGTGACCAGCAGTTCCGTCACCGTCACCGGCGGCTGGAGCCTGGGCGCCTCGGCCTGGCGAATCGGCGAGATTTCGACCGCGCCCGGCGCGATCACCCGCCAGCTGCAGGGCGCATCGGCCAACAGCGTGCTCAGCGCCTGTTCCAGGGTCAGCTCAGCCACCAGGCGGTTTCTGGAATAGCCTTTGCAGGCGCCCGCGCCGATCAGGGTGACGTTGGCCTGCTGCGCGACGTCCAGCAGCGCCTCGGCATAGGGTTGAGGCTCGACGTGGAATCGGATGCGCCCGGACGCGGCCTCGGCGGAACCGCCAACCCCAAACGCCGCCACGCCGCACGCGACGGCGGCCACCCATTCGCGACGCCCGAAGATAGTTCGCTCCGCCCCTTAGCCGTCGACTCTACTTCCGAAGAAGCAGCAGCCCCCGATCCGAAGGTATCGATCTTACCGGCAGCATCAAGCTCAGGCGAGCCATGACGGCGGACTGTTCATCCAGAACGATAAAGCCGGTGATCGGCGTCTTGGCCAACTCGGGATCCGAGATCTCGATCTGCTGCACGAACTGGCGGTTCAGGTCGGCGACCACGTTGGCCAGCGGTTCGGCGCGATAGACCAGACGGCCCGAGCGCCAGCCCATGGCCTCCTCGGGATCCACCGCCGCCAGGCTCTCCACGCCCGTGCGGCCTATCTCCAGCCGCTGGCCGGGAGTCAGCAGGAAGGCGTGGCCGGACGCCGAGGCCGAGGCCGGGCGCACCTGCACCTTGCCGGCGGCCACGGTGACCGTCAGGTCCCCCTGCCGGTTGCGGACGTCGAACTGGGTGCCGACGACGCGGACGATCCGATCGGCCGCCGCGACGGTGAACGGCCGGTCCTTGTTATGCGCGACGTCGAAGATCGCCTGGCCATCGGCCAGCACGACCTGACGCTCGGCGCGCGTGAACCGCACCGTCAGGCGCGTCTCGGCGTTGAGATCGACGACCGAACCGTCGGCCAGGGCGATCTTGCGGTGCTCGCCCTTGCCGGTGGCGTAGGTCTGTGTGGCGGGCTGCGCCAGGAGGCCGGGCAGGATCGCGACCGCCAGGCCCGCCGCGATGGCGGACCCGCCCGCGCCGATCACCCAGCGCCGCGTTCCGGACCTGGCCGGCGGACGCGCCGCATCGGCGGCCAGTTCGGCCAGCACCTCGTCGGCGCAGCTCTCGAATTCCTGCCAGACGGCCAGCGCGCGCTTGTAGGCGACCCCGTGGGCCGGCGCGGCGGCGAGCCAGGCGTCGAACGCCAGGCCGTCGCCTTCCGTGACCTCGGCGCGTTGCAGGCGCGCGAGCCAAGCGCTGGCGTCAGCCATCACCTGCTCGTTGTTCGTCACCATGCTGGTCATCGGTTCGCCTGCCCGATCCGCGCGGACCGCGCTGGACAGCACATGAGACGGCGCCGCCCGGCGTCATCCCTAGGTGCGGCTGAAAATTCCCGGCCGATCATGACCGCAGCCTCTGCGAGAGGTTCCGGATGGCGGCCTGGATGTGCTGCTCGATCATCTTGACCGAGACCCCCATCGCCTGGGCGGTCTGCGCCTGGCTGAGCCCTTCCAGCTTGTGAAGCCGGAACGCGCGGCGCATCTGCAGCGGCAGCTCGGCCACGGCGTCGGCCAGCAGGCGCACGCGCTGCTTGGCCGCCAGCACCTCGTCGGCGGCAGGTTCGTCGACCACGTCCTCGCCGCCCATGACGGTGCGGGTCTCCTGCCGCCAGTCGCTGTTGCGCCGCGACGACCGCTGGCTGCTGCGCACATGGTCGACCAGGATGTTCGCGGCCATGCGGTAGAGCAGCGCCGACGGCGCCCGCACGTCCGTCCCGCCGTCCAGTGCGGCGATCTTGAGGTAGAGGTCCTGGATCAGGTCCTCGGCCGTCGCCATGCACCGGGTCCGGGCGGCCAGGAACAGCAGCAGGCTCTCGCGCTTCTCGAAGAACGCGCGGATCAGCGGGCCATCTTCCCCCGGTGTCTCCGACGGCCCAGAAGGCGCCAAGGCTTTCGCTCCCGCTTTCGCTCGCACGCCGCGCGAGCGCTTGTTGCTTGCGGCATGGCGAAAGATCGCGCGTTAGCCAAGTGCTTTCACCCGGAATCCGACGCCCACGACTGTCGCGATCAGGGCCGCTCCAGCACATGGGCATAGGCGACCGAACCCAGGCCGACCATGTGGGCCATGCCGATCCGGGCGCCCTTGTGCTGCCGCGCTCCGGCCTCGCCGCGAAGCTGGGTCACCACCTCGCCCACCTGGCCGACGCCGGTGGGGCCGATCGGGTGGCCCATGGCGATCAGGCCGCCGGAGGGGCTGATCGCGCACTGGCCGCCCAGGTGGAACGCACCCTCCTTCAGCAGATGGATCGCCTGGCCCTCGCCGCACAGGCCGGCGGCCTCGGCGTAGAGCAGTTCCTCGATCGTGAAGGCGTCGTGCACTTCCAGCACGTCCAGCTCGGTTCCCTTGCGCTGCGCCTGGGCCAGGGCGCGGCCGATGACCGTGCGGGTCAGCGCCGCATCGGCGTCGTTGCCCGCCCCCGGGGTTTCGCTGCCGACGGCCGAGGCGGTGACCCGGATCGCGCGGCCCGGGTCGATCCCCAGCCGCTGGATGGCGTCCTCGGAACAGACGATCACCGATGCGGCCCCCTCGCCCACCGGGCAGCACTGGAGCGAGGTCAGCGTGCCGGAGATCGGCTTGCCGCCCAGCACCTCGTCCAGGGTGCGGGCCTTCTGTCGCTGGGCGTTGGGGTTGAGCGCCCCGTTGCCGTGGTTCTTGACCGCCACCAGCGCCACGTCCTCCGGCGCGACGCCGTTGCGGGCCGCGTATTCGTTGGTCAGCAGGGCGAAGTGGGTGAAGGCGACGAACGCGTCCTCCGCCAATCCGCCCAGGCCGGAACTGGTGCGGGGGCGAGGGATCGCCTTGTCGATCCCCAGGGCCAACGCGGTGTCGGCCAGGCCGCAGGCCACCTCGAGACACGCCGCCCGGAACGCCGCCGAGCCCGACGCCGAGGCGTTTTCGACATGCACCAGCGGCAGGCCCGTGGCGCCCAGGTGGCGCAGCATCGGCCGCCCCGACGCCATGCCCAGCAGCGCCGTGCCGACGAAGGCCGCGTCCATGGACGGCCATTCGACCCCGGCGTCGGCCAGCGCCTGGCGCACCGCCGTCAGGCCCAGGGTCACGTAGGGCTCCTCGGTAGCGTAGCGGTAGGGATGCCAGCCCACGCCGACCACATAGACCGGCCGCAGATCGGAGAGAGTCTTCATGCCTGCACCTCGAAACGCAGGTCGCGGACGCGCTGGCCCGGTTCCTTGCCATCCACCTCGACCAGCACAGCCCGCACGGCCTGGCCCGGCGCCGGGGCGTCGCCGACGCTGGTGAGCAGCGTCCGCACCACCGGGCCGTCGTCCAGCTTGACGACGCCGACGTCGAACGGGGCCTCCCGGCCCTTGCCAGCATGCAGATGGACCGTGGCCGAGGCGACGATCCGCCCGAGCCCCTTGAGGCGCTGCGGCGTCAGATCCACGCCGAAGCCCCCGCACATCTCGCAGCCGAAATCCTGCAGCGGGAAGAAGACATGGCCACAGGCGCAGGCGCCGCCGTTCAGCCAGGCCACGCCGTCATCGCCCTGCGCGTACAGCGCCGGCTTCAGCAACTGGGGTCCGTCCACGTGCCCTCCTCGTCCCGACAATCGAGAATCTATTTGTTGACGACACAACAAACATAACCCCATCTGAAGGGCAAGGCCGCGGCGACAGGCGGGCCATCGGGGAGGCGGGAATCACGTGGCGGCGGCGATCGGAAGCGTCGAATACTGGGCGGGGCTAAGGCCCCACGACATCGCCGTGGTCGACGGCGAACGCACCCTGACCTTCGGCGACTGGAACGCGGCGGCCGACCGCCTGGCCCAGGGCCTGGCCGAGCGTGGCGTCGGGCCGGGCGACATCGTCGGCGTGCGCACGCAGATCCGCCTGGAATGGCCGATCATCAGCGCCGCCGTGGGCAAGCTGGGCGCGCGGCTGCTGGTCGCCAACTGGCGGTTCACCGCCGACGAGATGGCCTTCATCCTGGAGAACAGCGGGGCCAAGGCCCTGATCGTGGACGACCCCGATCCCCGGCCGGTGCTGGCCGCCGCCAATCGCCTGGGTCTGAGCTTCGTGGCCGGCATCGAGGGCGCGCCGGACGGCGTGATCCCCTTCTGCATGCTGTTCGACGACGAGGCGCCCGAGCGCTTCGCCCGGAACGACCCCGCGCTGGTCGTCTACACCTCAGGCACCACGGGGCGGCCCAAGGGCGTGGTGATGCCCGAACGCCCGCCGCCGCCAACGCCGGACGCGGTCGGCGGCCCGGGCGCGATGCTGATCACCATGCCGATGCACCACGGCGCCGGGCCGAACCAGGTCTGGACGGGGCGCACAACCGGACGGCTCAGCGTGTTGATGCGCCGCTTCGACGCCGCGCAGGTCCTGGCGCTGATCGAACGGCACAGGATCAATCACTGGGCCGCCGTTCCCACCATGTGCCAGCGGATCTCCGTCCTGCCCGCCCCGGTGCTGGCCCGCTACGACGTCAGCTCGATCCGGTCGCTCAGCATGGGCGCCGCGCCGGTCCCCTTCGCGCTGAAGCAGTGGGTGGTCGGCCATTTCGGCGAGGGCAAGCTCAGCGAGGGCTACGGCACGACCGAGACCGGGATGATCACCGGCCTGGCGCCCGCCGACCAACTCACCAAGCCGGGCTCCAGCGGCATGGCGCTGAAGGACGTGGACATCCGCATCCGCGACGCGGACGGGCATGATCTGGCGCCCGGCGCGGAGGGTGAGATCTGGGTGAAGACGCCCACCACCATCCACGGCTACCTCAACGCCCCCGCCCTGGGGCCCGACACCTGCGACGCGGACGGCTTTTTCAAGGTGGGGGATGTCGGTCGGCTGGAGGCCGATGGGCACCTCTACCTGACCGACCGCTCCAAGGACATGATCGTCTCGGGCGGGGTGAACATCTATCCGGCCGAGATCGAGGCGGTGCTGGCCGACCATCCGCAGGTGCTGGCCGCCGCGGTCGTCGGCGTGCCGGACGACGACTTCGGCGAGACGCCGATCGCCTTCTTGGAGATGCGCCCGGGCGCCACGGCCCAGCCCGACGAGATCGCCGCGGCGATCCACGACCGGCTGGCTTCGTACAAGCGGCCGAAGGCCATCCACATCATCGACGAACTGCCGCGCAACCTGATGGGCAAGGTCCTGAAGACCGAGTTGCGCGCGCCGTACTGGAAAGGGCGGGACCGACGCATATGACCGATATCCTCGATCTGAAGGGCAAGGTGGCCATCATCACCGGGGCGGGCCAGGGCGTGGGTCGCCAGGCCGCGCTGCACTTCGCCGACCACAACGCCGGCGCGGTGGTGGTTAACGACTTCCACCTGGACCGGGCCGAGGCGGTGGCCGAGGAGATCCGCGCGGCGGGCGGCAAGGCCCTGGCCATCCAGGCCGATGTCACCGACCTCGCCTCGGTGAAGGCCATGCTCGCACGCACCGAAGCCGAGCTCGGCCCGGTGGACATCCTGGTCAACAACGCCGGCAACGCCGGCGCGGCGCCCACCCGCGACGCCCGCGCCCCGTTCTGGGAGACCGGGCCGGAGGTCTGGGACCAGTACATCCGGGTGAACTTCTACGGGGTGATCAACTGCACCTCGGCGGTCGTGCCGGGGATGATCGAACGCGGCGGAGGTCGCATCGTCACCGTCATCTCCGACGCCGGACGCATGGGCGAGAGCGGGCTGGAGATCTATTCGGGCGCCAAGGCGGGGGCCGCCGGTTTCATGCGCGGCGTCGCCCGCTCGCTGGGCCGGCACAACATCGCCGCCAACTGCGTCGCCATCGCCGCCACCGTGACTCCGGCCATCGAGGGCCGCCTGCGGGCCGACCCGGAGCGGTTCAAGAAGATGATGTCCAACTACGTCATCCGCCGGCCGGGCCAACCGGACGATGTGGCCAACATGATCCTCTATCTCTCCTCCGACGCCGCGGCCTGGGTCACCGGCCAGACCTACCCGGTCAATGGCGGCTTCTCCTTCGCCCTCTAGGAACCGACATGTCCGAGACCCCGGCGGGCGACCGCATCCTCACTGAGCGGCGCGGCCACGTGCTGGTCATCACCATCAACCGGCCCGAGGCGCGCAACGCCTTCGACCGCGCCACGGCCGAGGCCATGCATGCGGCCATGGACCTGCTGGACCAGACCGACGAGCTGTTCGTCGGCGTGATCACCGGCGCGGGCGGCACGTTCTCGGCCGGCGCGGACCTCAAGGCGGTGGCCCGAGGCGAATCCGCCCGCACGCCGCGCGGCGGGTTCGGCATGTTCGCCCGGCCCTCGCGCAAGCCGCTGATCGCGGCGGTGGAGGGCTTCGCGGTGGGCGGCGGCTTCGAGCTGTGCCTGTCCTGCGACCTCATCGTGGCCGCCAGGACCGCCAAGTTCGGACTGCCCGAGGTGCGTCACAACGTGGTGGCCATCGGCGGCGCGCTGTTCCGCCTGCCCTATCGGATCCCCTACCACCTGGCGATGGAGATGGCGCTGACCGGCGAGTTCAAGGACGCCGCGTTCTTCCATCAGGCCGGCCTGGTGAACCGGGTGGTCGAGGAGGGCCAGGCGCTGGCGGCGGCGACTGCCTGGGCCGAGGCGCTGCTGGTCAACGGTCCGACCGCGCTGGCGGCCAGCAAGGAGATCATCTTCCAGGCCTGGAACTGGACCGAGGCGGAGGCGTGGCGCGAGCAGATGGCCGTGGCCAAGCCGGCGCTGGACGCCGAGGACCGCAAGGAGGGCCTGAAAGCCTTCGCCGAGAAGCGCAAACCCCAGTGGACGGGCCGCTGAGCTAAACCTTCGCCCAGTTGCGGCGCAGGCCCGCCACCAGGGCGTCGCGGGTCTTGTCCAGGTCCACGGCGTCCGGGGCGATCAGCCATTGGGTCATCAGGCCCCGCAAGGCGGCGATGACGATCTCGCCCTCGGTCTCCGGATCCAGATCGGCGCGCACCTCGCCGCGCTCCTGGGCCGCGCGGATGTTGCGGGCGAAGCTGCCCGCCGAGTCCTGGTTCAGCTTGGCGATCGACGGGGCGATGGAGGCGTGGCGCAGGCCTGCGTACAGCACCTCGTAGAACCCGCGCAGGCGCGTCGGGCTCTTGCGGCTGTCCTCGATGTAGAACGCGACGCCCTCCAGCAGGGCCTCCAGGCCGCGCGGCCCCTCGCGGCGCTCGTCGGTGCGCAGCCGTTGGCGATAGGTCTCGACGACATGGGCCGCCACCGCCGCCAGCAGGTCGTCGCGGGATCCGAAGTAGTGCGCCGGCAGGGCGCGGCTGTAGCCGGCCGCCTCCCCCGCCTCGGCCAGGGTGAGCTGGTCGACGCCGCGCTTGGCGATGATCTTGAGCGCGGCTTGCAGGATTCGCGTCTCCGCCTCGCGCCGACGCTCGGCGTGGCTGCGTCCGACCGCTGTCTTGCGCTTCTCCGCCACCCAGTTCCGCCTGACCTACCGACTCGCCGCGCCCCGAAGGAACCGCGCCGGCACCGGCGACGCAAGCGGAACGCGACCGGCTACGCCTTCGGCCGGCGCGGCCCCTTCGCCAACGGCTTGAACCGGGCCTGGGCCGCCTTCACCCGCGCCGCAAGATCGGCGGCGACCTCGGGGTGCAGCGTCGCGACGTCGTAGGTCTCGCCAGGGTCGGCCTTCATGTCGAACAGCAGGTCGTAGCCGAACGCGTCCAACGGGATCTCCGAGCCCCGGTAATAGGTCCGGATCACGTACTTCCAGCGGGCGGTGCGCAGGCCCGCCACCTCTTCGTTGTTGAACAGGATCAGGTCGTCGTGCGGCGAGGCGGCGCCCTTGGTCAGCACCGGACCTATATCCAGCCCGTCCAGCTCCACCCCGGCCGGCGGCGCCTTGCCGGCCCAGCGGGTCAGGGTGGGCATGAGGTCGATATTCATGGTCAGGGCGTCGCTGACCTTGCCGGCCGGCACGCGGCCCGGCTGGCGGACCAGGAACGGAACGCGATAGCCGCCTTCCCAGCCGGCGCCGCCCTTGCGGTCGCGCAAGGGGCCCGACGAGCCCTCGAACCAGGGGCCGTTGTCGGAGGTGACGATCACCAGGGTGTCGCGATCCAGGCCCAGGGTCCGGAGCTGGCCCAGCAGCCCGCCGACGCCGCGATCGATCTCCTGGACCACGTCGCCATAGGCCCCGGCCGCGGAATGGCCCGCCATCGAGGGATGCGGCTGCAGCGGATAATGCGGCGCGGTCAGCGCCATCATCAGGAAGAACGGCCGCTCGCGGTTCTCATCGATGAACCGGGCGCCGCGCGCGAAGAAGCGCTCGGTGAGGCGCGGGAAGTCCACATCCTCCTTGGTCAGTTCGACGCCGGGGCGGCTCTCGTAGAGCGCGATCGGCTTCATGTCGTGGCTGTACGGCAGGCCGAAGAACAGGTCGAAACCCTGCACCGTGGGAGGCCAGTAGGGCGCAACATGGCCCAGGTGCCACTTGCCGATCAGCGCCGTGGCGTAGTCGGGCTTGAGCGCCTCGGGAATGGTCACTTCTTCCAGCGGCAGGCCGTTGGTGTCGTTCGGCCGCACGACGTCGTAGGCGAGGCCGGTCCGGATCGGATAGCGCCCGGTCAGCAGTCCCGCGCGCGACGGCGTGCAGATGTTGGCCGAGGCATAGGCGTTGGTGAACTTCATGCCCTCGCGGGCCATGCGATCCAGGTTCGGCGTGCGCACCATTCGCGCGCCATAGGCGCCAAGGTCGCCGTAGCCCAGATCGTCGGCGACGATGACGATGATATTGGATGGGCGGGCGGCTCGGGCCGAAGGCGCTGCGACGCCGGCGAACGCGGCCGACGCGCCGAGACCGCCGATAAGCTGGCGACGTTGAATGAGAGCCTCCCCCGATTAACCTGCCCGGACGTTCCGCCGCGCTGAGACCAGCATAAGGCGCGCATCGGCGAGGGGATATCCGCGTCGGCCGTGTTTTTCCGCACAGCTTTGAAAGCCCGCGCCATCCGTGGAAGCGCGGGCGGCCGCGCGCTCCCAACTCCTGTTCATTGAAGCCCGGGCAAACCGGGGAAGGAGAAAAGATGAAGTCTCTCACTCTGGCGGCTGTGGCCGCAGCGATCACGTTCACCGCCGGCGCCGCGTCGGCTCAGGACGCCAACTGGTATGTCCAGGGCAATGCCGGCGCGTCCTTCGAAAGCAAGCTCGACGGCGCCCCCGACCGCAAGGGCGACACCGGCTGGGCCGTCAGCGCCGCCACCGGCCGCGAATTCTCGAACAACCTCCGCGCCGAAGCCGAAATCGCCTACCTCTCGGCCGACAACAAGGGCGCCACGCCCGGCAAGACCTCCGCCCTCGGCGGCTTCGTCAACGGCTACTACGACTTCAATCGCGGCGGGCAGTTCCAGCCCTTCGTCGGCGCGGGCGTCGGGCTCGCCCAGGTGAAGTCGCGCGGCAATGACGACACCGGTTTCGCCTATCAGTTCAAGGCCGGCGTCGCCCACCCGTTCAACGATCGCCTGACCGGCGAGGTCGCCTACCGCTATCTGGCCGTCACCGACGTGAAGGCCGGCGCGGGCGTGAGCCGCTTCGACGGCGACTATCGCTCCAACACGGTGACCGTGGGTCTCCGCTACAAGCTCGGCCTCTAGCGCTCCCCCAGCCTGAGGCCGGCTCCGGCGTCTCGCCCGCTCCCCCACCCAGGGCGAGGCGCCGGACCTTCCATCGAGACGACCATGACGCGCCCGGAGCCCCGCTTCGGGCGCGTCTTCGTGTTCAGGAGGCGGCCAGCGCCAGGGGATCGTCGGCCCCGTCCGCCGCGACCGTGCGCCGATAGCTGGACGGGGTCGCGCCGTAGGCGGCGCGGAACGCCGAGGACATGTGGGCGTGGCTGGAAAAGCCGTGCCGGACGGCCAGGACCGCAAGGTCTTCGGCCCCCTGTTCCAGGCCCAGCCGCACCTCTTCCAGGCGGCGCGACAGCACGAACCGGTGCGGGCTTTCGCCGACCGCGCTCTGGAAGGCGCGGGTGAAGTGAGCGCGGCTCAGCCCCACCACGGCCGCGAGTTCGGCCACCGGCAGAGTTCGGTCCAGGTTGGCGTCGATGAAGGCGGTCAGCCGGCGCAGCTTGTGCGGCGTCAGCGCCCGCGTGGCGGCGGCGAGTTGCGGCGAGGCCGCCACCGTCTGGGCCCGCAGCAGCAGGCTCTCGGCCAGCGATTCCACATAGCGCGGATCCGAGCCGTCCTCCTCGCGCAGGACCCGGCGGATCTCCTGGGCCAGCAGGCGCACGCCGGGATCGGTGGCGCCACGGATCGGCTCGTCGGGATCGCCCAGGTCCAGGGGTCGGTCCCCGTCGTAGGCGATGGCGAGGATCTCCATCGGCTCGGGGTGGTGGATCTCGGCCTTGGCGCCCGGTCGCAGCAGCGCGAACGCGCCGGGCTTGCAGCCCTGTTCGGCCACCGAGCGCGGGGCCTGGAACACATAGAGCAGCACCGGCCGGTCACCCAGGTACGACAGGTCGAACGACATCGCGGCCTGGTGCCTAACCCTGACGGATCCGGCGCGAACGGTGAGGATGGGATTGTGGCCCTGGGCGTCGCGTAAGGAGGACGCACCCCGGGCAAAGGGAATGATTTCGGCCGCTGACACTAAGAACTCTCCGGCCACCCTATGTGGGCGCCCGCCGCGAGCTCCGCTAGAAGCGCGGCTGACGCGCGGCGTGGACCGCGCCATTTCGGAGACACCTGCCCTGGCCACGCCCGACCCCTCGCAGGATGCCGCCGACATCATCGTCGTGGGCGCCGGATCGGCGGGCTGCGTGCTGGCCGAACGGCTGTCGGCGGACCCGACACGCCAGGTGCTTCTGCTGGAGGCGGGGGGCAAGGACGACTGGATCTGGTTCCACATTCCGGTCGGCTACCTGTTCTCCATCGGCAACCCGCGCGCCGACTGGATGTTCGAGACCGACCCGATCCCCGGCCTGGACGGCCGCACCCTGCGCTACCCGCGCGGCAAGGTGATCGGCGGCAGTTCGGCCATCAATGCGATGATCTACATGCGCGGTCAGGCGGCGGACTACGAGGGCTGGCGCCAGATGGGGCTGACCGGCTGGGGCTGGGACGACGTCCTGCCGTTGTTCCTGGACCAGGAAGACCACATCGCACCGCCCAACGACCTGCACCGCCAGGGCGGCGCCTGGCGGGTGGAGCATCCGCGCATGCGCTGGCGGGTGCTGGACGCCTTCGCCGAGGCCGCCGAGTTGGAAGGCGTGGCCCGGGTCGTGGACTTCAACACCGGCGACAACGCCGGCAGCGGCTATTTCCAGGTGAACCAGAAGGCCGGACGCCGGTGGAGCGCGGCGGCGGGCTTCCTGAAGCCGGCGCTGAAACGGCCCAACCTGCGGCTGGAGACCGCGGCTCACGTCGAGACGGTCCTGATCGAGGACGGTCGCGCCGTGGGCGTGCGCTGGAGCCGGGGCGGCGAGACGTTCGAGACGCGGGCCGCCGGCGGCGTCGTGCTGGCGGCGGGCGCGGTGGGTACGCCGCAACTGCTGGAGCTGTCCGGCGTGGGCGACGGCGCGCGGTTGTCGGCCCTCGGCCTGGAGACGGCACGGCATCTTCCCGGCGTCGGCGAGGGGCTGCAGGACCACCTGCAGATCCGGCCGATCTACGAGGTGAGCGGCGTGCCCACCATGAACGCCCTCTATAAATCGTGGTGGCGCCGGCCGCTGATGGCGCTGGAATACGCCGCGTTCCAGAAGGGACCCATGTCGATGGCGCCGTCGCAGATGGGGGCCTTCGCCCGCTCGTCGCCCGACTATGCGACGCCCAATCTGCAGTTCCACGTCCAGCCCCTGTCGCTGGAGAAGTTCGGCGACCCGCTGCACGCCTTCCCGGCCATCACCATCAGCGTCTGCAACCTGCGCCCGACCAGTCGGGGCGGCATCCACGCCCGGAGCCCGGACTCGCGGGTCGCGCCGTCGATCCGACCGAACTACCTGGAAACCGCGGAGGACCAACGGGTGGCGGTCGACTCGCTGAAGCTGGTGCGGCGGATCGCGGCCCAGACGCCCTTGCAGCGTTATGGCGCGCGGGAACGGGCGCCCAGCGTCGCCGCGCGGACGGACGACGAGATCCTCGCCTCGGCCCGCCAACTCGGCACGACGATCTTCCACCCGGCCGGCACCGCAAAGATGGGGCTGGCCTCGGACCCGATGGCCGTGGTCGACGCGCGCCTGCGAGTGCACGGCCTGGACGGCCTGTGGGTCGCCGACGCCTCGGTGATGCCGACGATCACCTCTGGCAACACCAACTCGCCCACCATGATGATCGCCGAGAAGGCCGCGCGGATGATCGCGGAGGATCTCTGCCCCTAGGCCGGCGCCAAGCCTGTCGGGGCGACGATCGGGACGGCGTGGCCGCGACCCACGCCGCGACGGCACGCGCCGCCCCGCGCCGCCGGACCCGTCGAGTCGGCTCGACATCGGTCCATATTGCCGGTCATCTGGCGCCATCGGACGTATCGGCGAGGAGATCCCGGACATGTTCAAGCGACCGCTTTTCCCCTCCATCCTGCTGGCGTCGGCCCTGTCCGCCGGCGCCGCGACCGCGCAGGTGACGCCATCGGATGTTCGCGACCTGGCCGGGGCCCGCGCCGCCGGCGCGGAGTCCGAGCTGGCGTCGCGTGGCTATGTGACGGCGGGTGGCCGGACGGGCGACGACCGCAAGTGGACCTACTGGTGGAACGCCACGCGCGGCGTCTGTCTTTCCGTGGCGACGATGAATGGCCGGTACGATTCGATCGTCTCGACGCCGGCGGCCGATTGCCGCCAGGGCGGTGGCGGGGTCAGCTATCAGCCCGACCCGCCCTTCCGGCCGGACGGCGGCGGCTATCGCGAGCACATCGCGCTGATCTGCTACGGCGAAGGCGAGAAGCTCTCGAACGAGTACCGGAGTGGCTACGAATGGGATCGCGACAAGCGCCGCTATGTGCCGCGGTCGGGATATGAACTGACGCGGAAGGACTACGAGACCTCGGTCAGCATCCAGATCGACGGCGGCGTCGGACGGATCCGCCCCGCCAAGAGCATGCTGCCCCCCATGCACGGCGCCAGCGACGGTGGATGGTACGACATCGACGGCCTTTCCGTGTCCCGCGACACCATCAGCGGGCGGTTCAAGTTGAACGGCCTCAATCGCCCGAAGATGACGATCAATCGCCAAAGCGGCCGCATCACCCTGGAAGGTCTCACCGAGTTCCGCGGGACCTGTGACGCCATGGACGCGGACAGGAAGTTCTGAACCGGACGCTGGCCTGGGTGACGAGGATGGCGGCGCCGACCTCCGCTCCGCCGTCGGGAACGACGCGCTTGACCTAATGCGAAAGACGCCTCGAAAGCGTTGTCCGGCAGCGAACTCCAAGCAGATCCAAGGTCAGGCCCGCGCGACCCTCAAGGACGGGCGGGCCTGACCTGGGTCCTAGAGCTGGGCCAGCATGTAGTCGGCGGACGAGACCTTGAACTCGCCGCCCTCCTCGATGTTCAGCTCGGCGACGACGCCGTCCTTGACGATCATCGAGTAGCGCTGCGAGCGCTTGCCCAGGCCGAACTTGGAGCCGTCCATCTCCAGGCCCACGGCCTCCGTGAACGCGCCGTTGCCGTCGCCCAGCATGGCGATGTCCTCGCCCACGGCCTGATCCTCGCCCCAGGCGCGCATGACGAACGCGTCGTTGACCGAGATGCAGGCGATCTCGTCGACGCCCTTGGCCTTCAGGTCCGGCGCATGTTGCTTGAAGCCAGGCAGGTGCTTGGCCGAGCAGGTCGGCGTGAAGGCGCCCGGCACGGCGAACAGGGCCACGGTCTTGCCCTTGAAGAAGTCCTCGCTCTGGATCGGCTTCGGCCCTTCGGCGGTTGCCTGGGTCAGGGTCACGTTCGGCAGCTTGTCGCCCACCTTGATGGTCATCGGGATGTCTCCTTCGAAGGGTTCGGATGCGCAGATAACCGAGAAGTCGCCGCGGCGGGTACCTCGATTTCCGACATATGGGGCGCGCCCCCTTGAAGTCGCCACGATCCGCGTCGAATCTTGGCCATGATGGAAGGCGCATTTCTCTCGGGCCAGATGCTGATCGCCATGCCGGGCATCGGCGATTCCCGTTTCGAGCGGTCGCTGATCCTCATCTGCGCGCATGACAACGACCACGCCATGGGTATCGCCGTGAACCGCCCGGTCGAGGGACTGACGGTCTCCGACCTCCTGGAGCGCCTGGAAGTCCGCACCACCGCCGAGATGGAGGACGAGCTGGTGCTGATGGGCGGCCCGGTCGAGGTCGAGCGCGGGTTTGTCGTGCACACCGACGACTACCACGCCGAGCACAGCCTGGCGGTGCTGGGCGGCCTGGCCCTGACCACCACCCGCGAGGTGCTGGAGGCCATGGGCCGCCAGGAGACCAGCCCACGACGGGCCATCCTGACCCTGGGCTACGCCGGCTGGGGCGCGGGTCAGCTGGAGCGCGAAATCCGCCAGAACGTCTGGCTGACCGTCGCGGCCGACGAGGCCCTGGTCTTCGACGATGGCTACGCGACCAAGTGGTCCCGCGCCCTCGGCAAGCTGGGCATCGACCCCAAGTTCCTGAGCGCCGAGGCCGGCCAGGCCTGACGAAGCCGTGGCCGGTAGGCCGCGCTGATCCTAGCCGCGGGCCTTCACGGGAGCTGCGCCGTCGACGTAGCTCTCGTTGAGGTAGACCTCGGCCTCCTGGGCCGACAGGGCCGGGGCGTAGCCGAAGCCCTGGCCGTAGTCGCAGCCCAGCGACAGCAGGTGGCGGGCCATGCCGGCGTTCTCGACGCCCTCGGCCACCACCTCCATATCCAGGTCCTGGCCCAGCTTCACGACGGACGAGACGATCTTCGCCGAGCCCTCGTTGGTGGCCATGGTGCGCACGAAGTAGCGGTCGACCTTCAGCGTGTCGAAGGGCAGCCGTGTCAGATAGCTCAGCGACGAGAACCCGGTGCCGAAGTCGTCCAGCGCCAGGGCGGCGCCGGCGGCGCGCAGGCTGCGCAGGATGATCGCGGCCTTGTCCGGGTCGCGCATGACGTCACCCTCGGTGACCTCGAGCTTCAGCGCGCCGGGCGGCAGGCCGGTGTCGCGGCGGATCTGCTCGACGTCCGCGATCAGGTCCGGGCGTTCCAGCTCGCCGGTGGAGAGGTTCACCGCCACCGTCAGGTCGCCGGCGGCGCGGTGGCGCTTGCGCCAGGTGGCCAGCTGCTTGGAGGCCTCGCGCATCATCATGGCGCCCAGCTCGGGCATCAGGCCCATCTCTTCGCAGAGCGGCAGGAACTGCTCGGGCATCAGCAGACCACGGCGCGGGTGACGCCAGCGCACCAGCGCCTCGAAGCCGGACAGCGCGCCGGTCGAGAGGCGCACGATGGGTTGGTAGAATGGCGACAGCTCGCCCCGGCGCAGGGCGCCCTTCAGGTCGCCTTCCAGCGCCAGGCGCGACAGGCCGTCGGTTTCCAGGCTGCGGCCATAGGCGGCCGCGCCGCCCCGGCCGTTGCTCTTGGCGGATTCCACCGCCAGCTCGGCGCGGCGCAGCAGCTCGGCGGCCTCCGGGGCCTCCTCGCCGCCCGGCGCCTCGACGGCGCCGATGGACAGGGTCGGATGGATGTCGAATCCCGCCACCCGCAGCGGCTGTTCCAGCGCACGTCGCAGGGTCTCGGCGCCCGGCGAGGCGCTGACCGGCGCCAGGGCGGCGAACTCGTCCTCGCCGATCCGGCCGAGCAGCGCGCCCGGCGGGAAGGCGGCGGCCAGGCGCGAACCCAGCGCGGCCAGCACCAGGTCGGCCCGCTCGTGGCCCAGGGCCTCGTTCAGGCGGCGCAGGCGATCCAGGTCGGCGACGATCAGTTCGTGCTGCCCCGGCGTCTGCAGGCGCTCGCGGGCCAGGTTGATGAAGCTCTTGCGGTCGGCCAGGCCGGTCAGCGGGTCCAGGCCCGACGCGGCGAACCGAACCTCGGGCGCGATGACGCCGGCGGCGCGGACGCCCTCTTCCAGCCAGACGCCACGCCAGATGCAGGGGCTGCCGCCGCGCATGCGCAGGCGCACGGCCACCTCGCCGCCCGGCTGTTGCTGGCGCAGGATGTCTTCGGCGATGGCGCGGTCCTGGGGCAGGGCCAGGGCGCGGAGCGCGGCGGACGAACAATCAGGCGCGAGCGGTCCCAGACCCAGGGCGCGGGTGGCCCCGGTCAGGCGCAGGCGATCCTTCTCCGGCTCCCAGACCCAGAGCGCGACTTCCGCCGCGCCGAGGGCCTCGAGAGTGGCCGTCGCGTCCCACATCCAGCGGTCGTTGGCCATTCAGTCCTGAATTCGAGCCCGTGATCGAGCGTCGATCCTAGACCGACACCCCCTCGTCCGGCCCTTCGCGATCCCGATAAGGGGTCACCAAGCCGAACAGGACATGGTCTCGCCAACCGCCGTTAATTTTAAGATAAGCCTGAGCAAATCCCTCCTCCGCGAAGCCCGCTTTCTTGAGCAGGCTGCGTGACGGCGCGTTGTCGGGAATGCAGGCCGCCTCCAGACGGTGGAGCCCCAGGGTGCGGAACGCGAACTCCGAGAGCGCGCGCACCGACGACAGCGTCAGGCCCTGGCGGGTGAACGGCCGGCCGCACCAATAGCCCACCGACCCCATCTGCGCGACGCCGCGGCGGATGTTGGACAGGGTGATGCCGCCGGTCAGGGCGTCGTCCCCATTGCGGAAGACGAAGAACGGATAGGCCAGCCCGATCTCACGGTCGCGGGCGTAGGCCAGCAGCCGCCGGCGGAACGCCGCGCGGCTCAGGTCGTCGGCCGGCCAGGTCGGCTCCCACGGCTGCAGGAACGCCCGGCTCTGGGCCCGCAGCTCGCGCCACTCCGCGAAGTCGGCGGCGCGCGGCGGGCGCAGCCAGACGCCCTCGCCTTCCACGCGAAGGCCGCTCTCGGGCGCGATCCAGTCCAGCAAAGCCATCGACGCCGAGCCTCGCGCAATTCGGCGCGTGGTCAAGGGGCATGGCGGCCGGATGCATCGGGCTTCGATTTGTCGCGGCCAACCTTGGCCGTTGGTGACCAAGTCTTAAACGCGGGCCGCAAGGGTGAACGCTCACCCGTGCGAGGACTCTTCCGATGGCCCAGGACCATCGCAGCACAGACAAGGACCGCGACGCCGCCGAGCGCGCGCGACGCCTGTTCCTGGCCAAACTCAGCCACGACATCCGCACGCCGCTGAATGGCGTCCTGGGCATGGCCCAGGCCATGGCCGCCGACGAGCTGTCGCCCGCCCAGCGTCGCCGACTGGAAACCCTGCGCCAGTCCAGCGAGGATCTGCTGGTGATCCTGAACGACGTCGTGGGCGTGCCGAACGCCGAGGCCAGCGCCCTGGTCGCCGTCCACGCGCCCCCATCGCCCGACCGTCCGCTGCGCGTCCTCGCCGCCGAGGACAACGCCGTGAACCAGGTGGTGCTGCGCGCGCTGCTGGAGCAGGCGGGCATCGAGCCGTTCATCGTCGACGACGGAGCCGCCGCCGTCGACGCCTGGCAGGCCAGCGCCTGGGACGTGGTCCTGATGGATATCCAGATGCCGGTGATGGACGGCCTAAGCGCCGCGCGCGCCATCCGCGCCGCCGAGCGGACCTCGGGCCGCCGCCGCACGCCCATCGTCGCCCTCACCGCCAACGCCATGGCCCATCAGGCGGCCGAATACGCCGCCGCCGGCATGGATGGGGTCATCGCCAAGCCGATCCACGTGGAGGACCTTTTCCAGGCCCTGGACGCGGCCCTGGAGCTGGCCGACGCGGACGTCGCGGCTTAGCCGAACAGCGCGGCCTGGAAACGATCGGCCGCACCTAGAGAGGCCTTCGGGCCCAGGATCGCCGTCGCCGCCTTGCCGGGGGCCAGGATCCTGGTCGTGAGCGCGGCGATCTGCTCGGCCGTCACCCCCTCGATCTCGCCGGCCACCGCCGCCGGATCCAGCGTCTCGCCGAACAGCAGCACCTGGCCCGCCGCCTGCTCGGCGCGCGCCAGGGCCGACTCGCGGCCCATGAACATCGAGCCCTTCAGCTGGGCCTTGGCCCGCGACAGCTCCGCCGCGCCTACCGGCTGGGTCAGCGCCTTGATCTGGGCGGCGGTCACCTCGGCCAGCTCGCCCGCGTCCTTGGCGTCGCAGCCGGCGAATACGCCCAGGACGCCGGTGTCGTCATAGGTCTCGGAATAGGCGTCGATGGCGTAGGCCAGGCCCCGGATTTCCCGCGCTTCCTGGAACAGGCGCGACGCCATGCCCCCGCCCAGCATCTCGGCCATCAGGCGCAGCGCGAAATAGTCCGGGTCCTTCACGCCCACCGCCGGTAGCAGGAACACCAGGTTGGCCTGCTCCAGCCGCTTGGCCACGGTCTTGGTCCCGCCCGTGAAGGCGCCCGCCTCGGCCGCCGCCAGGCCCGCGCCCGACGCGCCGCCAAAGTCGCGCTCGGCCAGCTTCAGCAACTCGTCCTCGTCGACCGCGCCCGCCGCGCTGACCACCAGGGTCTCCGGCGCGTAGAGGGCCTCGCGCCAGGCGCCGAGGGTCTGCGGCGTGGCGGACTTGATCGATTTCGCGGTGCCCAGGATCGGCCGGCCCAGCGGCTGGTCGGCGAACGCCGCCTCCTGCGCCAGTTCGAACACCAGGTCGTCGGGGGTGTCGGCCGCCTCGGCGATCTCCTGGCCCACCACCTGCTTCTCGCGGGCCAGGTCGTCGGCATCCATCGTCGGCCGCAGCACCAGGTCGGAGATCACCGACGAGCCCAGGTCCAGGCCGTCTTTCAGCGCACGAATCTGGAAGCTGGTGCGCTCGTAGCCGGTGGCGGCGTTGATGTGCCCGCCCTCGCCCTCGATCACCTCGACGATGTCCTTGGCCGAACGGCCGCCCGCCCCCTTGAACACCATGTGTTCGAGAAGGTGCGACCAGCCCGAGTGGGCCGCGTCCTCGAACCGCGCGCCGCGCCCGGCCACCACCGACAGCGCCACCGTCTGCCAGCCGGGCAGCGGATCGCAGACCACCCGCACGCCGTTCGCCAGCCTATGGACCTTGGGGTTCAAATCATCTCTCGGCGAAGGCCCGGACATAGGCCTTGATGGTGTCGGCCTCGCCCGGCAGGCGGTCGAAGCGTTCGGGACGATGGGCCAGGCTGCCCACCCCGCGCGGCAGGCCGGGCTCGACGCCGGAGGCCTTGGCCACGTCCTCGGGGAACTTGGCCGGGTGCGCGGTCGACAGCACCACGGTGGGGCCCTCCAGGGTCACGTGACGCAGGGCGGCCACCGCGACGGCGGTGTGCGGATCGATCAGTTCGCCGGTCTCGTTCAGCGTGGCGACGATGGTGCGCACCGTCTCGTCCTCGCCGATCGCCACGCCGGTGAAGACGGCCTGCATGGCGCTCAGCGCCACCGGCGGAATGTCGATCACCCCGGTCTTGCCGAACGCCTCGAACGCCCGCGCCGTCTCGGCCGGCTCGCGCTGCACGCCCTCGAAATAGAGCCGCTCGAAGTTGGAGGCCGACTGGATATCCATGGCCGGCGACAGCGTCGGCTGCACCGTGCCGCGCGCGTAGCGGCCGGTCTCGAACGCCCGGGCCAGGATGTCGTTGGCGTTGGTGGCCACCACGATCCGCTTGATCGGCAGGCCCATGCGCCGCGCCACATAGCCCGCGAACGCGTCGCCGAAGTTGCCGGACGGGACCACGAAGTTCACCAGGCGATCCGGCGCGCCTAGGGCCGCGGCCGTGGTGAAGTAATAGACCGCCTGGGCCGCGATGCGGGCGAAGTTGATCGAGTTGACGGCCGCCAGGTCCACGGCCTGACGCAGCGCCTGGTCCTGGAACGCGTCCTTCAGAATCGCCTGGCAGTCGTCGAAGGTGCCCTTCACCGCCAGGCAGGCGATGTTGTCCTCTTCGGCCGTGGTCATGAACCGGCGCTGGACCTCGCTGATCCGGCCCTCGGGGAACATGGCCACGACGCGGACATTCTTCGCGCCCCGGAACGCCTCGACGGCCGCGCCGCCGGTGTCGCCCGACGTGGCGCACAGGATCGTCTGCTTGCGGCCCTGCGCGCCCAGCAGGTGGTCGTACAGCCGGGCCAGGATCTGCATGGCCACGTCCTTGAACGCGAGGCTGGGGCCATGGAACAGCTCGGCGATGAAGCTCTGCGGCCCGATCTGCACCATCGGGACGACGGCCTTGTGGCTGAAGGTGGCGTAGGCCTCCTCGCACATGGCCAGCATGTCGGCGGCGCTGATCTCGTCGCCGGCGAACTTGCCCAGCACCTTGGCCGCCACCTTGGCGTAAGGCAGGCCCGCGAACGCCGCGATCTCGTCGCGGGTGAACGTCGGCCAGTCTTCGGGGACATAAAGGCCACCGTCGGGGGCGAGACCGCCCAGGACCGCATCGGTGAAGCCGACCGAGGGCGACTGCCCACGGGTCGAGACGTAGCGCATCAGGATTTCCGCTTGCGAAGGAGCATGGCGGCATAGACGCCGAGCAAGGCGGCGGCAAGGCCGTACCAGGTGAGCGCATACTCCAGGTGCCGGTTGGGTATCTCTGCCGGGATCGGCGCGGGGATCAGCGCCTTCCACTCGGGATTGGTCGCGGTCTCGGCCATCAGGAACAGCGGCGCGGGCGCCGGCGCCTTCAGCGCCGCGGCCATGGCTGGGGCGTCGCGCGTGTACCAACGGGTCGGCGTGTTCGGCGGGGTGAAGCTGTTGCCATGCTCCGGAACGCGCAGCACGCCCGTCACCTCGACCGGCGCGGTTCCGGCGGCGTCGACCGGCGGTCGGGCGGAAACGGTGTCGATGACGAAGCCCCGGTCCACCAGGATGGTCTGGTAGCGCGCGCTGCCGGTCGGGCAGGCCGAGATCAGCCGCGAGCCCGCCTGGCCGTCACGCAGGCTGTAGAGTTCGACGTAGGGCGCGGTGGCGATCCCGGGGCAGGTCACCTTCACCCGCGTGAAGTCGGCGTCCACGCCCTTGGCCACCCGGTCCAGCGCCGAACCCAGAGGCTGGGCCGGCGCGGCCTGCAGCGCGGCGATCTGCGCCAGCAGGTGCTGCTTCCACTGGAGGCGTTGGAGCTGCCACGTCCCGAGCGCCAGCAGGATCGCCAGCGCGATGGCGGTGGCGATGGTCAGCCCGACGGGGAAGCCCCCCCGGCGCGCCTCAGTCGTCATGGCGGGCTTCCGAGGCGCGGTTCATGAATTGAGCGGCCAGCATCACGCCCTTGAACGGACGCATCAGCCCCAGTGAGATGATGAGGGTCGCAGGTAGCCAGATGATCAGGTGCACCCAGATCGGCGGATGCAGGGTGAACTCGGTGAACACCGCCCCGAACGCCACCAGGAACCCGGCGATGAGGATGATGAACACCGCCGGCCCGTCGCCGGAGTCCGCCTTGGAGAAGTCGGCGCCGCAGGCTTCGCAGCTGGGCGCCACCTTCAGGAAGCCTTCGAAGAGGTGACCCTCCCCGCAGTTGGGACAGCGGCCCGCGAGCCCCGCCAGCAGCGGATTGGGTTTGCTCATCAGGTCCTTAGTGAGCCGGCCCGCCGAAGATCACGTAGATGAAGGCGAACAGGAACAGCCACACCACGTCGACGAAGTGCCAGTACCAGGCGGCGGCCTCGAAGCCGAAGTGTTGCTTGGGCGTGAAGCCCTTGCCCATCAGGCGGAACAGGCAGACCGCCAGGAAGATGGTGCCGATCAGCACGTGGAAGCCGTGGAAGCCGGTGGCCATGAAGAAGGACGAACCGTAGAGGCCCGAGTTCTCCTGGCCTTCGCCGCCGAAGAAGTACTTGTGCTCGAGGATGTGGTGGTACTCGTACGCCTGGATCGCTGTGAACAGCGCGCCCAGGACGACGGTCAGGGTCAGGCCGATCTTGGCGCTCTTGCGGTCGCCGACCTGAATGGCGTGGTGAGCCCAGGTGACGGTGGTGCCCGAGAGCAGCAGGGTCAGGGTGTTGACCAGCGGCAGTTGGAACGCCGGCACGGTCTCGATGCCCTTGGGCGGCCAGTGCGCCCAGGCGGTGGCCACTTCCTCGATCGGCGCGTGCGTCCGGTTGCCGTGGAACAGGGCCATCTCGAAGAAGATCCAGAACCACGCGACGAAGAACATCACTTCCGAGGCGATGAACAGCACCATGCCGTAGCGCAGGCCGATGGAGACGACGGGGGTGTGGTCGCCCTGGTTGGCTTCCTTCACCACATCGGTCCACCAACCGACCATCGTGAAGAGCACGCCGGCCAGGCCGGCGAAGAACAGCCACGACGTGTGCTGCGGCTGGCCGAACAGGCCCTTCATCCACATCACGCCGCCCAGGGCCATGATGGTCGCGGCGGCCGAGCCGACCAGCGGCCACGGGCTCGGATTGACGAGGTGGTAGTCGTGCTTCACGCCAGCGGCCATTGCGGTCGTAACCCCTTGCAGTTCCCCTCGCGCGCAGACCCTGGAGTCGCGCGCGGTCAGTCGCGGACGCTATAGCCCCGCGCTGCGCCATCCGCCAAGGGGGAAAGGACGCTTTGCCGCTACGGCTCAGGCGCGCGCCCATTGCATGATCCAGTTGTCCTCCCACGTGACCCCGCCATCCCGAGAGACGGCCTGGCTCCAGCGGCAGGACCTGGCGGTGATCTGATCCCAGACTCCGCGAACGGTGATCGGTTTGCGGGGCGTCGATTTGTCCACGGCGGCGGTCCCGGCCGCACCGGCGTCCGCCGCCCGACCTGACAGGCGGCGTCAGGTATTCCAGGGCCCCGCGAAGAAAGCTGTCAGCTGGGCGTGTGCGGGCTGGCCGGCGCGGCCTTGGCCTCTTTCGAGGTGGTCGGGAAGAAGGTGTAGCTGAGGGTCACCTCGGCCTTGCCCTTGGTGTTGAGGTCGTCGGCGTACTTCGGGTCGACGTAGTACAGCACCGGCATGTCCACCGTGGCTCCGGCGGCGATCGTCTGGTCCGAGAAGCAGAAGCACTGCAGCTTCTGGAAATAGGGTCCCGCCTGCTCCGGCACGACGTTGAACAGGGCGCGGCCGGTGACCGGCTTGTCCGAATTGTTCTTCACCTTGAAGAACGCGATCTTCGTCTCGCCGATCTTGGCCTCCTGCGAGGTCTGCTCGGCGGTGAAGGTCCAGGGCAGGTCGCGGACGTTGGCGTCGAAGCGGATGGTCAGGGTCCGGGCCAGCACCTTGTCGGACTCGGCCGTCGCGCGGCGGGTGGCGCCGTCGAAGCCGGTGACCTGGCAGAACATCCGGTAGATCGGCACCGCGGCGAACGCCGCCCCGGTCATGAAGAAGAACGTGCAGGCGCAGATGATCGCGACTTTGACGTTCCGCTTGCGCTCGGTCTCAGAAAGGTCGGGTTGCGACATTGGCGCCCATCTTCACGACAGTGACCACATAGACCAGGATCACGAAGGCCACGAGCCCCAGCGCGATGGCGACATTGCGGCCCCTGCGGGCCTTTGCGGCGGCTTCGTCCTCGCGGCCGGGATCGCTCATCGGAACAGCTCCAGGGGGCGTGCGCCCATCAGGTGTTCGGCCAGAAGGGTCGCGAACAGCAACGCCAGGTACAGGATCGAAAAGGCGAAAAGATTGCGGGCGTCGCGGGCGCCGGCGCGGACGTCATACAGGCCGTCGTCGTTGCGCGGATCGGCCGCCTCGCCGGCGCCGCTGCGGTACAGACGCCAGGCCAGCAGCAGGAACACCAGGCCGCCCAGGCCCGACACCGCCAGATAGCCCGCGCCGCCCAGGCCGGTGAAGGCCGGGGCCATGCACACGGGAATCAACAGCAGGCTGTAGACCAGGATCTGCAGGCGGGTGGAGGCCGCGCCCTTGACCACCGGCATCATCGGCACGCCGGCCTTGGCGTAGTCCTCGGAGGTGTACAGCGACAGCGCCCAGAAGTGCGGCGGGGTCCACATGAAGATGATGGCGCACAGCAGCCAGGCGTTCAGCGGCGTCGAGCCGGTGGCCGCGGCCCAGCCGATCACCGGCGGCAGCGCGCCGGCCAAGCCGCCGATGACGATGTTCTGCGCCGTCCAGCGCTTCAGCCACATCGTGTAGACGACCGCGTAGAACAGGATGGTGAAGGCCAGCAGGCCGGCGGCCAGCCAGTTCAGCGCCATGCCCATCAGCATCACCGAGAACAGCGACAGCACCACGCCCAGCGCCAGCGCATCCGCGCCCTGGACCTTGCCGGACGGCACCGGACGGCCGCGCGTGCGGCGCATCTTCGCGTCGATGTCGGCGTCGTACCACATGTTCAGCGAGGCCGAGGCCCCGGCGCCCACGGCGATGCACAGCACCGCCACCGCCGCCAGGATCGGATTGATCCGGTCCGGCGCGCAGACCAGGCCGGTCAGGGCGGTGAAGATCACCAGCGACATGACGCGCGGCTTCAGCAGCTGCAGGAAGTCCTGCCAGCGGGCGATCGCGCGGGTTTCGGAGTGGGCCGTGGCCATGGCCATTCGATCTTACTCTCAGAATGTCGGAAGGGCGCGTCCCGTGTCCGGAACGCGCCCCCGAATGTGGTCCCGAAGGGAGCCTTCGGTCCTAGTGGACGTCCGGCTTCACCACCGGCAGTTCGTTGAACTGGTGGAACGGCGGCGGCGAGGACAGGGTCCACTCCAGCGTCGTTGCGCCTTCGCCCCAGGGGTTGGCTTCGGCCTTGCGGCGACGGATGGCCGCCTCCAGCAGGACGATCAGGAAGATGCCGACGCCGACGGCGGTGATCTCATAGCCGATCGTCGAGATCTTGTTCCAGTAGGCGAAGCCGTCCGGATAGTCGACGTAGCGGCGCGGCATGCCCTGGAGACCCAGGAAGTGCTGCGGGAAGAAGATCAGGTTCACGCCGACGAACGTCACCCAGAAGTGCAGCGCGCCGAGGAACTCGTTGTACTTCACGCCCCACATCTTCTCGAACCAGTAGTAGAAGCCCGCGAAGATCGCGAACACGGCGCCGAGCGACAGCACGTAGTGGAAGTGAGCCACCACGTAGTAGGTGTCGTGCAGGCTGTAGTCGATGCCGGCGTTGGCCAGCACGACACCCGTGACGCCGCCCACCGTGAACAGGAAGATGAAGCCGATCGCCCACAGCATGGGCGTCTTGAAGTCGATGGAGCCGCCCCACATCGTGGCGATCCAGGAGAACACCTTCACCCCTGTCGGGACCGCGATGACCATCGTCGCCGCCACGAAATAGGCGCGCAGCTCGATGCCCATGCCGACCGTGTACATGTGGTGGGCCCACACGACGAAGCCGATGAAGCCGATGGCCACCATGGCGTAGGCCATCGCGAGGTAGCCGAAGACCGGCTTCTTCGAGAACGTGGCCACGATGTGCGAGATCATGCCGAACCCAGGCAGGATCAGGATGTACACTTCCGGGTGCCCGAAGAACCAGAACAGGTGCTGGTACATGATCGGGTCGCCGCCGCCGGCGGCGTCGAAGAAGTGGGTGTGGAAGTTGCGGTCCGTGAGCAGCATGGTGATCGCGCCGGCCAGCACGGGCAGCGAGAGCAGCAGCAGGAACACGGTCACCAGGATCGACCAGACGAACAGCGGCATGCGGTGCAGGGTCATGCCCGGCGCGCGCATGTTGAAGATCGTGGTGATGAAGTTGATGGCGCCCAGGATCGAGCTGGCGCCCGCCAGGTGGAGCGCGAGGATGGCGCAGTCCATGGCGGGGCCGGTGTGGCCTGACGTCGAGAGCGGCGGATAGATCGTCCAGCCCCCGCCGAAGCCGCGGCCGGGGCCGCCGTCGACGAACATCGAGGTGAGCAGCATCACCCAGGCCGCCACTAGCAGCCAGAACGAGATGTTGTTCATCCGCGGGAACGCCATGTCCGGCGCGCCGATCATCAGCGGCACGAACCAGTTCCCGAAGCCGCCGATCATGGCGGGCATGACCATGAAGAAGATCATGACCAGGGCGTGGGCGGTGACGACCACGTTGTAGCCGTGCTTGGACGCCTCGACGAGGCCGGTCTTGGCGAGCCAGGACCCTTCACGGAAAATCTGGATGCCCGGCTCGGCGAGTTCGAACCGGATCAGGCCCGACAGCGCGCCGCCCACGATCCCCGCCATGATGGCGAAGATGATGTAGAGCGTGCCGATGTCCTTGTGGTTCGTGGAGAAGAACCAGCGGGTGAAGAACGACGGGATGTGTTCGCCGTCGTGGCTTTGGCCGTATCCGTGGCCGTGGTCTTTATCGTGAGCGGCTTCAGCCATCTTACGCGGTCCTGAGCTTATTTCGCGGCCGGCGCCGAGGGCGCGGGCGTGGTGGCGGCGGCGGGAGCCTTGGGCTCGGGCGTCGCGGGAGGCGGAGCGGCGGGGTTGACCGGCGCGGTCGCGGCGGCCGGCTGGCCCACGGC
>JAHJME010000027.1 GCA_018821435.1 Alphaproteobacteria bacterium
CGCGCCGTCTCGCCACGCTGGCCGCCGCCGACGCCGCCACGCGCCTGGAGGCCGAGCAAGCGGCGACCGCCGCCGTCGTCGCCCGCGGCGAACACCGCCAGGCGATCCAGGCGCTCGCCGCGTCCCAGGCGCGCCAGCGGCTGGCGGCCTACGATGTGGAGGTTCGCACCATCCGCGCGCCCATCGCCGGGCACGTGGTCCGCCGCACGGCGGCCGCCGGCGCCTTTGTGGCCGCCGCGTCGCCGCTGTTCGTGATCGAGCCGGATGGCGCGCGCCTGGTGCGCGCCGAACTGGACGAAGCGTTCGCCGACCGGGTGACGGCGCGGACCCGCGCCGTGGTGACCCGAGAGTATCAGCAGGGCCAGACCTACCCCGCGCAGGTGGTCAGGGTCTCGGACCTGCTCTCCGGTCCTGCGCTCGCCGACGACGCCGCGTCGCGGCCGGACGCTCGGGTGGTGAGCGTGATGCTGAGCCTGCCGCCGGCCGCCGACCTGCGGCTGGGCCAGCGGGTCGTCGTGCGGTTCAATCCGTGAGGGCGGGCGTCCTTCTCGTGCTGGCCGGCCTGACCCTGGGCGCGGGCGGGTGCAGCGGTCTCAGCGCGGCCGACCGCGGACCGCGCGGCGACCCCATCGCGCGCCTGACGGTCTCGGCGCCAGCCCCCTGGCGCGAGGACTTCGGCGACCCGATGTTGCGCGACCTGCTGCGCCAGGCCGACGCCGGCGCGCTGGACACGAAGGTCGCCCTGGCGCGCCTGGCGAAGGCCGACGCCGAGGTCGAGGCGGCCGACGCGGTGCGCGGCGTCAACGTCTTCGCCGGCGTCGCATCGGCGGTCGGTGGGCGGACGTTCAGAACGGCGGGATCGGCCGCCACGCCCACCCTGGAAATCTCCAACGAGGTGGACGTCTGGGGACGCATAAAGCGCAGCCGTGAAGCCGCGCGTTCGGAGCAGGGGGCGGCGACCTCCGATGCGATGGCGGTCAGGCTGCAGGTCGGCGCCCTGACGGCGCGGACGTACCTCGCGGTACGCGCCGCGCAAGCCGACGTGGCGGCGACGCTGCGGCGACGGGATCTCGCCCAGCGATCACTTGACCTTGTGCGGACGCGGTTCGTTCAGGGCGCCGCCACGTCGCGTGACGTCGAGGCGCGGCGTCTTGCCGTCGATGCGGCGCGCGACCAGGCCCTGAAGGCGGCGGACGACGTGCGGCTGCAGGCCGCCCGCCTGGGGGACCTGACCGGGCGATCGGTCGAAGTCCCGGCGCCGGCGGGGCCTCTCGATCTGGGCGATCGGTCCGGTCCGGTTCCGTCGACAGTCGTCGACGCCCGTCCTGACGTCCGCGCCGCCCAGGCGCGGATCGCCGCCGCCGACCAGCATCGCGCCTCGGCGATCGCCGCCAGCCGGCCCCAGTTTCAGATCGCGGCCGCCTTCGGATCGCCGGACGCGGCCATCGCCACCTTGCTTGACGTCCGGGCCCTGGCCTGGGCGGTGGCCGGCACCGTCTCGCACCAGATCCTGGATGGCGGCGCGCGGCGGGCGAAGGTGCATATCGCCACCGCGGAGGCGGACCTCGCGGACCTGGCCTACCGCCAGACGGTGCTGGACGCCTGGAACGAGGTGCGCGTGGCGCTGGCGGCCGACGCCGAGGCCCGCCGCGGTCTGGCGGCCGCCAGCGCCAACGCGCGGCTGGCGGAGGGCGCGTTGCAGGTCGGCCTGACGCGCCGCGCGGCCGGCGCCGCCGACGGCTTGGCGATCCTCGCCCTGGAGGATGCGGCCGACCAGGCGCGCGACGCCGCGTCCCGCGCCCACCTGCACGTCGCCGAGTCCCGCGTGCAACTGGCCCTGGCGACGGGCGGATGAGCGAGCGCGTGATCGAGGCCTTCGGATTGGCGAAGACCTACGGCGCCGGCGCCCAGCGGGTGGATGCGCTGCGTCCCACGGACTTCCGCGTGGACAGGGGCGAGTTCGTGATGGTGGCGGGCCCCTCTGGCTCGGGAAAGTCCACCCTTCTGGCAATGATCTCGGGTCTGCTGACGCCCACCGCCGGGACGGTCCGCGTCCTGGGACGTGACATCGGCGGCCTGTCGCGCGACGCCTTCGACCGCTTGCGCCTGGAGCATTTCGGCTTCGTCTTCCAGGGCTTCCACCTGCTGCCTGCGCTGACCGCGATCGAGCAGGTGGGTATCGTCCTTGAACGGCAGGGCATCCAGCGCGAGGCCGCGCGGCGGCGCGCGGCGGCGACGCTGACCCGGGTGGGCCTCGGGGCCCGCCTCGACAACAAGCCGTCCGAGCTGTCCGGCGGCGAGAAACAGCGGGTGGTCATCGCCCGCGCCCTGGCGAAGCAGCCGCAGATCATCTTCGCCGACGAGCCGACTTCGGCGCTGGATTCCGTGAACGGCCGCGAGATTACCCGCCTGCTGCGCGCCGCGGCCTTGGAAGAGGGCGCCTCGGTGGTGTGCGTCACCCACGATCCCCGACTGATCGAGCACGCCACGCGCCTGGTGCGGATGGAGGACGGCGCGGTCCTGGCCGACTGAGGTGATGGCGTCGCGGCGGCGTCGATGGATCGAGCCCCGAACATCGGGCTCGTCGGAGGCGGAGGCGATCTTGGGTTTGCAAACAGTGGATCGCCGCCTCGTCCTCCAAGGCCTGGCGGGCGCCGCCGCGGCCGCGTCCGCCCCCGCGTGGGCCGATGAGCCGGCGCCCGCCTTCGTCGCGCCGGCCTTCGTCGCATTGGGCGACTGGGGTCGGGACGGAGACCGGAACCAGTCGGACGTCGCCCGCGCCATGGCCCAGGCGGCCGCCGAGGTCCGCAGCCGCTTCGTCGTTTCCGTGGGCGACAACTTCTATCCCGCGGGGGTCCAGTCGCCGGACGATCCCCAGTGGAAGACCTCGTTCGAAGACGTCTACGCCGCGCCGTCGCTGCAGACGCCCTGGTACGTCGCGCTGGGCAACCACGACTATCGCGGTCGTCCCGGCGCCCAACTGGCCTATGCCCGGCGCGACAACCGCTGGCGGATGCCGGAACGCAGCTATGTGGTCGCCGCGTCGGAAAGTGGCGTGGCGAACCTGGACATCTTCGTCCTCGACACCACGCCCATGGTCGGAGACTACGACGAGGCGCTGATGCGCCTGGTCCGCGGGCGGGTCAGCGTTCCGAACCCCGGCCGGCAGTACGCGTGGCTGCAACGCGCGCTCCAGCGGTCCCGCGCCGCGTGGAAGGTCGTCGTCGGCCACCATCCCATCTACTCCGGCGGCCGGCATGGCGGCTCGCCCGAGCTGGCGGCGCGGCTCGAGCCGCTGTTCCAGGCGCATGGCGTGCAGGCCTATCTGTGCGGCCACGACCATTCCCTGCAGCACATTCAGGTCGGCGGCACGGCCCATGTCTGCACGGGAGCCGGCGCGTCGGCCGGGCCGGCCGAGGACGTGGCAGGCACGCGGTTCCGGGCGTCCCTGCCGGGGTTCGCGGTCTTCGCCGTCGCGGAGCAGGCGCTGCGGCTGGAGTTCCGTGACTTCAACGGCCGCTCCCTCTATCGCACCGCGATCCCAAAGGCCGGTGGCTAGCGATGGCGATCGTGTCGCTTCTGCAGCGTGCGCTCGAGCCGCTGGTTCGGACCGGCTCGCTGCGGCTCACCTTCGCCAATGGGCGGACCATCGAGTTGGGCGATGGCACGGGCCCGCGGGTGGCCGCCCGGTTCGTGGACCACCAAGCGCCATGGGCGCTCCTGCTGGACCCCGACCTGCGCACGGGCGAGTTGTTCACCGACGGCCGAATGGTGATGGAGCGCGGCGCGATCTACGACTTGCTGATCCTGGTGCTGCAGCACGGCGACGACGCGCCGCCCACCTGGTCGTCGCGCGTTCTGGATCGGGCGCGCGGGGTGTTGCGGCTGATCTTCAAGGGCAACGACCTGCTGCGGTCGCGGCGCAACGTCAGCCACCACTACGACCTGGACGACCGGCTCTACGCGCTCTTCCTGGATCCCGAGTGGCAGTACTCCTGCGCCTATTTCGAGCGGCCCGGCCAGAGCCTGGCCGACGCGCAACGGGCCAAGATGCGGCACATCGCGGCGAAGCTGGCGATCCATGGCGGTGAGCGGGTGCTGGATATCGGCTGCGGCTGGGGCGGGCTGGCCTGTCACCTGGCCGGGACGGCCGGGGCAGGCGAGGTGCTGGGCCTGACGCTGTCGGAGGAACAGGTCGGCCGCGCCCGCGAACGCGCCGCGTCGCGGGGCCTGGATGGCCGGGTCGGCTTCGCGCTCCAGGACTACCGCAAGGTCGAGGGCCAGTTCGATCGCATCGTTTCGGTGGGGATGTTCGAGCACGTCGGCCGCGCCTGGTACGACACCTTCTTCCAGACCTGCCGCGCGCGTCTGGCGGACGACGGGGTCATGCTGCTCCACACCATCGGGGTGTCGGACGCGCCCAGCCTGACCAACCCCTGGATCACCAAATACATCTTCCCCGGCGGCCATCTGCCGGCCCTGTCCGAGATCCTGCCCGCCATCGAGCGCGCGGGTCTGATGGTGACGGACGTCGAAGTGCTGCGGCTGCACTACGCCGAGACCCTGCGGGCCTGGCGCGAGGCGTTCATGGCGCGGCGCGCCGAGGCCGTGGGCCTGTTCGGCGAGCGCTTCTGCCGGATGTGGGAGTACTATCTCTCGATGTCCGAGAGCGCCTTCCGCTGCGAGGGCGTGGTGGTCTTCCAGATCCAGCTGGCGCGCGCTGTCAGTTCGCTTCCGCTCACCAGGGACTACCTCTACGCCGGCAAGGTCTCACCCGAACATCGCCCGAGAGTCGCCGTGGTCGGAGGCGGCTGAACGACCGGATCGGGTTCAGGACGTTGACGCCCGCGTCGGGTGTTGCCCCGGCCGTTGCGGCAGGACCAGGATGAGGACGACGATCGCCGCCGCCAGCACGGCTGACGCGACCGGCCGGCTAAGGGCCAGCCCTCCGTGATCCAGCGGCTTGTCGAGGAAGTCGCCGACGGCGGCGCCGAGCGGACGGGTCAGGATGAAGGCGATCCAGAACAGGATGATCCGGCTGACCCCGGACCAGGCATAGAGAGCCGCCACGGCGCCAAGCATCACGACGAAGATGAGTGCCGCCCCCAGATAGCCCAGCCCGCCCGTACCGGCCGTCCAATCGCCCAACGCCGTGCCCAGGGTCTGCGAAAAGGTGATCGTGATCCAGTAGAACACCTCGGCCTTCGGCGTGTTGACCGTGTCCGTTTCGATCCGGCCGACGGCCAGGCGCCACGCCCACAGCGAAGCAATCACAAGGGTCAGAAGCAGGATGGAGCCGCCGGGATAGCCGATGCCGAGGGAACGCGTCGCGTAGTCCGCCATGGTCGTGCCGGCGGTGGTCGAGGCGACGATGGTCGCCCAGTAGACGAAGGGGTGAAACCGCTTGGCCAGGATCTGCGCTGTCACCAGCACGAGCAGCACGGTCAGGAAGATCGCGGTGCCCACGAGATAGCCGAGATTCAGGCTCATGCTCACCGTATCGCCGGCGGTCTCGCCGAAGGTGGTGGCCAGGACCTTGATGATCCAGAAGCCGAGGGTGACGGCCGGCGCCTTTCCGGCTGCCTCGTGCAGTTCAGCGCGCGTCATGAGATCCAACGATGCAAAGGGTGAAGGTCGATGGTGGGGAAGGCATGACGATCACGACCGCAGCCGACGCCAAGGGCGCCGTCTAGCCTCAAACCTAAGACGCCGCCCTGGCGAGGTCACCTCAAGCGCCGAGGCGAACAGTTCGCCGGGGTCGCTGACGTCCATCTACGTCTTCGCCAGACGGCTTCGGTCGGTGTGCCGGGTCAGCAGGACGTTGCGCATCGCGAAGCTGGAGTGGATGCGGGCGACACCGGGCAGGCGCGAGAGGATGTCGGTGTGAATGGCCTCGTAGGCCGCCGTGCTGGGGCTGGACACCCGAAGCACGTAGTCGGCGTCGCCGGTCATGAGGAAGCATTCCTCGATCTCGGGGTGTTCGCGAACCGCGGACTCGAAACGCCGCAGGTACTCTTCCGTTTGCTTCTCGAGAGTCAGGCGCACGATGGCGATTACGCCTTCGCCCGGCCCGCCGCTATCCACGATCGCGGTGTAGCCACGGATCACGCCCTGATCCTCCAGCAGGCGGATGCGGCGCAGGCAGGCCGAGGCGGATAGGCCGACTTCGGCGGCCAGTTCGCTGTTGGGTCGCCGGCCATTCAGGCGCAACAGGCGAAGCAGTTTCTGATCCAGCGGATCAAGTCGTTTGGTCATATGTTGTGTCGCGTGTCGCAGTTGAAGCGTTCAGGTGGGCCGGATCGCATAAAGTGCAGCAAATTGGCCGGAAGATCGAATGATCCTGCCATACAGTAGAGTTCGCCGACAGGTCGGAGCGACGCATGATGCAGGCGGTGGAAACAACGGCCGTGGCCGGCGGGCGGCTCACGATCGATCTCGCCGCCATCCGCGCGAACTATCGGCAATTGGAGACGCAAGTCGCGCCGGCGCGCGTCGGCGCGGTGGTCAAGGCGAACGCCTACGGCCTCGGGGCCGTGGAGGTGGCGTCGACCCTGGCGGCGGCGGGCTGCCGTGATTTCTTCGTCGCGCTCCTCCAGGAAGCGCTGGCTCTGAAACCCAACCTTCCGACCGATGCCGCCCTCCATGTCCTGAACGGCGTGGCGCCGGGGGACGAAGGCCTTTGCGCGCGGCATGGGATCCAGCCGGTGCTGAACTCACTTGGGCAGGCGCTTCGATGGCGTGACGCGGCCCGTGCGCAGGGGCGCCCGCTGTCGGCCGCGATCCAGATCGACAGCGGCATGTCGCGGTTTGGGCTGTCACCGGAGGAGGTGGACGCGCTCGCGGGCGAGCCGGGCTTCCGGGCGGAAGTCGATGTCCGCCTGATCATGACGCACCTCGCCTGCGCGGAGACGCCCGCGGCCGCCGTCAACCGGGGCCAGCTCGACCGCTTCACGGCCCTGGCCGCGCGGTTCGGGCCGGGACCCGAGCGATCCATCGCCAATTCCGCCGGCAGCTTCCTGGCGACTGAGTTTCACGGGACCCTGGTGCGATCGGGGCTTGCCCTGTTCGGCGCCGAACCGGCGCCCGGCGCCCTGGGGTTGTTGCGGCCGGTCGTCGGGCTGGAGGCGCGGGTGAACCAGGTGCGGACGGTGGAAGCCGGCGCCGGGGTGGGGTACGGCCTGACCTATGTCACGATGGGTCGAACCCGGCTCGCAACCCTGGCCGTGGGCTATGCGGACGGCTGGCCGCGTCGTCTGGGCGGGCGGGCGTCGGCGTGGTTCGGCGATACGCGTCTGCCGATCGTCGGCCGGGTTTCGATGGACAGCATGATGGTGGACGTCACCCAACTGGCGCCCGACGCCTTGGCCGAAGGCGACTATGTGGAACTGATCGGTCCCAACGCGGATCTGGACGCGGTGGCGCTGGCCGCCGACACCATTCCGTACGAGATCCTGACGGGCCTGGGCGCGCGGCTGGCGCGCCGCTACGTCGACGCCGCGCCTGCGGACGGAGATCTGCTGTCATGAAGGTCGTGGTCCTCGGAAGCGGCGTGATCGGCGTCACCTCGGCCTACTACCTGGCCAAGGCGGGCCACGAGGTGACGGTCGTGGATCGCCAGCCGTCGCCGGCCCTGGAGACCAGCTTCGCCAATGCGGGCGAGGTCTCGCCGGGCTACGCCTCGCCGTGGGCGGCGCCGGGTATTCCCGCCAAGGCGGTGAAGTGGTTGATGATGCGGCACGCGCCGCTGATCCTGCGGCCCAAGCTGGATGCCGAGACGCTGGGCTGGATGCTGGCGACGCTCCGCAACTGCACCCCGGCGCGATACGCCCGCAACAAGGGACGGATGGTCCGGCTCGCCGAATACAGCCGCGACCTGCTGATCGAGTTGCGCGGCGCCACGGGCATCGCCTACGACGAACGCAGCCTCGGAACCCTGCAGCTCTTCCGCACGCAGAGCCAGCTGGACGGGGTGTCCAAGGACGTGAAGGTGCTGGCCGATTCCGGCGTGCCGTTCCAGGTGCTGGACGCGGCGGGCTGCATCGCCGCCGAACCGGGGCTGGCGCATGCGCGCGAGCCCATCGTCGGTGGGCTGCGGCTGCCGAACGACGAGACGGGCGACTGCTATAAGTTCACCGTCGCCCTGGCGGATCTCGTCGCGGCGATGGGCGTCACGTTCCGGTTCAACACGAAGGTCCTGGGGCTGCGGCAAGCCGGCGGCCGGATCGCCGGGGTGACCACGGCGGACGGCGAGATCACCGCCGACGCCTATGTCGCGGCCATGGGCAGCTACACGCCGGCCCTGGTCCGGCCCCTGGGCCTTCGGCTGCCGGTCTACCCGGTGAAGGGCTATTCGATCACGGCGCCCATCCTCGAGCCGGCCCGCGCCCCCGGGTCCACCCTGCTGGATGAGAGCTACAAGGTGGCGATCACCCGTTTGGGCGACCGCATCCGGGTGGGCGGCATGGCCGAGATATCAGGGTTCAACAACACGCTGCATCCGCGCCGCCGTGCGACGCTGGAACACTCGTTGCAGAGCCTGTTCCCGGACGCGGGCGATGTCGGGGCGGCCACCTTCTGGTCGGGACTGCGGCCGATGACGCCGGACGGAACGCCGGTGGTCGGGCCGACGGCGCTCCCGAACTTCTTTATCAACGCCGGTCACGGAACGCTGGGCTGGACCATGGCCTGCGGCTCAGGGCAGGTGATCGCCGATGTGGTGAGCGGCGCACGCAGCCCCATCGAGATCTCCGATCTCGCCATCTCCAGATATGCAAACGGATAGGGACTTTAAGAGATGACCATCGAACGCCTCGACGCTGGCGCGCGCATGAGCCAGGCGGTGATCCACGGCAATACGGCGTACCTGGCGGGCCAGGTCGGCGCGCCGGGCCAGAGCGTGACGGCCCAGACGCAGGCGGTGCTGGCGTCCATCGACAGCCTGCTGGCGCGGTGCGGCAGCGACAAGTCCCGCATCCTGAGCGCCACGATCTGGCTGGCCGACATGGCCGACTTCGGCGAGATGAACGCCGTCTGGGACAAGTGGGTCGACGGCAAGGATCCGCCCGCCCGCGCCACCGGCGAGGCCAAGCTCGCGACGCCGGATTACCGAGTCGAGATCATCGTGGTCGCCGCGCGCGACTAATCGCACGTCGAGCCGGGGCGAACGCAGCGAGATAGTTGTGTGTCGTCGGGCTTCGCCAATTGAACGGCGGGCTCGCGTCCATACATGCACCGCTTGGTTGGAGGCGCGTATGGCGAAGCTTGGACAGACGACGACGGTCCCGGAAGCGCCTGACGCGCCGGCCTGGGCCGCGATCGTCTCGCTGGCGCTGGGCGTCTTCGCCCTGGTCTCCGCGGAATTCCTGCCGGCCGCCGTCCTGACCCCGATGGCGGCCGACCTTCGGGTCAGCGTCGGCGCCGCCGGTCAGGCCGTCACCGCCACGGCGGTCGTCGGCGCCTTCGCCGCCCTGTTCGGGCCCATCGTCACCCGCAGCCTGGATCGGCGTACGGTGCTCTGGCTGCTGATCGCGCTGCTCTGCGTGTCCAACCTGATGACCGCGTTCGCCGCGGACCTGCCGATGCTGCTGACGGCGCGGGTCCTGCTCGGCGTCGCCCTGGGCGGGTTCTGGTCGATGGCGGCGGCGGTGGCGATGCGGCTGGTGTCGCTGGAGCGGCTGCCGCGCGCGATGGCGATCGTGTTTACCGGCGTCTCCCTGGCCACCGTGCTGGCCGCGCCGCTGGGCGCATATGTCGGAGATCTCTGGGGCTGGCGGGCCGCCTTCCTGCTGGCCGGCGCGGTCGGCGGCGTGGCGCTGGCCGGCGTCACCTTCACCATCCCCCGCTTGCCGCCCGTGGGCGCGTCGGGCCTGGGCAATCTGTTCGCCGTCGCGCGTCGGCCCAGCATCCTGATCGCCCTGGCCGCGGTGGTCCTGGCGGTGTCGGGGCACTTCGCTGGCTTCACCTACATCCGCCCGGTGCTGGAACAGGTCACGCGGCTGGACGCCGGGGCGATCTCGCTGGTCTTCCTGCTGTTCGGGCTGGCCGGGTTCGCCGGGAATTTCCTGGGCGGCCGGTTCGCCGCGCGCGATCCAAAGCGGGCCGTGATCGGCGGCACGGCGCTGATGGCGGTGTCGGCCCTGGCGCTGTCGGTGTTCGCCGCCTCGCCCTGGTTGGCGGGGTTGGCCTTCGCGGCCTGGGGCATGGCCTTCACCATGCTGCCGATCGGCTTCCAGTCCTGGGTCACGTCCGAGGCTGTCGATCACGCGGAGCTGGCCGGCGGCCTGCTTACCGCGACGTTCCAGGTGGCTATCGCCACGGGCGCGATTGGCGGCGGCCTGCTAGTGGACCAACTCGGCCCCACGGCCGCGCCCGCTTATTGCGCGGTGGCGACCGCGGTTGGCCTGGCCCTGGTCGGGTCGCGGTGGGCGGCGGTCCGCCGCCGCCCCGATCCGTGCATCTGCCCGGCCGAATAGGCGCCGCCGCTATTCGGCGGCTTGCAGCACCCGGCCCGCGGTAAAGGCGGTCTTGGCGGCCAGTTCGGCCTTGGCGGCTTCGTATTCGTCGGACAGGCGGCCGACCAGGTCGGCGGCGGTGGGGACGTTCTTCACCGCGCCGATGCCCTGGCCGCAGCCCCAGATGTCCCGCCAGGCCTTGGCCTTGCTGTTGCCGCCCGAGCCGAAGTTCATCGCCGAGGCGTCGGATTGCGGCAGCGCGTTCGGGTCCATGCCCGCCGCGACGATCGACGGCGCCAGGTAGTTGCCGTGCACCCCGGTGAACAGGTTCGAATAGACGATGTCCTCGCCCGTCGAGTTGACGATCATCTCCTTGTACCGCGCGTCGGCGTTGGCCTCCTGGGTGGCGATGAAGGCCGAGCCGACATAGGCGAGGTCCGCGCCCATGGCCTGGGCGCCCAGCACCGCATGGCCGTTGGCGATGGAGCCCGACAGCGCGATGGGCCCGTCGAACCACTCCCGAAGCGCATGCACCAGGGCGAACGGCGACAAGGTGCCGGCATGGCCCCCGGCCCCTGCGGCCACGGCGATCAGGCCGTCGGCGCCCTTCTCCACGGCCTTGCGGCCGAAGCGGTCGTTGATGATGTCGTGCAGCACCACCCCGCCGTACGAGTGGGCGGCGGCGTTGACGTCCTCGCGGGCGCCCAGCGAGGTGATGATGATCGGCGCCTTCCACTTGGTGGAGGCCTCGACGTCATGCTCCAGCCGCTCGTTGGTCTTGTGGACGATGTGATTCACCGCGAACGGGGCCGACGGCGTGTCGGGGTGATCCCGGTCCCAGGCCGCCAGCTCTTCCGTGATCTGGTGCAGCCACTCGTCCAGCAACGAGGCCGGCCGCGCGTTCAGCGCCGGGAACGAGCCCACAACGCCAGCCTTGCACTGGGCGATCACCAGCTCCGGTCCCGAGATGATGAACAGCGGACTGCCGATCACCGGCAAACGTAGACGGTCACGCAGTACGGGCGGCAGGGCCATGGACGATCCTAGGACGTGGTGTTGAAGGGCGGACGCAGCGGGGCTTAGAGGCCCATGCAAATGTATTTCTCGATCATGTAGTCGGCGAGGCCGGAGCGGGCGCCTTCGCGGCCGACCCCGGATTCCTTCACGCCGCCGAAGGGCGCCACCTCGGTGGTGACCAGGCCCTCGTTGACGCCGACGATGCCGTATTCGAGTTGTTCGGAGACCCGGAACGCGCGGCCCAGGTCCTTGGTGAAGAAGTAGCAGGCGAGGCCGAACTCGGTGTCGTTGGCCATCCTCACCGCCTCGTCGTCGTCGCTGAAGCGGAACACCGGGGCGAGGGGCCCAAACGTCTCCTCCCGCGCCACCTGGGCGTCGGGCGGCACGTCGACCATGACGGTGGGCTGGAAGAAGCTGTGGCCCAGGGCGTGGCGGGCGCCGCCGGTGAGCACGCGGGCGCCGCGCGCCACGGCGTCGGCGATGTGCTCCTCGACCTTCTGCACGGCGGCCTCGTCGATCAGCGGCCCCTGCTGGACGCCCGGCTCCGTGCCCACGCCGACCTTCAGCGCCTTCACCGCCGCCGCCAGCTTGGCGTTGAAGGTGTCGTAGATGCTGTCATGGACCAGCAGCCGGTTGGCACAGACGCAGGTCTGGCCGCTGTTGCGGAATTTCGAGTCGATGGCGCCGGCCACCGCGCGGTCCAGGTCGGCGTCGGCGAACACGATGAAGGGCGCGTTGCCCCCCAGCTCCATCGAGACCTTCTTCATGGTCGCCGCCGACTGCGCCATCAGCGTCTTGCCCACCGAGGTGGAGCCGGTGAACGTGACCTTCTTCACCGCCGGATGGATGGTCAGCTCGCCGCCGATCTCGACCGCCGAGCCGGTGACGCAGTTGAAGACGCCGTCGGGCACGCCGGCCCGCTGGCACAGCTCGCCCCAGACCAGGGCCGACAGCGGCGTCTGCGAGGCGGGCTTGACCACGATCGTGCAGCCGGCGGCCAGCGCCGCGCCCAGCTTGCGGGCGATCATCGAGGACGGGAAGTTCCACGGCGTGATCGCCGCCACCACGCCCACGGGTTCGCGGGTGGTGAGGACTTTCCGGTTCGGCCAGGGCGAGGGGATGACGTCGCCGTAGGCGCGGCGGCCCTCCTCGGCGAACCACAGGACATAGGCGGCGCTGCCGCGGATCTCGCCGCGCGCCTCGGCCAGGGACTTGCCCTGTTCGGAGCTGAGGATCAGCGCCAGGTCTTCCACGTGCTCGATCAGCAGGCCGCTCAGGTTGCGAAGGATCGTGGCGCGGTCGCCGGCGGTCTGGGCCCGCCAGGCGGGGAAGGCGGCCGCGGCGGCCTCGATGGCCCGGCGGGTCTCGTGGGCGCCGAAGCGGGGCACGTGTCCGATCACCTCGCCGGTCGCCGGATTGGTCACCGCGATCGAGGCCGACCCCGCCGCGACCCAGCGATCGCCGATACGGTTCTCGAACCTCAGCAGGCCGGGGTCGTTCAACACGATGGTCACGGGAAGCCTCGCAGTCGCGCGGCGGGCGTCAGGCCCGGCCGCTCTCGATGATGATCTTGATGTCGGAATCCGGCTGGGCCAGCGCCTGGAAGGCGGCCGCCACGCCGGACCGGCCGACGACGCCGCTGATCACCGGGGCCACGTCGATCCGGCCCTCGGCGATGTCGGCCAGGGTGCCGGCGAACTCGCCCACGGTGTAGGCGGCGACGAAGCGCATCTGCAGCTGTTTGTTGATCGCCATTGAGGGCTCGAAGCGGTCCTCCTCCATGCAGACGCCGGCGACGATGATCTGGGCGCCGGGGGCCACGCCCTGGATGATGCTCTGCAGCACGCCGGGCACGCCGACGCATTCGAACACCACCGGCTTGCGCACGCGCTGGCCCAGATCCTGGGCGGCCTGGCGTTCCAGCATCGACAGGTTCACGCCCAGCGCGCTCCAGTGGCTGTGCGGCGACTGGGCGGCGGGATCGACGATGACGTCGGCGCCCAGGCGCTCGGCCATGGCGCGGCGGCCGGGGGAATAATCGACGGCGATGATCGGTCCGAACCCGCGCGCCTTCAGCGAGGCGACCACGGCCAGGCCCACCGGTCCGCAACCGATGACCATGACGACGGAACCGGCGTCCAGCGTCGCCTCGGCCACCGCGTGGGCGCCGACCGCGAACGGCTCGACCATGGCGGCCTGCTGGTCGGAGACGTGGTCCGGCACCGCCATCAGCATGTTCGCGTCGACGCAGACCAACTCGCCGTAGCCGCCCGGGAAGCGGTTGGAGAAGCCGACCGTCTCGCGGCCGGCGGGGCCGGTGGCGTAAGGCAGAGCGACGACGCGGGCGCCGGGCTCGAAGCGTCGCTCGGCATCGGGGCCGTAGTCCAGCACCTGGCCGCAGAACTCGTGGCCGAAGACCATGTCGCGGGCGGGGTCGGTGGTCACGGGGCGGCCCGCCTTGGCGTGGGTCCGGGCGCGGCGTTCCATGTGGATGTGGGCGTGCAGGTCCGACCCGCAAATGCCGCAGGTCAGGGTGCGCAGCAGCACCTGGCCGGCGCCCGGCACCGGATCGGCAACCTCGGCGCAGACCAGCGCGCCATTGCGGCGAACGACGGCCTGCATCTCAACCTTCTCCCAGGATGCGGCGGACGATGGCGCCGCCCAGGTCGCGGGTGCTCGCCGTGCCGCCCAGGTCGGGCGTCAGCGGCGCGCCGGGCGCGGTCAGGGTCGCCTCGATCGCGTCGACGATGGCCTGTCCCGCCTCTGGCTGGCCCAGGTGGTCCAGCATCATCGCCGCCGACCAGATCTGGCCGATGGGATTGGCGATCCCCTTGCCGGCGATGTCGGGCGCCGAGCCATGCACCGGCTCGAACATCGACGGAAACAGCCGCTCAGGGTTGATGTTGGCCGACGGAGCCACTGCGATGGTGCCGGTCACGCCGGGGCCGAGGTCGGACAGGATGTCGCCGAACAGGTTCGAGCCAACGACCACCCGGAACCGCTGTGGCTGCATGACGAAGCGCGCGGCCATGATGTCCACGTGATGCAACTCGGTGGCGATGTCCGGATAGCCGGCGGCGACGGCGGCGAAGCGCTCATCCCAGAACGGCATGGAGTGATAGATGCCGTTCGACTTGGTGGCCGAGTCCACGCGGGTATGGCCCAGCTTGCGCGCCAACTCGAAGGCGTAGGTGATGATCCGGTCGCAGCCGCGGCGGGTGAAGACGGCGGTCTGCAGCGCCATCTCGTGTTCGGTGCCCTCGAACTGGCGGCCGCCCAGCTGGGAGTACTCGCCCTCGCTGTTCTCACGGACGATCCAGAAGTCGATGTCGCCCGGCTCCACGTCGCGCAGCGGGGAGCGCACCCCGCGCAACAGGCGCACTGGGCGCAGGTTCACATACTGGTCGAAGCTGCGGCGGATGGGGATCAGCAGGCCCCACAGCGAGATGTGGTCCGGGACGCCCGGGAAGCCGACCGCGCCCAGGAAGATGGCGTCGTGGTCGCGCAGCCGGGCGATGCCGTCGTCGGGCATCATGGCGCCGGTCGCCTTGTAGCTCTCGCAGCTCCAGTCGAAGTCCCGGAAGCCGACTTCGAAGCCGAACCGGGCGGCGGCGGCCTGCACGGCGGCCACCCCTTCGACCATGACTTCCTTGCCGATCCCGTCGCCCGGGATCACGGCGATGTCGTAGCGCTTCATGGGGGTCCTAGAGCCTGTGATCCGAGCCCATGCGGTCCAGCTTTCGCAGCATGGCGGGCCAGAGGTATTTGTCGGCGACGGGTTGCGGGTCGTTCGAGCCTTGCTCGTGGGTGATCTGCTGGACCGCTTGGTTGGGGATGATCACCGGCCGGTTGCCGGCCAGGGCGGCGATCTGCATCTCGCAGGCCCGCTCCAGCCGGTACATCCGCTGGAAGGCGGTGGCGATGCTGCCGCCGCAGGTCAGGGTGCCGTGGCTGCGCAGCAGCATGAAGTTCTTGTCGCCCAGGTCGGCCACCAGGCGCGGACGCTCGTCATGGTCCAGGGCCACGCCCTCATAGTCGTGATAGGCCATCTGGCCGCGGATCAGCATGGCCTCCTGGTGGAGCGGCATCAGCCCCTCTTCCTGGCAGGCGACGCCGGTGCCGGCGATGGTGTGCAGGTGCATGACGCACATGGCGTCCTCGCGCGCCGCATGGACCGCCGAGTGGATGGTGAAGCCGGCCGTGTTGATCGGGTGCGGGGACGGCTCGACGATGTTGCCGTCCAGGTCCACCTTCACCAGCGAGGAGGCAGTGACCTCCTCGAACAGCAGGCCGAAGGGGTTCAGCAGGAAGTGATGTTCCGGCCCCGGAATGCGCACCGAAAGGTGGGTGTAAAGCAGGTCGTCCCAGCCCATCATCGCCACGAGGCGATAGCAGGCCGCGAGATCGCAACGCAGCGCGGCTTCAGCGGACGACGAGGCTTCGGACATAGGCCATGCTCCCAGGACGCCGAACGGTCTGGACGATCCGATGGCGGTTGTAAATAGTGTAATAAATGGTATCGATGCTGCTGCGACCGGCGTCATGAGACCGGTCGAGAGGAAACGAAATGCGTGCCAGCTTGAAGACCCCGCAGTTGCCGCGGGACGTGACTTACCGGCCGTTCGATGCGTACGGCCTGCCGCTGATCGTGGAGCCCGCGACGCCGAGCCTGGCGAAGGATCCGGTCGCGGTGCAGTCGTGGTTCGAGGAACATCACCGCACCCTGGAAGAACTGCTGCCGAGCTATGGCGGCGTCGTGCTGCGCGGGTTCGCGATCCCCGACACCTCGGCGTTCAACGCCATGATCGAGCGCTATGACACCGACCCGAACGGCTATGCCGGCGGCCTGACCCCGCGCAGCAACATCTCGGGCAAGGTCTTCGAGGCCAGCCGCGTTCCGGCCGAGCAAAAGATCATCCTGCACCAGGAAATGGGCTACCTGCCCAGTTACCCGAAGATGGTGGCGTTCTACTGCCTGATCCCGTCCGAGACCGGCGGCTGCACGACCATCGGCGATGCGCGCCGGCTGCAGGCGCAGATCTCGGCGCCGCTGATGGATTCGGTGCGCGAGCGCGGTGTCCTCTACCGTCGCAACTACCGCAAACCGGGCCCGGAAGCCGATCCGTTGAAGGCGCTGTTCCGCCGCGAGTGGACCGACGTCCTGCAGGTCGAGACCAAGGAACAGGCCGAGGCGGCGTGCGAGGCGGTGGGCTGCAAGGCGGTGTGGGAGGACGACGGGTCGCTCTCCATGCACTACCGCTCGTCCGGCTTCGTGAAGCATTCGGTCACCGGCGAGGATGTCTGGTTCGCCCAGGTCCAGGGCATGCACTTCAACAAGGCCCGGCTGGAGAAGAACTACGACAAGCTCAACACCGCCTTCCCGAGCGGCCAGCCCCGGCCGATCGAGATCCTGTACGGCGACGGCGGCGATATCCCAGAAGACCTGGTGACCCCGATGTACGAGGTGCTCGACAACCTCGCGGTCAACCTGCCGTACGAGCACGGCGACTTCATGCTGCTGGACAACATCTACACCATGCACGGCCGCCAGCCGTTCACCGGCAAGCGCGACGTGCAGGTCGGTCTGGTCTTCTAGCCGGCCAGGTCGGCGTAGGCGGCGCGCCGGACTTCCTCCCACAGGGAATAGGCGTCCTGCGGCATGAACATGGGTCATCAGGACCAGGGCGAAGCCGTTCGCCCGGTCCACCCATTGCGTGCAGCCCGCCGCGCCGCCCCAGCTCACCGCGCCCACCGGAAGGTCGCCCTCACGGACGCTGTCCGGCAGAACCACGCGCATCCCGCCCCTCGCGCCGATTTCCAGGTGATGGCGCTGAGCGCCCTTTATAGTGTAATAAATAGAATAATCGATCGCGGGCGCGCGGATTCCAGGTGACGGCGGATAATACGTTCCTATAGTGTAACGAATATAACAAGCGGCCCGGCCAAACGGGCAAGTGCATTGGGGGGCCTATGGCTACGGTCGATACCTGGGACCATGCCTGCGATCTGCTTGTGGTGGGGGCGGGCGGCGGCCTGGCCGGCGCGCTGGCCGGCGTCGAGAAGGGCCTCGATGTCCTGGTGATCGAGAAGTCCGCCTATGTGGGCGGCGCTACCAGCCTGTCGGGCGGCACCCTCTGGATCCTCGACAATCCGTTCCTGAAGGCGACCGGCGTGGCGGACTCGCCCGCCAACGCCAATGCCCACCTGCGCGCCCTGGTGCGCGACGATCCCAGCCCCGCCGCCTCGCCGGCCCGGCTCGAGGCCTACGTCTCCGGCGGCCATGCCCTGCTGGACCTGATGGCGCGCCAGGGCGTGCCGTTGGCCCACTCCGGCTGGCCCGATTACTACTCGGAGCGCGACGGCGGCGTGCCGCAAGGCCGCACCCTGCACGCGCTGCCGTTCGACAGCCGCAAGCTGGGCGAGGCGCGCGATCAGCTTCGTCCGACCATGCTGGTGGTGCCAGCCAACTCGGTCGAGGTCGCCGTGCTGGCGCTGGGGCCGCGCACGCTGAAGGCCGCCGTCGTCTGGGCGCGGGTCGGCCTGCGCACGCTGATGGCCAAGATCACCGGCGCCAAGCTGCTGACCCGCGGCCAGGCGCTGATGGGCCGGGTGTTCGGCGCGCTGCTGAAGGCCGGGGTGCCGATCTGGCGCAAGACCAGGCTGATCGACCTCGTCGTCGAGCACGGCCGGGTGACAGGCGCGGTGGTCGAGCGCGAGGGCAAGACCCTGCGCATCCAGGCCCGGCGCGGCGTGCTGCTGGCCGCCGGCGGCTTCGCCCGCAACGCCGAGCTGCGCGCCAAGCACCAGGACACCATCGGCGTCGGCGGCACCATGTCGACGCGCGAGGACGAGGGCGACGCGATCCGCATCGGCGCCGAGCTGGGCGCCGCGGTCGACCTGATGGAGGAGGCTTGGTGGGTGCCCGGCACCCGCTCGCCCACGTCGGTCAGCCTGCACGTGTGGGACCGCTGCTTCCCGCACGCGATCATGGTCGACGCGCGCGGCGAGCGGTTCGTCAACGAGGCCGATCCCTACATGGAGGTGGGCCAGATCATGCTGGCGCGGCAGCGGGCCAACGGCGCGCCGTCCTGGATGATCCTGGAGAGCCGCCACCGCGACACCTACGCGTTCGGCATGACCCCGCCGCGGCTGACGCCCAAGGCCTGGTTCGAAAGCGGCTACATGAAGAAGGCCCAGACGCTGGAGGATCTGGCCGACCAGTGCGGCCTCGATCCGGCTGTGTTCAAGGCGACGGTCCAGCGCTTCAACGGCTTCGCGCGCAGCGGCAAGGACGCCGACTTCCAGCGCGGCGACAGCGTCTACAACCGCTTCTACGGCGATGGCCGCAACAAGCCGAACCCGAACCTGGGCGCCATCGAGAAGGCGCCGTTCTACGCGGTGCAGACCTTCCCCGGCGACGTGGGCACGGCCGGTGGACTGGTGGCCGACGAACACGCGCGGGTGCTGACGCCGGACGGCGCGCCGATCCCCGGCCTCTATGTGGCGGGCAACAGCTCGGCCTCGGTGTTCGGCCACATGTATCCCGGCGCCGGGTCGTCGATCGGCGCGTCGATGGTGTTCTCGGTCATCGCCGCCCAGCACGCCGCCGGCGTGAACGCCGCGCCGGGAGCCGCCGAATGAGCGACACCTACGCGGCCGGCCGGGTCTCGACCCGCCTGGGGGAGGTCGCCTATGTCCGCGCGGGGCAGGGCCCCAGCCTGGTCCTGCTGCACGGCAACGGCCATTCCTGGCACGAGTTCTCCGACGCGATTCCGGCCCTGGCCCAGCACTTCGACGTGGTCGCCTGGGACATGCCGGGCCACGGCGACAGCACCGACGTCGCGGTCCCGCCGTCCATCGAGTCGTACGCCGGGGCGCTGGCCGACCTGGTCGCCGGCCTGGGTCTGGTCCGCCCGGCGATCCTCGGCAGTTCGGTGGGCGCGTTCATCGCCGCCAGCTACGCGGCCGATCACGGCGCCGCCTCGGCGGTGGTGCTGGAAGAGATGCAGTTCCGCAGCCGCGACTTCTGGGCGGCGGCCTGGACCCGCGTGGTGGGGATGTTCGGCGAGCCGGTGCAGACGCTGGAGGCGGTGCAGGCGCGGTTCAAACGGACCGTCGACGCTGACCTTCTTTCGCGCTGGAACCGCGAGCGCACGCGGGCCGGCGCGGCGGCGATGATCGGGGTGATGGCCGCGATCCGCGACTTCGACGTGGCCGGAACCCTGTCGCGCCTCGAAGCCCCCTGCCTGCTGCTGTTCGGCGAGGCCGGACCCACGGTGGACCGCGCCGAAGCGCTGGCCGGGACCCGGCCGGGCGCGGTGGTGGGCGTGATCCCCGAAGCCGGCCACTTCATCAGCCTGGACCAGCCGGCCGCCTTCGCCGCCGCCGTCATCGGCTTCCTGCAAGCGAGCTCGACATGACCGACATCGCCAATTTCCTGGGCTTTCCGTCGGGCGCGGTGGCCATCGTCACCGGTGCGGCCAGCGGCATCGGCCTGGCCACCGCCCGCGACCTGCTGGGGCAGGGGGTGACGGTCATCGGCCTGGACATCAACGAAGCCGGCCTCGCCGCCCTGGACCTGGGCGAAGGCTTCACGGCGCGGGTGCTCGACACCAACGACCGCTCCGCCATCACCGCGACGATGAAGGCGCTGCGCGAGGAATTCGGGCCCATCGGCTATCTGGTGAACAATGCCGGTCCGCCCAGCGCCCTGCCGCTGACCATCGAGGAGGGGCTGACGCAGACCGCCGGCAGCATGCAGATCGTCACCGCCGCCTGGGTGAAGACCGGCCTGCCCGAGGGCGCCGCCGTCGTGAACCTGGCGTCGGTCGCCGGCGCCGTGGCGGGCGGTCCGCCGCCGTCCGTGCTGGCCGGTCGCGACGTCTCCAAGCTCAACGGCTGGTACATGGCCGGCAAGGCCGGGGTGGGCGGCGTCACCCGCTTCCACGCCGTGTTCGGCCAGGGCGCCTATCGCGCCAACGCCGTGGCGCCGGGCGTGATCGAGACCGCCCGCATCGGCGACCTGACAGCGGGCGCCTATGGCAAGCTGATGATCGAACGCTCGCCGCTGGGCCGCCTCGGCCAACCGGAGGAGGTGGCCAAGGTGGTCTGCTTCCTGCTCAGCCCGGCCGCGTCGTTCATCAACGGGGTCACCCTGGTCGTCGATGGCGGCGGGACGCTGGTCTACTGATGGACACCCTGGTTCACCCGTCCGGCGTGCGGATCACCATCGACCGCGGCCGCTGCGTCTGCAGCGAGACCTGCACCAGCATGGCCCCGCAAACCTTCGAGACCGACGACGAGGGCCTGGTGCGCCTGCTGGACGGGGGCTCCGATCCGGAGGCCGCGGTCCGCAATGCGGCGGCCTGCTGCCCCGTCCAAGCCATACGCGTCGAAACGCCTGGAGCGCCCTGATGAGCAGCACGAGCGAAGGCGGCGTCGGCCGCCAGGACTGGGAACGCAAGACCACCAGCCGCACGGGAGCCGGCGTCGTCGACGACCCCTATCCGCGCTTCGCGGAGCTGCGACCGACCAACGGCGGCGTCCACGACAGCTCGTTCTTCGCGATGTTCGGCATGGGCGATCCGACCTCGGAAGCCTGGAAGGGCGCCCAGCGGTTCGCGACCCTGAGCTACGCGGCGACCGAGCACGTGCTGCGGGAGAATACGATCTTCACCAACGCCGGCATCCGGCGGATGACCCAGCACGCGTTCGGCCCGGTCTCGCTGATGGGCTCGGACGATCCGGACCACCGCAAGTTCCGCCTGCTGGTGCAGCCGGCGTTCGGCAAGAAGGCGCTGGGCCTGTGGCAGTCTTGGGTGAAGCCCCGGCTGGACGAGCTGATCGACGGCTTCGTCGATAAGGGCCGGACCGACCTCTATTTCGAATACTGCTCGCAGTTCCCGGTGTTCGTGATCGCCATGACCCTGGGCGTCGCCCGCGACGACCTGGACTGGTTCCAGGAACAGGCGGGCCTGATGCAGATCGGCGCCGCCCCCGCCGAACAGGCCCGCGCGGCGCGCCTGGAGGTCGAGGACTATATGCGCAAGGTCATCGCCGAGCGCCGACGCGCGCCGCAGGACGACCTGATCAGCCTGCTGATCGAGAGCGAGATCACCGAGCCGGACGGCAAGCACAAGATCACCGAGGAACAGATCCTGGGGCTGGTCTGCAACCTGCTGCCGGCGGGGGTGGGCACCACTTTCCGCAGCCTGGGGATCACTCTCGTGACGCTGATGCAACGGCCGGACCTGCTGGCCCGACTGTACGAGGATCGCAGCCTGGTCCCCGCCGTGGTGGAGGAGACCCTGCGCTGGAACGGTCCGGTGCTGACCTCGCCGTTCCGCCTGGCCGCCGAGGACACCGAGATCATGGGGGTGAAGATCCCCAAGGGCTCGCTGGTCGAACCCGGCATCGCCGCCGCCAACCGCGACCCGCTGCAGTTCGAGAACCCGGACGTGTTCGACCCCTTCCGGCCGGTGAAGCCGACCTTGGCGTTCAGCTACGGACCGCACTTCTGCGTCGGCGGCCAGGTGGCGCGGCTGGAGCTGCGGGCGGCGTTGAACGCCCTGCTGGACCGCCTGCCGAACCTGCGCTTTGACCCGAACGAGCCGGAGCCGCGGCTGACCGGCCTGCTCTACCGGATGCCGACCGCCGTGCCGGCGGCGTGGGGCTGATGCGCGCCGCCGTCTTCCTGGAGGCCCACGCGCCCCTGGCCATCGAGGAGGTGAAGTTGCTGCCGCCGGGGCCGCAGGACGTGGTCGTCCGCGTCACCGCCACGGCGCTCTGCCAGACCGACGTCAGCGTGCGGGCGGGCAAGTACGACTACGGCGCGCCGATGGTCATGGGCCACGAGGCCTGTGGCGTCGTCGAGGCTGTGGGCTCGGCGGTGACACGCCTGAAGCCGGGCGACCGGGTGATCAGCTCGACGGCGCCCTGCTGCGGCGTCTGCGCCAACTGCGCGGCCGGGCGGCCCAACATCTGCGTCCTGGGCCTGGCGGTGCGCAAGCCGCTGCGGGCCAGGCGCGCCGATGGATCGCTGGCCACCGGGCTCTACGGCCTGGGCTCCTTCGCCGAGCAGATGTGCGTGCACGAGGCCTCGCTGATCGCCATCCACACCGCCCTGCCGGACGCGCAGCTGGCGTTGATCGGCTGCGGCGTGACCACGGGCCTGGGCGCCGTGCTGAACCGGACCGACCTGAAGCCCGGCGGCTCGCTGGCCGCGATCGGCTGCGGCGCGGTGGGGCTGGCCGCGATCCAGGGTGCGCGGATCGCCGGCGCCGAGATCGTCATCGGCATCGATCCCCGCGCCGAACGCCGGGCCGACGCCCTCCGGCTGGGCGCGTCCGCCGTCATCGACCCGCAGACCGAGAACGTCGCGGCCCGGGTGCGCGACCTCACCGGCGGCCTGGGCGCCGACGCCTGCATCGACGCAGTGGGCCTGCCGGCGACGGCGCGGCAGGCCTATGATCTGACACGCCAGGCCGGCAGCGTGATCGTGGTCGGGCTACCGCCGCGCGGCGAGACCTTCACCTTCGACGCCTGGCAATTCTTCCTGTCCGAGAAGCGGTTCTCCAGCTCGCTGTTCGGCTCGGCCGACATCCGCCGGGACTTCCCGAAATATGTGAGCTTCGCGGAAGAGGGTCGGCTGGACCTGGGCGGGCTGGTCTCGCGGATCATCACCCTGGACCAGGTGAACGAGGGGCTGGACGCCCTGGCGGCGGGCGAGGTGATCCGCGCGGTGATCGTCCATGGCGCGGCCACGAATTGAGGCGGCGAGGCAGGGGCGCTAGGGTCGCGCCATGACCTCGCCGGCCGCCGCTGATTCCGTTTCCCGCCGCGCCGGGCGTCCGCGCGACCCCGATATCGACCGCAAGCTGATCGAGGCCGCCCTGGTCGAGTTGGGCGCCCAGGGCTTCGCGGGCATGTCCATCGACCGCATCTCAGAGCGGACCGGCGTCGGCAAGCCCGCGATCTACCGCCGCTTCGCCGACAAGGCCGCCCTGGCCATCGCCGCCATCACCGCCCTGACCCTGAACGAGGGACCGGCGGCCAGTGGTGACCTGGTGGAGGACCTGACCCGGCAGATGCTGCTGGCGCACGGCAACCTGGAGACCCGGGGCAGCGTGCCGCTGCTGGGGACCCTGCTGGCCGAACGCGACCGCCAGCCCGAGCTGATCGGCATGTACCGCGAGCGCCTTTTCGCGCCGCGCGCGGCCAAGGCGGCGGCGCTGTTGCTGGACGCCCAGGTGCGGGGGCTGCTGCGCGACGACGCCGACATTCCGGCCGCCGTGCTGCTGCTGATGGGATTTCTGCCCGCCAGCTACGTGTCAGGCCAGCCGCTGGACGCCGATCACATGCGCGCCGCCGTCCGCATCATCGTGGCGGGCCTGAAGGCTTAGACCTAGGCCAGGGCCCTGGCCTTGCGGAACGCCGGCATCACCTCGCGGGCGAAGAACCGCAGGCGCTCGATCCCGCCCCAGGGATCGTTGAACAGCACATATTCCACGCCGGCGGCTTCCAGCGCCTTCAGCTGGCCGATGCACTCGTCCGGCGTGCCGTTGATCGTGGCGGCCTGGGTGGCGTCGTCGGACTTGTCTAGCACGAAGGGGCCGGTGGGATTGGCGGGCGGCGCCTGGCCGGGAATCTGGGCGCTGGCGGCGATCATCCTGCCCATCAGGTGGCGGCGCTCGAACTCGGCGGCCTTCTTGGATGGATGATCGACCAGCAGCAGGCCCCGCGTCAGCGCCACCTGGTTCGGCAGGGCGGGCAGGCCAGCCTGCTTCTGGGCGTCGCGGTACCAGCCGATCCGTTCGGCGCAGACCGCGGTGGAGCCGAACTGGTCCATCAACACCCGCTGGCCCGTGGCGGCGGCCTTGCGCACCGAGCCCTCGCTGCCGGCGGCGACCCAGATGGGCGGGTGCGGATCGTTCTGCACCGGCTGCGGTTCGACGATCACGTCGCGGAACGACCAGAACCTGCCGTCGTGATTGAAGCGCTCCTTGCTGGTCCAGCTCTTCAGCACCAGGCCCACGGCTTCCTCGAACCGGGCTTGGGCCTCGTCGGGATCGATCTTGAAGCCGTGGAACTCGTTGGCGCGGTAGCCGCGGCCGACGCCGAAATCCAGCCGCCCATTGGAGACGATGTCCACCGTCGCCGCCTGCTCGGCCAGCAGCAGCGGCTGGTGCCAGGGCATCACCGTCACCGCCGTCCCCAGCCGCATGGTCGAGGTCAGGCCAGCGAGATAACTCAGCAGGGTCAGCGAGGCGCTGACCTGGCCTGCTCCAGTGAAGTGGTGCTCGACCAGGAACACGGATTCGAAGCCCAGCTGTTCGGCCTCGACCACATAGTCGATGAACTGCCGGAAGGACTTGCCGTCGCCGACCTGGCCGGGGGGCCGGGAGGGACCGCCGAAGAGCCCGAAACGCATGTGCCTGCCTCTCTATTTAATAACGATACGGTACCGTATCTAAATAGAGGCGTCTATCCCATTCCGTAGGCGCCCAGCGCATTCGCCGACTTCGGTTCCAGCACCCCCCAGTCGACGCTGGGCAAGGACAGCTCGGAGCTCAGGATGTCCAGGACGTAGGGGCCCTTGAGGTCGAAGGCCTCGGTCAGGCCGGCCTGCACCTCGTTGATCGAGTGCGCGCGGCTGGCGCCCGTGCCCATCGCCTTGCCGACGGCGGCGAAGTCGACCGGCGCGAATGTGGATTCAGGCGTGATGCCCAGGCCGCGCTCGCCCTGGATGACCCAGCCGTAGCCGGCGTTGTTGAGGATCACGAAGGTGATCGGCAGCTTCAGGCGCGCCGCCGTCTCGATCTCGCCCAGCCAGTAGCCGGCGGCGCCGTCGCCCGCGACCGCGATCACGCGGGTGCCCTTGGGCGCGCCCAGCGCCGCGCCGATCGCCGCGCCGCCCGCCCAGCCGATGCCGGCCAGGCCGCGCGGGCCGATGTAGCTGCGGCCCGCCCGGCGGGTCTGGAAGCGCGAGGCCGTCCAGCCGGAGGCCAGGCTGGCGTCCGAGACCATGATCGCATCGTCGTCCATCAGGGCGTTGATCGCCTCGACCACCCGCTCCGGCGCCACGGCCGGGTCGTCCGGCTTGGTGCCGGGCTGGGGCAGGGGGTGGCCTTCGGGCTTCCAGCTGAAGCGCGCCTTGGCTGCGGCCAGGCCGTCGCCGATGGCGCGCGCGGCCTCGCGCACGTCGGCCACGATCTCCACCGCGGCGGGCAGGGCGCGGCCCAGCTCCTCGCCGTCGATGTCCACATGGATCAACTCCTGGGTCCGGTTGGGCAAGCGCCACATGAACGAGTTGAACTGGGCGAACTTGCTGCCCAGCACCAGGATGGTGTCGGCCTGCTTCAGCGTCCGGCTGGCCTCGATGTCGCCGAACACGCCGACGACGCCGAGCGCCAGGGGATTGGTCTCGCTGACCACGCCCTTGCCGTTGATGCTGGTGACGATGGGGATGCCGAACTCGTCGGCGAAGCGGGCGATCTCGGCGTGGGCGCCGCTGGCCATGGCGCCGCCGCCGGCCAGCACCATCGGCCGCTTGGCTTTGGCCAGGCGCGCGACGGCGTCGGCCACGGCCGAGGCCAGGGGCGCGGTCCGGTGGCGCGGCCAAACCGCGCTGTCGTGGGTGAACATCGACAGATCCGGTTCCGGGATCTGCGCGCTCATGAAGTCCTCGGGGATCTCCACCACCACCGGACCGGGCCGGCCGGTGGTCGCCAGGCGCAGGGCGTGCTCGAAGACGGCGACGATCTGGTTCGGGGTCTGCACACGGCCGACCCACTTGCTGACCGGGGCCAGGATCGCGCCCTGCTCCAGCGCCTGGGACGACACGCCGCGATGGCGCAGGTGCTCGCGGTTGGTGCGGATGTCGGCCACCAGGGCCAGCACCGGGATCGCCGAGGCGTAGGCTTCCGCCAGGCCCGAGACCAGGTTGGTGGAGCCGGGGCCCACGGTCGCGTCGCACATGCCCACCCTGCCGCTGACCCGGGCATAGGCGTCGGCCGCGCAGGCGCCGTTGCGCTCGTCGCGCATCAGGATGTGGTTGAAGCCCCGCGCCCGCGCCGCGCCGTAGAACGGCACGGTCTGGCCGCCCGGCACGCCGAAGCAGGTGTCGATGCCGCAGGCTTCGAGGATGGAGACGATAACGTCGCAGACCTTGACAGTACTCATCTCAGATCATCTCTCCGACCGCCGACACGGCGGGTTGTTGGGTGGGTTTCAGCTTGGTTTCGTCGCCCTCGGCCTCCAGCAGCCGCATCATCGGGCGGCGCAGCAGCAGGGTGAGACCGGCGGCGGCCGGGCCGCAGATCGCGGCGACCAGAGCCAGGCCCTGGCCCAGATGCTCGCCCCCGCCGAAGACCTTGGCGGCCAGCACTGTGGCCGTGGGGCCGAGCGCGATGCCGACCAGGGAATTGGCCAGGATGCCGGCGGCCAGAAACTCGCCCTTCAGGTGGGACGGGATCGCCCACTGGACGCAGATGAACGGCATCATGCCGGTCCCCATGATGCAGAGCATGGCGGCGGCGTAGAAGCCGAGGAACAGGTAGCCGGTCGGGGCCAGGCAGGCCGCGATCACCAGCGGGAAGCCCAGCAGCAGGCCCCCGGCCAGCACCCAGATCGGCGCGTCCTGCCGGCCCTTCGCGCGCCAGACCTCGGCCAGGCGCGGGGCCAGCACCATGCCCGAGACGCCCAGGGTCATGCTGGCCAGGCCCACGCGAATGCCGGCGTCGCCCGTGGCCCAGCCGAACTCGCGCACCAGATAGGTCGGCGCCCAGCCGCTGAGCCCATAGATGATCACCTGGCCGATGGCCGTGGCGACGAAGAACAGGAAGGCCGGAAAGTAGGGCCGCTTCAGCCAGGCGAAGGTCAGGCCGCCGGCGCGGGCGGGCGCGGTCTCGCGGATCGGCTCGGGCAGGGTCACCGCGATGATCGCGGCGAACACGAAGGCCGGCGCGCCGACCATGAAGAACACGGCCTGCCAGGGCTTCACCGCCCCCACGATGGGCAGGTCGATATGGGTCACGTCGCCGATGGCGTTCACCACCAGACCGCCGAGGATATACGCCCCGGTGGCGCCCAGCGCGCCCAGCGCCATGAAGATGCTGGTGGCCAGCGCCCGCTGCTTGGCGGGGAACAGATCGGAGATCAGCGAGAGGCTGGTCGGCGTCAGCGCCGCCTCGCCGATCGCCACGCCGATTCGCAGCACGCACAGCATCGCGAAGCTGGTCGCCAGCCCCGAGGCGACGGTGCAACTGCCCCAGACGACGGCGGTCCCGACCAGCAGCCACTTGCGGTTGCCCACGTCGGCCACCCGGCCCAGCGGCAGGCCGACGAAGGAATAGAAGAAGGCGAACGCCACCCCCATCAGCAGGCTGATCTGGGTGTCGCTGATGTGCAGGTCGGCGCGCAGCGGCTCGACCAGCAGGCCCAGGATCAGGCGATCCACGAACGCCACGACGTAGAGGCAGCCCAGCAGCGCCACGGCGTACCAGGCGCGCCCGAGTCCGATCTTGCCGGTGGTCATGCTCTTGCTCCGATATCGCCGCGCATCGCGAGGCCGGCCTTGCGATAGACGGCGTCGATCACCGTCATGTTGGCGATCCCGTCCGACCCGGGGGTCAGGATCGGCGCGCCGTTGCGGATCACGTCGGCCAGGGCGCGCGCCTGGAAGACGTAGGTCGCGGGATCGTCGAAGCGCGTGGTCCGGGTCTGGCCGCCGGTCTCGACCGTCACGGTGGTCCCGGGCGGCGGCAGGAAGGGGTTGTCGCAGCGCAGCGTCCCGCGCTCGCCCTCGACGACCAGCCAGGTCTCGAACGCCTCCGCGCGATGCGAGCATTCGAACGTCGCCGTGGCGCCGCCGGGAAACGCCAGCGTGGCGCGCATGGACACATCGATCTGGGGCGAGTGCAGGGTCGGCGTCGCCGCGACCACGGTGGGTTCCTCGCCCACGCACCGGCGCAGCATGTTGATGCAGTAGGCGCCCAGGTCCATCGTCGAGCCGCCGCCCAGCTCGGGCTGGAAGCGGATATTGTCGTCGGTCAGGCGCGCGCTCTTGATGTTCAGCCGCGCCTCCAGCCGGCGCAGCGGGCCCAGCGCGCCCGACCGGATCGTCTGGTCGATGAACCGGGCGACCGGGTGATGGCGATAGTGGAAGGCCTCGATCAGCGGCAGGCCGGCGGCGTCGGCGGCCTCGACCATCCGCCGGGCCTCGGCGGCGTTGTTTGCCAGCGGCTTCTCGCAGAACACGGCCTTGCCCGCCTGCAGCGCGCGGACCGTCCACTCGGCGTGCAGGCTGTTGGGCAGGGGGTTGTAGACGACCTCCACCTCGGGGTCGTCCAGCAGGGCTTGATAGTCGCCGTAGGACCGCGCCATGCCATGATCGGCCGCATAGGCGGCCGCGCGATCGGCGTCCCTGGAGGCCACGGCGACCAGGGCGATCTCAGGAACGACGGTCGCCGGATCGATCAGCACCGCCTTGACGATATGGGCGCAGCCGAGGATTCCGATCCGCACCGGCGCGACGTTCGCCATTCCCCGTCCCCAACCCTACTGTGGCCCCGTCTCAGCCTCGACGCATGGCGAGGGGCAGGGCTCAATCATCCAAAGATTATACCATTTAAATACGTTACGCAATCGGATCGTAAATGTTTCGGAGCCGCGAGTCGACCGTCCGACATAAGGCTTGTAATAGACTAAACAGTGCACTATTTATCCGGTCGAGCGACGCGTCTGAATTCGGCGATGACAGCCGGATCACGCGTCGGGGGAACGTCCATGAATCGACTGCGCGTGACGCTTTTCGCGGCCGTTGGCGCCGCTTGCCTGATGCCCACCGCCGGCTTGGCCGCGGATGCGCCGGCCGACTCCGCGGTTTCCGAAGTCACCGTGACCGCGCAGAGGCGGGCCGAGAACATCCAGGATGTTCCGATCTCCATCGTGGCGGTGTCGGGCGAGCAACTGCGGAAGGCCGGGGTGACCGACTTCCAGAACCTGACCCAACTCGCGCCCGGTCTGGTGACCGATGCCAACAGCGACGCGCGTTCGTCGCGTATCGGCCTGCGCGGCGTGACCACGGCCCAGGACAACGGCAAGACGTCATCGGTCGGCGTCTTCGTCGACGGGGTCTATATGTCGCGCGTCGGCATGGCCTTCACCGAACTCGCCGACATTGACCGTATCGAAGTGCTGCGCGGACCCCAGGGCACGCTGTTCGGCATGAATACCTCGGCCGGCCTGATCCACATCATCACCGCCAAGCCCAGCCTGACCGACACCAAGGGCTTCGTCGAAGGCGTGGCCGGCAACTACGACCGCAAGGAAGTGCGCGCCTCAATCAGCGGCCCGATCGTCGCCGACACGCTCGCCGGCAGCTTCTCGGCCTACGCCGTCGACCGCGGCGGCGTGGTCTACAACGTGACGCAAGGCAAGGACGTCAACGATCAGAGCCGGTGGGGCCTGCGCGGCAAGCTCCGTTACGCGCAAGGCAATCTCGATGTGGTGGTCATCGCCGACTACACCAACGAGAACTCCAACTGCTGCGGCAACGTCCTGTTCGTGGTGAAGCCCACGGCCGTCACGATTGGACAGTCCGTGCCGCCCCTGGCTGTCGCGGCAGGCGCCTTCCCGTACAGCCGGCGCAAGCTCACCGGCCTGCACGACTACGTGAAGCCGCAAGGCGCGGGCCTGTCGGCGGAAGCGAACTACGACTTCGGCTTCGCGACGCTGACCTCGTTGACCGCGTGGCGCGAGTGGAACATCCGCGTCCAGAACGACGCTGGCGGCCTGGCCATTCCGATCATCGAGACCTACGGGATTCAGCGCCACGACCAGTACAGCCAGGAGTTCCGCCTCGCCTCGAACGGCGACGGAAAGCTCCAATGGGTGGGTGGGCTGTTCTTCTTCCAGCGCAACTCCGACGCCGTGGGCGTCACGCGCTTCGTGCCACTGATTTATCACACGGCCGCCCAGGACGGGCTGACCGTGGACAACTACACGCTGAAGGACATCTCCAAGGCCGTCTTCGGCCAGATCAGCTACCAGGTCACCGACGCCTTCAAGCTGGCGGTGGGCGCGCGTTACTCGAGAGAGAACCAGGACGCCCACGACATCCAGGTGGCGCGGAACATCGTCTCTCCGAACTACAACCGGAAAGAGTCGCGGAACGAAGGCCAGGCCACCTACACGGTGACCGGCACATACGATTTCTCGCCGGCCGTGATGGCCTATGCGTCTGTGGCGCGCGGGTTCAAGCCCGGTGGCTTCGACATGGGCCGACCGGCGACCTTCACCAACTTCCAGTTCGACGAGGAGACGAACCTCAACACCGAGATCGGCTTCCGTTCGACCCTGATGGAGCGTCGGCTGCTGTTCAACGCGACCCTGTTCAATACGGTCTACAAGAACTTCCAGACCGTGCAGTACGACGGGATCCGTTTCCTGTCCGGCAACGCGCCGAAGTTCACGACCAAGGGTCTCGAGCTGGAGGTCATGGCGCGTCCGGCGACCGGGCTTTCGATCTCGGCTCAGGCCGCCTTCATCGACGCCAAGTACAACGACTTCAAGCTGGGCGCCTGTCCGCAGGGCGTCGCCGGGGCTTGTAACCTGACCGGCCGCACGCTGCCCCAGGCGCCGAAGACGACCTACAACCTCGCCGTCGACTATCAGCATCCGCTGGCGCAGACGAACTGGACCGGCTTCGTGCACGCCGACTACGCCTATCGCAGCAAGGCCTACTTCAACCAAGCCCTGGACGAGAACCTGACCCAGAAGGGCTATGGCCTCGCGAACCTGCGCATCGGGGTGCGGAGCGCCGATGGCCTGAAGGTCGAAGGTTTCGCCAACAACCTGTTCGACAAGGACTACATGTCCTTCGCCTTCAACGCGCCGCTGATGAGCGGGGGCGCTTACGAAGGCTTCCTGGGCGACCCGCGGATGTACGGCGTCCGCGTCCGGAAGGAATTCTAGGCATGAGGGCGGCGGCGGCTTCGATCCTGGCGGCCGTCGCCAGCCTGCTTCTGGGCGCCGCGGCTCTTGCGGCGACGGCCCAGACGTCGCCGCCGCTCCCGTCGGCCAGTCCTGAGTCCGTCGGGTTCTCGGCCGATCGGCTGAAGCGTCTCGACGCCGCGATGCAGACCTTCGTGGACGGCGGCCGGGTGGCCGGCATGACCACGGTGCTGATCCGCCACGGCAAGGTCGTGGCCTTCAGCAACTACGGCAGGAAGAGCCTGGCCGGCCCCGAGCCGATGACCCGGGACGCCATCTTCCGCATCTATTCGATGTCCAAGCCGATCACCTCGGTCGGGATGATGATCCTGTTCGAGGAAGGCAAGTGGCGCCTCGACGATCCGATCAGCAAATACCTGCCCGAGTTCGCGCACATGAAGGTCGTGGCCGGGACCGACGCGCGAGGCCAGCCGATCATCGAGGACGCCAGGCGCCCGCCGACCATGCGCGAGCTGATGAGCCATACCGGCGGCTTCGGCTACGGCCAGATGGACGGCCGCGAAGTCAACCGCCTGTTCCGCGAGCGCGGCGTCATGCAGTCCGAAAGCCTGCAGGCGATGACCGAGACGGTGGCGGCCATACCGCTGCTGTCGCAGCCGGGTACGGCCTGGTCCTACTCGATCTCCATGGATCTCGAGGGCCGCATCATCGAGAAGCTGTCCGGCCAGAGCCTGGGCCAGTTCCTGGAGCAGCGGATCTTCGCGCCGCTCAGGATGCGCGACACCGGCTTCACGGTTCCGGCGGACAAGTTGGGCCGCCTGGCCGGCCTCTACGCCTTCGACGCCAAAACAGGTGGGCTGACGCCGCTGGCCGCCGGCGGCCCGGTCAACGACTACAGCAAGGCGCCGAAGATCGAGTCCGGTGGCGGGGGCCTCGCCTCGACGGCCTCGGACTACGCCCGCTTCGCCCAGATGCTGGCGGGCGGCGGCCAGTTGGACGGCGCGCGCATCCTGTCGCCCGCATCGGTGAAGCTGATGGGGACCAACGCAATTCCCAAGGTCGCGTGGGACCTGCCCAACGGCAATGGCATCAATTTCGGCGAGGCCATCGGCTACGGCCTGGGCGTCATGGTGGTCGCCGATCCGGCCCGGGCGGGTTCGCTCGAAGGCGCCGGCACGATGAGCTGGGATGGCGCGGCCAGCACCTGGTTCTGGGTAGACCCCACCAACGACGTGGTCTTCGTCGGCATGATCCAGGTGATGGGCGGACCGGTTCGGTTGGACCTCCAGGCCATCTCGCGCACCCTCACATATCAGGCGCTGGTCGAACCGGCGAAATAGCTCATGGCTCCCACAGCGCACGTCGACAGCGGCCACCTTCAGGGACGGAGCGACGGCGACATCGCCGTGTTCCTGGGCATCCCTTACGCCGCCCCGCCGGTCGGGCGATTGCGCTGGAGGCCGCCGCATCTGCCGGCGCCGTGGACCGGGGTCCGCCCGGCGACGGCGTTCGGCTTCGACGCCCATCAGGTGGACGACCCAGGCGACATGCTGTCGGGCGTGCGGCCGCGAAGCGAGGACTGCCTGACGCTCAACGTCTGGGCGCCGGCCAGGCGCGCCGCGCCCGCGCCGGTGATGGTCTGGATCCACGGCGGCGGCTTCACCAACGGCGCCGCCTCGGCCCCGGCCTATGACGGCGCCGCGCTGGCGCGCCAGGGCATCGTCGTCGTCACCTTCAACTATCGTCTGGGCCGCTTCGGCTTCTTCGCGCACCCGGCGCTCAGCGCGGCAGCGGACGGCGAGCCGATCGGCAACTACGGCTTCATGGACCAGATCGCGGCTCTGCAATGGGTCCAGCGCAACATCGCCGCGTTCGGTGGCGATCCCGGCCGGGTGACGGTGGCTGGCGAGTCCGCCGGCGGCTGGTCGGTGAACATGCTGATGACCTCGCCGATGGCGCGGGGCCTGTTCCAGGGCGCCATCGCGCAGTCGGCCGGCGGCCGCGTGGGGACGTTCGGACGGAGCCTGGCGACCTGGTCGCGAGGGCTCGATGCAGGCCGCGCCTTCGCGACGCGCGCGGGCGTGTCGGGGGATGGGCCGGAAGCGCTGGCGGCGCTCAGGGCCCTGCCGCCCGAAGCCTTGCTGACCGTGCCGTTCTTCACCGCGCCGCGCGATGTCTACGCCGGTCCGATGGTGGACGGCCGGGTGCTGGTCGACGATCCGGGCACGTTGTTCGCCGCCGGCGCGGCGATGCGCGTGCCCTATCTGGTCGGCGCCAATTCGCGGGAAGCCGACGACATGCCCGAGGCCCGGCCGATGGCCGCCGCCCTGCTGGCGACGAACGGTCCGCTCGCGGCGGCGTTGGCGGGCGCCTATGGCGGCGCGGACGAGGCCGAGGCGCGGCTGATGAGCGACATTATCTTCGTCGAGCCGGCGCGCTTCACGGCGCGGACCGTCTCGGCGCCCGCCTATCTCTATCGCTTCGGCTACGCGCCCGAGGCCTGGCGCAAGGTCGTGCCGGGCGCCGCCCACGCCATGGAGGTGCCCTTCACCTTCGGCACGGCCAAGGGCGCCGAGGACGCTCGGGTCGGCGTGATGATGAGCCGCTACTGGGCGAACTTCGTGCGTAGCGCGAACCCCAACGGGCCGGGCCTGGCCGCCTGGGCGGCGCACGACGTGGCGGGCGATCAGGTGCTGATCGTCGACCTGCACGGCGCCGCCAAGGCCGGCCCGGATCCCAAGCGCGACGTACTCGACCTTCTGGCGAATTCGCCGTTCGCACCGGCGTGAAGCCGGCTTGCGTCCTGAACGGACGTGCGTCTATATAGGATAATAATTAGAACCAATGGGGAGAGCGGCGTGCGGGCGATATTTACCGAGGAACAGGAGATGCTGCGGAGCACGGCCTCTCGCATCGCCGACTCGGTGGCCGTGACGACGCCGGCCGATCTGGTCCGCCTGGATCGCAACAAGGCCTGGGCGGCGCTGGCCGACGCTGGCCTGCTGGGCATGCGGACCCGCGACGAGGACGGGACGCCGCTGGCGTCGGGCGTCGAGGTCATGCTGGTGGCGCAGAGCCTGTCCGGCGCCCTGGCGCCGACGCCCTTCGTGGGCGCGGTCCTGGCCGCCGACCTGCTGGCCCGGGCCGGTGCCCCGGAGGCCTGGATCACCGACATCACCGAGGCGCGCGCGCGCTACGCCATCTTGCTGGCGCCGGAGCTGGACCGCCTGGCGGACGCCGGCGCGCTGAAGGGCGCCATCTGCATCGACGCCGACGGCGCGACCCATGGCCTGGCCTTTGGCGCGGACCGACGGGTCGCCCGGATCGATCTGGCCGGCATGGCCGCCCTGGACGGCGTGGACATGACCCGGCCCCTCGGCGCGATGAGCGCGGGCGCCGCGGCCGAGCCGGTCGGCGAGCCGCTGTCCGACGCGGACCTGACCCAGTGGACTTCGCTGGCGCTGACCCTGGCCTGCGCCGACATCGTCGGCGTCCTGGGCGAGGGCCTGCGCCGGGTGGTCGAATATTCCAAGACCCGGATCCAGTACGGCGTGCCTATCGGCTCGTTCCAGGCCGTGCAGCACATGTGCGCCGAGATGCTGGTGGAGACCCAGGCCGCGGCCAGCGTCACCAACTACGCTGCCTGGGCCGTCGATGCGCTGGACCCCGAGGCCGGCCTGTTGGCCGCGCGCGGCGCCAAGGCCTACTGCGCGCCGGTCGCGCAGAAGGTCGGCGAGATGCTGATGCAGGCCTACGGCGGCATCGGCCAGACCTGGGAACACGAGGCGCACATGCGGACGCGCCGGGCGATGTTTGACCGCAAGATCTTCGGCGACGAGGCCCACCAGCTGCTGGCCATCGCCGAACTGCGCATGGGCCGGAACTGATGGATTACCGCGAGAACGATGACGAGACCGCCTTCCGCCTCCGGGTGCGCGAATGGCTGGGCAAGAACGCGCCGAAGGACTGGCGTGCGCACACCAAGACCGAGGCCGATCACGGCGCGCTGCTGCGCCGTTGGCAGCGCACGCTGTTCGAAGGCGGCTTCGTGGGCCTGTCGTGGCCAGTGGAGTACGGCGGCCACGGGCTGACCGCCACCTACGAGGCGATCCTCAACGACGAGCTGGGCCGGGCCGACACGCCGCGCATCTCGTTCCACGCCTATCTGGGGCGGGCGATCTTCACGTACGGCACCGAAGAGCAGAAGCGCCGGTTCCTGCCGCCGATGCTGAACGGCGACATCCAGTGGTGCCAGGGCTTCTCGGAACCGGGCGCCGGATCGGACCTCGCGGGCCTTCGCACCCACGCCGAGCTCAAGGGCGACAGGTGGGTCATAAACGGCCAAAAACTGTGGACCAGCGGGGCCCAGCACGCCGACTGGTGCGTGGCCCTGGTGCGGACCGACAAGGACGCGGCCAAGCACAAGGGCATCTCCTGCCTGCTGACCTCGGCCAAGGCGCCGGGCATCACCATCCGGCCGATCAAGATCTCTGACGGGGCGCCCGAGACCTGCGAGATGTTCTTCGACGACGTCGAGGTGCCGGCCGACCAGATGATCGGGCGGCCCGGCGAGGGCTGGCGGATCGCCATGACCGTCCTCGCCTTCGAGCGGGGCCCGGCCGACGTGGGCCTGATCGCCACCTTCCAGACGGCGCTGCGCCGGATCGAGGGCATCGCCGCCGAACGCGGCCTGATGAACGATCCCGAGTCCCGCAAGGCCATCGCCCGCATCTATGTGATCGGCGAGGCGCTGCGCCTCAACGTCATGGAGCAGCTGTCCCAGCGCGTGGCCGGCAAGCCGCCGGGGCCGGACGGCTCCGTGGCGCGCCTGCTGCTGACGCGGGCCGAGCAGGCCATCCGCAGCCTGGAACTGGAGATCAGCGGGGCCGCGGCGTTCACCGACGCGGACGACACCAGCTTCACCAGCTACCTGCGCTCGCGGACCATCAGCATCTTCGGAGGCACCTCCGAGATCCAGAAGAACATCCTCGCGAACCAGGTCCTGGGAATGCCCCGCTGAAGCGGGCCGCGAGGCAGGGAGGACGACATGGACTTTGAATGGGCCCCGGAAGAGGCCGAGTTTCGCCACGACCTGAAGACGTTCCTCGAGGCCGAATTGCCCGAGAACTTCGACGCGTTCGCGATGGAGCCGGATGAACAGAAGGCCTTTTCGAAGGCCTTCGCGGTGAAGCTGGCCGAGAAGCGCTGGCTGACTCCGGCCTGGCCGAAGGAATACGGCGGCCTGGCGCAGGGCCCTTGGCAGCAACTGATCCTCAGCGAGGAGATGGTCGCCCACGGCGAGCCCCGCACGGCGCAGTACATGTGCGTCAACTGGGTCGGCCCGGCGCTGATCCTGGCCGGCAACGAAGAGCAGAAGGCCTATCACCTGAGCCGCATCAGCCGCGGCGACGTGGTGTGGTGCCAGGGCTTCTCCGAACCCGGCGCCGGCTCCGACCTGGCCGCGCTGCGGACCAAGGCCACCTGGGACGGTTCGGAGTACGTCATCGAGGGCGAAAAGGTGTGGACGTCCTACGCCGACACCGCCGACTTCTGCTTCCTGCTGGCGCGGACGGATCCCGATGCGCGCAAGCATCACGGCATCTCGATCTTCCTGGTGCCTACCGATGCGCCGGGCCTGACGATCAGCGAGATCCCGTCGATCTTCTCGGCGGGGACGTTCAACCAGTGCGTCTTCGACGGGGTTCGGGCGCCCGAGGCCTGGCGCCTGGGACCGGAGAACGGCGGCTGGCCGATCATCCGCCAGCTGCTGGTCAACGAGCGCGTCGGCGTGGCGCGGTTCCGGCGGGCGGCGGAAACACTGGACCGGGCGGCCGAGGCGGCGCGTGAGGCCGGCCTGCTGGCCGATCCCGTCATCGCCCAGGCGCTGGCCATGGCGCGGGCCGCCTGCGAGGCGGCGCGGGTGCTGATCTACCGCGTGGTCGACCAGCGCGCGAAGGGCGAGGCGCCGGAAGAGACAGCCTATGTCTATCGGGTCGCCACCATCCGCGCCGAGCGGGCGGTCTATGAGGCCACCGTGCAGGTCGAGGGCAGCGGAGCCCTGCTGAAGGGCAGCTTCGGCGCCCAGCAATTCGGCCACGCCCTGGCCTCGGGCGTCGCCACCGGCACCCTGGAAATGCAGCTCAACTTGATCGCGCGCGACGTGATCGGCGGCGGCAGGAAGTAATCCGATGGACATGCAACTGAACGAACTGCAGCAGCAGATTTCGGACGCCTGCGGCAAGATCCTGGAGCGCCGGGCCGGACCGGGCCGGGCGCGGGCCCTGCGCGCCGCCGGAGACTTCGACCGGCTGCTGCTGACCGAGATGGCCGAGGCCGGGTTCCTGGACCTGTTCGGCGAGCCGGAGGCCGGTCCGCTGGTCGCCGCCCTGATCACGCAGTGGGGGGCGCAGGCCGCCGCGCTGGCGCCGATCGGCATCCGCGGCCTGGTCGCGCCGTCGGTGATCCACGGCGACCTGCCGGAAGTGATCGCCATCGCCGAGCAAGGCGCCATGGGCGCGGTGCGCTACGGCGCCGAGGCCGACATGCTGATCGTGCTGGACGGCGACGAGGCCCGCGTGGCCCGGCGCGGCGAGTTCAAGGCCGAGACCATCAAGTCGAAGTTCGGCTATCCGATCGCCAGGATCACCGAGGCCAAGGGCGAGGCGCTCGCGCCCGGCGCCGGCGCCATCGCGCGCCGCTGGTGGCGGGTCGCCATCGCCGCGGAGATCTCGGGCTCGGCGCGGGGCGCCGTGGACCTGACCATCCGCTACATGGGCGACCGGGTGCAGTTCGACCGGCCGATCGCCACCTATCAGGCCCTGCAGCACCGCATCGTCGAGTGTCACGTCTCCACCGACGCGGCGACCTGGGCGACCCGCGAGGCGGCCTTCCGCGGCGCGCCCGTCGAGCTGGCGGCCACCGCCGCCATCATCGCCTCGGAAGCGGCTCACCGGGTGTTCTTCGAGACCCATCAGCTGACCGGCGCGATGGGCTTCACCACCGAATACGACCTGCACCTCTACACCATGCGCCTGCAGACCCTTCGCCTCGAGATGCAAGGCCTGCGCGCCCACGCCCGCGACCTGATCGACGCGCGTTGGTCGGCGGCCAGCTGAGCGAACGGAGACCGTCTGAATGTCCGGCTATGAATCCTTCACGACCGTGCTCGCCCGCAAGGACGGGCACGTGCTCACCGTCTCGCTGAACCGCCCCGAGCGGCGCAACGCCATCAACGGCGACGTCCACGCCGCGCTGCGCGGCATCCTGGAACTGGCGGCCGACGACCCGGAGGTGCGCGCCATCGTGCTGCGCGGGGAGGGCAAGGCGTTCTGCGCCGGCGGCGACGTCAACACCATGGAGGGCGGCGGCGACGAGGCCTCGCCCAGCCCGGCGCTGGCGGTCCGCGACACCCTGAGCGCGGCGCGGATGATCGACATGCTGCTGGCCGTGCCGCAGCCCACCGTGTGCGCGGTCCAGGGCTTCGCCATGGGGCTGGGCGCCACCATCGCGCTCCTCTGCGACACGGTGGTGATGGCCGAGGACGCGGTGATCGCCGACACGCATGTGAACATCGGCCTGGTCGCCGGCGACGGCGGCGCGGTGCTGTGGCCGCTGCTGGCGTCGATGGGCGCGGTGAAGTGGTACCTGATGACCGGCGAGCGCATCACCGGGGTCGAGGCCGCCCGCCTGGGGCTGGTGCTGAAGGCCGTGCCCGCCGCCGACCTGGACGCCGAGGCCCTGCGCCTGGCGACCAAGCTGGCCAGCATCGCCCCGTTGGCCGCGCGCGGCACCAAGGAGACGCTGAACCGCGTCATCCGCGACCGCATCCACCTGCTGCTGGAAACCGGCCTGCTGCTGGAAGGCGCGACCATGGTCAGCGAGGACCACAAGGAGGCCGCCAGCGCCTTCCTCGCCAAGCGTCCCGCCGTGTTCAAGGGCCGCTGAGCATGAACGCCATCGTTCGCGTCGAGGCCCAGTCGCGGCCGCTCGGCCGGCTGCTGAAGCCGCAATCCATCGCCATCATCGGCGCCTCGAACCGCATCCCCGGGATCGGCGGCTACTGCACCGCCAATGTGAAGCGCGCCTTCAGCGGACCGATCTATCCGGTCAATCCGCGCGAGAGTGAGATCCAGGGCCTGAAGGCCTATGCCTCGATCGCTGACCTGCCGCGCGACATCGACCTGGCCATCGTGGTGGTCCCGGCCGACGGCGTGGCCCCGGTGCTGGAGGCCTGCGCGGCCCAGGGCGTCGGCGGCGTGGTGATCATCACCTCCGGCTTCGCCGAAGTGGGCGGTCCGGGCGTGGGCCTGCAGGCGCAGGTCGCCGAGATCCTGGCCCGCACCGGCCTGCGCGCCATCGGCCCCAACTGCATCGGCTTCATGAACCTCACCGACGGGGTCATGGCCAATTTCGTGCTGGACCCCACCGACCCGCTGCCCGGCGGCGGTCCCGTGGCCCTGGTCTCGCAGAGCGGCGGCCTGGGCGGGTACATGGTCCGCAAGGCGCTGACCGCCGGCCTGAATCTGGGCTGGTTCGTCAGCACCGGGAACGAGGTCGACGCCAGCGTCTCCGCGATCCTGCGCGAGCTGGTCGAGCGCGAGGACGTCCGCGTCCTGCTGGGCGCATTCGAGGCCCTGCGCGACCCCGAGCTGTTCATCGACACCGCCCTTCGCGCCCAGGCGCTGGACAAGCCGTTCATCGTGCTGAAGGCGGGCCGGTCGGAAGAGGCCGCCATCGCGGCCCAGGCCCACACCGGCTCCATGGTCGGATCGGCCGAGGCGTTCGACGCCGTCTGCCGTCAGTACGGGATCTTCTCGGTCGCCAGCCTGGAGGAGATGCTGGACCTGGGGGTGATCTTCCAGGGCGGCCGGCGCGCCAAGGGCCGTCGCGTGGGCATCATCACGGGCTCGGGCGGGGCGGGCGTGATCCTGGCCGACGCCTGCATGCTGGAGGGCCTGAAGGCCCCGGCGCTGCCGGCGGCCGACCAGGCCATGCTGCTGGAACTGATGCCGAAGCCGTTCATGGGCTCGGTGGCCAATCCGGTGGACGTCACCGCCCAGGCGCTGGGCACGCCCGGCACGTTCGAGGCGGTGCTGACCAAGGTGCCGGCCACCGACGCGGTGGACATGATCGCTCCGGTGATCATCGGCAATCCGCTGTATCCCGATATGTACATCCGCTCGCACAGCTCGACGGAAAAGCCGGTGGCGTTCGTCTCGACGCTGCTGCCGACGACCCTGCTGAACGTGGGTGTCCCGGCCTACACCGACCCCCGGCGCGCGGCGCATGCGCTGGCGGCCATGGCCGACTATTCGCTGGCGACCAAGCGGACCCAGCGGCCGAAGATGCTGCCGGCCGACCCGGCGCGGACGGCGGCGGCGCGCGCGATCCTGGCGGCCCCGCACGGCAGCGACACCCTGATGGAGGTCGACTCCAAGGCGCTGCTGGCCCTCTACGGCGCGCCGGTCACCCGCGAAGTCATGTGCCGTTCGGCCGACGAAGCGGTCGCCGCCGCCACGACGATCGGCGGCAAGGTGGCGCTCAAGGTCATGTCCTACGCCCTGCCGCACAAGTCGGACGTGGGCGGGGTGCGCCTGGGCCTGTCGGGCGACGACGACGTCCGGGCGGGCTACGCGGGCCTGCTGGCCGACGTGGCGCGCCATGCGCCGGACGCCAAGATCGAGGGCGTGTTGGTGCAGGAGATGGCGCCGGCGCGACTGGAGATCCTGTGCGGCATGACCCGCGACCCGGTGTTCGGCCCGATCGTGGCCGTGGGCCTGGGCGGGGTGATGGTCGAGATCCTGGGCCAGGCGGCGCTGCTGCCCGCGCCGTTCGAGGCCGCCGACGTGAAGGCGGCGCTGGAAGGCCTGCTGGGCGGACGCCTGCTCTCGTCCAGTCGCGGCCTGCAGCCAAGTGAGCTGGACGCCATCGCCCGCCTCGCGGTCGCCCTGGGGCAGGCCGCCCTGGAGCTGCCCGAGATCGCCGAGATCGACGTCAATCCCGTGCGCGTGGCCAACGGCGTGGCGCTGGCCGCCGACGCCCTCATCGTTGTTTCCGGAGCCGCTCAATGACCGCCGTCGCAGACTTCCTCGGGTTCCCGGCCGGCGGCGTGGCCGTGGTCAGCGGCGTCGCCAGCGGGATCGGCAAGGAGCTGGCCCCGTTGCTGCTGGGCCAAGGCCTCACCGTCATCGGCATCGACATCAACCAGGCCGGCCTGGACTCGCTCGACTTCGGTCCGAAGTTCCACAAGCGCCTGCTGAACACCGCCGACCGCGACGCGGTGAACGCCATGTTCCCGGTGCTGGAGGCGGAGTTCGGCAAGATGGCGTACCTGGCCAACAACGCCGGCCCGCCCAGCTCCGCGCCCCTCAGCATCGAGGAGGGCTTGGCCCAGACCGCCGGCAGCGTCCAGATGATGACCGAGGCCTGGTCGAAGACCATTCCGGCCAAGGGGGCCGCGGTGGTCAACGTGGCCTCCGTCGCCGGGGCCGTCTCGGGCGGTCCGCCGCCCGCCGTGGTCGCCGACCGCATCGCCGCCATCGGCGGGATCGGCAACGGCTGGTACGGCGCCGGCAAGGCCGCGATCGCCGGGCTGACGCGTTACCAGGCGGTGATGGCCGCCGGCCGCTACCGCGCCTGCGGCGTGGCGCCGGGCGTGATCGAGACCCCGCGGATCGGCGACCTGACCTCGGGCGCCTATGGCAAGCTGATGATCGAGCGTTCGCCGCTGGGCCGTCTGGGCCAGCCGGACGAGGTGGCCCGCGCCATCGCCTTCCTGCTCAGCCCCGCCGCCTCGTTCGTCAACGGGATCACCCTGGTGATCGATGGCGGCGGCACCCTGGTCTACTGACCGCCGACCCCGGCCGGAGCGCGCATGACCGAGCTGATCCCCCTGGCGTCGCTCCCCGCGCGGTTCGCCGCCGAGCGGCCGGACGCCATCGCCGTCACCTCGGCGAGCGGCGACTTGACCTGGGGCGAGCTGGACCGGCGCACCAACCGCATCGCGCGCGCGCTGGAAGCCCTGGGCGTGCGCGCCAACGACTTCGTCACCCTGGCCCTGCCGAACGACGCCTGTTTCGTCGAGGCGGTCTGGGGCATCTGGAAGGCGGGCGCGACACCCCAGCCGGTGTCGTGGCGCCTGCCGCCGGCCGAGGTCGCCGGCATCGTGGAACTGGCCAACCCGCCGGTGGTGATCGCCGGACCCGAGATCCAGGTCGTCGGCCGGCCGCGCCTCTCGGTCGCCGACCTGCTAGCCGCGTCGGACGACGCGGGCCCGCTGCCCGACCGCATCGCGCTCCACGCCAACGCCTTGACCTCGGGCGGCTCCACCGGACGGCCCAAGCTGATCGTCTCGAACGAGCCGGCGGCGGTGATGGAAGGCAAGATTTCGTCCTGGCGGGTGGGGCCGGACAGCATCTCCGTGGTGCCGGGCCCGCTCTACCACAGCGGCCCCTGGGGCGGCGCCTTCACCACCCTGATGGCCGGCGGCCGGCTGGTGGTGCTGCCGCGCTTCGAGCCCGAGGCGGTGCTGCAGGCCGTGGCGACGCACCGGGCGACCTGGCTCTACCAGGTGCCGACGATGATGGGCCGGATCTGGCGGCTGCCGGACGACGTGAAGGCCGCCTACGACCTCTCGTCGCTGCAAAGCGTCTGGCACCTGGCCGCGCCGTGTCCGCCGTGGCTCAAGGAGGCCTGGATCGGCTGGGTCGGCGGCGAGGTGCTGATGGAGCTCTACTCGGGCACCGAAGGCATCGCCGTCACCAAGATCAGCGGGACCGAATGGCTGGCGCACCGCGGTTCGGTGGGGCGCGTGATGTCCGGCGAGATGAAGGTCGTCGACGCCGAGGGGCGGACGGTCCCGGCCGGCGTGCACGGCGAGATCTATCTACGTCCCGGGGCCGAGCGCGGCGGCATGCCCTATCACTACGTCGGCGCCGAGGCCCGCGCGCAGCCCGGCGGCTGGGAGTCGCTGGGCGACATGGGCTGGTTCGACGCGGAGGGGTATCTGTACCTGGGCGACCGGCGCACCGACATGATCCTGGTGGGCGGCGCCAACGTCTATCCGGCCGAGGTCGAGGCGGCGCTGGGCCAGCATCCGCTGGTGCTGTCGTCGGCGGTGATCGGCCTGCCCGACGACGACATGGGCAACCGGATCCACGCCATCGTGCAGCCGGCTGCGGGCCTGGACCTGGACGATCTGCAACGGCACTTGGCCGAGCACCTGGTCGGCTACAAGCGGCCCCGGAGCTTCGAACTGATCGACGAGCCGTTGCGCGACGAGGCTGGCAAGGTGCGCCGCAGTCAGTTGCGCGACGCACGGCTCGCGGCGACCTCCTAGTAGACCGAGATCAGGGCGTCCTCGCCCAGCTCGGTCAGGATGACCTTGCGCGAGCGCTGCATGTGATAGCGCCAGATGGTCTCGGCCGCGTCGCCGTCCTTCGACGCGATCGTCTCAACCAGCTGCATGTGGGTGTTGTAGGACGCCTTGTTCAGCGTCGCCTGGTCGGGCCTGGCGCGGGCGATGAAGCGGTTGAGCTGGCGCAGGTACAGCTCGTCCAGCATGCCGACGAACAGGGCCAGGGTGATGTTGCCGGCCTGGCGAACCAGGATGCGGTGGAACTCGGCCGCGGCGATCCCGAACGCGCGGAAGTCGGTCATGTGCTCGCGTTCGTACTCGACGTGCGCGCGCAGCTCGTCCAGGTCCGCCTCGGTCCGGTTCATGGCCAGCTGATGGATCAGCGGCGGCTCCATGATCAGCCGCGCGTCGAACAGCTCCCGCAGCGTCGCGCCGCGGATCTGCAGCAGGATGCCGATGGACTTGGCCGCGGTGTCGTCACGCGGCAGGCGGATGCGGGCGCCGCCCCGGGCGCCCCGCTTCACCTCGATCAGCGATTCGGCTTCCAGGATCCGGAACGCCTCGCGCAGCGAGGCCCGCGAGACGTGGAATTCGATCATCAGTTCGGGTTCGGAGGGCAGGGCGTCGCCCGACTTCAGCTCGCCCTGGACGACGCGCTGGCGGATCGTCTCCGCGATGAGTTCGGCGGCCTTGGGAATGCGGATCGACCGCTCGTTCGCCGGGCCCTCGTCGCCGCCCGACGCGCTGGTTTTCTTCCTCAAGGCTATGTCCCCAGCTCCTCGCCCCAGGCGGAGCGACGTCTCAACCCAGAACCCAACGCAATGCCAGATTCCTTAGTCGGATGAATACCCTGCGGCAACCGCCGCGCCGAGTGTTCCCCGATGCGACGCCACCCCGAGTTGTACAGACTAAATCGTGTTGCGTTCGAGATACAGTGTAATCATTAAATGATAAACTGTGCGGGATACGGCGTGGGAAAGTGGCGGATGAGCTGGCGCGCGGGGGCGATGGCGATCGGGCTGGGACTGGGCCTTGCGGCGGGTCCGGCGTCGGCCGCCGTGACCGGCGATCCGGTCCGCCTGGACAGTGGCGAGGTCAGTGGCGCCTGGCGCGAGAATGCCGCCGTCCGCGCCTATCTGGGCATCCCGTTCGCGGCCCCGCCGGTGGGCGATCTGCGGTGGCGGCCGCCACGGCCGGCGCCGGCCTGGGGCGGCGTGCGGGCCGCGACCGCCGTCGGCCCGCAGTGTCCGCAACGGCCGACGCCGCGGGCCTCGGTGGGGTTCGAAGTCTATGGCGCGCCGGCGCAGGACGAGGATTGCCTGAGCCTGAACGTCTGGGCCCCGCCCGCCGCGCCGGGCGTCAAGCGCCCGGTCATGGTGTGGATCTACGGCGGGTCATTCGACCACGGCGGGTCGGGCTATCCGGTCTATGACGGCGCGCGGCTGGCCCGGCGCGGCGTGGTGGTGGTCAGCTTCAACTACCGGATCGGCGTCCTGGGCTTCATGGCTCACCCCGAACTGACGGCGGAGGGCGGCGGCGCGTCGGGGAACTACGGCTTCCTGGACCAGGCCGCGGCGCTGGCGTGGGTAAAGCGCAATATCGCCGCGTTCGGCGGCGACCCGTCGCAGGTGACGGTCTTCGGCCAGTCTGCGGGGGCGGGCGGGGTCTATGCCCTGATGGCCGCGCCGCAGGCGCGGGGTCTGTTCAAGGGCGCCATCGCTGAAAGTCTGGGCCTGTTCCAAATGGGCGGGTTGGCGGACGGGGAGGCGAACGGCCGCCGAATCGCCGCGGCACTCGGCGCCGGATCGATCGCCGATCTGCGCCGCCTGCCGGCCGAGCGGCTGCTGGCCGACGGGTTGGGCGCGCAGCCGATCGTCGACGGCCACTTCCTGACCGCGCCTCTGGGCGAGACCTTCGCGCGCGGCGCCCAGGCGCGTGTGCCCCTGCTGACCGGCTGGAACGCCGACGAGGGGACCAAGTATCCGGTGTTTCCGACCCCCCAGGCGTTCGGCGCGGTGCTCAAGGCGGTGTTCGGCGTCAACGCCGCGCGGGCGGCGGCGCAGTTCCCGACATCCACCGACGCCGAGGCGGTGACCCAGAGCCTGGCGCTGACCCGCGACGTCGGGTTCGCGGCGGAGATCTATCGCGCAGCGCAGCTGCACGCCCGCGCCGGGGCGCCCGTCTATCTGTACCACTTCGCGCGGCGCAGCCCGTTCCGGCCGGATCAGCATGTCGCCGAGATCGAACCGGCCACGCGCCTGGGCGCCTATCACGCCGCCGAGGTCCCCTATGTGTTCGGGACGCTGGGCGTCCTGGACCGCGACTTCCAGCCCGTGGATCGAGCGCTCTCCGAGCGCCTGCAGAGCGCGTGGGTGAGCTTCGCGACCTGGGGCGATCCCAACGGCCCACCCAGGTCGCCGGCGCGCTGGCCGCGCTTTCAAGACGGCGCCGCCCAGGTGCTTCACCTCGGCGACGCGGTGCGTGTCGGAGCCGTCCCGAACGTCGAGCGGCTGCGCTTCATCAACAGCGTTCCGGTGCGCATGCCGGGTGGCTGATCGACGCCGCGACGGTTTTCGACACGATTGCGGAACGAAATTACAAATGGCGCTGGATATAGGATAATATTTGCATTAATTAGGCAGAAGGCGTCGCGGGTACCGGCAAGGCGACGCCACCAACACATACGCCGGACATCAAGGGGGTGCGCCATGGGCCAACTGGGTCGTCGATGCCTTATGTCTGCATTGCTGTCGGGCGTCGCCCTGACCGCCATGCCGAGCTTCGCCGCCGCCGCCGAGGCGGAGACCGGGAACCAGATCGAAGAGCTGATCGTCACCGCGCAAAAGCGCGAGCAGAGCCTTCAGGACGTGCCGATCTCGATCACCGCGTTGTCGGGATCCGAGATCAAGAAGGCCGCGCTGACCACCTTCATGGACCTGCAGCAATACGCGCCGGGCATGATCATCAATAACAACGGCGACAGCCGCGTGGCCACGATCAACATGCGTGGCGTCGGCTCCTCGCAGGACTCGGGCAAGCAGTCCTCGATCGGCATCTTCATCGACGGCGTGTTCATGTCGCGGATCGGCCAGGGCATCGGCGATCTGCTGGACATCGAGCGTGTGGAAATCCTGCGCGGACCGCAGGGCACGCTGTTCGGCATGAACACCGCCGGCGGCCTGATCCACATCATCACTGCCAAGCCGAACGTCGATGAGTACCAGGGCTACGCCGAGGTCATCGCCGGCAACTACAACCGCATCGAGGCGCGGGGCAGCGTCACCGGGCCGATCATCCCCGGCAAGCTGGGCTTCAGCCTGGCCGCCTACACGCTGCAGCGCGACGGCATCATGTACAACGCGACGATGCAGCGTCACGTCGACGACCAGAAGAAGACGGGCGTCCGGGCCAAGCTGCGCTACGTCAGCGACAACTTCGACTACACCCTGATCGCCGACCAGGCGCGCGAAGACAGCGAATGCTGCGCCAACCTGCTGTTGTTCCTGAAGCCGGGGGCCAACATCCTGGGCATCCCGGTCGCCCCGCTGGCGCCGGCCGGCTATCCGTACAGCCGCGTGGTGGTCACCGGCCACCAGAACACCAACCAGAACCACGGCGGCGGCATCTCCGGCGAAGGCAACTGGACCATCGGCGGCGGCAACATCATCACTTCGGTGACGGCGGCCCGGACCTGGAAGATCTCGGCCGACAGCGACACCGACTCGCTGCCGATCAACATCACCGACGGCCTGTTCGTGCATCAGAGCCACCGCCAGTTCAGCCAGGAACTGCGGCTGACGTCGCCGTCCGGCCAGAAGCTGGAATACGTGGCGGGCCTGTTCTACTTCACCCGCGAAGCCATCGATAACCAGTACGTCGGCGTGATCCCGCTGCGCAGCGGCGGCGACGGCCGCGCCTACAACGACTCCGACCACCACGACACGTCCAAGGCGGCGTTCGTGAACCTGACCTATCACCTGACCGACCAGTTCACCCTGGCCGGCGGGGCGCGCTACACGAAGGAGAACCAGCGGGTCTTCTTCAGCCAGATCTCGAACAACCTGGCGTTCCGGAACCTGGGCGTGCGCCGCGACAAGCGGAATGACGACGCGGTCACCTACACCCTCACCGGCAAGTACGACATCACGCCGGACGTCATGACCTACGTGACCTACGCGCGGGGCTTCAAGCCGGGGGGCTTCGACCTGACCCGCCTGCCGAACTTCAACCGCTTCCAGTTCGAAGAAGAGAAGAACGACAACATCGAAGTGGGCATGAAGGGGTCGTTCTTCGACCGCCGGCTTTCGGTGACGGGTGCGGTGTTCCACACCAAGTACAAGAACTTCCAGACCCTGGCCTTCGACGGCCTGACGCTGGTCACGGCCAACGCGCCCAAGTTCACCACCAAGGGCCTCGAGCTGGAAGCCATCGCCCAGCCGGTCGACGGGCTGCGGCTGCAGGCGGCCTACGCCTACACCGACGCAGAGTACGACGACTTCCCCAACGGCCAATGCCCGGCCGGCGCGCCGACCCCGGTCTGCGACCTGTCCGGCAAGCCCCTTTCCGGGACGCCGAAGAACTCGTTCAACGCCTCGGCCGAATATCGCGTGCCGCTCGGCCAGTCCGACTGGTCGGGCTATGTCCGCGGCGAGATCTCGCACCGGAGCAAGGTCTACCTGACCCAGTCGCTGGACCCGAACCTGATCCAGAACAGCTTCAACATCGTCAACGCTCGCCTGGGGGTCGTCAGCAAGGACGGCATTCTGCTCGAGGTGTGGGCGCGCAACCTGTTCAACAAGGACTTCATCCAGCTGGGCTTCAACGCCCCGCTGATCACCGGCGGCTACGCGGGCTTCCTGAACGAGCCCCGCATGGTCGGCGGCCGGGTCAGCAAGACCTTCTGAACCTGACCGGAGGGGCGCGGCCCGGCCGCGCCCCGACGCCGTGAGCGATCCGGCGACAAGGAGGAAGCGTGGACACCCCTAGCCCTGCGATTAGTTCTGGCCGCGCCTGGTATGCGGTGCTGCTGCTGGGCACGCTGTACATCGTCGCCTTCGTCGACCGGGCCATCCTGGGCCTGCTGGTCGAGCCGATCAAAGCCGACCTGGGCGTCACCGACAATCAGATGAGCCTGCTCATCGGGGCGACCTTCGCGGTCTTCTATTCCCTCGTGGGCCTGCCGCTCGGACGGTTGGCGGACCGGATCAGCCGCCGCCAGATCATCATCGCCACGGCGCTGGTCTGGGGCAGCTGCACCTTCGCCTCGGGCTTCGCCACCACCTTCCTGTTCCTCTGCCTTATGCGGATCGGCGTGGCGGTGGGGGAGGCGGCCCTGACCCCCAGCGTCACCTCGCTGATCTCCGACATGTTCCCGCGCGAACGGCGGGCGCGGGCGATGGGCATCTATGTCGCCATGGGCAACATGGGCGCCAAGCTGGCCTATGTGATCGGCGGGCTGGTGCTGGCGGCGATCGGCACGCGGCTTGTCCTCGACCTGCCGGTGCTGGGCGCCGTGAAGCCTTGGCAGGCGGTGTTCATGACGGTCGCGGCGCCCGCGCTGCTGATCGCGCTGCTGATCTTCTTCACGCTTCCCGAGCCCGCCCGACCGATGGCGGCGCAGGCCGCGCCGGTCGGCAAGAAGCCCATCGCCGCGCTGCAGTCGCGCTGGCGGCCGCTGGTCCTGCTGTTCGTGGGCGGCGCTTTGGGTCAGACGATCGTGCTGGGGATGAGCGCCTGGGCGCCCAGCTACCTGCTGCGCGAGTTCGGCTGGCAGATCTCCGAGGCCGGCATCTACATCGGCGCGGCCGCCACCGCCGGCGGGGTGTCGGGCGTGCTGATCTTCAGCAACCTGGTGGAGTGGCTGGTGCGCCGCGGCCACCTGAACGCCCTGCCCATGACCCTGGTCTGCGGTCTGCTGAGCGGCTCGGCCCTGATGGTCGCGGCGGGGCTGGCGGCGACGCCGATGCTGTTCCTGGTGCTGTTCGCCCTGGGTCTCTTCGCGCTCTCGGGCACCGGCGTGATGTGCATGGTCGCGGTCCAGTGGACGGCGCCCACGACGCTGCGGGGCGAGCTGATGAGCACCTACCTGCTGATCAATTCGCTGCTGTCCATGGGCCTTGGCCCCAGCGCGATCACGCTGATTTCCGGTCTCTTCGGCGGCCCCGCCCATCTGGCCGCCGGCTTCATCGCGGTGGCGGCGGTCTGCGGCCCGTTGGGCGCGGCGGTCGTGCTGTCGACCCGGGCCAAGCTGGTGGCGCTTCACCGGGAGGCGATCGCCGACGGCGCGTGACCCGCAACCTGGCTGGCCCGAAGCCACGAGCGACCCAGGTCGCTCGCGTCAGTCGTGCGCGGTCATAATGTCAGCAGTGAAGAACATATATTTTTCCAGCTTGCGGCTTATCTCAGGGAAAAGTGCAGATTATCAGCGATAAGTTTGTAAGTGATCGCTTATTTTCGTGGTGTGGACGCGATGAGTGTGCAACTTTGTGAGCGTGGAAGAACATTGCGGTACGCAGAGATCGCAGCGCGGGGGAAGCCGAATGACCAGTCGCAACGGGGTGTCGTTTCGTAGGCTGTTGATGGGTGCGTGCGCCGGGCTGGCGTTGGCGCCGCAGGTGGCCTGGGCCGCTGCGGCCGACGCCGACGAGAGCAAGGTCGAGGAGGTCATCGTCACCGCCCAGAAGCGCGAAGAGCGCCTGCAGGACGTGCCGATCGCCATCACCGCGATCTCGGGCCAGACGGTGAAGAAGGCCGGCCTCTCCAGCTTCTATGACCTGGGCCAGTACGTCCCCAGCTTCACCGCCGACATGTACGGCGACGCCCGCGCGGCGCGGATGACCCTGCGCGGCGTGGCCTCGGTGCAGGACAATCCGGGCAAGCAGTCGTCGGTGGGCGTGTTCATCGACGGCGTGTTCATGGCCCGCACGGGCATGGGCGCCAGCGACCTGCTGGACATCGAGCGGATGGAGATCCTGCGCGGCCCGCAGGGCACGCTGTTCGGGATGAACACCGCGGCCGGCCTGGTCAACATCGTCACCAAGCGGCCGGACCTGAACGCCTTCCACGGCTACGGCGAGGCGGTCTACGGCAACTACGACCGCAAGGAACTGCGCGCCAGCGTCACCGGCCCGATCATCGACGGCAAGATGGGCTTCAGCCTGTCGGGCTACAGCATTCATCGCGACGGCCTGCTCTACAACTCCACCCTCAAGAAGGACGTGGACAGCCAGGCCAAGTGGAACGTCCGCGGCAAGCTGGCCTACGTCGGCGACAACTTCGACGTCACCCTCACCGGCGACGTCCAGCGCGAGGACTCCGACTGCTGCGCGTATGTGATCCTGTCGGCGCTGCCGACGGTCAGCATCGCCGGCATCAACGTCTTCAACCAGATCCCGCCGGGCGCGCCCTATTCGCGGGTCACCGCCAACAGCGCCGTGAACCAGAACCAGCACCATGGCGGTGGGCTGTCCCTGGTCGCCAACTACAATCTCAACGACTTCACCTTCACCTCGGTGACGGCGTGGCGGAAGTGGCGCTTCCATGGCCTGAACGACACGGACTCGTTCCCGATCGTCGCGGCCGACAACGCCCTGATCGTCCAGAACCACGACCAGGTCAGTCAGGAATTCCGCATCGCCTCGCCGGCCGGGCGGAAGCTCGAGTTCGTGGGCGGGCTGTTCTACTTCGAGCGGCTGTCGTGGGACTATGAGCGGCGTATTCCGCAGGGGCCGACCGCCACCCAGGCCCAACCCGGCACCGACGGCGCCACGGTGATCATCGGCGATTTGAACGACGTCTCGTACGCGGTGTTCGGCAACGTCACCTACCACTTCACCGACGCCCTGACCGGGTCGGCCGGGATGCGCTACACCCGCGAGGTCCAGGACGCCGACTTCACCCAGACCTCGAAGGGCTCGGCGTTCGTCAACCTGGGCCGCCGCTTCGGTCAGTTGGAAGAGGGCCAGGTCACCTGGTCGGCCAACCTCAACTACCACGTGACGCCGGACATCATGGTCTACGGCTCGGCGGCGCGGGGCTTCAAGCCTAGCGGGTTCGACCTGACCCGCCTGCGCAACTTCAACAACTTCACGTTCAAGCCGGAGACAAACGACAACATCGAGCTGGGCTTCAAGTCGACGCTGCTTGACCGGCGCCTGATCCTGAACGTCGCGGCCTATCACACGACCTACAACAACTTCCAGACCAGCGCCCTGGACGGCCTTTTCCTGGTCACCACGAACGCCAAGAAGTTCGTGACCCAGGGGATCGAGATCGAGAGCACGGCCTATCCGATGGACGGCCTGGTGCTCCAGGTCGCGGCGGGCTTCACCGACGCGCGCTATCGCGACTTCAAGAACGCGGCCTGCCTTCCCGGCATCGCCGGGGCCTGCAATCTGACCGGCCGACGCCTGCAGCTGTCGCCGCGCTACACCGTCAACGCCTCGTTGGAGTACCGCCACGCGATGGGCGAGAGCGATTGGGACGGCTTCAGCCGGCTGGAATATTCGTTCCGCAGCAGCGTGTTCTCGGCCCAGAACCTGGACGTCCAAACCCGGCAGGGCGCGTTCAGCCTGGTCAACGCCCGCATCGGCGTGGAGAGCCCCGACGGGCTGAAGCTGGAGCTGTGGGCGCGCAACCTGTTCAACAAGGACTGGGTCACCCTGTTCTTCGGCACGCCGGGCATCGGCGGCGGGGTCCCCGGCCGCGCCGGGTCCTACTCCGGCTTCCTGGGCGAGCCGCGGATGTACGGCGGCCGGATCGCAAAGACGTTTTGAACCCGATGGCCTCCCCTCGGAACCTGCGCGTGGCCGTGACGATCGCGTCCGGCCACGCGCAATTTTTCCAGGCGGCCGCTTAAGCGGAGAGCTCGGTATGGAGTTCAACTGGCCGGACGAAGACGCGCAGTTCCGAGGCGAGCTGCGCGATTTCCTCGCGGCGACCCTGCCCGAGGACTTCGACGCCTTCGACATGGGCGCGCGCGAACGCGACAACTTCTCGCGCGACTTCGCCAAGAAGCTGTCGACGCGGGGCTGGCTGACGCCGGCCTGGCCCAAGCAGTACGGCGGGCTGGAACAGTCGGCCTGGCAGCAGCTGATCCTCAGCGAGGAGATGGTCGGTCACGGCGAGCCGCGGACCGGGCAGTACATGTGCGTGAACTGGGTCGGTCCGGCGATCATCCTGGCGGGCACCGACGAACAGAAGGACTACCACCTGGGCCGCATCAGCCGCGGCGACGTCACCTGGTGCCAGGGGTTCTCGGAACCGGACGCCGGCTCGGACCTGGCGTCGCTCAGGACCAGCGCGACGCGGGACGGCGACGACTACATCCTGCGCGGCGAAAAAATCTGGACGTCGTATGCGGGCGTCGCCGACTTCTGCTTCCTGCTGGCCCGGTCGGACCCCGAGGCGCATCGGCATCGCGGGATCAGCATCTTCCTGGTGCCTACCGACGCGCCGGGGCTGACGATCCGCGAGATCCCGTCGGTGTTCCGGGAGGGGACGTTCAATTCGTGCGTCTTCGACGAGGTCCGCGCGCCGGAGGCCTGGCGGCTGGGGCCGGAGCACGGCGGCTGGCCGATCATCCGCAAACTGCTGGCCAACGAGCGGGTGGGCGTCGCGCGCTATCACCGCGCCGAGACCTTCCTGCTGAAAGCCGTGAAGGTGGCGAAGGCCGCCGGGATCATGGACGACCCGATCATCAGCGAGGCCCTGGCCAAAGCCAAGGCGGCCTGCGACGCGGCCCGGGTGCTGGTCTACCAAGTGGTCGACGAGCGGGCGAAGGGACGCCAGCCGGACCTGACGGCCTACGTCTATCGGGTGGCGGCGATCCGCTGCGAGAAGCTGGTCTACGAGGCCGCGCTGCGGGTCCAGGGCTCAGACAGCGTCGCGCCCGACAGCGTGGCGGCCGGCCAGTTCCAGCACGCCGTGACCGCCGGGGTGGCGACCGGCACGCTGGAGATGCAGCTCAATCTGATCGCCCGCGACATCATCGGCGTGGCAGGGGCCTGACGTCATGGACATGACATTCGACGACACCCAGACGGCCATCAAGGACTCCTGCGACCGCCTGTTCGGCCGCATGGCCGGCCCCGCTCGGGCCCGCGCGCTGGGCCACGTCGGCGGCGCCGATCTGGCGCTGGCCGAGGCCCTGGAAGAGGCCGGCTTCCTCGACCTGTTCGCCGAGGAGGACGCCGGGCCGCTGGTGGCTGCGCTCATCACCGAATGGGCGGCCAAGGCGGCGGCGCTGGTTCCGGTCGGCGCCCGCACGCTGGTGGCGCCCACGGTGATCGCCGGCGCCCTGCCGCAGATCATCGCCGTCTGCGACGCCGCCCACGCCGGGCCAGTGCGCTATGCGGCGCAGGCCGACGTGGTGATCCAGATCGACGGCGACGCCGCGGTGATCGCCCAGCGCGGCGATTTCACGGTCGAGCCGGTGGCCTCGATCTTCGGCTATCCCATGGCGCGGATCTCGGGCCTGACGGGCGTGCGCCTGGGCGCCGGGTCGGGCGAGGCCGTTCGGCGCTGGTGGCAGGTGGCGCTGGCCGCCGAGATCGCGGGCACGGCGCGCGCGGCGCTGGACCAGACCATCGCCTATCTTCAGCAGCGGGTGCAGTTCGGCCGTCAGATCGCCTCGTTCCAGGCCGTCCAGCACCGGCTGGTCGACTGCCACGTCTCGGTGGAATCCACGGCCTGGGCGGCGCGTGAAGCGGCCGCCCGTGGCGCGCCGGCGGCCCTGGCGGCGGGCGCGGCGATCACGGCGGTGGAGTGCGCCCAGCGGGTGTTCGACGAGACGCACCAGCTGTCGGGCGCCATCGGCTTCACCACCGAATACGACCTCTATCTGTGGTCGATGCGCCTGCAGACCCTGCGCCAGGAGTGTGGGGGAATCCGCGCCCACGCCAGCGCCCTGGTGGCCAGCGCCTGGACCTGATGGGTTAGGGGGTCTCGCCCTTGGGGGCGGGCTCGGCTTCGAACACCAGCCGCAGCGCAGCGCTCAGCAGCATGGCGCGCAGGGCGTCCTTGCTCATGGTGGTCTTGTACCAGACCACCGAGTTCAGCATGCCGCTGACCGCGTGGCTGACCACCTGGGCTTCCTGCTCGTCCAGGTCGGGCCGGGCCTGGCAGATGATGGTGACGATCTCGGCGTAGATCACCCGCCAGCGGCGATCCAGCGCGCGGCGGATATCTTCGGGCAGGGTGACCCGTTCCAGGTAGGTCAGCGCCGTCAGGTCGGCGTAGTCGAGGTGGCGGTCCACCACGCCGGTGGTCCATTGGCGCAGCGCCTCGTCCGGCGTCCCGCCGGCGGCATGGACATCGCGCAGCAGCTGTTCGGAGAAGCCGACCAAGGTCTCCAGCAGGGCCACGTACAGGTCCAGCTTGCTGCGGAAATGGCGGTAGAGCGCGGTGCTGCTCATGCCCACCGTGACGCCGATGTCCTCGATGCCCACGCCGTGGAAGCTGCGCTGGCGGAACAGGCGCGCGGCTTCGTGCAGGATGCGCTCGCGCGTGCGGCGGCCCCTGACGTTGCCCTTGGCCTTCGGCGGCGCCGCCGTGTCCGGGGACGTGCTCACCGCGGGGTGATCCTGGATCGTCGCAACTCGCCTGCCCCTGGCCATGCCCACGCCCCTATAGCCCATCCGTGGTGGCGGTCGGCAAGATGCAACCTCGGATATTTGTAAGCAAGTTCTTACAAACTGAAACGACGCTCATCGGCCGTTCACACGCGCTCGCGGAAGATGGCGCGGCGCTGTAGGCCCTTCTTAAGACGCGCGCTATAGCTATCGATGTCGTGGGAAACATGCTGAACAGCTTCCGCCTTCCAGCCGTCGCCGCAGCGGTGACGCTGCTTGCCGCCGGCGCTGCCGAGGCGCGGATCTTCTACATCACCCAATCGGGCGTCGATGCCTGGACGGTGATGGACAAGGACGGCATCGAGCGCACGCCCGGCTCGCCGGTGCGCAAGGCCTGGGCCGTGCGGGTCCAGCGCAACATCCTGAGCGGCAACCCGCCTCAACCGGGCTATGTGCGCACGCTGACCGAATACGACTGCGCCGCCCAGCGCACCCGCTGGCGGGAATTCACCGCCTTCTCGCGGGCCGGCGGCCTGCTGATCAGCAAGGTCAATCCGCAGCCCGAGTGGGGACCCGCCGACGAGGCGTCCGACACCTATGCGGCCTACCGGGTCGTCTGCGAAGGCGTGGGCGGCGGTTCGGTGGTGTCGGCCGACAGCGTGGCCAAGGTGGTCATCAACCTGATGGGCTCGTGGGACCCGCCGCCCGAGCCGTTCGCCCCGATCACGCCGGTGGTGGCGCCGGTCGCGCCGGGCGCCAAGGGGGCTGTCGCCCCGGCGAAGGCGCCGTCCGCGAAGACCACGCCCGCCAAGGCGACGCCGGCCAAGCCCGTGACGCCGGCCGCGAAGCCGGCGCCCAAGCGCTAGGCCTATTTCATCAGCTGGCCACGGATCGCGCCGCCGGGGAACTCGGCGTTGTGCACGTTGACGTAGAAGCCGGCCGGATTGGCCAGGATGTCCTTGATCACGGCCGCATCGACCGTGGCGCAGCCCTCGGTCTTGCCGGCGGCGTCGGGCGCCTTCATCGGCACCACGGGCGGGCCGTTGGCGCCGGCGGCGCCCCTGTGGACGTGGGCGGCGGTGGCCGCGCCGATCTTCTCCACCATCACGGTGTAGCAGACCTCGTTCTTGGCCGTGTCGATCTTGAAGGTTGCGTGGCCGGCGCCGTCGGTGTCGGGCGATCCGGCGCCGCCCAGGTGGGCGGACAGGGTCTCGGCCAGCGCCGGCGTGGCGGCCAGGCCGACCACGGCGAGCGCCGCGATGAAGGCGGACTTGTTCATTGGTATTCCTCCCAAGCCCCCCGGCTTCAGGGGGCGAAGAGGAGGCCAACGCGGCGGGGCCGTCAACCGGCCTCGCCGCGTTAGGATCCGTCGATCAGGTCCGGGTCGGGATGATCACCGGCAGGGTCTCGTAACCCTTCACGAAGCAGGACGGCACGCGGCGCGGCGCACCCACCACTTCGATCTTCGGGAAGCGGGCCAGGATCTCTTCCCAGATGATCTTGAGCTGCAGCTCGGCCAGGCGGTTGCCCACGCAGCGGTGGATGCCGAAGCCGAACGACAGGTGCTGGCGCACCCGGGGCCGTTCGATCCAGTAGTCGTTGGGCCGCTCGATGACCTCTTCGTCGCGGTTGCCCGAGACGTACCACATGGCGACCTTGTCGCCCTTCTTGATGGTCTTGCCGCCCAGCTCGAAGTCCTCCAGCGCCGTGCGGCGCATGTAGGCCAGCGGGGTCTGCCAGCGGATGGTCTCGGAGACCATGTTGGGGATCATCTTCTCGGGATCGGCCCGCAGGATGCGCTCCTGGTCCGGGTTCTGGCTGAGCGCCAGGACCGAGCCCGTGATGCTGTTGCGGGTGGTGTCGTTACCGCCCACGATCAGCAGGATCAGGTTCCCGAGGTATTCCATGCGGTCCATGTTCCGCGTGGATTCCCCGTGGGCCAGCATGGAGATCAGGTCGCCCTTCGGCGGCGCGTTCACCCGCTCGTTCCACAGGCGCATGAAGTACTCGACGCACTCGAACAGCTCGCCGCGGCGCTCGGTCTCGATCTCTTCCGGGGTCGTGCCCTTGAAGAGGCCGCTGTCCGGAGCGGCGGTGGCCACGTCGGACCAGCGGGTCAGCTTGCGGCGATCTTCCCAGGGGAAGTCGAACAGGGTCGCCAGCGTCATGGTGGTCAGCTCGATCGAGACCTTGTCCACCCAGTCGAACTGCTCGCCGATCGGCAGGCTGTCCAGGATAGCGGCCGCGCGTTCGCGAATGATCGGCTCCATGGCCGCCAGGTTCGGACCCGCGACGACCGGCGAGACGGTCTTGCGTTGCACGTCGTGCTTGGGCTGATCCATGGCGATGAACATGGGCAGGGTGAAGTCTTCGGCCGGATCGGGCAGCACGATCGTCGGCTCGGACGAGAACACCTGGTGGTTCGTGTCCACGGCCATGATGTCGTTGTACTTGGTGATCGACCAGTAGCCGCCGACCTCCGCCTCGGGGGAGACCGACCAGTGGACGGGGTCTTCCTTCCGCAGGCGCTCGAAGTAGGGCCAGTGGGTGTCGGTGCGGAACAGCTCGTTGTCGCCCGGATCGATATCTTCCAGGGGCATCGCATAGGCCGCATCGCGGGCCGCGCGCTTCACGTCGATCGAGGCGTCGTCCATGGGTTACCTCCTGGTCGCGGATCTGCAGCGCCCGCATTCTGTCAGCCCGAACGATGATCTTCGCGGAAGCGCGAGTCAAGAAAGATGACGCTGGCGTCAACTTTCCAAAGCTGAAAAATGTTCATGAGCGGATGCGGGGGAAACATGAGCGGGCTCGAGGGCGGGTGTGCGTGCGGCGCGGTGCGCTACCGGCTGAAATCCGGGCCGATGTTCGTCCACTGCTGCCACTGCAGCGACTGCCAGCGGCAGGTCGGCAGCGCGTTCGTCGTCAACGCCCTGATCGAAACTGATCGGATCGAGGTGCTGTCGGGCGAGGTGGCGCCCACGGCCATGCCCACCGACAGCGGCCGGCCGCATCTGGTCTATCGCTGCACGGGTTGCGGCACGACGATCTGGTCCGACTACGGCGACCGCAAGGTGCTGAGCTTCCTGCGTGCGACCACCCTGGACGACCGCGCCGCCCTGCCGCCGGACGTGCACATCTTCACCCGGTCCAAGCTGCCATGGTTGACGCTGCCCGACGGCGTGCGGGCCTATGAGATCTACTACGACATGCCGAAGGAATGGCCGGCCGAGAGCCTGGCGCGACGCGAGGCGCTGCTGGGGCCGGGGCGCTAGGCGCCGCTTTCAGCTTTTCTCCATGGCGCACCGGCGCCGTTCCGATAAACAAGTGTTTGAACTTGTCGCCTCAGGGGATCTCATGGCTTCCGACGTTCTGTTCACGCCCTTCACCTTCAAGGGCCTGACTCTGCCGAACCGCATCGTCATGGCGCCGATGACCCGCTCGTTCTCCCCCGGCGGCATCGCCACCGACGACGTGGCGGCCTATTACCGCCGCCGCGCCGAGAACCAGGTGGGCCTGATCGTCACCGAGGGCACGGGCGTGAACCGTCCGGCCTCGCTGAACGATCCGGGCGTCCCGCGTTTCCACGGAGACAAGGAACTGGCCGCGTGGGGCAAGGTCTCCGACGAGGTGCACAAGGCCGACGGCCTGATCGCCCCGCAGCTCTGGCACGTGGGCGGCGTGAAGACCCGCAGCGAGGACTGGACCCCGCCCGGCCCCTACGACAGCCCGTCGGGCCTCTCGCGGCCCGAGAAGAAGTTCGGCGAGCCGATGAGCGACAGCGACGTGGCCGACGCCATCCGCGCCTTCGCCGACGCCGCGGCCGCCGCCAAGGCCCTGGGCTTCGACGCGATCGAGCTGCACGGCGCCCACGGCTATCTGATCGACCAGTTCTTCTGGGACGGCACCAACGTCCGCGAAGACGCCTATGGCGCCAAGGATCTGCCGGGCCGCGCCCGCTTCGCGTCCGACATCCTGAAGGCGGTGCGCAAGGCGGTGGGGCCGGACTATCCGGTGATCATCCGCATCAGCCAGTGGAAGCAGCAGGACTACGACGTGAAACTGGCCCCGACGCCCAAGGCGCTGGAAGCCTGGCTGGGCGCCCTGGTCGAGGCCGGCGCCGACGTGCTGCACTGCTCGCAGCGGCGGTTCTGGGAGCCGGAGTTCGAGGGCAGCGACCTCAACTTCGCCGGCTGGGCCAAGAAGGTCACCGGCGCGCCGACGATCACCGTGGGCTCGGTGGGCCTGTCGGGCGAGTTCATCGCCGCCTTCGCCGGCGAGGGCTCCCAGCCCGCGTCGATCGACAAGCTGGAACGCATGCTGGACCGCGGCGACTTCGACATGGTCGCCGTCGGCCGAGCCTTGCTGCAGGACCCCGAGTGGGTCGTGAAGATCCGCGAAGGCCGCCACGACGAGCTGACCGCGTTCGACCGCTCGGCGATGGCGAAGCTGTACTGATCTATCGCTCCTCCCCCGCAAAGCGGGGGAGGGGGACCACGAAGTGGTGGAGGGGGCGCACGGACGGAAGCTCAGAGCTGGCCGCTTCGCGCCCCCTCCGTCGGCTGCGCCGCCACCTCCCCCGTCCTCTTCGGGACGGGGGAGGAGCGTTTCTCACGCGTTGAAGTTCAGCTTCAAACCCGGCCGCGGCCAGGTCGCCTTGTAGAGCTTTCCGGTCGCCGACGCCGTGATCCAGGCGGTTGTCATGTCCGCGCCGCCGAAGCAGATGTTGGTCACCACAAGATCCGGCACCGGGTAGTGCTCGGTCGTGCCGTTCGGATCGAAGGCGGTGATGCCGCCCTTGATGATCGTGGCCACGCAGACCTTGCCCGAGGCCTCGACCGCCAGGCTGTCCAGGAAGCAGAAGTCGGGGAGGTTGGCGACGATCCGGCCCGGCGCGAAGCCCTCCGGCGGCGCCAGTTCGCCCGTGGACGCCACGTCGAACGCCCAGAGCCGGGCCAGTTGGGTGTCGGCCAGGTAGACGGTCTTCTCGTCGGGCGACAGGCCGATGCCGTTGGGGGCGATCAGGTGGTCGCGCTGGCGGCTGATGTGGCTGCCGTCGGTCTTGGCGTAGTAGATCGCGCCGAACTTGCGGCCCTCGGGCGTCGAGCAGCCGTGGTCCGAGAACCACATGCCGCCGGCCTTGTCGAAGACGATGTCGTTGGGGCCGATCAGCCGGCGGCCGTCGCAGGCGTCATAGACCGTGGTCAGTTCCTTGGTCGCCAGGTCGAAGCGCTGGATGTAGCCGCCGGTGTGGCTGGGCGGCGTGGGGCCCGGGATGGTCAGGCCGCCCTGGTCCAGCCATTCGAAGCTGCCGCCGTTGTTGGTGATGTAGATGGCGTTGTCCGGGCCGATGGCCGCGCCGTTCGGGCCGCCGCCGGTCTGGACCACCAGTTCCTTGGTCCCGTCGGACTTCACCCGGGTCAGCCGCTGGCCCTTGATCTCGGTAAGGATCACCGAGCCGTCGGCCATGGCGATCGGGCCTTCGGGGAACTCCAGCCCCTCGCAGATCAGTTCGAAATCCATGGCGTCCGTTCCCTCACGTTCTTCGTTGGGAGCGACCATAGCGCGGCTTCGACCCCGCGCCAGCGATGACGCCGCGTCAGTGTCAGCGCCGTTCCAGCACCCGCACCGTGAAGGCGTACTCGTCCACCTCCGACGCCTCGTGCCGCTCGGCGCGGACCTCGGTCCAGCGGCTCTCGTCGATCGGCGCCAGCACCACGTCGCCCTCCACCTCGGCGTCGACCTCGGTGAGGTACAGGCGCCGCGCCTTGGGCAGCGCCAGCTCGAACAGCGACGCGCCGCCGATCACGCACACCTCGCCGACGCCGTCCTCCTCGGCCTGTTCCTTGGCGATGGAGACGGCCTCGCTGAACGCCTCGCAGACCACCGCGCCGTGCGGTTCGAACGAGCCGTCGCGGCTGAGCACCACGTTCATGCGGCCGATCAGCGGCCGCTTCGGCAGGCTCTCCCAGGTCTTGCGGCCCATGATCACCGGCTTGCCCATGGTGATGGCGCGGAAGATGGCCAGGTCGGACTTCAGCCGCCAGGGCAACTCCCCGTCGCGCCCGATGACGCCGTTGCGGGCGCGGGCGATGGGACCGGCGGAGAGGATGACCTGGGACATGGCGCTTCCTAGCGTGTCGTGCCCATGTCACCAATCCGCGACGTGGCCGTTCTCCGGGGCGGGAGAGTTCAATGGCAGGCGATTCCAAGCTGGCGATCTACGCCGCGGCGGCCGGCAACATGGCCATCGCGGTCAGCAAGTTCGTGGCGTTCCTGCTGACGGGCAGCTCGGCGATGCTGACCGAGGCGGTCCACTCGTTGGTCGACACCGGCAACCAGGGCCTGCTGCTGCTGGGCCTGAAGCGCGCGGCGCGGCCGCCGGACCCGGGGCATCCGTTCGGCCACGGGATGGAGCTCTATTTCTGGTCCTTCGTGGTGGCTCTGCTGATCTTCGCCCTGGGCGGGGCCTTCTCGATCTACGAGGGGTTCCTGCGGGTGTTCCGGCCCGAGCCGATGGTGAGCCCGTGGATCAACTTCCTGGTCCTGGGCCTGGCCATCGGGTTCGAGGGCGGCTCGTTCCTGGTGGCCTTCCGTGAGCATCGGCGCAGGCACGGCGGGCGCGGACGGTTCCTGAGCTCGATCAAGGCCAGCAAGGACCCCAGCCTGTTCGCGGTGCTGCTGGAGGACGCAGGCGCCCTGATCGGCCTGGTGATGGCCCTGGCCGGGGTCGCGGCCTCGTCGCTGCTGGGGCTGCACTGGGCGGACGGCGTGGCCTCGATCGGCATCGGCGTCTTGCTGGTGCTCATCGCGACCTTCATGGCCAACGAGACCCGCAGCCTGCTGACCGGGGAGGCGGCCTCGCCGGAGATCGTCGCCGACGTCCGCCGCATCCTGGAGGCCGACCCGCGCGTGGTGCAGGTGATCGAGGTGCTGAGCCTGCACCTGGGGCCGGAGGAGATCCTGGTCGGCGTCACCATCGACTTCGACGACAACCTGCCGGGCGGCGGGGTCGAGGACGCGGCCAGCGAGCTCAGCGCCCGCATCCAGGCCGCCCAGCCCGCGATCACCCGCCTGTTCCTGCGCCCCGGCGAGTTCGCGGGCGAGGGCCGGCCGAAGGTAGCGCCGGCGGCGGCCTGAGGATGGTCGGCATCCAGCGGCGCTGCAGATTTGAGCCCTTCCTCCTCGATGGAGGAAGGAGGGCAAGCAGCTTTGAGGCCTTGCGCCAACCGCACGCTCAGCGTCCGATAGTGACGCTTGGGGAGCCGCGCATGATCGCCTATTCGACCGTCGGGGTGAACGACATGGACCGGGCGATCCGGTTCTACGACGCCGTGTTCGCGCCGCTGGACGCGACGCGCACCAGCACCAGCCCCACGTGGACCGGCTATGTCCGCGAGGGCGATCCGGCGCCGTTCTTCCTGACCCGGCCGTTCGACAGGGCCGAGGCGACCGGCGGCAACGGGATCATGCTGGCGTTCCGCGCCAAGGACCGCGCGGCGGTCGACGCGTTCCATGCGGCGGCCCTCGCCAACGGCGGCGTGTGCGAGGGGCCGCCCGGCGTGCGCGAAGGGATGGATCCGGTATTCTACGCCGCCTACGTCCGCGACCCGGACGGGGCGAAGCTGTGTGCGTTCGTCAGGAAATAGACAGGCGATCAGGTGCTGTCGGGACCTTCCTAGAGCGTGACAATACGCGACGAAGCACCGGCGGATCACCAGCCTTTGCTGGAAGGTTTTCGCGGGATATCTCCTCCCAATCCGGAGGACCAAATGGTGTGGGCGGTGGCGCTTCGTCGTCCGCACGCTCGGTGAGGTCGATAAGGTCGCAATCCTTCAACGCCGAGCGAAGCAGAGCCGGGCCACCGATGACATGGACCACATCGATCTCACTCCCGGCGATTTCGCCCTGAGCAAGGAGCAACGCCTCATCGAGTGTCTCCGCGACCTCGCCACCGTCCATCATGATCCATTCCTGTGCCCGCTCGCTACGCGTCACGACGATATTCAGTCTGTCCGGAAGGGGCCGTTCGGGCAAAGCGTCCCATGTTCGCCGGTCCATTACGACGGGCCGTCCGCAGGTGATCCGGTCGACGAGCGAATGGGAGGGCGTCAGACGCCACGGTAGGCGGCTCGTGAGCCATGCATCGGCTGCTTTCGTGGCGGCGACGGGACCCGCGCTGAGCCTGAATGGCGGAAGGTTCCGGATAAGGTGCGCCCGCGCCACATCCTCTGCATCAGCAAGCCAAGTTCGGGGCTTTGTTCGCAGGCGAGGCGGATTGCCGATAGGCACCCCAAATCTCAGGGTCACGACAAGGTCTGGCCGCAGGCGAAAAATGCTCGCCGGCCCACGGCAGAGGGCAACCTCGAGATATCCGTCTTGGAGGAGTTGCTGTGCTTCAGGCAGGTCTGTCGGAAGGGCGACGCGACCCCCTCGACTGGCTGCAGCCAAGGCGAGCACGCACCGAACCTCGTATGGCAATCGCGAAATTCGCCGGTAGATCAGCCAGCGTTTGAGAGCGATGTGCGGCCCCTTCGAGAAGACGAAGCCCACCAGCATCATTAAAAGGCCCGCAGCTGTGACTGCGCAGCCAGCCAACAAGCTTGCGAGAGCTAGCAGCAGGAGGGGACCTTCGGTCGATTTGGAGCCCGTCAGCGTAAATAACGGCAACAGGAAAAGCACCAACCCGAACGTAAAGGTGTTCACGCCGTAGCGTTGTAAGGTGGCCGAAAGCGTTACCACCGTGGACGGCCGCTGCTTATCGCTGATGGCCCTCAGGCCGCCGGCTCCAGCCATTGCAGCCACTTCCTGCGGACGGCGGCGTCGGGGTCGATGCCGAAACGGCGGCAGTAGAGCAGCAGCATGCACAGGACGTCGGCGGCCTCGTCGGCCCGGTCGTGCTCGGAGGCGTCGCCCCGGCCGCGGCTGGACAGCCGCAGGTGCGCCTGGGCCAGTTCGCCCAGTTCCTCCTGGAGCTTCAGCAGGAACCAGTCGTCGTCGCGGGCGATGGCGTACTTGCCGGCGTAGATGTCGGAGATCTGCGCGGCGGACTCGGTGACTTCCCTGAGCGTCAGCGGCGGCTTCATCGCTAGACCGCGATCGGCGCCGCGATGGACGGATGCGGTGCATAGCCCTCGAGCTTGAAGTCCTCGAAGTCGAAGGCGAACAGGTCGGTTTTATCGGCGATGTGCATCACCGGAAGGGGAAGCGGGTCACGTGACAGTTGTAACCGCGCCTGGTCCAAGTGGTTCAGATAGAGGTGCGCGTCGCCCAGCGTATGCACGAATTCGCCGGGCTGCAGGCCGCAGACCTTGGCCACCATCAAGGTCAGCAGGGCGTAGCTGGCGATGTTGAACGGCACGCCCAGGAACACGTCGGCCGAGCGTTGGTAGAGCTGGCAGCTCAGCTTGCCGCCCCCTTTGCCATCCGGGGCGACGAAGAACTGGAACAGGCAGTGGCAGGGCGGCAGCGCCATGTCCTCGACCTCGGCCGGGTTCCAGGCGGAGACGATGTGGCGGCGGCTGTTGGGGTTGGTCTTGAGGCCTTCGACCAGATTGACGATCTGGTCGATCACCCGGCCGTCGGGGGCGGTCCACGAGCGCCACTGCTTGCCGTAGACCGGCCCGAGCTCGCCCTCGGCGTCGGCCCACTCGTTCCAGATGCTGACGCCCCGGTCCTGCAGCCAGCGGACGTTGGTGTCGCCGCGCAGGAACCATAGCAGTTCCACGATGATCGACTTGCGGTGCAGCTTCTTGGTGGTCAGGAGCGGGAAGCCCTTGGCCAGGTCGAAGCGCATCTGGCGGCCGAAGACGCCCAGGGTGCCGGTGCCCGTGCGGTCGCCGCGCTCCACCCCGTTCGCCAGGATGTCGGCGAGCAGGTTCAGGTACTGGCGCTCCGGATGGTCCGGGTCGGCCTGGTACGGCGCGGCGATGGCGACATGGGCGTTCATCGGGACGCAGGGTCGCCCGAGCCGACTGATTCGGAAATCGGCGATTCGTCGCGATACAGCCTCATCCACAAGCATGCGGCGGGCCTGGGGATGACCGTTCGTCGATTCCGGGCTTGGCCGGGGTCCTGACGGCCGTTAAGGGGCCTCTACAGTTTTTACGTAAGATGGATCTCCGAATGCTGATGTCCGCTTTCGCGGCGCTGGTCATGTTCGCCGCGCCCGAGACCACCCAGGCCGCCGCCGTGACCGACGCCAAGCCCGCCAAATCGGCCGAGGCCAAGTCGCAGCCGGGCAAGACCTGCTACACCGCCACGCCCAGCGGCTCGCGCATGCCCCGCAAGGTCTGCGTGACCAACGCCGCCCGGGGCGACGAGAAGTCCGAAAAGGACCTCAAGGCCGAACCCAAGCCCGAATAGGGCGTCTCAGCCCGCGAAGCCGCCGTCGTCGAGGAACGCCTGTTCCTCGGCCGTGGTCGCGCGCCCGAGCGCCGGGTTGCGGTGCGGGAAGCGGCCGAAGCGGACGATGATGTCGCGGTGCAGGTTCACCCACTTCAGCACCTCGGCGTCACCGACCTCCTCGGCCAGAATCAGGCCGTAGTCCTGGTCGGCGATGTCCTCGGAATGTTCGAAGGGCAGCAGCATGAACTGCCGCATCTCCGGCTCGACCTCCAGGTGCCAGCCGCGCTCGGCCGCGTCGCGGGCCAGGGCGCGCGCCTTGGGATCGGTGGCGAACGCGTGGCCGGACTTGCGGTACATGTTGCGCGGGAACTGATCGAGCAGGATCAGCAGGGCCAGCGTGCCCTCCGCCGTCGCCGCCCACTTGTCGTACTCGCCCCGCGCCGCGGCATGATGCACCGGCTCGAACTTCAGCCGGATCGCGCTGTCGAACGCGGGCTTCGCGGCGTACCACTGCCGGGCCCCCGCGTTCCTCCAGAACCCCAGGATATCGTTGGGTATGGCGACCAAGCCGAAGTCCTCCCGCGCTGGGACCTGACTACCCGCGCGGGGCGCAATCGTTCAAGCGCGGTTCACGCAGGGCCTGCGCATACTCATATCCAAGGGACGATCGGGCCGCTTTGGCCCCGGATGGATTGACGGTGATGAAGATTGCGATGGCGGCCTTGGCCGTCGTGTTCCTGGCTCAGGCGGCGCCCGCGATGGCGCAACGGGCCGAGCGCGGCGATCGAAGCGATCGAGGCGACCGGCAGGAGCGCATGGAACAGCGCGACCGGCCCCAACGTGACAGCTCCGGCGGCGACCGCCCGCAGCGCGACTGGAGCCAGGGCCAAGGCCAGGCGCGGGCCGCGCGCCCGGCCGACGCCGTGCAAGCGCCCCAGGCGCCCCGGGCCCAGGCGCCGGCTCCCGCGCCCCAGGCCAGCGACCGCGCCCGGTTCCGTGGCGACGGCCGGTTCAATCAGCCGGGCGCGGGTCAGAACCTCAACGACCGTCGTGGCGGCGGAGACGCCCAGCGCGGCGATGGGCAGCGCGGTGACGGACAACGTGGCGGCGGCCAGCGCGGCGACGGCCAGCGCGGCGACGGCGATCGCCGGGACTGGAACGGCCGGGGCGACAACGACCGTCGTGACGGTGTCCCGCGCACGGACGGTCGCAACGGCAGTGATCGGCGCGATTGGAACGGCCGCGACGGCCGCCAGGATTGGAATGGCCGTGACGACCGACGCGACTGGAACGGTCGTAGCGACAACGATCGTCGGGACTGGAACGGCCGCGACAACCGTCGCGACGACCACCGCCGCTGGGAACGGGGCCGCTATCCGTCGTCCTACTTCAGCTCGCAGCGCTACCGCTATTCATGGCGCGCGCCGAACGGCTTCTACCTGCGCACCTGGGCGTTCGGGGAGTTCTACCCGCGCAGCTGGTTCGGCAACGGCTACTGGATCGTCGATCCGTGGCAGTACGACCTGCCGCTGCCGCCTCCCGGCTATGACTGGGTGCGCTCCGGCCCCGACGCACTGCTGATCGACCAGTTCAGCGGCCGCATCGTCCAGGTCGTCCGCGACGTTTTCTGGTACTGAATCATCGCTCCTCCCCTGTCCCGAGAGGACGGGGGAGGCGCTTTAAAGCTTCAGTGCTCGCGACACCCTGAACACAGCCCGCGGGCTTCGAGGGTGACCTGGCGCACCTCGTAGCCGGCCGCGTTGGCCGCGGCGATCTGTGGCGCGAAGTCCGGCTCGAACTCGGCCGCCTCGCCGCAGCAGTCGCAGATCAGGAACGCGGCCACGTGCCCGCCCTGGATGCGGCAGGGCACATAGGCGTTCAGACTCTCGATCCGGTGCGCAAAACCCAGGCGTTCCAGGAATTCCAGCGCGCGATAGACGGTGGGCGGCTTGGCCGGCTCTCCGCTCTCGCCATAGGCTGCGATCAGGTCATAGGCCTTCAGCGGCGCATCGGCCGCCAGCAGGAGATGCAGCACCCGACGGCGCGGCGCGGTCAGACGCTCCTGCGTCTCGTCGCAACGGGCTTCGGCCGCCGCCAGCGCGCGGGCCAGCGACGGGCCTTCCAGCCCGTGGTGCTCATGGTCTTCGTGGTGATGACAGGCGTCCGCCATGGTCTCCAGCTAACCCAGTTCACCGCCTAACGGCAACGCGCTTGACGAATGGTTATGTTATTTCATAACACTTGAGTCCAAGTTCAAGCCCGTCCTCCCCAAAGGCGTTCCATGTCCCGTGTCACCTTCTTTGCCGCCGCCGGCGTTCTGGCGCTGCTCGCCCCCCCCGCGTACGCAGCCGACGACGACGGTGGCGGCAAGGACCTGGCGGAGGTGGTGGTCACCGCCGCGCCCTACGTCGTCTCGATCGACTCGACCACCACCAGCGTCAACGTCGTGAAGCGTGAAGACCTGGACCTGGCCCCATCGGCCGGGCTGGGCGACGTGCTGGCGAACCTGCCGGGCGTGCGCTCTTCCTTCTTCGGCCCTGGCGCCAGCCGGCCGGTGATCCGGGGTCTGTCAGGTCCCCGGGTCCAGGTGCTGACCAACGGCGTCGGCATGATCGACGCATCCGGCCTGTCCCCCGACCACCAGGTGGCCAGCGATCCGCAGGAGGCCGAACGGATCGAGGTACTGCGCGGGCCTTCGGCCCTGGCGTACGGCGGCTCGGCCATCGGCGGCATCGTCAACATCATCGACAACCGCATCCCCTCCACCTACCGCGAGGGCGTGCACGGCCGGGCGCTGGCCTCGTATTCCACGGGCGACGAAGGCAAGGCGGTGTCGGGCGCGCTGTCGGCCGGGTTCGGCGGCGGCTTCACGGTCACCCTGGACGGCGCGCACCGCCGCAGCGGCGACTACGAGATCCCGGTCGATCCGATGTCGCGCGACCTGGCCGCCGAGCTGGGCCTGCCGGCGCCGTCGCGCGCGCGGACCAAGGTGCCGAACACCTTCGTCGACCTGGACGCCGTCGGCGGCGGGCTGTCGTACGTGGGCGAGCAGGGCTGGGGCGGCGTGGCGATCAAGCACACCGACAGCAGCTATGGCAGCGCGGCGGAGGAGGATGTCCACATCGGGCTGAAGCAGACCCGGATCGACACCCGCGGCGGCCTGAACTTCGGCTTCGGCCCCTTCGAGAGCATCAAGTTCGCCGGCGGCTATTCCGACTACAAGCACACCGAGTTCGAGGGCGACGAGCCCGGCACCACCTTCCTCTCCAAGGGCTACGAGGGCCGCGTGGAGCTGGTGCAGCCCAACCGCGACGGCTGGCAGGGCGCCGTGGGCTTCCAGGGCCTGCACCGCACCTTCGACGCCATCGGCGACGAGGCGCTGATCCCGGCGACCAAGATCGACGAACTGGGCGTCTTCACCCTGCAGCGCCTGGACAAGGACAGCTGGGGCGTCGAGGGCGGCGTGCGGGTCGACACCCGCTCGGTGAAGAACATCCGCGCCGACCGCGACTTCACCAATCTTTCGGCCTCGCTCGGCGTGTTCGCCCGGCCGCTGGAGGGCTGGTTCTTCGGCGCGTCGGTGTCACGCACCAGCCGCGCCCTGACCGAGGAAGAGCTGTCGTCGTTCGGCGCCCACCCGGCCACCGGCGCCTTCGAGGTCGGCGACCCGACCCTGGACAAGGAGGTCTCGTACTCCCTCGACACCACCGCCCACTACAGCAACGACACCTGGACGCTGGACCTGCACGGCTTCTACGCCGACTACGACAACTTCATCGACCTGGTGCCGACGGGCGCGACCGATCCGGACAGCGGCTTCCCGATCTTCAACTTCGTGCAGGGCGGGGCCAAGTTCTACGGAACCGAGGCGGAGGTCGGCTACACGGCCTGGCGCTCCGGCGACAAGAGCTTCCGGCTGGAGGCGACCGGCGATTACGTCCACGGCACGACGGACTCCGGCCCCGCGGTCCGCATCCCGCCGTGGTCGCTGACCGGGCGTGGCGTCTACACCAGCGGCTTCTGGACCGGCACGGTCGAGCTGCACACCGTGGGCAAGCAGACCCGGGTGGCGAACTTCGAGCTGCCCACCGACGGCTACACCATGCTGGACGTCTCGCTGGTGGTGCGACCGTTCGAGAACACGCCGGACCTCAAGGTCTTCGTCGATGCGCACAACCTGACGAACGTGGAAGCGCGCGAGGCGGCGTCGTTCCTGAAGGATGTGGCGCCCCTGCCGGGCCGCAGCTTCCGGATGGGCGTGGGGTATCGGTTCTAGCCCCGCGCCGCCTAGAGTGGCCCCTGGTGAACCGGGGAGCGTGAGCATGCGGATGGTCTGGGGCAGCGCGCTGATCGGCGCGGCGGCGGCGTTGATGTCGTTAGGAAGCGCGCTGGCGGCGCCGGAGCCGGCGGCCCACGACTATGTCATCAAGGATTTCCGATTCCGGACGGGCGAGCGCCTGCCGGAGCTGAAGATCCACTACTACACCCTGGGCGCGCCCAGGACGGACGCGGCGGGCAAGGTCACCAACGCGGTGCTGATCCTGCACGGCACCGGGGGTACGGGGCGTCAGTTCCTCTCGCCCCAGTTCGCCGACGTGCTGTTCGCGCCGGGGGGCCTGCTGGACCCGGCGACCCACTACATCATCCTGCCCGACGGCATCGGCCACGGCGGCTCGTCAAAGCCGTCGGATGGTCTGCGCGCCAAGTTCCCGGCCTATGACTACGCCGACATGGTCGAGGCCCAGCACGAGCTGGTGACCAAGGGTCTGAAGGTCGAGAAACTGCGGCTGCTGATGGGCACGTCCATGGGCTGCATGCACGGTTTCATGTGGGCCGAGGCGTGGCCGCAGGCGTCGCAGGCGCTGATGCCGCTGGCCTGCCTGCCGGTGGAGATCGCCGGGCGGAACCGCTTGTGGCGTAAGATGGCGATCGACGCGGTGACGGCCGATCCCGCCTGGAAGGGCGGCGACTACACGGCCCAGCCGACCCAGGGGGTGCGGACCGCGCAGGACCTGTTGATGGTGGTCGGCGCCTCGCCGCTGCCGATGCAGAACCAGCTTCCGACCCGCCAGGCCGTGGACGACTGGCTGGCCACGGAACTGCCGCGCCGCATGGGTCCGGTGGACGCCAACGACATGATCTACCAGCTGGACGCGTCGCGGACCTACGACCCGTCGAAAGGTCTGGAGGCGATCACGGCGCCGATGACCTGGGTGAACTCGGCCGACGACTTCATCAATCCGCCCGAGCTGGGCATCGCCGAGCGCGAGGCCAGGCGGCTGAAGACCACCCGGTTCGTGCTCATCCCGGCCAGCGACAAGACGCGCGGCCACGGCACGCACACCTGGGCGGCGCTCTGGAAGGACGAGCTGGCGGCGCTGTTGAAGCGGTCTGAGCCGTAATTTCCCCTCCCCATGACGGGGAGGGAAAAGATCAGTCTTCCGACGACTCGGCGGGGGCGGGAGCCGCATCGCCTTCGAAGGTGCGCGGGGCGCGGCGGCGGCGGGCCTTGGGCTTTTCCTCGCCGGTGTCGGCGGCGGGGATCGGACGGGGCGCGGCGGCTTGCAGGAAGGCCGGCGCATGGCTGGCGCCGCCTTCGGCGTCGCGTAGCATGTGACCCCGTTCCTCGGGCGCCGGATCGCCTTGCGGCTGAACGACGGCCAGCGGGTCGCGGGCCGGACGGTCGCGGTCGCGGTCGCGCGGACGATCGTCGCGGTCCTGGCGGCTGGAGCGCTCACGGCGGCCTTCGCCTTCAGCGCGAGGCGCGTCGGCGCGCGGGGCCTCGGTGTTGGGACGGTCGTCGCGCTGGGTGCGGTCGTCGCGAGGCCGGTCGTCGCGGGGACGATCCTCACGGGGCTGTTCGTCGCGCGGACGATCATCCCGGGGCCGGTCGCGATTGCGGTCGCGGTTCTCGCGGGGCTGCCAGTCGCGGTTGCGATCGCGGTTGGCGCCGTCGTTGCGATTCTGGTCGCGCGGACGATCGTCGCGCGGCTGCCATTCGCGCTCGCGCGGCCGGTTCTGGTTTTGATTCTGGCCTTGGTCGCCGCCGGTCTGGCCGGCGTCTTCACGTTCGCGAGCCTCACGCGCTTCGCGGGCCTCGCCGTTGGCTTCGGCGGTCGCGGCGGCTTCGTCGGCGGCGATCGACTGGGCCCGGCCGGTCTCGTCCTCGAAGTCGATGTCATAGCCGGACGCGAACTGGTCGCGGCCGATGATCTCGCTGGCGGGACGGGTGGGCTGCAGGGCGCGCAGCAGGCGGAAATAGTGCTCGGCGTGCTGCAGATAGTTCTCGGCGAGGACCCGGTCCCCGGCGGAGCCGGCGTCGCGGGCCAGCTGCTGGTACTTCTCGAAGACGTGCTGCGCGTTGCCGCGCACCTTCACGCCGTCGGGGCCGTTCGAATCGAAGGCGCGATTGGCATTGTGGGGTTGGGGCTTGTTGCCGCCGCCGCCGCCACTGCCGCCGCTGCTACCCCGATTGCGCCCGCGCTGGCGCTTCATACCCTTGAAATCTCTCATATTTTGGAAACCGTTTGGTCTTTCCTTAGCGTCCCTATCGACGCCTTGGTCTTCAGCGTGGTCGGGCCTTGGCCCGGTCAAATCATGTGAAGACGTGTGTTTTCCCCGTCTTCCGCCCGGAAGCTCATCAGCGAGAGGCTATGGAAGCGTCGCGCCTGTCGGGGCGGGGCGGGCGTCCTTCATGGGGACGCATCTACCTGCAACACCGACGAATTTGGGTGGAGACGTGATCTGATGTAGCGAGTCAGCCCGCCGTTTCCAAGGTCTTTTTCTCGCCGACGACCACCCGGTCCTTGTCCGTGAGGTCGCGGATGGTCTGCACGAACACCGCGCCGGCCTCTTTGAACAGCGCCTCGACGGCGTCTTTCTGGTCGTAGCCGATCTCGACCGCGAAGCGGCCGCCGGGCTTCAGCACCCGCAGAATCTCGGGCGCCAGGATCCGATAGTGGTCCAGGCCGTCCGCGCCGCCCTCCAGCGCCAGGCGCGGCTCGTGGTCGCGCACCTCGGGCTCCAGGGTCTCGATGACATGGTTGGCGATGTAGGGCGGGTTGGAGACCACCAGGTCGAAGCCATCGCCCTCCAGGCCCGCCGTCCAGTCGCCACGCAACAGGGCGACCCGGTTCGCCAGGCCCAGCGACGCAGCGTTGTCCCGCGCCACGGCCAGGGCCTCCTCCGAGACGTCGATCCCCAGCCCCTTGGCCGCCGGCCGCTCGGCCAGCAGGGCCAGCAGGATGGCCCCGGAGCCGACGCCCAGGTCCAGGATCCGCCACGGCGCGGTCTCGGGGAAGTCGCGCAGCGAGAATTCCACCACGGTCTCGGTGTCCGGGCGCGGCGTCAGGACGTCCTTGGTGACGCTCAGCATGATCTTCCAGAAGCCCTTGCGGCCCAGGATGTGGCTGACCGGCTCGCGGTTCGCCCGTCGCGTAAGATAGTCGTCGAGCGTCGCCTCCTGCGCCGGCGTCAGCTCGCGGTGCGGATCGGTGACGATCTCGACGCGGGTCACCTCGGCGGCGGCCTCGACCAGCAGGCGCGCGTCGATCACCGGACCGGTGATCCCCGCCGCTTCCAGCCGCGTCCGCGCGCCCTTCCAGGCCTGGAGCAGGTTGATCGTCATTGCGGCGCCGTGATCGCGTCGCCCAGGCCCACCCGGCCAGTCGTCGTCATCTGAATATAGATCCCGCAGAACATGTGAGCGTAGTTGTCGAACAGCGCCTTCACCACCTCAAGGTCGCGCACGGCCGTGGTGGGGTCCACCTCGATCGCGGCGCAGCGGACGATGGGCTTGAAGACCTTGGCCCGCGCCCAGCCGACCATCAACTCGCGGCCGCCCCATTCGTTCTCGACCCAGGGCGGCCAGCCCTCGACATAGAGGTTGCCGCGGAAGCGGAGCGGATCCAGCTCGACGCCCATCTTCTCCGACAGGTCGCGGACGCTGGCCATGTTGATCACCGAGACCTGGCCCAGCGGGTGGTCGGTGAACCGGAACGGCCCCCGCGCATCAACCACCTTCAACGGCCCGCGCAGGTCGTCGGCGTCGAGGAATTCGGTCAGCCACGCGGCGAAGGCCTCGCGGGCGTCGGCGTCGTCCAGCCGACCGGCGAAGGCCGGCGCGCCCGGCGCCTCGGCGGTCATCACGCCGGTGGTCTCGTCGTAACGGGTTCGCGCCGCCGCCACCTTGGGGATCGCCGCCAGCACGGTGAACTTCTGCTTCGGCGTGAAGGTCGGCGCGTCGGGGTCGTAGCCCGAGGGGCCGTTCTCCACCGCCCAGACGCGGTCGTGCGGAAAGCCTTCGCCGGGGGCGAGGTCCACATGGTTCAGGCGCTCGGGCGTGAAGCCCTTCACCGGATGGCGATAGATCGCCGCGACATGGCCGCTCATGACCGGCTTCTCGCCGAAAGCCCGCCAATGCTCAAGGTCGGACGGAACGGATGGCGGCGGCCAGGGGTTAGCCGGAGCGTCGCAGGGGAGCGCCGCGTGACCGCCCATCCACCACCGCCGCCGCGCCGACGCGCCGCCCCGTCGGTGGCGTCGCTCGCGCCGTGGGCGGTGACCGCCGCCCTGGCCGCGGCCTGGTGGAACGCCACCCGCCATCGCCCTGTCCCGCAGCCGCTGCGCGTCGAGCCCAAGCCGCAGCCAGGCCTCAGCCGCCCGACCCAGGCCGACCCCGCGCATTTCGAGCAGCAGGAGCCGGGGCGAGGACGGGTGGCGGAGCGCCCGCACCACATCCCCTGGCGGGGCTGGAAGGACATCCTCTGGCGCACCTACCGCGAGATCGGCGAGGACCGCCTGACGGTCGTGGCCGGCAGCGTCACCTACTACACCCTGCTGGCGATCTTCCCGGCTCTCGGCGTCTTCGTCTCGCTCTACGGCCTGATCGCCGACGTACGCCTTGTCGAGGAGCAACTGATCCAGCTCTCCAGCGTCTTTCCGCCCGAGGCGGTGCGGTTGCTGGGCGAACAGATGCTCCGGCTGGCGACCGGCAAGACCGGCGGCCTCTCGGTCGCGTTCCTCGTCAGCCTGCTGCTGTCGATCTGGAGCGCCAGCGCGGGGATGAAGTCGCTCTTCGACGGCCTGAACATCGCCTACGACGAGACCGAGAAGCGCAGCTACATCGCCCGCACCGCCATGACCTATGGCTTCACCGTGGCCCTGCTGCTGTTCATGACCCTGGTCAGCGGCATCCTGGTCGCCGCGCCGTTCGCGCTGGAGGCCCTGCGAATCCGCGAGGAGTGGATCATCGCGGCGCGCTGGCCGCTGGTCTATGGCGTGGCCGCCGCCGCGCTCTGCATCGCCTATCGCTACGGCCCCAGTCGACAGCGGGCGCAATGGCGATGGCTGATCCCCGGCAGCGCCGTGGCGGCCTTGCTCTGGATGGCGGGCTCGGCGGCGTTCTCCTGGTATCTCAACAACGTCGCCCGCCTGGACGCGACCTATGGGTCTCTGGGCACGGTCATCGGCTTCATGCTGTGGGTGTGGTTCTCGGTGATGCTGGTGCTGATCGGCGCCGAGCTGAACGCCGAGATCGAGCACCAGACCGCCATCGACTCCACCACCGGCCCGCCCAAACCGATGGGCGAGCGCGGCGCGGCCATGGCCGATACCGTCGGTCTGCGCTTCGTGGGCTTCCGCAAGGGCGCGGGCGAACTGCTGGGCATGGCGCGCCGCCAGACCGACCGGTTCCGCCGCCATGGCAAACCGCCGCCGCTCGCGACCGTGGTCGAAGAGTCTAAGAGCTCCTCTTCCCCCGCGCTGCGCGTCGGGGGACAGGAGGAGGTCAGCCGAACTCGTCTTCCAGCGCGGCCAGCCGGGCCGCCTGGTCCTCGGCGATCAGCGGGTTGATCACGTCGTCCAGCGTCTCGCCCTCGATGATCTTGGGCAGGTTGTAGAGGGTCAGGTTGATCCGGTGGTCGGTCACCCGACCCTGCGGGAAGTTGTAGGTGCGGATGCGCTCCGACCTGTCGCCGGAGCCCACCTGGCTCTTGCGCGCGTCCGCGCGGGCGGTGTCCAGGGCCTCGCGCTGCTGGTCGTACAGCTTGACCTTCAGGGCCTTCATGGCCCGCGCCCGGTTCTGGTGCTGCGACTTCTCGGAGGAGGTCACCACGATGCCGGAGGGTAGGTGGGTAATGCGGACGGCAGAGTCGGTCTTGTTCACGTGCTGGCCGCCGGCGCCCGACGAGCGATAGGTGTCGATCCGCAGGTCCTGGTCGCGGATCTCGATTTCCACGTCCTCGGGCTCGGGCAGGATCGCCACCGTCGCCGCCGACGTGTGGATGCGCCCTTGCGCCTCGGTGGCCGGCACGCGCTGCACCCGGTGCACGCCGCTCTCGAACTTCAGTCGGCCAAAGACGCCGTCGCCGGTGATCGCGGCGACGATTTCCTTGTAGCCGCCCATCTCGCCTTCGGTGACGCTGTCGATCTCGACCCGCCAGCCCTGGAGCTGGGCGTAGCGCGAGTACATCCGGAACAGATCGCCGGCGAACAGCGCGGCCTCGTCGCCCCCGGTGCCGGCCCGGACTTCGAGGATAGCGGATGCGTTCTCGTCCCGATCCTTCGGCGCCAGCAGCAGGGCGACGTCGTGTTCGAGCGCCGGCAGCTTGTCCTTCAGCGCCTCCAGCTCATCGCGCGCCATGGCGGCCATCTCGGGATCGCCGGATGCGGCCATTTCCTCCAGCTCCGGCCCCTCGGCCTTCACCCGTTCCAGCGCCTGCACGGCGTCGGCCACCGGCTTCAGCTCGGCGTGTTCCTTGGAGAGGCGGACGATCTCGGCGCCGTCCGTGGCCGCGCCCATGCGCGCCTCGATCTCGCGGAAGCGGTCGAGCACCTGGTCGAGCCTGGCCTGGGGAAGTCGCACGGGTTCAGTCCTTTGAGGGGCGCGTTCTCTAGCCGAGGCCGGGCGCGGCGCCAATTCCGCGCTATGCTGCACGCGGGAGGATCGCCATGTACCACGAAGGTAACCGGGCGCTGCAGGACGCCTTTGGGAGCCGCGCGCTGGCCGACCGGCTGGACGAGAAGCTGCGCCACGACCGGTTCACCGACGGCGACGCCGCCTTCATCGCCGGGCAGTGCTTCTTCTTCCTGGCGACCGCCGACGCGGAGGGGCGGCCGGACTGCTCGTTCAAGGGCGGGCCGGCGGGTTTCGCCCAGGTCGTCGCGCCCGATCTGCTGGTGTTTCCGGACTACGACGGCAACGGCATGTTCAAGAGCCTGGGCAACATCGCCGCCAATCCGCATGTGGGGCTGCTGTTCATCGCCATGGGCGAGCGCGCCGGTCGCCTGCGGGTCAACGGCCGAGCCGAGGTGACGGCGGACGATCCGGCCATGGCGGATATCCCTGGTGCGCAACTGCTGGTGAAGATCACGCCGGTCGACATCTTCCCGAACTGCCCGCGCTACATTCCGCGCATGGCGATCGAGGCGGCCTCGCCCTACGCGCCCATCGCGGACGCGCCGCCGGTCGAGCCCAAGTGGAAGGCCTTCCCCGACTTCGCCGAGGTGGTCCCGCCGCGCCGCCGCTAGGTCGGAACGCTCCGCCCGCCTTGGGGGTTACGACCCCGGTGACACACGGAGATATCCCATGGCGACCGAACGCGTGACAGAACGCAGCGACGGCGTGACCACTGAGCGGGTGGTCGAGCGCAACGGCGGCACGACCTATGTCGACGCCGGCGGCGGCTCGGGCATCGGCGGCATCCTGGTCGGCATCGCCGTCCTGGCGATGGTGGCGATCGTGGCGTTCTTCCTGCTGCAGTCGAACCGCAATGACGCGATCCGCACCGACGCGGTGACCAGCGCCGCCTCCAGCGTGGCCGATAGCGCCGCCGGCGCGGCCGAGGGCGTCAGCGCCGCCGCCAACAACGCCGCTGATGCGGTGACGCCCGCGCAGTAAGGCCTTCTCCCCTTGTGGGAGAAGGCGGCCCGCGCAGCGGGTCGGATGAGGGCTCTCGCCGACCTCTCGATGGACACGAAAAAGGGGTCGCACCATCGTCGGTGCGACCCCTCATCCGTCAGCCTTCGGCTGCCACCTTCTCCCGCAGGGGGAGAAGGACGCCGCGGCGAATTTAGGCGCGTTCGCCCGTGAGGGCGGCGTTGCCGAACATGCCCAGCTTGCAGTTGCCGGTCATCTTGTCGCCTTCGACCTTGGCCGAGAATTCGAGCTTCATCGGCATCGGGTTGGTGATGTCGGTGCTCCAGGTCAGGGTGTCGCCGTCGATCTTGCCGGTGACTTCCTGCGCGCCCATTTCCGAATCGACCTTACCCGTGAAGGTGTCGCCGGCGGTGGCGATGGACACCGCCATCGTGCGGGCGCCCATGGGCGTGTTGATGGTGACTTTCCAGTTGCCGTCCGCGGACATTCGTCCCTCCCAAAAAATTGCGCCGCCACCTAAGCCCGGAAGGCGAGACGGTGCAAGAGTGACGCGGGCGTCACTTTTGTGTCTGGACCGTTACTCGGCCGCCTCGAGCAGCTTCGCGGCCGCCAGTTCGGCGGCGCGCGCTTCGACCAGGGCGACGATGTGGTCGACCATGCCGTCGTTGTCCTGCTTGTGGTCGGGCTTGCCGGCCACATAGACCATGCCCGCGCCTTTGCCGCCGCCGGTGAAGCCCAGGTCGGTCATCAGCGCCTCGCCCGGCCCGTTCACCACGCAGCCGATGATCGAGAGGCTCATGGGCTGGGAAATGTGGGCGAGGCGGGTTTCCAGCGCCTCCACGGTCTTGATCACGTTGAAGCCCTGCCGCGCGCAGGACGGGCAGGCGATGATGTTCACGCCGCGGTGGCGCAGGCCCAGCGACTTCAGGATGTCGAAGCCGACCTTGATCTCCTCGACCGGGTCGGCGGCCAGGCTGACGCGGATGGTGTCGCCGATCCCCGCCCACAGCATCGCGCCGATGCCGATGGACGACTTCACGGTCCCGGTGCGCAACGCACCGGCCTCGGTCACGCCCAGGTGCAGAGGACAGTCGATGACCTCGGCCAGCTGCTGGTAGGCGGCGACGGTCATGAAGGGGTCGGACGCCTTCACGCTGATCTTGAACTCGTGGAAGTCGTGGTCCTGCAGGATGCGGGCGTGGCGAAGGGCGCTCTCGACCATCGCGTCGGGACAAGGCTCGCCGTACTGCTCGAGCAGGTCGCGCTCCAGGGACCCGGCATTGACGCCGATGCGCATGGAGCAGCCGTTGTCGCGGGCCGCCTGGATCACGTCGCGCACGCGGGACGCATTGCCGATGTTGCCGGGATTGATCCGCAGACAGGCCGCGCCAGCCTCGGCGGCCTCGATGCCGCGTTTGTAGTGGAAATGGATGTCGGCCACGAGCGGGACCTTGGATGCGCGAGCGATCTCGCGGAACGCCGCCGTCGACGCCTCGTCGGGACACGAGACGCGGACGATGTCGGCGCCGGCCTCCTCCAGCTGGCGGATCTGTTCGATGGTGGCCTTGGCGTCGGCCGTCAGCGTGTTGGTCATCGACTGGACGGTGATCGGCGCGTCGCCGCCCACCTCGACGTTACCGACGCGGATCTTGCGGCTCTGGCGGCGGTGGATCGCGCGCCAGGGGCGGACGGCGGTGTGGGCTTCGGCGGTCATGGCGTGGGGAAAATAGTCCCTCCCGAGCGGAAACCCAACTGCGAGCTTAAGGCGCGGGCGGTCGCGCCGCCGGCGGCGGGGGGCGGATGAGGGGCGGGGCGGCGACCGGGGCAGGCGCTGCGGTGGCGGGACGAGGGGGGGCGGCGGATGCCGTCGGCGTGGTCCCTAGCTTCGAAGCCAGCACCTGCTGGGCCGGCAGGACGCCCCGCGACTGTCCCGCCACGAAGACCTGGAAGTCGTGCGGGGCCGAGACGTCCAGGGTCAGGCCGGCCAGCTGCGGCACCCGATAGGCCTCGCCCTTGGCCAGCTGGCGGGCGAAGTAGACCGAACCGTCGGGCCCCCGCACGATCAGGGCGCCGGCCTTGATCGCCTGGACCGTCACCACCGAGACCTGCTTGGGATTGCCGGAGTCGTACACTCGGCCCAGCGGCGCGAACGTCGCCGGCAGCGAGGCCAGGTCCACGGGCGGCGGCTCGCCCATGCGGGTGGCCGGCGGCGTCGGGGTGGCGGGTGCGTTAGGATCGGCTTTAAGGCCGGTGGAGGCGGCCAGGCCGGGGGTCTCGTACGGCGGCGGCGTGGTGGATTCCACGGGCGCGGGCAGGGGATAGCCCAGCTCCATCGTCCCGGACTTGATCTGCTCCAGCGCCTTGGTGGTCTGGGCCTGGGGCGCCAGCGGCGGCGGCGGGGCGGCGGCCATCATCGCCCGCTGGGCCACGTTCCACAGCACGATGGCGGCGATGATCACCAGGGCGCCGATCAGGAACGCCGCGACGCGGGGGTCCTTCTCCTCGATCATGCCGACCGGGGCGCGCAGCGTCTCCTCCAGCACCGGCTCGTCGGACTTGAACCGCTCGATGGCCAGCTCGGGATCCAGACCCAGGAAGGTGGCGTAGGCGCGGATGTAGCCGATGGTGAACGGCCGCGAGGGCAGGGCGTCCAGCCGCATGTCCTCGATGGCTTCCAGATAGGCGCGCCGTACGCGGGTGCGGTCGGCCACGTCCACCAGGGTCAGCCCCTTGTCCAGGCGCGCGGCCTTCAGCGCCTCACCCAGGGTGTCGTGCAGCATCAGCGGGTCGAGCGGGGCCGCCGGACCCTCCGGCGCGGCGGCGGCCTGCGGCGCGGCCTCGGGCGCCCCACGCAGGTTCATCAGCGCGCGCATGCGGTCGCGGCCGGTGAGTTCGCCTGTCTTGGATGTGCGTTTGCGTAACACGCGGGTCTCGGGCGCTCCTGCCGTCGCCACACTCAGTGTCTAGGGATTCGGGCGAGTATCAGACGGCGAGGGAGATTTTGCGCGCGAGGGTTTCAATCTCGTTCCGCACGGACCCGGCCGAGGACTTGAGCAGGGCCGACACGCCGCGCCGCGCCGCCTCCCGATCGCACGACAGCACCATCTGCTTCACCGGACCGATGCCGGCGGGCGGCATCGACAGCCGCTCGAAGCCCAGGGCGGTCAGGGCGAAGGCCTCCAGCGGCCGACCCGCCATCTCGCCGCAGACGCTGACCGGCGTGCCCGTCTCGGCGCAGGCCCGCTGGATCGCCTCCAACGCCCGCAGCGCCGGCGGCGACAGGGGGTCGTAGCGGTCGGCCATCCGCGGGTTCCCGCGGTCGGCGGCGAACAGGTATTGCAGCAGGTCGTTGGTGCCGACGCTGACGAAGTCGGTCATCGGCAGCAGGGCGTCCAGGTGCCAGACCAGCGACGGCGCCTCGATCATCGCACCGACGTCCAGGCGGGACGGCGCGGGGCGGCCCCGGCGCTGGGCCCAGGCGACCTCGGTCTCGACCAGGGCGCGACCGGCGCGGAACTCGTCCACGCTGGCCACCAGCGGGAACATGATGCGCAGCGGCCGGCCGCGCGAGGCGGCGATCAGGGCGCGGAGCTGCAGGCGCAGCAGGGCCGGACGGTCCAGGCCCATGCGGATCGCCCGCCAGCCCAGCGCCGGGTTCTCCTCGCGCTCGGCCTCCATGTAGGGCAGCACCTTGTCGCCGCCGAGGTCCAGGGTGCGGAAGGTCACCGGCAGGTCGCCCGCCGCGTCCATCACTCGCGAATAGAGCGCCGTCTGGGCATTGAAGCGCGGCATCTCCTCCGAGACCATGAACTGGAACTCGGTGCGGAACAGGCCGATGCCCTCGGCGCCGGTCTCGCCCAGGCTTTCCAGGTCGACGTCCAGGCCGGCGTTCATCAGCAGCGTGATCTTCACCCCGTCGCGGGTGAAGGCGGGCGTGTCCTTAAGCGCCGCGAACTCGGCCTGCCGCTGCCGGCGCACGTCCATCCGCGCCTTGATGGCCGTGGCCACGTCGGGGCGCGGGCGCAGATAGGCCTCGCCGGTCTCGGCGTCGACGATGACCGGGTCGCCTTCCGAGACCTTGTCGCGCAGGCCGTTCAGGCGGCCGACGCAGGGGATGTCCAGGGCGCGGGCCACGATGGCGGCGTGGCTGGCCGAAGAGCCCTCCTCCAGCAACAGGCCGCGCAGCTTGGTGCGGTCGTATTCCAGCAGGTCGGCGGGGCCCAGGTTCCGGGCGATCAGGATGGCGTTGTCGGGCAGGTCACGGGCCACGCTGCCGGCGCCGGACAGGTGGCGCAGCAGGCGGTCGTTCAGGTCTTCCAGGTCGTGCAGCCGCTCGCGCAGGTAGGGATCGCGGGCCTGGCCCAGGCGCGCGCGGTGCTCGGAGCGCACCCGCTCCACCGCCGCCTCGGCGGTCAGGCCGTTCTTCACCGCGTCCTCGAGACTGCGGTTCCAGCCCCGGTCGTGGGCGAACATCCGGTAGGTGTCGAGCACGTCGTACGAGGCGTCGACCAGGCCGTGCTGGCCCTCCAGCATCTTGTCGATCTGGGCTTTCAGGCCGTCCAGGGCCGCCGCCAGCCGCGCTTCCTCGGCGACCACGTCGTCGGACAGCAGCTGGGACGAGGCGACGGGCGGCTCGTGCAGCACGGCCACGCCATAGGCCAGGCCCTCGGCGAACTTGGTGCCCTTCACCCGCTCCGGGCGGCGAGGCGCCAGTTCCACGCCCTCCAGCTCGCCCACGCTGATCAGTTCGCCGGAGGCCACCATCTCGGCCAGGACCATGGCGACGATCTGGATGTCCTCGACCTCGTCCTCGGAATAGACGCGCGCGGTGCGGTTCTGGACCGCCAGCACCCCGATCACCCGGCCGCCGCGCAGCAGCGGCACGCCCAGGAACGCGTGGTAGGGATCTTCGCCGGTTTCCGGCCGGTACGAGAACGCCGGGTGCTCGGGCGCGTCGGCCATGTTCAGCGGCCGGCCAAGGCGGATGATCTCGCCCACCAGCCCTTCGCCCGGCTTCATCCGCGTCACGTGCACGGCGCCGGCGTCCAGGCCCTCGGTGGCGAACAGCTCCATCTCGCCGTTGGCGCGCCGCAGGTAGATCGAGCACACCTCGGCCACCATGGAGAGCGCGATGGTGCGCACGACCATGTCCAGGCGTTGCTGCGCGGGGCCACCCCCGGCGAGCGCCTCGCGGATCTGCCGTAGCAGGCTCCGCTGACCACGTATGGCGACAGGTGCGGCCATCCTAGGCGAAAAATCCTCCCTTACCCTTTGCCGGGTCCCTAACAGTTTTATCTTTCAGAACCGAGACCTAAAGGCGAGTTCTGGGGCGTCGACTGCAACTGCACAGTGGCTGTGCATGGCCAGATGGGAAGCCTCGCGCTAGAGTGCCAGCGTGTCCGACGCCGCCGTCCAGGACCCGTTATTGATCCCGCCGGCGGTGGAGCCGCCGGACGAGCCGCTGCCCTACTTCCACGCCCTGTGGAAGCTGATGGACAACCCCATCGAGGCCTGGCCGAAGGCGGTCTACGAGGAGCCGTTCTACCAGCGCGGCGATGAGCGCCAGACGTTCCTCTACGCGGCCGATCCGGCCATGCTGAAGGACATCCTGCTCGACAAGGCCGAGGCGTTTCCCAAGGACTGGATGTTCGACCGGGTGACCAAGCCGGCCCTGGGCGAGGGCCTGCTGACCGCGCATGGCGAGCACTGGCGCTGGCAGCGCCGCGCGGCCGCGCCGGGCTTCCGGCCCGACAACGTCGCCGCCATGACGCCCGCCATGGTCCAGGCGGCCGAGGCGGCCCTGGCCCGCTGGCGCGACAAGGGCGAAGGCGCGCGGCTGGACATCGCCACCGAGATGACCGGCATCACCTTCCAGGTGATCCTCGACACCATGCTGTCGGGCGGCGAGGGCATCGACGTGCCGGTCGCGGCCCAGAAGATCACCGACTACCTGGAGACCCTGGGCAAGATCACCCCCGCCGACCTGCTGCAGTGGCCGACCTGGACGCGGGTGGCCCTGGCCCCGCGCGGTCACCGGGCGATGGTCTATCTCAAGGCCATGGTCGACCGCATGGTCGCGCGCCGCCGGGCCGAGGCCCAGCGCGACGATCTCGTCGACCTGTTGATGCGGGCCAAGGATCCGGAGAGCGGGCGCCAGATGGACGACGTCCTGCTGCGCGACAACCTGCTGACCTTCATTGGCGCCGGCCACGAGACCACGGCCCTCGCACTGACCTGGTCGCTCTATCTGCTGGGCCTGAGCCCCGAGACCGCGGCGCGGGTGCGGGCCGAGATCGCCACAGTCGCCGGCGACGACAGCCTGACCCACGCCCATGTGGAGCGCCTGACCTTCACCCGCCAGGTGGTGCAGGAGTCCATGCGCCTCTATCCGTCCCTGCCGCTGATGAGCCGGATGTGCGCCGAGGACACCGAGGCCGGCGGCCATCCGGTGAAGAAGGGGACCTTCGTCTTCCTGCCGATCTACGCCCTGCATCGGCACCGGCGCCTATGGCGCGACCCGGACGCCTTCGATCCCGACCGCTTCGGCCCGGAGGAGAGCGCCGGGCGTCACCGCTTCGCCTACCTGCCGTTCGGCGGCGGCCAGCGCGTCTGCATCGGCCAGACATTCGCCCTGATCGAGGCCGTGGCGATCCTGGCCACCCTGGTGCGCGGCGCCACCCTGGAGCCCGATCCCGGCCACAGGATCCGGCCGGTCATGCGGGTATCGATGCGGCCCCAGGGCGGGATGCCGATGACGCTGCGGCTGCGCTAGTCAGCCCTTCGGCGTCAGCTTGATGATCTGGCCGGCCGGGCCATCCTTCAGGACATAGACCGCGCCGTCCGGACCCTGGCGGATGTCGCGCAGGTTCACCGGCCCGGGGACCTCCAGCCGCTCTTCGCCGACGACGTTCTCGCCCTTGAACGTCAGGCGGGTGATGAAGCCGCCGGACAGGCCCTGGGGCTGCTTGCCGGCGATCAGCAGGCTGCCTTTCCACGCCGGGAACAGGCTGCCCGTGTAGAAGATCATGCCGGACGGCGCGATCGTCGGGTCCCAGTAGTAGAGCGGCTGCTCCATGCCGGGCCGCTGGGTCTCGCCGCCGGTGATCGGATTTTTTGCCGGCCCGTAGTTCACGCCATAGCTGATCGTGGGCCAGCCGTAGTCCTTGCCCTTGCGGATGACGTTGACCTCGTCGCCGGACTGCGGCCCGAACTCGACCTCCCAGAGCTCGCCGGTCTGTGGGTGCAGGGCCGCGGCCTGGACGTTGCGGTTGCCGTAGCTCCAGATCTGCGGCTGGGCGCCGGCCTTGCCGACGAACGGGTTGTCCTTGGGCGTGGAGCCGTCGGGATTGATCCGCATGATCTTGCCCAGGCCGCTGGCCAGGTCCTGCGCCTGCTTCTGGCCGGCCGGGATCGAGCGCTCGCCCTGGGTCACGAACAGTTTGCCGTCGCGGGCGAAGACCAGGCGCGAACCGAAGTGCAGCGGCGAGGCCAGCGACGGGGTCTGGCGATAGATCACCGTCAGGCCCTCGATCTTCGGCGTCGCGCCATCCACCAGCTTGCCGCGCGCCACGGCGGTATTGTTCGTCCCATCGGCCTGCGGCTCGGCGTAGCTCAGGTAGATCAGGCCGTTGGTCTTGAAGGCGGGATCCAGCGCCACGTCCAGCAGGCCGCCTTGGCCACCGGAGAACACGGCGGGGACGCCCGCGACCGGGGCTTCGGTCAGCGTTCCATCCTTGGCCACGACGCGCAGCTGGCCCAATCGGCGCTCGGTCACCAGCATCCGGCCGTCGGGCAGGAAGGCCAGGGACCAGGGATACTGCAGGCCCTGGGTCACCACGCTGGTCTGGAAGGCGACGCCCAGCTTCTGCTCCGGCGCGCGGGTCTGGCCCGCGAAGGCCGGCTTGTAGGCGGTGATCGGCGGCCGGGTCTCGACCGGCGCGGGCTGCGCGCAGGCGCTGGTGGCGGCAGCGACGGCGGCCGCCGTGAGAGCGATCTTCAAGCTCAGGGTCATCGACATCTCCTGTTGGCCGCCGCCCCATTGGCGCCGCCGTCCCGCGCGTTATGTAGACCGCCTGCCTAGTGCCTCATCGACGGAGGGGGAAGGGGCCATTGGAGGACTGGGGAATGCGTTTGAGAACGGTCGGCTCCCTCGCGGCGCTCGCCTTCGCGATGCTGGCGGCGCCGGCGTCGGGCGAGGCCGTGGCGCCCACGGTGCGCGGCGGGGCGATCTTCGCCGAGCGCTGCAAGGAGTGCCACGATCCGGGCGACGACCGGGCGCCGCCGCGCGCGGTGCTGGCGACGAAGACCGTCGACGAGATCGTCGCGGCCCTCACCACCGGCCCGATGGCGCCGGTCGCCGAGGGGCTGACGCCCGACGACAAGCGTGCGGTCGCCACCTATCTCACGGCGAAATAGGGCGCCGAAGCTGTTCTCGTACGGCACGCTACGGCTTCGACGCCCGGGTTCATGCGCCTGACCCACCTACTCATCCCCGCGCATGCGGGGACCCAGGCTTTTCTTCCGCGCGGGCGTCCGATGTCTGAGCACAGCAGGAAGTCTGGGTCCCCGCACGCGCGGGGATGACTAGGATTAGGTGCTGATCAGCAGATCCTCGTAGAACGCGCCGATCGGCCGGGTCGGGTGGGCGATCTGGATTTCCAGGATCCATAGGCCCGACACCGGCACGCCCTCGAAGTCACCCAGCGCGCCGGCCTTGTAGATGGCGTGCGGGAAGTCGCTGACCCGGTGGCCCTTCACCTCCCAGTTCAGCGTCCAGCCCTTGGCCTCGGTGCGGTCCTTGGCGAACCGGTAGAGCGCGTCGCCGGTGACGCCGTGGTCGCGCCATTGGCCGGCCACCTCGTGCCAGAGGTCGCGGCAGGCCTGGGCGCAGGCGTGCATCTCGGCGTCGTCGCCCACCACGAAGGTGTCGCCCGCATCGCCCTCGTGGCCGTCGAACACCGCGCCCAGGTCGACGAAGAAGATGTCGTTGGCCTGCAGCACATAGTCCGGCTGGTACTCGCCGTGGAAGGTCTCCAGCGTGCCCGGTCCGAACCGGACGACGTTCTTGTGCCAGAGCCGGTCCATACCCATCGCCTCCAGCACCTCCTGGGCGATCTCGTCGCCCCGACCTTCGGTCACGCCGGGCCGGATCTCGGCGGCGATTCGGCGGACCGCTTCGAAGGTCAGGTCTCGCGCGCCGACCATGGCGGCCAGGGAAAACGTCTCGCCGACGGCTTCGCGGCGGGGGTTGGGATCGGACATCTGCGGCTCGGGTTTGATGATGATATAAAGATATCCTTATGTCGCTTCCGAGCGGCGCGCCAGGGGTCGTCGGCGACGGCTTGAGCTTGCGCGACGCCGGGCGCATCGTCGCGGCAACGATAAGGGACGGGGGAATCGAGATGCGGACGTGGCTGGCCTTTGCGCTTGCCTGGGCCTTGATCCTGGGCGGCGCGTTCCTGGCGCATCGGGTGCAGACCTCAAACGGGACCGTCACGGTCTCGGAGGTGCGGATCCCGGCTGAAGCGGGCGTCACCGTGTCCGGCCTGCTCTACACGCCCGTCGGCGCGACGGCGGCCAGGCCCGCGCCCGGTGTGCTGGTCAGCCACGGCTACATCAACACCCGCGAGATGCAGAGCCCATTCGCCATCGAGCTCAGCCGGCGGGGCTTCGTCGTGCTGGCCATGGACATGACCGGCCACGGCTATTCGGGGGGCATCGTCGGCACGGCCGGCTTCGGCGGCCCGGCGGCGCTGCGCTACCTCAAGGGCCTACCCGTCGTGGACAAGGGCCAGATCGGCCTGGAGGGCCACTCCATGGGCGGCGGCCCGATCCTGGCCGCCGCGGCCGAGGACCCGGATGGCTATCGGTCGCTGGTTCTGGAGGGCTCGGCCCCAGGTCTCCTGGGCGCCAAGGCGCCGGCCAATATCCGCAACCTGGCCATCGTCTTCGGCCAGTACGACGAGTTCGCCGGGCTGATGTGGCAGGTCCCCAAGGGCTCGGAGGTCGCCGATTCCAAGCGGCTGCAGGCCATCTTCGGCGTCACCGGTCGCGTGCAGACAGACCGGGTCTATGGCTCGGTCGCCGACGGCACCGCGCGGATCCTGGCCAATCCGCCGGTCACCCATCCCTGGGAGCATTTCTCCAACGCCGGCGTCGGCGACGCCATCGACTGGTTCCAGCGCACCCTGCCGACGCCGGCCGCGAAGCCGCCCGCCAGCCAGGTCTGGCTCTGGAAGGAGGTCGGCACCCTGACGTCCTTCATCGGCATGGTCGGCCTGATCCTGGCCACCTTCGACCTGCTGCTGCGCCTGCCGGCCTTCGCGCGGCTGAGCCAGCCGGCCCAGCCGCTGACCACGCGGCGCGACGGGCGCTGGTGGCTGTCGCTGGCCATCACCGCGGCCCTGCCGGCCCTGACCTATTTTCCGCTGATGAAGGTGGGGCAGGTCTTCTTCCCCATGGCCCCGTTCCCGCAGTGGATCCAGAACCAGCTCCTGGTCTGGGCGCTGGGCACGGCGGTGATCACCCTGCTGATCGGCCTGGTCCTGCGCCGCCGCGCCGCCTTCACCACCCGCTGGGGCCTCTCCATCGCCGTGGCGGTGGTGACCATGGCGGTCGCCTACGGTTCGCTGGCGCTGGTCGATGCGCTGTTCAAGGTGGACTACCGGTTCTGGGTGCTGGGCCTGAAGCCGCTGGACGCCACGCGGGCCATGCAGGTCCCCGGCTACCTGATCCTCTGGAGCCTGTTCTTCCTGGTGGCGATGCGATCGTTCGCGGCCAGCATCCCGGTGCGGGGCGAGGGCCTGATCGCCGCCATGGCCTGGGGCAAGGTCGCCATGGCCCTGGGCTTCGGCGTGCTGGTGATCTGGGAGTACGCCACCCTGTTCGCCACCGGCCTGCTGGCCACGCCGACCGAGCCGCTGAACGTGATCGTGGCGATCCAGTTCGTGCCGCTGCTGGGCGTGATCGGGATCATCGGCGCCTGGACCTACCGGCGCACCAACTCCTACGTGCCGGGCGCCTTGATCTGCGCCCTGCTGATCAGCTGGTACGTCACCTCCGGCACCGCCAACCACTGGCAACCGGGTTTTGCGCCGCAGCTCCCGGGCGCGGCGGCTAAGCGGTGATCCGGTAGGCGCAGCGCCGGGCGCCGGCCAGGATGTGGTCGGTCCGCTCGACGATGACGTCCGGCCCCAAGGCCTCGCGGAACACGTGGAGCTCGGCGCGGCAGAATCCCTGGCAGGCGGCGGCCGCCGCGCAGATCGGGCAGTGATTTTCCACGAGGAGGAAGCCGCCGCCAGGGTCGGACGTCCAGTCGGCCATATAGCCTTCCGCCGTCCGAATTTCGGCCAGGCGGGCGACGCGGACCTCGAGGGTCTCCGCGCCGGCCATCGCCTGGACATAAGCCTTCGCCGTCGCCTGCTCGCGGCGCACGATCATCCGCTCGACCCCGGCCTCGCCGAACTCGGCGCGCACGGCGTCCAGCATCTCCAGGGTAAGCTGGGCGTGGGTGTCGGGAAACCGCGCCTGGGCGGCGGGGGTCAGCGACCAGACCCGCCGGGGCCGGCCGACGCCGCGCCGCTCGTCGACATGATCCACAAGTCCCTCGGCGACCAGGCGCTCGAGATGCTGCAGGACAGCCTGGCGGCTGATATCCAACGCGCCCGCCAGCCGCAGGGTCTCGGCGGGACCCCGGGTCTTGAGCTGCAGCAGGATGCGGTCGGCTGGCGTGTGCATTTGACAATCGAATTGTTGCAAAATGTGCGGTCGCCGTCTACCTGAATTCGACATGTCCAAGGTTGTCAAAATGAGCGAAGCCGCCGGCGCCAACACCTGGGCCGATCTGATGGCCGAGGGGCGGCTGCCTCGCTTCGCGCTGATCTGCCTGGGCGTGTGGCTGAACGCGGCCGACAGCCTGGTCACCGCCACGATCCTGCCCAGCGTCGGCGCCGACCTGGGCGGCTACGCCTATTTCTCGTGGGCGACGGCAGGCTTCTTCGTCGGCGCGATCATGGCCGGCGCCAGTTCGGGGCGACTGTCCGAGATCTTCGGCCTGCGCTCGGCCACCGCGCTGGCCGGCGTGGTCATGGTGCTGGGTTGCCTGATGAGCGCCGCCGCGCCGGACGTGGGGACCTTCCTGGCCGGGCGGCTGGTGCAGGGCCTGGGCAGCGGCTGGATTTCCGGCTTCGCGATGGTCGCCATCGCCATGCTGTTCCCCGAACGGCACCTGGCCCGGGTGTTCGCCGCGGTCACCTTCATCTGGGGCATCGCCACTGTGCTGGGGCCGCTGTTCGGCGGCATTGTGGTCGAGGCCGGACACTGGCGCGACGTCTTCTGGCTGTTCGCCGCGCAGGCCGCGATCTTCAGCGTCGCCTCGCTGTGGCTGCTGGGCGGATCGTCCAAGGCGCCGGGCGGGCCCGGCATCCCCTGGACCCAGCTGGGCGTGCTGGGCGTGGCCGTCGCCGCCATCGCCCTGGCCGACCTGATGAAGACCGCTGTGGGGTCCATCGGCCTGGTCGTCCTGGGCTTGGCCATCCTGGCGCTGGTGGTCCGGATCGATGGGCGCGCGCGCATCCGCCTGCTGCCGCATCGCGCCGGCGACCTGTCGACCATCTGCGGGTCGGGGTACCTGGCCATGTTCGCCCTGACTGCGGCGTCGATGGGTTTCGCGATCTATGGCCCGCCGATCCTGCAGCACTTGCGCGGCTTCTCGCCCCTGGTCGCCGGCTACGCCATCGGCGCGGAGTCTCTGGCCTGGACCGTGGCGGCCATGGCGGTGGCCAGCGTGACCGGGATCTGGGACGCGCGCTGGACCCGGTTCGGCGTGCTGCTGCTGGCGCTCAGCCTGGTGGTCCTGGCCCTGAGCCTGGCCGACGGGCACATGGCCTGGGTGCTGCTGGGCGGGTCGATGCTGGGCGCGGCGTTCGGCTTCTCCTGGTCCTTCATGAGCAAGCGGCTGCTGGGCGCGCTGTCGGACGAGGATCGCGCCATCGGCTCGTCCGCGATCATGGCCGTGCGCCAGACCGGCGGCGCCGTGGGGGCCGCCATCTCCGGCGTGGCCGCCAATCTCGTGGGCTTTTCCGATGGTCTCAGCGACGCCAGCGCGCGGGGCGCCGCATTCTGGGTGTTCGCCGCGGTGATCCCCCTGGCGCTGATCGGGACCTGGGCCACCTTCCGGATGACCGGATCGGCCCGCGCCGCCACAACCTGAAGCTGCGGCACATTGCGCCGTCAGTGAATTCGTAACCCGGTGAAGCTTTGATCGTCGGGTGAGTTCGATATCAGACATTGCGTCGTCGACCATGACCCGTCGGGACCGGGTCTTCGCGGGGCTGTCGTTCGCGTTCCTGCTGGACGAGATGGCCAACGGGGTCGGCGGCCTGGACCCGCTGGACGCCCTGCTGACCCTGGCGATCAACCAGGCGAACATCGCCCCGCTGACCCGCGACCCGGAGGCCCGTGCCCGTTACGGCGGCCTGCACGCCCCGGCTCCCGATGACGAACGGCGGCCGGTCAGCATCAACGCCATCGCCGCCTCCCTGGGCCTGCCCTTCGAAACCGCACGCCGCCGCATCCGCCGTCTGGGCGCCGAGCGGGTCTGCGTGCTGTCGACCGACGGCGTGGTCGTGCCCTCCGCCTTCCTGGCCTCGCCCAGCTATCTGCAGTCGGTGATGCTGGGGCACGAGCGTCTGCGCGGGTTCTACGTCGAGCTGCGCGCGGCGGGCCTGATCGAGGGAATGCCGTCGCCGACGTTCGACACCGACTCGGTGCCGGTCCGCGCAGCGGCCCGGCTGCTGGCCGATTACGTCCTGCGCGCGTCTGAAGGCCTGATGCGCGAGGCAGGGAACGTGATCTCCACCCTGACGCTGGTGGCGCTGCTGGCCGCCGCCCTTGCAGACGAAGGCCGCGCGGGCGCCGCGCCGCGCACCCTGTCCGTGCGATCGGTGGCGCAGAAGCTGCGGCTGTCCCCGGAGACCGTGCGCCGGCACGTCTCGGAGCTGATGGAGGACGGGCTATGCGCTCGCGTCTCCACCGGCCTGATGGTCACCGAGGACGCGCTGGCGCGGCCGGGAATGCGCCTGCTGCTGGCAGAGAACGCGGCCGCCGTGCAGCGCCTGCTGTCCGGGCTGGCCGAGCGCGGCGTGATCCGGGCCTGGGAGGCCCAGGAAAGCTAGAGCTGGTCCAGGCCGTAGGCGGCGTGCAGGGCGCGCACGGCCAATTCGGTATAGGCCGCGTCGATCAGCACGCTGATCTTGATCTCGGAGGTCGAGATCACCTGGATGTTCACGCCCTTGCCCGCCAGCGCCTCGAACATCGACTTGGCGACGCCGGTGTGACTGCGCATGCCGACCCCGATCACCGACACCTTCGCCACGTCCTCGTTGACCTGGACGTCCTCGAAGCCGATCTCGGCCTGCTTGCTGCGTACGATCTCGACCGCGCGCTGGGCGTCGCGCTTGCCGACCGTGAACTCCATGTTGGCGGTGTCGGCGACGCGGGCGTGGCTCTGGACGATCATGTCCACGTTCACGTTCGCATCGGCCAGCGCGCCGAAGATCATGGACGACACGCCGGGATGGTCCGGCAGGCCGAAGAGGCTGATCTTCGCCTCGTCGCGGCTGTAGGCCACGCCGCTCACGATGCGCTTTTCCACGATCTCCTCCTCGTCGCACACGATGGTGCCTTGGCCGGGCGCTTCGCCAGGCTCGACAAAACTCGACAGCACCCTGACGGGCACATTGTAGGCCATGGCCAGCTCGACCGAGCGGGTCTGCAGCACCTTGGCGCCCAGGGACGCCATCTCCAGCATCTCTTCGTACGAAATCTTGGCTAGCTTGCGGGCCTTGGATTCGATGCGCGGGTCGGTCGTGTAGACGCCGTCCACGTCGGTATAGATGTCGCAGGCCGCGCCCACGGCGGCGGCGATGGCCACGGCGCTGGTGTCCGAGCCGCCCCGGCCCAGGGTGGCGATGCGGCCGTCGCGGGTCACGCCCTGGAAGCCCGCGATCACCGCGACCTCACCGGCATCCATGGCCGCGCTCAGCTTCTCGGGCGGGATGTCGTCGATGCGCGCCTTGCCATGCGCGTCGTCGGCGATGATCGGGATCTGCCAGCCCATCCACGAGCGTGCGCGCACGCCCATGTTGCGCAGCGTCATGGCCAGCAAACCCGCCGTGACCTGTTCGCCGGAGGCCACCACCACATCGTATTCGTCGTCCGACGGGGTCAGGCCCTGAGCGGCCGCGCCGGCGCCATCGGTCCAGGCCACCAGCTCGTTGGTCTTGCCCGACATGGCCGATACGACCACGGCCACCTTGCGGCCGGCCTGAACCTCGGCGTTCACCAGCCGCGCCACGCGTCGGATGCGCTCCAGATCGGCGACGGACGTACCGCCGAATTTCATCACCAAGCGTGACATGGACGTGAGATCGAGACCCAGGTTGCTGCGCCGCCGAAGGGCGGAGCCTTCTAGCCACGCGTGGACGTGACCGCAACGCCCGGAATCTTTCGTTTTCGCGGTGCGAAGGGCTAGAAGGGGGCATGAGTTCGCCGAGCGCCGCCCGTTCCAGCATCGATCCTGCCGAGGTCGAGACGTTCTCGCGGATCGCCGCCGAGTGGTGGGACCCCAAGGGCAAGTTCGCCCCGCTGCATAAGTTCAATCCCGTCCGGCTGGGCTTCATCCGCGACCAGGCGCTGTACCGCTTCCAGCGCGACGCCAAGGCGCGACGCCCGTTCGAGGGGCTGCGCCTGCTCGATATCGGCTGTGGCGGCGGTCTGCTGTCAGAGCCGATGACCCGCCTGGGCTTCCAGGTTACCGGCGTCGACGCTTCGCCGCGCAACATCGGCACGGCGTCGGCGCACGCGGCCGAACAGGGGCTGACGATCGACTATCGCGCCTCCACCGCCGAGGACCTGCTGGCGGCCGGCGAGCCGCCGTTCGACATCATCCTCAACATGGAGGTGATCGAGCATGTGGCGGACCCGCAGGCCTATCTGCAGGACTGCGCGCGGCTGCTGAAGCCCGGCGGCCTGATGATCGTCGCCACCTTGAACCGCACGCTGAAGGCTCTGGCCCTGGCCAAGATCGGCGCGGAATACATCCTGCGCTGGCTGCCGGTGGGCGCCCACGACTGGTCGAAATTCCTGAAGCCCAACGAAATCCGCGACTTCTTGTCTTCCGAGCGGGTGGTTGTAGACGGCCCGTTCGGGGTCGTGTTCAACCCGCTCACCGGGCGATGGACGGAATCGTCCGACACTGACGTGAACTACATGATGACAGTGGTCCGCGACGCGGCTTAGCGCACGATGACCGCGGGGGCGGCTTAGGAGTATCGATGCCATCGCTTCGCGTGCTGGGACACGCTTTCCGCGCCTGGCGACGGAACAAGACGTGGGCCAAGCATGAGCCCGAGACGCCGTATCTGGCCGACCTGCTGTCGGGCGCGCCGGTGTGTCTGCACGTGGGCGCCAGCGACGGCCGCCACTCGTACGTGATGACACAGGTCGCGCCCAAGGCCCGCATCTACGCCTTCGAGCCGTCGGCCTTCGCCTTCGCGGTGCTGAAGGTCGGCATCGCCTGGCACCGGATGGGCAAGCAGGTCACCGCCATCCACGCCGCCGTGGCCGACAAGCCGGGCGAGTTGCTGCTGGTCACGCCCAAGAAGACCTCGGGTCGCATGGGCCGCGCCTATGCCTATGTCGCCGAGACCCGGCCCAACGGCGCCGCCCGCCCGGACCTGGAAGACACCGGCATGGACGTCGAGCCGACCCCGGTGATCACCCTGGACGCCTTCTGCGCCGAACACGGCGTCGACCGGGTCGACTTCATCCGCATGGACATCGAGGGCGCCGAGCTGAAGGCCCTGATGGGCGCGCTGAAGATCCTGGACCGGGACCTGCCGCACGTGCTTCTGGAAATCCATCCCGACATGCTCCAGGCCCGCTTCGGCGCCTCGGGCGAGGCGGTGCTCGACCTGTTCCGCGACCGCGGCTACCGCATGTTCGCCCTCAACGGCGACCGGCTGGAAGAGCGTACGACCCTGGTCGAGGGCCTGCCCTGGAAGGACTATTTCTTCATCCACCCGAACCGGGCCTCGCGGCTGCCGGACGGGGTGTTCAAGGCGCGGATGGCGGCGTGAACGGGGACGGCCTCGACGGCCTGATGGTCTTCGACGGCGTCTGCAATTTCTGTTCGGGGTCGGTCCAGATCGCGCTCCGGCTGGACCGCCGGGGCGTGATCCGCTTCACCCCGCTGCAGTCGCCGTTCGGCCAGGCGCTGGCCGCCATGCACGGCCTGGACCTGGAGAACCCCGACAGCTTCCTGTTTTTCGACCACGGCCGCGCGCTGGAGGCGTCGGACGCGGTGCTGGCGCTGGCCGGGCGGCTGAGTGCGCCGGTGTCGTGGTTGCGCGGGCTACGCGTCATTCCCAGGGCTTGGCGGGATGCCGCCTACCTGCTGCTGGCGCGCAACCGCTACCGGCTGATGGGCAAGAGGGACGTCTGCATGATCCCGACGCCGGAGCAGCGTACGCGGTTCATCCTCGAGCCGCCGCTGGGCTGGGCGTGAGGCGGCGCATCCTGCTGGTCGGCGCGACGGGCGCGTTCGGCGCGCGCCTCGCGCATCTGCTGGCCGCCTGGGATGTCGACCTGGTCCTGGCCGCCCGGCGCGTCGGCCCGCTGAACGCGCTGGCGGCCCAGCTTGAAGGGCCGGCGCATATCGAGATCGCGCCCCTCGATCGCGACAGCCCCGACCTTGCGGCGTTGAGACCCTGGGCGGTGGTCGATGCGGCGGGGCCGTTCCAGTCGAGCGACCTGCGGCTGGCCCAGGCCGCTATCGCCGCCGGCGCACACTATGTCGACATCGCCGACGGGCGCGATTTCGTAGCGGCGTTTCCCGACGCCCTCGACGGCGCGGCCCGCGCGGCGGGCGTCCTCGCGGTCACGGGGGCAAGCTCCACGCCGGCGCTGTCCAGCGCCGCCCTGGACCACCTGACGGCGGGGTGGCAGGCGGTCGAGGCCGCGCGGGTGACGATATCGCCGGGGGCGCGGGCGCCGCGCGGTCGATCGGTGATCCTGGCGATCCTCTCCTATGTCGGTCGGCCAGTGCGGGTCTTCGCGGACGGCGGCTGGACCGCGCGGCCCGGCTGGAGCGGCCTGCGGCGGGTCTACATCCCCGGTCTTGGCCGGCGCTGGGCGTCGCTGTGCGAAACCCCCGACCTGGACATGATCCCGCAGCGCTTCGCGGTCCGGCGCGAAGGGCTGTTCCTGGCCGGGCTGGAACTGGGCTGGATGCACATCGGGCTGTGGCTGCTGAGCTGGCCGGTCCGCTGGGGCCTGCTCCGCGACCTGCGTCCGCTGGCCGAGCCGCTACGCGCGGCGGCGGGCGTTGCAGCGGTCTTCGGATCGGACCGCGGCGGCATGGCGGTCGAGGCCGAAGGGCAGGGCGCCGACGGCGCGCCACGCCGCGCCCGCTGGTCGCTCGCGGCCGAAGAGGGCGCAGGGCCGAACGTGCCGGTCGCGGCGGCGGCGGCCGTCCTGCGCGGGCTGATGGACGGCCGGATCATGGCGCGCGGCGCGCAGGCCTGCGTCGGCGTGCTGGACCTGAGCGAGATCCTGCGCGAGCTTTCGCACCTGCCGATCCGCACCGATGCGCTCAGCGTCGCGACCGGCGAAAAGGTCCTCTTCCGCCGGGTCCTCGGCGACCGCTTCGAAGGTCTGCCGCCCACGGTGCGCGAGATCCACGGATCGGACCGGCGGGTCCTGCTCAAGGGTCGTGGACGGGCGCGGGGCGCCGGGAACCCGCTGGCGCGGGTCGCTCGTGCGTTCCTGGGACTCCCAAACCCCGGCGCCTATCCGCGCATCGCCGTCACCGTCGCGCCGGACGCCACGGGCGAAGCCTGGACCCGCGCCTTCGGGGCGGGCGCCTTCAACTCGCATCTGCGGCCGGGCCGCGAGATTGGGCAGTTCGAGGAGCGGTTCGGCCCGCTGCGATTCACCTTCGAAGCCGATTCCACGCCGAACGGCTTCCGCTGGCGGTTCGTCGAGTGCCGGGCGGGGCCACTGGTTCTGCCGAGGTTCCTGGCTCCAAGCATCCGCGCCCGCGCCTTCGAGGCCGGCGGGACCTATCGGTTCAGCGTCGCCGTCGCTCACCCGATGATCGGACTGCTGTTTGCCTACGCGGGCCGGCTGACGTCGCCCTCCATCGCCTCGCGCGACTGAAAGTTCGCCGACATCCACGGCGTTCGACGAGCCTGGTTTCGCCGGTCGGACGACCGTCCTAGAGATCGCTCAGTCCGCGGCTGGCCGCGACGCCGCGATGCGCTAGCATCCCTCGACCTATCCGGAGACGCCCCCACCGATGCTCGCGCTGATGATGGACCGCCCGCTGACGCTGCCGTCGATCCTGGAGCATGCGGCGCTCTATCATGGCGACCGCGAGGTGGTGACGCGGACCGTCGAGGGGCCGATCCATCGGTACGGCTACCGCGACGCGCTGAGCCGGGCCAAGAAGATGGCCAAGGCCTTGCTGGCGCTGGGTGTGAAGCCGGGCGACCGGGTGGCGACCCTGGCCTGGAGCACGCACCGGCATTTCGAGCTCTATTTCGCGGTCACCGGCATCGGCGCCGTGCTGCACACGATCAACCCGCGCCTGCACCCGGACCAAGTGGTGTGGGTGGCCGACCACGCCGAGGACAGCCTGCTGCTGTTCGACATCACCTTCTCCGAGCTGGTGGCCGAGGTCGGGCCAAAGATGGCGAGCGTGAAGACGTTCGTGGCCATGACAGACGCCGCCCACGCGCCGCCCGGCGTGCCGGTCTACGAGGACCTGCTGGCCGCTCAGACCGACGACTTGGCATGGCCGGACGTGGATGAGCGGCAGGCGTCCGGCCTCTGCTACACCTCCGGCACCACGGGCAATCCCAAGGGGGTGCTCTACGGCCATCGCTCGACAGTGCTGCACGCCCTGGCCCTGGCCCTGCCGGACGCCTTTGATCTCTCCGCCCGCGACGTGGTGATGCCCTGCGCGCAGATGTATCACGCCAACGCCTGGTGCACGCCGTACGCCGCCCCGCTGGTGGGGGCCAAGCTGGTGCTGCCGGGCCGCGCGCTGGACGGTCCCAGCGTCTGCGAACTGATGGCGGACGAAGACGTGAGCTTCGTCCTGGGCGTGCCGACCATCTGGGTGGGCGTGGCCGACCACCTGGACCAGACCGGCGGCCAGCTCTCCTCGGTCCGCACCATCGCTATCGGCGGCTCGGCGCCCACCGCGTCGCTGATCTCGCGGATCGAGAGCCGGCTGGGCGGCAAGGTGCGTCAGATCTGGGGCATGACCGAGACTTCGCCCCTGGGCGTGATCAACACCCCGCTGCCGACCCACGCCGGCGAAAGCGAGGCGGCGACCCTCCAGCGCAAGCTGAAGCAGGGCCGGGGTCTGTGGGGCGTGGAAATGCGGATCATGGGCGAGGACGGCGCGCTGCTGCCCCGCGACGGCAAGAGCCCCGGCGCCCTGCAGGTGCGTGGGCCCTGGGTGTCCTCCGCCTATTTCAAGCAGGACGGGGCGACGGCGTTCACCGACGACGGCTGGTTCGACACCGGCGACATCGCCACCCTGGACCCCGAGGGCTACCTGCGCCTGACCGATCGGGCCAAGGACGTGATCAAGTCGGGCGGCGAGTGGATCTCGACCCTCGACCTGGAGGACGCCGTCTGCTCGCACCCGGCGGTCGCCATGGCGGCGGCCGTCGGAATCCCGCACCCCAAGTGGGACGAGCGTCCGCTGCTGCTGGTGGTGCTGCGTCCCGGCCAGACCGCCGACCCCGAGGTGCTGAAGGCGCACGTCGCCGAACGGGTGGCCAAATGGTGGACTCCTGACGAGGTGCGGATCGTCGACAGCCTGCCCATCGGACCGACCGGCAAGGTGCTGAAACGCGAGTTGCGTGATGCGCTGGCGACACAGGTGCCTGCCGTATGAGCCGCATGACCGAAAGCTAACAGAACCGAGCCTTGAACCGCGCGTTAGCGTCTCCAGGTGACAGTGTGGTTCAAGTCGGAGGTCGGGCGTGCAGCGGAAGCGTCCTAAGGGGCTGATTGCGATGGGCTGGGCGGCGGTTGAGGCCGCCGCCAAGGGGCGGACCGAGCATACGCCCATGGCCTCGGACTACCCCGACACCGTCGTGCGCCGGACCAGTTTCATGTCCGGCGGCGGACATGGCTGGCGCATTTCGGCGATCGAGACCCCGCGTATCGTCCCCGCGCCCTGGAAGATCGTGGTCATCACCGGCGCCCCGTCGTGGGCGGAGTACTGGGCGGAGACCCTGGCGGAACTGCCGCAGGACCGCGAGATGATCGTCGTCGACCGTCCCGGCTATGCCGCGTCCGAGCCGCTGCACCCCGTCACCGACATCCGCGTCCAGGCCGAAGCGCTGGCCCCGGTGCTGAAGGCCGCGCCGGGCCAGAAGGTGCTGCTGGTCGGCCAGAGCTATGGCGCGGCTATTGCCTCGATCATGACCGAGCAGAACCCCGGCAAGGTGGCCGGTCTGGTCCTGCTGTCCGGCTTCTTCGGCGAGGCTGGCCCGACCGCGCGCTGGCTGCTGGACCTGGGCGGCAAGGCGCTGAAGATGATCCCGCGCGACCTGCGCCACGCCGTCATCGAGGTCACCGGCCAGAAGCCGCAGCTGCGCCACGCCAAGCGGGCGCTGGGCAAGGTCAATGTGCCGATCCACATCATCCACGGCGACAAGGACGACTTCGCGCCGCTGGAGGCGGCCGAGCGCCTCGCCGCCGAGACTGTGACCCGGCGCCCGATCCGCGTCGTCCGCACGGAGGGAGCCAACCACTTCCTGAACGACGGGCCGGCCGAGATCCTGATCGCCGCCATCGAGGCCTGCATTCCGCAGGCGAACGCGGGTGGCTGGACGTTCCGCTGGCCGAAGCTGCCGGCGCTTTGGCCGATGAAGTTGGGTAAGGCCGCGCCGCTACAAGTGGGCTAACGCAGCAGCAGGCCCGTCGCGACGGCGAAGCCGATCACAACCAGCCAGGGCGGCATTTTGGCGACCTGGAGGAAGACGAACGCCGCGACCACCAGGGCCCAGTCGGCGGGGCGTCGGACGGTGGACATCAGCACCGGGTCCCAGAGCGCGGCGGCCAGCAGGCCCACGACGGTCGCGCCGACGCCGGCGAGAACGCCGCGCGCCCAGCCCTCACGCTTCAGCCGGTCCCAGAACGGCAGGACGCCGGTGACCAGCAGCAGGCTGGGCAGGAAGATCGAGAACAGCGCGATCAGGCCGCCGCTGATGCCGCCAGGTCCATAGCGCTGTGCGGCGCCGACGAAGCCAGCGAAGCTGAACAGCGGGCCAGGCATCGCCTGGACCACGCCATAGCCCATCAGGAAGGTCTGCTGGTTTAGCCAGCGGCGGTCGACGATCTCGCGCTCCAGCAGCGGCAGCATCACATGGCCGCCGCCGAACACCAGCGATCCGGTGCGGTAGAAGACCGAGGCCATGCCGAGGCCGGGGTTCTGCAACAGGCTGGCCAGGATCGGCAGACCCACCAGCAACAAGACGAACAGGCCCAGCGCCATCATCGCGCTGGTGCGGTCCACAGTTACGAAGGCGTCGTCCGGCGCGATCTCGGCCGGCGCGTCGCGCAACAGCGCTAGGCCGAACAGCCCGCCGGCGATCAGGGCGCCGACCTGGGCCATGGGGCTCTGGGCGATCACCAGGCCGATCGCCGCGCCGATCGCCATGCCGGCCCGAACCGGCCCGACGGCCAGGGTCCGGGCCATCTGGATCACCGCCTGCAGCACCACGGCCGCCGCCGCGATCTTCAGGCCATGGATCCAGCCGTCGCCGTAGAGCAGCGTCAGGTTAGGCGCGTAGATCGCGAAGGCGATCATCGCCGTCGCGGCGGGCAGGGTGAAGCCCGCGAAGGCGGCCAGTGCGCCGGGCAGGCCGGCCTGTCGCATGCCGATGGCCATGCCCATCTGGCTGGAGGCCGGCCCCGGCAGGAAGTGACAAAGCGCCAGCAGGTCGGCGTAGGCGGCCTCGGACAGCCAGCCCCGCTTCTCGACGAATTCCTTCCGGAAGTAGCCCAGATGCGCGACGGGTCCGCCGAACGCCGTCAGCCCCTGCCTCAGGAAAGCCAGGAACACGTCGAACGCGGAAACGGCCTTGGTGGGCTGGGCGCCATCCATGGACCCTAGATGGTTGGGTACGGCCAGCGTGTCGACCCGTTTCGCGGATAAGGACTTCCCAGCCCCATCTGAACGGCGATAAGGCTTCTGCAAATCAGCGACGAAGAGGGAAGAACCATGAAGGCCGCCGTGCTGCGTGAAGTGGGCAAGCCGCTTCAGATCGAAGACGTGCTGATCTCAAAGCCCGGCCCGCACGAGGTGCTGATCCGCACCGCGGCCGCCGGCCTCTGTCACTCGGACCTGCACTTCATGCAGGGCTCGTACCCGCACCCGCTGCCCGTCGTCCTGGGCCACGAGAGCTCGGGCATCGTCGAGCAGGTCGGGTCTGAAGTTCGCACGGTGAAGCCGGGCGACCACGTGATCACCTGCCTCTCGGCCTACTGCGGCCACTGCGAGTTCTGCCTGACGGGTTCGATGAGCCTGTGCGTCTCGCCGGAAACCAAGCGCGGCAAGGACGACGAACCACGCCTGTCGGCCGCCCAGGGCCACATGCTGCAGTTCCTGAACCTGTCCTCGTTCGCCGAGCATATGCTGATCCACGAGCACGCCTGCGTGGCCATCCGCAAGGACATGCCGCTGGATGTGGCCGCCCTGATCGGCTGCTCGGTGACCACCGGCGTCGGCGCGGCGATCCACACCTCCAACGTCCGGCCCGGCGAGACGGTGGCCGTCATCGGTTGCGGCGGTGTCGGCCTGTCGGCAATCAACGGCGCGGCCATCGCGGGCGCCAGCCGGATCATCGCCATCGACACCACGCCGTCGAAGGGCAACCTGGCCAAGGAATTCGGCGCCACCGACTTCATCGACGCCTCGTCCAGCGCCGACGTAGTCAAGGAAGTGCTGGAGCTGACCAGCGGCGGCGTCCACCATTCGTTCGAGGCCATCGGCCTGGCGAAGACCGCCGAGCAGTGCTTCAACATGCTGCGCCGTGGCGGCACCGCCAACGTGATCGGCATGATCCCGGTCGGCCAGATGGTCAGCGTCATGGGCGCCGCCCTGCTGGGCGAGAAGAAGCTGCAGGGCTCGATGATGGGCTCCAACCGCTTCCCGGTCGACATGCCCCGCTTCGTGGACTTCTACATGTCCGGCAAGCTGAAGCTGGACCACATGATCTCGCAGCGCATCAAGCTGGAGCAGGTCAACGAGGGCTTCGAAGACATGAAGAAGGGCGAACTGGCCCGCTCGGTCATCGTCTTCGACGCCTAAGCCACGCCCGCCTGGCGCGCTCAGGAGTATCCGTAGCGCGCCAGGTAGGGGTAGGCCTGAATATTGGGCGGCCGCCTGTCGTCAGGCCCGCTCACCTCGGTAAGCCCCCACACATTCTCCACGCCGGGCGGCAGCGCCACGACATTGGCGTCGCCGACGCCCGCGTTCGTCGGCGTGTCCTTCTCGGACTGTGGCGTGACGAATGGCGCGTAGAACCAGTAGACGCGGTAGCCGTTTCCCAGGAGCGTCGCGATCACCTCGGCCGCCGTCTTCGGATGCTGGATGGTCGCCTCCGCCAGCCAGATCGCCTTTCGGGCCTGCAGCAGGCGCGCGGCGCCTTTCAGCACTTCGGTCTCGAAGCCCTCGACGTCGATCTTGATCAACGCGGTGTCTTCCGGCGCGATCTCATCGAGCGTCAGCATTCGGACCGCCTCGGTGCGGCCGGTGTTGGCGCTGAAGCCCAGCGTTCCGAAGTTGGCCTTCTCCTCCAATGACAGGGTGGGAAACTCCACGATGCCGCGCACGGGACCCGCGGCGGCATGGTGGACCTCCGTGTTGTGGAGGCCGTTCAGCAGGGCGTTGGCGGCCAGGACGCCATGCAGGCCGCGGTGCGCCTCGATGCAGATGACTTTCCAGTCCGGCTTCGCGCGGGCGAAGGGGAGGGCGATCGCGCCGATATTGGCCCCCACGTCGATCAGCGCGCCGGCGCCGCCAGCCATCTCGACCAGGAAGTCGAGCTCCACACGGGCGAATTCGCCGTGGCGCCGCAGCGATGCGCCCACGACCTGATCGCCGCGCGGGAAAACGAAATCGAGACCGTAGGCCGTGGTGCGATCGAGCATCTTGGGCAGATACCAGAAGCGCTCCCGACCGCGATACAGCCCTCTATTCGGCCGCCGCCAGTTTCACCGGGCTGCCGCCATCGGCCAGCAGCCGTTCCAGCCGGCCTTTCTCGGCCCGGAAGCGGGTCAGTTCCGCGCCGGCCAGCACCGTGCCCTGAGGCACCTTGGCGCCCACCGGGTTCACGCGACGGCCCCGCTGCCAAACCTCGTAGTGCAGGTGCGGGCCGGTCGACATGCCGGTGGTGCCGACGAAGGCCACCACCTGGCCCTGGCGCACCTTCATGCCGGGCCGCAGCCCCTTGGCGTAGCGCGAGAGGTGCGCGTAGCCGGTATCCAAGCCGTTGGCGTGGCGGATCTGCAGCCAGTTGCCATAGCCGCCCCAGCGGCCCGCCTTCACCACCACCCCGTCGCCGGCGGCCAGCACCGGCGTGCCGGACCCCGCGCCGAAGTCCACGCCCTGGTGGGCGCGGGCATAGCCCAGGATCGGATGGCGCCGCTTGCCGAAGCCCGAGGTCAGCCGCGCGCCATCCACCGGCGTGCGCAGCAGGAAGCCGCGGATGTTCTTGCCGTCCTCGTCGAAGTATTCGGCGTCGCCGCCGTCACGCTCGAAGCGGAAGAATTTGACCCCGTGCAGTTCGGCGTACTCGAGGTCGCCGGTCTCGATGGTGCGGCCGCTCTCGGTGACCTTGCGGTCGAACACCAGGCGAAAGTCGTCGCCGGGCTGGATGTCGCGCTGGAAGTCCAGCTTGTGGGCGAACAGCTTGGCCACCTGGGCGGTGATGGCCGGGGTGGCGCCCAGGCGCTGGGCGCTCTCGTAGAGCGAGCCGTGGATCTCGCCGTCGGCCACCGTGGTCTCGGCGGTGACCTTCTCCTCCAGGGCGCGTAGCCGGAGCGCCCCGTCGAACGTGCGCGACAGGGTCACCGCGCTGGCCGGGCCGGTGCGCAGCGACAGGCCGATCAGGCGCGCGGGCCGATCGTCGCCGCGCGGCTGGGCGACGGCGGCGTCGAAGTCGAGGCCGGCCTTGATGTTGACGGTGTCCATCGCCCGGCCCAGGGCGTCCACCGCCTGGCGGGCCTCGGCGGCCGTGACGCCGGCGCGCTGGACGGCGCGCTCCAGGGTCTCGCCGGGCCGGACCTCCAGCGCCACGTTGCGCGGGCGGGCATAGCCGGGCTGGGCTTCGGCCTGGGTGAACGCGGCGTGCTGAAGGGCGGCGGCGGCCTCGGGCGCCAGGACCACGGCGTCGGCCTTGTCCAGGCGCGCGGCCACCTGCCAGCCGATCAGGCCGGCGCAGATGGCGACGGTCCCGGCGGCCAGGCCGGAGGCGAGGCGGATGGGGAACTTGCCCGGCTTGAAGATCTGCATCGCACCCCCGGATAACAACCGTGCGCGGCCCTGGACGCGCAGGGCCGGGTAAGCGCCCCCCGGCGCCCCAGCAGTCGAGGCTCACAGTGACCGGAACGTGGCGAGCCGCGCGCCCGGTCGAATTGTCTCAGATGAGACCCAGCACAAGCTCCGCGGGCCGGCACAACGCCGCGCCCTTGGAGGTCACCACGATAGGCCGATTCACCAGGATCGGATCGATGATCATGGCGGCGATCAGCGCCTCGTCCGAGGCGTTGGGGTCGCTCAGGCCCAGGTCGTCGGCCTTGGTGCCGTTGGTGCGCAGGATGTCGTGCGCGCCGGCCCCCATCCGAGTCAGGATGTCTTCCAGCTGCGGGCGGGTCCAACCGGCCTTCAGGTACTCGACGACGGTGGGCTCGAGCCCCTTCTCGCGCAGCAGCGCCAGCGTGTTGCGCGAGGTTCCACAATTCGGGTTGTGGTAGATCGTGACGCTACTCATGCCGTCGAATTAGCCCCTCACGCCGCGATCACCAAGAGAAGGCGCGGGTTCCCGAGATGAAGGTCGAGTCGGAATTGTCCCAGGCCATCAGGTCCGCCGGGCGACGAGGCAGCGGCGCCACGCCGGACGGCCAGCGGTCGAAGCCCGCCACGTAGCGGACATCCAGGCGGCCGGGTCCGCCGGCGCGCAGGGCGATGTTCAGCCCCGCGCCAGGCGCCAGCCAGTTGACCTTCACCCACTTGCCCTTCGGCAGGGCCAGTTCGACAGGCACGCCGGCGATCCGACTGACTTGGCCCCCGTCCGAGGCGCGAAGCTGCAGCATCAGGGTCCGGGCGCTGGCGGGCGGCAGAGCCGAGAGCGCCAGGCTTCCGTCCGCGGCCTTGGCTAGCGTGATGGTGGGCGTGGGTTCGGCGATGGGCGGCGCGGTGGCCGCCAGCATCGGCGTGCGCCAGGCCCAGTGGGACAGCTTCTCCACCGGCCCGCCCTCGGCGCGCAGCACGGCGTTGGTCCAGGCACCGGTCATGGACGGCGGGCTGAAGCGCCACGCCTTCCCGGTGTCCTGGTCGACCTGGTAGCCGACGTAACTGACCTGAGGATAGCGCGGGGTCCAGGGGTCTTCGGCCCGGATGATCAGGGTCAGCGCCAGGCCGGCGCCCAGCAGCACGCCGCCGATCACCAGCCCCTTCTGGGCGCCGGTGTCCGGCTGGGCCAGCGGCCACAACACCAGGCCGGCGGTGATCATCTGCACCGCGAACAGCGGCATCAGGTCCATGCCTTCGTAGGCGAAGTGCGAGATCCCGCCCTGCCAACCCAGGGCGGCGGCGGCCAGGAGCACAAGCAGGCCGAGGGGCAGGAGACCACGCTTGGCGCTCAGTCCCGTGGCGCAGGCCCCGATGGCGGCCACCAGCAGCGGCCAGGCGATCACATAGGCAGCCCCCGGCGCGAAGATCTGCAGGAGGATGGTCAGCACCAGGCCCAGCGCCAGCGCCCCGGCCCAGGCGCCCTTGCGGCTGGCCGGACGGTTGTAGACGAAGAAGCCCAGCACGCCGGCCACCACGCCGCTGACCGCGCCGATGATGTCGAAGCCGGCGAAGACCGAGCAGGCGAGGCCGAAGATCAGCGGCACGGCCGCCATCCAGCGTCGGCCCCGGGCCACGTCGCCGGCGGCCAGCATCAGGAAGCCCAGGGACAGCAGCATGATCGCCCATTCCCAGGGCGCGGACTGGGCCAGCAGGAACCGCTGCTCGATGAAGCCGAACTCGGCGCCGGTCAGCAGGCGGGCGAACTGCAGCACCGCCACGGTGCCGATCCCGGCGAAGGCCAGGGCGCCCATGCCGCGCACGATGTCCATCGCGGGGAACTCGCCCGAATGGCGCGCCCAGCGCACCGCGAAGGCCAGCAGGACGACGATGGCGACGATCAGCACCCAGCCGAACCAGACCGGATAGGCGATCACCGTGTTCCCCAGCAGGTTCGAATAGACGACGCTGGGCGAGCGGCCGGGCAGTTGCTGGGCGAAGGCGACTTCGCCGGCCGCCGCCAGCACCTGCGTGCCCATGTCCTGCAGCGAGCCGCGCTCGAGGTTGGCCGGCGTCGAGGTGGCGCTGTGGTAGTCGAACTGGCGACCGATGATCGCGTAGTTCATCCCCGGGATGCCGGCGCGAAGAGTTTCGGTCAGGTCGGTATCGTTGGGCAGTTGCTCGTACAGCATCACCGACAGCGACGACGACGCCGGCCGCTGGGCGGTGCGGGCGAACAGGTCGATGATCTGGCCGTTCTTCGGGCTGGTCTGGAACATGTTGACCCGGCCGGTCGAGCCGCGCGCCTCGGCGTTGATCACCAGACCGATCCGCTTGGCCAGCGGGTCGCGACGGAAGAAGTGGTTGGCGCCCAGCAGGCCCGCTTCCTCGCCGTCGGTGATCACCAGCATGACGTCGCGGGCGGGGGTGCCCCGCGCCTTGATCGCACGGACGGTCTCCAACGCCGTCGCCACGCCGATGGCGTCGTCGGCCGCGCCGGGCGATCCGGGGACGCTGTCGTAGTGCGCCATCAGGGCGACGGCCGGCGCACTGCGGTCGCGGCCGGGCAGGACGCCGACGATGTTCTCGACGGGGCCGGCGATGATCCGGTCGGAGGCCCATTTGGGGGACTGGATGCCGACGCCTGCCCGGATCTGCGGCGAAAGCCCCAGGTCGGTCATGCGGCCCATCAGGGCGTCGCGGACGCGGGCGTTTTCGGGCGATCCCATCGGGTGGGGCGCAGCGGCCATCAGGCTGACGTCCGCGAAGGCCCGCTCGGCGGAGAACTCGGTCACCGGCGCGCCGGTCGGCTGGGATTCCGGCAGCAGCTGGTCGTTGAAAGCGATCCAGGACCCCAGCATCAGCGCGATCAAAAGCGCCAGGTACCGACCCATCCGCGTACTCCCCCGAGTTTCGTTGGGGCCACGCTAGACCGTGTCGCCGGAAACGAAAACGCCCGCCGGTGAGGGCGGGCGTTCCGAAATCAGATCGTCGAGCCGGATCAGGCGGCGATGGTGATGCCCATTTCCTGCGGATCCCGCAGCACGTAGCCGCGGCCCCAGACCGTCTCGATGTGGTGCTTGCCGTCGGCCGCAGCCGCCAGCTTCTTGCGAAGCTTGCAGATGAAGACGTCGATGATCTTCAGCTCGGGCTCGTCCATGCCGCCATAGAGGTGGTTCAGGAACATTTCCTTGGTGAGCGTCGTGCCCTTGCGGAGCGAAAGCAGCTCCAGCATCTGGTATTCCTTGCCCGTCAGGTGGACCCGCAGGCCACCGACTTCGACGGTCTTGGCGTCCAGGTTGACCACGATGTCGCCGGTCTTGATGACCGACTGGGCGTGGCCCTTGGAACGACGCACGACCGCGTGGATCCGGGCGACCAGTTCGTCCTTGTGGAACGGCTTGGTCATGTAGTCGTCAGCGCCGCCCGAGAAGGTCTTCACCTTGGTCTCGATCTCGGCCGTGCCCGAAAGGATCATGATCGGGGTGTTGATCTTGCCGACGCGAAGCGTCCGCAGGACATCCATACCGCTCATGTCAGGCAGATTCAGGTCGAGAAGGATCAGGTCGTAGTCGTAGATCTTACCCAGATCCACGCCTTCCTCGCCCAGATCGGTCGTATAGACGTTGAACCCTTCCGACTTCAGCATCAGCTCGATGCTTTGAGCGGTGGCGCTGTCGTCTTCGATCAACAATACGCGCATTGGCCTCTCCTGCCGCGTCCCCGCATTCCCCCACGAATTCTGGTGAATCCGCGTTATGCCTCGCCGTTAACCTGCCCTACCGTCCTTTAAGACAGGTTAATGGATCGCTGGCCCCTCAGCCCGAATCGTTAATCTGATTTCGGAATCCGACTCAAGCGGAGCCGCTCCATTAGTGAGTCGGGACGGCGTTGAATCTTTCGTGATTGGACAGGCCGTTCGAACCGCTAGGCGGAACGCCTTGCGCCACAGGGGGTTTTGAACGGGCACAGAAGGCCGGAGAAACCCCATGACCGACCATCCCGAAACCCTCGCCCCGTACCGGATGCCGTGGCGCCGCGACCAGTTGAAGCAGGTCGGCGCGCTAACCCCGATGCTTAGGTATATTCCGAAGAATCCGCTGTTCCTGATCGGCGCCGCGGTCGTCGGCGTCGCCAGCGTCCTGGCCTGGCGCAACCGCGAAAAGATCGCCACCGCCGCCAGCCCGCTGATCGACGACGCCCGCGCCAAAGGCCACGCGTTCATCGACGACGCCAAGGCCAAGGGCGAGGAACTGATCGAACAGGCCAAGACCACCGGCGAAGCCGTGGCCGCAAAGGCCGCCCGGGTGCGTCGCCGCGCCGCGCCTGAAAAGGCCGTTTCGGACCTACACTGAAGGCTGTTCTTCACACCGCCTTAAGCCTGCTGGGGCAATGTCCCCAGCGTAGCTGAGGGGCGTTCGTGAAGAGCCTTGTAGCCGCTGTCGAGCGGCTTGATCCTTTGACGGTTTCCGGGCGGGTCGCCGCCGTGAACGGCCTCCTCATCGAGGCCCGCGGCGGACTGTCCCGCTTGGCCGTCGGCGCCCGCGCCGAGATCGATCGCTTCGCCGACAAACCCGTGGCCGCAGAGGTCGTGGGCTTCCGCGAAAACCGCGCCCTGCTCATGCCCTTCGGCTCCGTCGAGGGCGTGGCGCCCGGCGCCCAGATCCGGATCCAGCCGCTGGGCTCGGCGGTTCGTCCCAGCAAGGCTTGGCTCGGCCGCATCGTCGATGCGTTCGGCGAGCCGATCGACGGCAAGGGTCCGCTGCCCCAGGGCCTGGCCGCCTATCCCCTTCGCGCCGCCCCGCCTTCAGCCCATGCCCGCGCCCGCGTCGGCGAGCGGCTGGACCTGGGCGTTCGCGCCATGAACGTCTTCACCACCTGCTGCCGGGGCCAGCGCCTCGGCGTCTTCGCCGGCTCCGGCGTCGGCAAGTCGGTGCTGCTCTCCATGCTGGCCAAGAACGCCGACTGCGACGCGGTCGTGGTCGGGCTGATCGGCGAACGGGGCCGTGAGGTCCGCGAGTTCATCGAGGAAACCCTGGGTGAGGAAGGCCTGCGCCGCGCCATCGTCGTGGTGGCCACCTCGGACGAGCCGGCGCTGAAGCGCCGCCAGGCCGCCTACATGACCATGGCCATCGCGGAGTTCCTGCGCGACCAGGACATGGAAGTTCTCTGCCTGATGGACTCGGTCACCCGCTTCGCCATGGCCCAGCGCGAGATCGGCCTAGCCGCCGGCGAGCCGCCGACCACCAAGGGCTACACGCCGACCGTCTTCACCGAACTGCCCAAGCTGCTGGAACGCGCCGGTCCCGGTCCGATCCGCCCCGACGGCACGAAGGCCGGCCCGATCACCGGCCTGTTCACCGTGCTGGTGGACGGCGACGACCATAACGAGCCCATCGCCGACGCCGTGCGCGGGATCCTGGACGGCCACATCGTCATGGAGCGCGCCATCGCCGAGCGCGGCCGCTTCCCGGCGATCAATGTGCTGAAGTCGATCAGCCGGACCATGCCCGGTTGCCAGACCCCGGACGAACGCCTGGTCGTGCGCCAGGCGCGCGAGGCGCTGTCGGCCTATTCGAACATGGAAGAACTGATCCGCATCGGCGCCTACCGCGCCGGGGCCGATCCGCTGATCGACCGGGCCATCGCGCTCAACCCCTCCGTCGAGGCGTTCCTGTCGCAGGATCCCGACGACGCTACCGGCCTCGAAGACTCCTTCGCCGGCCTCGCCGATATCCTGAACGGAGCCGCCGCGTGAGTTGGGCAGAGTCGCTGATCAAACTCTCCACCTACGAGGCGGAGGTCCTGCAGAAGCGGCTGGCCGAGATCGTGGACCGCCGTGTCGCCGTCGAGATGCGCCTGGCCTGCCTGGAAGCCGAGGGCGAGGCGGAAGCCGGGTTCTCCGCCCAGGAAGCCGCCGCCGGCATCTACCGCGCGGGCTTCTTCGAGGGCCTGAAGATGCGCAAGGCGCGGGTCCAGTCCGAGATCGACGTGATCCTGATCGAAGAGACCGGCGCCCGCGAGGCGCTGGCCGAAGCGTTCGAGACCCAGAAGAAGTACGAGCACATCGCGCTGAACCTTCAGATCGAGGCGCGCAAGGTGCAGGGCCGCCGGGACTCGGCGGCGCTGGACGAACTGGGTCTGCGGAAGAAGGCCGGCTAAGCCGGCCGCGCTATTTGCCCTGACGCGCGCGTTCGGCTTCCACGTCCTGGCGAAGGACGTGCAGGTCCTCGCTGATCTTGAAGATCGTAACGTAGAATTCGCAGAAGGCGCGCCACAGCAGCACGGCGATGAACACGCCCAGCATGCCGAAGCCCAGCACGCCCACGGCCAGCAGATAACCCCAGCCACCTTCGCGGATCGCCACGCCCACCGAGGCGCCCAGCACCCCGAAGGCCATGATCCCGATGATCCCGAGACCGGCCCAATAGACCAGGTGGGTCAGCGTGCCGGTGATCAGCCGCTCGAACGTCAGCAGATCCCACAGGAATTGCCCGTTCGCACCCTGGGGTCGCTGTAGAGGTCGCCGCATCCGAAATCCGAGACTCAAAGGGCCGAGCGAAGCGCCGGTCAGGCCCGAACCGCTATCAGCCGGTGAGGCGGCCTGCAACCACGCGGGCTCAGTCCGCCCGTCGGCTGCGGGGCGGCCGAGAGGACGACCCCCGCGCTATTTGGCGAGGCCGGCGGTCGCCTTGTCGAGGGAGTCCATCAGGTCCGCGATGCGGTCCTTCTTTTTGAACGGCGTCGCCAGGAACAGGTCCACCGTCTCGTTGAAGAGCTTCGGGTCGTCATAGGGCACGGCGTGGGTGCTGTTCGGGAACACGGCCAGGTTGGCGTTCGGCAGATGTTCGTAGATGTCCACCGTATGCTTCAGGAGCACCACGTCGTGGTCGCTGGAGAGCACCAGCGTCGGCGCGGACACCTTGCTCAGCAGGGCGGGATCGATGTGCGGTTCCTTGGCCAGGAGATGCAGCATCTTCGCGGCGCGCCGGCCCTGCGGCGTCTTGTCGGCGTCGGCCGTCATCCCGGCCAGGGCCTGCGCGACCATGGCGGCGGTCTCGGGATAGATGGCGTCCGGGTTGAGGTTCGCCGCCATGGCGACCAGTTTCCCCACCTTGTCGGGATGGCGGACCCCCATCAGCAGGGCCTCGATCCCGCCGTCGCTCCAGCCGACCACGTCGACGCGGCCGAGTTTCAGGTGGTCGACGAGCGCGGCCAGGTCGTCGGTCATCTGCTCGTAGGTGATCGGCCCCGGGCTGTCGCCGGACCGGCCCTGATCGCGGCTGTCCATGGCGATCACCTTGCGGTGGGCCTTGAAGTGGTCGATCTGCGCCGCCAGCAAACCCATGCTGCCGCCGTTGCCATGCACCAGGAGCAGCGGCGCACCTTCGCCATAGACCTCGTAGTAGAACGTGATCCCGTCGTGGACGAAGGTGTGCCCGGCCGCCTTGTTGGCGCCGTAGGGGATCGCGGTCGCAGCGGGCGGCTTGGCGGTCTTGCCGGCGTCCGGCGTGCAGGCGCTCGCCAGCGCGACGACGACGGCGAGCGCGGCGGCGCGGCGCAAAACTCGGATCATGGAAGGCCCCTCTGACGTGGCCACGCTGTCGCAAGATGGCGGCGCCGGCAAGGCGACGCGCGGCGCCGGCGCCGGTCTCAGATGGCGCCGACGGTCTTCAGGCGGGCGCGGGGATGGATTTCGTTCTGGCTCATGACCGGCGTCTGGCCACGGAACCGCTCGATGATCGAGCGCACATAGGGCCGGATCGTCGGGCTGGTCAGCAGGACCGGCGAGTCGCCGGCCAGGGCAGCGCGCTCGAACGCCTCGCGCACGCCGCGGATGAAGTCCTGCAGCCGCGAGGGGGCCAGGGCCAGTTGCTTCTCGTCGCCCGCGCCCACCAGGGCGTCGGCGAAGGCGTTCTCCCACTCGGCCGACAGGGTGACGATCGGCAGGGCGCCGTCGTCGCCGCGGTAGGCGTAGCAAAGCTGGCGGGCCAGGCGGCCGCGGACCTGCTCGACCAGCAGGGTGATGGAGCTGGTGTGCGGCGCGGCCTCGCCGATGCCTTCCAGGATGGCGCCCAGGTCGCGGATCGAGATCCGCTCGCGCAGCAGGGCCTGCAGCACCCGCTGCACCGTGGTGGCGGTGACCACCGACGGGATCAGGTCTTCCGCCAGCTTCTTCTGCTCGGCCGGCAGGTCCTTGATCAGCTTCTGGACCTCGGCGTAGGTCAGCAGGTCCGGCATGTTTTCCTTGAGGACCTCGGTCAGGTGCGTGGTCAGCACCGTGGCCGGGTCGACGATGGTGTAGCCGCGGAAGGTGGCTTCCTCACGCAGGCCGTCGTCGATCCAGGTCGCCGGCAGGCCGAACGCCGGCTCCTTCATGTGTTCGCCGGGCAACTCCACCTGGGCGCCGCGCGGGTCCATGGCCATCAGTTGGCCGATGCGGACCTCGCCCGAACCGGCTTCCATCTCCTTGATGCGCAGGCAGTAGCCCTGGGAGGGCAGGCGCATGTTGTCCAGGATACGGACGCTGGGCATGACGAAGCCGAAGTCGGTGGCCAGGGTGCGGCGCAGCGCCTTGATCTGGTCGGTGAGCCGGCGGCCCTCCAGGTCGTTGATCAGCGGCAGCAGGCCATAGCCCAGCTCGATCTTGATCTCGTCGATGGCCAGGGTCTGGGAGATCGGCTCGTCGACCGCCTCGGCGCTGGCGGGCGCGATGTCGACCACCTCGACCACGGGCGGGGCGTGCGATCGCCGCCATGACAGGACACCGGCGCCGATCGACAGCGCGGCGAACGGCAGGATCGGCATGCCGGGAATGATGGCCAAGCCGCCGGCGGCGGCGGCGACCACGCCCAGGGCGACCGGGTTGGTGGCCAGCTGGGTGACCAGGGCCTTGTCCGCGGCGCCCTCGACGCCGGCCTTCGACACCAGGAAGCCGGCGGCGATCGAGATGATCAGAGCCGGGATCTGGCTGACCAGGCCGTCGCCGATCGACAGGATCGTGTAGGTCGACAGCGCCTGACCGATCGGCAGCTTGTGCTGGATCACGCCGATCAGGATGCCGCCGATGACGTTGATCGCCAGGATGATCAGACCGGCGACCGCATCGCCGCGCACGAACTTGGACGCGCCGTCCATGGCCCCGAAGAAGGTCGATTCCTGCTCCAGGTCCTTGCGGCGCTTCTTGGCTTCGTCCTGCTCGATCAGGCCCGACGACAGGTCGGCGTCGATGGCCATCTGCTTGCCGGGCATGGAGTCCAGGGTGAAGCGGGCCGCCACTTCGGCGATCCGCCCCGAGCCCTTGGTGATGACGACGAAGTTCACCACCACCAGGATCGCGAACACGATCACCCCGATGATGAAGTTGCCGCCCATCATCAGCTTGCCGAACGTCTCGATCACGGCCCCGGCGCCGTGGGCGCCTTCGTGACCGTGGCTGAGGATCAGGCGCGTGGTGGTGATGTTGAGCGCCAGCCGGAACAGCGTCGCCACCAGCAGCACGGTCGGGAAGGCGGTGAAGTCCAGGATCCGCTTCATCAGGATCGCGGTCATCAGGATCAGGATCGACATGGCGATCGAGATCGAGAGGAACAGATCCAGCATGAACGCCGGGATCGGCACGATCATCAGCAGGACGACGCCGATGACGCCCATCGCCAGCCCGACCTCGCCACGCAGCACCCAGCCCATCATCTCTTTGCCGGAGGGGGCGTTGGACAGGCGCGAGGACGTGCCGGTGTCGGCCATCAGGCTCGGGTCTCCGAAGGAACGTGGCCGTTGAGGATGGCCGTGGCGCTGTTATCGGCGGCGGCGGTTGGCGATATGGTTAACAAGTATGACCGAGCGGTCCGGACCGCTCCGGCATGACGTCGCACCCGTGGCCGCACCCTCGTCACCTCAGGCCGCGCTCGCCGCGCCCATCTGCGGGGCCGGCACCGACACGCCGGCCTCGGTGTATTCCTTCAGCTTGTTGCGCAGCGTCCGGATCGAGATGCCCAGGATGTTGGCCGCGTGAGTGCGGTTGCCGAAGCAGTGCTCCAGGGTCTCGATGATCAGCGTCTGCTCCACCTCGGCGACGGTCTGGCCGACGAACGAGCGGGTGGCGACCTCGGCGGCAGAGGCCGCGGCCTGGGCGGTGCGGGTCAGCGGGTCGGCCGGCGACAGCGGTTGGCCGTCGGGCAGGCGGATGGCCTGCTCGTCGATCTCCGGACCGACCGCCAGCAGCACCGCGCGGTGCATGGCGTTCTCCAGTTCGCGGACGTTGCCGGGCCAGCGATGGGCGGCCAGGCGGCGCGTGGCCTCGGTCGACAGCGGCTTCACGGCCACGCCGTTGGCGGCGGAGTACTTCTTGATGAAGAACTCGGCCATCACCAGCACGTCGCCGGGGCGCTCCCGCAGCGAGGGGATGCGCAGGTTCACGACGTTGAGCCGGTACAGCAGATCCTCCCGGAAGGTGCCGTCCTTCACCGCCTGCACCAGGTCGCGGTTCGAGGTCGCCAGGATGCGGATGTCCACCTTGACCGGCTTGGAGCCGCCCACGCGGTCGATCTCGCGCTCCTGGATGGCGCGCAGCAGCTTGGCCTGCAGGCGGGCGTCCATCTCGCTGATTTCGTCCAGCAGCAGGGTGCCGCCGTTGGCTTCCTCGAACTTGCCGATCCGGCGGGCCAGCGCGCCGGTGAACGCGCCCTTCTCGTGGCCGAACAGTTCGCTTTCCAGCAGGTTCTCGGGGATCGCGGCGCAGTTGACCGAGATGAAGGTGCGGTTGGCCCGGCGCGACTTCTGGTGGACGTAGCGGGCGATGACTTCCTTACCGACGCCGCTCTCCCCGGTGATCAGGATCGAGGCCTCGGACGGCGCCACCTGGTCGGCCAGCGAGATCACCGACTGCATCGACGGGTCGCGGACCACCATCGGGCGGTTGTCGTCGCTGACGGCGGCCAGCACGGCGGCGATCAGGGTCGCGTCCGGCGGCAGCGGGATGAATTCCTTGGCCCCGGCGCGGATGGCGTCGGCCGCGCGCTTGGGGTCGGCGGCGATGCCGCAGGCCACCACCGCGATGTGGATCCGCTCCAGCTGGTTGGCGGCGATCAGGCCCGCGATGTCCAGGTCGTAGTCGACCATCAGCAGGTCCGCGCCCTGGCCCGCGCGCAGGGCGTGGGTGGCCGCTTCGATGCTCTCGACGTGGCTGACCTTCGCGCCCGCGCTCATCGCCATCTTCACGGCGGTGGACAGCTGTCCGCTCAGTTTTCCGACGACCAGAAGTCTCATATTCCTACTCCTTCAAACCCGAGGCCCTAGGCCTGCGAGTCGCCGTCCTTGATGATTTCCGTCATGGTCACGCCCAGGCGCTCGTCGACGATCACGACCTCGCCGCGCGCCACCAGGCGGTTGTTGACGTAGATGTCGATCGCCTCGCCGACCTTGCGGTCCAGCTCCAGCACCGAGCCGTGGGTCAGCTGCAGCAGCTGCGCCACCGACATGGTCGAGCGGCCCAGCACGGCCGAGATCGCCACCGGCACGTCGAAGACAGGCGCCAGGTCGCCGGCGGTCTTGTCTTCCCCGAACGCCTCCGGAAGCATGCCTTCGTCGGCGGCGAATTCGTCGAGTTTCAGGTCGTCGTCGGCCATGGATTTAGCTTTCGCTGCCGGGAATCAGGGGTTCGGCGTGCAGCCCTTCGGCGGCGAGCGCCGCTTCGAGGGCCAGGGTGACGCGGCCGGCGGCCTGGGCGGGATCGAAGGCCGCCTGGCCGTCGCCGAAATCGAGGGTGAAGGCGTGACGCCCGTAGGCGCCGTCCGGCTTGATGACCACCGCGCCTTCGAAGCCGAGGCCGCGGGCGGTGTCTTCCAGGACGGATTGCAGGTTCTCGGCCAGGGCCGGGTCGGCGGTGACCACCAGCCGGGGCTGGGCGTCGATCTCGCGCGCCAGGGTTTCCAGCGCGGCCTGGATCGGCGCCTGCGGGAACTTCTCGAGGGCGGCGTCGGCGATGGCGCGGGCGCAGGCCAGGGCCAGGGTCGCCGACCCCTGGCGATGCTCGTGCGCCACCTGGGCCAGGCGGGGCAGGGCCTGGTCGCAGGCGATGGCGATCTGGCTGAGCGCGTTGGCCTGTTGCGCGGCGATGCTGGCCATGGCGGCGCGCTCGCCCTCGGCGAAGGCGACGGCCTGGAGTTGTTCGACTTCGTCGGCCGGGAACAGGCGCTTCGGGCGCGGCGGGGCGAAGGCGACGCCGCCGCCCGCGTCGAACTCGGTGTCGAAGCTGAATTTCTGGTGCGCTTCGGACATCAGTAGATCAGCTCATCGTCGGTGCCGGAGCCGGCCAGCATGATCTCACCCTTGTTGGCGAGGTCCTTGGCGACCTGCACGATGGCCATCTGGGCCTGGTCGACGTCCTTGAGGCGCACGGGGCCCATGCTCTCCATGTCCTCGCGCATGATCTTCGAGGCGCGCTCCGACATGTTCGAGAAGAACATCTCGCGCAGCGCGTCCGAGGCGCCCTTCATGCCCAGCGCCAGCTGATCCTTCTCGACGCCGCGCAGCAGGGTCTGCACGCCGCCCGGATCCAGCTTCGACAGGTCTTCGAAGACGAACATCAGGGCCCGGATGCGCTCGGCCGCCTCGCGGTTGCGCTCTTCCAGGGCGGTGATGAAGCGGGTCTCGGTCTGGCGGTCGAAGGCGTTGAAGATGTCGGCCATCATCTCGTGGCTGTCGCGCTTCGACGTGCGCGCCAGGTTCGACATGAATTCGTTGCGCAGGGTCTGCTCGATCTTGTCGAGGATCTCGCGCTGCACCGGCTCCATGCGCAGCATGCGCATCACGCATTCCAGAGCGAAGTCCTCGGGCAGGGAGGCCAGCACGCGCGCGGCGTGCTCGGACTTGATCTTGGACAGCACCACCGCGACCGTCTGCGGGTATTCGTTCTTGAGGTAGTTCGCGAGCACCGCCTCGTTCACGTTGCCCAGCTTGTCCCACATGGTCCGACCCGCGGGACCGCGGATCTCTTCCATCAGGGCGTCGACCTTTTCGCCCGGCAGCATCGACGACAGCAGCTTCTGGGTCTGTTCGAACGACCCCATGATCGCGCCCGTGCCGGCCGCGCCGGACACGAACTCCACCAGCAGATCCTCGACCACGCCGGCGCTCACGTTGCCGAGGCTGGCCATGGCCTGGGAGATTTCCTTGATCTCCTCCTCGTCAAGGGCCTGCCACACCGAGGCGTGCTCTTCGCCCAGGGCCAGCAGGATGACGGCGCACTTCTCCGCCCCGTTCAGGCGGGAGGGATCGACGATGCTTTTGGGGGCGGGGCGAGCGGCGGCCATCAGGTCGTCTCATGCAGCCAGGAGCGGAGGATCGCGACCGACTCGTCGGGGTGGCGTTCCACGAACTCGGACACCTTCTTTACGGCGCTGACGCGGACCTGACCGTCGACGCGGGCCATGTCGATCCGCGCGTGGGCGTCGTCGCCGGGACCGGGCAGGGCCAGTTGGCCGTCGGCGCCGATCTGCATCTGCTGACCGTCCGGGGTGACCATCACGCGGGTGATCTGGCCGCCGCCGGGGCCGGCGATCGCGCCGCCGTTCGGCCCGCCGCCCTTGCCCTTGCCGCCGCCCAGCAGCGGCCGGGCGACGAAGAAGATCATCAGGATGCCGACTAGGGCCAGCACGGCCAGTTCGACGGCGCGCATGATGTCGTTCTTGTCGAAGCCCATCAGCGGGCTGGCGCTGACCACGCCCTCGCCGTCGTCGGCGGTGGGGAACTTGACGTTGATGACGCTGACCTGGTCGCCGCGTTCCTGGTTGTAGCCGACGGCGGTGCGGACCAGCTGCTCGATGCGCTGCATCTCCTCGGCCGACCGCGGCGTGTAGGCGCCGGGCTTACCGTCCTTGCCGGCCGGGGCGGTGGCGCCGTCGACGGCGACCGCCACGGACAGGCGCTTCACGGTGCCGGGCTCCTCGACCTTGGTCGTGACCGTCTTGGAGATCTCGTAGTTGGTGGTGGAGTCGGTCTGGCCGGAGGAGGTTGTGTTGTCGGTGGACTCCCCGCCCGGGCCGCCGGGAATGTTCGCCGCGACCGAGGCCTGGCCCGAGCCGTCGGCCGACTTCTCGCGGCTGTTGGCTTCGGTCGTGGATTCCGACCGGATGACCTGGCCGTCCGGATCGAAGCGTTCTTCCTGGGTGGTCACCCGCGCCAGATCCAGGTCGGCGGTGACGTTGACCCGCGCCTTGCCGGCGCCGACCATGCCTTCGATCAGGGTCTTCACCTGCTTGGCGATGCGCTGCTCGACCTCGGACTTGCGGCCATCGGCCTCGGCGGCCATGCCGGTGTCGCCACCGGACAGGGTCTTGGCGTGCTGGTCGACCACGGTGACGCGGTCGGGGCGCATGTTGGGCACCGCGCCGGCCACCAGGTTCTGCATGGCGCGGACCTGTTCGCCCGTGGGCTCGCGGCCGCCGACGCCGATCGAGACGGAAGCGGACGGCTGTTCGGCCTCTTCCTCGAACAGCTGGCGCTTGGGCAGCACCAGGTGGACCCGGGCCGAGGTGATGCCGTCCAGGGCCAGGATGGTCCGCGACAGCTCGCCTTCCAGGGCGCGCTGGCGGTTCAGCTGCTGGACGAAGTCGGTCTGGCCCAAGGCGTTGGCGTTGTCGAAGATCTCGTAGCCGACCGAGCCCGCCGTCGGCAGGCCCTTGGACGACAGCATCAGGCGGGTGGAGGCGACCACGTCGCGCGGCACCATGATGGTCGAGCCGTCGCCCTTGACCTCATATTTGACGCCGGCCTGGTCCAGGGCGGCCGTGATCGAACCGGCTTCCTTCAGGTCCAGGTTGGAATAGAGCAGGGCCTTTGGCTGGCCCAGGTTCATGAAGACCGCCGCGAGCACGGCGGAGAGGCCCGCAGCGACGCCGAGAATGGCGGCCAGACGGCCGATCCCGAACCTCTGCAGCATGCCCACGAACTGGTTCAACGCCGATAGCCCCTTGCCAACACGAAGGGGACGCTCGCAAGCGGTTCGCCCCCTCAGGTAGGCAGGATTTACCCAGTCCTTGGTTAAGGGGCCGTTTAAGCGGGGCCGTAGCTGGGCGGGACAGGCTGTCGCAGGTAGATATTTTTTGCCTACCTCGCAGGCCTACCGGCTCCAGGGCTCCAGGGCGCCGTTCATGGCCAGCAGCACCGAGAACCCGGTGTAGATCAGCACGGTCGTCGTGAAGAACACCTTGCGCAGCGCGGCCCACGAATCCACGCGCCGTCCGCCCTGCCAGATGGCGGGGACGGCGGCGATGGTGATCAGGCTGAGCGCGGCGGCCACCAGGGCGCAGGCCGAGGCGGTGATGATCAGCGGGCCGGGCCAACCGTACATGATCGCCTGTACATTCGCGGCCCCCGCCGCCCAGGCGCCGAACAGGCCCATGGAGGCCAGCCACAGGCCCGCCTGGATGTTCTGGACCAAGGCGGCGCGCGCCTGGATCTGGTTCTGCCGCAGCTCGCGCCGGTTGCGCAGCGCCAGGCCAGCGAGGGTGACTACCGCCGTGAAGGCGGTCAGGCCGGCCATGAACGCCAGCGTCCCCTGCGTCTGGGCGAACGAGGCGCGCTGCACCGTCTCGGTATTGTTGTCGGGCCGGAAACTCACCGCGCGGCCGTCGACCATGTGGAAGGCTAGGCGGGCGTCGCCGGTGGTGGAGATGAAGCGGCCGTCCTCGACGGGGTCTTCCGGCGTCCAGGCGCGGACCTGGCCCATACGTGTGGTGAGCAGCCGGCCGCCGGGCGTCACGCTGACTTCGGTCCCGCCGACGATCAGGCCGACGAAGCCCTCCAGTCCGCCATAGGACCGACGGGTGGACAGATAGTCTCCCGTGAAGCTGTCCGCCGCGTTCAGCAGCGCGGCCGAGCCCGGTCGCGGGAAGGTGGCGGGCGGCGCATAGAACTGCCGCACCAGCGCATTCGGCAGCAGCCCGGCCAGTTGCCCGCCCGCCTCGCTGTTGGTGGTGACGAAGATCCCGAGGTTCAGCTCCGGGACCACGATCATCGCCGAGTGGAAGGCGATCGTGTCGCCCAGGTGGCCGTAACCGCGATAGCCGCCGGGCAGGTCGAAGGTCATGAAGCCGTGGGCCCAGCCGTTGATCCCCTCCGGCGTCTGGCGCATCGGCGCGCGGAACGCCCGCGCCGCGCGGGGGCCGAAGACGGTGGCTCCGTCCAGGCTGCCGTTGTTCAGCAGCATCAGCATGTAGCGCGACATGTCGCCCGCTGTGGACGAGGCCGAGCCGGCCGGCGCGACCTGGCCGATATACTCATAGGCGTTGGGGAAGAAGCCGGACTGCCGCCAGCCATAGCCTTCGGCCACGTCGCCGCGCAGCCGCTCGGGCATGGCGCCGGGCAGGCCACGCCGTTCAGGGCGCGGCTCGCGGAAGGTGGTGCGGGTCATGCCCAGGGGCAGGGCGATCTCGTCCTCGACCCGCCGCTCGAAGGTCTTGCCCGAGACGAAGGCCGTGGCGGCGCCGGCCAGGGCCGCGCCATAGTTGGAATAGCTGGAGATCACGCCCAGTCGGCGCTCGCGGCTGGGCCGTTCTTGCCGCAGGTACAGGTCCAGCGGCCGGATCCGGCGCGGATCGCGCTCGAACAGCTGGCCGAACGCGCGGTCCTCGAACCCCGAGGTGTGGTTCATCAGCGAGCCCACGGTCACGTCGCGCGACTTGCCCGGCAGGCGCACCTTCTCCGGCAGATACAGATTGATCGGGCGGTCCAGGCGGATGCGACCGGCCTCGACCTCCTTCATCAGCAGGATCCAGGTGAAGGTCTTCGAGATCGACCCGATGCGGAACAGCGTCTTGTCGGGGTCGACGGGCCGGCGCGGCGACAGGTCGGCGAAGCCGTACCCCTTCTTCAGCACCACTTGGCCGTTCTGGACGATCGAGACGGAAGTCCCCGCCACGTGCTCGCGGGTCATGGCGTCGGCGACCCAGCCGTCGACGAACGCCTCGAGCTGCGCCGGATCGACGGGCTGGCCGGACCCCAGTCGCGCGCCGCTCGGATGCCGCACGGCGACGGGCGCCGGCGTGGTCACGGCCGTGGGGGCGGCGTGGCTGGTGATCGACGGCTTCGGCGGCCGGATCTGGACATAGGGGACAGGGGCCTTGGGCAGGGCCACGGCCGGGGCCGTCTCCTGCGCCATCGCCGCTGTCGGTCCCATGAGGAGCGCCAACGCCGTCAGCACCGCCTTGCCGAGGCTTCGCATCGTCAACGTAACTCCACCCTGAAGGCCGACCATATCACCTCGGTTGAGTCGCGGCGCCCGTCAGGCGAGGCCTGTGGCCAACTTGCGTGAAGTCGCTATGTTGCTGATTCGGGGCGATCTTTGGCTGTCGGGGGGTTGTATGCGTCTGAAGGGTTTGAGTCTGGCTTGTGCGGCCGCCGCGGCGATGGGCCTGTCGGTGACCGCCGCCCAGGCGGCGACGTTCGCGAACGGCAGCTTCGAGGCCGCGCTGACCGGCTGGACCGCCAACTCCGATTTCATCGTCACGCCGTCGATCTACAATCATGACGACCACGCCGACGGCTTCACGCCGTACGATCCGATCGAGGGCGTCAGCTTCGCGACGCTGATGGCCGATCAGCCGGACGCGCCGGTAACCCTCCGCCAGACCTTCACCACCATGGGCGGCCTGTTCTCGGGCTGGGCGGCGTTCTCGGCCAACGACATCGTGGGCTATAACGACTCCAGCTTCGTGAAGGTGTTCAACGACAGCACGACCATCGTGCTGTTCGCCAAGAACGTGAATCTGGTCGGAAGCTACGGCCAGACCGGCTGGACCCAGTTCTCCACCGCGCTTACGGCGGGGACCTGGACGGTCGAGGCCGGCGTCCTCAACGACCAGGACGCGCTGAGCGGCAGTCACCTGCTGCTGGACAACTTCGCCATGGCCGAGGCGCCGGAGCCCGCCACCTGGGCGCTGATGTTGATCGGCTTCTTCGGTCTGGGCGGCGCGATCCGCCGCCGGCGCGCCATCGCCGCTTAGTTCGTCCCGAAGGCGTAGAGCGGCAGCATCGGACGAAGCTGCGGCCCAACCCAGAACTGCGGCTCGGACGGCGGCGTCAGCTTCTCGGCGATCTCGCGCACGCGCACGCATTCCCGCACCGCGCCCGCCAGCGCGCCGAAGTCCCGGGCGCCTGGAATGGACGACAGGAAGCAGTCGTCGAAATAGGGATACTTGATGTCCTGGCCGCAGCCGAACGAGGTGCGGTCGGGCCGGGCGGCCGTCAGCACCATCCGGTTGGGTTGCGCCAGCGTCGGCACGAAGACGCCCGAGAAGCAGGCCGAGATCACCACCACGGTCGGCCGCTTGCCGCAGGTCCGGTCCAGCATGTCGGCCAGCACGCCGGGCCGCAGCAGCCCCTGGTCAAGTTGCGCGCCCTGCGGCGCCCCGTGCGAGGTGATGTAGAACATGCAGCCCCCGGCGGTCCGGCCCGACAAGTCGGACAGGGCGTTGTAGATCCCGCGCAACTCGCTCTTCTCGGGCTTGGTGTCGTTGTAGCGTTCGGGCCGGACCGAGAACTGGCGGATGTTCTGCGCGGGGAAGCCTAAGCGGGTCAGGGCCGCGCTGACGTCGCGTCGGGCGTTGTCGAAGCCTTCGGACGGGCCGCCGTCGTGCGCGTGCCAGTCGCCGGCGACGACCACCGCCGACCAGTCCGAGAACGCCGACCCCGCCTGCGCCCCATTCGCCGCCGCCGCCAACCAGACCGCGGCGATGAAGGCGAGGAGGCGGGCCATGCCGGGCGCTACTTCTTGTAGTTCGCGAAGGGGGTGGGGATCGCCGTGCCGGTGGCCTTCGCCAGCAGCCGCCCCTCGGCGTCGTAGAGTTCGCCTTCGGTGAAGGCGACCTGGCGGCCCCACTTCACCACCTTGCCGATCGCCTTGATCTTCCCCGGCTGGCCGGGGCGCAGGAAGCTGGTCTTCATTTCCAGGGTCGGGGCCACGGCGGTCATGCCCGAGGCGACCATGCAGGCCACGCTCATGGCTTCGTCCAGCATGGCGCAGAGAAAGCCGCCCTGGATCTGCTTCATTGGGTTCAGCAGAAGTTCAGCCTTGGCGTCGAATTCCACTTCCACCGACTTGGTGGCCTGGCTGACGCCGACCATGCGGAAGCCCAGGGTCTGGGATCCGGTGGGCTGGTTCTTGGTGCGCAGGAACCGCTGGAGGATGGCCTCGTCGGTGAGGGTTTCCGGCTCGGACGACGCCACGTCGCTCATACGGCTATTTCTTCCGGAACTGGTCGAGCGAGACGATGGTGGCTTCGGCGGGCTTGGCCGGCGGCTCGTCGGACTTCGCCTCGGCGGTCTTGCCCTCCGTCGCGGCCTTGAGTTCGGGGGGCGCCGACGGGGGCGGTTCGAACTGCAGCAGGAACTGCACCGACGGGTCGTAGAACCGCGTGATCGCCGCGTAGGGCACGGACACCCGCTTGGGCTGGCCGCCGAACTGCAGGGTCACCGAGAAGAACGTCTCGCCGGGCGCCAGGTCCCAGTACTGGTGCTGCAGGACGATGGTCATCTCGTCCGGGTACTTCGACAGCAGGTCCACGGGGCCCGAGACCCCGGCCGCGTCGGTCTTGAAGGTGATGTAGAAATGATGGGAGCCCGGCAGACCGTCGGGCGCGGCGGCGCGCTTCAGCGCAGCCTTCGCGACGCCACGCAGCGCATCCTGCGCCATGGCCTCGTAGTTCATCAGATCCTGGACCGGCGGATCCTGGGCGACCACGTGCGTACTCCGAAGCAAAAACGACACCCGGAAGGTAGCGTTTGGCTGGGCTGGCGCAAGGTCGGATGCGGAAAGTGAGGAGAGGTAGGTGGGAGGCTTCTGTTGGCAGGCGCCTCCCGGGCCCCGCCTAAGGATCTGAACCCCTAGGACTTAGGTCGGAATTCTACCGAACCGCATTACGCGGCCAGGCGGATTTCCTCAGCGAAGTTATCGTTCGCATTTAGTTTAAAACCCGGAACGGTGGGTCAAGCCGGGAAAAAGCAACGCCTTTAGACGTCTGTCGATGCTGATCGGCCCCGCACTCCCCGGCGATACCCGGAAGGAAATTTGGTGGAGCCGCCGGGAATCGCACCCGGGTCCAGTCCGCTTATTACACGCGCGTTTATTTCCATAGTCGGGCGAACCCGACCGCCGACATATAGGCGGTCCCGCTCGAGATTCAAAGAACTACGCAAACCCCATCCCTCCCCTGGTGAGGAGGGATGATTGCGCGGGAATCCATTCGCGAAGCGCGGACGGCGGGTCGGATTTCGCGGACGGCCACCTGGCCTTCGTGAGCGGATTCACGCCGCGCCCAGCTCTCCCGCTAGCCTTGGCGACATCGGAATTCACATGTTGGAGCACTCGCCATGGGCAACCTCATCCACGCCGGCCGCGCGTTGGGCACGGACCTTCTCCCCACCCTCGTCTTCGCCGTTCTCGTGGCGCTGAAGGTCGACGTGGTGATGGCCACGGCCGCGTCGATCGCGGTGGGCGCCGCGCAGATCGCGATCATGAAGCTGAGGCGCCAGGACATCTCCCGGCTGCAGTGGGCCAGCCTGGCGTTGGTGCTGGTGTTCGGCACGGCCGCCATCCTGGCGCACGACGCGCGCTTCCTGATGGCCAAGCCCACGGTGATCTACGCCATCATCGGCCTGGTGATGCTGCAGAAGGGCTGGATGCTTCGCTACCTGCCGCCGATGGCCGGTGAGCACGCGACCGCCCCGATGATCGCGTTCGGCTATGTCTGGGCGGGCCTGATGTTCGTGACTGCCGCCGCCAACCTGGTCGTCGCGATCCTGTTCCCGGCGGCCTGGCCGGCGTTCCTGGCGATCTTCCCGCTGGTGTCCAAGATCGCCCTGTTCGCGATCCAGTATCTCACCGTCCGCCATCTCGCGATCCGCTCGGCCCGGGCGGCCGGGGCGACGGAAGAGCAGATCCAAGCGGCGATGACGCAGGCGGCGTAGGGTCCGGCTCGGGTCCCGGCGCGGGCTCCGCGCCGGGCGGCGGCAAGCGGGCGTCCGGGTTGACCTTCAGTCGCCCGCCGCCCGCTGTCAGCTCGCGATAGGCGCCCCGCGCGTTGGCGAAATTGGCCCCACCCGGGAAGATCACGTCGAAGCGGGGATCGTGCCCCAGGGCGGCGCCCAGCACCGTCTCCAGCACGTCGGCCGCCTCGCCGATCTCGGCCGGATCGCAGGCCCGGTGCAGGGTCACCGCGCGGCCGGGGGTGGCCAGGGTCAGGTCGTACGAGGTGCCCTCCAGGCACAGCGCGTCGGCGGCGTCCGGCTCGACCACCCGCACGTCGCGCGGCGAGGCCCAGAGCGGCAGGCCCTTCAGCGCCAGGAACCGCGCCGCCGACCCCGCCGGCAGCTCGGTGTCGAAGCCCATCCGCCGCCCGATCCCGGCCTCGCAGCAGGCCAGGCCGGCGCGGCCCTGGACAAAGGTGTCGCCTCCGCCGCGCACGACGATCCGCGTCACGCTTTGGCGGACGCTGTTGGAGGGACGGGTCCACAGCTCCAGGATCATCTCGTCGCCGCGCAGCAACTGCCACTGCAGCGGCATCAGCCCCCAGAGGCGGTAGGTAGACGGCGTCACGCCGTTATCCAGCGTGGCCGGCTGCTCGCCCCGGCGCACGCGGCGCCCGCCCAGGGGGTCGGCGGCCTCGTTGGGCTTGGGCCGCTTGTCATCCCACCAGCTCTTCGGCTCCGGCGGCGGAAACGGCCAGACCGCCGCCTCATAGGGCGTCGCGTCCGGCGGGGGGCCGATGACGGTGGGCTTGGGCTTCTTGGCCGGGATCGGCACGATCAGCGGAATCTGCGCCGTGGCCGGCGGGGCCAGGCTGAGCGCGATCAGGACGGCGAGGGCGGTGCGTATCGACACACCCTGAAAGAGTTGGGCCGCCGGTCCGGTTCCCTAAAAGACCTCGACGCCCCGCTGCAGCGACAGCACGCCAGTGCGCGACACCTCGACCAGGCCCAGGCCGCGCATCAGGTCCAGGTACTTGTCGATCTTGGACGAGGCGCCGGTCAGTTCGAACACGAAGCTCTCATGCGTGGTGTCCACCACCTTGGCGCGGAAGATGTCCGAGACCCGCAGCGCCTCGACCCGCTCGGCGCCGGTGCCGCGCACCTTCACCAGGGCCAGTTCGCGCTCGATGCCGTTCGGGTCCTTGGTCACGTCCTGCACGTGGCGGGTCGAGACCATCTTCTGCAGCTGCGCCTCGATCTGGCCCAGCACCTGCAGCGTGCCACGGGTGACGATGGTGATGCGGCTGGTGTGCGCCTGGCCGTCGGTCTCGGCCACCGTCAGGCTGTCGATGTTGTAGCCCCGCGCCGCGAACAGCCCGACCACCCGGTGCAGCACCCCCGGCTCGTTGTCCACCAGCACCGCGAACGTGGCGCGGCTCTCCTCCTGCTCGGCGTGGGCGAGGTCGTAGACGGAGGCGGGCTGGGTGTCGGTCATCGGATGGTTCCTGATCGGTCGGGCAGGAGGTGTCACAGGATGGCCGCGCTCGCAACCGCCGGGCTAAGCTGGCGACAGGCAGGAGAGACTCATGGACCTCAACCTCACGGGCCGGACGGTCCTGATCACCGGGGCCTCGAAGGGCATCGGCGCGGCGGCGGCCGAGGTGTTCGCCGAGGAGGGGTGCCACCTGATCCTGGCGGCTCGCGACGGCGCGGCGCTGGAGGCGCTGTGCGAACGCCTGCGGAGCCAGCACCAGATCCAGGCGGGCGCGCTCCCCACCGACATTCGCGATCCGGTTCAACTCAAGGCGCTGGCTGATGCGGCCAAGGACATCGACGTCCTGGTCAACAACGCCGGCGACATTCCGGGCGGCACGCTGGACGCCGTCGACGAGGAGACCTGGCGGCACGCCTGGGAGCTGAAGGTCTTCGGCTACATCAACCTGACGCGGGCGATCTATGCGCACATGAAGGCGCGCGGCGCGGGGGTGATCATCAACGACATCGGCGCGGCGGGCGAGCGGATGGACGCCGGCTACATCGCCGGTTCGACCGGCAACGCCGCCCTCTATGCCTTCACCCGCGCGCTGGGCGGCAAGAGCCTGCGCGATGGGATCCGCGTGGTCGGCGTCAGTCCGGGGCCTGTGGAGACCGACCGCATCGTCACCCTGATGAAGACCGCCGCTCAGCGCCGGTTCGGCGATGAGAGCCGCTATCCCGAACTGATGGCCAACTACCCGCGCGGACGCCCCGCCCACCCGCGCGAGATCGCCGACATGATGGCGTTCCTGGCCTCGGACCGCAGCGCCTACACCACCGGCGTCATCGTCACCATCGATGGTGGGATCAGCGCCAGCCCGGGCTGAGCGTGGCTTTGGCGACACAGCGCGTGGTCCACATCGTTGCGGTTGCAACAAACCGTTCGCGCGGTTCGGCGAACGTGATACCTGCGCCGACCTCGAAGGAGAGACCTGTGTTTTACCGGCCTGCCAACTTGCTGCCCGCCACCGCCAACGACCGCCAGGTCGAGGGCAAAGGCGCGCGCGCGTGGGAGGACGGTTCGGCCTAGGTCTCAGCATCTTTGAGGCACTGACGAAGAACCCCTCCCGGCCCGGCCGCGGAGGGGTTCTTCGTTTCGGAGGAACGCTTTGCCGCCGCGGGGGACCGGGAGGGGACGCAAGAGCAATGGAGCGTTCCAAATGGGATACGAAATCATCGAAGGTCACGGCGCGCCGATCAAGGCGTGGACCCGTGGCGTGCCGGTCGAAGAGGCCGCGAAGAACCAGCTGCGCAACGTGGCGTCCCTGCCGTTCATCCAGGGCCAGGTTGCCGTCATGCCGGACGTCCACTTCGGACGCGGCGCGACGGTGGGCTCGGTGATTCCAACCAAGGGAGCCGTCATCCCGGCCGCCGTTGGCGTGGACATCGGCTGCGGCATGATGGCGGTTCGCACCACGCTCACCGCCTCTGACCTGCCGGACAGCTTGGTGAGCCTCCGGACGCTCATCGAGCGCGCGGTGCCGCATGGCGGGCCGGGCGTGAAGGGAAGCTGGCGCGAACAGGGGCGTCACGGTGTGCCGAACGCCGTGGTGAGCCGGTGGCGCGCCTCGGGCCTCGAGGCGCGCCACCGTTTGATAGTCGACAAGCATCCGGTGCTGGCCGACGCGCACAGCATGGTGCAACTCGGGACCCTGGGGGGTGGGAACCACTTCATCGAGGTCTGCCTCGACACCGACCAGCGCGTATGGGTGATGCTGCATTCAGGATCGCGCGGAGTCGGGAACGCCATCGGTCAGTTCTTCATCCAGCGCGCAAAGGCGCTGGCGAAGGACCGGGTCGGGGTGCATCTCGCCGACTCTGACCTCGCCTGGCTCGAGGAGGGCGAAACCGACTTCGAGGACTACATCGAAGCGGTCTCGTGGGGTCAGGATTTCGCGCGCCAGAACCGCGAGCTGATGATGGTCCGCGTGCTCCAGGCGCTGCGGGAGGCCGGGTTGCCAGCGTTCAAGACCGACAAGGAAGCGGTGAACTGCCACCACAACTACGTCGTGAAGGAACGGCACCTCGGCGAGGATGTCTGGCTGACCCGTAAGGGCGCGGTGCGGGCGGGGCTCGGTGACCTCGGGATCATCCCGGGGTCGATGGGCGCACGGTCCTTCATCGTGCGCGGCAAGGGCAACCCGGACAGCTTCTGCACCTGCAGCCACGGCGCCGGCCGGGCCATGAGCCGGACCGAAGCCAAGCGGCGCTTCACCGTCGAGGACCACGTGGCCGCCACGGCGGGCGTCGAATGCCGGAAGGACGCGGGCGTGATCGACGAAACGCCGATGGCCTACAAGGACATCGACGCGGTGATGGCGGCGCAGGCCGACCTGGTCGAGATCGTCCACACCCTGCGGCAGGTGGTGTGCGTGAAGGGGTAGGTTGATCGGGCAAGGGCCCCGGATGGCGATGGCTGTCCGGGGTCCGAGCCGTGACGACTGCTGCCAGTACGCTGTCACTACCCGGGCTTACGTAAGGGTCTCCCATCAAGGAGCTTCCCAATGCCTACCACCCAAGAGATCGCCGCCGACCTGGTCGCCATGCTGAAGCAGGGCCAGTTCGAGGAGTCCGGCGAGAAATACTGGGCTGACGACGTGGTCAGCCTGGAAGCGGCCGGGGGCGACATGGCCCGCGTCGAGGGCAAGGCCGGCGTCCGCGCCAAGGGCGAATGGTGGGCCGCCAACCACGAGGTCCATGACAACCTGATCGAGGGCCCGTACGTCCACGGCGACCAGTTCGTGGTGCGGTTCAAGATGGAGCTTACCCCCAAGGGCGGCGAGCGCACGACCTTCGACGAGGTCGGCGTCTATACGATCAAGGACGGCAAGATCGCCGAAGAGCGGTTCTTCTACGGCGGCTGATGCGACGTTGCGCGGCGGCCACAGCGGCCGCGCATCTCGCACAACGCGTTAACCTTTGCCTTGCGCCGCGCCGGGGTCCCGTGGGACACGGCGCGCCTTCGAACGAGAGTCACCGAATGACGACGCACAATTTCACGCAGGACCAGGATCGCCCCCCGGCGGCCCTCCGCGTGCGCGTCGGTTCGGAACCGGGCGCGCCACTCATACGACGCTGATCGCGCCGCTTCCCAGGGATGCGGCGCAACCCTGGGAGCTTTCCATGTTCAAGCTGTTCTCGGGCGCGGCCCCGGTCCCGGCGCGGACCGAACCGACCGCCCTTCTCAAGCTGGTCGCCGGCGACTTCGCCCCGGCCGTGGCGCGCCTGTGGCCCGAGCCGCATACCCCGTTCCTCACGGCTTCGGCGACGCGGCGTCACCTGGTGTGCCTGGGTTTCGCGCTGGACCGCGACGTCGGCGTGCTGGCGCTGACGGGCCGGCTGCGCGAGGCGATCGGGGCGGTGCTGGGATCGTCGCCGCCCGGCCTGGAGCGGGCGCTGGGGCGGCTGGGCGAAACCGCCTGGACGGCCGCGACCTATCGCAAGCTGCTGGAACTGCTGCCGGAGCCCAAGCCGGCGAAGCTGCTGCGGCATGCCGAGACGATCGACCAGGGCGCGGTCGCCCGGCTGAGCCGGCTGCCCGCGCCGATGGGCCGGTCGCTGGGCCTGGCGATGCTGATCACCGACGACGGGGCGACCGCGGTGGCGGAGGCGGCCGGCGCCATCGCGGTCCGCTCCGGCGCGGAGGCGGCGATCGCGGCGGCGACCCGGTGGGCGGACGCAGAGACCGAGGCGGCGCTGTTCGAGGCGGTGCGGGAGGATCTCTATCCGGAGCTTCCGGCCCCGCCGTTCGCCGGCACGGCCACGCTGAGGCCGCTCGCCACCAAGGCGGCCCTGCGCGAGGCCGCGCGGCGCTACGAGAACTGCCTGGCCACGCGGGTGAACCACGCGGTCGGCGGCTTCGCGGCCTACTACGAGTGGACCGAAGGCGAGGGCGCCGTCGTCGAGATCTCTCGCGACGCCATCTTCGGCTGGCGACTGGAGGAAGCGAAGGGGCCGAGCAACGACGTCCTGGACAAGGACGCCCGCGCCGCCCTGATCGCCGAACTCACCGCCCTGGGCGTCTATGTCGGCCGCAGCGGCTGGCAGATCGAACGGGCCCTGTCGGCCGACGCCGGGCGAGGCTGGCGGCTGCCGACCGTCGCGGACGACCTCGCCGAGGTGTTTGGCGACTGATCGCGGGCCGCCCTTGCGTCGAGGACATCGGGAGCCAATCTTGGCGTCCGATGTCCTCGTTTCGCCTGCCGCAGAACCTGTCCGCCCGGCTCAAGTCCGATACCGGCGAGTCGGTGCTCCACTACGAGCTGATGGAAGAACAGGCCCAGTCGCTGGGCCGGGCCGGCCGCAAGGTCGAGGCGGCGCTGGCCGCGTTGCGCGATCATCCGGGCGGGGAGGGGCGGCCCGAGACGCTCAAGGCCGCCGCCGACGCAGTCTGGAGCTTCTTCGTCCAGCGCGAGGTGATGGGCCTGCGCAACCGCGCCGACCTCATCGCCCAGTACGACATTCCACGCGAAGTGCTGGTCCGTCTGGGCGCGCGCTAGCGGCGGATTTCGGTTGGCCTCCCTAGGGGCGCCCGCGCATGGTCCGGGCATCGGATCGAGGGGCCCCGGACCAATGGCGATTTCACTCTACGACGTCAGCGTCGCATCGTTCCTGCAGGTGCTGGGCGCCGTGCAGGGCTTCCTGGAAAAGGGCCTGGCCCACTGCAAGGCGACCGGTCTCGACCCCGAGACCATCGTCGACATGCGGCTGCACGACGACATGCTGCCGTTCCGCTTCCAGCTGGTCTCGGTGGCGCACCATTCGCGGGGCGCGATCGAGGGCGCGAAGGCCGGCCAGTTCGCGCCGCCCGGCGGCGTGGGCGACCTGGACTACGCCGGTCTGCAGCAGTTGGTGGCCGACGCCCGCGCGGCGCTGCAGGCGCTGACGCCCGCCGAGGTGAACGCGCTGGAGGGCGGCGACGTGATCTTCCACATCGGCTCGCGCCAAATGCCGTTCACGGTGGAGAACTTCCTGATGTCGTTCTCGACCCCCAATCTGCATTTCCACGCCACCACCGCCTACGACATCCTGCGCCAGGCCGGCGTGCCGCTGGGCAAGCGCGACTACATGGGCCAGCTGCGCATGAAGGCCTAGCTGATCGCGGCGACCGTGGCGCCTAGCGCCCGCACCAGATCGGCGGGGACCAGGCGCGCCTGCAAACCGCGCTGGCCGGCGTTGACGAACGCTTGCAGCAGGGCGGCGGCGTCCGCGTCGATCACCGTGGGCACGATCCGCTTCTGGCCGAACGCGCTGACGCCGCCGACCCGGTAGCCGGTCATCCGCTCGGCGTCGGCGGGTTTCATCATCTCGGCCGACTTGGCGCCCACGGCGGCGGCCAGCTTCTTCATGCTGACCTCGCGGTCGGACGCAAGGATCACGCAGACCGGCTTGCCGTCGGCCTTGACCATCAGGGTCTTCAGCACCTCGCCCGGCGGCGCGCCCAGGGCTTCGGCCGCCTGCAGTCCCACCCGCTCCGCGCCGGAGTCGTAGTCGTAGGTCGCCAATGCGTAGGCGACGCCGGCCTTGTCGAGTGCGAGTGTGGCAGGCGTTGTTCGACTCATCGCGAAGTCTCGATTTAGGCCGGAATCCACGCCGGTTGTGTCGGGTACCGGATGGAAGGGTCGACAGTCCCGCCTCTATCCTCATGACGGGGCGCTATTTCAAGAGACTGCGATGATCAGCGAAGTCCATGGACGCCTGCGTGACGCCACGCGGGTCGATCATGATCGCCTGGAAGCGCGCATGGACATCCTCGCTCGCATCGTCACGGCTGAAAGCCGTCGCGAGCTGGTGGAGCGTTTCCATGGCCTGCACGCCGAGGCGGAAGCTGCGCTGGCGCCATCGCTCGCGAGCCTGCCGGGATTGGACTTCGAGACCCGCCGCCGATCGGTGCAACTCGCGGCGGATCTGGCGACGCTGGGTGGCAAGGCCGTCCCGCCGTCCGACGCCGCCGTGCCGGCCGGCGTCGCCGAGGCGCTAGGCCGGATGTATGTGCTGGAGGGCTCCACCCTGGGTGGGCGGGTGATCCGCCGTACGGTCGAGGCGCGGGGCGACAGCATGGTGGGGCTGAGTTTCCTCGATCCCTACGGCGACCGCGTGGGTGAACGCTGGCGCGCGTTCCTGGCCGTGCTGGACGCCCAGGCGCGGACGCCGGACGACGTCGAAGCGATGGTTCGCGGGGCGGTGGCCGGCTTCCACCATGCCGAACGGCGGCTCTGCGATGAGCCCGTCAATGTCTGACGTCCCCTCCGCCGATCCGGACGCCTGCGCTCGCGAACCGATCCACATTCCAGGCGCGATCCAGCCGCATGGCGTGCTGCTGGTCGCCGACCGCACGACCCAGGAGATCAGCCACGCCGCCGGCGACGTCGCCGGCCTGCTGGGCCGCCAGGCCTGGATCGGCCGCACCTTGGGCGAGGTGCTGGGCGACGAGCTGGCGGACCGCATCGCGCAGGTCACCCAATCCGACGCCGGCGGCAGCTATGCGGGCCACACGGGCAGCCTGGACGTCTCCGCCCATGTGGATGGCGACCGCCTGCTGGTGGAGGTGGAGCCCGGTCTCGCCACGGCCCTGCCGGCCACCGCCATCCTGGGCCAGCTCGAGAACGCCGGGGCCGCCTTCGAGCGGGCGCTGAACCTGAAGGGCCTTTGCGAGCGGGCCGCCATCGAGTTCCGCCGGCTCACTGGCTTCGACCGGGTGATGATCTATCGCTTCCTCGACGCCGACGCCGGCGCCGTGCTGGCCGAGGACCGGGCCGAGGGCATGCCCTCGTTCCTGAACCACCACTTCCCGGGCTCCGACATCCCGGCCCAGGCCCGTGCGCTCTATGTCCGCAACCTGGTGCGGGTGATCCCGGACGTGGCTTACGAGCCGGCCCCGCTCGAGCCGGCCTGGACCGGGCCGCCGCTGGACATGAGCGACTGCGCGCTGCGCTCGGTCTCGCCGGTGCACATGCAGTACCTGCGCAACATGGGCGTCGGCGCCTCGGCCTCGATCTCGGTGGTCAAGGACGGCCTGCTCTGGGGGCTGATCGCCTGCCACCACGCCACGCCCAAGCTGATGCCCTTCGACGTCCGCGCGGCGGCGCGCACCTTGGCCGGCGGTCTGGCCCGACAGATCCGGGCCAAGGAGGACGCCGAGACCTATCGCGAGCGCCTGCGCCTGCGCGGCCTGGAGGACGAGGTCACCTCGCGCTTCACCCGCGCCGGCGGCCTGGACGCCCACCTCGCCGAAGGCGTGGTGGAACTGCGCCGGATGCTGGACGCCGATGGCGTGGCGATGCTGAGGGCCGGGATCCTGCACATGGACGGCGTCCATCCGCCGGAGACACAGGTCCTGGCGATGGCCAGATGGGCGCTGCAGCGCGGGCTGGATCCGGTGGTCACCGACCGGCTGGCCGATGTCTTCCCGGATGCCGAGGCGTTCCAGGCCCAGGCCAGCGGCCTGCTGTCGCTGGTGGTTTCGGCGGACGAGCCGTTTGTGATCCTCTGGTTCCGCGCCGAGGAGGTCGAGGTGGTCAACTGGGCGGGCAATCCGCACAAGGCCGTCAACCTGGGCCCCGGTGAAACGCTGACCCCGCGCTCGTCCTTCGAAGCCTGGCGCCAGACCGTGCACGGCCGTTCGCGCCGCTGGACATTGGCGGAGGTCGACGCCGCGACGCGAGTTCGTGAGACCCTCTTGGAGGCCCGCAGCCATCGCCGCCTCCAGGAACTCAATACCCGGCTCAGCGAGACGGTCGCCGAGAAGGATGCGCTGCTGGCGCAGAAGGAGATGCTGATCAAGGAGGTGAACCACCGGATCCAGAACAGCCTCCAGCTCGTCTCCAGCTTCCTGGGGCTTCAGTCGCGGTCCATGGGCGATCCCAAGCTGCACACGGCGTTCGAGGAAGCGCGCCGCCGGCTACAGGCCGTGGCCCTGGTCCACCGCCGGCTCTACCGCGCCGACCAGATCGAGGTCGTCGACATGGGCCGTTACCTGGAAGAGCTGATCGCCGACATGAACGACTCCCTGGGCGCCGAGTGGGCCGGCAAGATCAGCGTCGAGGCGAGCCCCGTGCTGGTCCCGACCGACCGTGCGGTCACCCTGGGCCTGGTGGTGACCGAGCTGGTGATCAACGCCAACAAATACGCCTACGCCGGCAAGCCCGGCGCGATCGAGGTCAGCCTGGAGGAGCATCGCACCGATCTTCGCCTGATCGTCGCTGACCACGGGGAGGGCAAGCACGACGCCTCCGATGGCTTCGGCGGCCGGATGATGGCCGCGATGGTGAAGCAGCTCCGGGGCGAACTGACCTTCGGCGACAACAAGCCCGGGCTGCGCGCGATCCTCACCTGTCCGGCCACCGCGGCGATCCAGCCGGTGGTGGAATAGACTCGCCGCCGGCAGGGCGCGCCTAGGCCGGCCCAACGCCGGGGTAGGCGGGGCGATCGTCGTCGATGGGACACCAGGACGCCTGCGAGGCCGCCTGGATGTGGAAGCCCACCTCCAACCCGCTGTCGTCGTCCAGGCTTCCGACCCGCAGGCGCAGGACGTCCGGCGCCTCGTCGCGCTGGCTGAAGATCGGGCTGCCGCAGTCGCCGCAGAACACGCGACGTTTGCCGGGAGACGCGCGGTATTCGCGCAACGCGTCGTGGCCCTGCGTCATCCGGAACGCGTCCGCCGACACGGGGATGTTCGCGCCGAACGCCGATCCCTGCGCCTTGCGGCACTGTCGACAATGGCAGAGTTGGATCGGCGACAACGGCTCATCGACCGCGTAGCGCGCGGCGCCGCAGAGACAGCCTCCGACGCGGGTCGCCATCTCAGACCAGCCGCTTGCCCGCCTCGTCGATGATCGAGCCCAGGTCGCGGGTTTCCTCGGCCATGATCATCTCGTTGTGCGCCTTGCCGCTGGGGATCATCGGGAAGCAGTTCTCTTCCTTGGTGACCCGGCAGTCGAACAGCACCGGCTTCTTCACCGCGATCATCTCGCGGATCTTGTCGTCCAGCTCGTCCGGATGCTCGGCGCGGAAGCCGACGCCGCCATAGGCCTCTGCCAGCTTCACGAAGTCGGGCAGGCTGGACGAATACGAGTGCGAATAGCGCTCGCCATGCAGCAGTTGCTGCCACTGGCGGACCATGCCCATCCACTCGTTGTTGAGGATGAAGATCTTGATCGGCAGGCCGTACTGCACGGCCGTCGACATCTCCTGCATGGTCATCTGCACGCTGGCGTCGCCGCCGATGTCGATGACCAGGCTGTCCGGGTGCGCCATCTGCACGCCGACGGCGGCGGGCAGGCCATAACCCATGGTGCCCAGGCCGCCCGAGGTCATCCAGCGGTTCGGCTGCTCGAACTTGTAGAACTGGGCCGCCCACATCTGGTGCTGGCCGACCTCGGTGGTGATGTAGGTGTCGTGGTCCTTGGTCAGTTCGTACAGCCGCTGGATGGCGTGCTGCGGCTTGATCAGCTTCGCATCCGGCGCGTAGCCGAAGGAGTTGCGGGCCCGCCAGCCGTCGATCTGGGTCCACCAGGTCTTCATGGCCGCCGCGTCGGTCGAAAGGTTCCGCTGCTTCCAGGCGGCGATCATGTCGGCCAGCACGTTGCCCGCGTCGCCGACGATGCCGATGTCGGCGCGGACGTTCTTGCCGATGGAGCTGGCGTCCACGTCGATGTGGATCTTCTTCGAGGTCGGCGCGAAGGCGTCCAGCCGGCCGGTCACCCGGTCGTCGAAGCGCGCGCCGATGGCCACCATCACGTCGCAGTCGTGCATGGCGTTGTTGGCCTCGAACGAGCCGTGCATGCCCAGCATGCCCAGCCACTTCGGATCCGACGCCGGGAACGCCCCCAGGCCCATCAGCGTCGAGGTGACGGGCGCGCCGGTCAGTTCGGCAAACTCGCGCAGCAGCTCGGCTGCCTTCGGGCCGGCGTTGATGACGCCACCGCCGGTGTAGAGGATCGGCTTCTTGGCCTTGGCGATCATGGCGATCGCCTCGGCGATCTTGCCGGCGTCGCCCTTCACCCGGGGATTGTAGTTGTGGGCGTGCTTCACCTCGGTGGGGCCTTGGTAGACCCCCTTGCCGAACTGCACGTCCTTGGGGATGTCGATGACCACGGGGCCGGGACGGCCCGAGGTGGCGATATGGAACGCCTCGTGCAGGATGCGCGGCAGGTCGGCCACGTCCTTCACCAGGTAGTTGTGCTTGGTGCAGGGCCGGGTGATCCCGATCGTGTCGCATTCCTGGAACGCGTCGGTGCCGATCAGATGGGTGGCGACCTGGCCCGTGATCACGATCATCGGGATCGAGTCCATCAGCGCATCGACGATGCCGGTGACGGCGTTGGTGGCGCCGGGACCCGAGGTGACAAGGACCACGCCGCACTTGCCGGTCGAGCGCGCGTAGCCCTCGGCCGCATGGGTCGCGCCCTGTTCGTGGCGGACCAGCACGTGCTGCAGGCGCGGCTCGTTGAACAGCGCGTCATAGATCGGCAACACCGCGCCGCCCGGATAGCCGAACAGCACATCGACGCCCTGATCGATAAGGGCGCGAACCACCATCTCGGCGCCGGAGATGGTGTCCAGTTGGGCTTCGATCGTCTGATGGGCGGTCATGAGGGCGGCTCTGGTTTGGGCAATAAAAAAGGCCCGCTGGGGGCCTGGTGCAAGCGACCGATCGGTCCTGACATTCAAGTCAGTCCGCTACGGCCGCCCTACGAGTACAAGAATGTTGCGCACGAGATTTCCCGCGAAAGATACGAAACGGGATGTCGCATGCCGGGCTCAGGGCGTCAAGGCGGGTTCCAGGGCAAGAAGTTGCCGCCATTGGTCGCGGGGCTCGGCGGCGTCGAGGCGGGGCCAGTCGCTCATCTGCCCTCGCATCCAGGTCATCTGCCGCTTCGCATAGCGCCGCGTCTCCTGCTGGGCGGCGGCGATCGCCTGGGCCAGGCCGGTCTCGCCGCGCAGGTGAGCGGACAGCTCCCGGACGCCGACAGCCTTCATGGCGGGCAGGGTCGGGTCCAGCTTGCGCGCCATCAGCGCGGCCACCTCGTCCAGCGCGCCGTCGGCGATCATGCCGTCCAGCCGGGCGTCGCACCGCGCGTAGAGCGCCGCGCGCGGCGGCTCCAGGGCCACGGCCGTCCACGACCCGGCGGGCAGGGCGCCCGACGCCGAGGCCTGGTGGTCGGTCAGCGAGGTCCCGGTGGCGGCGAAGACCTCCCAGGCCCGCGCCAGCCGCTGCCGGTCGCCCGCCGCGATCCGCGCGGCGGCGGCCGGATCGATCTCGGCCAGCCGGGCGCGGAACGCCCCCTCGCCCAAGTCGTCGAAGTCCGTGGCCGCCACGCGGCGGACCTCGGCGGGCACCTGCGGGATCTCGGCCAGGCCCTTGGTCAGCGCGCTGAAGTAGAGCCCCGTGCCGCCCACCACGATGGCGTCGCGGCCGCGTGCGCCGATCTCGACGATGACGTCGGAGGCGGCGCGCAGCCAGCGGCCCACCGACCAGCCGTCGGCGGCGTCGACGGTTCCGAACAGGTGATGCGGCGCGGCCGCCAGCTCCTCTGGCCCCGGTCCCGCGCTCAGAACCTGAAGGCCGGCGTAGAGCTGCATGGAGTCGGCGTTGACGATCTCGCCCCCCGTCGCCCGGGCCAGGCGTTGCCCGAGCGCGGACTTGCCGCTTGCGGTCGGTCCGGCGATCAGCCAGATGCGGCCCGTCATGGAACTCGTCCTCACCCTCGTCGCGCCCCCCAACGCCGGCGCGTTCTCGCTCAATCTACGCGAAGTGTTCGCCAGCGTCGGCGCGCGGGGCAAGGATTCTCGCAAGATCGACGCCGGCGACAGCGCCGTCACCGACGTGGTCCTGGAGGCCGACGACCTGGGCGCCGTGCGCGCGGCGCTGCAGGCGCCCTTGGCCGACCAGCCGCTGGACTGGTGCCTCCAGCCGCTCGAGGGTCGCCGCAAGCGCCTGCTGATCGCCGACATGGATTCCACGATCATCAACGTCGAGTGCATCGACGAACTGGCCGACTTCGCGGGCGTGAAGGACAAGGTGTCAGAGATCACCGAGCGGGCCATGCGCGGCGAGTTCGACTTCGAGGCGGCCCTGCGCGAGCGGGTCGCCATGCTGAAGGGCCTGCCGGTGGTCGACCTGCAGCGCGCCTACGACGAGCGGGTGCGGCTGAACCCCGGCGCCCGCACGCTGGTCCGCACCATGACCGCCAATGGCGCCAAGGCCTTCCTGGTCTCGGGCGGCTTCACCTTCTTCACCAGCCGTGTCGCCCAGGCCGCGGGCTTCGACGCCAACCGCGCCAACACCCTGATCGAGGCCGGCGACGTCCTGGCCGGGACGGTGGGGATGCCGATCCTGGGGCGCGAAGCCAAGCTGGCGGCGCTGAAGGAAGAGGCGGCCAACCTCGGCGTTCCGCTTTCGGCGACGCTTGCAGTCGGCGACGGCGCCAACGACCTGGCGATGATCGGAGCCGCGGGCCTGGGCGTGGCCTATCGCGCCAAGCCGATCGTGGCGGCCCAGGCCGACGCCAAGGTCGACCACGCCGACCTCACCGCGCTGCTCTATTTCCAGGGCTACGCCCAAGCCGAGTTCGTGACCGACTGATGCCGCTGCCCCGCCCCGTCAAAGCCGTCGTGTTCGATATGGATGGCCTGCTCGTCGACACCGAGACCGTCGTGTTCCGCGCCATGACGCGCGCGGCGGGCGGCATCGGCGGGGAAATGCCCTTCGCCACCTTCCAGCGGATGGTGGGTCTGCAACACGCGCACAGCGACCCGATCCTGATCGAGCACTTCGGCGCGGGCTTTGATCTCGACGCCTGGCAGACCGTGGTCAGCGCCCACTTCCGCGAAGAGCTGTCCGGCGCCGGTATCGCGCTGAAGGCCGGGGTGGTGGAGATCCTGGATCGCCTGGACGAACTGGGCCTGCCCCGCGCCATCGCCACCTCGTCGGGCCTGGAGAGCGTCCGCGCGAGCCTGGGACCGCACAGCCTGATCGACCGCTTCCACGCCCTGATCACCCGCGACGTCCAGACGAGAGGCAAGCCCCACCCGGAGCCGTTCCTCAAGGCCGCCGAGGCCCTGGGCGTGGACCCGGCCGACTGCCTGGCCCTGGAGGACAGCCACAACGGCGTCCGCTCGGCCTCCGCCGCCGGTATGATGACGGTGATGGTCCCCGACATGCTGGATCCCACCGAGGAGATGGAGACGCTGTGCGTCCGCATCGCCCGGGACCTGCACGAGGTGCGCGGCTGGCTGGACGCCCAACCCGCCTGATCCAAAAAATCCCCTCCTCCCGGCCGGGGGGCTGAGGGAGGAGGGGCGTCAGTCACCGGAACCGCGGGCTTGGGAGCTGTGCGGCCGGTTCTGCGGAGAGCCATGCGGCGTAGGCCAGGGTCAGCTTGGGGGCCTTGAGTCGTTCGATCGCGGCGTCCATCGCCATGCGCCGGCAACGCCATTCCATCGCCTCGGCGCGCGGCAGGGCCTGAGAGCGGGGCACAGCGCACATTTCGCGGGTCACGCCCTTCAGGCGCTGCAACATCCTGGCCGCGCCGGTGTCCGTGCCGAGGTCCAGGTCGCCGATGGTCACCCGGCCCATCATCAGTTCACGCTTGGGCGCGGCGTCCGCGGACGTGGCGATCAGGGCGGCGGCGAGCAGGAGCAGGGAAGCGCGGAGCATGGGCGACCTCGTTCGTTACATCTGTAAATTACTACAGACGTAATAAACTGAGTCAAGTCGCCAACACGCAGTGTCATCCCGGTTTCGTGGCAGCGAAGACCGGGACCCTGATCTGTTGCAGAGGGGGTTCGAGCAAAGCGTCGCCGACGCGTGCGGCCTCCACCTCATCATGCGGGGTCCCGGTCTTCCGCCAGGCGGAAACCGGGACGACCCGCGAGGTGCGAGCTACTTCCCCGTGGGGCCGCGCTCGAAGTAGCGGAAGAACGCGCTGTCGGGAGATAGGACCAGGGTCGTGTCGCCGTTCGCCAGGCTGGCCTCATAGGCCTGCATCGAGCGGAAGAAGGCCGCGAACGACGGATCCTTGCCGAAGCTCTGGGCGAAGATCCGCGTGCGGACGGCGTCGCCCTCACCGGTGATCTGGCCGGACTGTTCGCGGGCGGTGGCCAGGGTGATCGCCACTTCCTTGTCGGCCTGGGCGATGATCTCCCGCTTCTTCTGCTCGCCCTCGGCCCGGAGTTGGGCGGCCACCTGCTGGCGCGAGGTGGACATGCGGCGGAAGACGGCCTCGCGGTTCTGCGTGGGCAGGTCGGCGCGGCGGATGCGCAGGTCGATCACCTGGATGCCGAGACGCGAGGCCTTGGCCCGCTGCTCGACGTCGACCTTGGCCTGCTGCATCAGCTGGGCGCGGCGGCCGGAGATGATGTCGGTGGCGCTGGCCGAACCCAGCACCTGGCGCAGGGAGGAGTTAACCAGCCGCTCGATACGGTCCTTGGCGGTCTGCTCGTCGCGCAGGGTGCGATAGAACTGCAGCGGATCGGTGATCCGGTAACGGATGAAGGCATCCACCACGAGCCGTTCCTGGCCGGCGGTGATGATCTCTTCCTGGTCGGCTTCCAGTGCGATGTTGCGCCGGTCCAGCTTGATCACCTGCTCGATGAACGGGACCTTGAGGTTCAGGCCGGCCTGGCTCTTGCCGGGCGGGTTCACCACGCGGACGGGGTCGCCGAACTGGACCACGATCGCCTGCTCGCGCTGATCGACGATGTAGAAGGTCTGGAACACCAGGACGACGACGAAGAGGCCCAAGAGGCCGAGGACGAGGCTACGCGTGTTCATTGGCCAGCCTTCGCTTGCGGCTGGGCCGGCGCGGCCTGGACCGGCGGCTGGGGAGCCGTCACTTTCGGGCGGAAGACATCGGGCGGCAGGATGATCGGGGCGCTGGCGCCCTTGGAGTCGACCACCACCTTGTTCGAATTCTGCAGGATGCGCTGCATCGTCTCGATGTAGAGCCGATCGCGGGTCACGCCCGGGGCGCGGCGATACTCGGTGTAGATCTGGTTGAACCGGGCGGCTTCACCCGTGGCCTCGCGGACGGCCTGTTCGCGATAGCCGGCGGCCGACTGGGTGATGCGCGCGGCGTCGCCCTTGGCTTCGTTGATCACGCGGTTGCGGTAGGTGTTGGCCTCGTTCTCGGCCGAGTCCGCGTCCTGCTGGGCGTTGTTCACTTCCCGGAAGGCGGCGACCACCTCGGGCGGCGGTCCGGCGGAGCGGATCTGCACCTCGACGATGCTGATGCCGGCGCCCCAGGAATCCAGGGTCTTCTGCATCAGTTCCGCGGTCTGCTGCTGCACCAGGCCACGGCCGGTGGAGATGATCGGCTGCAGTTGGGTCTTGCCCACCACCTCGCGCATGGCGCTCTCGGCCACAGCCTTCAGCGCGACCTCCGGGTCGCGGGTGGCGAACAGATAGCGGCTTGCGTCGGCCACGCGCCAGGTGACGCTGAAGTCGATGTCGATGATCTGCTCGTCGCCGGTCAGCATCTGGCTTTCGGCGGGAGAGTCGGCGTCGGGTCCGCTGCCGCCGACCAGCGTGTTGTTCAGCTTGGTGACCGCGACCTTCTCGACCCGCTCGATCGGCGAGGGCAGGTGGTAGCGCAGGCCGGGGGTCTCGGAGCGGGAATAGGCGCCGAAGGTCAGCACGATCGCCTGCTCGCTGGGCTGGACGATGTAGAAGCCCGACATCGCCCAGACGGCGAACGCGCCGCCCAAGACGATCGGGATCAAGCCGCGCCGCGGCGTGCCGCCGGGTCCGCCCATCATGTCGCGCAGGCGCTGCTGGATGCGATCGAAGCCGCCGTTGAAGTCGGGTCCGCCCGGCCGGCGGGGACCGCCGCCGCCGCCCGTGGGCCGCTTTGGCGGCTCGCGCTTGTCGTCGCCATTGGACGGCGAACCCCAGGGTCCCGGGTTGGCGTTATCGTTCCAGGGCATCAGGCAGTTCGCGTTCTCAAGCGGGACCTTACTCGTCCTTGCAGCGGCCGCCGCTTAAAGCCCCCCACGGGCTTGTAAACCGGCGCTGTGAGCCGGATATGAGACCCCCACCCACGCAAAGCAAGACAAAGCGGCCAATGAGTGAACCGGTAGCTCCGGACCGGACGGCGATCCTCACGGCGCTGGATGCGGTCATCGACCCCAAGTCGGGCAAGGGCCTGACCAGCGCCGGATTGGTGCGTGGCCTGGTGCTGCGTGGCGGTCGCGCGGCCTTCATGCTGGAGGTGGCCCCCACCGATATCGACGCCTATCGCCGGGTCCGCGACCAGGCCGAAGAGGTGCTGGCCGAGATCGACGGCGTCGAGATCGCCCAGGTGGTGCTGACCTCCGAGCTTCAGGCCCCCAGCACCGCCCAGTTCAAGGTCGCCCCCCGACGCTCGGCCCCGATGGAGCACCGCGGCGCGCTGCCCGAGCCGCCCGCCGCCCGCCGCGCCCGCATCGCCGAGGACCCGCAGGCCCAGCTTCACCCGATGGTCGACGCCGAGAAGCCCCGCCACGTGCTGAAGGTGATCGCCGTGGCCAGCGGCAAGGGCGGCGTCGGCAAGTCCACGGTGTCGGTCAACCTGGCCGCCGCCTTCGCGGTCCTGGGCAAGCGCGTGGGCCTGCTGGACGCCGACATCTATGGTCCGTCCGCGCCGACCATGCTGGGCGTCGACGGCGACCCGACCTTCGACGCGGAGAAGCGCCTCAATCCGATGGAGGCCTGGGGCGTGAAGGTCATGTCCATCGGCTTCATCGTCGAGCCCGGCACCGCCAACATCTGGCGTGGCCCAATGGCGTCGTCGGCGCTGCGCAGCCTGATCAATTCGAACTGGGGCACCGAGGCCGAGCCGCTGGACGTGTTGGTCATCGACCTGCCGCCCGGCACCGGCGATATCCAGCTGACCCTGGTCCAGAAGCTGAAGATGGACGGGGTGGTCATCGTCTCGACGCCGCAGGAGATCGCCCTGATCGATGCGCGCCGCGCGGCCCAGATGTTCGAGAAGACGGGCGCGCCGATCCTGGGCGTGGTCGAGAACATGGCCTATTTCGCCGACAGCTCCGGCGCGCGGATCCCCATCTTCGGGACCGGCGGCGCCCGGACCGAGGCCGAGCGGCTGGGCGTGCCCCTGCTGGCCGAGATCCCCATCGAGGTGGCCCTGCGCGAGGCTTGCGACGCCGGCCGGCCCCTGGTCGCCACGACGCCTGACAGTCCCGCCGCCCAGGCCTTCCTCGACCTGGCGCGCAAGCTGGCCTAGGGCCGCGCCGGTTCCTCCCCGGTCAGGCCTTCCAGCGCCGCGGCGGGATCGTAAGGAATGCCGTTGTCGCGCGCGTTCAGCTGGCGGCGCACCTCGGCGGCGCGCTCGGCCGTCAGGCCGTAGCCGATCAGGCAGGCGCCGCCCAACAGCACGAACCCTATCGGCCCGATCAGGAACGACGCCAGCAGGGCGTCCAGCGCCTCCGGCGTATTGGCCTGGCCCAGCTTGGGGTCGTAGCCCATCCGGTCCAGCACGGTGAAGGTCAGGAAGATCGAGCCACCCGCCGCGATCTTCGTGGTCAGGGTCGTGAGGGCGTAGAGCAGGCCGCTGCGCTCCTTGCCCTGCTTCAACCGGATCTCGTCGGCGACGTCGGCGGTCATGGCGCGGGTCAGCACGTTGAAGCCGGCGGCCATGAAGCCGGTGAAGAACAGCGTCGGGATCGAGGCCAGCACATTGCCCCTGGGCAGGAACGCCAGGGTCACCAGCAGCAGCGAATAGCAGGCCGCGCACAGCATGACGGTGCGGTGCTTGCTGATCCGCGTGGCCAGCCACGCCAGCACCGGCGCGCCGACCACGCCGGCGATGATGTAGACGGCCAGCAGGATGTTGGCCTCGCCGGCGCTGAAGCCCATCCGGTCGCGGCTGTAGAACAGGTAGAGCGCCGCCATCCAGCCGGGACCCAGCGACAGCGCCAGGTCGGCCAGCAGGATGCGGCCCATGCTGGGATCGGTGATCAGCTCTAGATAGTCGCGCAGGCGGAAACGCTGGCCGGCCGGTTCCGGCGCGATCCGCTCGGGCGTGCGCCAGACTACCACCGCGACGGCGATAGGCGTCAGCGCGATCAGGTACCAGATCATCGCCCGCACGCCCTGAGCTTCCGGATAGCCCATCCGCCCCATGACGATGGGAATCAGCAGCACGCTGAAGGCGCCGGTGACCCCGATGGCGGCCATCACGCCGAACAGGCGGGCGCGGTCGTCATAGGTCTTGGCCAGGGTCGAGGCCCAGGCCTGGTGCGCCAGCATCAGGATCGACGCGCCCAGGTACATGACCAGCAGCCAGGTGATCAGGTAGGCGGTCCCCACCCCCTGCCGCGCGGTCAGGAGCATGTAGAGGCCCAGCATGAGCGCCGGCGTTCCCAGGATCGTCCACAGCCGGTAGCGGCCGAAACGGCTGCGTGTGCGGTCCATGGCGATGCCCAGGGCGGGCTCGATGGGCACGTCGATCAGGCGCACGGTCGCGAAGGCGGCGCCGACCACGGTCAGCTCGACCCCGATGCTGGCGGCGAAATAGGCGGGCAAGTGGACCGCACCGGCGATCTGCAGCGCCTGCAACGGCAGGCTGGTCGCCGCGAACGCCATGGCGAGGCCGAGCGGTAGGCGCGCGTCGCGTGCGGCGGTGGCGATCAAACAATTCCTCCCCGGACGCCGGCGCCTCTCACGGGCGTCTGACGCGATGCGATGCTCATGTCACGACGGTCGTCCCGCGGGCGTCAGCGCCTCGCCGGTCAGGCTTTCCAGCGCCGCGGCGGGGTCTTCCATCGCGTCGCGCTCGGCCAGCTGGCGGCGGATTTCCGCGTGCCGCTCGGGCGTCAGCTTGTAGCCGATGAAGCAGGCCCCGGCGATCATCGAGAAGACGATGGGGCCGACGATGTAGACCAGCTCCAGGCTCTGGATCGCCTCGGGCGTGTTCACGGCGCCGGCCTTGGCCTGGTAGCCGATGTAGGCCAGCAGCACGAACGTCAGCGCCGACAGGCCGGACGCGATCTTGGTCGTGCCGATGGTCAGGGCGTACATCAGGCCCATCCATTCGCGGCCGGTGTCCAGGCGGACCTCGTCGGCGATGTCGCCGGTCAGGGCGCGGATCATCACCACGAAGCCGGCGGCCATCGCCCCGACCAGGAACATGCCCGGCGCGAACGCCACAAAGTTCCCCGCCGGCAGGAACGGCACGACGATCAGGCCCAGCGAATAGATCGTGGTGTTGATCATCAGGGCCCGATGCTTGCCCATGCGGTTCGCCAGCCAGGCGGCGAACGGTGCGCCGACGAAGCCGGCGGCGATGTAGATCATCAGCAGCAGGTTGGCCGCCGTGGTGTCGAACCCGCGGCTGTCCTTGAAATAGAAGAGGTAGAGCGCTGCCATCCAGCCCGGCCCCAGGGTGGCGCAGAGGTCCGCCGCCAGCAGGCGGATGACGTTGCCGCGCTTCAGCAGCGTGACGTAGTCGCGGAGGCCGAAGGCCGCGCCGTGCTCGCGGGTGATCGGCTCGCGCGTGGTCAGCAGGACGGTCAGGACGGTCACCGGGATCGCCGCGATGATGAACCAGACCATGGCCCGCACGCCCTCGCCCTCGGAGGACCCGCGATACTGCATGACGATGGGGATGATCAGGACGGCCATGGCCCCGGCCACGCCCAGGCCGATGACGGCGCCGAACACCTTGGACCGCTGCTCGTACGTCGGCCCCAGCACCCCGCCCCAGGCCAGGTGCGAGAGGTAAACCATCGAGTAGCCGATATAGAGGAACAACAGGATGCCGCTCAGGCCGAGCTGCGTGGTCGACGAGTTCGCCATCAGCATGAAGTAGAGCCCGGCCATCAGCACCGGCGCGCCCAGGGTCAGCCAGACGCGGTAGCGGCCGAACCGGCTGCGTGTCCGGTCCATCGCCATGCCCAGGACCACGTCGATGGGGATGTCGATCAGGCGGACCATGGCGAACGCCGCGCCGACAACCGCCAGCTCCAGGCCGATGTGGCTGGCGAAGTACCGTGGCAGGTGGACGCTGATCGCCAGGACCAGGGCCTGGATCGGAATGCTGGCGCTCGCGAAGGCGAGGACGCCCAGCATGCTCATGTTCGGGGCGGACGACGAATTGGCCTGCGAAGACACCGTGACGAACGCTCCTCGAACCGCCTCTGAAGGGCGCTGGGGCTTAGGTTACGCGCGTTCACCAACCCCGGCGCAAGCTGTTTCCGATTACAAAAAAGAAACGGGCGGCACTAAGGCCGCCCGTCGAAGCTCTGGTGTTTGGCGTGAGCGGCTTAGCCGCCCTGCATCTTGCGGAAAAACTTCTGGGTCTGTTCGCCGCCGTTGAAATAGGCCTTCTGGCCGGTCTCGTCGGTGATCTTGGCCCAGTTGTCGCGAACCGCTTCCACCGTGGCGTCGCCGCCCAGGTAGACGCCCTCGGTCTCGACGATGCGCGACAGGGCGAAGGCGCCCGCGCCGGCGGTCAGAATGTGGCCGGTGGGCGCCTCGTCCGAGCAGAGGAACACCACGCCCGGCGTCACATATTCGGGCTTCAGCTGCTCCAGGATCTCGGCCGGCATCAGGTTCTCGGTCATCCGCGTGGCGGCGACCGGGGCGATGGCGTTGACGTGGATGTTGTTCTTCTGGCCCTCGAGCTTCAGCGTGTTCATGAAGCCGATCAGGCCCAGCTTCGCCGCGCCGTAGTTCGACTGGCCGAAGTTGCCGTAAAGGCCCGACGAGGACGTGGTCACCACGATCCGGCCGTAGCCCTGGGTGCGCATGATCTCCCAGACCGCCTTGGCCGGCTTCACCGTGCCGAACAGGTGGACGTCGACCACCACTTGGAAGTCGCCGAACTCCATCTTGGCGAAGGTCTTGTCGCGCAGGATGCCGGCGTTCGCGATCAGGATGTCGATGCGGCCCCAGGCGTCCATGGCGTCCTTGACCATCCGGGCGACGCCGGCGTCATCGGTCACCGAGGAACCGTTGGCGATGGCTTCGCCGCCGGCCGCCTTGATCTCTTCCACGACCTTCAGCGCGTTTTCGGAGTGGCCGCCCGAGCCGTCCATGGCGCCGCCCAGGTCGTTGACCACCACCTTGGCGCCGCGCTTGGCGAGTTCCAGGGCGTGAGCCCGGCCGAGGCCGCCGCCCGCGCCCGTCACGATCGCAACTTTGCCGTCGAAGCGGATGTCCGCCATGAGATCCCTCGTTGAACAGGTGTTCGAAATCGGCGCGCGTTGTGCGGCGCGGGAGGGATGCCGTCAAGGCGACGTCGGGTGAGGAGGCTAGGCCGCGACCGCCGCGGGCTGGGCCGCGCCCGTGTCCAGCGCGCGCTCGATGGCGTCGAACAGGGCGGCGGCGTCCAGGGGTTTGGGCACCACCATGTCCATGCCTGCGATCTCATAGTCGGCGACCTGGTGGCTCATGGCGTTGGCGGTGACCGCGATGATCGGCGTGCGGCGGCGCTCGCCCGCGGCCTCGAACGCGCGGATCTCGCGGGTCGCGGTGACGCCGTCCATCACCGGCATCTGGATGTCCATCAGGATCACGTCCCAGGGCCCGGTCTTCCAGGCCTCGATGGCCTCCGCGCCGTTCTGCACCATCGTCGGCTCCAGGCCGACCTGGCTGAGCAGGGTGCGCAGGACCAGCTGGTTCACCTGGTTGTCCTCCGCCGCCAGGATGCGGATCGGGGCTGAGGCCTGCGGTGCGACGACAGGCTGGACCAGCGCGATCGGCGCCGGCGCGGTCAGCCGCTCCAAGGGCAGGACCAAGGTGAAGATCGAACCCTTGCCCTCGACGCTGCTGACGTCGATCCGACCGCCCATCAGCTCGGCCAGGGCGCGGCAGACGGTCAGCCCCAGGCCCACGCCGCCGTGGCGGCGGGTGGCCGAGGCGTCGCCCTGCACGAACTTCTCGAACAGGCCGTCGATCCGGTCGCTGGCGATGCCTACGCCGCTGTCGGCCACCTCGACCATCACCAGGCCCTCGGCGTGCGAGACGCAGACGCCGACGCCACCCTTGTCGGTGAATTTCAGGGCGTTGGCGGTCAGGTTGTAGAGGATCTGGCGCAGCCGCACCGGGTCGCCCCGGAACCGGCCTTTGGCCGCCTCGTCGATGGAGAATTCGAAGTCCAGGCCCTTGTTCGCCGCCAGCGGCGCGAAGGTGGCCATGGCGCCGCGCGTCATGTGCTCCATGTCGAATTCGGTCTCGTCCAGGCTGAGCTTCCCGGCTTCGATCTGCGAGAAGTCCAGGGCGTCGTTCAGCAGGCACAGCAGGCCCTCGCCCGAGCGGCGGATCACCCGCAGGCGCTCCTTCTGAGCGTCGGGCAGGCCGTCGCGCTGCATGGCCTGGGCCATGCCCAGGATGCCGTTCAGCGGGGTGCGGATCTCGTGGCTCATCACCGCCAGGAAGTCGGACTTGGCGTGGCTGGCGGCCTCGGCGGCGGTCTTGGCGGCGACCAGGCTATCCCACACGTCGGCCAGTTGCTTGCGGGTGGGCGCCAGCAGGATCGCGTAGGTCACCAGGATCGCCGGCGGGGTCAGGGCCTTGAGGTATTCCCCCTGGGCGATGTAGCTCGCGAAAATCCCCCAGCTCACCAGGCCCAGGACCACGGCGTGGGGCGCCAGCGCGGCCAGGAACATCCGCGGCGACGAATAGAGCCGCAGCAGGATGTTGACCGCCGAGAAGCCGATCAGCGCCACGGCGAACAGCCGCGCGCCGCCGTCGCCCATCTGGATCAGCACCGCGGCCGCCCAGGCGTGCAGAGCCGACAGCGCGAAGGTCACCGCCAGGCCGGACAGGTCGCTGCGGATGTAGCCGCGCCGATGGATGATGACCCGTTCGGCCACCGTGATGGCCGCGTAGAGCGCCAAGCCGATCAGCAGCAGGACGGGGGGCACGATCGGGATCGCCACGACCCCGATCAGGATCGCCATGGTCAGCCGCCGCCAAAGGCTCGGCTGGGCCAAAAGCTGTTCCGGCGCGAGGTCTGGGCTCGCTTTCGCCGGGGCGTTTGAGCTTGAACGCATGGCCGCCTCCATGACGAGACTAGGCGGCCACGACGCTTAAGGAGAGTTTTACGCGCGAGGGTTGCGCTTGAAAAAATAGCCCGGAGGACAAGCTCCGGGCCAGGCTGGGTTTTCAGCTCTTCGGGACGGGCACGACTTGCGCCTGTTGCTGGCCGCGGACGAACTTCACCAGGATCCGCTGGCCGATCAGGAACGGGGCGCCGGTGCTGTCGACCACGACCTCGACGACCCGGTCGTCGGTGCGTTCGGTGGGGTCGTCCGACTGCAGCTTGCGGGCGCCGAACACGGCGGCGCGGCGCAGCACCTTGCCCGGATAGACCCGGGTCGGGTCGCTTTCCGGCGACATCTGCACGTTCTGGCCGATGGCGACGAAGGGCAGGGAGCCCTCGGCGATCTCGGCGCGCACGATCCGCCCGGTGCGCGGCTCCACATCGAACATGTTGGACACGTTCAGGGTTGAGGCGCCGGCGCCGGGATTGGCGTAGCGGCGCACGATCCGGCCGTCGGCCGGCGCGCGGATGATCGACAACTCCTGGTCGTAGCGGGCTTCGTTGAACCGCGCCTGGCTGGTGGAGACCACGGCCTGCTGGGCCATGATCCGGGCCTCGGCCTCGCGCACGGCGTCGCGGGTCTGGTCCAGCTTCTGGGCGGCCACGAAGTTGGAGGGAGCCAGGCCCTCGAGGCGCCGATGCTCGCGCTGGGCGGCCGAAAGCTGGACCTGCAGCAGGGCCAGGGCCGCGCGGGCCTGGCGAACCTCGGCGGAGGCGCGCTCGGACGCCAGCCGGGGCTCCTCGTCCTCCAGACGGGCCAGCACCTGGCCCTTGGCGACGCTATCGCCCTCCTGGACCAGCACGTCGCTGATCACCCCGGCGCGGCGGGCGGCCACCTGGATGATGCCGCCCTCAACGTCGGCCTTGCCGTTGGCGATGGCGGCGTAGGGGCTGGGCTTCACGCTGGCCGCCGCCTTGGCCTCCTCGACCTTCTTGGCCTTGGCCTGGTTGGACATGAACATCGCGCCGCCGCCTCCGACCAGGAGGAGGACCACGGCGATCCAGACGAAGCGGTTGCGGAGGAGGGCGGGCATTCTAGGTCAGGCCTCGATGAGCTCGGGTTGTCGTTGGGCGGGATTGGCGGCCGGGGCCAGGGCGTGGTCCACGCGCCGGTCGTCCAGGATGCGGCCGTCCTCCAGATGGATGACGCGGTCGGCGTAGGCTTCCAGGCGCGGGTCGTGGGTGACGCAGATCACGGCCGCGCCGTGCTGCTTGGCCGCCCGCTGGAGCAGCTTGATCACGATCTGGCCGTTCTCGCCGTCCAGCGCGCTGGTCGGTTCGTCGGCGAACAGCAGCTGCGGGTCCTTGGCCAGCGCCCGGGCGATCGCCACCCGCTGCTTCTCGCCGCCGGACAATTCGGACGGGCGCTGGTGCATGCGGTTTTCCAGGCCCACCTCCATCAGCGCGTTGGCGGCCTTCTCGCGCGCCAGGTGCTTGGGGTGGCCCTGGTACTTCAGGATGATCTCGACCTGCTGGAGGGCGGTCAGCGCCGAGAACAGGTTGAAGCCCTGGAAGATGAAGCCGCAGTGATCCAGCCGGAACTTGTCCAGCCGGCCCGAGCGCAGGCTCCAGATGTCCTGGTCCAGCGCGGTCACATGGCCTTCGTCGGGCTTCAGCAGCCCGGAGAGCGCCGCGACCAGCGTGGACTTGCCCGAGCCGGACGGGCCCATGACCATCGTCACCTCGCCGTGGTTGGCGTCGAAGTCGACGCGCTTCAGCACCTCGATGTGGCTGCGCCCGGTCTTGAAGCGCTTGTAGATGCCGTTGGCGCGGATGGCGGTCTGGTTCGAGCTCATCGCAGCAGGTCCGCGGGTTGGCTCTTCTTCAGGATGCCCAGGGCCAGCAGGCCGGAGAATCCCGAGATCACGAGCAGGAGGATGGAGACGCCGATCACCCAGGGCGCGGGGAAGCCCATGGGCAGGCCGCCGTTGGTGGCCAGCAGGTAGACCCCGCCGGTGAACAGCGCCGTGGCCATCAGCCCGACGATCCCCACCCAGAACGACAGCTCCAGCACGATCAGCCGCAGCGACCCCATGCCGACGCCCAGCGCCCGCAGCGAGGCGAACTCCTTGATGCTGGACAGGATGGCGCCGCGCAGGGTCTGCGAGGTGATGCCCACCCCGATCAGGAAGCCCAGGAAGACCGAGAAGCCCAGGAAGATGCCGATGATCTGCTCGCCCATGATCGCGCCCTCGTTGGCCTCGGCCAGCTCCTGGCGGGTCCAGGCCCGGTAGACGCCCTTGGCCTCCTTGTTGAGCTGGTCGCGGACCGCGACGGTGCGCGCGGGGTCCTTGACGCGGATCATCAGCGGCCCGGTCTTGCCGCCCTTCACCTGCATGCCCATCAGCCGCAGGCTGTCGCGCGACATGGTCACCGAGGCGTTGTTCACGTCCGGATAGCCGTGGAGGATGGCGCGGACCCGCACCGTCTTGCCGTTCAGCGACGCCTCGTCGCCCAGCTTCACGCCCAGCCGCTTCAGCTGGGTCTCGTCGATCGCGACGGAATAGGGCTCCAGCAGCGCGACGCGGGTGTCTTCCGGGAAGTCCTTCGGCAGGTTCACCGAACCCGGCCGGGTGTCCACCATGTTGACGTTGATGAAGGTCGTGACCGCCTTCTTGCCGTCCTTGGGCCGGTTCACCCAGCGACCGCCGTCGGAGTCCCAGGCGGCGACCTCGACCACCTCGGGGTTCATGTACATCTGCGGCAGCAGCCGGCCGGGCAGCGAGCCGCCGCCGGAGTTGATCAGGCTCTCCATCTTGGCCGGCAGGATCATGATGTCGGCGCTGGACCGGTCGATGGTCGCCGTGGCGCCCTTCACGATGCCGGTGAACATGCCCACCTGGGCCAGGATCAGCAGGCCCGAGAACGCCAGCGCGACCACCGCGGCGGTGTACCGGCGCCACTCGTACAGCAGTGTTGCAAGCGCCAGAGACATCGTGACGAACAGCCCTCAACCTTCGAGCGCGGATGACGCCGCCGGTCGGCCTGCCGAGCCAGTTAAATCGCGGTAAGCTCGGCCGCCGTCGGACGCGTTTGGAACGCTCGCTGACTAGGAGGCGCGAGGGGGCGCGGGCAGATGCGAACCGCCCGATTAAACCTTCGTAATCCACGTGATCCGCCGCGAGCTGTGCCGCGTCGGGACACTTTCTTAAGGCCTGCGGTCTATGGCTTGGGCTTCACAGCCACGAACCGCCGACCAGCCTCGACCCGAATGGACGTCACGTCTTCCAACTCCGTCGTCTATCCCGCCGCGCTTGTCGGCGCGCGGGCGGCGGCGGGCGCGACGCCGCCGGACTACGCCACGCGTATGGTGCGGTTCGACGACCTGTCCGCCACGGTGCTCGACACCAGCGGCAAGGCCGGTGACGATCAGCGGATCCAGGCCTACCAGACGCTGCAGGCGATGTCGGCCGGCGGCCAGCTGATCGGCATCGACGACGACCGCCGCAAGGTGCTGGATCAGGCCACCTTCGACAGCGATATCGGCCAGCGCGCCCAGGCCCTGGGCCGTTCCTTCGTCCAGACCCTGAACGCCGCCACCCAGAGCGGCGGGCCCCAGGCGGCGCTGCAGGCGGTGGCCGGCGGCTTCGACAACCTGTCGTCGGCCGACCAGAACCTGCTGTTCCAGACCACGATCAACGTCGCCGACCGCACGGGCGCCCGGCCCTATACGGACGCCGCGGCATGGCGCTCCAACCTCGACGCCCAGGCCAAGGTCGTGGGCTTCATGAAGGACGCGGGCGTCGTCGGCGCCAACGGCGCGCTGGACCAGAAGGCGGCTCAGGCCAAGGCGGTCGCCGACCCGCAGTTCGCCGCGGCGCTGCGCCTCTCGCTCCGCCGCGACAACAATTCGGCCGACTGGACCCAGTCGGTGATGCAGCTGTTCGGCGCCGCCGCGCCGAAGGACACGGTCCAGCTGTCCGACGCTGCGCGGAAGTTCCTGAGCACGGCGCCCACGCCGGCGACCCCGGCCGCGCCGGCCGCCGCCGCCTACCGCCAGGGCTCGATCGCCTCGATCACGGCCTAGGTTCGCGACCCCGCCCCGCCGGGGCCTCGATAACGGCCGCCACGCGCATGCGACGCCGACAAGCCGACACCGCGCTTGCGCCCGGCGCGCTTTCGGCGTGCATTGGCCGGCTAGGCCGCTGAATCGGCGGCGCATCGGGGGATGCATGTTCGGTCCGGAAAACGCCCAGAGCCTCGTCGGCGTGGCGGTCATCCTTTTGGTCTGCTGGGCGGTCTCCGAGAACCGCCGCAAGTTCCCCTGGAAGCTCGCCATCGGCGCGATCACGGTCCAGGCCCTGCTGGTCCTGGCGCTGTTCGGCCTGCCGGCCCTGCGCTCGGCGCTGCAGGGCGTGAGCGTGGTGGTGGACGGCCTGGGCTCCTCGACCCAGGCGGGCGTCGCCTTCGTGTTCGGCTTCCTGGCCGGCACGCCCAACCAGCCCTATCCGCTGAGCGACCCCGGCTCGCTGTTCGTCTTCGCCTTCCGGGTGCTGCCGGTGATCCTGGTGGTCTGCGCACTGGCCGCGCTGCTCTGGCATTGGAAGATCCTGGTCTGGATCACCCAGGCGTTCGGCGTCGTCTTCGAGAAGACCATGGGCCTGCGTGGCCCGCCCGCGCTCGCCACCGCCGCCACCGTGTTCATGGGCCAGGTCGAGGGCCCGATCTTCATCCGCAGCTACCTGCCCAGCCTGTCGCGGTCCGAGCTGTTCATGCTGATCGCGGTCGGCATGGCCTGCGTCTCCGGCTCTACCATGGTGGCCTATGCGACCATCCTGGCGGGCGTGCTGCCGGGAGCGGCCGCCCACGTGCTGACCGCGTCCATCGTCTCGGCGCCGGCCGGCGTGCTGCTGGCCCGCATCATCGTGCCGCGCGACGCCGCCGTGGAGCAGGCCCAGACCTACGATCCCCTGGCCGCCAAGCGGTACGACAGCTCCATCGACGCCCTGATCCGGGGCACCACCGACGGCCTGCAGATCATGCTCAACGTCGGCGCGACGCTGATCGTGTTCGTGGCCCTGACGGCGATGGTCAACAAGATCCTGGGCGCCGTGGGCGACCAGGTGGGCTACGCGCTCTCGGTCGAGGCCGGGCTGGGCATCCTGTTCTCGCCCCTGGCCTGGGCCATCGGCGTGCCGTGGCACGACGCGCCGGCCGCCGGCTCGCTGTTGGGCGTGAAGCTGGTGCTGACCGAGTTCACCGCCTTCATCCGCATGGGCGCGATCCCGGTCGAGGCCATGGACGCGCGCACCCGCGTGCTGATGACCTACGCGCTCTGCGGCTTCGCCAACATCGCCTCGGTGGGCATCAACCTGGCCGGCTTCTCGGTCCTGGTGCCAGAGCGGCGCAACGAGATCGTCGGCATGGTCTGGAAGGCGATGATGGCGGGCTTCCTCGCCACCTGCCTCACGGCCTCCATCGTCGGTCTCCTGCCGCCCAACCTGTTCAGCTAGCGCTTCGCCAGCACACAGACCGACTGGCCGAGGTTGCCCTCGGCCACGACGGGGTCGGCGCCGCCGCGGATCTCGACCACGTCCAGGCCCAGCGCGTCGGCCCAGACGCCGATGGTCTCGCGGTCGATGCAGGTGTTCATCGGCATGGCGACCTTGCGCTTCATCGCCTCCACGGTGTCGAGGAATATCTTCAGGTGCACCGGTTCGCGCAGTTCCAGGAACGAGAACACCGCCCGGCCGCCCGGCTTCAGCACACGACGCGCCTCCTCCAGGTACCAATAGCTCTGCTCGTGGGTCAGGTGGGTCAGGACCGAGAAGAAGCAGACCATGTCGGCCTGAGCGTCCCGCTCGGGAATGCCGATATGGTCGATGACCTGGAAGCGCCAGTCCGGCCGCGCGGCGATCTTGCGGGCATGGGCCACCAGCGCCGGCACCAGGTCGATCCCCAGGTAGCGGCCCGTCAGCCACGCCGACAGCGGCTTGGCCAGCCGCCCCGACCCGCAGCCCACGTCCACCAGATAGCCGTCCCGCGGCAGGCCGTAGTGGCGCAGCAGGCCCACCTCGATCGGCCCGATCAGCTCGAAGCCGCCGCCGATCGCCAGCTCCATCGCCTTGTCGTGCGGCATCAGGCCCTTGAGCGCGTCGACGAAGCGGACGTTCACCGCCTTCAGGTCGGTCTGGCTCACCGGTTGCAACCGATTACGCGCCCGACTGAAGAACCGTCGGCCTCTGCGAACCGCCCCCGCCAAACTCGCCATCGCAGCGCATCCCCATTGCCGGCCTCAACCCTTGGTTAGGGGGAGCCGATGGGGGCGTCCAGTCCGCGCACTTGCCCCACCGCAACGGAAAGGCGCTAGTTTGCCGCCGAATCCGGAGGGCCGCCCATGAAAGTCTACGACACCCCCCTCGCGCCCAATCCGCGCCGTGTGCGCTGGTTCATGGCCGAGAAGCAGATCGACGACGTCGAGGTGATCACGCTCAACCTCATGGAGGGGCAGCACAAGACGCCCGACTATCTGTCCAAGGCCGGCCTCGCCAATGTGCCGATGCTGGAGATGGACGACGGGACCTGCATCACCGAGAGCATCGCCATCTGCCGCTACCTGGAGAGCCATTACCCGGAGCCCAACATGTTCGGCCGCACGCCCCGGGAGGTGGCGGTGATCGAGATGTGGATGCGCCGCGCCGAGATGATGGTGGCGACGCCGCTGATGATCGGGGTCCGCCATACCCACCCCGCCATGGGCGCGTTGGAGCAGCAGACGCCGGTCGTCGGCGAACATAGCCTGGCCGGCGCCACGCGGGCCCTGAAGGTGCTGGATCGCCGTCTGGCCGAAAGCGAGTGGCTGGCCGCCGACCGGCTGACCATCGCCGACATCGTGGCCTTCACCGGTGTCGACTTCGGCCGGATGATCAAGTTCCGGCCGTCCGAGGACCTGACCCACGTCTGCCGCTGGGCCGACGCCATGCGGGGTCGCCCCGCCGCCAAGGCCGGCATGCCGCAAAAGGCGGCCTAGGTGGATCGGCGCAGCCTCCTGGCGGTCGGCCTCGCGCTGGCCGCCACGCCCGCCTGGGCCGCCGACTGATGGCCGAACGCGAAGCCTGGTTCGAGTACTGGACCGACGGCCGCCGGTTCAAGGCCATGCCGATCAACTGGAAGGGCTGGGTCAGCCTGCTGGTCGTGGCCACCGCGCCGGGCGTGTCGCTGGCGCTGGCCGCGCGCTGGCTGGGCGACCGCTTCGGCGCGCTGGCGGGCTTGCCGGCCCTGCTGCTGGCCCTGGCCCTCAGCTTCGCGGCGATCTACGGCCTGGTCCGCGCCCGAGGCCGCCCGCGCAAGACCTAGCGCGGCGGGACGGGGGTGACGATGAAGTCGGGGTGCACGTCGCGCGCCGGCGTGTCGCCCATCTTCCGCACCGCCGCCTGCAGCGCCAGCAGGTCGGCGTAGGGCAGTTCCAGGCGGTGCTCGTCCGGATGGCTCGGCGCCGCGTTCGCGTAATCCTTGCCCGGCGTCCCCGTCATCTCGATGTGCGCGCCCAGCACCCATTTCACCGGATGGGTGCGCGTGAAGCCGACCACCCGGTCCAGGCTGGCCTTGAAGTCCCCGAACATGTTGAGCGGCACATAGAGCCGTCCCGGATAGAGCGTGTCGCCGGTCAGCAGCAGCCGGGTCCGGGCGTCATAGATCATGATGTGCGCCGGCTGGTGTCCCGGTGTCGGGATCACCTTCAGCACCCGCCCGCCAAGGTCGAAATCGACGATCTGGTTGGGCCAGTCGGCGATCTTGAAGGCGGCCGCCACCTCGGGCGCAGTCAGGCCGATCACGGTGGTGTCGGGCCGGTCGCGGAACTCGGGGTCGCCCTGCCGGTGGTCGCCGTGGCCGTGGGTGTGAGCCACCACCAGGGGGATGGATTGCCGGTGGCGCTCGCCCAGCCACTGGTCGATGGCCGCGTCCACCGCCGGCCGGATCTTCAGGCCGCCCGCGCCGGTGTCCAGCAGCAGCGCCCGGTCCCTGCCGAACAGCAGGTACAGGAACGGCGCCTCGAAGTTGGTCTTCACCGACTGGCGGATCACATAGGTGTCGCGGTCGTAGCGCTGCGTCTGGGTCTGCGGCTCGGCCGCCGCCGTACCGCCGATCCACGGTTGGAAAAGCGGCTTGGCGGCCGCCGGCGTGGCCAGCAGGGCCAGGGCCAGGCCGAGGGCGGCAAGCCTCATCGGCGCATCTCCGCCCAGCGCTCACGCGGGATGCTCAGGAAGTAGTGGACGTCGTCGACGTCGTATTGGGTGAAACCCTCGCGTTCGTAGACGTGCTTGGCCCGGGCGTTGTCCAGGTGGACGTCCAGCTTCAGCGCCTTGGCCGGGGTGGTCTGGAATGTCCAGTCCATCACGCCGCGCACCAGCCGCGTTCCGATCCCGCGCTCGGGCTGGCCCACCGCGATCCGGCGCAGCAGCACCGTGGGCTCGCGGATCGCCTGCATGATCACGAACCCCGCCAGCCGGTCGCCGTCGCGCAGGCCGAAGTAGCAGGCGTGGGGCGAGGCGAACTCAGCCGCGTGCTCGTCGGCCTCGAAGCGGCCCACCACGGCGTCATAGCCGGGCAGGCGCTCCAGGCGCATGATCTCGGGGATGTCGTCCGGGGTCAGGGGCGAAAGGTCCATAGCCACCGACTTCGGGCCTCCGCGACGCCCTGGCAAGCGTCCAGGTCGCGTCAGCCGTTGCGGCCGTCGATCCGCGTCCAGGTCTGCGACTTGCACAGGATCACGAAGCAGCCCTTGGCCTTCAGGATCGTCGGACCGGCCAGTTCGGCCTGGCCGGTGAAGGTGCGGTTCAGGTCGGGCACGAACACCTTGCCCCGCCACGTGCCCTTCTTGTCCTGCGAGAAGTCCTGCAGCAGCTGCAGGCCGACCAACTGCTTGGTGCCGCCCTCGCGCGCGTCCTGCTTGGCCTTCTCGGTCGCCCAGACCACATAGCCGCAGGCGCCCGCCGGGCACGGCTTGATCTCGACGTGCACCGAGTTCTTCGGGTTGCGCCACACGCCGTTGATCGACGGATCGCCCTGCGCCGACGCCGAGGAGCTGGCCGCGAGCCCGGCCGCGGCGACCACGGCGCCGAGAGTGGAAAGTCGGATCAAGTCTGGGAAACCTCTGCTGTTCGCGAGTCCATCGCCGCGAATGTCGTCAAAATTGGCGCCGAACGCCGAAATTTCTAGGCCCTGCGCGGACCACGCTTCTTGAGTGTGGCCGAAAAGCTCATGATCGCCTCGCCGCCGACCAGCATCAGGCCGCGCACGAACACCATGCTGCGGGCATTCTTGACCACATCGCCCCGGCATTCGACCACCTGGCCCTCATAGGCCGCGCCGACGAATTCGCCGTTGAAGGTGGCCGTCACCGCGTGCTGCTCGGTCAGCGCGTCGCGGGCGATCACGAACAGGGCGAAGTCGGCGAAGGTCATGAAGCAGCCGCCGTGCAGGAAGGCGCCGCCGTTCAGGTGCTTCTTTTCGACCTTGAAGGCCGAGACCGGACCCTTGTCGTCCACCCGGAAGTAGAACGGCCCCGCCAGGTCCTCGAACGGGTCGCCGCCCGGGTAATAGGACCAGCCCGCCCACTCGCCCTCGCTGACGATCGTCAGCTTCGAGAGATAGCTCTGCTCGGTGTTGTCGCCGCCATCCATCCGCGAACCCCCTCACGCAAACCGGTCGGGCGTCTAAGCACGCGTTCGCGCAATGGGAAAGGGCGACCTGGCGACAGCTCGCCTAAGGGTTTGCCCACCGCCCGTTCAAACACTAGTTTGCCGGCCCGCTTCAGACCCGACCCGAGGACGCATCCATGCAAGGCCGCCCCGTCTATCTCTGCGCTGGCGCCCGCACCCCGATCGGCCGTTACGGCGGCGCCCTGGCCAAGATCCGCGCCGACGACCTGGCGGCCCATCCGCTGAAGGTGCTGATGGAGCGTTTCCCGCAGATCGACTGGGCCGAGGTGGACGAGGTGGTCTACGGCTGCGTGAACCAGGCCGGCGAGGACAACCGCAACGTCGCCCGCATGGCGCTGCTGCTGGCCGGCCTGCCGGAGAGCGTGCCCGGCCTGACCGTCAATCGCCTCTGCGCCTCCGGCCTGGACGCCACCATCGTCGGCGCCCGGTCCATCGCCACCGGCGAGAACGACCTGGTGATCACGGGCGGGGTCGAGAGCATGACCCGCTCGCCGTTCGTCATGGGCAAGGCCGACAGCGCCTTCTCCCGCAACGCCGAGATCTTCGACACCACGATCGGCTGGCGCTTCATCAACCCGGCGCTTCAGAAGCAGTATGGGACCCACGCGATGCCGGAGACGGCGGAGAACGTGGCCACCCACTACCAGATCTCCCGCGACGACCAGGACGCGTTCGCCTTCCGCTCGCAGCAGCGCGTCGGCAAGGCCCGAGACCGTGGCTTCTTCGACGGCGAGATCGCGCCGGTGACCATCAAGGACCGGAAGGGTGACGTCACGGTCTCCCAGGACGAACACCCCCGGCCCGACACCACCTTGGCGGCGCTCCAGGCGCTGAAGCCCATCGTCCGCGCGGACGGCACCGTCACCGCCGGCAACGCCTCGGGCGTCAACGACGGCGCGGCGGCGCTGATCCTGGCCTCGGCCGAGATGGTCAAGAAGTACGGCCTGGAGCCCATCGCCCGCATCGAGAGCGGCGCGTCCGGCGGCGTCGCGCCCCGCGTCATGGGCGTGGGTCCGGTCCCGGCGGTGGACAAGCTGACCGCCCGCCTGGGTATCACGCCGCGCGACTTCGACGTGGTCGAGCTGAACGAGGCCTTCGCCGCCCAGGCCCTGGCCTGCACGCGCGCCTGGGGCCTGGCCGACGACGCCGAGCATGTGAACCCGCACGGCGGCGCCATCGCCATCGGCCACCCGCTGGGCGCGTCCGGCGCGCGTCTGGCGCTCACCGCCGCTCGCGCCATGCAGGAACGGGGCGGGTCCCGTGCGCTGGCCACCATGTGCGTCGGCGTCGGCCAAGGCTCCGCGCTGGCGCTCGCCAAGGCCTGACAGACCATGCTCGCGTCCCTGCTGGTCCTTCTCGCGCTCGCCGGGCAACCGACGCCGCCCGACGACGGCCCGGTGCAGACCGCGCCGAAGGAGCGGCCCGTCGCCGACGCGCCGCTGCCCGGCCTGGACGAGCAGACCGTCGACATCCCGGCCGTTGTCGAGACCCCGCCTGAACCGGCCACGACCGAACCCACCCCGCCGCCGCCCGCCGAGTCGGTTCCCGAGCCGAAGGCCGCGCCCGCCGCGGTCGCCGCCGCCAAGGCCCTGACCATCGATCAGAAGACCGTCGTCCAAGGCGAGACCCTGCAGGTGGTGCTGGGCCAGCGCGCCGTGTTCCGCCTCGACGCCAAGGGCCTGCCGGTGCTGGAGACGGTGGAGGAGGGCAAGCTCGCCGCCGCCCATCCCGAGGGCGCGGTCACCGAGACGTTCGCGCCGCCGCCGCAGGGCCAGATCGCCATCGCCCTGGATGGGTCGGCCGAGGCCCGCGCCACCATCCTCAAGGTCTGGAACCAGACCGACAAGCCCATCGACTATCGCGCCATCGCCCTGGTCATGAGCCAGGGCCGGGTGACGCCGACCCCGGCGCCCGTCTGCGCCGTGCTGGCGGGCGGGGTCCGCACCGAGACCTGGCGCCGTCCGATCGTAGCCGTCGGCCTCGGCCGGTTCCAGGAATCCACCGCACCAAAAGACTGCCAATAAGGGGGACTGCCACATGGCGCTCGACGCCGAGACCCGCGACCAGCTGATCGACACGGTCCGCCGCTTCGTCACCGAACGCCTGCGTCCGCTGGAGGCCCAGGTGGCCGAGGACGACGCCATGCCGCAGGACGTGGTCGAGGAGATGAAGGGCCTGGGCCTGTTCGGCTTGTCGATCCCAGAGGCCTACGGCGGCCTGGAACTGACCATGGAGGAAGAGTGCCTAGTGGTGATCGAGCTGGGCCGCACCAGCCCGGCGTTCCGCTCCACCTTCGGCACCAACGTCGGCATCGGCTCCCAGGCGCTGGTGATGTTCGGCACCGAGGCCCAGAAGCAGAAGTACCTGCCCGGCATCGCCTCGGGTGAGATCATCACCTCGTTCGCGCTCACCGAGCCCGAGGCCGGCTCCGACAGCGCCGCGGTCCAGACCCGCGCGATCCGCGACGGCGACCACTACGTCCTGAACGGCGCCAAGCGCTACATCACCAACGCCAACAAGGCCGACCTCTTCACGGTCATGGCGCGCAGCGATCCGTCGAAGCCGGGGGCCGGCGGCGTCTCGGCCTTCCTGGTTCCGCGCGACTTGCCGGGCCTCAGCGTCGGCAAGCCCGAGAAGAAGATGGGCCAGCAGGGCGCCCACGTCTGCGACGTGATCTTCGACAACGTCCGCGTGCCCGCCGAGAACCGGATCGGCCAGGAGGGCGAGGGCTTCAAGGTGGCGATGCAGGTGCTGGACAAGGGGCGTCTGCACATCTCCGCTCTCTGCGTCGGCGTGGCCGAGCGGCTGATCGCCGACAGCGTCGCCTACGCCGCCGAGCGCAAGCAGTTCGGCCAGCCACTGAGCGGCTTCCAGCTGGTCCAGGGCATGATCGCGGATTGCAAGACGGAAGCCCTGGCCGCTCGGGCGCTGACCATGGAGACCGCCCGCAAGCGCGACCTGGGCCAGAACGTCACCATGGAGGGCGCGGCGGCCAAGTACTTCGCCTCCGAGATGGTCGGCCGCGTGGCCGACAAGGCGGTGCAGATCTTCGGCGGCGCCGGCTACATCGCCGAGTACGGGATCGAGCGCTTCTACCGCGACGTCCGCATCTTCCGGATCTACGAGGGCACCAGCCAGATCCAGCAGGTGATCATCGCCCGCGAGACGATGAAGCGCGGCGGCTAAACGGCGAAAAGGCCCCGGACGGGGGTCCGGGGCCCAAGCCTTATGTCGAGGCGTGCCTCGACATAAGGCTCCGCTTCAAAAGGTGAGGGCGTGACGGGCGCCGAAACCGCGCACACTTTCGGCTGTCACGCCCTCGGCCGTCTCGCTGTCGGGGTGAAAGCTAGACGGCCGTCGGCGCCAGCCGGCGACGGCTACGGAGCGCCGTCCCGGCCAGGCCGAAGCCCGCGATCATCAGCGCCCAGGTGGCGGGTTCGGGGACGCCGCTCTCGCTGAGGTCTACGACGCTGACGTTGTCGAGATACATGCCGCCGGCGAACGCACCGGCAGTATTCTTGAACGATACGAAGCTGATGTCGTCGACCGCGGTGAACTCGAACGACATTGTCTGCCAGTCCATGGCGGTGGTGGTGGAGCCGCTGTGGAACACATCCTCCTTGACGATGAAGTCGCCGCCGCCGAGCAGGCCGACCTGCATGGCCGCAGAGCCGATGAAGGGGTTGTTGGCGAAGTCGAAGGTCAGGCGATAGGTCTTTCCGGCCTGGGTGAAGAACGGTTGATAGATTCCTCCTTCCGTCCCGACCCCCACGAGGTCGAGCGCATAGGGATCGCCTCCGATCGGATCGGGGTCGCCGCCGAAGCGGCTGTCGGTCTTGAACACGTCGACCGAGCCGGTGACGCTCCAGCCGAAGCCGGCGGGCGGGTTGTCACCGGTGATGGTAATGTACTCGCCGGCGAAGTTGCCCGTACCGTTGAAATCGCCGTTGACGATCAGGTTGGTGGCGGCGGCGGCGGGATGGGTCATCGCCAGCGTCAGGGCGGCCCCGGCCAGCAGGAGAGTGTGCTTCATCTTTCGGTCCTTGCTTTGAGGCCGAAACCGCTAGCGCGGCGCCGCCGTCGGACCGAACCGCCGCGCGACGAAGCCCTCCCGTCGGACGACGAACGCGGGCCGGTTCGCGCGGCAGGGGAACCCCATCGAAGCCTTCGCCTGCCAGGGGAACGGAAACGGGGGAAACGGAAAAGCGTGGACCGCGCCGTCGGTTGGTGAGAGTTAGCCGGCCGTGAGCGATCCTGTCGAAACCGCCATCCTCGACCTCCTGGCCCAGGTCCCGCCCGGCAAGTCCGTCTCGCCGGAGGATGTCGCGCGCGCCATCGACCCGGAGAGCTGGCGCCGTACCCTGGGCCACGTCCGCGCCGTCGCGCGCGGCCTGGCCCGCCAGGGCAAGCTGGTGATCCTGCGCCACAACAAGCCGGCCGACCCCGACGACTTCAAGGGCGTCTACCGCCTGCGGCTGCCGCAAGAGGGCGACCCCGCGCCCACTCCGGCGAACACCGAGGACTAAGTCGCGCTGGACAGAGGCGCGCCGCTGTCCGGCTCGCGGAAAAGCCCGCTTCGAAACAAGCTGGACTTTCAAAGATCGCGGGTATCTGTTCTCCGTAGAGTTGCGTTTCGAAGCGCCGCAAGGCGCGCGGGTGGCGGGGGCCGGCCATGTTACGAAACATTCTCGACGTCGTTCGCGGCAGCGCTGGAGCGAGGTTGGCCGGCATGGCGGTCGCCGTGGCGGCGCTGTCGCTTGCCGTTCTCGCGGCCGGGCGCACGCTGGCGGCCCCGCCCGAACGGTCGATCGACGAGATCGCCCACGTCTATCATGGCGTGGCCGTCGACAAGGACCTGAAGCCGATCAAGCTCGACCAGGCGGCCGTCCTGGAGATGCTGGACAGCGTCGTCGCCAAGGCCGGAACCCCGGCCGCGGAGCCTGACCTCAAGTTCCTGCGCGAGGCACAGGGCGCGTTGACGAAGAAGAAGGCGCTCTCGCCATCCGCCGCCTTCGTGCTGAAGGGGGCGATGGTCGATCAGGTGCTGCGAGCGGCGCCGACCGCCGTGCAGGAGACCTATGGCTGGAAGGTGGAATACCTCCGGGCGCGGGCGCGGGGCCTGGGCTTCAAGCCGGAAGCCGCCGAGGCCGACGTGAGCAAGGCGCTGGGCTTCAGCCCGCTTTCGCTCCGTCTGCAGACCGAGACCGGGCGGTGGCTGAACAAGCTGGCCGCGCCCTCGCAGACCTACGCGGCGAGTTGCCAGGCCGAGGGCGTGCCGCTGCCGCCGAACTGGACAAGCGGCAAGTGGGTCCTCCAGGGCGTGTTGCCCCAGGAGTTCAATTTCCTCGAACTGGGGCTGGAGGTCGAGGTCTACGCCTATGCCGACCCCAACGCCCCCGGCGCGTGTATCGCGCTGCCCCGTTGGGACGACGCGGCCAAGACCAAGGTCACCCTCGGCGTCATCTGCCAGAGCGCGACCACGGGCAAGGCCTGCTTCTGGGACAACCGACCCCACAACGGCGAGGGCGAGCCGTTCACGGCGGCGGAACTCGCGACGACCGACATCCAGCGCGACTGGGTGAACGGCTCCGACCCCGACCTGATCGGCGGCGGCAAGTGCGTGATGTGTCACCGGGGCGAGAATGTCTTCATCATCCACCCGAAGACGCCCCTTCAGGTTCGGCCGCCGTTCGTGACCAAGTTCAAGGGTTGGTATACGCCGGTGAATACGCTGGGTTGGACAAATCCCCCCGCCACCACCTTGCCCAACACCGACGGCGAGGCCTGCGATACCTGCCACGAGATCGCCAGCACGACCGATCCGGAGAGCGCGTCCTACTGCGTCATCCTGTCGAAGGCGGCGGTCAAGGAGATGCCCTCCCGCGACGGGCCCGCCGGCTGGCCGACGCCGAGCGCCGATTACCTCGCCCATATCAACGCGCTGAAGGCCAACTGCCCCGGCGCGTAGTCGGGCGTGCGCGGAATGGTCTTTTCACAGGATTAATCGGCTCGGGCTATAGTCCCGCCCGACATGAAGCGCCTCGCCCTCGTCTTCCTGCTGTTCGCCCTGTCGGCCTGCACGCCGCTGATGATCCAGCACGCGGGCACGCCGCCGGCGGGGTTCCAGGGCGCCCACTTCGAGACCGACGCCGTGGTCAGCTTCGACGGCGCCCGTCTGGGCCTGTCCAAGTGGGAGGCCGCGGGCGAACCCTGGGCCGTCGTGGTCGCCGCCCACGGCATGAACGACTACGCCAACGCCTTCCACTTCGCCGCCGAGGCCTGGGCCGCGCAGGGGATCACCACCTACGCCTACGACCAGCGCGGCTTCGGCCGCTCGCCGGGGCGCGGCGTCTGGGCCGGCGACGACCTGCTGATCGACGACCTGCGGACGGTCACGGCCCTGGCGCGGGCCAGGTATCCCAACGCCGTCATCACGGTGGTGGGCGAGAGCATGGGCGGCTCGGTGGCTGCCGCCGCCTTCGCCACCGACCGGCCGCCCGCCGCCGACCGGCTGGTGCTGCTGTCCCCCGGCGTCTGGGGGTTCAAGTCGCAGCCGCTGCCCAACAAGACCCTGCTGTGGCTGGCCGCCAACTTCACCGGCGCCAAGGTCTACACGCCGCCCCGCTGGCTGACCGACCGCATCTATCCCACCGACAACCGCGACGAACTGATCGCCATGGGCCGCGACCGGCTGATGATCTGGGGCGCGCGCTCCGACACCCTCTACGGTCTGGTCCGCCTGATGGACCGCGCGGCCAAGGATGTCGGCGAGGATCGCCTGCCGACGTTCTACCTCTATGGCGCCAACGACCAGATCATCCCTCAGAACGCGGCCTTCAAGGCGGTGAGGCGGCTGCCGCCCACGGACCGCACGGCCTACTATTCCGCCGGCCACCACCTGCTGACCCGCGACAAGCAGCGCGCGGTGGTGATCGCCGACGTGCTCAGCTTCATCCGCGATCCGCAGGCGCCGCTGCCGTCCGGCGCGCCGCCGATCCCCGGCGCGAGCGCGAAGCACGCCGGGACGCCCGATGCGTCGCGGCGCGCTGCGGGGTTGTGATATGCCCCGCAGGCGCGTATTCCCCGCCAAATTCCTCCCCCAGGACATAGAGTTCACGGCATGACCTTGTTCGATTCTCCGGCCTTCGAGGGACATGAAGGCGTCCACGCCTTCTCGGACGAGAAGACCGGCCTCAAGGCCATCATCGCCGTGCACTCCACCGCCCGTGGCCCCGCCGCCGGCGGCTGCCGCATGTGGCCCTACGCCAGCGCCGCCGAGGCGCTTGACGACGCGCTGAAGCTGTCGCGCGCCATGTCCTACAAGAACGCCATGGCCGACCTGGAGCTGGGCGGCGGCAAGTCGGTGATCATCGGCGACGCCCGCACCCAGAAGACGCCGGCGCTGTTCGAAGCCTTCGGCCGCGCGGTCGAGGACCTGGGCGGCAAGTACTGGACCGCCGAGGACGTCGGCGTCTCGGTGGCCGACCTCACCCACGCCCGCCGGAACACCCGCTACGTCGCTGGCCTGGAAGGCCATGACGCGGCCTCGGGCGATCCCAGCCCGGTCACCGCCGAGGGCGTCTTCCGAGGCGTCCGCCTCTGCGTCCAGCGCGCCCTGAAGCGCGACCTGGACGGCGTGCGCGTGGCGATCCAGGGCATCGGCAACGTGGGCGGCCATCTGGCGCAGAAGCTCCACGCCGCTGGCGCCAAGCTGGTGCTGACGGATGTGAACACCGAGGCCCTGCGCCGGGTGGCCGCCGCCACCGACGCCCAGGTGGTGGCCCCGAGCGCCATTTTCGACGCCGATGTCGACGTCTTCGCCCCCTGCGCCCTGGGCGGCGCGGTCAGCCTCGACACCCTGCCGCGCTTGCGGGCCCGGATCATCGCCGGCGGCGCCAACAACCAGTTGGCCGACGCCGAGACCGGCCGCGAGCTGTTCAACCGCGGCATCCTCTACGCCCCCGACTACGTGATCAACGGCGGCGGCATCATCAACGTGGCCGGCGAAATCCGCGCGCTGGAGCAGGGCGCGGCATTCGATCCCGCCTGGGTCGACCAGAAACTGGACCGCCTGGCCCTGACCCTCGAGGAGGTCCTGGAACAGGCCCTGCGCGAGCGCCGCCCGACCAACGAAGTCGCCAACGAAATGGCCCGCGCCCGCATCGTCGGCGCGTCTGAAAAGCGCGCGGCGGCTTAGATCAGCTCTGGTAGGCCCGCTCGCCGTGGCTTGAGAGGTCCAGGCCATCTTCGATGGCTTCCGGGGTGGCGCGCAGGCCGACGGTGACCTTGCAGACCAGCAGGATGGCCGCCGAGGCGATCCCCGACCAGGCGCAGACCGCCAGCGCGCCCAGCGCCTGGACGCCCAGTTGCCGCCCCGCGTCCATGCCTTCGGCATAGCCCGCGCCGCCCAGCGCCGTGGACGCCAGGCCCGCCACAAGGAACGTGCCCAGCAGGCCGCCGACGCCATGCACGGCGAAGACGTCCAGGCTGTCGTCCAGCTTCAGCCGGTGCTTGACGATGTCGACGGCGTGGAAACAGACCAGGCTGCCCAAGGCGCCCAGGATCATACCGCCCACCGGCCCCACGAAGCCCGACGCCGGCGTCACGGTGGCCAGGCCCGCCACCACCCCGGTCACCACGCCGATCATGCTGGCCCGGCCGAACTTCAGCTTCTCGATCACCGCCCAGACCAGGCCGGCGGTCGCCGCCGACATATGCGTGGCCACCAGCGCCGAACCCGCCGACGCGTCCGCCGCCAGCGCGCTGCCGGCGTTGAAGCCATACCAGCCGACCCACAGCATGCCGGCGCCCATCATGGTCATGCCGGGATTGTGCGGCGGGTGCAGCTCCTTGGGGAAACCATCGCGCGGACCCAGCATCGCCACCGCCACCAGCGACGAGATCCCCGCCGTGGCGTGGACCACCAGGCCGCCCGCGTAGTCCATCACCTTCATCTGGGCCAGCCATCCGCCGCCCCAGATCCAATGGCAGACCGGCGCATAGACCAGCAGCAGCCAGAGGCCGGAGAACATCAGCACCGCGCCGAACCGGATCCGCTCCACATAGGCCCCGACGATCAGGCCCGGCGTGATGATCGCGAAGGTCATCTGGAAGGCGAAGAACACCGTCTCGGGCAGCGTGCCCACCACGCCCGCCCGCGCGTTCGGCAGGCCGAACCTAGCCAGGTCGCCGATCAGCGGCGCGGTTCCCGAGAACGCCAGGCTGTAGCCGCCCAGCAGCCAGATCACCGACGCCGCGCAGGCGATGGCCACGCAGTGCATCATCACCGACAGCGCGTTCTTGCCGCGCACCAGGCCGGCGTAGAACAGCGCCAGGCCAGGCAGGGTCATGAACAGGACCAGCGCCGTGGCGGCCAGCACCCAGGCGGTGTTCGCCGGGTCGGCGACGGGGCCCGCGCCTTGCGCCCAGGCGGCGGTGGCCAGGCCGGACGCCGCCACCCCGATTGCCGAAGCGGCGAGCACTCTTGCGCGGACCATGCGTCTACCCCCTGGCCGGCGCCGCCCGCGGTTTTCCGCGATTTGCCCACGCGCCGGGCAGGTCGTGCATAGGCATCGCGCAATGGGCCGGCCAACCGCTTATCGGATGGGCGCCGGAGTGGGGTGGCGCCCATCCGACATTTCGCCGTTTTCTTGAGCAAGTGGCGCCGAAAACCTGGGCAATCGACTCAAGCCGCCTGGCGGACCTGACGTCAGGCGGGCGCCGACATCTCGGCCGATCCGCCCGACGCCGCGGTGCGGCGCGATCGCGTGCGGGGCGGCACGGTCAGCGGCTCGGCGTCGTCGGCCGGATCCAGGCGCGCCCGGATCGTGCAGACCACGCCGTCCACGGGATAGGCGATGTTCACCTCGCCGTTCAGGTCGGCGGCCAGGCCGCGCTCGATCAGCCGGGTCCCGAATCCGGCGCGGGTCGGCGGAGTCACACGCGGCCCGTCGCTCTCGCGCCAGGTGGCGATCAGCTCGTCGGGCCCATCCTCGCGCGCGATCAGGTCCCAGGTGAAATCGACCTGGCCCTCGGAGGTGGAGAGCGCGCCGTACTTCACCGCGTTGGTGGCCAGTTCGTGCAGGGCCAGCGCCACGGCGATGGCCGTCTTCGGCGGCACCCGCACATGAGGTCCCTTCAGCGTGATCCGCTCTTCGCCCAGGCCCAGGCGGAACGGCTGAGCGGCTTGCGCGGCGATCTGGGCCAGGTCCGCGCCCGACCACTGCTCGTCGGTCAGCACGTCGTGCGCCTTGGACAGCGCCACGATCCGCGCGGTCAGGGTGTCGCGCGTCGCCACGGGCGCGCCGCCGCTGCGCAGGGTCTGGGCCACGATCGACTGCACGGTGGCCAGGGTGTTCTTCACCCGGTGGTTCAGCTCGTTGATCAGCAGCCGCAGGTGCACCTGGTCGTTGTGCTGCCGCTGCACGGCCGCGCGCAGGGTCTCCAGACGCTCGCGGGCCTCATACTGCCGCCGCCGGCCGCGCAGGGCGGTCTCGACCACGCTGACCAGGGTCGTCGGGTGGAACGGCCGCTCCAGGAAGACCACATTGCCCAGCACCTGGCTGAAGCGCCCGGCCGCGGGGTTGCGCTCCAGTCCGCCGCCGCGCTGCGCCAGCACCACGATCGGGAAGTCGGACCACGCCGGCTGCGTCTCGATCCAGCGGGACAGGGCGGCGTAATCCTGGTCGTGCAGCGCCTCCTCGACGATCAGGGCCAAGCCGGCTTCGCGCCGGATCTCGACGATCAGCATGGCGAGATCCCCACAGACCGTCGCCTCGATGCCCGCCTCGGCCAGGATCTTGGCCGCGATCTGCGCGTCGCGCCCAAGCGGCGCCAGCACCAGCGCCCGCTCCGATGACGCCGAGGGCGGCAACGTCATGCGCTGCGCTCGCCCAGCAACCCGGCGCCGGGTCCGACGAAGTTGGGCACGCCGCGCAGCACCCCCTGGAAGTTCGTCAGCGGCTCGCCGACGGTCAGCCCGTCCTCGCCGATCTGGTACTCGCGGATGGTCTTCTCGTGTTGTCCCGCCCGCTTCTTGATCACCGACACCGCCCGCCGCACCTCGCCCACCGCCTCGAAGTAGCGGAGCAGCAGCACCGTGTCGGCCAGGTAGGTGACATCCACCGGCGCCTTCATGTCGCCGACCAGCCCGTGCTGGGCGACGGTGAGGAAGGTCGTGGCGCCCTTGCGGTTCAGGAACTGCAGCAGCTCGTGCATGTGCAGGAGCAGGAAATGCTCCTCGGGCATGGCCGCCTGGTAGCCGTTCAGGCTGTCCAGCACCACGGTGCGGACGCCCTCGGACTCGATGCAGTGCCGCACCTGGGCCGTGAACTCGCCGGGCGACAGTTCCGCCGCGTCGATCTGCTGGACGATCAGCGCGCCGGTCTTCATCAGCGCGTCCAGGTCGATACCCAGCGCCTTCGACCGGTCGATCAGCAGGCCCAGCTCCTCGTCGAAGATGAACAGCGCCGCCTTCTCGCCGCGCTTCACCGCCGAGATCGCGAAGTTCATCGCCAGCAGCGACTTGCCCGTGCCGGCCGGCCCCAGGATCAGGCAACTGGACCCCCGCTCGACACCGCCGCCCAGCAGGCCGTCCAGCCCCACGATGCCGCTGCCCAGCTGGGTGCGTTCGAACTTGGTGCGATGCTCGCCCGAGACCAGGCGCGGATAGACCTCCAGCCCGCCCGTCTTGATGGTGAAGTCGTGGTAGCCGCCGCGGAACTTGCGTCCCCGGTACTTCACCACCCGCACGCGGCGGCGCTCGGCCCCGTACTCCGGCGCCAGTTCCTCCAGCCGGATCACGCCGTGGGCGACGCTGTGCACGGTCTTGTCCAGGGTGTCGGCGGTCATGTCGTCCAGCAGCAGCACCGTGGCCCCGCTGCGGGCGAAGTAGTGCTTCAGCGCCAGCACCTGGCGGCGGTAACGCAGCGAGCTCTGCGCCAGCAGGCGGATCTCCGACAGGCTGTCGATGACGATACGTGAGGGCTTGGCGCTCTCCACGGCCTCGAAGATCAGCCGCGTCGTCTCGCCCAGCTCCAGGTCGGAGGAATAGAGCAGGCTCTGCTGCTGTTGCTCGTCCAGCAGGTTCTCGGGCGGCACCAGTTCGAAGATCTCGACGCCGGCCAGGTCCCAGCCGTGGCTCAGCGACGTGTGCCGCAGCTCGGCCTCGGTCTCCGACAGGGTGATGTAGAGCGTGCGCTCGCCCAGCGCCGCGCCCGCGCGCAGGAAGCTGAGCGCCGCGGTCGTCTTGCCGGCGCCCGGGCTGCCTTCGATCAGGAACACCCGGTCGCGCGCCAGCCCGCCGGCCAGGATGTCGTCCAGGCCCTGGATACCGGTGGCGGCCTGGGGCGCGTCATACGCCGGAATTGCAGTCATCAAGGAGCCTTCTGCACGGGCCCCACCCATCGAGACACGGAACCCCCAAGCGGAAAATGCGGATTTCGCGTTCGGGTTCCCGCGCCGGAACCTAGCGCTTGGCCATGCGCCGGCGGGGATCCTGCACCGCCAGGATCAGGATCACGAACGCCGAGGCCAGGAAGCCCAGCGAGGCCAGGAACACCACGTTGTACCCATAGACCTCGGCCACGATGCCGCCGATCAGCGGGCCGGCGGTGGCGGTGATGCTTTCCGCCGTGGCCGAGATGGCGATGCGCATCGGCAGGTCGTCGCGGTCGCCGAACTCCAGGATCATGGTCTGCGAGGCCATCATGTAGCCGCTGAGCGAGGCGCCCAGCAGGGCGAAGGCCGCGAAGATCGGGATCGGCGTGTGCAGGTTCAGCAGCATGATCGTCGCCGCGACCCAGCCGATCAGCGAGATCACCAGCACGGCGCGGAAGCCGGTCTTGTCGCCCATGTAGCCCCACAGCAGGTTGGACACCGTGTCCGCACCCAGGAACGCGAACGACAGCAGGCCCAGGGTCGCCCCGTCCGTCCCCACCACCTTGCCGACGTAGAGGATGTAGAACGGCGTCGCGATGCGGGCCGAGGTCGCCAGCATCTGCACCACCAGGAAGAAGCCGTAGGCCCGGTCCTGGGCGATCAGCGCCGGGAACTCGCGCAGCCGGTCGCGGAACCGCGCCTGCGCCCGGGTGGTCGGCGGCTCGGGCTCCTTCAGCAGGATCTGCAGCGCCCAGAGCCCGGCGCTGGTCAGAATGAACGCCAGCACGAAGGTCGTCGAATATCCGTTCCCGAAGGCGTTAGGCTTGATGAGGTAAACGCCAGCTAGGCCGGCTAGCACCGCAGCGATCGCGCCGCCGGTGGCGTTGCGCCACGCCTGCAACCGACCGCGTCGACTGATCGGGATCACCTTCGACATCAGCAGGCTGAACACGACGCGCTGGGCGCCCATGAAGATGCCGAACATGAGGATGAAGAAGAGTAAGGCCCAGACCAGCGCGGACCCCTTTAGAAGCCATCCAGAAAGCGCCATGCCGAGGATCGCCAGGCGCCCCAGGCTGCCCATCCAGACGGCGGCGGGCATCACCTTGGTCCGGTGCTCGACCTTGGTGGCCCCGAAGATCGGCGAGATCACCCCGCCCAGTTGCTGCAGCGCCAGGCCCAGGCCGACGATCACGTTCGAGCCGGAGACCGACAGCAGGTAGGCGGGCAGGAAGGTCGGGGCGTTGATCAGCCGGAAGCCGGTCATGCCCAGCATGCCGTGCAGGTAGTTGCCGAGGTAGTTGCGCTTCAGATTGTCCCAGACGAACTTCTCGTACGCGGCCTCGCGCTCGGCCAGGTCGTCCCCGGCGTCCTGGGCGGCGACCAGGGTCCCGTCTTCGCTTTCGTCCAGCTTGGCGTCCAAACTACAGCCCGTGACGCGGCGGGTTCTACACGCCCGCCTCCACGGCTCCCTCACACGATGGAATTTTCGAAGGTCCGGTCCGAAATGCGACCGTCCGCCGGCAATGCTAGGGGGATTTGCCGGGGGCGCAACGGCTAACCCGCCACACGCGACGGGGGCGTTCGCTTGACGCCGGGCGCCGCGTGTCCCCACCGTCCGGGCGACGAACGGGGAGGGACGGATGCGCAGGGTTCTGATGGGGCTGTTGCTGGCGGGGATCGCCGGCGCGGCTCACGCCGCGGACTTCGTGGTCGTCACCTCCAACGATCCGGCCATTCCGCGTGGTCAGGAATATGCCGGCGGCCAGGCGATCCAGGTCGCGCCGGGCAAGTCCATCGTGGTGATCGATCCCGCCGGCAACGTGAAGCGCCTGGCCGGCGGCGCGGCCGCCCAGACGGTGCCACGCCGCCAGCTGGCCAGCGTCGACGACCAGCGCATGGCGGTGGTGAAGCTCCTGCTGGCGCCGCCCCGGGTGCGCCGCGCCGCGCCCAAGCTGGACCAGGTCTGCCCGGCGGCCGATCTGAAGACCTTCGACGGCATCCTCGCCGTCGCCCCGGTCGACGGCTGCCTCGGCCGCGCCCGCGACGCCTTCGAGGCCTATGTCGAGCGCGCCGCCGGCCCCGAACCCGCCGCGTAGTTTCGCCAGAGCAGGGCGAAGGCCGCCACGGCTCCGACCAGGCCGACCAGGATCGGGGCGGCAAAGGTGTGATCGATGGCGATGACGGCTGCGCCCACCAGGCAGGCGCCCGCACACCCGAGATCCCAGCCAGCCTCCGTCGCAACGCTGAACCGCAGCGGACAGGGCGAGGCCTTGGACAGGGTGTAGACCGGCGCCATCAGCGCCGGGATCCATAGCGCCTCGACCAGGGCGCCCAGGGCGTTGGCCGTCACCGCCAGCCAGGGGTCGCCGAGGCTGAAGGCGCGGAACGCCAGCACGGCGATCATCACGACAAAGGCGACGACCGCGGCGGCGCGTCCCCCGCCGGCGTCGATGTGGCGGCCGACCAGCAGGCTGAACGCCGCGCCGACCAGCGCCGCCAGCGCCATCGCCCCGCCATAGGCCGTGAAGCTCTCGCCCAGGGAGATGAACAGCGCGATCTGCCAGACATAATGGTAGCCGCCGGCGAAGATGCCGTCGCAGGTCATCAGGCCCATGCCCATCCACGACGCCCGGAAACTACCCGGGGCTTCCTCGGCCACTGCGATCCTGGGCGCGCCCAGGAGGGGGAGGGCGGCGGTGGCCTGGATGGCCGCGGCGATCAGGAATGCCAGCCAGGGTCCGCCCAGGACCAGCGTCCAGCCGCCCAGCAGCGGAGCGGCGACGCCGACGACGGCCCTCAGCGCTTCTCGCGCGCCGACCTGGCCGCCGCGATGCTCGTCATCGCCCAGGCTGGCGAAATAAGCGTGATAGGCGGTCCAGTAGAGGACGCTGCCGACCGGCCCGACCAGAAGCATGGCGAAGAAGGCCATGTCCACGCCGTGCACCAGCGGCAGGATCGGGAAGATCGCCGCCTCCAGCACCGTGCCCAGGATCAGCGTGGTTCGAAGGCCGAAACGCCGCGCGAACGGCAGCACCAAGGGGCGCAACAGGAACCGTCCGGCGTTCAGCGCCGCCATCGAGCACAGCACCAGCGGGGCCGACACCCCCGCCCGCAACAGGAAGACCAGCACGAACACGCCGCCCGCGCCCTGGGCCAGGGCCTGGACGCCGGTGTGGAGATTGACGCGGTTGATCGCGTCGTTGCCGAAGAAGCTCATGGAGAGGAAGGCCTGTGCAACAGGGGCGCGAGGGTTCGGCCGCATATGGCGGCGGAGCCCGGGGCTCGGCGGACTTCAAGTCAGTCGCGGAGGCGCTCTGTCGTGCACATGACTGGAGTTACGCACGCCCGCGGGCCGTGCGCAACGCCGTGGCTAAACCTCGACGGTGGCGCCCTGCGGCGCGTGACGCACGTCCGCCGCGTCGAACACCTTCGTGGAGGCGGCGAACTCCATCATGATCCCGTTGGGGTCGGTGAAGTAGACCGAGCGCACGAACACGCCCTCGTGCATCTCGCCGGCCACGCCCATCAGGCTGTCGTCGTGGTTCACCACCACCGGAATGTGCGGCACGCCGGCCTCCTGCAGCCGGGTCAGGCAGGCCGAAAGCTCACCCTCGGCCACATTGAACGCCAGGTGGTTCATCGACCCCACCGCGGTCTTGGACTCCTCGGGGAATTTCTTCACCGAGGCGACGCCGGGCGCCGCCGCCGGGGTCTCCGGCCACCAGAAGAACGCCACCGCCGCCCCGCCGCCGCAGTCGAAGAAGAAGTGCTGTCCGCCGTCGGGCAGCGCCACCGTCTTCACCAGCGGCATGTCCAGCACGCGGGTGTAGAAATCGACCGTCTCGACCATGTCGCGGCAGACCAGCGCCATGTGGTTGATGCCCGTGGTTCGCATTCGACTCTCCGGCGCCGTGGCGCTCCCAATCCCGCCTCAAGGCTGGACGGCTGCGTGAAATTCGTCAACCAAACTGATTAAATCGACCCATCGGGCGTCAGGCGAAGCGCGTTGACGCAGGTCGCGTCACACCTACTGTGACAGCCCGCCTGCCTCGAACCGCCTGAGTCCCATGATCGCCGCCGACACCCTTCTCGTCCCCCTGATGAACGCGTTCTTCTGGTTCGACGACGGGCTGCAGAGCTATCTCCAGGCCCGCGGCTGGGATCAGGTGACGCGCTCCCAATCGATGGTGATGGCCAATGTGGTGGTGGGGGTGAAGAAGCCCTCCGACATCGCCCGCAACCTGGGGCTCAGCCGCCAGTCGGTCCACACCACGATCATGCAGATGGTCAAGCTGGGCATGGTCGAACTGCGCGACGACGAGGAGGACGGCCGGGCCTGGGTCGTCCTGGTCAGCGAGAAGGGCGCCGCCATGGGCCGCGACGCCGACGACGCCGTCGCCGCCCTGACCGCCGAACTGCGCCAGCGGATCGGCTCGCGCAACGTCGACAACCTGATCAAGGCGTTCCGCGAGGACTGGGGCGACGCGCCCACCACCTGGCCCAGGGCTCTGCCTAAAGGCGCTTGAGCCGCGGTCCCGTACCGTTGCGTTATCTGTGGCAGTATTGTCAGCTTAGATGACGAAGTAGTCCCGAAAGTTGTCAGCCGGATTGACAAAAACAGGCCAGCGCCCGCACCCAGGGCGCAAGGCCCAGACGGCCATAACGACAAGAATTTCGGGAGGACTGACCATGCGCCGCACGGCGACCCATCGACTCTTTGCGTCCGCGGCCGGCCTCGCGCTTGGCGTCGCCCTGACCACGCCCGCCGTCGCCGCCGACGAGGCCGACGCCAACCAGGTGGGCGAGGTGGTCGTCACCGCCCAGAAGCGCGAGCAGAAGCTTCAGGACGTGCCGCTGGCCGTCTCCGCCTTCGGCAGCGAGCAGCTTCAGGCCCAGTCGGTCCAGAGCCTGACCGACCTCAGCGCCAAGGTCCCCAACGTGGTCCTGGCGCCGGTCGGCGCCTATCCCTACGCCAGCGCCTTCTACATCCGCGGCCTCGGCTTCGCGGACGTGGAGTCCACCTTCGAGCCGGCGGTCGGCGTCGAGATGAACGGCGTCTACCTGGCCCGCAACAGCGGCGCCCTGCAGGACTTCTTCGACATCGAGTCCGTCGAGATTCTGCGCGGGCCCCAGGGCACGCTCTACGGCCGCAACACCATCGGCGGCGTGGTCAGCGTCCGCACCAAACAGGCCCGTCCCGGCGACCCCTTCAGCGGCGAGGTTCAAGGCACGGTGGGCGACCACGGGCGGCGCGAGGCGCGCGTGGCGCTGAACTTGCCCGTCAGCGACGTCTTCGCCATCCGGGTCTCCGGTCTCTACAAGGACTACGACGGCTACACGCGCAACGTGACCCTGAACAAGCGCCAGGGGAACAACGAGACGCTGTCCGGCCGGATCACCTTCAGCTTCAAGCCCAGCGACACGTTCGATGCCTCGCTGGTGGTGGATGGGGATCGCGAGCGCGGTTCGGGCGCGCCGTTCCGCAACGCCGCCCTGCCGGGCAACGTCTATTACAACTTCAGCCCCGACACCGGCACGGCGACGCCGCTGTTCCCGGCGGGCAATTCGAACCCCAAGGACCCCTACACGGTCTACGGCAACACCCCGATCTTCGCGCGGGTGGACACCTGGGGGGCGGCGTTCTCCGCCAACTGGCACACCGGCCTCGGCACGCTCACCAGCGTGACGGGCTACCGCAAGTTCGACGACCAGGTGCAGAGCGACTACGACGCCAGCCCGGTCAACTTCTTCTACGCCTATCGCGACCAGACCCACGAGCAGTTCAGCCAGGAAGTCCGGCTGGCCTCGGACGGCGGCGGCAAGCTCGACTACGTGGTGGGCGCCTATTACCTGAACCAGAACTACGACATCACCAACGCCCAGGGCGGCGCCATCTACGGCGCGGCCACGCCGGCCCAGCTCGCCAGCCAGAAGAACGTCGCCTACGCGCTGTTCGGCCAGGCCGACTATCACCTGTCGGAACAGCTGACCCTGACGGCGGGCGGCCGCTACAGCTACGAGAAGAAGACCTTCTTCAACCAGCCGCTCTTCTTCCCGGCCGGCCGGACCTACAAGGACCACTGGGACAACTTCTCCCCGAAGGTCGGCGCGAACTACAAGTTCAATGACGACGTCATGGCCTACGCCAGCTGGTCGAAGGGCTTCCGCAGCGGGGGCTACAACGGCCGCGCCGCCTCCTTCACCTCGGCTGGCCCGTACGACGCCGAGACGGTGGAAAGCTTTGAAGCCGGCGTGAAGACCGAGCTGTTCGATCGCCGCCTGCGGCTGAACGGCGCCGTCTTCCACAGCACCTACAAGGACATGCAGGTCGGCACCCAGGGGCTGACCACGGCCGGGGTCTACGAGTCGATCGTCACCAACGCCGGCAAGGCCAGGTTCGACGGCGTCGAAGCCGAGGCCCTTTGGGTGGTCGGCGGCGGCTGGCGGATCAACGCCAACGCCTCCTATCTGGACGCCCGCTTCGTCTCGAACTTCACCGACTTCACCAGCGACGGGATCGCCAACCCCACCGACAACAGCGACCTGCCGCTGTCGTACGCGCCGGAATGGTCGGGCAGCGTCGGGGTGAACTACACCCGCGACCTGCAGTTCGGCGTGCTCACCTTCGCCGCGAACGCCGTCTACATGGACGACATCTACACCTCGGGCGGCGCCTTGAACCGGACCTCCAACGTCCAGGTCCGCCCGGCCAACACCCTCTACGACGCGACGATCGCCATCGCCGGCGCCCAAGGTTGGCGGGTGGCGTTGTGGGGCAAGAACCTCACCGACAAGAAGGTGATCAACAACACCTTCGGCCTGGGCGCGCTGGGCAACCTGCGCATCTACCAGCCGCCGCGGACCTGGGGGCTCGACGTGGGCTACAAGTTCTAGATGCCGCGCTCGCCCAGCTCTGACCGCGATCCCACGCCGGCCGACCGCCGCTGGGCGCTGATCGTCCTGGTGGCCATCTCGACGGTAGCCTTCATCGACCGTTCGATCCTCAACACGGTGGGGCAGGCGATCAAGGACGACCTGAAGGTCTCGGACCTTCAGCTGGGCCTGCTGGGCGGGGCGGCGTTCGCCGTCCTGTACGGCCTCCTGGCCATTCCGGTCGCGCGGCTGGCCGAGCATCGCAGCCGGGTGGCGATCATCAGCATCGCGGTCGCCGTCTGGTCGGCGATGACCGCGCTCAGCGGGTTCGCCAACTCGTTCACCCACCTGCTGCTGGCCCGGATCGGGGTCGGCGTGGGCGAGGCGGGCGCCGGAGCGCCGTCGCAGTCGCTGCTGTCGGACTACTATCCGCCGGAGAAGCGGGCTTCGGTGTTCAGCATCCTGGGCCTGGCCACGCCGCTGGGCATCATCATCGGCGGCCTGGGCGGGGCGGTCGTGGCGCAGCAGTTCGGCTGGCGCGCGGCATTCCTGATCGTCGGCGCGCCGGGCCTGGTCATCGCGCTGATCGCCTGGCTGACCCTGAAGGAGCCGCCGCGAGGCTTCTCGGAAGGCCGCCGCGACCAGGGCGCGCCGCCGCCGTTGAGCGCGGTGCTGACGCGCCTCGGCGCCAGCCGCACCTTCCGCCACTTCCTGATCGCCGCCGTGATCATCAACTTCGTCGGCTTCAGCGGCATGAGCTTCCTGCACCCGTTCCTGGTGCGGACGTTCAACGTCGACTACACGACCGCCGCCTTCGCCTTCGTCATCGTCAACTCGATCTCGCTGGCCGGCGGCTACCTGGCGGGCGGCTTCATCACCGACCGCCTCGTGAAGCGCGACCTGCGCTGGTACGCCTGGGCGCCGGCGATCGGCATGGCGCTGGCGGCGCCGGCGTACATTGCCGGCTTCCTCCAGACCCAGTGGATCGCCGCCATCCTGGTGCTGATCCTGCCGGGCCTGTTCTCGGGCGTCTATTTCGGCCCGACCTTCGCCGTGACCCACAATCTGGTCGAGCCGCGCATGCGGGCCTCGGCGACCGCGCTGCTTTCGGTGGTGATGAGCCTGGTCGGCATGACCACCGGCCCGGTCGTCACCGGCTGGCTCAGCGACCTGTTCGCGGCCCGGGCCTTCACGCTCGGCGACTACGCCGCCTGCTCGGCGGACGGCGGTGCGGCGGACCTGACCGAGGCCTGCCGCGTGGCCTCGGCCGTCGGCATCCGCAACGCCCTGGTGGTGATCGTGACGCTGTTCTGGTGGGCCTCGCTGCACTACCTGCTGGCCGCCCGCAGCATCCGCGCCGAACTCCAGTCGAAGCCGGCATAGGGCCTCATCCCCGCGCAGGCGGGGACCCCGGCTTGCCCGGACCGCGCCTAGGCGGTCACGTGTTGCCGGCCACGGTTCACCCGCAGGGCGCCGCCGAGCACGGCGAAGCCGGACATCATCAGCGCCCAGGTGGCGGGCTCCGGCACGGCCGAGATCACACCGCCCGAGGCCGATGTGACCGTCATCTCAAAATAGACGCCCCGGTCGTTGAGTGTCCCGAGCACGATCAGGTACGTCGGAGACTGCAATGGAGACGACAGCGCGTAGGATTGTCCGAACGTCGCGGGCAGTCCCGAGCCGACGCCGGCGGCGCCGGCCAGGATGTTGAGCTCGCCCACGCCGCTCGCCTGGTACACAACCGAATTGGCTACATCGAGTTGACCGCCGCTGGAGAAGATCTGCGAACGCGATTGCACGATGTTGTCGATGAAGCTCTCGGTATAGCCGTTGATGGTGATGAACGCCGTCACCGGGGCGGATGCGCCGCTGATGGATCCGCCCTCGATGGTCTGGCCGTCCGGGCCATCGACGATCCCCGAGCCTAGGTCTGTGTCCGTCACGAATCTGACCGTGAACGCTTCACCGCCGGAGAGGCCGCCGAACAGGCCGCCGTCGACCGCGAGCGCGACCGTACCCGTGTAAAGCTGCTCGTAAACGAGGGCGCTCGCGCTTCCCACGGCTCCCAGCGCGATGGACGCCGCCAGGGCGCTGGCGCCCAGAAGGTGCTTGATATTCATTTGCCCAACCCGAGTTTTTACGCTTCGACGCCTCGGATCACGGCGGCTTCGGACGGTCAATGAGGCGGCCGGCGCGGATCAACCTGCAAGGGATTTTCCGATGCAGTTTGAGACGGCAGGTCGAATCCCGGTCGCGTCGGCGTTGCGCCAATAACGGACTTAGGTCATCGCGCCCGGGCGCTTCCTAGACCCGCCGGTACTCCATCTTCGAGCCGTCCTCGAGCTTGCCCTGCAGCGCCAGCCAGTTGCCCGAGGCGTCGTAATAGTCGTCGATCTCGGCTTCGCCGCGCACCTGCCAGTGGCCGGTCTTCACCTTTGTGCAGGTCACCTTCAGCAGCTTGCCTTCCTGCTGGTTGAACAGCGGCTTGCCGAAGCTGGCCTGGTTCCAGTGGCTGAAAGGCACGGTGTCGGCCGGCGCGCGGATGGCGCCCTTCGGACCGGTGATCTGTACGAAGCCCGGCATGGCCTTGGCCGAGACCTTCTGGATCTTGCCGTTGCCGTTGGTGTTTGCCTCGATGCTGGACCATTTGCCGCCGGCCCAGCGCTCGGTGGCGTTGTGCTTGTACTTGTAGACCGGGACCGGGCCGACCTTCACCACCATGTCGACGTCGGTGACGACCGTGCGGTTGTCGTCGTCGCCGGTGAAGCTCATCTGGTGTTCGCCCACCTTGGTCCCGTTGCGGAAGACCTGGAACGCCAGGCGGTTGGGCGCCGCCAGCGCGGTTCCGGGGATCAGCAGGCCCACGCCCGCCACGATCAGCTCGCGCCGTCCAAGTCCAAGGCTCATGTCAAACGTCCTCAAGCGCCCCACGCGCCAGCCTGGCGGGCTATACGGGCGGATCAGTGTCCCGGACGCGGCTTATAGCTGCGAGGCTCGCGGACGGGCAGGGGCTTTTCGGCGGCCTTCTGGCCGTGCTGCGGCGTCGCGCAGACCTTCATGAACGGATAGGCCAGCGCCTGACCTTGCTGCTGCAAGCCGCGGGTCATGGGCGTGTCCTCCCTGTCGTCTGCGTCACTCATGACTCACGCGGCGGCCTGAAGCGAGCCGACCGGCCGCACATCCACGTGAACGCTGAGGTTGGTCGCGCCCGGGTCGCCGTAGATCGAGCCGCTGATCGGTGCGGCTTCCTGCGGCGTCCGCGCCATGGCCACCGGGATCAGGTCGCCGCTCTCGGCGAGGGCGTTGGTGGGATCGAACTCGGTCCAGCCCAGGTCGGGCAGGAACACCTCGCACCAGGCGTGGGTCGCGCCCGCGCCGCGCATGGCGCTGTGGGCGGGTGAATAGAGATAGCCGGTGACGAACCGCGCCGCGTAGCCCAGCCGCCGCAGCGCCTCCACCATGAGCCAGGCGAAGTCGCGGCAGGTGCCGGCGCCCAGCTTCACCGTGTGCGACGGCTCCTGCGCCGCCCCCAGGTCGCGGCCCTGGTATTCGAAGGTGTCGTGGATCGTCTGGTTCAGCCGTAGCAGGAACTCCAGCGCCGGCTCGTGCGCCCCGCCGATGTGGTTGCGCAGCCACTTCAGCAGGTCGCCGTCGGCGTCCGCGGTAGCCGGCTCAAGGAACGGCGCCAGCACCGCCCGGTCGACGGGCGTGTACACGATCGGCGTCGCCGTCTGCGGGTCCTCGATCTCCAGGTCCGCCAGGTCGGCCGGATAGCGCTCGATCACCAGTTCGCTGGTGATGGACAGGGTGGTCGACGGGCCCTGGGGCGTGAAGCAGCACACCGAATTGCCCAGCGCGTCGTAGATCCAGCGCGTCTCGCCCCGCGGCGACAGGGTCATGACGGCATCGACCACCCGGATCGCGTGGGTGTCCCGGGGCCGCAGCAGCAGTCGGTGGGTCGCGAACGAGACGGGGCGCTCGTAGGTGTAGAAGGTCTCGTGGCGGATACTCAGGCGGGTCATGCGGGCGGAACAACCCGGAGCGGTTGCGGTTCCGCCCATCCCCGTGCCAATCCAACGGCATGACGACGGACGTGATCATCATCGGCGGCGGCCACAACGGGCTAACCTGCGCCGCCTACCTCGCCGCCACCGGCCTCAAGGTCACCGTGCTGGAGCGCCGGAGCGTGCTGGGCGGGGCGGCCGTGACCGAGGAATTCCACCCCGGCTTCCGCAACTCCGTGGCCAGCTACACGGTCTCGCTGCTGAACCCCAAGGTGATCGCCGACCTGGAGCTGCCCCGCCACGGCCTGAAGGTGGTCGAGCGGAAGATGGCCAACTTCCTGCCCCTGGACGGCGACCACTTCTTCGTCGGCGAGGGCCGCACCCAGTCCGAGACCGCCCGCTTCTCGCAAAAGGACGCCGAGCGGCTGCCCGCCTACTGGAACCGCCTGGACGCCATCGCCGACGTGCTGCGCGACCTGGTGATCCAGACGCCGCCGAACCTGGTCGAAGGCGGGCTCAAAGAGGCGATCCCCGAGCTGATCAAGAGCGCCGTCATCGGCCGTAAGCTCGCGCGCCTGGACATGACCGCCAAGCGCGACCTGCTGGCGCTGTTCTCCCAGTCGGCCGGCGAGTGGCTGGACGGCTGGTTCGAGAGCGACCCGATCAAGGCCGCCTACGGCTTCGACGGGGTCGTGGGCAACTACGCCAGCCCCTACACGCCCGGCTCGGCCTACGTCCTGCTGCACCACGTGTTCGGCGAGGTGAACGGCAAGAAGGGCGCCTGGGGCCACGCCATCGGCGGCATGGGCGCGATCAGCCAGGCCATGGCGGCCTGCTGCCGCGAGCGCGGCGTCGAGCTGCGGACGGACGTCACCGTGTCGGAGGTGCTGACCGAGAAGGGCCGCGCCACCGGCGTCGTCACCGCGACCGGCGAGGTGCTGAAGGCCCGCGCCGTGGTCTCCAACCTGCACCCGCAACTGCTGTTCCAGACACTGGTCGATCCGGGCGTCCAGCCCGCCGACTTCGTGGAGCGGATCGCCCGCTACCGCTCCGGCTCGGCCACCTTCCGGATGAACGTGGCGCTCAGCGAGTTGCCCAGCTTCACGGTCGCGCCCGGACCCGGCGACCACATGACCGGCGGCATCATCATCGCGCCCACCATGGCCTATATGGAGCGCGCCTACGACGACTGCCGCGCCCATGGCTGGTCGAAGGCGCCCATCGTCGAGGTGCTGATCCCGTCGACCCTGGACGACAGCCTGGCCCCCGCCGGCCAGCACGTCGCCAGCCTGTTCTGCCAGCACGTGGCCCCGGAGCTGTCCGGCGGCCGCGCCTGGGACGACCACCGCGACGAGGTCGCCGACCTGATGATCGCCACGGTCGAGCAGCACGCCCCCGGCTTCGCGAAATCCGTCATCGGCCGCCAGGTGCTCAGCCCCCTCGACCTGGAGCGCACCTTCGGCCTGGTCAACGGCGACATCATGCACGGCCGCCTCAGCCTGGATCAGCTGTTCAGCGCCCGCCCGGTCCTGGGCGCCGGCGACTACCGCACCCCGGTGAAGGGCCTCTACCAGTGCGGGGCGGGCACGCACCCCGGCGGCGGCGTCACCGGCGCGCCCGGCCACAACGCCGCGGCCGAGATCCTCAAGGACGTCCGGCGCCGTCGGGTTTAGCGCCGGCCCTTGCGCCGGAGACCCATGCCCCGGCAAATGGGCCGCACATGGATCTGCTGCGTTTCTTCCGGTCGCTCGAAGAGTTCCTCTACGAGGTGATGACCTGGCTGCTGCTCTATCCGAGCACCCTGTGGCGCGTCGTCCGTCATCCCGCCCGCATGGTCATCCAGACCGAGGCCGAGCTCAATGCGCGCGAGGACGACCAGTTCATCGACCTGGTGAGCCCGCCGCTGTTTCTGATCCTGTCCCTGCTGCTGGCGCATGCGCTGGAGCTGGGGATGCACGCCAATACGGCGGCGGCGGCGACCACGGATCTGGGCAAAGCGATCATGGCGTCGGACAACAACCTGCTGATCTTCCGGACCATAATCTTCAGCCTGTTCCCGCTGCTGATGGCCCAGGGCCTGCTGCGGCGCCAGGGCAAGCCGCTGAACCGCAAGGTGCTGCGGCGGCCGTTCTACCTGCAGTGCTACTACGCCACGCCGTTGGCGCTGTTCACCTCGGCAGGCGTCAGCCTGCGGCACTCTCCGCTCGTCGCGGTCCAGGTGGCGGCGGGCGGCCTGATCATCGCGGGGCTGATCTGGTATCTCGCGGCGGAGACGAACTGGTTCCGCACCCAACTGGCGATCGGCGGCCTCCGGGCGTTCGGCCTGGCGCTGAAGTTTTTCGCCATCGGTGTCGTGCTGAGCGTGCTGATCGCCTTGGCGATCTTCGGGCTGGGTTAGCGCACCCGCCAGCGGGCGGCGACGAACGCGCGCAGGTCGCGATAGGCTACCATCTCCATCTCGCGCAGGGCGGCCAGTTTCTCGGCCAGGTCGCCCCGGTCGAACCGCGTCCGCGCCGCCGACACCGCCGCGAAATAGGCCGCGTACCGCCCCGCGTCTCCGGCCAGCAGCCGGTCGTCGTTCACCACCCGCAGCGCCAGCGTCGCGACGATCGCCCCGATGGTCACGGCCAGGGCCAGTTGCACGTCGGTGTCGGCCACGGTCTTGCCGGTCGCCAGCAGCACGCCGGCGATCACCGCCGTCATCGCCGCGGCGGCCAGCAGCGCCTTGCCCAAGCCCCGCACCACCGCCGCCCGCCGGCCCGGCGCGCCCAGCGACGCGCTCAGCTTGCGCTGCACATAGTCCACCTGGCCGTCCAGCCGCTGGCCGCGAAGCAGCGACAGCAGCAGGTCCATCTCCGGCGACGGCTCGGGCGCCGGCGGCGGCTTGGACCATGCGGGCAGCACCCAGGTCTCGTCGTCGCTGGGCGGTTCCGCCAGCTTCGGCACCTGGCCCGGCAGGTCCTCGGGCTTGGGCAGGTAGGACAGCAGCCGCCCTCGCACCACCTTCCACTCGCCCAGCGCCGCGTCGTTGGCCATGGCCCGCGCCACCAGGTTCAGGTTGTTCGCCACCGCCTGGAAATAGAGGCCCCGCACCCGCTCGGCGCCGAAACGCTGTCCCAGCCAGCGCGCCTTCACCCGCGCGCCGAACTCGTGGAACGCCATCAGCCCCAGGCCCGCCAGGGTCAGGGCGGCGGCGACCATCTCCATGTAGCGCTCGGCGCCGATGGCCAGGGGCGCCAGCAGCGCCAGCACCAACCCCAGCGTCGCGAGCCCCACCGACACCAGGCCGAAGCGCCGGTCGCGCCGCCCATGCCGGGTGGCGGGCGGGTCGTACTTGGCGAACAGCGCCCGCAGCTCGGGCCAGTCCAGCACCCGCAGGCCCGCCGGATGCTTGGCCCCCAGCGCCGTCCGCGCCTCCTTGGTCTGCAGCACGTCGTCGTTGGTCCAGTCGGCCAGCGCGTCCTGGAACAGGCCGTGCCGGTCGTCGGGCTCCGGGGCGGGGTGAACGGGAGTCATTGGGGCCTCACAGATCGTCCACGCTGGGGAGCTGGACCATAGCCACTCCCGTTCGTCCCATCCGCTACCAGCTCAGATCCGAGAGCAGACCGGCGTAGACCTCGATGCCGCCCCACAGCGAGCCCAGGGTCAGGTTCTCGTTCGCGGCGTGCTGGTTGTCGTCGTAGTTGGCGATGCTGACGCCGACCATCGGCGCCTGCAGGGTGTTGACGATCTCGGCCATGCCCGAGCTGGCGCCGACCAGCGGCACCTTCAGCACCGGCTCGCCGCGCGTGCGCTGGATAGAGGCCGCCACCGCCGCGGCCGCCGGGCCGTCCATCGGCGTCTTGCTGGCGATGCTGTCGCCCTCGTCCCAGTTCAGCCGCACGACCTTCGGATTGGCCAGGCGCGTCGCCAGATCGGGGGTGTCGCGGACGATCTTCCAGCCCTGGGCGGTCAGATAGTCCTCGACCTTCTGGTGCACCCGCGCCGGCGTCATCCCCGGCGCCAGCCGCACGTCGAACGAGGCCTCGGCCTCGGTGGCGATGGCGTTGGCGGCGTCGGGGCCGGTGTCGCCGCCGTGGATCGCGCGCACGTTCAGGGTTGGCGCCAGATAGCCGTCGGCCAGGCGCGGCCCGCCGATGTTGCGGCCCAGGCCCATCGCCGTCTTCAGCTCGCCCTCGATCGGGGGCAGGGCGGCCAGGGCGGCCTTGTCGGCCTCGCTCACCGGCGTCACGTCGTCGGCGAAGCCGGGGATCAGGATCTTTCCGTCGTCGGTGCGCAGGCTCATCACCAGGCTGGCGATCATCACCGTTGGGCTGGGCGCCCAGCTGCCGTAGTGCCCGTCGTGCAGCGGCTTCAGCGGGCCATAGACCGTGGTCTTGAACCCGGTGATCCCACGGTTGCCGAAGTTGATCTGCTGGCGGCCCGACTGGTGCATCGGCCCGTCGCCCATGATCAGCAGGTCGCCCTTCAGCGTCTCCTTGTGTTTCTTCACCAGCGCGGCGAAGTGCGGCGAGCCCTGCTCCTCCTCGCCCTCCCACAGGATCTTGATGTTGACCGTTGGCTTGCGGCCCACCGCCTTCAGCGCGTCCAGCGCGCTCAGCATCGCCTGGACCGAGCCCTTGTCGTCGCCGGCCGAGCGCGCATAGAGCCGCCAGCTCGGGTCCAGCGGGGTGGTCGCGCCCTGCCAGTCGACCGGCGTCGCCTCGGGCAGGGCCGTGCGCATCGACGGCGTGAACGGCGGGGTCACCCAGCCCTTCTGGCCGATCGGCTGGCCGTCATAGTGGGCGTAGAACACCACGGTGCGCTTGGCGCCCGGCGTTTTCAGCTCGCCGAACACCGACGGCGGCGTGCCTGGCTCGGCGGTCAGCAGCTGGGTGGTGAACCCGCGCGCCTTCAACAGGTCCTGCAGATAGGCCGCGTTCTTCTCGACGTCGGACACCGTGGTCGCCACGTTGGGCATCGACAGCAGCTTCACGAAGTCGGTGACGATCGCCTTCTCGTTCGCTTGTCGCCAGGCCCGCACCTGCGCCGCCGGCGACGCCGCCTGGGCCGCGCCCGCCATCAGCGCCAGCGCCACGCACGCGCCGCTTAAGAGTCCCCGATACGCCATCACGCACTCCCATGTCCTGGCGCCGACTGTAGCGCGTCGAACGCCGCGCGGGAGAGCCCAGTGTCGTGCGGCGGCGCAATCCCCGCCGGCGCCCGAAGTTTGGTCTGGTCGGCTAGCCGCGCGCCAACCGCACGGCCGCCGCGCGTTGCGGGTCGCGGCCTCGCGTCAGGTCCGCCGCCGTCGTGGCGACCGGCACGTCCGGCGCGATCCCGGCGTCCGGCTGCGGCGTCCGGGGAAACGTCGCGACCAGCGGCAGGTCGACCTCGAAGCCGCTGGCGGGCAGCCGCAGGAAGAAGAACGCCCCACCGTTGATGCCGCGCCGATTGCCGCCGGTGGGTGCCCCGACCAGGGTTCCGAGCCCGTTCGCCTTTAGCGTCTGCGCGAACTGGAACGTGGCCGAGCTGTTGGTGGCGTCGGTGATCGCGATCAGCTTGCCGGCGTAGCGTCGGCCGCGAGGTCGCACCACGTCGCCGCGCGCGTCGGCGTCCCAGCGCGTCATGCGGTAGAACCCGCGCGCGTCCGGCCCGTCGGCGTCCTGGCCCCAGTCGCGGAAGCTCTTGTCCCAGGTGGAGAGATAGCGGTCCAGGTCGGGCGGCGTCCGGCGATAGCGCACATAGCGCAGCGCATCGGGCAGCACGACGTCGCGGGTCAGCATCCGGCTCAGCAGGTGGTTGCCACAGTCCTGCCCGCCGCCGTTGCCGCGCAGGTCCAGGATGATCGCCGGCGCGCGGCTGTCGATCGCCATGTCGACCTGCTGGTCCAGCCAAGCCTTCCAGTCCCACGCGCTCTCGTACAGCGCCCAGGTCGGCATGGTGATGAGCCGCGTCCGGTCTGGCAGGGTCGTGACGGTCCAGGCGGCGCCGTCGGCGGCGGGCGGCCGGCGCGAGTCCCGCGCCGCGACCCGCTCGGCCCGCGTCAGCAACGGGGCGTCCTGCGTTCGCGGTCGGCCGTCCCCGGTGCGCACGGTCAACCGCAGCGTGGACTCGGCGAAGGCGCGGGGCGCCAGGATCGGCAGCGCCACGTCGGGCAGGGGCCAGGCCTCGGTGTCGTCCAGGTCGGCCAGCCGGGTGCGCTTGGCGTCGTTCGCGCCATCGGCGGCGGCCAGCGCGCGAAGGCCGGTCGCCAGCGGCCCGACCGGCGTGTCGCCCAGCGCCAGGATCTCATCGCCCGCCGAAATCCCGGCGACGCCGCCGGCGTGACCGACGATCATCCGCCCCGCCAGCCAGCGGTAGCCGAAGGGCATGCGGTTTCGCCCGCCGCTGACGAAGGCCTCGCCGGCGTCCTTCTGGTTGGTGGCGTTGACGAAGGTGTGACCACAGCGGATCGCCGCCGTGAACCGGGTCAACCCCAGCCAGGTATCGGCGGGCGAAGCCGACCGCGCCATCGCCGCGCGCAGCTTGGCGAAGTGGCCGTCCAGGTCGGCGGCGCTGTTATAGCGGGACAGGCCCGGATGCAGGGCGCGGAACGCGGCCTCCAAGATGTCGGCGTCGGTCCTCAGCTCGGCGGCTCCAGCCGGTCGGGTCGTTGTCGCGAGGCTGGCGGCGAGAAGGCCCTGAAGGGCGGTGCGGCGGGAGATCGGCATCCCCGAGGTCGATCACGCCTTCAGCTCTCCGCGCGCCTCAGAACCGCGTGGGGGTCTAGAGATTCCGGATTTGAGGCGTGACGTCGCCGGGCCGCCGACGGGCTCTCGCCGAACGTCGCCCGATAGGCGCGGTTGAAGCTGGCCTTGGAGTTGAAACCGGCGTCCAGGGCCAGGTCGAGGAGGGGGCTGTCCGAGCCGGCGGCCAGCGCGTCGGCCACGGCCTGGGCGCGGCGCCCGTTGATGAACCGGGCAAAGTTCATATCCAGCCCCTCGTTGAGCGCTCGGGATAGATAGTGGGTGTTGGTGCCCAGTCGCGCCGCGAGGTCCGCCAGCGTCAGGTCGGGGTCCCGCCACCGCGCGGCGGCATCGATACGGGCCGTCCATTCCGCGGCCTGGGCGCGCCAGTCGCGGGCGGGTCCAGGGTTTCTGGCGGGCGGCGCGCCGAATGACGGACGGCGCAAGTCGGCGTGGCGCCGGCCCTCGATGGCGAGATAGAGGGCGAGCGCCGCCATCGCCAGATACAGGTGCAGTCTCTGGAAATAATCCAGCCCGCCCGAGGTCAGCTCCCAGGCCTGATAGGCGGCCCAGGCGACGACGATGGGCAGCAGCGCCACCAGCGCCCGCTGCAGCCACAGGCCGGCATACCGGGCTTCGTCGGTGACCACCTCGCCCAGTTGGGTCTGGTAGCGCCGCAAGGTGCGGAAGGCGGCCCAGGTATAGACCGCCAGGCTCAGCGGCGAGAGCGTCGAGACCAGGGGCGCAATCAAGGCGCCGTCTGTCCCGTTCGCCCAGGCCTGTTTGGCGTCGGGCGGCAGGGAAAAGCAGACGAGGCCATAGGCAAGGTGAACCGCCGCCGGGGTCAGATGCAGCGCCAGGCCGGGTCGCAACGGCTCGCCGGCCCAGGCTCGCGCGTAGGCCAGGACCAGGGGGCCGATCGCCAGGGGCGCCGCGAACGGCGCGAAGGTGAGCCAGGGAAAGGCGTCGTAAAATCCGGCGAACCCCATGGTGTAGGGGGTGATCATCCCGATCAGCACGATCAGCAGCCCGGCCAATATCCGATTGGCGGACCGGTTGCGCGGCGTGCGCAACAGCGCCGCCGCCAGGAGCAGAACCTGGACGCTGACAAGGGCGAGGATGGCGGTGCGCCAGCCGAAGACGAACATTCGCGGGCCCGTGTTGGTGCGAAAGCGAGTCTAGAACGCTCGCGCGGCCTCGCAATGGTCACCGAACAATTCCGCTCTGACACGAACCCGCCCAACTGCGGTCAAGGCTTGGGGCGATGTTGACCGGGCTTGAGGGACACCGGTTCAACTCCCCCCCAGAACCGGCCGTCCCGAAGCACTCCAGAGCGCGGCTCCCCCGAATGCCCCCATCAGGGGGAGCCGCAACTGAGAGGCCTCAGCGCCGCGCTTCCATTTCCGCCCGGGTGATCTTCGCCGCCATCACGCAGCGCGCTTCGTCGTTCGCGGTTGAGACGGTGGCCGGCTTGCCGGGGCCGGGCCGGAACGCCCACTCGCCGGCCTTCGTCCGCACCTGCAGGCTTTCGGGATTGGTGAATTGGCACACCGCGTGGAAGCGGGTGCTGCGGCCGCCATCATCGTAGATCGGCGCGCAGTCCACATGGCCGTCGCGGCGCAGGAAGGTCACCTCGTCGTAGTCGAACGTGCGGATCGGCTTGCGGCTGCCATCCAGGAATTCCGCCTCGGTGATGCGTGGACACGGCGGCCCGGCGATGGCCCAGGCCTTGGCGTCGGCGATCCGCGTCCTTTGGATCGTCAGGTATCGATCCGTGAGGCCCCAGGCGCCCAGCGCGACCCCGGCCACGGCGACGACGACCCAGACCCACCAGGGCAGGCGACCCCATAGCCCGCGCCGACGGGCCGCTCTTCGCGCCGAAACGACCATGCGCACTCCGATTTACATTCGTAAATCAGAACCGACCCCGCCGGCCGGGTCAAGAGAAATAGATACGGCCAAGCTTGCGTGAACAAAAGTAGAACAATAGGGTCGGTGCGTGGCAACCCTGACCCTGAAGCGCAAGCTCGCGATCCTCTCCGACGCCGCCAAGTACGACGCGTCCTGCGCCTCGTCGGGCAGCGTCAAACGTGACTCCATGGGCGGAAAGGGGATGGGCTCCACCGACGGCGGCATGGGCATCTGCCACGCCTATGCGCCGGACGGCCGCTGCATCAGCCTGCTGAAGATCCTGCTGACCAACTTCTGCGTCTACGATTGCGCCTATTGCGTGAACCGGGTGTCGTCGAACACGCCGCGCGCACGGTTCTCGGTCGAGGAGGTCGTCGACCTGACCCTCAGCTTCTACAAGCGCAATTACATCGAGGGGCTGTTCCTCTCGTCCGGCATCATCCGGACGGCGGACTACACCATGGAGGAGATGGTCCGGGTCGCGCGCAGCCTGCGCGAGGTCCATGACTTCCGCGGCTACATCCACCTGAAGCTGATCCCCGAGGCGTCGCCGGCGCTGGTGAACCAGGCGGGCCTCTACGCCGACCGGGTGTCCATCAACGTCGAGTTGCCCAAGGACGAAAGCCTGGCGGCCCTGGCGCCGGAGAAGGACGCCGCCGGCATCAAGAAGGCCATGGGCGCGGTCCGCGTCTCCGAGGACGCCGCCAAGGACAAGGGGCGCAAGACCCGGCCGCCCAAGTTCGCCCCCGCCGGCCAATCCACCCAGATGATCGTCGGCGCCGACGACGCCACCGACGGCGCGATCCTCAAGCGCTCCGAGAGCCTGTACGGCGCCTTCCGCCTGCGCCGGGTCTACTACTCCGCCTTCTCGCCGATCCCCGACGCCACCGCCCGCCTGCCGCTGCAGCGCCCGCCGCTGATCCGCGAACACCGGCTGTACCAAGCCGACTGGCTGATGCGCTTCTACGGCTTCGCGCGCGACGAGATTATCGGCGAGACCGAGGACCTGGACCTGGCCATCGACCCCAAGCTGGCCTGGGCGCTGAAGAACCGGGGCGAGTTTCCGATGGATGTGAACGTGGCCGACCGCGAGCGCCTGCTCCGCGTGCCGGGCCTGGGCGTGCGGGCGGTCGACCGCATCGTCGATGTCCGCCGGTACAAGCGCCTGGAGCTGGCCGACGTGAAGCGCCTCTCCCGCGGGATCGAGAAGCTCAAGCCGTTCCTGGTCTGCGCTGACTGGAGCCCCGGCGCGCTCACCGACCGCGCCGACCTGCGCCAACGGGTTCAGCCCAAGCAGATGGACCTCTTCTGATGGAGGTCGTCCGCCTGGCCCACGAGACCGACTTCGCCGGCTGGCGCCAGGCCGCCCGCGCGCTCCGCGCCCGCCACGTCGCGCCCGACACCACCCTGTGGACCGTGGACGGCCAGGCGAACCTGTTCGACGGCGCCTCGCCCTCGGAGATCGCGTCCGAGGGGCCTATCGACCCACGTTCAGAAACGGCCGGGCGGTTCACCGTGCCCAAGGCCTTCGTCGACCTCTCCGCCAAGGTCATCCTGCATCGCTCCGATGAGCGGTTCGCGCTGCTCTACCGCCTGCTGTGGCGGCTGCAGGACCAGCCGAGCCTGATGCACATCGCCTCGGACCCCGACGTCGGCCGCGCCCAGGGCTTCGCGGGCGAAGTCAGCCGCGCCGCTCACAAGATGAAGGCCTTCGTCCGCTTCCGCCAAACCTCGGACGAGGACGGCGAGGCCTTCGTCGCCTGGTTCGAACCCGCCCACCGGGTGGCCGAGGCGACCGCGCCGTTCTTCGCGCGCCGGTTCGCCAACATGCGCTTCTCGATCCTGACCCCGGACGCCTGCGTCCATTGGGATATGACCGAACTGGCCTTCACCCCCGGGGCCGATCCGGCAGACGCGCCCGCCGAGGACGCGCTGGAGGACTACTGGCGCACCTACTACGCCTCGATCTTCAACCCGGCCCGGCTGAAGATCGGCGCGATGCAGAAGGAGATGCCCAAGCGCTACTGGCGGAACCTGCCCGAGGCCGCGCTCATTCCCGAACTCATCGCCCAGGCCCAAGGCCGCACCGACACCATGGTCCGTCAGGCTCCTACCGAACCCAGCCGCCGGGTGGTCAAGGCCGCCATCCGCAACAGCCGCGATGCGCCCTGGGAAGGGCAGGCCGCGACGTCGCTGGAAGAGGTTGCCGCCGGCGTCGACCACTGCCGCCGCTGCGACCTCTGGCGCGATGCGACGCAAGGGGTGGTGGGCGAGGGGCCTGGAAAGGCCAAGCTGCTGTTCGTCGGCGAACAGCCCGGCGACCAGGAAGATCTCGCCGGCAAGCCCTTCGTCGGTCCCGCCGGGCAGGTGTTCAACAAGGCGCTGGCCGAGGCCGGCGTGCCGCGGACCGAGACCTACGTCACCAACGCCGTGAAGCACTTCAAGCACGAGCTGCGCGGCAAGCGGCGGATTCACCAGACGCCCAATGCCGGCGAGGTCACGGCCTGCCGCTGGTGGCTGGATGCCGAGCGCCGGATCGTCCGCCCGCGCGTCATCGTCACCCTGGGCGCCACGGCGGGGTTAGCCGTCTTCGGCAAGCCCACCCCGATCGGCAAGTTCCGGGGCCAGCCGATCCAGCTCTCCGACCAGGCCCAGGGCGTGGTGACCTATCACCCCTCCTATCTGCTCCGCCTTCCCGACGAAGCGGCCAAGGCCAAGGCCTATGCGGCGTTCGTCGAGGACCTGAGGCTGGCGTGGAGCCTGGCGGCGTGAGGCTAGACCGAACCCGCCTTCTCGATCACCAGGATCCGGGCCTGGCCTATGGGATGGGCCACGTGCTCGTCGCCCACGTCGGCGATGAACATGTCGGTGGGACCCAGGCGCACGATGTGCTCGCCGCTGTCCTGCCGCCAGCGCATCTCGACCTCGCCGTCCAGCACCAGGAACACCTCGGCCCCGTCGTTGACGTGCCACTTGTAGGGCTTGTCGGTCCAATGCAGGCGCACGCTGGCGCCCTCGATGGCGGCCAGGTCGCGGGCGCCCCAGGCGCGGTCGGCGGTGAACTGGCGGACGTCGGTGACGATCTTCGGCATGAGCGTCCAGATAGGCGGTGGCCGTCCGCGCCGCTAGCGGCGCCTGAGGCTGGCGGTCGCGTAAATGGCCCCCAGCAGTGTCAGCCCCGCGCCGTAGGTCAGGAAGGAGATGCGGTAGGCCGACGCCTGGGCCAGCAGGCCGAAGCCCAGGATCAGCACCCCGTTGGCGCACTGGGTCGCAAACCCTTTCAGCGAGGCCACCGTGGCTCGGGTTTCGCCGCGCAGGGCGTGATGGAAGCGCGCGTCGGCGCTGACGTCCACCAGGCTGTAGAGGCCCATGTAGGCCAGCGGGAAGATCACCGACCACGCCTGGAACGTGCCCGCCGCCGCCACGATGCTGAGGCCGCCCACGCAGGTCACGGCGTAGAGCCAGCGGGGATCCAGGCGCCCGATCCGATGGGACAGGACGCTGCCGATCGCCTCTGCCGTGGCCATGGCGGCGATGAACAGGGCGATGGCGGGCTTGGCCAGGCCCACGTCGCGGCCGAACAACTGCCAGTAGTCGGCGGTGGCGTAGGCCACGGCCTGGACGCCGGCGATGAAGAGGATCAGGGCGGGAATGCCCGGCAGGCTGATCGCCTCGCGGGCGCCCCGGCGCAGGTGCGACAGGTATCCCCAATCGGCGACGGTGACCGCCCGGGGCGCGGACGGCAGCAGCAGCGCCGCGCCGGCCGCCGCGACGCCGGCTATGGCGCTGGCCACGATCAGCGGCCCGTATCCAAGGGGCGCGGCGACCGCGGCGGTGAGGGAGGCGGCGACCAGGCCCACGCCGCGCGCCGCCTTCGCCCGCCCGAACACCTTGGCGTATTCAGCCTCCCGGCCCAGGGCCTTCAGCTCGTCGTAGACCACCGCTTCGAAGGCGCCGGACATGGTGGCGCTCTTCATGCCCCACAGCGTCAGGCCGATCAGGAAGCCCCAGAAGCCGGGGAAGGCCAGCCAGACCAGGAAGCCCGCCGCGCGCAGCAACTGCGAGATGGCCAGCAGCCAGCGCCGCGACATGCGGTCGGCCAGAACACCGCAGGGAATCTCCAGCAGCAGGCCCGTGGCCGACCAGGCGCCCAGGACCAGGCCGATCTGCGCCGGCGACAGCCCCTTCTCGGCGAACATCACCGTGTAGAAGGGGACGATGAGCAGGAAGGTATCCAGGAACCTCAGCGCGCAGGCGCTGAGGAGCAGCCGTCTCACTTAGGCGCTGAACCCGGCTTCGGCGAAGTCCAGCATCCGCTTGAGCAGCGCGTCCACGTCGCCCTCGCGGGTGATCCCGCCGGACAGGTGGTGCAGCCGGTCGAACTCGGCGAAGCGGTTGTTGTGGACCATGCCCAGCACGAAGTGCAGGCGCCAGTAGACGTCCTCCTTCGGCAGGTCGGGACGCGCGGCCATCAGGGCGTTGGCGAACCGCTCCAGGTGGCTGACGTCGTTGCGCAGCACCTCGCGCATCTCCGCGTTGCCCTCGGAGCGGGCGCGGATGATGAACTGCACCGAGATACGCCGGTCGTGATCCGGCGAGCCCCAGCGCAGGGGCGGGGCGAAATAGGCTTCCAAGATGTCGCGGACCGGCGGCTTGCCGCCATGGCGCGCGCCGGCCTCGTGCAGCATCCGGGCCCGCTCGCGGTTCAGCTCCGACGTGCGCCGCCGGAAGATCTCGAACAGCAGGGCGTCCTTGGAGCCGAAGTGGTAGTTCACCGAGGCGAGGTTCACCCCGGCCTCGGCGGTGATGTCGCGCACCGAGACGTTCTGGAAACCGTGCAGGGCGAACAGCCGTTCAGCCGCGTTGAAGACCGCCTGCTTGGTGGCGGCCTGGGCCTCTTCGGTCTCGGGCGGATCCTGAGTGAGGGGATCGGTCATGCGAATCCCATAAGCAATACGGCAGCCTAGGCCTATCGTGACGTTAGCGCGACAGTTCCCTCATCGCCTTTTCCAGGCCGTCGATGGTCAGCGGATACATCCGGTCGCCGACCAGCTGCTTCATGACCCCGATGGACGGCGTGTAGTCCCAGTGGCGTTCGGCGGTTGGGTTCAGCCAGACCATGCGTTCGTAGATCTGCGACACGCGGTCCATCCAGATCGCGCCGGCCTCTTCGTTCCAGTGCTCCACCGAGCCGCCCGGATAGGTGATCTCGTAGGGGCTCATGGTCGCGTCGCCCACGAAGATGATTTTGTAGTCGTGGGGGAACTTGTGGAGGATGTCCCAGGTGTTCAGCTTCTCGGCGTGACGGCGCCGGTTGTCCTTCCACACGCTCTCGTACAGGCAGTTGTGGAAGTAGTAGAACTCCATGTTCTTGAACTCGGATCGCGCGGCTGAGAACAGTTCCTCGCAAACCTTGATGTGCCCATCCATCGAGCCGCCGATGTCGAAGAAGATCAGCACGCTGATCTTGTTGCGGCGCTCGGGGCGCAGGTTGATGTCCAGGTAGCCCTTCTCGGCCGTGCCCTTGATGGTCGCGCCCATGTCGAGCTCGTCGGCCGACCCGTCGCGCACCCACTTCCTCAGGCGGCGCAGCGCCACCTTGATGTTGCGGGTGCCCAGCTCGACGCTGTCGTCGAGGTTCTTGTACTCGCGCTTGTCCCAGACCTTGATGGCCTTGCCGTGCCGGCCCTTGTCCTGGCCGATCCGGACGCCTTCGGGATGATAGCCGTTGGCGCCGAAGGGCGAGGTGCCGCCGGTGCCGATGGCCTTGCTGCCGCCCTCGTGGCGCTCCTTCTGTTCCTTGATCCGCTCGGCCAGCGCTTCCATCAGCTTGTCGAAGCCGCCCATGGCCTCGATCTGCGCCTTCTCTTCCTCGGTCAGGAACTTCTCGGAGATCTTCTTCAGCCATTCGGCGGGGATGTCGGCCGCGAGGTTCTCGCCCTCCAGCCTCTCCTGGCCCTTGAAGACGTGGCCGAAGACCTGGTCGAACTTGTCCAGGTTCTTCTCGTCCTTCACCAGGGCCGAGCGCGACAGATAATAGAAGTCGTCGACGGAACGGTCGATGACCTGCTTGTCCATCGCCTCCATCAGGATGAGGTATTCCTTCAGCGTCACGGGCACCTTGGCCTCGCGAAGCTCGGTGAAGAAGCGCATGAACATCGGGTGGCTCGCGTCGAACGTCTGTTTGAACGCGAAGGATGGGGCGGGGGCGCCCGGATGTCCAGTGCGCCGGCGTGCGTAGACGCGCGACGAAGTATCTGATGCGCCGGGCGAGCCGGCGTCTGTAGTCGACTCGGCGCGCAGACCCCGGCCATAGATCTGAAAGCCCGTCGCCCGCGGCGAACCGGGATACCAGTTGGCGCGACGAACGTAGCAGGTCCGCGAAATCGACGGCGTGAGACGGATTGTCCGCAATTGAGACGCGGTGTCCTCACGGGTCGGCCCGCCCCCGGGCCAATCTAACAGCGCGCGCCGGCTTGGTGCGTGGCATTGGGGACGAGCGATGAATCTGCTGAGGACAATGAGCGTCGCGGCGCTCTGTACGGCGATGAGCCTGGGCGCGTCTGCCGCCGCCGCGACGACGATCCTCTCCTATGCGGGGAACACGTTCAATTTCCGCGCGGGCTCACATGTGTTCGGCGACAGCGTCATGGCGACGATCGAATTGGCCGAACCGTTGGCCGCGAACTTTTCCGGCGCGGTGACGCCGTTGTCGATGGTGATGACCGTGGGCAGCGAGACCATCAGCGCGCCGTTCTCGTTCCGCGCGTTCTTCGATATCGATGCGGCCGGCGAGATCCGCGGCTGGAACGTCGCCGCCTTTTCGGACGCCGCCGGGACGCTTCGCTTTCAGACCATCAAGACCCCGTCCGGCCAGTTCGGGGAGGTCGGCGGGATCGTCGACACGGCGTTCCACACGGCTGGCGGGTCGACGTCGTTCGCGCAGCGGCTTGGCACGCCCGGCGTCTGGACGGTGACGACGCGGGAGGATCCTGTGGCTGTGCCGGAGCCTGCGGCGTGGGCGTTGATGATCGTCGGGTTCGGGATGGCGGGTGTGGGCTTGCGCCGGCGGATGGTGGTGGTTTAGCGCCGCCTCCCCAGGGGCGGCGGCGCTGGTCGATAGCGGTTTAGGCGACCGTAAGCACCGGCGTCCGACGCGCACGACGCATCGCGAGGCCGACCAGACCGAAGCCCGAGATCATCAGCGCCCAAGCTGCAGGTTCGGGGACGGCGGCGACGGAGGCGGACAGGAATGACGCGCCGACGGCCTCGCCCGTGTCGGCGAAGACGGTCTTCTCGGGGTCGAAGTAGGAAGAGAACGTGTGGGTGGCGTCCAGGAAGCCGCCCTTGTTCGAGATCGCCTGGACGGTGGCCAGGATGACGAACGACTGCCCGGACTGGATGGTGATCGCGCCGCCGTCGCAGCCCGTGGTCAGCGACAGCGGGATGTTGTGCTCGCCCGCGCCCAGGCCGTTCGAGCTGGAGAACCCGGTGGCGGTGGCGCCGGCGGCGCAGTCCGTGAGCCCGGTCAGCGAGCCGATGAGTTGCTCGCCCGTGGTCCCGATCCCGTTGAGCGCCGACAGCGGCAGGATGGTGAGGTTGGCGCCGAAGAAGCCGGCGCCGGCGGATTCCACGCCGATGACGCCCGTGTTGGTCAGGTTGCCGGAGCCGAAGTAGTGCAGCGTGCCGGTTAGCGCGAGATTGATCGCCGCGTCGCCGGTGTAGGTGAACGTCTGATACGCCAGCGCGCTCGCGCCGGTGCGGGTGTTGGCGCCGGCGAAGGACGACACGCCCAAGGTCGGCACGGCGTCGCCGCTAAAGGTGGAATAAGCCGATCCCGAGGCGCCGGAATTGCCCTCGTTTGTGGCGGAGATCGAGAACGAGCTGCCCGCGCCACCGGCGTACTGGAGGAAGTTTCGCGTGCCGAGCTGGCAATCGCCGCCCGAGGTCGTGATGCAGGTCCGGTTGGTCAGGATCGCAGCAGAGCCGAACGTCGCCGGGGCCGGGTCGGCCATGGCCGCCGCTGGCGCCAGTATCGCGGCGGCCGCCAGCGCGGCGACGCCCTTCATCATCAGAATACTTTTCATCTTGCCCCCGATTGATCGAGGCTCCGCGGGCAAGCCCACGATCCGAGTTGATCGCGTGCGGGCCGCATGAAGCCGTCCATCCTTAACGACGGATTAACCGCGACCTTGCGCGCGAAATCCATTCCCCCGAGGGGGAGGCAAATGCGCTTCCCATGCCGTGCTCTTCACGGCCGGCGCTGAGGGACGGGGCGGATGTCCGGCCAGAGCCGTCCGCGTTCGACGGCTACCAGCCGTTGGTGGGGTCGATGGCCACGGCCGCGCCCCCACTCGATCCCCCGCCACCGCGAGGCGTGGCGGATGTGGGTTCGAGGCCGGGATTTCCGTCCGGGCGCCGGCGTCGGCGAAACAGCTCCCGAGGATCGTGGTCGAACTTCGGATATTCGTCGCGCCTGAGTGAGCGCTCGATGTCAGCTCTGCGCTTGTCCATGCCGGATCCTAGCCTGGATGGCTTGCAGAGGTAGCCTGGCGCCCGCAAGGCGTCTTCGCAAGCCGCTGGCTAACCCTTCGGCTTCAGATCCGGCCGGCTCGCCAGAAACGCCGCGCGTTCCGCTGGCGTCAGGACCTTGGCCTTCTTCTGGCGGGAGACCTTGGGCGTCGGCGGAGCGTAGACGCCGGCTTGCGGCGTGCCGCCCTTGAGGTCCGAGAGCCGTTTGATGGGGGGTTTCATGGGAGGTCGCCTCTCACGATCCGCCTGAGCGTTTCGGATCGGCGACCTCCTTGCCAGATTCCGTGGTCCGAGGCTCAGCCCTTCTCGCTGTCCAGGTGCGCCATTTGGACTTGGGCGTAGCGCGTGCCGGCGACGGCGCCCTGGGGGGCGGCGGCTTCCAGGGCGGCGATGGTCTCGGCCGACAGCGGCTTGTCGAGCGCGCCGAGAGCCTCGGCCAGACGGTCGCGGCGCCGCGCGCCGACCAGGGGGATGATGTCGTTGCCCTTGGCCGCGACCCAGGCGATGGCGGCCTGGGCGGGAGTGAGTCCGGCGGCGCTGGCGGCGGCGGCCAGGGCGTCGGCCAGGGCCAGGTTCTTCCGCAGGTTCTCACCCTGGAAGCGGGGGGCGTGGGCGCGGAAGTCGCCGGAGGCGTCGAAGCTCTTGGTGTTGCCGCCGATCAGGCCGCGGCTGAGCACGCCATACGCGGTGATGCCGATGCCGAGTTCGCGGGTGGTCTGCAGGACGCCATCCTCGATGCCGCGCGAGAGCAGGCTGTATTCGATCTGGAGGTCGGCGATCGGATGGACGGCGGCGGCCTTGCGGATGGTCTCGGAGCCCACTTCCGACAGGCCGATGTGGCGGACGTAGCCGGCCTGGACCATCTCGGCGATGGCGCCGACCGTGTCCTCGATGGGCACATTCGGGTCGAGGCGGGCGGGGCGGTAGACATCGATGTGGTCAACGCCCAGGCGGTTCAGGGTGTAGGCCAACGCGGTCTTCACCGCGGCGGGGCGGCCGTCGAAGCCCAGCCAGCTGCCGTCCGGCCCGCGCTGGGCGCCGAACTTCACGCTGAGGACGACCTCGTCGCGGCGGTGATCCTTGAGCGCCTCCGAGATCAGCAACTCGTTGTGGCCCATGCCGTAGAAGTCGCCGGTGTCGATCAGGTTGACGCCGGCTTCGATGGCGGCGTGGATCGTCGCCAGGCTCTCGGCGCGGTCGGACGGGCCGTACATGCCCGACATGCCCATGGCGCCCAGGCCGATGGCGGAAACCTCAGGGCCGGTCGTTCCAAGTCTGCGCATCTGCATCGGTCGTCTCCTTCGTGATGGCGACTATCTAGGCCTGGGAATTGCAGGTGATAATTGGCATTGTTCCGCACGAACTGTGCTGAGGATCGAACAATGGACCGGCCCGACCTCAACGCCCTCGACAGCTTCGCCGCGATCGCCCGGCATCGGAATTTTCGCCGGGCGGCTATCGAGCGTGGCGTGTCGGCCTCCACGCTCAGCCAGACCCTGCGCGATCTGGAGGCCCGGATGGGCGTGCGGCTGTTGAACCGCACCACGCGCAGCGTGGCTCTGACCGACGCCGGCGCCGTGTTGCTGGAGCGTTTGCAGCCAGCGCTGGCGGAGATCGGCGAGGCGGTGGCGGAGGCGCGGTCCGCCCAGGCCGAACCGCAGGGTGCGCTGCGGATCAACGCGCCGGAGCCGGCGGTGGAATTGGTGCTGGCCCCGATGGTGGCGGCGTTCCTGGTGGCCTATCCGCAGGTGCGGCTGGAGGTGACCAGCCAGACGGCCTTTATCGACATCGTGGCCGGCGGGTTCGACGCAGGCGTGCGCTGGGGCGAGAGCCTGGCGCAGGACATGGTGGCGGTGTCGCTGGGGCCGCCGCAGCGGTCGGTTGTGGTGGCGTCGCCCGCGCTACTGGCCCGCGTCGGCGCGCCGCAGCATCCGCGCGACCTGCTGGACCGGCCGTGCGTCCGGGTCCGCTTCCCTAGCGGGGCCGAGCCGCCGTGGGAGTTCGAGAAGGACGGAGAGCCGCTGCAGATCTCACCAGGCGGGCCGCTGGTCTGCAGCAGCTCGCAGATGCAGTTGCGCGTGGCCTTGGATGGCGTCTGCTTCGTCCAGATGTTCGACGAAGCGGCCCGGCCGCACGTCGAGGCGGGCCGCCTGGTGGAGGTGCTGACCGACTGGTCGGAGACCTTCCCCGGGCCGTTCCTCTATTACCCGAGCCGTCGGACCATGCCGTCGCCGCTCCGGGCGTTCGTGGATTTCCTGCACGCGCGGCGGGGTTAGGCCTCCGCCGCCTCAACCGCCTTCAGCTTGCGCCAGACGGTCATGCGGGAGACGCCCAGGCGCCGGGCGATCTCGACGGGGCCGACTCCGGCGCGTTGCAGGGCGAAGATCTCGTGGGTCGCGGCGGCTTGGCGGCGGCGGCGTCCGTGGCCGGAGGGCTCCAGTTCGGCGACGGCCTCGAGCACCGCCCGCAGCGCCTGGCCGCCGCTGCCCTGGCTGGTCAGCGCGGGTTCCAGCACCGAGAGGCTGGCGCCGCGGGCCTCCAGCCGGTCCAGCGCGTCCAGCAGACCCCGGCCGCTCAGGGCGAAACGGTCCAGCCGGGTGACGACCAGCTGGTCGCCGGCGCCAATGAAATCCAGGATCGAGCCCAGGGCCTGGCCGGCGGCCCCCGGCTCCTCGGCCCGGACGACCTGGCAGCCGGCCGCCTTGAGGGTCGCGGTGTCCTCGTTCGCGGTCGCGTCGCGCAACCGAACGTAGCCAATCCTCAGCATCCCCGCCCGCCGATGTTCCAAGAGCTCAAACGTCGACGGCTAAGGTCCCAAATGGCGTCGCTCGCGCCAAGACGGGTTGAGGTTAAATCGAAGCAATGAAAGGCCCGGAAGCGCGGTCAACTTAGGCGAAATTGTGTCGGACTTCGGCTAATTGTGACGCTGACTTGGAAAAACTGTCCCCGGAGCGGCGGAGAATGAATTCGAGGTCGACCGTCTGGCCGACCTGAAAGTCGTATTCCCCGGCCTTCTCGAAGCCCTGGTGATCGTAGAATCGCAGGGCGCGGTGGTTTTCGGACCAGACGCCGATCCACACGTCGCGCGGGCCGTCCGACTGGAGCCAGTCCATCACCGTCCAGAACAGCGCCTTGCCCAGGCCGCCGCCCTGGCTGGCCTGGGTGAAATAGATCCGCTTCAACTCGCCGCAGGCCGGCGTCACCTCGGGGTGGGGCAGGCCGCAGGGACCGGCCAGGGCGTAGCCGATCGCCTGGCCGCCCGCCTCGACCAGCCACATGGCCTTGGCCGGGTCGGTCAGGTCGGCCTGGATGCGCGCCGGCGCATAGGCGTCCGCCACATAGGCGGCGAAATCCTCGGCGCTGTAGAGGTGCTGGAACGTTTCGGTGAAGGTCTGGAGGCCGATGGCGACCAGGGTCGGGGCGTCGGCGGGGCCGGCGCGGCGGATCGTGGGTTGGCTCATGGGCGTCGTGCGAACTTGGGTTAGGATCGAGGGATGACCATCGCGCTCTACACCCATCAGGACATGTTCGACCACCGTCCGGGCGAGGGACACCCCGAGCGACCCGACCGGCTGCGGGCGGTGACCGACGCGCTGGGCGACTCCACGCTGGACCTGGCGCCGCACGACGCGCCCATCGTCGAGGCCGCCGACCTGCTGCTGGCCCACGACGCGGCCTATGTGGCGATGATCGAGCGGGTAGCGCCGGCCAGCGGTCTGAAGGTTCTGGACGCCGACACCTACATGTCCGCCGGGAGCCTGACCGCCGCGCGGCGGGCGGCGGGCGCCGTGGTCCAGGCGGTGCGCGACGTGGCGGCCGGTAGGGCGGAACGGGCGTTCTGCGCCGTGCGGCCGCCGGGGCATCACGCCGAGCCCGGCCTGCCCATGGGCTTCTGCATCTTCTCGAACGTCGCCATCGCGGCGCTGGCCGCGCAACAAGCGGGGCTGGCCCGGGTGGCGGTGGTGGATTTCGACGTCCACCACGGCAATGGCACCCAGGCGGCGCTGGGCGGACGGCCCGGGACGTTCTTCGCCTCGATCCAGCAGTGGCCGATGTGGCCCGGCACCGGCCATCCGGACGAACAGGTCCCGGACAACATCGCCAACGCCGTCTCGCCCGAGGGCGCGCCGGTCGAGGTGTGGCGCAAGGCGTTCGAGTCGCTGCTGGAGAAGGTGGACGCGTTCGCCCCCGACCTGATCATGGTGTCGGCGGGTTTCGACGCCCATCGCAGCGATCCGATCGGCGGGGCGGGACAGAGCCTGGAGGCCGCCGACTTCGCCTGGGCCACCCGCGCCATCGCCTCGGTGGCCAACCGGCATGCCAAGGGTCGGGTTGTGTCCTCGCTTGAGGGCGGGTACCACCTCGAAGCTCTGGGCCGTTCGGCGCTCGCGCATGTGAGCGCCATTGGCGAAGGGTAGGGGCGGCGAAGGTTGAGGGGCAAGACGCCGGTGCGGCGCCAGGATTCATGGCCAACAGCTTGACTGCCGGGTCCTCCCCCACGCCTCACGGCGCGATCATCCTCGCCCGCCACGGCGAGCCCGCCCTGGCGCGCAACGTGATGCTGTCGGCGCGCGAGTACGCCGCATTCTGGGCCAAGTACGAGATCGGCGGCATCCTGCCCGACCAGTCGCCGCCGGAGCGCCTGCGCAAGTTCGTCGCCGAGAGCGGGACCCTGGTCTCCTCGACCCGGCTGCGCGCCATCCAGAGCGCGCGGACCATGGTTGGCGAGCGGGTGTTCCCGCACCACGAGATCCTGATCGAGGCGCCGCTGCCGCCGCCGAACTTCCCGTCGTGGTTCAAGCTGTCGCCGAAGCTGTGGGGGTTCACCGCCCGCGTGTGGTGGTGGTACTTCAACCACCACGCTGGCGAGGAGAGCCGCGCCGAGGCCGAGGCGCGCGCCGATGCGGCCGCCGCGATGCTGATCGAGCTGGCCGAGGGCGGCCAGAACGTCGTCGTCCTGGCCCACGGCTTCTTCAACCACCTGATCGGGCGTTCGCTGAAGCGGAAGCACGGCTGGAAGCTGGTCGAGAGCGAAGGCTACAAATACTGGTCCATGCGGCGCTTCGAGCGGAGCTGACCTTTTTCATCCCGTGAGGGGGGAGGGAAAAGCCCTGTGGACCCCGACTTTTCCCCCCACTAAAGATCGCACCATGTCCGAGCCCGCCGACATCACCGCCATGACCTTCGAGACCGCGCTGTCGGAGCTCGAGCAGATCGTCGCGCGGCTGGAATCCGGCCAGGCGCCGCTGGAAGATTCGATCCGCATGTACGAACGCGGCGCGGCGCTCAAGGCGCACTGCGAGACGCGGCTGGAGGCGGCGCGCCTGCGGGTCGAGAAAATCGTCATGGGCGCGGGGGGCGCGCCAGCCGTCGAACCGGCCGAGTTCAGCTAGTGGACCTGGCCCAGCGTGTCGCCGAGGCCGCGGACCTCGTCACCGTGGCCCTCGACGAACTGTTGCCACGGGCGGATGGCCCGGAGAGCCGCCTGACCGAGGCGATGCGCTATGCGGCGTTGGGACCCGGCAAGCGCCTGCGCACCTTCTTCGCCCTCGAGACCGGGCGGATGTTCGACGTCGACGAGGGCTATGTCCTGCGCGCCGCCTGCGCGCTGGAATGCATCCATGCCTACAGCCTGGTGCACGACGACCTGCCTTGCATGGATGACGACGACGTGCGGCGCGGCCGGCCGACCGTCCATATCGCCTATGACCAGATGACTGCCGTGCTGGCCGGCGACGCGCTGCAGGCCGCCGCCTTCGAGATCCTGGCCCATCCCGACACCCACCCCGACGGCAATGTCCGCTCAGACCTGGTCACCCGATTGGCCGTGGCGGCCGGGGCGCGGGGCATGGTCGGCGGCCAGATGATCGACATGCTGGGCGTGCGCGAGGATCTGGGCGGGGTTGCTCGGATGCAGCGGCTGAAGACAGGGGCGCTGATCGCCTGTGCGTTCGAACTGCCCCTGGTGCTGGCCCGCGCGATGGACGCCGAGCGCTCGGCGCTGATGGCGTTCGCCCACGACCTGGGCCTGGCCTATCAGATCGTCGACGACCTGCTGGACGCCGAGGGCGACGCCGAGACCATGGGCAAGGCGGTGGGCAAGGACGCCGCCCGTGGCAAGACCACCTTCGTCACCTTGCTGGGCGTCGACGCCGCTCGTGAACGCCTGGGTCTGCTCAAAACCCAGACGAAATCCCACCTGGATCCCTTCGGCTCGCGGGCTGAATTCCTACGGGCCAGTGTCGATTTCGTGCTAGAGCGCCAGCAATAGTTGAGGACTGCCGCGTTGCCCCCCGTCACACCCTTGCTCGACACGGTCTCCTCGCCAGCCGACACCCGCGACCTGACGATTCCCCAGCTTAAACAACTGGCTGACGAGCTGCGAGCCGAGACCATCGACGCGGTCTCGCAGACCGGCGGGCACCTGGGCGCGGGCCTGGGCGTGGTCGAGCTGACGGTGGCGCTGCACCACGTCTATGAGACGCCCAAGGACATCCTGATCTGGGACGTCGGCCACCAGGCCTATCCGCACAAGATTCTCACCGGCCGGCGCGACCGCATCCGCACCCTGCGCCAGGCCGAGGGCCTGTCGGGCTTCACCAAGCGCTCCGAGAGCGAGTACGACCCCTTCGGCGCGGCCCATGCGGCCACCTCGATCTCGGCGGCGCTGGGCTTCGCCGCCGCGCGCGACGCCAAGGGCCAGGACAACAAGGTCGTGGCGGTGATCGGCGACGGCTCGATGAGCGCCGGCATGGCCTACGAGGCCATGAACAACGCCTGCGAGACCACCAAGCAGCTGACGGTCATCCTCAACGACAACGACATGTCGATCGCGCCCCCGGTGGGTGGGATGAGCGCCTATTTCGCCCGCCTGGTCTCGGGCGGCGGCTACCAGTCGATCCGCAACCTGGGCAAGGCGGTCTCGAAGGCCTTCCCGAAGCCGCTGCAGGAAGCCGCCCGCAAAGCCGAGGAATACGCCCGCGGCATGGTCACCGGCGGCACCTTGTTCGAAGAACTGGGCTTCTACTACGTCGGCCCGATCGACGGCCACGACATGGACGCCCTGGTCAACGTGCTGCGCAATGCTCGCAAGATCGAGGACAAGCCGGTCCTGGTCCACGTGGTGACCCAGAAGGGCAAGGGCTATGGTCCCGCCGAGAGCGCAGCCGACAAGTACCACGGTGTGGTCAAGTTCGACGTGGTCACCGGCCTCCAGGCAAAACCTGCCCAGGCGACGGCGCCGCAGTACACCAAGGTCTACGCCCAGGAACTGATCAAGCACGCCGAGATCGACCCGAAGATCGTGGCGATCACCGCGGCCATGCCGTCCGGCACCGGACTCGACATGTTCGGCGCCCAGTTCCCGGATCGCACCTTCGACGTCGGCATCGCCGAGCAGCACGCGGTGACGTTCGCCGCAGGCCTGGCCGCCGACGGCATGAAGCCGTTCTGCACGATCTATTCGACCTTCCTGCAGCGCGGCTACGACCAGGTGGTCCACGACGTGGCGATCCAGGGCCTTCCGGTCCGCTTCGCGATCGACCGCGCGGGCCTGGTGGGCGCCGACGGCGCGACGCATGCCGGCTCGTTCGACGTCGGTTTCCTGGGCGCGCTGCCCGGCATGGTGCTGATGGGTCCGTCCGATGAGGCCGAACTGGCCCACGCCGTGGCCACCGCCGTCGCCATCGACGATCGCCCCTCGGCGTTCCGCTATCCGCGCGGCGAGGGCACGGGCGCGCAGATCCCGCTGCTGGCGGCCCCGTTCGAGATCGGCAAGGGCCGGATCGTGCGCGAGGGCGCGGCCGTCGCCATCCTGTCGTTCGGCACCCGCCTGGGCGAAGCGCTGAAAGCGGCAGACCAGCTGGCCGCTCGGGGCCTCTCCGCCACCGTCGCTGACGCGCGGTTCGCCAAGCCGCTGGACCTGGACATGCTGCTGCGGCTGGCCCGCGACCATGAGGCCCTGATCACCGTGGAAGAGGGTTCGGTCGGCGGCTTCGGCGCGTTCGTCCTGCACGCCCTGGCCGAGCACGGCGCCCTGGACCGGGGTCTCAAGGTCCGCACCCTGACGCTGCCCGACATCTTCCAGGACCACGACAAGCCGGACGCCATGTACGCCCTGGCCGGGCTGGACGCAGACGGCATCGTCCGCGCGGCGCTCTCTGCGCTAGGCGTCGACAACGCCTCGGCCAAGGGCCGCCGGGCGTAGCGGCGGGGGCGCATGAGCGTCCCCGTTCTGTGCAATGGTCGTGACCTGGCTCAACCGCCGCGGCAGGCGGTGCGAGTTGACAACTCAGCTCGCCGGCGCGTCAATTCCGGTGGGGAGCGTCCACAACATGAGAATCCTCAGCAAGGTCGACGACCTCGACGCGGCGTACCTCGCAGCGATCGTGGAGTCATCCGAGGATGGCATCATCGGAAAGGATCTTTCCGGGGTAATCCGTAGCTGGAACGCTGGCGCCCAGGTCATCTTCGGCTATTCCCCCGACGAGGTGGTGGGCCAACCCGTGCAGCTGCTGTTTCCCCCTGACCGACTCGATGAAGAAGACCTGATCGTCCAGCGCATCCGGCGCGGTGAACGCGTCGACCACCTCGAAACGATGCGTCGGCGCAAAGACGGGTCTGACTTCCCAGTTTCCGTGACGATTTCGCCGATCCGCAACGCCGAGGGCGTTATCGTCGGAGCCTCAAAGATCGTTCGGGACATCAGTGAGCGTCACCAGGCGCAGATGGAGCTGGTCCGCGCGAGGGACGCCCTTGAAGAGATGGTGCTGGAACGCACCAAGGCCCTGGAGGAGCGCGACCTGCTCTTGCGCGAGGTCTATCACCGGGTGAAGAACAACTTGCAGGTCGTCGACGGGATGCTGACGCTCCAGGCCCTGAAGATCGGGGATGCCCAGGCGAGGGACGCTCTGATGGGGCTTCGGTCTCGGATACAGGCGCTAGGCCTAGTCCATCAGCAGCTGATGGGGTCGGCGAACCTCAGGACCTTTGATGTCGCGCCCTTCCTGCGGGAACTGACTCGGAACATCGTCGGGGGTTCGGCTGGCGAGCGGATCACGTTGTTCGTGGATGCTTCGGCGCTCCAAGTCGGCCTGGATTTCGCAATACCGCTTGGACTTGTGGTGACCGAACTGGTGACCAACTCCCTCAAGCACGCCTTTCCCGATGGCGTAGGAACGGTCTCAGTCCTGCTGCAGCCCGACGGTCTTGGCCAGGTCGTGCTGATTGTGAGCGATGATGGGCCAGCGCTGGCGCCTGTCGCGGCGGAGTCGGGGCTTGGATCCGGGATCGTAAAGCGGCTCGTCGCCCAATTGGGCGGGGAGATGACCGTGCGGCGCGACGGTGGAACGACTACCCAGATCATCGTCCCATTAACGGAGCTTGCGTGACCCCGCTCGCCAGGTCCGTTCTCATTGTGGACGACGAAGCCATCATCGCTGAACTGTGGTCGGTGTACGTGGAGGCCATGGGTATCCAGGTCTGCGGAGTCGCAGCGACCGCCGACGACGCCGTCAGCCTGGCGGAACAACACCGTCCCGCCATCGTGCTGATGGACATGCGCTTGCGCGGCGGGGGCGATGGCGTCGACGCCGCCCTCGCAATCCATGCTTTGGTGGGGTCGAAGATGATCTTCATCACCGGCTCCCAGGAGCCGGGGACAATGGCGAGGATTCAACTCGACCACCCTAGCGCGGTGCTCATTAAGCCTGTGCCCCAATCTCTGTTTACCAGTGCCGTCGCGGCGGCGTTAGCCTCGGCTTGACGCGTCATTCAGCGCGCTCCCACCGATATCGGCACCAGGGCACCAGGGCACCAGGGCACCAGGGCACCAGGGCACCACGGCTCCGCGGAGGCGCGGAAGCGCGGAAGCGATCCAAATGCACTATGCGCCGGCGATCGGACGGCCGGGGACACGCCTCGTCTAGCGGGCGCAGACCTTCAGGAAGTCATGGGCCGGGGCGAAGCTGTTGGGGGCGTGGATGCGGCGCTCGCCCAGCACGACGCGAAGCTGGCCCGTGTCGGCGAGGCGCGCCAGGACCGGATCGGCGGCTGAGAGCCTCACGCGGATGTTGAAGACGCCGTCCACCGCGTCGTCGGGGGCGCCCACGCCGGGGTAGCGGTTCCAGGTCTTGCCCGAGTGGAGTTCGACGACGGCGCCGTCGTCGCGGAGGCCCCTGACGATGACGTCCACGCCGCCCGCGCCCGGCGTGCATTCCAGGACGAGGCGAACGCTGTCCGCCTCGGGTCCTGCGAGAACGAGCCGGGCCGTGCGATCCGGTGCGTCGTCGCGGCTCCAGGTCAGGCCATCGCGATCGGCGCGGCCGCCCGTGTGGCCGCCGCCCAGCAGAGCGGCGGCGAGCGTGCCTACGATCAGGAGCTGGGACACAGGCGCCGGCCGCCTAGAAGGGCGAGAAGCGTTCCACCAGCGACTGGCCGGCCGGCGTCTTCTGGACGCGGCTGATGTCGCCGCGGCCGCCGTAGCTGATGCGGGCTTCGGCGATCTGGGTGTGGCGCACGGTGTTGGCCGACGAGATGTCCTCGGGCCGGACGATGCCGGCCACGGTGAGCGAGCGCAGATCGGTGTTGGTGCGCACCTCCTGGGTGCCCTGGATCATCATGTTGCCGTTGGGCAGCACGCCGGTGACGACCGCGGCGATCGTCAGGCTGATCTTCTCGGAGCGGTTCACCTGGCCGGCGCCGGCGTTGTTGGAGGTGGAGTTGGTCTCGATGGCGTTGGCCGGGTCGAAGCCGCCCGGGAGGATCTTGCCCAGGGTGCTTTCCAGACCCAGCAGGTGCGGCACGCCGGCCTTGGTGCCCGACGTGCGCGAGCTGGAGGTGGCGTTGGTCGTCTTGGCGCTGTCGTCGATGTCGATCTGCACCGTCAGGATGTCGCCGACGCGGCTGGCGCGCTGGTCGTTGAAGAACGCGCGGGCGCCGGTGCGCCACAGCGAGTTGGCGCTGGCGGGTTGCGGCATCACCTCGCGGGCCGAGGCCAGCGGCAGGACGCTCTGTTCGCGCCCAACCAGGGCGGCGGGATAGCCCACGGGGGCCAGTTCCGGGCCGCGCACCGCCTCGGAGACGGTGGAGCAGGCGGCGAGGGGGCTCAGGGCGAGGAGGGCGATCAGGCGGAGACGCATCGGGGCTTCCTTCAACGGAGCGCGTAACGGGAAGAACGGGCGAGCTTCAGCTCATCCGCACCGGGGCCGACCGCCGCCTGTCCGGGTCCCGTGACCACGGCGGTGACGGTCTTCTTCGACGTGACGTTCTGCACGTTGATGGTCTCGCCGATCGCGCCGCCGGAAAGGGCATTGGCCTGGAGCGCGAGGGAGACGCCTTGGTTGTCGTAGGTCAGGGTTACGATCTCGTTGGCCTTGATCACCATCGGGGCCGCGACATCGCGGCTGGCCACCGGGGCGCCGGCGCGGAGGGCGCGGCGCGCGGCCATCCCGACCACGGCGTCGGGATCGTTGGGGGCGTCGGCCGGCGCCATCGCCGCCTTGCCCCAGACCAGGTCCTGCGGCTGGACCATTTCGCCCGCCGAGATCGAGCGGGCCCAGGTCAGCACGTCGACATTGCCGCGGGCGGCGATATTTGCCGGGCCGGTTGCGGCCACGCCGCCGCGCACCACGATCTGGCGCAGGCCCTCGGCGTTGGCCCAGTCTAGGCCGGCCCGCGCCGCCGCGCCGCGTACGGCCGCCGCGCTCAGCATGACGCTGGCGCCGGTCCGAGACGCCACGGGGGTAGCGCCGGCCGCGCCGGTCCCGTTGAAGATGTCGCCCAGGGTGACCACGCCATCGGCGTCGACCGCGTCGGCCTTCAGCGTCACAGGCGTGGCCGCCAGGGCAGGCGTGGCCAGCACGAGGGTCGCCAGGAACACGAACGCCTTCATGCGCTTAGGCCTTCACTTGGTTGGCCGTGGCCAGCATGTTGTCGGCGGTGGAGATGACCTTGGAATTCATCTCGTAGGCGCGCTGGGCGACGATCAGGGCGGTGATTTCGGCCACCGCGTCGACGTTCGAGGCTTCGGTATAGCCCTGTTGCAGGGTGCCGATGCCGACCGAGCCAGGGGTGCCGGTGGTGGGCGCGCCCGAGGCGGCGGTTTCCTTCAGCAGGTTGTCGCCGATGGCTTCCAGGCCGCCGTCGTTCACGAACGTGGCCATCTCGATCACGCCGACGACGTTCGAGGTCGTCTGGCCCGCCTGGGTCACCTCGACCTGGCCCGCCTTGGAGATCGAGACCGAGACGGCGTCGCCCGGGATCGTGATCGCCGGCTGGATCTGGTAGCCGTCCTGGGTGACCAGCTGGCCCTGGTCGTTGACCGACAGGTTGCCGGCGCGGGTGTAGGCGTTCTCACCCGAGGGCAGCAGCACCTGCAGATAGCCGCGGCCGTTGATTGCGATGTCGTACTGGTTGTCGGTCTTGGTCATCGAGCCCTGGGTGCCGACCCGGTAGACCGCGCTGGCCTTCACACCGGCGCCGACCTGGACGCCGGTGGGGACGATGGTGCCCTGGTCGGACGACTGCGTGCCGGCCGCCTGGTAGGTCTGGTAGAGCAGGTCCTGGAACTCGGCCCGTTCGCGCTTGAACCCGATCGTGTTCATGTTGGCGATGTTGTGGGAGATGACTTCCACATTGAGCTGCTGGGCGGCCATGCCGGTCGCGGCGGTGCGAAGAGCTTGCATCTGTCGTTATCCTCTTACTGAGTCCGACCCAGGCGCTCGACGGCGCGGCGGGACAGGTCGGCTTCGGCATCGATCATCTTGGCGGTGGATTCGTAGGCCCGGCTCACCTCGACCATGCGGGTGATTTCCAGCACCGGTTTGACGTTGGACGTCTCCAGGTAGCCCTGACGCAGCTTGGCCTTCTCGGCCACCTGGGGCTGGAGGTTGGAGCTGTTGCGGAAGGTGTTGTCGCCGGCCTTCTCGAGGGCGCTCTGGTTGGCGAACGAATACATGCCGACCTTGCCGACACGCTCGTTGCCTTGGCTCATCGAGCCGTCGGCGCCGATGGCGACCTGGCCCTTTTCCGCGTCGATGGTGATCTCGCCGCCGCCCTCGTCCAGCACGGGCTGGCCGTTCTGGGTGACCAGCTTGCCGGTCTGGTCGGTGGTGAAGCGGCCGTCACGGGTGAAGCGGGGGCCGTTCGCGGTCTGGATCTGGAAGAAGCCTTCGCCGTCGATGGCCATGTCCAGCGGCGCGCCGGTCATGTTCATCGCGCCCTGGCCGAAATCGCGGGCGACGGTGTCGGCGGCCACGAACTTCACCGGCCGCGGGCCGCCCAGGGTCATGGCCGGCGCGCCCGGGTCGGTCTTCTGCATCAGCGACTCGACCTTGAAGCCGTTCGTGTCGAGGTTCGCGATGTTGTTGGCGATGATGTCCATCTCGCGACGGAGAACCATCTGGCGGGAAACCCCGACGTAGACTGCGTTGTCCATTAACAGGCGACCTTGGAGTGCGACTTTATGGCCTCGAAGGTCTGCAAGCTTTGGGCCAGTTTAAAAGGCCAGCAAAATCAACAAATAAGAAAGTTAACGGCGGCCCGGCGGCGGAAACTGCCGGGCAGGAATAGCGCCCGTTAAGAACCGTTAAAAACCGCTTCTTAACCAAAGACCCGCATTCGTTGGTTCGCTGAGTTTCCAAGGAACGCGCGCGTGGCGAAGAAGGAAAAGAAGCCGAAGGAGGCCAAGGAGGGGGAAACCCCCGAGGTCGCCGAGGGCGCGGAGGGCGAAGCCCCCGCCAAAAAGAAGCTACCGCTGAAGATGTTGATCATCGCCGGCGCGGCTGCGCTCGTGGTGCTGGGCGGTGGCGGCACGGCCGCGTTCGTCTTCCTCAAGCCCAAGCCCGAAGCCGCCGCCGAAAAGGGCGGGGATCACGCGAAGGACAAGAAGAAAGACAAGAAGAAGGAAGAGAAGAAGGAAGGCGGCAAGGAGGACAAGAACGCCCCGGTCATCCGCGAGGGCCCCGATGGCGTGACTTTCTACACGGTCCCCGACGTGGTCGTGAACATGCAGACCGCCGACGGCCGACCCACCTTCCTGAAGCTCAAGCTCACGCTGGAGCTGCCCGAGAACACCGACGCCGACGCCCTGACCGAGAACATGCCGAGGCTGAAGGACATGTTCCAGACCTTCCTGCGCGAGCTGCGCCCGGAAGACCTGTCGGGCAGCCAGGGCAGCTATCAGCTGCGCATGGAAATCCTGCGCCGCGTGAACCTCGTCATGTCGCCCGCCAAGGTCAACGCCGTCCTGATCGAGGAGATGCTGATCAACTAGCGCTCGCGCAGTTGCATCCCAACGCCATGGCCGACGAACCCGAAAACACAGCCGAAGAAACCACCGGCGAGACCGACTGGGCCGCAGCCGCCGCGGCCGAGGCGAACTCGGCCGAGCGGATCCTGAACCAGGACGAGATCGACAGCCTGCTGGGCTTCGACCTGTCCGACGACGAGATCTCCGAGCGCACCGGCATCCGGGCGATCATCAACTCGGCGCTGGTCAGCTACGAACGCCTGCCGATGCTGGAGATCGTCTTCGACCGCCTGGTGCGGTTGATGACCACCTCCCTGCGGAATTTCACCTCCGACAACGTGGAAGTCAGCCTCGACAACATCTCGTCGATCCGCTTCGGCGACTATCTGAACTCGATCCCGCTGCCGGCCATCCTCTCGGTGTTCCGGGCGGAAGAGCTGAACAACTACGGCCTGCTGACGGTCGACTCGAACCTGATCTACTCGATCGTCGACGTGCTGCTGGGCGGGCGTCGCGGCACCGCGGCCATGCGAATCGAGGGTCGGCCCTACACCACCATCGAACGCGTGCTGGTGCAGCGGATGGTCGAGGTGGTCCTGGCCGACGCCAAGGAAGCCTTCGAGCCGCTGACCCCGGTGACCTTCACCCTGGATCGCCTGGAGACCAACCCGCGCTTCGCCGCCATCGCCCGGCCGGCCAACGCCGCGATCCTGGTGAAGCTGCGGATCGACATGGAAGACCGCGGCGGCCGCATCGAGCTGCTGCTGCCCTACGCCACCCTCGAGCCCATCCGGAAGATGCTGCTGCAGCAGTTCATGGGTGAGAAGTTCGGTCGCGACAACATCTGGGAAAGCCACCTAGCCACCGAGCTATGGACCACCCAGATGGACGTGCGCGCCGTGCTCGACGAACAACAGATCAGCCTGAAGCGGGTGCTGAACCTCAAGGTCGGCGACACCATCATGCTGAACGCCGGCCCCGACAGCCTGATCGAGCTGCGCGCCGGGACGATCCCTCTTACGCGCGGCCGCATGGGCCGCCGCAACGCCCACATCGCTGTCCGCGTGGAAGCCCCGCTTTCCCCCGCCGCCCGCCAAGCCGTCCAGAGGATGTCATGATACTGCTCCGCCAAGGCTTCGCAGCATTCACCCGATCCTTCGTAGCTCCTGTGGGAGCGCAGTAGGATGAGCCTGATCGCTATCGGGATGAACCTGTTGCTGGCCGGCCTGCTGGTCGCCGCCATGGTCGTGGGCATCCGCCTGAACCGCCGCCTCAAGGCGCTCAAGGATAGCCACGCCGGTTTCGAGATCGCCGTGCGCGAACTCAACATGGCGGCCGTCCGCGCCGAGCAGGGCCTGTCGGACCTGCGCGCCGCCACCGACGAGGCCACCGACATGCTGTCGGACCGGATCGAGAAGGGCCGTGCGCTGGCGACGAAGCTGGAGCGATTGGTCAGCGCGGCGCCGGAACTGCCGCGCGCCATGCCGACCGAGCGCCCGCCGCGGCCGATGCCGTCGGTCATGCCGGCCATGCGCGAAACCGCCACCGAGGATCGCCTGGGCAAGCTGCTGGCCATGGCCCGCACCCGCCTGCAGGCCGAGGGCATGATCGCCGACGAACGGCCGGCCCCCGCGCCGGAACCGCTGGTCGGCCGCGCCCCGCTGCCGGGCCGCCGCATCGCCGCGTCGCTGGACGACGACATGTTCGAGGACGCGCCGTCCGCCTTCGATCGCGGCGTCCAGGACCGCTTTGGGGGAGCCCGCCGTTGAAATCCATGCCCCGCATCCTGCCGCTGGTCGGCGTCGCCATCGGCGGCGTCCTGGCGGTGAACGCGCTGTCCGGCGCGCGTGATCTGCCCGGCCTGATCTCGGGCGCCCAGGCGTACGCCGAGGAAGCCACCAAGGGCGGCAAGGCCGACAAGCCGAAGGCGGAGAAGGCCAAGGCCGCGAAGTCCGACGCCGGGAAGTCCGAAGCCGGCAAGTCGGACGCCCAGGCCGCCACCGGCGCAGCGGCCGACGCGGCCGCCGCGCTGCCCGCGCCGACCATCGCGCCGCGGGCCGTCTGCGCGCCCACAGCCGCCGAACTGGCCAAGCAGGCGGGCCTGTCGCCGGCCGAACTGCAGGTGCTGCAGAGCCTGGGCGCCCGCCGCGGCCAGCTGGACGCGCGCGAGAACGACCTGTCGACGCAACTGGCCCTGATGGCCGCCGCCGAAGCCAAGCTGGACGCCAAGATCAAGGCGCTGAACGGCCTCAAGAGCGAGGTCAACGGCCTGCTCAACCAGTCCAACGCCAAGGAAGCCGCCGAGATCGACCGCCTGGTGAAGGTGTTCGAAGGCATGAAGGCCAAGGACGCCGCTCCGCGCCTGGCCGCGCTGGACGACAACGTCCGCATCCCGATCGCCGCCAAGATGAAGGAGCGCGCGCTCTCGGCGATCATCGCCCAGATGTCGGCCGCCGACGCCAAGAAGCTCACCGAGTCCCTGGCGCGCCGCTACTCCGACGCCCAGGCCGCGGCCGCGAAGGCGACCGCCTCGGCCGACACCACGCCCCCCACGCCGACCGCCGACGCGACCGCGCCGAAGAAGCAGGCCGCCGCGGCGCCGAAGAAGGCTCCGCCCCGCAAGAAGGCGCCCGCCGCGCAGGAGGCGGCCGCCAAGCCCGTCGCCCCGCCGCCTGCCGCCGCCGCCCCGAA
>JAHJME010000028.1 GCA_018821435.1 Alphaproteobacteria bacterium
AGCGCTTGGTGGCGATGCCGCGCACGGCCCCAGCGCCTCCACCACTTCGTGGTCCCCCTCCCCCGTGAACGGGGGAGGTTCGTCGGGCCCGCCCCTAGTGCGTGTGGTCGTCGTCGCCGTGGGGGTCGAGGAGCTTGTGCGCGTGGATGATGAAGTAGCGCATGTGGGCGTTGTCGACGGTCTGCTGGGCCTTGGACAGCCAGGCGCGGCGGGCGTCCTGATAGGTCGGGAACGCGCCGACCAGGTCGACCCGGGTCAGGTCCTTGAATTCGGGCGCGCCCTCAAGGGACTTGAGCTCACCGCCGATGACGAGGTGGAGGAGTTGTTTGTCGGACATGATGTGGTTCTTGGGGATTTCTTTCGCGAAAAGTCAATTGCGCGCCCCGATATGCCCGACCCGTTCGAGGATCAAGGGGGCAAGCGCGGGCGTCGCGCAGATCAGGCTGGCCTGTGACGGTCGGACGCGATTGTAGCGGAAACCGTCGCCGGTGTGATCGCCGACGAAGCAGCCGGCCTCGCGGGCGATGAGGTCGCCGGCGGCCACGTCCCAGTCGGATTTGCGGACCGGCGCCACGGCGGCGTCGAACAGGCCGGCCGCCACCAGGCACATGCGGTAGGCGGTGGAGTTGCGCTGCTCGATCTGCATCGCCGGCCAGGGCGTGGGCCAGGACCAGTGGTTGAAGACCACCGGGTCGCCGACCATGCGGCAGGCCTCGAGCTCGGTCATCTCGCTGGGGGCGATCGGCTGGCCGTTCAGCGTGGCGCCGCCACCGACCGTGGCGGCGTAGACCTCGTCGAACTCCGGCGCGAAGACGACGCCGGCGACGGACTGGTCGCCCTCCACCACCGCCAGCGAGATCGACCACCAGGGGCGGTTGTTGAGGAAGGCGCGGGTGCCGTCGATGGGGTCGACCACGAAGATGCGCTTGCGCGACAGGCGATCCTTGTCGTCCGCCGTCTCCTCCGACAGCCAGCCGTAGTCCGGCCGCGCCGCGCGCAGGCGCTGGGTCAGCAGGCGGTCGGCGGCCAGGTCGGCGTTGGTGACCGGCGTGTTGTCGTCGGGCTTGTACGCGATCTCCAGGCCCTGGCGGCGGATGTCGCGGGCCAGCGCCCCGGCCTCGCGGGCAGCGTCGATGAGGAGGGCGAGATCCTCGTCGTTCATCGACCCGCGATGGCCAGCGCGTCCACCAGCAGCGACGGCGCGTTGGCGGAGCCGCGGATCTCCAGGTCGGAGCCGGGGACGATGCGGCCGAAGATGTCGAGAAGGTTGCCGGCCACGGTGATCTCGTTGACCGGATAGGCGATCTGGCCGTCCTCGAACCAGAAACCCGAGCAGCCCACCGACCAGTCGCCGGTGTTGCCGTTGAGCGAGGGGCCGAACATCGAGGTGATCAGCAGGCCCGCGCCGGCGTCCTGCATCAGTCCGGCCTGGTTGCGGTCGCCGGGCTGGAAGGTGAGGTTCGAGGTCGAGACGCCGGGGGGGCCGGCCAGGCCGCGCGAGGCGTGGCCGGTGGTGGCGAGACCCAGCTGGCGCGCCGAGCTGGTGTTGAGCAGCCAGGTGGTGAGCACGCCGTCGTCGATCAGGTCGCGCTTCTGGTTCTGCACGCCCTCGTCGTCGAAGGGCGAGGAGCCCAGGCCGCGCGGCTTGTGCGGATCGTCGGTGAGATAGACGCCCTTGGCGAACAGCTGCTGGCCCAGCTTGTCCTTCAGGAACGAGGTGCCGCGCGCGATGGAGGGGCCGGAGATGGCGCCGATCAGCGGGCTCATCAGCGAGCCGGCCAGGCGGTTCTCGAAGATCACCGGGGCGGTGGTGGAGGCGATCTTGCGCGCGCCCAGCCGGGAGGCGGCCCGGCGGCCGGCCTCGGCGCCCAGGCTTTCCGGGGTCGGCAGGTCGGACTGCCAGCGGACGGAGCGGCCATCGTAGCCGGTCTCCATGCCGTCGTCGTCGCCGGCGATGGCCGAGGCGCCGATGGAGAAGCCGGAGGCCTGGTGGACGCCGGTGAAGCCGGCGCTGGTGACCATGGTCCACCGGGCGGACGACCACGAGCCGCTGCCGCCGTCGGAGTTGGTGACCTTGGGCACGGCGCGGGCCGCGGCCTCGGCCAGGCGGGCGCGCTCCTCCAGGGCCTCGGGCGAGGGCTCGGAGGGGTCGTAGAGGTCGAGGTCGGGCAGGGGGCCGCGGGCCAGCCGATCCGGATCGGCGAGGCCGGCGTAGGGATCTTCCGGCGCGAGGCGGGCCATGGCGACGGCGCGCTCCACCAGCTTGGCGCGGGCCTCGGCCGAGATGTCGGAGCCGGAGACCGTGGCCTGGCGCTTGCCGACGAAGACGCGGAGGCCCAGGTCGCGCGATTCCTCGCGCTCGACCTCTTCCAGTTCGCCCATGCGCACGGAGATCGAGAGGCTGCGGCGATCGGCGCCGACGGCTTCGGCGGCGTCGGCCCCGGCCCTCAGCGCGGCGGCGACGACGTCGTTCAGCAGGTTTTCGTCCATCCGGGGGATATGGCCGACCGAAGGCGCGGTCACAAGCGGCGCGTCGTGTCAGGCGCCTCCTCTCCCCCGCGAAGCGAGAGGGAGAGGGTAGGGAGAGGGCGGCTCAGCGTAGCGTCGGGTGCTGCGGTTCAGCCAGAATCAGCGCGCTCGCCGCCGCATGCATCAAGGATCGTCGCGCAGACGCCGTCGCGGTTGGTGAGAACGTCGTGGTTCCAGAACCTGAGCACGCGCAGGCCTGAGCGCTCGATGTAAAGCGTGCGCCGCGCGTCATAGTCGACCTGTTCTGCGTGTTGACCGCCGTCGACCTCCACGACGAGCCGGGCCTCGACGGAGTGGAAATCAAGAAAGTACGGCCCCCACGGCGCCTGGCGTCGCCAGCGCCAGCCGCCCAACCGACGCGCCCGCAACGCATTCCACAGGCGCGCTTCGGCATCGGTGTCGTTGCGGCGAAGCTCGCGCGCCCGCTCGACGGTGGCGACACGGCGAAGAGTGCGGACGTTGCTCACGTGACGAACGTGAACATTTGGGGAACTTAGGTGCAAGTCTAAACGTCGGCGCCGCCCTCTCCCTACCCTCTCCCTCTCCGCTTCGCGGGGGGAGAGGAGGCTTCTTACGGGATCGCGTAGAACAACAGCGCCGCGGCGATGGCGACGTAGGCGATCCAGGTGGCGAGGACGCCGGAGACGCGTGGCCAGGAGGTGCTGGTCGAGCGCGAGAGGCCCACGGCGTGCAGCACGCGGCCCGCGAACAGGATCAGGCCGATGGGGTGGATCAGAAGGGGCGGCGCGCCCACCAGGGCCAGCAGGCCCAGGCCCGCCAGGGCGGCGGGGATGTATTCCGTGGCGTTGCCGAAAGCGCGGATCGCCTGGTGCAGCGCCGGCACCGCGCCGTCGCCGATCTCCACGTGATGCTTGCGCCGCTGGCGGGTGACCAGCACCGAGAGCACCAGCATCAGGATGAGGCAGAGGCCTGCCCACAGGGCGGCGGCGTGGGCGGAAGCGGCAGGATCCATTCGCGCCTCTTACCCTATTCGACCGGTCGGCCATCGCCGGGCAGGCCCAGCCTGGCCCACTTCTCCGTGACCGCCTCGATCGTGGCGCGATCCATGCCCAGCTTCTCGCCCCATTCGCGATGGGTCTCGGGCGGCCACTTGTTGGTGGCGTCCAGGCCGATCTTCGAGCCCAGGCCGCTCTCGGGCGAGGCGAAGTCCAGGTAGTCGATGGGGGTATTTTCGATGACGGTGATGTCGCGGGCCGGATCCATGCGGGTGGAGAGCGCCCACATGACGTCCTTCCAGTCGCGAGCGTTGATGTCGTCGTCCACGACGATCACCCACTTGGTGTACATGAACTGGCGAAGGTAGCTCCAGACGCCCATCATCACGCGCTTGGCGTGGCCGGCGTAGGCCTTCTTCATCGAGACGACGGCGATGCGGTAGCTACAGCCCTCGGGCGGCAGCCAGAAGTCGACGATCTCCGGGAACTGCTGCTGGAGCAGGGGGATGAAGACCTCGTTCAGCGCCTCGCCCAAGACGCTGGGCTCGTCCGGCGGGCGGCCGGTGAAGGTGCTGAGGTAGATCGGGTCCTTGCGCATGGTGATCGCGGTCACCTGGAAGACCGGGAATTTCTCGACGCTGTTGTAATAGCCGGTGTGGTCGCCGTAGGGGCCTTCGTCGGCGTATTCGTCGAGGTGGACGTAGCCTTCCAGCACGATCTCGGCCTGGGCCGGGACCATCAGCGGCACGGTCTTGGCGGGGACCAGGTCCAGCTTGGCGCCGCGCAGCAGGCCGGCGAACTGGTATTCCGACAGGGTGTCCGGGACCGGCGTGACGGCGGCCAGGATCGTGCCGGGGTCGGCGCCGATCACGGCGCAGGCGGGCAGGGGCTCGCGCTTGCCCTGCGCCTTCCAGCGGCGGTGGTGCTGGGCGCCGCCGCGATGGGCCAGCCAGCGCATGATGGTGCGGTCCTTGCCCAGCACCTGCATGCGGTAGATGCCGAGGTTGTAGTCGTCCTCGCGGCTCTCGGAGGGGCCTTTGGTGACCACCAGCGGCCAGGTGATCAGCGGCGCGGGCTCGCCGGGCCAGCAGGTCTGGATCGGCAACTTGGTGAGGTCGATGTCGTCGCCCGTGAGCACGATTTCCTGGACCGGGGCCTTCTTCACCGTGGCGGGCCGCATGCCCATGACGGTCCGGGCCAGGGGCAGCATGTCCCAGGCATCTTTCAGGCCGCGCGGCGGCTCGGGCTGGCGCAGGAAGGCCAGCAGTTCGCCGACCTCGCGCAGTTCGCCGGCGGTGGTGCGTTCCTTGCCCTCCAGCGTCACGCCCATCGCGACCCGTTTCACGGTGCCGAACAGGTTGACCAGGCAGGGCATGGTCGAGCGTTCGCCGTCGGCGCGGATGACGTTCTCGAACAGGACGGCGGGACCGCCGGTCGCCAGGAGGCGCCGCTGGATCTCGGTCATCTCGAGGACCGAAGAGACGGGCTCGGAGACGCGGACCAGTTCGCCCGCCGCCTCCAGCTTGGTCAGGAATTCGCGCAGCGACCGGTAAGCCATGGCGGCGGTTTACCCGCGCCCCGCGATGCGGTCTAGGATCGCGCCATGGCCCGCCTCGACCTGGACGACCTGCCGCCGAAGATCGCCGCCCTGCTCGCCGACCTGCCCGAGGGCGAGGAGGTGTTGCTGGTGCAGCATGGCGCGGTGGCGGGACGACTGATCGCGGCCGCGCCGCCGCCCGTGGCCGCCCCGGAGCCCGACGCGCCGCCGGAGCAGCAGATGCGCGAGGTGTTCGAGAACTTCCGCGCGGCGATAGAGGACGAATTCTAGATGGCCCGCGTTCCCACCATCGCCTTCGTGGCGGCCAGCCTGCTGTGGGCCGGCGCGGCGCGGGCGGGCGAGGTTTTCGCCGGGGTCTATGCCCACGACGTGGACGACGGCATTTCCTACGGCAAGTTCGAGAAGGGCGCGCAGATCGTCGTCGGCGCGCGGACCACGGCGCTGGACGAGCTTTCGTTCCTGGGCAAGCCCCGGGTGCACCTGCTGGTGGGGGTGAACACCGCGGGCGGGACGAACTACGCGGCCACCGGCCTGTCGTGGCGGTTCCATTTCGACGAGCGGTTCTACATCCAGCCGGGGATCGGCATCGCCATTCAGGACGGGCGGGTGAACCTGCCGTCGCCCGACGCGCCGGGGATCACGCCCGAGGAGCGGCTGAAGCGGATCCGCGACTTCCAGACCAAGCTGGACCTGGGCTCGCGCGTGCTGTTCGAGCCCGAACTGTCGATCGGCTGGAAGGCGACGCCCCGGCTGTCGATGGAGCTGTCGTGGATCCACATGAGCCACGCGCGGCTGGCCGGCGACTACAATCCCGGCGTCGGCGATGTGGGCGTGCGGGTGCTGTACCGCTACGGCCTGGACCGTTAGCCGACGGTGATCCAGGTCCCGGTGAGGGAGGACATGGAGACGCCGACCAGGACCATCTGAGCGCCGCCGGACATGCTGATGACCACGTCGGCGCCGGACTGGGCGACGGTGTAGGTCGTGCCGGGGTCCAGCAGGACCCGGTCGCCCTCGGCGCGGTTGAAGTCGGTGACCCGGTCCATGCCGGCCTCGCCGAAGCTGTGGAAGGTGTCGGCGCCCGCGCCGCCGGTGATGGTGTCGCTGTCGCGGTCGCCGGACATGTAGTCGTCGCCGGCCCCGCCGAAGCAGACGTCGTCGCCCTGGCCGCCGCGGACGATGTCGTTGCCGCCGTCGCCGGAGATCGTGTCGGCGCCCAGGTTGCCGTAGACCAGGTCGTAGGCGTCGCCGCCGGACAGGCTGTCGTTGTCCTTGCCGCCGACCACCCAGTCCTCGCCCAGGCCGCCGGACGCGGTGTCGTCGCCCATGTTGCCGTTGATGTCGTCGAAGCCCGAGCCGCCGACGATGCTGTCGTTCCCCTCGTCGCCGCGCAGGTAGTTCGAGCCGCTGGCCTCGACGATGGTGTCGGCCCCGCCGCCGGCGTTGACCGTGTCGTCGCCCGCGTAGCTGAACAGGCGGTCCGCCGCCGCCGAGCCGGTGAACAGGTCCGAGCCCGCGAAGATGCCCGCCTTGGCCGCCGCGTTGTCGCCGGCCACGACCCAGCCCCGGAAGGCCTGCGCCGACAAGGAAAGGCCGCCGATGTCGTAGGCCAGGCCCGCGTCGACGCTGACGATCATCCGCTGGATCACGCCCGCGGTCGGCGGGCCGGCCCCGGCGTACTGGAAGCCGGTCCCGAAGACCTGCATCGTCACCCCGGCGACGCTCAGCGCCACGGAGGTGGCGGTGGCGACGCTCTGCGACGCCCCGGCCAGCGGACCCAGGTCCAGAAGATCGAAATCGACGCCCAGCGCGCCCGCGGTGAAGGTCGCCATTCAGCCCCCTGTTTCGCCGAGTGTAACCCTGATGGCCGTTTAAAGTTCGGGTGGGCGACGGAGGCGAAACGCCGCAGCGTGTAAACCACTGAAATATCGGACAGGTAAACCACTGGTGTGCGTACTACGCGCCAGGGTTTCAGGTGGCAGGGGTTCGAAGCGTGACAGTGGGGGGCGAGACCAGGCGCAGCTGGGCGCGCTGGCCGGCTATGCTGGCCGCGATCAGCCTGGCCGCGTGCAGCGGCGTGCGCTCGACCGGCTCCAGCGACGGCACGCCCACCCCGGCCGAGGCCGCGCGCTTCCTCTCCCAGACCAGCTACGGCGCGACCGACGGCGCGATCAGCCAGGTTCGCTCGAACGGCTATTCGCAGTGGATCGACCAGCAGATGTCGATGGCGCCGCCGCAAAGCCACCAGGCGGACCTGGACGCGCGGCTGGCCGCGCTGCGCGCCACCAACGCCACGGCTTCGCTGAGCGCCAACGACTTCTACTATTCCTATTGGGAGCAGGCGGTCACCGGTCCGGACCAGCTTCGCCAGCGGATGAAGCTGGCGCTGTCCGAGATCTTCGTGGTCTCGCTGACCGACGCCAACGTCGATATCCGCGGGGCGGGCTCGTACTACGACATGCTGGGCGCCAACGCGTTCGGCAACTTCCGCACCCTGCTGGAGCAGGTGTCGCTGCACCCGATGATGGGCATCTACCTGACCTGGCTGGGCAACCAGAAGGAAGACCCCGCGACCGGCCGGAACCCCGACGAGAACTACGCCCGCGAAGTCATGCAGCTGATGACCGTCGGGCTGTACCAGCTGAACATCGACGGTACGGTGCGCCGGGATGGCGCGGGCCAGCCGATCCCGACCTACACCGCCGCCGACATCAGCGGCCTAGCCAAGGTGTTCACCGGCTACAGCTACTATTCGCCGACCCCGTCCAACACGACGTTCCGGGGCGGCAGCAAGGCGGCGGACGCCACGGTCCGCGCGATGATCCCCTACGCGGCGTTCCATTCGACCAGCGCCAAGAGCTTCCTGGGAAACAGCATCCCGGCGTCGGCCACGGCCAATCCCTCAGGCGATCTGAAGATCGCGCTGGACGCCCTGTTCAACCATCCGAACACCGGGCCGTTCATCTCCAAGCAGCTGATCCAGCGGCTGGTGACCAGCAACCCCAGCCCGGCCTACGTCGAGCGGGTGGCGACGGTGTTCAACAACAACGGCGCCGGCGTGCGCGGCGACATGGCCGCCGTGGTCCGCGCGATCCTGCTGGACAGCGAGGCGCGCAGCGCCGGGTCGGCCGCCGGCCTCAACTACGGCAAGGTGCGCGAGCCCGTGGTTCGGATGGCCCACTGGGCCCGGGCGTTCAACGCCGCCTCGACCTCCGGCGACTGGCAGATCACCTCGACCAGCGCCAACACATCGCTCGGCCAATCGGCGCTGACCTCGCCCTCGGTGTTCAACTTCTTCCGGCCGGGCTACTCGCCGTCGAACAGCCGGGTCGGGGCCGCGGGCTTGGTGGCCCCGGAGTTCCAGATCGTCGATGAGGTGACCGTCGCGGGCTACCTCAACACCATGCAGACGACCATCGACGCCGGGGTCGGCAATACCGTGTCGGGCGCGCGCGACGTGCGCACGACCTATGCGGCCGAGACGGCGCTGGCCAACGATCCCGGCGCCCTGGTCGACCGCGTGAACCTGCTGCTGATGAACGGCGCCATGTCGTCGCGCCTGCGCACGCGGATCGTCGAGGCGGTCGGCGGCGTCACCGTGCCGGCGGTCAATCCGCAGGCGGCCCTTCTCAACCGCGCGAAGCTGGCGATCTATATGACCATGGCCTCGTCCGAATACCTGGTGCAGCGATGAGCCGGACGATGGACCGCCGCCACATGCTGCGCCTGGGCGGGGCGTTCTCCATGTTGGGCACGGCCGCGCCGTTCGCCCTGCAATTGGCGGCGGCCGGGTCGGCGGCGAGCCAGTCGGCGCCGGACTACAAGGCCCTGGTGTGCCTGTTCCTGTTCGGTGGGAACGACTCCCACAACATGGTGCTGGCCACCGACCAGGATTCCTGGGGTCGTTATTTCTCCGCCCGCAACACCGGCGCCGATCCCATCGCCCTGATGCCGGTCGGCACGGCGGCCACGCCCGTCGGCCAGACCAGCGCCGTCACCGGCCGGGTGGCGACCGCCAACTCGCCCGAGGCCTGGGGCGGCGTCCTGCCGATCACCCCGCGCACGGCGCAGGCGATCCCCGCCGGCACCAACGCCAGCACGCGCACGTTCGGCCTGCACCCGTTCATGGCCCCGATGCAGACGCTGTTCAGCCAGGGCCGCCTGGCGGTGATGGCCAATGTCGGCACCCTGATCCAGCCGACCACAAAGGCCCAGTACCAGGCCCGCTCGGTCCCGCTGCCGGCCAGCCTGTTCTCGCACAACGACCAGCAGTCGACTTGGCAGGCGATGTCCACCGAGGGCGCACGCACCGGCTGGGGCGGCCGCTTCGCCGACCTGATGACCGGGATGAACGGCCAGAACACCCTGTTCACGGCGGTCTCGGCGGCCGGCAACGCGGTGTTCCTGTCGGGCCAGTCGGTGGTGCAGTACCAGCTGTCGACCGGCGCCCAGCCGGCGGTGGTGATCAACGGCCAGTCGGGGACCAGCCTGTTCGGCTCGACGCTGGCGCCGTCGCGGGTGCGCGACCTGGTCACCGACACCGATCTCACCAGCAATTTCGCCGCCGACTATTCGACGGTGGTGTCGCGCTCGATCGGGGCGGCCACCTCGATCAACAGCGCCTTCACCCAGGCCACGGTCACCAGCGTCGCCACCGCGCCGGCCTACACCAACGCCCAGACAGGCCGCGTCGAGACCAACAGCCTGGCGCTGCAGCTGCAGACCGTGGCGCGGATGATCGCCGCCAGCGCCAGCCTGGGCGTGCGCCGGCAGGTGTTCTTCGTCAGCCTGGGTGGCTGGGACACCCACGACTTCCAGAACACCACCCAGCCCAACCTGCTGGCGAAGGTGGCGCATGCGATGTCGTACTTCGACGGGGCGCTGGCCAACATCGGCGGGCTGGACCGCCGGAACCAGGTGACCACCTTCACCGCCTCGGACTTCGCGCGGACGTTCACCACCAACGGCGACGGCACCGACCACGCCTGGGGCGCCCACCACTTCGTCATGGGCGGCGCGGTGCGCGGCGGCGACGTCTATGGCCAGTACCCGACGCTGGGCGCCGACGTCGCGGGCTTCAACAACCCGGACAACATCAACAACGTGACCATCCCGACGACGTCGGTGGATCAGTACGGGGCCACGCTGGGCCGATGGTTCGGGGTGTCGGACAGCGACATCGACGTGATCTTCCCGCGCCTGGGCAACTTCAACCGGCGCTACCTGGACTTCGTCTAGCGGCGCGTCAGCGCTGAAAGATTCGTCCACGAACCACACGAACCACACAAACAGATCGAGCTCGCACCGCGGCGCCGACTCTGCGCGGCGAGTTCGTGTGGTTCGTGGACCATTTGATTGCGCCTGCAGCGCGAGGTGAGGCGGCGCGCGGTGGAACCTCCGGGCCGGCTTCCGGTTCCGGTGGGGCGATGGAGCCCCACACATGAAATCGAGAACCCTGGTCCTGGCGGCCGGCGCCGTCCTGCTGCTGGCGGGCTGCGCATCGATGGCGGGGTCGAAGGACGTTCGCGCGCCGGAGCCGGCCAAGCGGATCGACGCCGCCGCCCACTTCACGGGCCGGTGGTACGAGATCGGCCGGACGCCGATGAAGCTCACCGATGGCTGCGTCGCGGGCTACACCGACTATCTGCGGGACGGCGACAAGCTGATCCAGCGCGACGGCTGCCGGAGCGGCACGCCGGCCGGCAAGGAGAAGGTGGTCGCCGGGCCGCTGAAGATCCTGAACCCCGGCCAGAACAACAAGGTGCAGGTGAACTATCGGCTGTTCGGCTTCGTGCCGGTGGGCCGGACCTACTGGTTCCTGGATCACGGCGACGGGTGGTTCATCATGTCGACGCCCGACCTGAAGCTGGTGAACCTCTATACGCGCGATCCCCGGCCATCTCCCGGCGTGGTCGCCGACCTGACGGCGCGCACCAAGGCGTTCGGCTACACGGGTGAACTGGAATTCCCCGAGGTGTTCCCGCCGGGGCAGCGTTAGGCCCGCCCACCCTCCCAGGCTTTCACGGCCGATTTCTTGGCGATCTTGCGGAAGCGGCGTTCCAGGAAGTTGCGGAGCGAGCCCGGATGGAGCGCGCCGATCCGGGCCAGGACGCAGGGGTAGTCCTTGTAGTGGGCGGTGAAGTGGAAGGTGGCCGGCTCGGCCTCCATCAGCATCTCGCGCTCGTCGAAGCTGACGTCCATCAGCACCAGGCTGTCGTCCTCGCCGCGCAGGCGGGTGAAGAACTTGCCGTTCAGCTTGAACGACGGCCGGCCATAGCTGACGCCTTCCTCGGCGCCGGGGAAGGACATGACGATGGCCTTCATCTCGTCTGCGGTCATGCGGGCTCCGGGTGCGACCCCTACCAGCCGCGGCCCCGCAAGTTGAGCCGCGCCGAGCCCGGAAGGGCCGGCGCGCCGTCGCCCGGTTCGGCCAGGCGATCATCACCCAAACCGCGGTCGCGGAGGTAGGCGGTCACAGTCTGGCGCCGTCGCTCCACCAAGTCTCGCTCGATGTCGGGCCGCTTGTAGTGGGGCTCGGTGGTGACGGTCAGGACCACGCGGGCGCCGGGGTGGCACCACAGCCAGGCGCCCAGGTCGACCAGCCGCGCATGTCCGGTCTCGGTCAGGTCGGTCCCGGCGTAGGCGAAGGGGATTTCCAGGTCGAGCGCGGGCGCGGACTGGGCCGCGCAGCCGTCGGCGACGGGCGCCAGGCGGACCGGCGGAGCAGGCGGCTCCGCCGGCTGGGATACGCCCAGCAGGCCGGCGATCACCGCCGGCAGCTTGAACCTCAGCACGCCGTCAGCGGCCGGGCTTCACCAGGGTCTGGGCGTTGCGATTCAGCGCCCAGGCGTCCTCGTTGGACGCGGGATCCACCGGCTGTTCCTTGCCGTATGAGATGGTCTCCAGGCGGCTGGCCGGTACGCCTTGCGAGACCAGGAACGCGCGGGCGGCGGCGGCGCGGCGGGCGCCCAGGGCCAGGTTGTATTCGCGGGTGCCGCGTTCGTCGGCCGAGCCGGCGATCAGGGCGGCCACATCGCCGTTGCGACCCAGCCAGGCGGCTTGGCGGACCAGCATGTCGCGGGCGTCGGGCTCCAGGTCATGGCTGTCGAGGGCGAAGAACACCCGGTCGCCGGCGTTGGCGGCGAGGTCGGCCTGGCCGGTCAGGGGCGGGCCCTGGTCGTGGCCGCCCGACGGCGGGGCGGGGGTTTCGGGGATGATCGTCGAGGGGGTCTCGGCCAGCGATTGGCCGACGGCGGGCTTGGGCTTGCTGGCGCAGGCGCCCAGGGCGAGGGCGGCGGTAGCGCAGAGGGCGAGGGCGAGGCGGGTTCTGGTCATGGCCAAGGTTCGCCGCCGCCCGCCGAAGGGGGAAGCATAACAAGCTTATAAGAACCGGCCGCCGCTTAGCCCTTCGGCTTGAAGGTCGGGTCGATCTGGGTGGGCGACCCAAGGCGCAGGCCCTGGGCGGAGGCGTCGATCAGGATGTCCAGGCGCCTGGCGCGGGTCGCCTCGCCCTTGGCCGAGGTCACCCGATGGACGGCCACCTTGCGGTAGCCGGGCGGGAAGGCCTGGAAGCGTGTCCAGGCCGGGCCGTTGGCCTGGAAGCGGGCCGTCTCGGCGGGCGTGAGATCGTCGGCCTCGCGCTCGTAGGAATAGACGTTGGTGCGGTCCTTGCCGATGTCGTAGGCCGCCTGGCCCGCCGGCGTGATCCGCTCCTCGGCCTTCAGTTCGGCGAAGCGCTTGACGTTGACCTGGCTCCAGATGCCGCCGGGCTTCCGGGGGGTGAAACGGATGCGGTAGGCCGCGTCGTCGATGCGATGCCGCACCCCGTCGATCCAGCCGAAGCTCAGCGCCTCGTCCACGCTCTGCGGCCAAGTGATCGAGGGCTTGCCGCTGTTGGTCTTCCACAACCCCACCGACAGCTCGGTGGCCGTGGCGTGGTTCGCCGCCAGCCAGGCGCGCCATTCGGCCGGCGTGGCGAAGAAGGTCGGGCCGCTCATGGGGCGGCTCGCCCGGTGGACGCCGGCGATGCGGGACGCCATGGTCCGCGGCGAGTACGAGGGCAGGTCATTTGCGTTTGAGATCGATCGTCCGGCGGGCCTTTGACGCGATGCGCCGCTGGGCATTGTCGATGAGCGCGCCGATCCTGGACAGGGCCTATCTGGCCAAGGACGTGCCGGCCCCGGTGCGCGCCGGGCACAACACCATGGTGCAGGACCTGCTGGAGCGGGCCGACAAGCCGGGCTTCCGGATCCTGGAGATCGGCAGCCGGCAGGTCAGCAGCGGCTACGTGCTGCCCGACCTGCTGAAGCACGCGACCTATGTCGGCTTCGATTACTACGAGGGGCCGAACGTCGACGTGGTCGGTGACGCGCACCGGCTGTCGGCGCTGGTCGAGGGGCCGTTCGACGCGGTGTATTCGACGGCGGTGTTCGAGCACCTGGCCATGCCCTGGGTGGTGGTCGAGGAGATCGCCAAGGTGCTGAAGGTAGGCGGGCACGCGTTCATCGAGACGCACTTCTCGTTCTCGTCGCACGAGCGGCCGTGGAATTTCTTCCAGTTCAGCGACATGGGGCTGCGGGCGCTGTTCTCGCCGGCGCTGGGCTTCGAATGCCTCGAGGCCAGCATGGACAACCCGATCGTCGGCCGCTTCTCGGCGTTCGCCGCGCCCTACCTGCGCTTCCAGCCGGTGACGGGGCTCTACTGCCACAGCCTGTTCATCGGCCGGAAGACGCGCGACGTCCCGGACTTCCGCTGGTGCGACGCCGATATCGACCAGGTGGTCGGCGCCACGCAGTATCCACCGCCTCAGTAGGCCAGGGCCACGCCGTCCTTGCGCATCTCGGTGGCGGCGGCATAGCGGCCGGGGTGGTGCTGGATGGCCTGGTAGCCGCCGTAGCCACCGGGGGCGGGCTTCATCACCCAGCCCAGCTTGGCCAGGGCGGCCTTGGTCGCGTCCGGCACGCCGGTCTCCAGGTTCAGCACGCCCGGTTGGCCGAGATCCTCGCCGGTCGGCTCCATGCCGCCGTCGTGGTGCCAGCGGGGACTGTCGCCGGCCTCTTGGAGGCCGAGGCCGAAATCCACGATGTTTGAAATGATCTGGCTCTGGCCCTGGGGCTGCATGTCGCCGCCCATGACGCCGAAGCTCAGCATCGCTTCGCCCTTCTGGGTGGCGAAGCCGGGGATGATGGTCTGGAAGGGCCGCTTGCCCGGCGCATAGACGTTGGGGTGGCCGTCGGTGAGCGCGAACAGTTCGCCCCGGTCCTGGAACATGAAGCCCAGGCCGTCGGGCATCAGGCCCGAGCCCATGCCGCGATAGTTGGACTGGATGATCGAGACCATCATCCCGTCCTTGTCGGCGGTGGTGAAATAGGTGGTGTCGCCGTGGCTGGGCGCCTTGCCCGGATAGACCATGGGGGCGATGGCGTCGGCGCGGATCAGCCGCGCCCGTTCCTTCGCGTAGTCCTTGCTGAGCAGCCACTCGACCGGCTGTTTGTAGAAGGCGGGGTCGGCGTAGAAGCGGGCGCGGTCCTCGAACGCCAGGCGCTTGGCCTCGACCCCGTGGTGGATGGCGGCGGCGGACTGGAAGCCCATGGCCTTGACGTCGAACTCGTCGAGGATGTTCAGCATTTGGAGTGTGACCAGGCCCTGGCTGTTGGGCGGCAGGGCCCAGACGTCGACGCCGCGATAGTTGATGCTGCTGGGCTCGACCCATTCGGTCTTGTGCGCGGCCAGGTCGGCCTTGGTCATCCAGCCGCCGATGCGCTTGAAGTAGCGGTCGATGGTGTCGGCGATCTCACCCTCGTAGAACGCGCGGCCGCCGCCCTGGGCGATCAGGCGATAGGTGCGGCCCAGGCCCGTATTCCGGAAGATCTCGCCCTCGCGCGGGGTCTTGCCGTCGCGGGTCCAGACCTTTTTGAAGTTGTCGATCTCCTCGATCACCTTGCTGCGCGAGAAGTTGCGGTTCGACGCCTCGACGTAGAAGGCGGTGTTCTGGACCATTGGCGCGCCGTCCTCGCAGTGGGCGATGGCGGGGGCGAACAGGTCCTTCCAGGGCAGCTTGCCGTAGCGCTGGTGCAAGCTCCACCACGCGTCGACGGCGCCGGGGACGCTGACCGAGATCGCGCCGTAGGAGGGGATCATGCCCTTGTCGGTCTTGCGCTGGCGCACCGTCTCGAGGCTGAGGCCCTTGGGGCTGCGGCCCGAGCCGTTCAGGCCCACGACCTTCCTGGTCTTCGGGTCCCACAGCATAACGAAGCAGTCGCCGCCGATGCCGCAGGCGATGGGCTCGCCGTAGCCCAGGACCGCATTGGCGGCGATGGCGGCGTCCACCGCCGAGCCGCCGGCCTTCAGCATGTCGATGGCGGCCTGGGTGGCCAGCGGGTGGGCGGTGGCGGCCGCGCCGTGGATGCCCCAGGCGGCGCTGCGGCCGGCGAAGGTGGCGCCGTCGATCCGGTCGCCGATGCGGACGTCGGGCCGGTCGCGGTTGGCGTTCTCGGCGCGGCTGGTGGCGAAGGCGGGTCCGGCCAGGGCGGCGGCGGGCAGGGCGGCGAGGAAGCTGCGGCGGCGCATGGGAACTCCACGATGATGCGGGCGCGAAAGATGTAGCAGATGCCGCGCCTGGGGCGATGGGCCTCACAAATCCGTAAGATCGGCGCCAGACACAGGTCGGCCGGATGTGGCACAGCTAGACCATGACCGACATCGCCATCACTGGGCCGCCGAGACGACGGCCTCTGCCGACGCCGCTGCGCCTGATGGCGTCGATCGTGCTGATCCTGGCCCTGATCGCCGCGGCGACCGCCGGATGGCTTTCGCGGCGGGACGACGGCCAGCCGGCGGTGGCGATCGCGGCGGCCGGCGCGGGCGACACCCTGGCGGTGATCTATTCCGGCGACGGGGGCTGGGCCGCGATCGACCGGGGCCTCACCGACGGCCTGGTCCGCGCCGGGACCCCGGTGGTCGGCTACAGCTCGCTGCGCTACTTCTCGACGGCCCGGACGCCCCAGGGCGCGGCGGACGATCTGGCCGTGACGCTGCGCCAGTACATGGCTGCGTGGGGCAAGCAGAAGGTCATCCTGGTCGGCTATTCCTTCGGGGCCGACGCCCTGCCGGTGATCGTGCCGCACCTGCCGGCCGACCTGCGGGCGCGGGTCCGGCTGGTGGCGCTGGTGGGCCTGGAGGCCCAGGGCGAGCTCAAGGTGCATGCGGGCAGCTGGCTGAACTGGGCCGGCCGCTCGGCCTACCCCGTGGCGCCGGCCGTGACCGCCCTTGGCGGCGGCGCGCCGATGGTGTGCGTCTACGGCAGTCGCGAACCGCACCCGGTGTGCCCGACGCTGTCGCCGACGCTGATCCGCCGGGTCGAGCTCAAGGGCGGCCACCACTTCGACCGCGACTACGGCGCGATCAGCCGGGCGATCCTGCAGGCCTTGCCGCAGGCCTGAGCCGCCGCCCTTCTCGGACTGGCCGGCGACAGCTAGGATCGGGCCTCGGTCTGGTTCAGGAGCACGGCGTGCGGGCATCAATCGTTATCGGCGCGGCGGCGATGATCGCGGCCATCGGCCCTCTCGCACATGCGCAGCAGCCGGCCGCGGACAGCCCCCGCCTGAACCTGGTCTGCACGGGCACCGACACCATGGTGGTGGCGATGAACCCCTACTACCGGACCGGCCGCACCTCGTACTCGGGCGGCATGGTGTTCGGCGAGGGCCGCAGCCCTGCCCAACTCGGTGTCCTCGTCGAGAACGGCCAGGTGCGCGTCAAGCCGCCCAAGGGGTCGGAGCCGATGTTCTCCAAGGACGCCAATGCGGGCTGGTACGACCTGACCGACGTCGCCATCGACCGGCTGGCGATCAAGGGCCGACTGAAGTGGAACCGCATCGACCGTTCGAAGCTGGTCATCGACCGCCGCAACGGCCAGGTCACCTTCGGCAACTTCGCCGGCGTCTGCCAGCAGGTCTCCAGCGCCCCCGACGCGACGAAGTTCTAGGGCGCCGGCGTCAGGGCCAGGGCCTTGAGCGCGTCGGCGATGGGGATGAACAGGTTGATCCCTGCCGGCGCGCCGTTGATGTCCAGGCCCAACACGCAGATGCCGATCACGGCGCCCTTCTCGTCGATAAGCGGGCCACCGCTGTTGCCGGAGTTGATGACGGTGTCGCTCTGGATGAACGGCAGGCCGTCGTAGGTACGGGTCGCCGAGACGATTCCCTTCGTCACCGAGCCTTGGAACTTCGCATCGAGCGGCGTGCCGACCGCGTACACGGCTTCACCGACCTGGGGCTCGGCCGCCCGCAAAGCCAGCGGCGAGCGCTTGTCCGACGACGCCTTGATCAGCGCGATGTCGCGGCGGCGGTCGGTCCGGATGACCTCGCCCAGGACCTCCGAACCATCCGGCCACTTCAACTTCACGAAGCGGGAGTCGCCGACGACGTGCTGGTTGGTCAGCACGTGACCGTCCGTCGAGATCAGGAAGCCGCTACCCATGCCGGCGTTCGAGAACACGGAAACGACGGCCTTGGTCGCGTCAGGGATCGAACGCGCCACCGTCACGGGGCGGGGGAACTGGACGGGGGTGAGCAGGGGTTGGGATGCCGGCGAAGTCATCGCGGCGCCGCTCAACACGATATCGCGGAACTCCGGTGTGTTCAGCAGTCGCCGTATATTCTCGCGGAAGGCCCCATTCAGGATGTGCGTCGCACCCGGCCGGCTCTCCTTCGTTTCATAGGCGCCCCGTGTCCTGATCGTCGCCAGCACGCGGCGCTCGAGCGGTGAATAGATTTGCCATTCGACTGACATCGCCACCGCCCCTCGTGCCTGATCACCAGGGGTTGTCAGTCCGCAGGCCCAGCACAGACGACCGCCGATATTCGTGATCACCGCGCCGACCTGCAGGTCGGACTTGGCATCCGTGTCGAAGAGTTGACGCCCTATCGCGGCCGAGAAGCCGAGCGAGGAGAGGATCTGAGAGAACTCCGGCGCCAGTTGGTCGACAGCGACGTCGGATCGGCCACTCTCCCAGTTGAGGTAATCGCGGCCGATCTGGATGCCGCCGTTGAGCGAGTAGCTTGTCGCCCAGCGCTCACCTTGAGGCATGTCGACGAACACCCGCGCCAGCGCGACCGACTTGAGCTTGGCGGTTGCGGGCGGCGGTTGAACGCTCGCGGGAGCTTCGACCGTGAAGTCCCAGGGCTTTTCCTGCGCCATGACCGGCGTCGTCAGCAGCAGGCTCACGGCCAGCCCGGCGATGATCCACCGCATTCTACCCAACCCCTTCACAACCCCAGATCGAGATCAAGTGCTTCGCGCCGCCCGAGCCAGCGTCAGCTCTCGCTCCACACCGCCATCTCGTTGCCGGCCGGGTCGGCAAAGTGGAAGCGGCGGCCGCCGGGGAAGCTGAAGATGGGCTTGGTGATGGTCCCGCCGGCGGCGACGACCTTGGCGGCCATGGCTTCCAGGTCGTGGGCATAGAGGATCACCAGCGGCTTCTGGACCGCTTCGCCCTGGTCGGCCTGGAAGCCGCCGTCGAGGCCCTCGTTGAAGCCTGCGTACTCCGGGCCATAGTCGACGAACGACCAGCCAAAGGCGGCGCCGTAGAACGCCTTCACCGCGCCCAGGTCGCCGCCCGGGAATTCCACGTAGTCGACCTTGCCGTCTTCACGCATCGTTATAGTTCCTTGTTTGTTCCAAATTAGCCGCGGCTCACGGCAGAGTCCAGACGGAGGTTTTCTTGACCTCGTTGTCCTCCAGCTCGCGGGTGGTCTGGACCTGGTACTCCGCCAGCTTGGTCAGGCCGGAGGCGGGGAAATAGCTGCGGCCGGGGTCGCCGATCAGCACCGTGGCGCCGGCGGCCTGCGCCTGGGCCAGCCAGGCCATCACCCTGTCGGCCATCGGCTTCTCGTAGCAGATGTCCCCGGCCAGGATGACCTCGGCCCAGGCCGGCGCCGGAGCGTCCAGCAGGTCGTCACCGGTGAACTCGACGCCGACGGCGTTGACCGCGGCATTCAGGTCCAGGGCGGCGGCGCAATAGACGTCGATGTCGGCGGCCAGCACCCGCGCGGCGCCGGCCCGCTTGGCGGCGATGGCCACCAGGCCGGAGCCGGAGGCGAAGTCGATCACCGCCTTGCCGGCCACGATGGCCGGGTTGTCCAGGATGTAGCGGGCCAGGGCCTGGCCGCCTGCCCAGGCGAAGGCCCAGAACGGCGGCGGCAGGCCGATCTCCGCGAGGGCCTCTTCGGTCATCCGCCAGATGGGCGTGATCTCGTCGGCCAGATGGAGCTGGAGCTCGGGCGTGTGCGGCGGGGGCTGCAGACGGGTGTGTTCGAGGATGAAGGCGCGGCGGGCGTCCGGCGTCGGGGGGATCATCCGCCACTCCTCGTCGGAGCCGCCACAGGTTTCAACCGCGATTCCCACAATTTGCCGGCGATTAAGGTTTCCGCGTCAGGGTTCCCATCGACGGGAGCTAGCGGCATGGGCGTTTTGAACCGCGCAGAAGCGCGGGCCGGGGGATTGCTGGGCGGCGGCCTCGAGGCCCGCGTCGTCGCGATCGCCCTGATGTCGACGATCGCGGCCCTGCTGGCGGCGTTCTCGGTCTACCAATACAGCAACTGGGCGAACGACCGCGCAGAGCTGGCGGCCAAGTCCGTGCGCCTGGCGCAGGCGATCGGGGTGCTGGCTCACAGGGGCCTCGTCGTGGGCGACGCGGAGGCCTCGATCACCGCATCGCGCCTGCTGGAGTCCAGCGAGACCGCCGTGGCCGCGGCCTACTCCGACCTGTCGGGCCATCACGTGCGGTTCGGGAATGTCGGAGGCCTGGGCTCGCGTCTCGGCTTCAAGGGCGTCAAGGCGATCGAGACCCGCTTCTGGACCAGCGGCCTGGAGGTGCGCGCGCCGCACTATGTGGCCGGGCGGCAGGTGGGCGAGGTGGTGCTCTGGGTCGACGACCGCCAGGTGCTGATGGAACGCCTGTCCAACATTTCCATCGCGCTGCTGCTGTCGTTGCTGGCGACGCTGGGGGCCGGGCTGGTGGCGCGCCGGCTGGCCCGCCGGGCCCTGGCGCCGCTGCGCGCGCTGGACGAGGCCATGGAGACGGTGGCCGCCTCGCGCGACTTCAGCGCCCGGCTGCCCATCGCCCGCGACGACGAGGTGGGCCGGCTGACCTTAAGCTTCAACCGCCTGCTGGGCGGCCTGCAGGACTACGATACCGACCTGCGCGGCGCGGTGCAGGAGGCGTCCGAGGCCTGCGACGACGCCGAGCGGGCCAACCGGATGAAATCGCAGTTCCTGGCCAACATGGGCCACGAGCTGCGCACGCCGCTGAACGGCGTGCTGGGCATGACCCAGGCGCTGCTGCGCGACGACCTGAGCGCCGGCCAGCGGGAGCGGGTCGAGGTGATCCTGAACTCCGGCACGGCGCTGCTGACCGTGCTGAACGACGTGCTGGACCTGGCCGACATGGACGCCGGCACGGTGAGCATCGAGACGGCGCCGTTCGACCTGGAGGCGGTGATCCGCCAGGCCTGCGAGACGGCGGTGACCCTGGCGGAGTCCAAGGGGCTGGCGCTGGCGGTCGAGATCGACGCCTCGGCCGCCGGGTCGTGGATCGGCGACGCCACGCGGCTGCGCCAGGTGCTCTACAACCTGGTGTCCAACGCCATGAAGTTCACCGCCAGCGGCGGGGTTCACGTGCGGGCCGAGGACGCGGAAGGCCTGGTGATCTCGGTGACGGACAGCGGGATCGGCATCGCGCCCGAGGCGCTGCCCAAGCTGTTCGAGACCTTCACCCAGGGCGAGGGCGGATCGACCCGCCGCTTCGGTGGCGCCGGCCTGGGCCTGGCGATCTGCCGCCGCCTGGCCGGGCTGATGGGCGGGACGCTGGAGGCGCAGAGCGAGGTGGGCGAGGGCAGTGTCTTCACGATCTGGCTGCCCCTGGAACGCGGCGCGCCGGCTGCCGAGGCGCCGGCGGCGGAGCTCCATGTGGCCGCCCTGCGCGTGCTGGTGGCCGAGGACAACGAGACGAACCAGCGGGTGGTGCGCACGGTGCTGAACGCACTGGGCGTCGACCCGACCGTAGTGCCGGACGGCCGCGCGGCGGTGGAAGCGTGGGGCCGGGGCGAGTGGGACCTGGTGCTGATGGACATCCAGATGCCGATCCGCGACGGCGTCGCCGCCACCCGCGACATCCGCCGCATCGAGGCCGAGCGGGGCCTGACGCCCACGCGGATCGTGGCTTTGACCGCCAACGCCATGCCGGCGCAGGTCAGCGAGTACGAGGCTGCGGGAATGGACGGCGTGGTGTCGAAGCCGATCATGATCGACCAATTGCACGCCGCCCTGCGCGACGCCTGCGGGGCGAAGGCGGCCTAGTTCGGGCGGCGCAGCTCGGCGGCCATGGCGACGAAGGCCGCCTGACGCTGGACGCCGGCTTTCGGCAGGATCGCCTTCAGGTGATAACGCACCGCATTGGCGCTGACGCCCAGCGCCTGGGCGATGGCGTTGACCTCCAGGCCCTGGCTCAGCAGGTGGGCGACGCGGGCCTCGGCCGTCGTCAGGCCAAAGGCGGTGGCCAGCAGGGTCTGGTCCGCCGGCGCCGTCCGGCCGATCGGCGTCAGGGTCAGGATCGCCCGGCCATCGCCGATCAGGTCGTGGGCCGCGCCGACCAGCGGCAGGACCTGGGCCAGCACCGACGCCCCGTCCGGACCGTACAGCCGCACGGCCGTCAGCGTCCGTCCGGCCGTGGCGCGATCGCGCGCGCAGGCGCGGGCGATCAGCTGATCCAACCCGCGACGCGCGGCCGGATCGTGGGCCAGGACGCGACGACGACGCAGGCTCACGGCGCCGGGAAGGTCCTGCTCGGCCCGTGCGTTCATGGCGCGGACCCGCCCTTCGCGGTCTAGCAGCAGGGCGGCCACGTCGATGCGGTCCAGCCCCTGGAGCCGCTCCGCCTGCGCGGTCTCGACGACCCGGCGGGAGAAGCTGAGGGCGGCCCGCGCGTGGTGTTCGATGCGGATCAGCCGTTCGAGATCGGCGTCGTCGAAGGCGCCCTCGTCGGCGCTGCGCTGGATCGAGATGCCCAGCATGGCGCCGTCGGGCTGGATGACGCCGCAGGCGGCGAACCACGGCACCCCGGCCGACCGAGCGAAACCTTCATAATAGGCGAGCCGGGCGCGCTCCTCGACGCTGGTGATGTCCTGGTCGCGGACGAACTGGTTGGGCGGGCGGCGCATCAGGCGGGTGCTGCGCAGATCGTCCAGGTGCCAGTTCTGCTCGAAGAACTGCGAGACAGTGTCCTTGAGGCCGGCGGAATACATCAGCCCGTCGTGATCACGATCCGGACGGGTGACCAGCGCGCCGCGGCTGCCCAGCAGCGCGGCCAGGCCGTCCAGGGCCGACGGCCAGAGTTCGGACAGCGTCGCCGCCTCATAGAGGCCGGTGACCACGGTTTCGAACTCGGGTCTCACCAACTGGGCCACGAACGCGCCTCTACGAAGCCACCGCGCCCAACAGCGCACGATGCTGGAAAACCACGTTACGGGCGGCGATCGCGCGCGTCCACCGGCTACCCCTTTCAGGCGTAACGGCCCCAGCAGGCGCCTAAGTCCTACCCAATTGGGTAGGGCGGACGGGGGCCGGAGGGCCTACCCAGGAGGACGCTCAGTATAATTCCCGGAGTTGTCCCATGAAGAACGCCCTCGTGCTTGCCGGAGTCCTCGCGGCGTTCGCGCTGCCGGCCGCCGCGGCGAAGTTCACCGTCACCTACACCGGCACGATCGACGCGGCATCCGACGGGTTCGGCCTGTTCTCCGACGAGGGGTCCTTGCTGGAAGGCCAGGGCTTCACCGCCGTGCTGACCTACGACGACTCCCTGACGGCGCTCAAAAGCCAGTCGGCGACCAAGGGCATCGCCTATGGCGGCGCGTTTGCCGGCAATCCGTCGATCGGCTCCGGTGTCCTGACCATCGGCGGCACGTCGGTCTCGGTCGGCGGCGACAACGCCTCCACCGTCCGCCACTTCAAGAATTTGCCCCCGGACGGGTTCGGCACGCCGCCCTTCCTGATCAAACATGAGCTGAACGACTTCCTTGGCTACAGCCTGGTGTTCGAGCTCTCGTCGCAGATCGTCGACTTCGTGAACACCGACTACGCGGCGGCCCAAGACTTCGAGCTGACCCCGGACGTCCTCGGCGCCGGCCGCTTCGTGCGGAGCGGCGCCGACGATACCGACCTGCATTTCGCGGTCAGCCGCCTGAGCATCGCGCCGGTGCAGGACTCGCCCGCGCCCGAGCCGGCGACCTGGGCGATGATGCTGCTGGGCTTCGCGGGCGTGGGTTCGATCGCGCGCCGCCGGTCCCGGCCGCTGGCCGCCTGAGCCGGGCGCGCCGATGCTCGTCGCACGTCGGGGTCGGCCCGCCTGGGCCGTCCGCGCGCCGCCGCTGCTGACCGGACGGGCGTTGCGTCCGCGCACTGGCGTCCCAGCCGGAAAATGGGCGAAGGTGGCGCCATGCTCGCCGCCGATCCCGCCGCCGTCGAAACCCGCCTGAGGACCGCCTGCCTGGCGCTGCCCGAGACGGACGAGAAGATCAGCCATGGCATCCCGGCGTTCTCGGTGGCCGGCAAGATGTTCGCCTACTACCGGCACAACCATCACGGCGACGGGATGACCGTGGTCTGCGTGAAGACCACCGGCCGCGACGAGCAGGAGTTCCTGCTGGAGGCCGATCCGGACACCTACAGCCGCCCGGCCTATCTCTGGCCGTCGGGCTGGATCGCGGTGAGCCTGGCCGACCCCGAGTGGGACCTGATCGAGGCGCGCCTGCTGGCGAGCTGGCGGCTGGCCGCGCCGAAGCGGCTGCTTACTGAATGACCGCCTTCACGACGCCGCGCTCTTCCGGCGTGGCGCTGCCGCCGCGGTCCTGCTTCGGCGGCTTGCTGGAGGCCAGGCGCAGCACCTCGAGGTAGCTGGGCGCGGTCAGCATGCCGGGCAGCACGCCCTTGGCCTTCAGCAGGCGGTGGGCGCGGGGCAGGTTGTAGCAGGGCACATGCATGAACATGTGATGCTCGCAGTGGTAGTTCACATAGTAGGGCGCGAGGAACATCCGCTCCAGCAGGTTGGCCCGCGTGGTGCGCGCGTGGCGCAGCGGATCGGGCTCGTCCTTTCCCACGCAGGCGTGCTCGGCGATGTTGCGCAGCCGGGTGATCATCGGCAGCCAGGTGGCCTGGGGCAGCAGCCACAGCACCGGCCAGGCCCACCAGAAGCCGAACGGCGCGGTGGCGGCGACGGTCACGACCATCCCGATCAGGAACCGCTTCCGCGACACCGCCGCGTCCCGAAGGATCGGCCACAGCGGCTCGCCGGGCTTGCGCTCGGCCACGCGCTTCACCAGGCCGGCCCAGCGCTGCTTGTAGTAGGTCTGGCCGGTCAGATCGCGGGCGATCTTGCGGCGCAGCGACAGGCGCGTGATCGGGAACGGGGCCGACAGCGCCAGGTCCGGATCCTCGGCCTGCTGGGCGAACTTGTGGTGGCCCAGATGGTAGGTCCGATAGCCCATCAGGCCGCCCGGCGTCAGCTTGTCGCCCAGGAAATCGTTGACCTTCATGTCGCCGTGCAGCGCGCCGTGGGCGGCGTCGTGCATCAGGATGGCCAGGCCCAGCTGGCGGGCGCCGATGATCATCACCGCGAGCGGAATGGTGATCGGGAACGCCATCGCCATGGCGGCGGCCAGACCGATGACGATCCAGGCGTGGGCGATCAGGGCCGGGCCCTTCCACGCCGACTTCTTCGCCAGCGGGCTCCATTCCTCGGGGGTGAAATAGTCCTTCGGCGCGACACGGGCTGCGGCGGGCATCAGCGGTCTCCGGGCAGGGCTTTGGGCTTCGGCGGCTCATGGCGCAGCAGGGCGGTCATCTCTTCGACGGCGTCGGCGACGGTCGCCTCGGTCGCGCCCTCGCGCAGGGTGACGCCCAGGGCCAGGGTCCAGAACCGCCGGGCGACGGCGCCGGCGTCCTCGGCCTCGGACCAGCCGCGACGGTGGCGCACCTCGGCGTAGGCGCGGTCGCCCTCGCCGTGCAGTCGCTCGAAGGTGCGTTCGACGAGCGGGGCCAGATCCTGGCGGCGGCGGGTGAGGGACAGGGCTTCCACGAACAGCGCCAAGCCCGGCGAGCCGATCACGGTCTCGACCAGGCGACGGTTGTAGTCCGAGCCGGTCAGGGCGCCGGCGGCGGCCGTTTCGGCCTGGCGCGCCACATAGAGCAGCTCGCGGCAGGCGGCCTCGACGAACAGAGCCTCTTTGGTGCGGAAGTAATAGGTGACCTGGCTGGGGTAGGCCCCGGCGGCCGTGGCGATCTCGGCCACCGCGACGCCGGCCGCGCCCTTGGCCTTGAACAGCTCCACCGCCGCGTCCAGCAGCCGCGAGCGCATGCGCTTGCCCGGCTCCCGCATCGGGCGCGCTTCAGCCAGGGATCGGACGTCAGCCATGTACGTAATTGTATGTCATACAAAGAGTGGGTCAAGCCGCTTGGCGGATGCAACCTGTGCGCTTTTGTCACCCGCGAAAGCTGTATCTGTCGCAGCCCATCGTAACGGGCTCGCCATGGGCCGGGCGCATCGTCGATCCACACAAGTAAGCGTGGTGACACAGATGACGATGATCGAAACCCTGCTGAAGGCGGCGGCGCCGGCGACCGTGCTGGCGGCGCTGCTCACGACCGGCCGGCGGAAGCGTCACCGGCTGCCGGCCTGGGCGGGCAAGCGGAGCTAGAGCACGCCCGCGGCCAGCGCGGTCGCCAGGATCAGGCCCGCGCCTGCGTTCGATCGGAACAGCGTCAGCGCCAGCCTCTGATCGTCCACCCGGACGCGCCGCGCCTGCAGTCCCAGGTGGACGGCGTAGGCCAGCAGCAGGATCGAGAAGCCCGGCCCCAGCCGGCCCAGGATGCCCGCCGCGAAGGCCAGCGCGATGGCCGCCAGATAGAAGGCGCCCACCGCGCGCGGGGCCTTGTCGCCCAGCCGCCGGGCCGAGGATTTCACCCCGGCCAGCGCATCGTCCTCCAGGTCCTGGATCGCATAGATGGTGTCGTAGCCCAGGGTCCAGGCGACGCCCGAGGCGTAGAGCAGGATGGCGGGCGCCGAGATCTGGTTGGTCGCCGCCGCATAGCCCAGCAGCGCGCCCCAGTTGAACGTCAGCCCCAGCCACGCCTGTGGCCACCAGGTGATCCGCTTCATGAACGGATAGGCCGCGACCAGCGCCAGCGAGCCCACGCCCAGGGCGATGGCCAGGGGCGGCAGGCTGATCAGGATCAGGAACGAGACCAAGCTGCAGCCGACCACGAACGCCCAGGCCTGCTTGACGCTTATCTGGCCCGCCGGAATCGGCCGGCCGGCGGTGCGGGCCACCTTGGCGTCGATATCGCGGTCGACGATATCGTTGTAGGCGCAGCCCGCCGAGCGCATCAGCGCCGCGCCCAGGAACACCAGCGCCATCAGCCACGGGTCAGGCCATCGCCCCTGCATGGCGCCGGCCAGCGCGATCCCCTGCCACCCCGGCAGCATCAGCAGCCAGATCCCCGCCGGCCGATCCAGCCGCGCCAGCTTCAGCCACGGCCGCAGTCCCACGGGCGCATGACGATCGACCCAGTTGGTCGGCGCGGCGTCGGGCAGGGGGGCGCCAGGATCGGGCAGGGGCGAGGTCATGGGGTGGGCTTAGCAGAGGAGCCTGTGTTGCTGAAATGCCGCTGGCCTCAACGCTCGTCGGCCGGAGGTCCGCGGTTCCTTGACGCTGTTTGGAGCTTTGCCTAGCCTCAGTGACTTCGAGGCTCTTGAGGGAGGTCCGTCAGAATGACAGCTGTCGCAACGACCTACTCCCGCACGCGCTTCGGGCCGCCGCCGCACCGTTAACTCAAGCCGACCGCTTCGCCGCGTGGCCTGACCGGCCGCCGTTCCGAAGCGATCCCGCGCGCCCGTGGCCCTCCGAGCCTCATCCGCTCCGAAGCTCCGCCAAACCATTCCCATCTTCGCGCCGGACCTGCGCGCGCTCCTGACAGGAGTCCCGGTCCGCCGCCTCTATTCGAGACCTGTCATGACCGAGCATTACGAGGACGCCGAAGACACGAAGGAGCGCGTGCTCAAGAACAAGCAGGTGCTGGGCTTCGTTGCCCGGTTCTGGACGCGTCGCCCCTGGCTGCTGGCCGGCACGGTTGGATTCACGCTGGTCGCCATCGCCTTCGACCTGGCCATGCCTTGGGCCGCGGGCAAGCTGGTGGACGCGGTGACCGCCGGACCGGGCAATATCGATCCGGCGTGGCGCGCGTGGGCCGTGTTCGTTGGCGTCTATCTGGCCTTCACCGTGATCCGGAACATCGCGGTCCGCTTCATCATCCCGCTGTCGGCCAAGAACATGAAGGACATGACCGACGAGGCGTTCCAGCGGGTGCAGAGCTTCTCCGCGGACTGGCACGCCGACAACTTCGCCGGCGCCACGGTGCGGCGGCTGAGCCGGGCCATGTGGGGCTACGACGTGGTGACCGACGCAGCGCTGATGTGGTTCGGCCCCGCGGCGGTGGTGCTGATCGGCCTCTGCATCATGATGTTCCTGCAATGGCCGCTGGTGGGCGCCTTCGCCCTCGCCGCCTGCGCGCTCTACGTGCTGTCGAACGTGGTGCTGACTACGCTCTATGCGCGGCCGGCCAACATCAAGTCAGTGGCGCTGGATTCCCGGATCGGCGGGGCGATCGCCGACTCGATCTCGTCCAACGCCACGGTGAAAAGCTTCGGGGCCGAGACGCGGGAGGAGGCGCGGATCGCGGGCGTCACCACGCTATGGCTCAAGGCCACGATGACCACCTGGACGCGGTTCACCAATCTCTGGCTGCTGCACAGCCTGATCCTGGTGGCGCTGCAGGCGGGCCTGACCGGTCTGCTGGTGCGGGAGTGGTCGCTGGGCCGCGCCTCGCCCGGCGGGGTGGCCTTCGCCATCACCGCGTTCATGCTGATGACCGGCTACCTGCGCAACATCGGCGACAACATCCGCATGGCGCAGCGGGGGCTGGACGACAGCGAGGACGTGGCCCGCTACGCGACCACCGACCCGCAGGTGCTGGACCTGGCCGGGGCGGCGCCGTTCCGGGCGGACCTGGGCGAGATCGTCTTCGACCGGGTGACGTTCCGCTACAAGTCGGCGGAGCGGCCGCTGTACGAGCGCTTCAACCTGCGCATCGCGCCGGGCGAACGGGTGGCGCTGGTCGGGCCCACGGGCTCGGGCAAGTCGACGTTCGTGAAGCTGGTACAGCGGCTCTACGACCTGGAGGGCGGTGAGATCCTCATCGACGGCCAGGACGTGGCGAAGGTGGCGCAGGCGTCGCTGCGCCGGGCGATCGCGGTGGTGCCGCAGGACCCGGCGCTGTTCCATCGGAGCCTGGCCGACAACATCAAGTACGCGCGGCCGGACGCCACGCCCGAGGAGATCGCGCTGGCGGCCAAGCGGGCGCGGGCGGACGACTTCATCGCGCGGCTGCCCAAGGGCTACGACACGCTGGTCGGCGAGCGCGGCGTGAAGCTGTCGGGCGGTGAGCGGCAGCGGGTGGCGATCGCCCGGGCGTTCCTGGCCGACGCGCCGATCCTGGTGCTGGACGAGGCCACCTCGTCGCTGGACGTGGAGACCGAGCGCCAGGTGCAGGCGGCCATGGAGGAGCTGATGGTGGGCCGCACCACCATCGTCATCGCCCACCGCCTGTCGACCATCCGCGGCGCCGACCGGATACTGGTCTTCGACGAGGGCCGGATCGTCGAGGAAGGCCGCCACGCCGACCTGGTGAAGAAGCCGGGCGGGGCCTACGCGCGGCTCCACGCGGTGACGGAAGGAACGGTTTAAGTACCTCCCCGTGAGCGGGGAGGTTCCTGGTTCAGGAACCTTGGCCTTGGGCGGCGGTTCCTCTGTCGAAGAGGAGCCGCCGCATGGCTGACGATCCGCAAAAGCCGCACACCGTCCCCGCCGGGGTCATGGACGACTTCCTGGGCAACAAGGGCCCCAACGGCGAGCTGATGCACCAGGGCAAGCCGGCGCTTGTCGTGGATGTGCCGGACGACGACGAGGACGAGGACTAAGGCCAAGCCTCGATCTTCACCCTCGCCGCCGCGCCGTCCTATTTCCGCAGATGAGCGTCGAGGAACTTCACGTAGGCCTCGGACGCGGTCACCCGGTTCTCGCGGCGCTGGAAGCCGTGGCCCTCGTCGGGGAAGACGATGTACTCGACGGGCACGCCGTTCGCCTTCACCGCGGCGACCAGTTCGTCGCTCTCCACCTGCAGGACGCGCGGATCGTTCTTGCCCTGCACCACCAGCAGCGGCCGCTTGATGTTCGTGGCATGGAACAGCGGCGAGATCTTGCGCAGCCGTTCGCCGTCGGTCTTCGGGTCGCCCAGCTCGTCGTAGAGGCTGTCGCGTTCCGAGCCCCACCACGCCGGGATCTGTTCCAGGGTGCGGACCCAGTTGGTGACGCCGAAGATGTCGATGCCCGCATCGAACGCCTCAGGCTCGAACGCCAGGGCGGCGGCGACCATGTAGCCGCCGTACGAGCCGCCCATGATCGCCACCCCGTCGTCGGCCACCCAGTCCAGCGACTTCAGCCAGCGCGCCGCGGCGGTGACATCCTTCAGGTCGGCGTCGCCGTGCCGCTTGTCGTCCAGGTGGAAGAAGGTCTTGCCGTAGCCGGACGAGCCGCGGTTGTTGATCGCGTAGACGGCGTATCCCTTGTTCACCAGGTTCTGGATGTCGGAGGAGTAGCCGCGCCGGCTCTGGCCGCCGGGCCCGCCGTGGACCCAGACGATGGCGTGCGCAGGATTCGTCGCCGTCGCGCCCTTTGGCCGGTAGAGGATCCCGGGCACCTCCAGGCCATCATAGCTCTTGAACCGGGCGACGCTGGCCTCGACGAGCTCCTTCTCGTCGACCTGCGGATTGAGCGCCTTGGTCAGCCGGCGCGCCTGGCCCGTGGCCACGTCGGCCACGAAGATGTCCGAGGGCGAGGTGTCGGAGGCGACGGTGATGGCCAGGGTCTTTTCGTCGTCGCTGAAGCGCACGCCGGTGAGGTCGCCGGCCGGCAGGCCGGAGAGCTGCAGCATCTTGCCGCTCTTCAGGTCATGGACCTTCAGCACGGTGGAGGCGTCGGCGTTGATGTAGTCGGCGCGGTAGCGGCCGGTGGGCGAGAACTTGAGGTTCGCCACGTCCCACTTTTCGGCCACGACCGGGCTTTTGGCCCCGCTCCCCAGGTCGTAGCGCCAGGCCTGCGTGAACTCGCCGGGCTCGTCGGTCGAATAGATCAGGGCCTTGTCGTCGGGCGTGAACTCGAACGCGCCGAACGCCACCGCGCCCTGGTGGGCGGTGATCAGCTTCGGCGCGGCGGCGGGCTGTGAGAGATCGGCCAGGAACAGGTCGGTATTGGCGCTGGAGTGCAGCTTCTGCAACACCAGCCAACGGCCGTCGCCCGACAGGTCGCTGAGGGACAGGCCGCCAGCGTTCGTGAACACCAGCTTCCGCACATAGGTCTTGGCGTCATAGGCGTAGAGATCGAAGGCCTTGGGGTCGCGCTCGTTGGTCGCGACGTAGAAGGTGGTCCCGGCGGTGCTCCAGCCCGCGAACTCGGCCTTCAGCTTTTCGCCGGGCGTCAGGTCGGTGACCTTTCCGTCGAGGCCGCGCACGAACAGGTGGTTGAGTTCGTTGCCGCCCTGGTCGGCGGTGAACAGGATCCGGTCGTCCTTCGGGAACCAGGAGGTCGCGAAGGTGGCGCTGCCGGTCGAGGTGGTCAGGGCTTCCGGCACGCCGCCCGCGACCGGCAGGACGTAGACGTTGACCACGCCGGTCTTGTCGCTGGAGATCAGCAGCTTCTTGCCGTCGGACGAGAACGCGTGGCCGTCTTGCGGGGGCAGCGAATAGCGGGTCGTCTCGAAGAAGGCCCGCGTCGGATAGACCTTGGCGGCCTGCGCCAGCGCGCCCGTGCCAGCCGCCCACAGGCCCACGGCCGCGATCGCCCAAGTCCCCATACGTATCGCCACTGGAAGTCCCCTTTTGTCTTGAGGGGCGACCTTAAGTGGACGGTTGTGGCTGGCAAGGCGTGTGCGCTTGCGCCCCCTCCGTCTCGCCGCTTCGCACCGATCCACCTCCCCCGCTTCGCAGGGGAGGAGCGAGGGTCGTATTCACTTGCTCCTCCCTCGTGAAACGGGGGAGGTGGCTGGCGGCGTGGCCGTCAGACGGAGGGGGCGCTAGCGGCCCGCGCCATGCGCTCGCGCGCCATCGTCCACATCCATTCGACAACCGTCTCGGGATCGTCGAGCACGGTGGATGCGGGAATGCGAACGACGTCGATTCCGATGGCATGGAGGAAGGCGTCGCGCCGCTCATCGCGCGCCGGCTGGTCACCGAATCCGTGGCCCTGGCCGTCAATCTCGACGCACAGCCGCGCCGTGGCGCAGTAGAAATCGAGGACGTAAGGGCGGACCGGATGCTGGCGCCGGAAGACCGGCCGGCCAGGCTCCCGACCTCGGATCCGGACCCAGATCAGCTTCTCGGGGAGACTGAGTTCGCTCCGGAGCTTCCTGGCGAAGGCGTGGTTTGGGGTGGGAGACCTCATAGCGCGGTGCGGCGGCTTTGCGCCCCCTCCGTCACGCGGCTGCGCCGCGCGCCACCTCCCCCGCTTCGCAGGGGAGGAGCGAGTGAATGCGCCCTTCGCTCCTCCCCTGCAAAGCGGGGGAGGTGGCTGGCGGCGGAGCCGTCAGACGGAGGGGGCGCGAAGGGATCACAGTGCACGGCTCAGCGCCCCCGCCAGATCCCCCTTCTTCTCCACGCGCACGGTCTCCAGGCCCAACCAACCGGCCATCCGCTTCAGCTCCGCCGCGAGTTTCACCGGGGTCTCGTCGCTGGCCCAGGGCTCGGCGTGGCTGGCCTGGACGATGAGGACGCCGGCCTTGCGGTCGGCCTTGAGGTCGACGCGGGCGGTGATGGCGTCGCCTTCGAGGAAGGGCAGGACGTAGTAGCCGTGGGTGCGCTTTTCGGCGGGGGTGTAGATCTCGAGGCGGATCTTCACGCCGAACATCCGCTCGGTGCGCTCACGGAACCAGATCAGGTTGTCGAAGGGCGAGAGCAGGGCGGTGTGGTCGATCTTGCGCGGCCGCCGCGCGGTGGGATCGAGGTAGGCGGTCTCGCGCCAGCCCTTGACCTTGACCGGCAGCAGGTCGCCGGCCTCGACCAGTTCGGCGATCCGGTCCTTCGCGCCGTCGACCGGCATGCGGAAGTAGTCGCGAAGGTCCTTGGAGGTGGCCACCCCCATGGCGCGCGCGGCGATGCGGTAGAGCGCGCGCTGGGCCTCCTCGCGGGGTGGGGTCGGGGCGTCGTGGATCGCCTTGGGCAGCACCTTTTCGGGCAGGCCGTAGACCCGCTCGAACGTCCCGCGCCGGGTGGCGGTGGTGAGTTCGCCCGCCCAGAACAGGCACTCGACCGCGCGCTTGGCCTCGCTCCAGCCCCACCAGCCGCCTTCGCCCTTGTGGCCGATTTCCAGGTCGGAGGCCGAGAGGGGGCCGCGCGTGGCGATCTCGTCCAGCACCCGGTCGATGAAGTCGCGCCGGTCGCGCAGGAATTTGGCGATGCCTTTCCACGTGCCCACGCCCGCCTGCGCATCCTCCATCCGCCAGCGGAAGAGCGGCTGGGAACTGAGCGGCAGCAGCGAGGCCTCGTGGGCCCAGTATTCGAACAACGGGCGCTTCCTGCCCCAGGCGATGTCCTCCAGCAGGTCGCGCGGATAGGCGCCCAGGCGGGAGAAGGCCGGCAGGTAGTGGGTGCGCGAGACCACGTTGACCGAGTCGATCTGGATCACGCCCAGCCGCTCGACCAGCTTGACCAGTTGGCGGCGATCCACCGGGGCGTCGCGGTCGCCGCCGAAGCCTTGCGCGGCCAGGGCGATGCGGCGGGCTTCGCCGGGGGTGAGGGTGTCGCGGATCATGGTCGTCCCTTGAGTCGTGGGACGACCCTAGCGGTGGAACGAACGACGAACAATCGTGGTGAATCTATGGTTAACGCCGAGGGCTCGCACTCGGAGGTTGCGAGAACAGAGGCGGAAAGTTCTGGTTAAGGTTGCGGCGCGTCGTCGCGGGCGCGCCTCAATGCTCCAGGCGGCCGTCTGTGAGCGCCGCCGGCTCGAACGGGAAGACCACGTCCGGGTTGGCCGCAGGCACGTCCTTGGCGATGTCGTGCGGGGCCAGTTCCTTCAGCAGGTGGCGCATGATGTTGGACCGCGCCTGATGCTTCTTGTCGGTGTGGACGATGGTCCAGGGCGCCTCGGCGCAATGAGTGCGGGTCAGCATCTCGTCGCGGGCCTTGGAGTAGGCGTCCCACTTCTCCTGAGCGACGGCGTCCAGCGGACTGACCTTCAAGGCCTTCAGGGGGTCGCTGCGGCGGGCTTTCAGGCGCGCGGCCTGTTCCTTGCGCGAGATGTCGAGCCAGAGCTTGACGATCTGCACGCCGCTGCCGACCAACATGCGTTCGAAGACGGTGACGTCGCGCAGGAACGTCTCCTGCTCGTCCGGGGTGGCGAAATCCATCACCCGTTCGACGCCGGCCCGGTTGTACCAGGAGCGGTTGAAGATCACGAGTTCGCCTGCCGCGGGCAGGTGCTCCACGTAACGCTGGAAGTACCATTCGCTGCGTTGGCGCTCGTTGGGCTTGGGCAGGGCCACGACGCGGGTGTTGCGGATCGACAGGTGCTCGACGATCCGCTTGATCGCGCCGTCCTTGCCGGCGGTGTCGCGGCCCTCGAAGATCACCAGGTCGCGTTCACCGGTTTCGATGGCGCGTTGCTGAAAGCGCACCAGGGCGATTTGCAGGGCTTCGAGTTCGTCGTCGTTGTCGTGGGACTTTGCCATGGCGCGAGCTAACGCCGCGGAGGCGGGCGACGCCAGAACTTTACCCGGCTCACCGCGAAAACAGGAAGATGGCGACGATGCCGATGACGATGACGAAGATCGCCCTGGCGACCCATCCGCTCACGAGCCAGGCGCCCAGCACCGAGACCGCGCGCCCCGCCACGTCGGTCTTGGAGATCTCTCCGCCGGCGATCGGATGGCCGCACGACGGACAGGCGGGCGCGGCGCTGGACACCTGTTTTCCGCATTCAGGGCACGCGATCAGCGCCATGGGTGGCTCCTATCTGTCGAGAGATTTGGGGGCGGAAATGACGATTTCGACGCGGCGGTTGCGCTGCCGGCCCTCTGGGTCGTCGGAGCCGTCGGGCTTTGCATTGGGCGCGACCGGCTGGCGCTCGCCCAGGCCGCGGCTGGTGGCGGCGCGGCCGGTATTGGCCTTGACCCAGGCGGCGACCGTGGCGGCCCGGCGCACCGACAGGGCATCATTGTAGGCGTCGTCGCCTTTGCTGTCGGTATGGCCGTTGATCGCGATCGGCGCGCTGGGATAGCTGGCGACGAGGTTCGCCACCTTCCGCAGGGGCGCGGTGGCGTCGGGCCGCAGCGTGGCCTTGTCGAAGTCGAACAACACGTCGGCGGGCAGGTCGACGACGATGGCCTGGGCCGGCGTGGTGCGGGCCTTGAGCTCGGATAGCAGGCCGCGGGTCAGGGCGATCCGGTCCGGCGCCACCTCGGTCTGGCGAAACACGGTGGCTTGGCCGCCCGCTGGGCCGAAGGTGCTTTGCGGACCCGTCGCGTCGAGGGCTCCTGTGCTCCCGGCCAGGGCAAAGGTGCTGACGGGCGCCGAGGCGCGCACGAGGAAGCGGCTGGGCTGGTCCTGCAGGCTTTGGCGATAGACCTTGACGGTTATCGCGGCGTTGGCGGCTGAGGCGGCGGCCAAGGTCAGCAACGCCACGGGCAGCGCGATTGCGGTCCGCATCAACCGGCCGGCGAGGGCTGCAGCGGGATCGTCATCTCGAGGCCGGGGCCGATCGTGTCGTCGCCCTTGTTGCCCTTGTTGAAGACCAGGGTGACGGATGCGGCGTCCGGGGGTGTTCGACCCAGAAACACCAACTTGCCATCCATCGTGTCGCCGTCGCGGACCCGCAGGTCGCGATTGTCATCCGGGCGCTTCAGCATCAGCCGCTCGCCGGCCGGCGTCAGGAGGAAGGTGTCGGTCGTGGCCAGGTCCACATAGGCCGTCGCGTTGCCGGCGTAGGATGCGCTGACGTCGAGGATCGTGGCGTCCGTGCCAAGTTCGACGCTCTTGACGCGAACGGTGACGCCGATGGGGGCCACACCCTGGACGCTCACCGGGATGGTGCGGACCTGATCGGGCTTTCCGGGGGGATCTGCGACCACGCCGACGGCGGCGGGCGTGCCGGCTCCTGCCGATGCGCTGTCCTTCGCGTCGGCGGCGGGCTTGGAACAGGCGGTGAGAATAAGGCTGGTGGCGATCGCCAGGACGGCAGGGGCGGTGTGCCTTGCGGCGGAACCAGGCCTCATCGGTATCTCCACGCGACGGGGCACGGCCCCCATTGTCCGGGAGACAACATGCGGACGCGCAGATTGGTTTCCACGGGGCGGCCGGGTTAGTGGAGAACGATGATCCGCTTGTTCGTGCCTCACGATCTCGGCCCCGGCGCCGTCCTCGACATTGACGAGGGGCAGAGCCGCTATCTGTCGGCGGTGATGCGCCAGGCGGTGGGCGACGAGGTGGCGGTGTTCAACGGCCGCGACGGGGAATGGCGGGCGACGCTGGCCAAGGTGGGCAAGCGGGCGGTGACGCTGACGGCCCTGTCCCGGACCCGGCCGCAGGCGACGCCGCCGGACCTGGATCTGGTGATCGCCCTGGTGAAGCGGGCGCGGCTGGAGACCATCGTCGAGAAGGCGGCCGAGCTGGGCGCGCGCCGGGTCCAGCCCGTGGTGACGGAACGCACCAACGCCGACCACACCCGCGTCGATCGCCTGCGGGCCATCGCCGTCGAGGCCTCGGAACAGACCGGTCGGCTGGATGTGCCGGAGGTGCTGGAGCCGCTGAAGCTGGAGAAGCTGCTGGCGACGTGGGACGTCGGCCGCCAGCTGCTGTTCTGCGACGAGGCGGGCGATGCGGCGCCGGTGTTGAGCGCGGTGAAGGCCGGCGGGCCGTGGGCGATCCTGATCGGGCCGGAGGGCGGATTTTCGCCGAAGGAGCGGGCGCAGCTACGGGCGTTGCCCTATGCGGTCCCCGCCTCGTTGGGTCCGCGCATCCTGCGCGCCGACACGGCCGCGATCAGCGCGCTGACGCTGTGGCAAGCCGCCGTCGGCGACTGGACCTAGTCCTCCTCGAACACGCTGTCCTCGGGCGCGTCGGTGGCGCTCTCGAATTCGATCCGGTAGCCGTCCGGATCGTCCACGCCCGTGACCCACGCGCCGTTGCCGACCTCTGGCGTCGAGACGTCGAGGCCCTTGGCGACGGCCTCGCGCCAGACGGCAATGGCGTCGTTGCAGACGAAGAAGATGCTGACACCCTCGCCGACCTTCCCGTCGGGCACCCAGGCGTCCTGGCCCTTGGGCCGGAACTGCTGAAGCGTCAGCGACGCGCCGCCCAGCTTCAGCGACACCCAGCGCAGGACGCCGCGGTCATCCCAGCGCTTGTCGATCTCGAAGCCCAGGCCGTCCACGTAGAAGGCCAGCGAGGCCTTCATGTCGGCGACACGGAAGAAGGGCACGGCCCTCATGACGTTTTCGGCGTCCATAGGGCCCTCCTGGCGGTGCGAACGCCCCAACCTACGCTGTGGGCCGCGTCGGTGACAGCCCGCCCTTGAGCTTGGCGCAATTGCGCCCACCTATCCTAACGGCGTAAAGACGCGACCGCCCGGGACCTCACCCGGCGCTACGGCGTTGAGGCCGGGGAGGAATTCATGGCCGAAGTCGCCTGCGACGATCGACCCTTGGTGTTCGAAGACCTGGTTCGCTGGATGGCCGAGGGGGCCAAGCCGGAGAGCGAGTGGCGTTGCGGCGCCGAGCACGAGAAGTTCGTCTTCCGACTGAAGGACCATGCGCCGGTTCCCTATGAGCCGAACGGCATCAAGGCGCTGCTGGACGGCCTGGTCCAGTTCGGCTGGACGCCGGTGATGGAGGGCGAGAACGTGATCGCCCTGGAGCGCGGCCTGGCCAACGTCAGCCTGGAGCCGGGCGGCCAGTTCGAGCTGTCGGGCGCCCCGCTGGAGACCGTCCACGACATCTGCGAGGAGACCGGCCAGCACCTGGAAGAGGTGAAGCAGGTCGCCGACGCGCTGGGCCTGGGCTTCCTGGGGCTGGGCTTCACGCCGCTGTGGAAGCGGTCCGACGTGCCGGTGATGCCCAAGGGCCGCTACAAGATCATGCGCGAGTACATGCCCAAGGTGGGCGGGCTCGGCCTGGACATGATGTTCCGCACCTGCACGGTGCAGGCGAACCTCGACTTCGCGTCCGAGGCCGACATGGTGGCGAAGTTCCGCACCAGCCTGGCCCTGCAGCCGATCGCCACGGCGTTGTTCGCCAATTCTCCGTTCATCGAGGGCAAGCCGTCGGGCTTCGTCTCGTCGCGGGCTAACGTCTGGACCGACACCGACCCCGACCGGACCGGCATGCTGGACTTCGTGTTCCAGGACGGCTTCGGCTTCGAGACCTACGCCCGCTACGCGCTGAACGTGCCGATGTACTTCGCCAAGCGCGGCGACAATTACATCGACCTGGCCGGCCGCTCGTTCGTGGATTTCATGGACGGCAAGCTGGACGAGCTGCCGGGCCAGCGGCCGACCATCAAGGACTGGGCCGACCACACCACCACGATCTTCCCCGAGGTGCGGCTGAAGAAGTACCTGGAGATGCGCGGCGCCGACGCCGGGCCGTGGAGCCGGCTGTGTGCGCTGCCGGCGCTGTGGATGGGCATTTTCTACGACAGCCAGGCTCTCGCGGCGGCCTGGGACCTCTGCAAGGACTGGAAGATCGAGGACCACGAGCGCCTGCGCGCCGACGTGGCCCGCCTGGGCCTCAAGGCCGAGATCGCCGGTCGCACGGTGCAGGACGTGGCCAAGGACATGGTGGCCATCGCCCGCTCGGGCCTGAAGAACCGCAACCGTCTGTCGGGCGGTCTGGTCGACGAGACCGGCTACCTGGCCGAGTTGGAGCACATCGCCGAGACCGGCGTCACCCCGGCCGAGCGGCTGCTGGAACTGTACAACACCAAATGGCAGGGCGACGCCGGCCGGGTGTTCGAGGACTTCGCTTACTGAGGTCGACGGTCGGTGTGAATGTGGGTTGTCTCGAAGACTTCAATGTGGCCGCCTATCGCTATCGACGGGCCGTTGGCCTGACGATGAGCGTACGGCCAGCGGGAGCGCGGCCGGAATGGACGGGACCTCGCGAGGAATAGGATGCCAACCAAGCTCCCGAAGTATGCCCACTGGGTGGCCGAGCGCCGGTTCCTGGTGGACCCGGCCGCCATGCCCAAGCTGGACGCGGCCAAGGCGCGGCTGATCGAGGATCTCTACATCGACGACGGGCGGCTGCGGTTGCGCGCGATCACGCACGCCTCCGGCGAGCGGGAATTCAAGCTGGCGAAGAAGTATGCGCCGGAGACGCCGCTGATCGGCCCCATGACCAATCTCTATCTCGATCCCGAGGAATACGCGGTGCTGTCGAAGCTGCCGGGCGCGCGCATCTCCAAGCGCCGGCACAAGGTCGGCGGCTTCGTTGTGGACGTGTTCGAAGGGCCTTTGAACGGCCTGATCACTGCCGAGTGCGAGGCGACGAACCGCATGGCGGCGATGTCGGTCACGATTCCCGAATGGTGCGTGCGCGAGGTCACCACCGAGCTGGCCTACACCGGCGGCGCGCTGGCGCAGGCCCAGGCGGTTCCCGCGCCCTAGCCGGGCGTCTCGACGTTGGCCGGCCAGTGCTCGCGCTGGGCGGCGCCGCTGCCCGAATCGGTGTGCTGGACGATCTGGTCGACATCGCCGCCGCGCGCGTTCTCGAACGGGGCCGGGGTCGCCGGGGCATGGCCCATCTCGAAGATCTCGACCTGGTTCGGATAGAACGCCAGATAGCCGGCGATCGCCGCCATCGCCGGGAAGGGTGTCTCGTAGGTCCAGATCGCGTTCTCCGCGAAGTGGCCGTCCATCAGCAGGGTGTAGTAGCTGGCGTCGCCCTTGTACGGGCAGTGCGTCGAATGGGCCGTACGGGACAGGTAGTCCATCGAGACGTCCTCGCGCGGGAAGTAGATCACCGGCGGATAGGTCGACTCCTGCAGCACCAGGGCGCCGGCGCTGTCGGCGATCACATGGCCCTTGAACTGGGCCCGCCAGCGCGTGGCCGCGGGGGTCACGGTGATCGGATGGTCGGGACCGGGGATCTTCATGGGCGTGCTCCTCACAAGGCCTAACGCGCGCGCTGCGATCGGGCTGCGTTGGATATGGGGGCGCCGTTTCGCCGCGCCAGGGGCGACGCCGGGCGCAGGCTTGCTTGTGCTGGCCGAACCTAAGTGGTTTTGTGCCCTCACATTTACGCGTAGCGGGAACGGGGGCGTCGCCCGCGCGCGAGCTTAGGGAAAGCGGAACCCTCTCCACATGAATCTGATTTTGCTTCTCGGGATCGTCGTGACGCTCGCGACCGGCATCCCGGTGCTTCTGCAGTTGCTGCGCAACCATCCGCGCGGCCTGATCATCCTGTTCTTCGCCGAGATGTGGGAGCGATTCTCGTACTACGGGATGCGCGGCATCCTGATCTTCTACCTGACCCAGCACCTGCTGTTCGACGACAAGACGGCGGGCGCGCAGTACGGCTCCTACACCTCGCTGGTCTATCTGCTGCCGCTGATCGGCGGCTTGCTGGCCGACCGCTGGCTGGGCACCCGCAAGGCCGTGGCGTTCGGCGCCCTGCTCCTGGTGGCCGGGCACGGCATGATGGCGGTCGAGGGCACGCCGGCGAAACAGACCCTGGTCTACGCCGGCCAAAGCTACGACGTGGACATCAAGGGCCGCATGGAAGAGCGCCAGGTCCGGGTGATGATCGCCGGCCAGCCGCACGAATTCTCGGCGACGCCCGAGGGTGGCCTGGAGGTCAAGGACATGGCCCCCGGCGGCCCGCTGCCGGCGGTGATGCCCAAGGGCTCGTACGAGCTGAAGAACCAGGTCGACGCCTTCGGCAAGAACGCCTTCTACCTGGCCGTCTCGCTGATCATCATGGGAGTAGGCTTCCTGAAGCCGAACATCTCCACCATCGTCGGCCAGCTGTATCCGCAGGGCGACCCGCGGCGGGATTCCGGCTTCACCCTCTACTACTACGGCATCAACCTGGGGGCCTTCTGGGCCTCGGTGCTGTGCGGCTGGCTGGGGACGGACTTCGGCTGGTGGGCGGGCTTCGGCCTGGCCGGCGTCGGCATGGCGGCGGGCTTCATCGTCTTCGTGCTGGGCAAGAAGCACCTGGAGGGCAAGGGCGAGCCGCCGAACCCGGAGCTGCTCCGGCAGAAGGTAGCCGGGCCGATCACCCGCGAATGGCTGATCTACCTGGCCGGCCTGCTGGGCGTGATCCCGGTGTGGTTCCTGGTGCAGTCGAACCAGCTGGTCGGCTGGGCGCTGGGGATCTCGGTCATCGCCGCCCTGCTGTTCATCGCCTGGTTCATCGTCGGCCAGTGCACCAAGGTCGAGCGCGAACGGATGCTTCTGGCCCTGGTGCTGATCTTCGGCTCGGTGGTGTTCTTCACCCTCTTCGAACAGGCCGGCACTTCGCTGAACCTGTTCGCGGCGCGCAACGTCGACCTGATGGGCATCGACGCGGCCCAGACCCAGTCGTTCAACGCCGGCTTCATCCTGATCTTCGCGCCGATCTTCGCGGCGATGTGGGCCTATCTGGGGGCCCGGAAGAAGATGCCGAATCCCACCCTGACCTTCGGCCTGGGCCTGCTGCAGGTGGGGCTGGGCTTCCTGGTCGTGGTTTGGACCCAGGGGCTGGCGGTCGAGTACAAGATGCCGCTCTACATGCTGGGCTTCCTCTACATGCTGCACACGACCGGCGAACTGTTCCTGTCGCCGGTGGGCCTGTCGCAGATCACCAAGCTCAGCGTGGCCAAGGTGGTGTCGTTCATGATGGCGACCTGGTTCCTGGCCTCGTCCATCGCCCAGTACGTCGGCGGCCTGATCGCCGGCGCCATGGGGACCGAGACCGTGGGCGGCCAGGTTCTGGACTCATCGTTGGCCTTCGCCACGTCCATGGACGGCTTCAACAAGCTGGGCTGGGCGGGCGTGGCCTGCGGCGCGGTGTTCGTGGGCCTGAGCTTCCTGATCAAGGGCTGGGCGCACGGGGCCGACCAGCCGCCGGCCGAGACGCCGCTGATTACGCCCACCGTCGACGGCGAGCAGCAGGCGGCGCGGATCTAGGTTTGGCTTCCCCCGCGCGGCGGGGGAAGCCGCTAGCCGCCGAGGGTCTTGCGGATCCGGAAATAGACCATCTGGCCCACGTCGTACTCGCGTTGGTCCAGGGACGGGGCGCTGCCCGCGTTGCGCGGGCCGGGGTAGCTGAGCACGGTGCGCCGCAGTCCGCGGCCGGTGACGTTCGGCAGCTCCAGGCGCAGGTTGATGTCCGGCCGCGGCCGATACTCGGCGAAGGGCCGCACATAGGTGCTGAGCTTGGTCGTCCGCACCTGGTTGTAGCTGTAGGCCGTTTCGCGCCGGCCCCCGAAGGCGTCGACCCCATAGGTCATGTTCCAGGCCGGGATGTCGTGGACGTAGCTGGCGTTCCACTCCACCGGGCGCAGGTTCGAGATTTCGCGCCGATCGTGGGTGGTCGGGTCCTCGACGCTGGACCAGCGCTTGGTGACGTCGCCCCGCAGCGTCGCGCCGGTCAGACCGACGTTGGCCAGGGGCACGCTGACCTGGAACTTCAGTTCATCCTTGGTCCCGTCGCCGATGTTCTCGGGCCGGTCGAAGATGTCGCCGTTGGGGGCGAAGACCGGGCCGCGATCGACCACGTCCTTGAGCTTGTAGTGGCGGAAGGTGAGGGTGGCCGACCCGGCGCCCCAGAACCGCTGCTCGACCGCCGCCTCGCCAACCCAGGCCTGCTCGGGGTTGAGATCCGGGTTGCCCGCGCTGACGCCGCTTGAATCGCTGAAGTTGGCGTCGGCGACGAAGTCGTCGAAGTCGAGTTGGCCGACCTCGCGCTCGGCCCGCAGGCGCACCTGGGTGGAGGTCCTTGGCGCCCAGGTGATCGCCAGGCGCGGCTTCAGATAGCGCAGGGTCTTGCCCAGGACCACGTCGCCGCCGGACGAGATATCCGAGCTTTCGTAGCGGAGCGTGCCGTCCAGGGTCCATTGGTCGGTGGGCCGCCACACGGCCTTGGCGAAGGCCTGGGTGCGGTCCTCCTGGACCGCCACGTCGGCCGCGGGCAGCACGACGGGCCGGCCGTTCGAGGCCAGCCGCGTGGCGTTGTCCAGCTTGTTGATCGCGTATTCGCCGCCGGCCTCGAACGACACGCGGTCTGTGGCGCGGTACTTCAGGACGGTCCGGCCGATGGTCTCGCTGGACTCCCGGCGCAAGGCGAAGTCGCTGGCGATCCCGTTGGTGAAATCGGAATCGATCGCCTGGTTGCGGGTCTGGCGCAGGCCGACGACCTCCAGCGTGGTCTTGTCGCCGAACTTGCGGGTGAACGTGCCGCCGATCTCCGTGTCGTCCGTGCGGATGTGGTCGACGTTCTGCTCGAAGCCCGGGGTGGGGCCGGGGATCGAGGTGTTGTCCTCTTCCTTGTACTTCTCGCTGAACAGGCGGCCGTTCAGGCGCACCTTGCCGCCCAGGATCGGGGTCTCGTAGACGCCGGTGAGCTGGCCGTTCTGGCCGTCGCCTTCCGAGTCGATGTCGACGGGGGTGACCCGGCCGGTCGGCGAGATGCGCACGCCGTGCCCCTTGGCGTCGCCGTCGTCGATGAAGCCGCCCACCAGCACGCCCAGTTCCCAGCGGCGCGGGCCGATGTCGCCCGAGCCCTCCAGGCGGACGCTGGGGACATGGCGGCCGTCCCAGCTGTTGTTCAGCGCCGCCGCCGCCACGCCACGGAAGCCGCCGCCGGGCTTGCGCACGATGTTGGCGATCACCGCCTTGCCCTGCATGTCGATGCCGGGCGCGCCGCCGCGGATCAGGTCGATGCGTTCGATCCGGCTGGCGGGGATCCGCTTCAGCACGCCCTCCAGGTCCTCGGACTTGGTGGCCGGCCGCTCGCCGTCGATCAGGACGTTGCCGGCCGAGCCTTCGTAGCCGCGCACCGCATCGCCGCTGTCGAGGGTGAAGCCCGGAACGCGGGCGATCATCTCCGACGCATTGGCCGGCTGGAAGTCGGCGAAGAACGCGGGGGGATAGCTGATCACCCCCTGCTGTGGCGCGACGGCGGGCGTCGGCGCAGCGGCGGCCGCCGCCTGCGCCAGGACGTGCAAGATCAGCATCGAAGTCTCTCCCTCGCAGGAGACCTGGCCCACGGCCGTGCTTCGAGGCGAGTTAAATGCTTGTAAGGTGGACGAATTCTCGCCGATTCAGCCGTTGGTCGAGGGTTTCGGCCGTTCGTCGCGCGTCATCCGCCGAAGGTGTGCCGGACCCGCATGAAGACACTGCGGCCGGGCTTCAGGTTGCGGTCGTCGGTGAAGTCCAGGCGGCCGGCGCCGCGCGGGCCGTCATATTGCTTGGTGGCGATCCGGATGCCGCGCCCGGTCCAGTTCTGGACCTCCAGCCGAAGCACGGTCTGCGGCTGCAGGCGCTTTTCCAGCCAGGTCCCCAGGTAGCCGTTGTGCAGCTTGACGTCGGAGATGAAGTTGTAGCGGTACGAGGTCTGGGACCAGCCGGAGAAGTAGTCGGCGCCGACCGCCAGGCCGTACCGCGGCAGGTCCTGGCTGTAGTGGACCTCCCACTCCAGCGGGCGCAGCCTGGAGATCGCGCGACTTTCGAACGTCGTGGGGTCGGTCACGTCGGACCAGCGCTTGTTGATCTCGCCGCGCAGCAGGCCGCCTTGCCAGCCCAGCGGGGCGCTGGGCACGGTGAAGGTGGCGATCAGTTCATCCTTGGTCCCGTCGCCGATGTTGGTGGGCTGGTCGAAGACCTGGCCGCTCGGCAGGAAGACCGGGCCCCGGTCGATGACGTCCTTCAGTTCGGAGTGGCGGAAGGTCAGCGTGACCGCGCCGCTCTTCCAGAACCGCTGCTCGATGGCGCCCTCGGCGACCCAGGCCTGCTGGGGATTGAGGTCGGGGTTGCCGGCGCTGACGCCGGTGCCGGCGGTGAAGTCCGAGCCGGCGACGAAATCGTCGAAGTCCAGCTGGCCCACCACGCGCTCGACCCGCGCCCGAAGCTGGGTGTTGGGCCGGACGTCCCAGCTCACCGCCACGCGCGGCTTCAGGAACTGCAGCTTCTTCTCCAGCACCACATCGCCGTCAGAGGAGATCTTCGAGGCCTCGAAGCGCAGGGTGGAGTCGATGGTCCAGGCGCTGGCGGGGCGCCAGATCGCCTTGGCGAAGACCTCGCCGCGGGTCTCCTCGACCGTGACGTCCGCCGCCGGGATGGTCTGGGCCACGCCGTTCTCGAAAGCCGACGAGCGGCTGTCCAGCTTGTTGAGCGCGCCTTCGACGCCGGCCTCGAACGACAGCTTGGGCGACCACTGGTGCTTCAGCACGCCCCGGCCGATGCTTTCGCTGACGTCGCGCTTGTTGCGGAACTCGCTGGTGTCGCCGCTGCCCGCCCGGAACAGGTCGAAGGCGTGGAAATCCTCGTCGGTCCGCAGCCCCACCAGCTCCAGCCGGGTCTTGGCGCCGAAGTCGCGGTTGTAGCGGGCCCCCAGCTCGGTCTGGAACTCGTCGTAGGGCGAGACGATGTTGTCGGGCTTGCGATCGACGGGCGTGGTGTAGGTGGTGGTGTCCTCGCTCTTCCAGCTGTCCCAGAACAGCCTGGCGTTCACCGAGATGCGGCCGCCGGCCAGGGGCTGTGAATAGGCGCCGCTGAGGATCTGCTGCAGGCCGTCCTGCTCGGACTGGTGGCGGCTCTGGCGCAGGATCGTGCCGTCGGGCTTGAAGCGCACGCGGGGGCCGAACTGGCCGCCGTCGTCGTTGCCGTATCCGTAGCGGGCCAGGGCTTCCCAGGTGCGGGTCCCGTCGCCGCCGGACAGCTCGACGCGCATGCCGTGCATGTTGCGCCCGTCCCAGAGGTGGTTGTTGGCCACGGCGAACAGGCCGCGGAAGCTCGCGCCCGACTTCTTGATCACGTTGGCGATGACGGTCTTGCCCTGCATGTCGATGCCGGGGGCGCCGCCGCGGATGATGTCGATGCGCTCGATCTGGGCGATCGGGATGCGGGTCAGGATCTGGTCGAGGGTGTCGGTCTTGCTGGTGGGCCGCTGGCCGTCGACGATCACATTGCCGGCGGCGCCTTCGAACCCGCGCACCGAATCGCCGGTCTCCAGGCTGAAGCCGGGGATACGGGCCAGCATCTCGTTGGCGTTGGCCACCTGCTGGCCGGCGAAGAAGCTGGTCGGGTAGCTGATCACCCCTTGCTGCGTCGGCGCGACAGCGGCGGGGGGCGAGGCGGCGACGGCCGCCTGGGCCAGGATTGTCGCGATCAGCATGAAACTCACTCCCCAGAACTCGCGGGCAGAACTGGCCCGGCGGGGTGCTTTGGAGCGAGTTAAATGGCCGTAAGGTGGATTAAATCGGGGACAGGTTTGCCTTCAAACGAACCTCCCCCGCGCAGCGGGGAGGTTCGCGAGTCGCCTAGACTGCGGTGCCGCCCACCGTCAGGCCGGTGATCTTCAGCGAGGGCTGGCCCACGCCGACCGGCACGCTCTGGCCGGCCTTGCCGCAGACGCCGACGCCGGGATCGAAGTCGAAGTCGTCGCCGATCATGGTCACACGGGTCAGGGCTGACGGGCCGTCGCCGATCAGGGTGGCGCCCTTCACCGGGACCGTGATCTTGCCGTCCTCGATCAGGTAGGCCTCGGTGCACTGGAAGACGAACTTGCCGTTGGTGATGTCCACCTGGCCGCCGCCGAAGTTGGCGCAGTAGAGGCCGCGCTTGGTCGAGGCGATCATCTCGGCCTGGGTGTGGCTGCCGCCCAGCATCGCGGTGTTGGTCATCCGCGGCATGGGCATGTGGGCATAGGACTGGCGGCGCGCATTGCCGGTGGGCGACAGGCCCATCAGCCGCGCGCTCATCCGGTCGTGCATGTAGCCGACCAGGATGCCGTCCTCGATCAGGATGGTCCGCTCGGTGGGCGTGCCCTCGTCGTCGACGGTCAGCGAGCCGCGCCGGCCGGGCAGGGTGCCGTCGTCGAACACCGTGACGCCCTTGGCCGCCACCCGCTCGCCGATCTTGCCGGAGAAGGCCGAGGTGCCCTTGCGGTTGAAGTCGCCTTCCAGACCGTGGCCAACGGCCTCGTGCAGCAGCACGCCGTTCCAGCCCGGACCCAGGACCACGTCCATCTCGCCGGCGGGGCAGGGGACCGCGTCCAGGTTGGTCAGGGCCTGGCGCAGCGCCTCGTCCACCTGGGCCTGCCACTTGTCGGGGGTGATCCAGGCCTCGAAGCCGGCGCGGCCGCCGGCGCCGGTGTAGCCGTTCTCGCGCTTGCCATCGCGCTCGACCGTCACCTGGACGTTGACGCGGCACAGGGGCCGGACGTCGCGGATCAGCCGGCCGTCGGCGCGCAGGATCTCCACGGTGCGGCGCTCGCCGGCGATGGAGGCCATGACCTGGACGATGCGGGGGTCGCGGGCGCGGGCCCAGGCGTCGATCTCCTCCAGCAGCGCGACCTTGTCGGAGAAGTCGGGGGAGGAGAGCGGGTTCTCCTCGCCGTAGAGCTTGGCGTTGGTGGCGCGGGGCGCCTCGGCGGCGACGCCGGCGTACCCACGCTTGGCCAGGCGGGCGGAGTCGGCGGCGCGGCGGATCGCCGCTTCCGAGATTTCCGAGGCGTGCGCGTAGCCGGTGGTCTCGCCCGCCACCACACGGAGGCCGAAACCCTCGGTGGCGTCGTAGGCGGCGGACTTCAGCCGGCCGTCGTCGAACAGGAACGATTCGCTCTCGGAGCGTTCGACGAACAGCTCCCCGTCGTCGGCGCCTTGCAGCGCCTCGCCCAGGATTTCACGGGCGCGGTTCGGATCGACGCCGACGGAGTCGAGGATCGAGGGAGCGGGGACAGGAGCGTTCATGGGGCAAAGATAGGCATGCGGAGCGCGGGCGTCACCCGTGACGTGTCAGCGCTTCAAAGGATCGTGCGCCCAGTTCATCAGGCTCCAGCGCCAGCGGGTGTCGGCCACGTCGCCCCAGGGGCGCTGCGCCAGGTGGCGGCGGTGGAAGCCGATGACCTTCTTCATATGGCGGTAGTCGGCGTCGGTCAGGTCGGCGACGGGGGTGTCGCGGATCGCCAGGATTCGCCTCGCCGACTGGCGGCCGACCGATTCGCTCTCGCCCTTGCGGACCATGCCGACCTTGCGGCTCTGCGGCGTCTTGAGCCACGCGCGCAGCTCCGCCTGCGTCAAGTTGGCCAGGCGGGCGAACTCCGTGCGGATATCGGCCTCGTCTCCGGGGCTCAGGTGCATCAAAACCGCCTTCGGATAACAGGGTGTCGCGCGCACCCGCCCTGTAAGGGCTCCCAACGCCTTGGCAAGCCCCAGGGATGCGCGTATGGACCGCCGCGAAGGGGCCGGTCGGGCGGTGCGAAAGCCACGTCCGCGCGTCCCGTTCCGAAGTCGTCGGAGGCTTCCCGCCTGTATCGCGGGGCGCCGCCGGCCAGAGAGACCGAGGGGACATGAAGTCGAGCTTTCACGGATTGCGGACGCGGGCCGCCGGAGCCCTCACGGGCGCGGCGACGGCGTTCTGGGGCGCGGCGGCGATGGCCGCCGACAAGTTCGGCCAGCCGACGGACGGCGCGATCGACCTGCAGCCGGGCGTAACGCCGCTGCGCGAGGACGCCATCTGGTTCCACAACATGATCCTGATGCCGATCATCACGGTCATCACGCTGTTCGTGGCCGGGCTGCTGCTCTGGGTGATCATCCGCTACAACAAGCGGTCCAATCCGGTGCCGGCGAAGTTCAGCCACAACACGGCGATCGAGGTCGCGTGGACGCTGATCCCGGTGCTGATCCTGGTCTTCATCTCGATCTTCTCGTTCAGGCTGCTGTTCGCCTACAACGACATGCCGAAGCCCGACCTGACCATCAAGGCGACGGGCTACCAGTGGTACTGGGGCTATGAATATCCCGACCAGAAGATCGGCGAGTTCATCTCGAACATCCTTCCGGAAGATCAGGCCAAGGCGAAGGGCGAGCCCTACAAGCTGGCCGTCACCGAGCCGCTTTATGTGCCGATCAACAAGGTGGTGCGGGTCCAGGTGACCGGCGCCGACGTGATCCACGCCTTCGCCGTCCCGTCCTTCGGCATCATCATCGACGCCGTGCCGGGCCGCCTGAACGAAATGTGGTTCAAGGCCGACCGCCTGGGCACCTACTACGGCAACTGCCGCGAGCTGTGCGGGATCGATCACGCGTTCATGCCGATCGAGGTCCGGGTCGTGACCCAGGCGCAGTTCGACGCGTGGGTCGCCACCAAGGGCGGGGCCAAGCCGGGCGCCGTGGTCGCGGTTCCCGCGGCTCCGGTCGCGGCTGACGCCGCCGCCGCGGGCCAGCCGGCCGCCGCGACCGCG
>JAHJME010000029.1 GCA_018821435.1 Alphaproteobacteria bacterium
AAGGCGATCCCGGATCGCGGACCTCTGCCGGCGGACCTCGCGAAGGGCCGGCGCTTTGAGGGTCCGGTGGTCTACGTGGGCGATGGCGACAGCCTGTGCGTCGGCTTGGGCCGGACGCCGGATCGCTGGGTCGAGGTCCGGATGGCGGACTTCTACGCGCCGGAACTTTCCGAGCCTCAGGGCCCAGCTGGCAAAGCGATCCTCCAGCGGCTCACCAAGGGTCGGCGGGTCAGCTGCGTGGCGAACCATCGTAGCTACGATCGCATCGTTGCCACCTGCCGGCTGAGCGGACAGCTGCTCTCAGAGCGCCTTCGCCAGGCCGGCGCCCCGGAAGGCGGCCGAGGCCGCCCTTGAGCGCCCCGCGGCGCAGGCGACGCTGCGCGAGGACCCGCGGCTATCAGCTGGCAGTTACCCGTTGGGGTGGCCGGAGGATCCGATGCCCAGTGCTGCGCAGTACATCCGGATGTCCACGGAGCATCAACGATACTCGATCGAGGCGCAGGAGGCCGCCAATGCCGCCTATGCCACGGCCCACGGGCTCAACTTGGTGCGCACCTACATGGATTGCGGGGTCAGTGGTCTCCGCCTCGATGGACGTCACGGCCTGAAATCCCTTCTCGCCGACATCATGGCGGGGGACCCCGGCTACACCGTGGTCTTGGTCTACGACGTCAGTCGGTGGGGGCGGTTCCAAGACCCCGATGAAGCGGGGCACTACGAGTTCCTCTGCCGCCAGGCTGGTGTTCGGATCGACTACACGACCGAGCCCTTCGACAACGACGAGAGCCTGACGGGGACGCTCGTCAAGCACCTCAAACGCGCCATGGCTGCGGAATATAGCCGCGAGCTCTCGCACAAGGTCGCCCACGCCAAGCGCGGGCTGGCGCGGAAGGGTTTCTGGGTGAACGGCGCGTGCTCATACGGATACCGACGCCGAATGATCCATCCCGACGGACGCCTGGGCCAGGTCCTCCAGAAAGGGCAGCGCAAGGGGCTGAAGGAGTGCCGCATCGTCCTCGTGGAAGGCCCGGCGGAAGAGGTCTCCGTCGTTCGGAGGATCTTCCGCGAGTATCTCGTCCACGGACTTAGTGTGAAGGCGATCGCAAGGGGATTGAACGCCGAGGACATCGCGAACCCTCAGGGAGCGCGGTGGACCAAATCCCACGTCATGCGCCTGCTGGAAAACGAGATCTACAGCGGTGTCATCGTTGTCGGCCGTTACGCCACGCACTTGCGGGTCACGCGCCGCCAGCCGCCGGAGGCGGAAGTGCGACTGGAGGGCGCCTGTCCAGCCCTGATTAGCCGCGCCATGTTCGAGCTCACTCAGGCCAATCTGCGAACCCGGCCGCAGCAACCCCCAGAGCATGTGCTGCTCGATCAGTTGAGACGTCTCTGGAAGCTCCGCGGAAAGCTCAGCCAGCACATCGTCAACGATGATCCGGACACCTACTGCGCGTCGGTCTTCCAGCAGCGATTCGGCGGACTGATGGAGGCCTACGCGCGCATCGGCTATCAGCCCTCCTATCATCAGCGCGCGGCTTATTCGGCCCGCATGCGCCAGGTCGCACCGTCTTACGTGCCGCCGCCCGTCCAGTTTACGGAGGACGAGATGCTTCAGGGCGCGCGAGACCTCTGGTTCTTCCATGGCCGGCTCTCGTCCCAGCTCATCGACATGGCGCCACATCTCCCGTCCGCCTGGACCTACGGGGCTCGCTTCGGAGGCATGCGCGGCCTCTACGAGCGGATCGGATATGAACCCAGCGTGAGTCAGAAGCGCCGGCTCTCCGCGCGGCCACGGAAGAAACCCGCCCACATGCTGTCCGCACCAGGCGCTCTGCACGCCTCGGATCTATGGACCAGCGCCCTCTGAGGTCCGGCACAGCGCCGGCGCAGCAGACATCGGCTCCGAGCCGGATACCGGACGTTCGCAGTTGCCGCGTTCCAACGGTCGAGCTCCATGGTTCGCAACTCGAGAGCTGGGACCGCCGCTTTGCTTGTTGACCCCAAGCCAACTCCCGTTTCACGGGAGGCGCTCGCCGATGACGTGTTTCCGCTCAAACAGCGCCTCAGACCGTGTCAAGCTGCGGCCCTAAGTCTGGGGAGTGAGAGTTCTTGAAACGCCTATTCTGCGCGCTGGCCGTTGGTCTGGCGGTCAGTTCGCCGGCTCATGCCACAACCATTATCGGGTCGGCCACCGGCCTGCTCGCAAGCGGCTCCACAGATGTCAACGGCGACTTCGGTGCGCCCGGCAGTCTCGCCGGCAAAGCGTTTACGTTCGAGTTCAGCTACGACACCGCGCTGCTGACCCGAACCGATACGGGCCCAGGGCTAATCCGTGGCGTGGGCGGTGACCAATATTCTCAAGCCGACTTCTTTACGAAGGCCCAGATCACCATCAACGGGATCACGAAGGCCATTGGGTTCGACGGCTACCAGGGCATAGAAGTCCACAGCGACAGTTCCTATCAGCTAGTGCTCTATGAATCGCCAGCGCTTGCGACCCTCGACCGGGCGCTAATCTTCCTCTCGGACGCCGACCTATCCCTCAACCTGTCAACGCCCACAAATAGCCTGGGCGGGCGCTGCTCCGGCGCCTTTCGTCTGTGGGGTTCGACGGCATCCTCGTCGGAAGGGACCTGGAGCACCTGCAGCTTCCACGCCGCTGCCTACGTTGCGCCGAATGAACCTCCGGCGGGCGTACCGGAACCGGCGACCTGGACTTTATTGATCGGGGGCTTCGGAGGAGCCGGCGCGGCGCTACGCCTGCGCCGGAAACCTACGGTCGCCTGACGTCAGTTTCGCGCCAGTTGCGGACATTGGCACAGGGTCGGAGAGCGGACATTCGGTCCGAAGAGGCGCCCGGGGTCCAGGAAACCCCGGGCGCAGATCGCGACGACGGGAGGTGATCGCCGCGTAGTCAGAGCGAGGCTGAACTCAGATCTGAAAGTGAGGGGCCGCGTCCGGGCGTGCGCGAACAGCATCGTCGTGCTGGAAAACAAGGCTGAGAACGCGGTCTTGCGGTGCACCGGCACGCAGCAGCGCGCCCGCGCCCTCCACCCATTCACGGTAGCGTTCGATCAGCCCGTCGGAGCGCAGGACGAACTGGGATGCGCCCTCCATCACCATCCGGCTGTTCCGTTCAGGCGCCTTGAGATTGTAGCTGAAGAGCCAGTTCGTGTAACCGACGCGTCCTCCGAACACAGGCTCCAACATCTCCCAGCGGTAGTTCTCGGTCTCCTTGAACCAGTGGTCTCGGAAGAGCCGCTCGATGTCGGCGGGTCCACGGAACACTCCGTAGACACCGTCGTGATACTCGCCGTTCGGCGCGAAGAGCGCGGCGACGCCGCCGGCATCGCCGGCTTCGATCGCGCCGGTGAAGGCGGCAAGGATTCGTTGAAACATCGTAGGATTTCCCTCCCCGGCCCGATCCGCCGACGGCCCAATCATGCTCGGTAGTTCGGATCAATCGCGTCCAGCATGCGCATCAGGGACGGCCAGTCGCGGGTTCCGTCGTATGATACGCCGTGGTTGGCCCAGTAGCCGACCTGGGCCTCGCGCGCATACTCGGCCGATGGCGCGATGATTTCCTGGCCAGTCTGCATCATCTCGATCTGCACCGCGCACGCTTGGTCCAGATAGTAGGCCAGCCGGAAGGCTTGCAGGACAGTACGACCACCGACAAGCGCGCCGTGATTGCGCATCAGCATGACTTGATTGTCGCGGAATCCCTCGACGATCGCGTTGTTGCACTCCTCGCCCCAGACGTCCTCGTTGAATTGGTCGTACGAGATCTTGCCGTGGAGCATCACGCCGCCCTGAGAGACAGGCAGAAGTTCGCAGTCCAATGATGAGAAGACGATGGTTGCCTTGGAGTGGAAGTGCATCACGCAGTTGAGGTCTGGCCGCGCCCTGAAGATGTGAGCGGGCGTCACCAGGGAGGCCAGTTCGGGCTCGTCGAGCGCCCCCTGGCGGAACGCGCCGTCGACGCGCACCTTGTGCAGTCGCGACGCTCGGACCTCCGCCGGTCGTTCACCGTGGCTATAGACTAGCATGTGGTCAGGATCGTCCGTCGGCCGCGAAACGACGTACCCATCGGTCAGGTCGCTCCAGCGAAAATACTCTACCAAGCGGTAGAGCGCCGCCGTTTCGATGCGCGTTCGCCGTTCTTCGGCGCTGTGTGAGTGCGTCATGGTCTCAGACATGGATCTCTCCGCTTGATCTCTTGGGCGTCTCGACGGCTGCCATCACGCGATCTTCACCAGCATTTTCCCGAGGTTTTCACCTCGAAACAGGCCGATGAACGCGTCAGGCGCGCTTTCCAGGCCGTGCCGGATCGTCTCCTTCCACTGCAGTCGGCCCTCGGTTCGCCACCCCATCAAGGCTCGGTAGAACTCGGGGGCCAGATCGGCATGGTCATTGACGATGAAGCCCTCCAGCCGAAGGCTCTTGGTGATGATGCCGGCGAGGTTGGAGGGTCCTGGTGTGGGCGCCGTGGCGTTGTACATCGAGATCATCCCGCACATGGCGAACCGCGCGCGGGGTCGGGCGGCGGCGATTGCGGCCTGCAGGTGGTCGCCCCCGACGTTGTCGAAATAGACGTCGATCCCCTCGGGCACGGCCGCGAGCACGGCCGCGGTCAAGTCCGGCGCGGCCTTGTAGTCGATGGCGACGTCGACGCCCAAGTCCTGGAGGAACCTCACCTTCTCCGGACCACCGGCCGAGGCGACGACCTTGTGCCCGCGCAGCTTGGCGATCTGGCAGACCATCGAGCCTACGGCCCCCGCGGCGCCGGACACGAACACCACGTCGCCGGGCTTAAGGGCGGCCACCCGCAACAAGCCGGCATAGGCCGTTAGGCCCGGCATTCCCGCCACGCTCAGGAACGCTTCCGGCGGGAGATCGGGCGCGATCAGCTTTTCGAGCCCTGAGGCCGGCGCGTTGAAGACTTCCCGCCAGCCGAGATTGGACTTCACTAGATCACCCACGTGCAGCGTGGGATCGTTGGAGGCGATGACCTCGCCTACCGCACCGCCGTCGAGCGGGTGGCCGATCTGAAAAGGGGGCGTGTAGCTCTTCACGTCATTCATGCGGCCCCGCATGTACGGGTCGACGGTCATCCAGAGGTTCCGCACCTGCGCCTGTCCCGGACCAGGCTGGGCGACCACGACGTCGACCAGTTCGAAATTCTCAGGGACGGGCAACCCTTGGGGGCGGCTCCTAAGGTGGATCTCACGAGACTGAGTCATGGATGCGGGCTCTCGGACTTTGAAGGTTGGTGCAGGAGGTGAGCGATCTGAAGACTAAGCCGGGGCCGCCGCGACGGCGTCGCGTCGGCTGGCGAGCCACAGCAGCGGGATGGCGAGTAGCGAGAGTGTCGTCATGGTGAGGGAGACGGTCGTGTAGGGCTGCGGCGCGCGCGCCCGCGTGAGGACGTCGATAGAGACGCCGCACAGGTAAGCGCCGAGCCCGATCCCAAACACGTTCATGGCGAAGATGCTGAAGGCGAGCGTCGTGGAGCGGACCTGCGGCGCCGACAACTCCTGGATCGTGGAGAAGATCGGCGCGTACATGGCGCCCAGTTGAAAGGCAGAAGCGAACACACCAAGCCAGAAGAACGGGCTGTCGGGCGCAACTACCCGCAACGCGACGACGAACGGCGCGAGCACGAGCATCGTCAAGACCAGCAGGGTAAGACGGCTCTGACCGGTGCGACGTCGCCAATGGTCGCTCACGACGCCGCCGTAGAGGTTCCCCGCGAGGCCGGCCGCGACCATGATGGCGCCCGTCGTCACGGCGATGGAGCCCCTCTCGAAGCCGCGCTCGCGCACCAGCCACAGTTGGTCGAACACGCTGGAGCCGATCAGGCCGTGCAGCAGGATGCCGGCCGCGATCACCAGCATCAGGGCGGGGGAACCCGTCAGGCCACGCCAGAACGTATCGACCACGCCTCTGACCTGCGGCCGGACGGTTGTGCGCGACGAGACGCGGACATCGCGAATGCAAAACGTGGTGATCGCCAGCAGCAGGCCGGCGGCCCCGAGCGCGAAGAAACAGGCCCGCCAGCCGATGGCCGGGCCGGCGAAGCCGGCGAGCAGGAGACTGAGCCCTGCCCCGATCGGGACGCCCGCATAGTAGACTCCCGAAACCAGTCCCAGTCGCCGTTCGGGAAAGCGGTCCGCAAGCATCGAGAGGGCCGCCGGCGTCAGCGCCGCTTCGCCCACGCCGATCAGCGCCCTGGGCCAAAGCAAGCTCAAAAACGAGACCGCCATGCCGGACGCCGCCGTGAAAACGCTCCAGAGGCCGACGGCGCCGGCAATCAGACGTCCTCGGTGCACCATGTCAGCCACCACGCCCATCGCCAGGCCCGCCAGCGCATAAAAGAGGATGAAGGCCGGCCCGGTAAGGATCGCGAACTGCGCGTTGGAGAGCTTGAGTTCGGGCACGATGAAGTTGGCGAAGCTCGCCAGCAGTTGCCGGTCCACGAAATTCAGTGTGTTGAGGAGGGTGAGTAGGCCCAGCACCCCCACGGCCCCGGCCGCGCGCGCCGTTTCGTCCTGCTGTCCCGTCATGACAGTGGCTCGACGCCGCACCAGTCGGCGATGAACAGCGCCAGGACGGCGGTGACCATCCTCAGAGATTCGAGATTCACCCGCTCGTCGTAGCCGTGGATGTTCTCGCCGATGGGTCCGTACACCAACGCCGGTGTGTCGCCGTAGAGATTGAAGACCGAAGCGTCGAGATATCCGGGGTACTGCCAGTTCACCGCATCCTTGTGGGAAATCCGACGGTGGGCCTCCTTGAGATGAGCCTCGGCGAGGGTGTTGGGAGGCAGCTCATAGCCGGCGCTCGTATGGCCGAAATATTCCACCGACGCCTCGCAGCCATCGAGACCTGGGTCGGCGTCGAGAGCAGCGGCCACGAAGGTCTCGATGTCTCGTTTTGCGTCGGCGACCTCCACGCCGGGAAACAGCGAGATTCGGCAGTCAAACGTGCATCGGTCCGGCACGGACGAAGGCCAGTCGCCGCCTTCGATCCGCCCGATGTTGAGTTTCACGGCCCGGTCGAGATGGGCGAAGGGGGAGTCGGCTGGCTTGGTCGCGTTCCAGTGATCCTCAAGGCCCTTCAGAGCTTCCATCATGCGGTATGCCGCGAAGATGGCGTTGACGCCTGCCTCCGGTCGCGCTGCCAAGGCCGGGCGCCCCAGCATGCGGACGCGGAACCAGATCACGCCCATCCCGGCGTTGAACACCGAGGCATGGGTCGGCTCGGTGATGATGGCGGCGTCGGCCCGGTAGCCGCGCACGAGGCAGGCGAGCGCACCGTTGCCGGTGCACTCCTCTTCCACGACGGACTGCACAAAGACGGGCGAGGCCGGCTGCAGGCCCAGGCTGCGCAGGGCGTCGAGCGCGAAGAGGTTGGCGGCGAGCCCCGCCTTCATGTCCGCGCTACCACGTCCGTAGAGCCAACCGTCGACCACGGTCGCGCCGTATGGGTCCGTCGCCCATCGCTCGGCCATGCCAACGGGGACCACGTCGATGTGGCCGTTGAGGATCAGGGAGCGACCGGCATCGGCGCTGCGCGGCCGATGCACGCCCACGACATTGACCGAGTTCTCATAGCTGCTGTCGACCGGCGAGAAGCTCGGATGACTTGAGATTTCCTCCACGTCGATGGTCCATCGGTCCACCGTGTAGCCTCGACGTTCGAGCGCGGCCGCGTAGTAGGTCTGGGCACGCTCCTCCTCACGCATTTGGGACGGCAGTCGTACGAGGTCATGGAGGAACGCCACCTGGTCCTGGAATCCAGCCGCGACCGCCAACACAATTCGTTCCGCCAGCCCGGCGCCGACGTCCGTTACGCGCCCTTCGTTGGGTTCATTCATGTTAGGCCTCACCGCGGAGTAGGAAGTCACCGATGCTGCGGATCGCCGCCTCGGCCTCGGGCAACACCGGCGCGTGGACCTGGTGCACGTGCGGCATTGCGCGCCACACTTCGAACCTAACATCGACGCCGGCCGCGGCCGCCTTTCGGGCGAAGCGGCGACTGTCATCGAGATAGCCCTCCGCTTCCCCGGCCTGGAGCAGCAGGCGCGGCAGCCCTTTGGGGTCGCCGAACAACGGAGACACGAGGGGATTCCGCGGGTCTGCCTTTGCGTAATAGAGTGCGGCTTGGCCGCCACCACCAATCCGCTCGGGGTCGGAGAGTGTTGCCCCGCCCTGCGTCATGTCCGTCCAAGGCGACATCGCGACGATGGCGTGGGGAAGCCGCGTGCCAGATTCCCTCAGCCTGTATGCTGTCGCCAGCGCTAGGCCCCCGCCGGCAGAGTCGCCCACAATGGCCAGCCGCGAAGCTGGGGCGTGGCCGTCAAAGCCTCGGACAAGCATCGTGCGGTAGGCCGCGACCGCGTCGTCCAACGCAGCTGGAAATGGATGCTCGGGCGCTAGGCGGTAATCGATGGCCAGGACCGCAGAGCGTGACGCAGCCGACAGACGCGCGATGAAACACCGATAGCCGTCAACGTCGCCCGAGGTGTAGCCGCCGCCGTGCAGATAAAGCATCCGCCGGTCGGTGGTAGCCCCATCGGCGACAATCCACTCTCCCGTTACCCCACCCGCATCCACGGGCGCGACCCTCGTTCGGCCTTGAGGAAGGCTGGGCGCAATGGGGAACACCCGCATCGCCATGCGGACCAAGTCCATGTCGATCGGCGATCGCACGACAAAACGAGGCGGCGCTTCGGCGAGCGGTGCGGCTTCGAAGAAGCCTTGGATCATCATCGGCGCGAACCGGTCGAAGTGTCGGGTCACCTGCGCCAGCGCGTCCGACGGACCGCCCGACGTCCCCATCTGGTTTTCTTCAAACACGAGACCGCTCCTTAGGGGTTGGGACGCGCGAGCCGCCCCATAGGCCATCAGGGTCATGGGCAGCGCGCCGATGACCGTCGCCGCCGTCCTGCGCGTCCAGGATCGGGGCATCTCTAGAACTCGAATTGGGCAGTGACGCCGTAGGTTCTCGGTGGCAGAAATTGCGAGAGCACCGGAAAACCATAGGCGCCCGCGCCGAGCTGACGCTTTCCATATACGTCTTCGTCGGTGAGGTTCTGGCCCCAGGCGATGAAGGTCCAATGGCCCGCGTCTGGGACCAGGGTGAGGCGGGCGTTGAACAGATCGTAGCCGCCCTGGCTCGTAGAGCGGTCGTTGGTCGGCCGGAAGTACATACGGCTCTTGTAGCTGTACTCGCCCCGTAGGATTGCGCGCCCCCAGCCCTCCAGCGGGAGCTCGAACTCGGCTCCAAGGTTCAGCGCCCACTTCGGCGTCGCCGTGAGCGTCCGACCCGAAACGTCGACCACGGCATTGCCAAGGGTTGGGTCAGGGAAGTCGTAGTCGTCGTATTGGGCTTTGAGGTAGGTCGCATTCCCGTCGATGCTGAAGTTGGGCGTGAGGCGCGCCTTGAAGTCGCTCTCGACGCCGTCGATCGTCGCCGAGGCGGCATTCGTGACCACCGGCAGCAGGTTCGCCACTTGGAAGACCTGCAGGCCTGAATAGTCCATGCGGAAGACGGCGAAGTTAGCCTGCAGGCGTCGGTCGAACAGTTGGCTCTTCAACCCGGCCTCGTAGTTGGTGACCTTCTCGGGGTCATACGGCGCCTGGAAGCCGAAGATGTTGAAGCCGCCCGCCTTGAAGCCCCGGCTGACTGTTGCGTAGAGCGTGAGGTCGTCGTTCGGCTGGAAGGTGATCGTTCCGCGCGGGGTCAGCGAGTCCCAGCCCTCCCGGTCCGACGAACAGAAGAGCGGCACGAAACACTCGGCGATCTTCTTCTCGTCGCGATTGTATCGAAGCCCGCCCGTGACCTTCAGCCGATCCGAAACCTCGAAGGTTGCCTCGCCGAACACGGCGTAAGACGAACTCCCGATTTTGGCCTGCAGCGGCAGGTTGCCCCCAAGTACCGGCGCCTGGCCGATGAGCAGGGACGCGTCGCCCTGCTCGCGCCAGTAGAACGCGCCCAGGATCCACCTCAGCGGGCCATTCCCGTTTGAGGCGAGATCGAACTCCTGCGTCGTCTGATGGGTCCGCTCGTCGGCCGGGTCGAACTTCGCCAGCGGCAGCTGAGAATCATCCGTGTCATAGGACAGGTAGCTGCGGAGCTTGCGATAGGAGGTCAGCGACGTGAGCGTCGCGGGCCCCAGGTCCCACGTCACCTTGGCCGAGACGCCCTTCGCCTTGGTGAAGGAATGGAGCTCGTCGTTGTGGTTCACGGCCCGCCGGCCGTAGGGCACGAGTCCGCCCTGCGTCTCGCTGAACGTCGGGATCGGAACGCCTGCGCCTGGGCCGCTCTCCGGCACGAAGCGATCGACCACGAGGATGGAGCCGAAGCCGCCGGCCTTATGGTAGTCGGCCTGGAGGTCGACGGTCAGCCGCTCTCCCGCCAGCCACTTGAGCTTCGCGCGCACCGAGCTTTCGTCGGCGTCGTCATAGCGTTGCCCGTTGAATAGGTTGGGTGTGTAGCCGTCGTGCTTCTTCGTCTTGAAGGCGACGCGGCCCAGCAAGGTCTCGCCCACGAGCGCGCCACCGAACGCCCCCTGGACCGACACGAGGTCGTAGTTGCCGACCGTCACGCCCGCGTAGCCCTGCGGCTCCACGGTCGGGTCGCGGGTGATGAAGTTCGTTACGCCGCCGGTGGCGTTGCGACCGTAGAGCGTGCCCTGGGGCCCGCGCAGGACCTCGGCGCGCTGGATGTCGTAGAGCGCGCCGCTGAGGTAGGCGCGCTGCGCCATGTAGACCCCGTCGACGTGGACCGCGACGCCCGGGTCCGCCGAGATGCCCACCTGATCGTTGCCGATGCCGCGTAGGGTCACCATCGTCTTGCCGAACCATTCCCCGACCTGGAGGCTCGGCGCCAAGTACTGAAGGCTGCGCATGTCGACCGGCGGACCGGCGTTGAACTGTGCGCCGGAGATCGAGGTGACTGCGATCGGTGTATCCTGCAGCGACGCCTCGCGGCGCTCTGCGGTCACGATGACCTCTTCGACCTGCAGCGGGGGCGCCTCCGCGCTCTTCGCGGCGCTCGCCGAAATCGCGCTAAGCGCAACGGACATCAACAACCGAACGCGCCACCCATATGCCCGCATCTCTTCCCCCTCGCGTTTCTGGCGCCGCAGCTTCAGCGGCGATTTATTGAGAACGTTATCATGAGAACGTTCTCATGTGATTGCATGGCTGTCAATGAGCAGGCAAGGTGCCCGTCATGGACCCTCCTGTGACTCGACCCCGACTGAAGGACATCGCTGCGCGTACGGGCTATTCGGTTGCCACCGTGCAACGCGCGATCGGGGCGCCGCATCTCCTCGCCGAGGAGACCCGACAGCGGATCGTCAAAACGATGGAGGAGCTGGGATACGTCCCGGATCGCAACGCCGCTGGCTTGGTCACCAACTCCTCGGGCTTCGTGGCGCTCGTGGTGTCCTCGATGACGAGCTCGACCTTCGCAGACACCATCCAAGGCGTCGCGGACGCCACCCGCGAGGTTGGTCGCGAGATCCTTCTGGTTCAGACGGATTACAATCCGAAACGCGAGTACGACGTGATCCGTGCGGTGCTGGGCCGTCGGCCGGATGGACTCATCCTGACATTCAGCCCGCTCGAGCGGCGCACCCGGCTCATGCTCAAGCAAGCCGGCACGCCAGTGGTCGAAGTCTGGGACCTACCGAAGCGCGCGATAGACATGGTCGCGGGCATTTCCAACACCGAGGCCGGCGCCCAGATGGCTACCTATCTCGCGGCCAAGGGATATCGATCGCCGGTTTTCTTCGGTCAGCTCATCGGCCGCGACACCGCGCGTTGGGAGGCCTTTTCCAGCGAGTTCCACAAGCTGACAGGCGAAACGCCTGTCCAGGTATCAGTCGGATCCGGCGCCTCGGTGTTGGAAGAGGCGTTTGATCAGGGAGACGCCCTGCTCGACCGTCTCGCAGCGTTGGGAAAAGCCGTCGACAGCGTTTTCTGCGCCTCGGACATCACCGCGGCTGGCGTGGTCTTCGCCGCAGTACGACGCGGCGTCCGCATCCCTGAGGATTTGGCAGTCTGCGGCTTCGGCGACCTTCGGTTCTCCGCTGCGATGGCCCCTCGCCTTACGACAGTGCACGTGCCCAGTTACGAGATGGGCCGCGCGGCCGCCGACCTCATTCAGGCGCGCCTCACAGGCAAACGCGCATCGGGACGTTTGAAGCTGACGACTTACGTGATCAGCCGCGAGACCGCGTAGCTAAGCGACTCCGTCCGCGCAACAACGCCGAATTCAAAAGGCGGACCTCGTCGAAGGCACCGAAAGCCACCGTGGGACGTCCGAGAAGCGCCAGGACTTCATCCTTCGCCTCCGACGCAAGGCGGGGTGCCAACTAGCGGACCTTCCGAACTTCGCCTTGGAGTCACGACACGTCAATCAGCAGCGAGGTCTCTCGACGTACCCGACGCACATTGATCGCCTCGGCATTCAGCACGTCCTTCAGATGCGCGGCGTAGAACTTCTCGATCATCTCAACGCTGGTCCGGCAGTTCTTCGCGATCTGGTAGATATCGGCCCCCTCCATCAGTCGCAGGCAGATGTAGGTGTGCCGAAGGCTGTAGGCCGTCCGAGGCCGGTCCTCCCGGTCGGTCTTGAGGCCCAACTCGTTCAGGACCCGATTGAGCATCTCGCGCGGCGTCTTCCCGAACACGCGGTCTCGCGGCCCCGCCTCGCCACGGTCCCGGACCCGCTCGAACGGCCGCACCGCGCCCGGCATGCTTTTACAGTAGCCAACGCCGCGCTTCCCTCGGACCTCGATCTCAAGGATCGGCTCCTGGCCCTCCGGCGGGCTGGTGATCGTCACGTCTCGGAATTCAAGGCGTGAGCATTCGTCAGGCCGCAGGCCCGTGTTGGCCATGAACAGCACGTAGTCGTGCAGGCGTTCACTGGCGCCGCGCCACTTCTCCTTCTTGGGATGGCGGGCGCGCACCCGCGTGGCCTCATAGAGCCGGCGGTACTCCTCCGGCGAGAACCACGCCCGGTGCGAGACCTTCACCGAGGCGCGGTAGGGCTCCGACATGTCCGGTAGCGACAGCAGCCAGCCCCGCCGATTGGCGGTCCGGAGCACTTGGCGGAGGCAGATGATCTCCTTCCGGACCGTGCTCCGGGCGGGCCGCCGCCAACTTCTCGGCTTGCCGACGAGGGTACGGCCCTTGGCCTTGTAGTAGGCCGCCTTGATCTCGGCTGGCGGCGACATGCGCAGGATGCGGTAGTCCTGGATGCGGCCCGCATCGACTTCCGCCAACGGCATCGATCCGAAGAACGGGAGCAGGTGCACCCGCAAGGCGCCCTCCTTCGACGCCACATAGGTGTCGCTCCGCTCGCCGGCCACGAGTGCGCGGTACTCCCGCAGGAACTGGGCCGCCGCGTCCTGGAAGGTCTTCTCCCCAGGCGCCCGCTTTCGCGGCGGCGGCCGGGGAATGCCTACCGCATCCCCGATCGGCAGCCGGCCCGTGCGGCGCAGGCGGTCCTCCGCGATCTGGTCCTGATACCAGTCACTAGCGAACGCCATCGCGCGCGCGAGATTGTCGTGCCCGGTCGTACGTCGCCGGTTGCGACCGCTCAAATAGGCCGCGCATTGCCAGAGCCGACTGTTTTCGCGGCGGTACACGTAGACCTTGCCGTCGATGACCCGGTGGCGTTCCGGCATACCCTGTTCCGCGCAAATGTGCGGGATCAGGATGTCCAGACCGCGACTTGGCGCGAAAGCCGTAGGTCTACTGTGCTAGGCCCTCTGCAGCGGCGGTCGGACCTGGAAGTGATCGGCCGCTGAGGTGTTCCAGCCCCGCGAGGATGCAGCGCAGGATCTCCCCAGCAGGCTGCTCCTCCCCGCGCGACTCCGGACCCGATAGATCGGCCTGGTGGAAGCGCTCCGCAAACACGTGCAGTTGGAAGGCGATGCCTTCGAAGCTTGGCGCCACCAAGGTCAGCAGGCGATCTTCCGCCGCCATGAATGCCGCCCAGCACGCCTCGTAGTGGCGGTCCTCGGCCGACCCCATCACGCCCGGACTGTCAGCCTCGCTGGCCGCGAGCGCGGCATCAGACTTCGCGCCCGCCGCCTCGTAGGCCAGGACGAGCTCGCGCCAACGCTCCAACGTCACCACCGCCATCGTCGCTACCTCACGCGCAATCCCAGATAGCGTATCCTGCCGATCGCAATCTGTCAGCGGGGGCGCTTCGCGGGTAAGGGCGTCGTGGCCGGCGCCGCCTTGCGGACGTTGATGGCGGACGCGTCGACGGCATTCTTGAGGTGAGCCGCGTAGAACTTCTCGATCATCTCCACGCTCGTCCGACAGTTCTTGGCGAGCTGGTAGATGTCGGCGCCCTCCATCAACCGGAAGCAGATGTAGGTGTGTCGCAGGCTGTAGGCCGTTCTGGCATTGCCCTCCCGGTCCTGCTTGAGCCCGACCTCGTTGAGGATGGCGTTCATCAGCTCACGCTGCACGGCCCCGAACACGAGATCGGTTGGTTTGCCCTTGGTGCGGGTAAGCACCCGGCGATAGGGCGCGACCGCCTCCGGCATGCTTTTGCAGAAGCCGACGCCGCGCTTGCCGCGCACCTCGATGACCAGGATCTCCTCGGTGGTGTCCTCGTCGATCAGGATGGAGATGTCCCGGTGCTCGATCCGCGAGGCCTCGTCGGGACGCAGGCCGGTGTTGACCATGAAGGCGACGTAGTCCCGAAATTGCTCGCACTCGCCCCGCCACCGATCGCGCTTAGGGGTCTTGGCGCGCTTGCTCACCGCCTCGAAGAAGATCTTGAACTCGGCCGGCGAGAACCAGGCGCGGTGCGAGATTTTGCCTGACGCCCGATAGGGCGTGGTCATATCCGGAATGCCGGCGATCCACCCTTGTCGGCTGGCCGTCTTGAGCACCTGCCGCAGGACGACAAGCTCCTTGTGCAGGGTGCTCCGGCTGGGCCGCTTCCAGGCCGGAGGCCGCCCGCGAAGGGTTCGCCCCTTGTGGCTGTACACCTTCGCCTGCGGCGTGGCCGGCGGCTCCTGGCGCGCCACCCGGTAGTCCTGGATCCGCCCGGCCGTGACCTCCGCTACGGTCAGGCCCCCGAAGAACGGCAGAAGGTGCGTGCGCAGCGCCCGCTCCTTCGACTTCACATATTCTGGGTTCCGGTCGGCGCCGGCCAGCGCGTGGTACTCGCGAAGGAAGGCGTCGGCGGCCTGTTGGAACGTGACCCCGCTCGCCTTGCGCGAAGCGGCGACAGCCGGTTCAGGCACGACCGGCCGCGGTGGCGGCGTGATGCCCCGCCGGATCAGGCGTTGCTCGGCTTCAAGGTCGAGATACCAGTCGCGGGCGAACGCCATCGCATAGGCGATGTTGAGTTCACGCGTGGACTGTCGGTGGTTTCGTTGGCCGAGGAAGACGGCGCACTGCCAGTATCGACTGCCTTTTCGGCGGTAGAGATGAACCTTCCCATCGAACAGCGTATGGCATTCAGTCACGGAGCCTCCTTGTCCCCAGAGGGACTGTGGAAGGCCTGTGCAACTAGCTAAGCTATGGAAACGGCTGATTTAATTGGTGAAAAAACGCCGGTTCATTTTGAGTCCGGCGCGTCTACCAATTCCACCACGCCCGCATTGGCGCGGGTTCTAACGAACCCACATCCTAACGCCAAGAGGATGTGCGCCAAAGGTCAGCATTGCGCCAATAGGAGACATTCGGACCGATGCAGGAAACGGACATTCGCCACTCTGCGGCGAAGGTCTGCTTGCGGCGCCGGTCCCATGGACCGAAATCGGAGGTTCACCGCAGGACCGGAGGCGGACATCTGCATGCGCGTGGCCGGCGCCGGCCGCCGGACATTGACCTCATCGATCAATCTTGTCGCCGCCAGCGCTCGCGGCCAAGGTGTCCTGCGGACCTTCGGACATTCGACTGTTCAGCCTTCATATGGCCAAGGTTGGAGTTCGCGGTGAGCGCAGCCCATGTTGATCCGCCCCACGATCCCTGCCGTCCACCCCCTCGCCCTCGTCACCGGGGCCTCGTCCGGTATCGGTGAAGCGTTTGCCCGCGCCCTGGCGGCGCGAGGCTATGACCTGGCGCTGACGGCGCGCCGGACCGACCGCCTCGAAGCGCTGGGCGAGGATCTGGCTCGGTCGTTCGGCATCCAGGCCTTCGCCATTCCTCAGGACCTTGCCGAGCTCGGCGCGCACCAGGCTATCCTGGACGCCGTCACCGCACGCGGCCGGCACGTGGACATGCTGGTCAACAACGCGGGCTTCTCGATCGCCGAAAGCTTCGCCGCCGTGCCCTGGAGCCGTCAGCAGGCCTTCCTGATGACTCTGGTGGTCAACGCCTGCGGCCTGGCCCATGGGGTGATCCCCGCCATGGTCGAGCGTGGGCGGGGACGAATCGTCAACGTCGCCTCGATGGCGGCCTTTGCGCCCGGCGTCGCAGGCCACAGCCTCTATCCCGGCGCCAAGAGTCTGATGCTGACCTTCAGCCAAGCGCTGGACGCGGAGTACGGCCCACGGGGGCTGAAGGTGACCGCGGTCTGCCCGGGGTTCACGGCGACGGAATTCGCCCAGACCAACGGCACCGCCGACGTCATGGACGCGTCCCCCCGTCGCCTCTTCCAGACGCCCGAACAGGTGGTCGCCGCCACGCTGGCGGCCAACGACGCCGGGCGCGTGGTGGTGATCCCCGGCTGGCACAACGCCCTCGCCGCCAGCCTCATGCGCGCCCTGCCGGCGGGGCTCGTCCGCGCCATCCTGATGCGCGCCTCGGCCAAGTATCATCTGGAGGACTGATGCCCAGTCACTTCGACATCGTGATCATCGGCTCCGGCGCGGGCGGCGGAACCCTGGCGCAGCGATTGGCGCCGACCGGCAAGTCGATCCTCATCCTGGAGCGCGGCGAACACCTGCCGCGCGAGGCCGAGAACTGGGATCCCAAGTCGGTGTTCATCCAGCGTCGCTATCGCACCCAGGAGAAGTGGTACGACAGACACGGCCATCCGTTCACACCCAACACTCACTACTGGGTCGGCGGCAACACAACCTTCTACGGCGCGGCCCTGATGCGGATGCGGGGTCGGGACTTCACCGAGGTCGAGCACGCCGGCGGCGTCTCGCCGGCCTGGCCGATCAGCCTGACGGACCTCGCGCCCTACTATGCCGAGGCCGAGACGCTGTGGCAGGTGCACGGCGCGCGCGGCGACGACCCGACCGAGGAGGGTGACGAGCCGCCTTACGCCTATGCCGCAGTCCATCACGACCCGGGTGTCGCCGCGCTCAAGGGACATTGGGAAACGCAAGGGTGGAGGCCGTTCTCCCTGCCGCTCGGGGTCAAGCTCGACCAGGCCCATCCGGTCACCTCGACCTGCATCAAGTGCAAGACCTGCGGCGGCTACCCCTGCCTGCTGAAGGCCAAGTCCGACGCCCGCACGCTGGCCATCGAACCGCTAATGGATCTGCCGAACGTCACACTGCTGACGGGCCGCAAGGCGCTGCGCCTAGAGACCGACCCCTCGGGCAAGACGGTCACCCAGGTGATCTGCCACACGGAGAACGGTGAGGAGACCTGGAGCGGGGACATCGTAGTGCTGGCCGCCGGCGCGGCTAACACCGCGGTGGTGCTGCAGGCCTCCGCCAACGCCGCCCATCCGAACGGCTTGGCCAACGGCTCCGACCAGGTCGGGCGCAACTACATGTTCCACAACTCGACGGCCATGGTCTCGATGACGATGCGCCGCGAAGATGTGACCTTCCCCAAGACCCTGGCGGTCAACGACTTCTATTGGGGCGACCCCAAGGGTGGCTACGACCTTCCGATGGGGCACATCCAGCTCCTCGAATACATGTCCGGCCAGACGCTGGAGGGGCAGATCGAGGACTGGCTGCCGCCGGCGCTGGTGCCGGACGCCCTGGCCGGCGCGGCGGCCGAGCGGATGCTGTCGATGCTGGTGATCTCGGAAGACCTGCCGCAGCAGAACAATCGGGTCCGGCTCAATCCCGATGGCCGGATCTCGCTCGACTACACCTTCGGCAATCTCGAAGGCCATGACCGGCTGGTGAACATCCTGAAGGCGTCCCTGGACGGCTTCGTGGACCACGCGCACCCGATCTCGCAGCACCATTTCCAGCTGGACTCGCTGCTGCCGCTCTACGGCACGGCGCACCAGTGCGGCACGACCCGGTTCGGCGCCGATCCGGCGTCATCGGTGCTGGATCGCGACTGCAAGGCTCACGAGCTCGACAACCTCTATGTGGTCGACACCAGCTTTTTCGTCTCGGCAAACGCGATCAATCCGACGCTGACGACGGTGGCCAATGCGCTCAGGATCGGCGACCACCTGATCGACCGGCTGGGCGCACGCACCCCAACAGCCCGGGTTGCGGCATCCGGCGATGGTCTAGCGGCGCACAAGGCGGGCGAAGGTCTGGCCTGAGCCACGCGTGCTGGGCCGCGGCTCCATCGGCGCGCCCCGCGCGCCGGACCGGACGGTCGCCTCCGCTGAGGTCCATCGCGAGGCCGCCGGCGGCGCGACGAGGGTTTGAAGCGTGACCGGGATATTGCTGTACGAAGAACGCCAACCTGCCACGCGGCGCCGCGCTGATGGCGTGGTTGCCGCCACTCAGATAGGTCGCGCACTGCCAAAACCGGCTGCCGGCCCGGCGACAGATGTGAACCTTCCCATCCAGAATGGTGTGAGGTTCGAGCACAAAGCCTCCTCGTCCCGAAGAACTGTGGAAGACCTGTGCAACCCGCTAAACTATGGAAACGGCTGAATTAATTGATGAAGAATGCCGATTCCTTTTGAGTCCAGCGCGTCTACCAATTCCACCACGCCCGCGTCGGCGGGAGGTTATAAAGGCTGACGGCGCCGGCGCGACACGTGCCCGCGTCAAACGCGAGCCTTGCGCCGCAACGGCCGAGGTCGTACCTGATAATCGTTCGCAAAATGGCGGGCGGCGGAACCTGCGTTCATGCACGAGATGGTCGCTGAGCAACCGGCGGTGGAGGCTGGGCTGACACGCCTCAGTCAGGCGCGGCCCGGCGACCGCGGTGTCATCATCGATGTCCGCGCCGATCACGCGAGCGAACACGGTGTCGACGTCCACGAGCTGGAACGGCGCCTGCTGGAATTCGGCTTCGTCGAGGGCGCGGTCGTCGAGGTGCTGCACGAAGGCGCCATCGGCCACGACCCCATCGCGGTGCGGCTGGACGACATGCGCGTGGCGCTCCGACGCCACGACGCCAAGGATGTTTGGGTGCGGCTGGAGTCGAAATGAGCGAGGCCGCTATCCGACCTGCCCGCGTGGCGCTGGTCGGCAATCCCAACACCGGCAAGACCGCCCTCTTCAACGCCCTGACGGGTAGCCGCCAGAAGGTGGCCAACTACGCCGGCGTCACTGTCGAGCGGAAGGAAGGCTTCATCACCACGGCGTCGGGGCGGTCGCTGTCGATCCTGGACCTGCCCGGCACCTATTCCCTGCGCGCGCGCAGCCCGGACGAGGCGGTCACCCGCGACGCCGTGCTGGGCCGGCTGGCGGGCGAGGCCGAGCCGGATATCGTGGTGGCCGTGGCCGACGCCACCAACCTGCGCCTGGTGCTGCGCCTGATCCTGGAGTTGAAGGCCGTCGGCCGGCCGATGGTGCTGGCGCTCAACATGTACGACATCGCCCAGCGCCAGGGCCTGCGGATCGACCTGGAGGGCCTGCAGCGCGAGCTGGGCTGTCCGATCGTCACCACCGTCGCCACGCGCAAGCGCGGCATCGCCGAACTGACCGCCAAGGTGGACGAGCTGATCGCCTCGGGCGTGCTGTCCACCACCAACACCTGGCACGAGCCCTCGGCCGGCGAGATCCGCGACGCGCACCGCGAGGCCCAGCGCATCCTACGCGCCCACGTCCGTCCGCCCGAGCATCCGGACACGATGACCGGCAAGGTCGACGCCGTGCTGCTGCACCCGGTGGCCGGCCTGGCGATCCTGTTCGCCCTGCTGTTCCTCATGTTCCAGGCCGTGTTCACCTGGGCCGCCCCGCTGATGGACGGCATCGACGCCGGATTCTCGTGGTTCGGCGCCCTGGTGGGCCAAACCCTGCCGGACGGGCTGATCAAGGAATTCATCGCCGACGGCGTGATCGCCGGCGTCGGGTCGGTGCTGGTCTTCCTGCCGCAGATCCTGATCCTGTTCTTCTTCATCATCCTGCTGGAGGACTTCGGGTACATGGCGCGCGCCGCGTTCCTGATGGACAAGATCATGGGCGGCGCCGGACTGCATGGCCGCGCCTTCATCCCGCTGCTCTCGTCGTTCGCCTGCGCGATTCCGGGGATCATGGCGGCGCGGGTGATCGACCAGAAGCGCGACCGGATGACGACCATCCTGGTGGCGCCGCTGATGACCTGCTCGGCGCGGATCCCGGTCTACACCCTGATCATCTCGGCCTTCATTCCCAACCACACGGTGGGTCCGGGTCTCAGCCTGCAGGGCCTGGTGATGTTCGGGCTCTATGCCGCGGGCATCGTCAGCGCGCTGCTGGTCTCGTTCGTCATCCGCAAGGTGTTCTGGCGCGGCGCGGTGGAGCCGTTCCTGATGGAACTGCCGACCTACAAGATGCCCAGCTTCGCCAACGTGTTCCGTAACCTGCTGCTGCGGGCGCAGATCTTCCTCAGCCGCGCCGGGCGGATCATCCTGCCGCTGATGGTGGCGGTGTGGGTGCTGTCGACGTTCCCCGGCGCGCCGGCGGGCGCGACCCAGCCGGCCATCGACTACAGCTTCGCCGGGATGATCGGCCACGCGATCCAGCCCGTGTTCGCCCCGATCGGCTTCAACTGGCAGATGGTGGTGGCCCTGATCCCTGGCTTCGCGGCGCGCGAGGTGGCGGTGGCCGCCCTTGGCACCGTCTATGCGATCGGCGACGCGGACAACAACGTCGGCGCCCTGGGCGCGCGGCTGGCCGAACAGTGGAGCCTGGCCACCGGCCTGTCGTTCCTGGCCTGGTACATCTTCGCCCCGCAATGCGCCGCGACCCTGGGGGTGGTGAAGCGCGAGACGAACTCATGGATGTGGACCGGCGTGATGTTCTTCTACATGACCGGCCTGGCCTACCTGACCTCGTTTATCGTCTATCGCGTGGCGGTCTCGATGGGCGGCGGCTGACGACCTCCGGCGCGGTGACGTTAACCCTTCTTTGTCCCTGACCTTTAACCCCCCGATAAACGAGAGGAGCGCAGGCTCTTCTCATCATGCAGAACCAGCACGACATCGCCCACGACGCTCCCAACGGCAAAAAGCCGGTGCGGGTCAAGGAAACCCTGTGCAAGCGCGTCCGTGAGGCCCTCCTTTCGCTCGGCGGCGAAGCGCACCGATCGATCGTGATCCAGCAAGTGGCTCGCAACCTGGGCCACAACGTCCACCACATCCCCGACGAACTGCAGGAGCAGGTCATCGTGTCGTTCGAGGCGTTCTGGCGCGACGAGCGCAAGCGCGCCGCCTACGGCTTCCATCTGCCGTTCGGCGAAGGCTCGCATCGCTGGAGCGTGCGCAACGAGGCCCTCGCGGCCTGAGGCGCTAGCGCAGGCTGGGCGACGACGGGGCTTCGCCGGCCAGTTGGCCGGCGGCGGATTGCAGCCGTCCCAGCAGGCGCTTCAGCAACGTCACCTCTTCCGGCGCCAGTCCGGCGATGAGCGCGGCCTCGTAGGCCAGCGCCAGGGGCGCGATCTCGGCGTGCAGGCCACGGCCCTCGGGTGTCAGGGTCAGGACGTGGCTTCGCCCATCTGATGTGTTCTGCGACCGGCCGATCAGCCGGCGCTTGACCAACCCTTGCGCGGCGCGGCTGACCGTCACCTTGTCCATCACCGTGCGGGCGACGATCTGGACCTGGCTGAGCCGCCCGTCCTCGGCCAGCACGCACAAAAGCCGCCACTGCGGCACCGTGAGCGCGAACCGGTCCTCATACGCGCGGGCGATCAGGCCGGAGACGGCGTTGGACGCCACCGACAGCCGGTAGGGGAGATAGCTGTCCAGCTTCAGCCCGGGATCGCCCACGTCGCCGCTCATTCGGCGGCGACTTCCTGTTCGATAGCCCCGAAGATCGAGCGGCGCTTGTCGTCCGCCATCTGGATGCGCACCACATCACCGGCCTTGAGGAACGGGGTCGAGGGCTTGCCGGCCAGGATCGTCTCGACCGTGCGCACTTCGGCCAGGCAGGAATAGCCGACGCCGCCCTGGGCGATCGGCTTGCCGGGGCCGCCGCCAGCGTCGCGGTTGGACACCGTGCCCGAGCCGATGATCGTTCCGGCGCTAAGCGCCCGGGTCTTGGCCGCATGTGCGATCAGGGTCCCGAAGTCGAAGGTCATGTCGACGCCGGCGTCGGCTTCGCCCAACGGCTTGCCGTTCAGCTCGACCTCCAGCTTCCCGTGCAGCTTGCCGTCCTTGAAGTTGGGCAGGGCGTCGGGAGTCACCGCCACGGGCGAGAACGCGGAGGCCGGCTTGGACTGGAAGAAGCCGAAGTTCTTGGCCAGCTCGCCGGGGATCAGGTTGCGCAAGGATACGTCGTTGCACAGCATGACCAGCCGGATCGCCTTCAGCGCCGCCTCGCGGCTGGCGCCCAGGGGCACATCGCCGGTGACCACCGCGATCTCGCCCTCCATGTCGCAGCCCCAGGCCTCGTTCTTCAGCGGGATCGGATCGCGAGGTCCCAGGAAGCCGTCCGAGCCGCCCTGGTACATCAGCGGATCGGTCCAGAAGCTTTCGGGCATCTCGGCGGCGCGCGCCTGGCGGACCAGGGCCACGTGGTTCACATAGGCCGAGCCGTCGGCCCACTGGTAGGCGCGGGGCAACGGGCTCATGGCGTCGTGCTCGTGGAAGCGCGCCTGCGGCACGGATCCATGCTCCAGACTCTCGGCCAGGCCGCGCAGTTCAGGTTCGCAACGCTCCCAGTCGTCGAGCGCATCCTGCAGCGTCAGCGCGATGCGGTCGGCCGGGGAGTACCAGGCGAGATCGTTCGACACGACCACCAGGCGGCCGTCCCGGCCCCCCTTCAACGACGCCAGCTTCATTCGTCACTCCCGTCCTTCGCGATGTTTCTTGTCAGCCGCACCCCGTCTTCGAAGGCGCGGGATTCGTAGACGTTGACCTCTACCCGGATGTCGCCGCCGAGCTCACCTTCCCACATGTAGGCGCGTTCGAAACAGACTTCCCGACCCTCGGGCGTGAAGCCTTCGAAGGTGTCGCCCCACGGCGTGTGCTTCGCGAGCTGCGCCCAGCCCAGGGTCATGGCGCGGTCGAGCTCGTCGTTCGCCGCTTCGGTGAGGTCCTCGGCGAGGCTCACGCGCCCTTCCAGCTGTCCACGTAGGCGGAGTTCTCGACGGTGGCCGCGGCCTCGCCGACATCCAGCGGATCGCGGGTGTCGATCATCACGGCGTATTCGTCGGTGGCCGGCTTGGGCTGGGACAGCATGTTCTTCAGCGCCTTCGGATGCGGCCCGTGGGTGAAGCCGCTCGGGTGGAAGGTCATCATGCCTGCTTCGATGTGGTCGCGGCTGAAGAAATCGCCGGCGTGGTAGAACAGGACCTCATCGTAGTCGTCGTTGTTGTGGAAGAACGGGATCTTCAGCGCCCCCGGATCGGTCTCGAACGGGCGGGGCGCGAAGGTGCAGACCACGAAGCGGTCCGAAACGAACGTCGAGTGCACGCTGGGCGGCAGGTGGTAGCGGTGGCTGACCACCGGGCGGATGTCGGACACGTTCAGGCGCACGGGCGCGAGGTCGCCGTGCCAGCCCACCGCGTCCAGCGGGTTGTAGGCGAAGGTGACGGTCGAGACCTGTCCGCGCTTCTTGATGTCCACGCGGTAGTCGCCGGTCGCGTCCTGGTGGGCGCGGAACGCCTCGTCCATCACCGGCGTGTCCAGGATGGCGGGGTCGAACTGGGCGTGGCCGCCCATCAGACCGCGGTCGGGCAGCTTGTAGTGTGCGTTGGTCGCCTCGATCATCAGGATCGCGGTCGGGCTGGCGGGCGTCAGCCGCCACATGGTTCCGCGCGGCAGGTAGAGGTAGTCGCCGGCGCGGTAGCTCAAGCGGCCGTAGTCGCAGAACAGGTCGCCCTCGCCCTGATGGACGAACAGCAGCTGGTCGCCATCGGCGTTGCGGGCCAGGGCCGGCATGGCCTGGGCCAGTTTCCAGAACCGGACCTCGGTCGCCTTGTTGGTCAGCACCACGCCCGCCGCCCAGGGCGAGGGGTCGGCGGCGTTCAGGCGGGCGAGATCGAAGGCCCGGGGGCGCAACGGCCCCTCGAACGTGGTCCAGCCGGTGGGCGGGCGACGATGATGCAGGAAGGCGGCGGGGCCGAAGAAGCCTTCCTTCGACACCTCGCGCTCGTAGGTGCCCTCCGGCAGGTCGGCGTGGGCTTGGCGGGAATGTGTCCCTTGCGCGCCACGGATCGGAATCCAGTCACCCTTCGCCATTACGCATCATCCTTGTAAACGCCGATGACCAGCGGTGCGCCGTCGGCGATGCGGGCGCGATACATGCCCGAAGTGTTGAAGCTCCAGGCCATCTGGCCGTCGGGCGCCACGCAGATGACGCCGCCATCGCCGCCCAGCGCCGTCAGCTGATCCTGGATCACATGGTCAGCCGCGGCCTGTAGCGACAGGCTCTTGTGCTGGACCAGGGCGTTGATCTCGTGGGCCACGCCCAGGCGGATGAAATATTCGCCCGCGCCGGTGCAGGAGACCGCGCAGCCCTTGTTCGAGGCATAGGTCCCGGCGCCGATGATCGGGCTGTCGCCCACCCGGCCCCAGCGCTTGGCAGAGCTGCCGCCGGTGGAGGTCCCGGCTGCCACATTGCCCAGGGCGTCGCGCGCGACGACGCCGACGGTGCCGTGCTTGCCTTCCTCATGGACCAGGGTCGCCTTGCCCGCCGCCTGGTCGGTCACGCCGACCGGCCGCGCGGGGATCGGCAAGCCCAGTCTCGCCAGGCCCTTCTCCAGCGCCCGCCAGCGGCGTTCGGTGAAGAAGTAGCTGGGGTCCACCTGTTCCAGCCCCTGGCTGCGGGCGAAGGCGTCCGCGCCCTCCCCGCCCAGCATCACGTGCGCCGAACCGTCGATCACCGCGCGGGCGGCCGAGATCGGATGGCGCGTGGTGGTCACGCCGGCCACGGCGCCCGCCCGCAGCGTCTCGCCATCCATGATCGAGGCGTCCAGTTCGTTGCGGCCCTCGGCGGTGAAGGCCGCGCCACGGCCGGCGTTGAACAGCGGATCGTCCTCAAGGATGTGGATCGTGGCTTCCACCGCATCCATCGCCGAGCCGCCGGCGCGCAGAACAGCCGCCCCGGCCTCGGCGGCCGTCGACATGGCGTCGCGATAAGCGGCCTCCTGCTCCGCGCTGAGCTGTTCGCGCGAGATGGCGCCCGCGCCGCCGTGCGCCACCAGGGCCCACTTCGGTCGGATCGGGTCAGCCATGGATCAGTCCTTCGCGGGCAACACGCCGCGACGGATTTGATCAAGCTCGATGGACTCGAACAAGGCCTTGAAATTGCCCTCGCCGAAGCCCTCGTTGCCCTTGCGCTGGATCATCTCGAAGAAGATCGGGCCGATCATGTTCTCGGTGAAGATCTGCAGCAGCAGGCCCTGGCCTTCGCTGGGAGCGCCGTCGATCAGGATCCGGTCGGCCCGCAGCCGGTTCACGTTCTCGCCGTGGCCCGGCAGGCGGTCGTCGATGCCGTCGAAATAGGTGTCGATGGTGTCCTGGAACTTCACGCCCTGGTCGCGCATCGTCTCGACCGCGTGGAAGATGTCGCCGGTCCCCAGCGCGATGTGCTGGATGCCCTCGCCCTTGTAGTCCTTGAGGAATTCCTCGATCTGCGAGTGCTCGTCCTGGCTCTCGTTCAGCGGGATGCGGATCTTGCCGTCCGGGCTGGTCATCGCCTTGGACACCAGGGCCGTCTGCTTGCCCTCGATGTCGAAGTAGCGGATTTCGCGGAAGTTGAAGATGCGCTCGTAGAACTCGGCCCACTTCGACATGTTGCCGCGCTGGACGTTGTGGGTCAGGTGGTCGAGGTAGGTCAGGCCGACGCTGTTGGCCTCGACCTTTTCGTCCGCGCCTTCGATCGGCAGGAAGTCGACGTCGTAGATCTCCTGCGCACCGTAGCGGTCGACCAGATACAGGTTCGAGCCGCCGATCCCTTCGATCGCCGGGATGTTCAGTTCCATCGGGCCGACCGGGCCCAGCACCGGCGTGGCGCCGCGCTCGACGGCCAGCTTGAAGGCCTTGGCGGCGTCGCGGACGCGGAAGGCCATGGCGTTGGCGGAGGGGCCGTGCGCGCTGCGGAAGTCGGCGGCCTGGCCGGCCGGCTCCATGTTCAGGATCAGGTTGATGTCGCCCTGGCGGAAGCGGAGCACGTTCTTGGAGCGGTGTTTCGAGACGGCCGTGAAGCCCATCTTCTCGAACAGGTCCTTCAGGCGCTCCGGCTCCGGCGAGGTGAACTCGACGAACTCGAAGCCGTCGGTGCCCAACGGGTTCTCGAAGAGGTCGCGGGTCTGCTCTGTCGTCTGCGCGTTCATCGGGCTCTCCTGCGTTCCGCGAACTGGTATCATATGAAACTATCTAGCGCCAGAGGCGCGCCGGTACAACGCCCCAGGCGACGGATCGGACCAGCGGGTAGACGGGCGGGCTAGCGTCCTGCATTAATTAGATACCTAACTAATTATGACAGGGAGACGCGGGATGCTGGACGGCAAGGTTGCGCTGATCACCGGGGCCGCGCGATGGCTGGGTCGGGGCTATGCGGAGGCTTTCGCCGCCAAGGGCGCGAGCGTCATCATCGCCGACATCAATGACGAGGGCGCCCAGGCGACGGCGGAGACGATCCGCGCCGCCGGCGGCCGGGCGTGCGCCGTCAGCATGGACGTCACCTCCGAGGCCTCCGTGGCCGCCGGGATCGCGGCGGGACAGAGCGCGCTGGGCGAGATCTCCGTCCTGGTCAACAACGCCGGCGGCCTGTTCGCGCCGACCCAGGCGGCCGAAGCCTTCTCGATCGAGCAGTGGACCCGCGCCATCACGGTCAACCTCACCGGCAGCTGGATCTGCGCGCGGGCCGTGATCCCGGCGATGAAGGCCGCGCGCGGCGGGCGGATCATCAACATCACCTCGACGACCTTCGACTATGGGCTGCCCACCGAGTTGGCCCCCTACATCTCGGCCAAGGGCGGGGTCGTCGGGCTCACGCGAGCTTTGGCGCGCGAACTCGGCGCCTACGACATCACCGTCAACGCCGTCGCGCCCGGCCTGGTGCAACCGAAGATCCGGCGGGCGGACAGCAGCCTCACCCCGGACAAGCTCGAGAGCATCCTCGACCTGGTCGTCAGGCAACAGTGCATCAGCCGCCCAGGCGAGGTCGCCGACCTGACCGGGCCCGTGGCCTTCCTCGCGTCGGACGAGGCGCGCTTCGTCACCGGCCAGGTGCTGAACGTCGACGGCGGCTGGGCGCTGAAGTAATGACGCGCTGAGCGGCGACATTCGTCGCGGGCGCTGCTAGGCAGGCCTGCGGATTTCGCATCAGGGCGCTCGATGTTCCGAAAGATATACGACTGGGTGATGCGGCTCGCGGCGTCGCGTCACGCGCCGGTGTCGCTGGCCGCGATCTCGTTCGCCGAGAGCTCGTTCTTCCCGATCCCGCCCGACGTGATGCTGGCGCCCATGGTGCTGGCGCGGCGCGACAAGGCGTTTCAGTACGCCGCCATCTGCACCATCGCCTCGGTGTTCGGCGGCCTGCTGGGCTATGCGATCGGCGTGTGGCTGGAGCCGGTCGGTCGGACGATCCTGAAGGTGTTCGGCCACCCCGAGGGCCCGGCCGAGTTCCAGAAATGGTTCGATCAGTGGGGCCTGTGGGTGATCCTGATCAAGGGCGCGACGCCAATCCCCTACAAGCTGGTCACCATCACCGCGGGGCTGGCGCGGTTCGACCTGTTCACCTTCGTCTGGGCGTCGATCCTGACGCGTGGCTTCCGCTTCTTCGCCGTGGCGTCGATCCTGAAATACGCGGGTCCGGCCATGCTGAAAGAGTTCGAGCGGCGGCTGAACCTGTACTCCGTCCTGCTGCTGGTCCTGCTGATCGGCGGCATCCTGGCGCTGAAGGTCTTTTTATAGGCGCCGCTTTGGGGTCATATCCCGCCCGATGCTGAAACCTTTCCTCGACCGCTGGCGACTTTGCGCGGTGCTGGTCGCCGCCGCCATGCTGGCCACGGCCCACGCCTTCGAGACCTTCGGCGGCTACGCGCCTTGCACACTCTGCCTGCGCCAGCGCGAGGTGTACTGGGCGATCCTGGGCGTCGGGCTGGCGTTCATGGTGGTGGTGCGCATGCCCGGCGGACCGCGTTGGCGCGAAGCCACATGCTGGGTCCTGGCGCTGGGCTTCGCCGTGAGCTGCGCCGTCGCCGTCTATCACGCCGGCGCGGAGTGGAAATTCTGGCCCGGGCCCCAGGCCTGCGCCTCGGGCGGCGGCGGCGTGAACGCAGCCGATCTTTCGGCCTTCCTCGAGGGCGCCAAGGTCAAGCCCCCGGCCTGCGACGAGGCGGCCTGGGTGTTCGCGGGCCTGTCGATGGCGAGCTGGAACGCCCTGATCTCGCTGGGCCTGACCGGACTGAGCGGCCTGGCCGCCCTGCGCGAGCGGGCCAAGCAATGACCGACAAGCCCGTCCCGCCCCGTCCCGGCCGCGGCGCCCAGGCGGCGCGCATGGCCGAGATCCTGCGGGTCGACCACGCCGGCGAACTGGCGGCCGTGCAGATCTATCGCGGCCAACGCGCCGTGATGGGCGCGGCGCGGGGCAAGGCGGCGCTGGCCGATCACTTCGGCGACTTGGAGGCCCAGGAGGCCGAGCACCTGGCCCGGTTCGACAAGCTGCTGACCGAGCGTCGCGTGCGGCCGACCGCGCTGACGCCCGTCTGGCGCCTCGCCGGGTTCGCCCTGGGCGCCGGCACCGCGCTCATGGGCGAGAAGGCTGCCCACGCCTGCACCGAGGCCGTCGAGACGGTGATCGAGGGCCACTACGCCGAGCAGATCGCCGAACTGGCCGCGCGCGATCCGGACCTGGCCGCAGAGCTGTCCAGGTTCCGCGACGAGGAACTGGCCCACCGCGACGCCGCCGTCGAGGAAGGCGCGCGTGAAGCCCCCGGCTATGGCCTGCTGTCGGCGGTGATCAGCGCCGGCTGCCGCGCCGCGATCAAGATCAGCGAGAAGATCTAGGCTCCTCGGCGGACCGGAAGCTGTGGACGGCACAACTCCGACGGGTTGAGGCGACTCAAAAAAACAGCCGGAATGGAGTCGTCACGTCCGAAAAGTTCTGCTTTTGTTCACAGTAGGGAGTCGCATCATGGCGGACGGAAGCAGCAGACATCTGGTTCGGGAATGGACCGCCGGCGACGCCCGGCTGGGCTGGGCCACCGCGGCCCGCTCCAGCCTGTGGGCGCGCTGCGCTTGCGGGCGCGAGGCGACGGTGGATCCGCGGCCCTGGCTGGCCCAGGGGCTCAGCCGCCAGACCCTCCAGGACCTCGAGCACCGGCTGCGCTGCACATGCGGCGCGCGCCGGGCTCAGTTGGAAATCCGCGGACTGGCCGAGGCGCCGGGTGGCGGCGCCGGCGGCATCCACGTCTTCCGATAGGTCCTAGGCGCGGACGGCGGCCGGTCGCGAGCGTGACCGACGCAGGGCCGCGCCCGTCATCCCGAAGCCGGCGATCAGCAGCATCCACACACCGGGCTCCGGCGCTGGCGCGAAGGCGAAGCTCTGGTGAGCGTCGGCCGTGCCGTACTTCCCGGTCTCGGTGATGAAGGTCAGGCTGCTGCCCACCGGGCCATGGTCGGCGATGGCGGCGCCGTAGGTCAGGGCGTCGGAATAGCTGCCGATGTAGCCGTCCACTGCCCCGTTGAAGCTCTTCACGGTGTAGGTGGGATTGATCACCTGCCAGATCGCGCCCTGCAGGCCGGCCAGCTTCGCGACCTTGTCCGCGTCGGCGCTGCCGTAGACGACCTGCCCGTAGTTCACGAGCTTGCCGACCTGGGTCAGCTGCGCGCCGGTGAGCGGCGTCGAGGGCGATCCCGAGTTCGACGCCAGCGGCTGGGTGTCGTCGTACTGGAGGTTGATGTTCCCCAGGCTGATGTTGTGGAAGATGTCCACGCAGAACGCGAGCAGGCTGTAGGCGTCGCCCGTGGCCCCGACGCCGTCGTAGGCGGTGAAGGTCATGGGCGCGAGATAGACGTACTCGTCGCTGTAGCCGGCGCTGGGATAGGGCGCGCTGTAGATGTGCGCCGTGTAGGTGGTGTTCATCGACGCGGTCTGCAGGAAGATCGACTCGGCGTGGCCGGCCGATGCGGCGGCAAGACCGAACGCGAACGCCATGGCCGGAACCGCCGCCTTCAGCGCGCCCAGGGCCGGAGCCGGGGAAGCATTGGTACTGAACTCGAACACTGAAAAATCCTCACGCTGGCGACGCTTCGCGGGAAAGAAGCTGCGCCGCTGAGGATCAGAGATAGTCCCGCCCGCGACTCGCACAACGTCGTTCTCTTTGAGGGCGAGTCATACACACGACATGGCTGAGCCACGCCCAACGAAAAAAGCCCCGGCGCGAGGCCGGGGCTTTTCCAGACTGGAGGTCTGAGACCTGGCGATTAGGCGGCCAGGGCATACTTCCGTTGGCGACGGAGCATCACGCCGGCTCCGCCGAAGCCCAGGATCATCAGCGCCCAGGTGCCGGGTTCCGGCACGAACGCGAACGACTGGTGCGCATTCTTGGTGCCGTACTTGCCGGTTTCGCTGAGGAACTCGACTTCCAGGCCGATGTTCATCGGGATGTAGCTGGCGTAGTTCGAGCCCGAGTACTTCGTGATGAAGCTGTTGATCACCGACTTGTTCGACGTGTTGCCGTAGGCGTTGCCCGTGGCCGTGCTCTCGACGGTGTAGCCCTGGGCCTTGTTGATCACGGTCCAGATGGCGCCTTGGATGCCCGAGAGCTCATTCAGCTTGGCGGTGCTGTTCGCCGCGGTCAGGTACAGTTGCGTGCCGTAGTGGACGAGCCGGCCGACCTGGTCGATCTGCGCGTCCGTGAGATCGCTCTCACCGGCCCAGGCGACGTTGGACGTGTACTTCGAATTGGTCTCGAGGTCGTAGTTGTTGTCGTACTTGAGGTCGATGTTGCCCATCGAGATCGAGTGGAAGATGTCGACGCACCAGCCGATCATGGTCATCGGCCCGGCGAGCGCGCCGGTTTGGGGCGTGTTGCCCGTGCCGTAGAAGACCGTGAAATTGACCGGGGCCATCTTCACCGTCGCGAAGGTGTCGCCGTTCTTCTTGATCACCGCGCTGCGCGAGGTGTCCATCGACGCATAGTCGAGGAAGTACGACAGCGCATGGCTAGGCGCCGCGGCGGCCATGGTGAAGGCGAACGCCAGCGCCGGAAGCGCCGACTTGAAAATGCCGCGCAAAGGGCTCCGACGGCCGTGAGCCGTCGCCGTGTCAAAAGCCATGATAGTCCCCGTATGATCCACCGTGAGGTGGGTACCTGCCGGGCCAGTTAAGCAGCCCGATCCCCGTGTCCGCGCACACTCGTTCAGAAAGCTTAACAGTGCAAACGGGTTCGCTTGTAGGGCGAGCTCGTCGATGCCGGACACTCAACCGCGCGGCTGCGTGTCGCCTGAAAAGCTTCCCGGAATGAAACATATGCGCCGTTCCGGAGACCGATCCCCTCTCGGCGGACCCGTTTTCTGAGCGGTGTCGCAGCAAGCCCGGCGCCAGCGGGCGTTGCCAGAACATTTCAAAGCCGCCGCGCCCGCCGCCATCAGCCCCGATGCCGCCCGTGCGACATTGGCCCACCTCAGGGAAGAGGAGTTACCCGATGACACGCCGCCTGATTCTGGCGCTTACACCCGCCGCGTTGGCGCTCGCCACGCTGGCCCACGCTCAGCCCGCCCCGCCGCCGCCCGGACCACCGGGCGCCGAGATGAACGCGCGTCACGACGCGATGCGGACCCAGCGCCTGGAGGATCTGAAGACCGTCCTGAGGATTCGCCCTGACCAGGAGCCGGCGCTCGCCGCCTTCGTGGCCGCCCACAGGCCCCCGCCCCGCGAGGACAGGGGTCCCCGTGACGGGGCGAAGGCCCTGACCACGCCGCAGCGGCTGGACGATATGGGCAAGCGCGAGGCCGAGATGGCCGCCCAGCATCAGCGCATGCGCGACGGCCTGGCCAGGTTCTACGCCGCGCTATCGCCCGAACAGCAGAAGGTGTTCGACGCCCTGCAGCGCCTGGAAGGGCCACATGGCGGACCCGGCGGCGGGCCGATGATGATGCGCGGCGGCCCCGGTGGCGGCCCGCGGATGCTGTTCCGGCATGGCGGACCGGGCGGTCCCCTCCCCGAGCACGAACCGCCGCGCTGATCGGCCGCCGCCCTGGATTGTGGCGAAGTCGCGATGACGGCGCCACAGTTCGGGGCGAGAGGACCTGTCATGACGCCCCAGCCCTCCGTGCTGCCTGCCCGCCACATCCTGGTGGTCGAGGACGACACCCAACTGCGCGAGCAGGTCACCGCCTATCTGGCCGACCACGGCTTCCAGGTGCACGCCGCCGCCGACGCGCGCGCCATGGACCGGATGCTGGCCCAGGCGCCGATCGACCTGGTGGTGCTGGACCTGATGCTGCCGGGCGAGGACGGGCTGTCGATCTGCCGGCGGCTGTCGGCCGACGGCGGTCCCGCGATCATCATGGTCAGCGCGATGGGCGAGGAGATCGACCGGGTGCTGGGCCTGGAGCTCGGGGCCGACGACTATCTGCCCAAGCCTTGCAGCCCGCGTGAGCTGCTGGCGCGGGTGCGGGCCGTATTCCGCCGGCTGGAGGAAGTGCGCGGCGGTGCGCCCCGCAAGGGCAAGGCCTATCAGTTCCAGGGCTTCGTGGTGGACGCGTTGCGCCGCCAGCTCCGCGCGCCCAACGGCGCCACCATCCTGCTGACCTCCGGCGAGTTCTCGCTGCTGTCGGCGTTCCTGGACCACCCGCAGCGGATCCTGTCGCGCGACCAGCTGCTGGATATCGCCCGGGGCAACGACGCCGACGTCTTCGACCGCGCCGTGGACGTGCAGATCAGTCGCCTGCGCCGCAAGCTGCACGCCTGCAGCGACACCGAGATCATCAAGACGGTGCGCGGCGCCGGCTACATGTTCGACGTGGCGGTCACCCGGCCATGAAGCTGCCGGCGCGGCCACGCGCCTCGATCGGATTGCAGCTGGTCGCGTTGATCGTCGCCTGCCTGTTCGCCACCCACCTGATCGTGTTCGCGGCCATCGTGCTGCTGCCGCCACCGCAGCCGCCGCTGTACCGCCTGACCGAGATCGCCGGCGCGCTGCAGGGCGGGCCGCTCAACGCCCGGTTCGGCCGGCCGATGCTGCGCACCCTCGCCGATCGGCCGCCGCAGGAACCCGAGGGCCGTCGCCGGGGCGGGATCCAGCGCGACGCCCTGGCCGTGGCGCTGGGCCGGCCGCGCGAGGACGTCCATTTCGCGCCGCGGCCCCCCACGACGCTCGAAAAGATACTGCTGCCGGAGGGCCGTCGGATGCTCTTCGAGCATCGGGCGCGGGGCGAGAGACCGCCCGGCCCACCGCATGAACCGCCGCCGCCGCCGGACGAGGCCGGCGGCCCACCCCCGCCGCCGATGGCGCTGCACATGCGCGGGCCGCGCGAGATGGTGCTGGGCGACTTCACCGCAGCCGTCCGGCGCGCCGACGGCCGGTGGACGGTGGTTCGGTCCAGTCCCGAGCCGTTCCCCAACGACTGGCAGAAGCGCACGCTGCTGCTGCTGGCCGCGGGCTTCGCGGTGGTTGCTCCCGCAGGCTTGCTGTTCGCCCGCCGCATCACCGCCCCGCTCAAGCGCTTCTCCGAGGCCGCCGAGCGGCTGGGCCGCGACCCGCACGCGCCGCAGATGACCCTCAGCGGCCCGGCCGAGATCGGCGCGGCGGCAGAGGCGTTCAACGGCATGCAGGGCCGTCTGAAGCGCTACATCGACGACCGGACCGCCATGGTCGGGGCCATCAGCCACGACCTGCGCACCCCGCTGGCCCGCATCCGCTTCAAGATGGAAGGCGCCGAGCGCGGCCTGAAGGACACGGTCCTCTCCGACGTCGCCCAGATGGAGCAGATGATCCAGGGCGTGCTGACCTTCATCCGCAACGAGAGCACGCCGCGCCATCGCGAGCGTCTGGAGCTGCTCTCGCTGGTGGAGTGCGTGGTCGACGACGCCGCCATGGTCGGGGGCGACGTGGAGCTCTTCGATTCCATGCCCGTCACCGTGGATGGCGACGCCGTGGCCCTGCAGCGCCTGTTCGTGAACTTGGTGGACAACGCCGTGAAGTACGGCGGCCAGGCGCGGATCCGGGTCAGCCAGGAGGACGGCCAGGCAGTGGTCGAGATCGAAGACGCCGGCCAAGGCCTGTCGCCCGACGACCTGGAGCGCGTCTTCCAGCCGTTCTACCGCGCCGACGCGTCACGCAATCTGGACGCCGGCGGGATCGGCCTGGGCCTGCCCATCGCACGCTCCACCGCCCGCGCCCACGGCGGCGACGTCGAGCTGATCGCGGCCGACAGGGGCCTGCGCGCCCGGGTGACCCTGCCCATCGCCTGACGACCGCCATCTAGCGGCACGCACAATGTCACTATATGCTCCACCCAACGATATGGGGTGGGTGCGATGAAGCTCTGGAAATGGCTGGCGGCGATTGTCGTCCTGCTGGTTGTCGCCGTCGGCGTGGCCTACGCGAACCGCGCCACGATCCTGTCGATGATCGCCCATTCGCGCCTGCCGCACGTGGCCGCTAACCGGCCCGTGACCTGGGCGCAGGGACCCACCGCCGCGCCCGCGGGCCAGCGGCCGCCCAACGTGGTGTTCATCCTGGCCGACGACCTCGGCTACAACGACATCACCTTCAACGGCGGCGGCGTGGCGAACGGCGCCGTGCCCACGCCGAACATCGATTCCATCGGCCGGGACGGCGTGTCGTTCGCCAGCGGCTATGCCGGCAACGCCACCTGCGCCCCGTCGCGCGCGGCGATCATGACCGGCCGCTATCCCACCCGCTTCGGCTTCGAGTTCACCCCCGCCCCGGTGGCCTTCGAACGCATGGTCGGCACCGAGGCCGAGCCCGGCTCGCTGGTGAAGCCGAAATTCTTCAAGGACCGCCTGGCCGACATGCCGCCCGGCAGCACCGCGTCCTCGCCCGAGGCGATGAACACGCTGAGCGTGCCCACGAGCGAGATCACCATCGCCGAGGTGTTGCGCACCCGTGGCTATCACACCCTGCACTTCGGCAAGTGGCACTTGGGCGGCAAGGCCGGCTCGCGACCCGAGGATCAGGGCTTCGACGAAAGCCTGGGCTTCATCGCCGGCGGCTCGATGTACCTGCCGGAGAAGGACAAGGGCGTGGTCAACGCCAAGCAGCCCTGGGACCCCATCGACCGCTTCCTGTGGCCCAACCTGCCCTACCAGGTGCAGTTCAACGGCTCGGCGATGTTCGCGCCCAAGGGCTACATGACCGACTACCTGACCGACGAGGCGATCCGGTCGATCAAGGCCAACAAGAACCGGCCGTTCTTCATGTACTTCGCGCCGAACGCGATCCACACGCCGCTGCAGGCCAAGAAGGAAGATTACGACGCCCTACCGCAGATCAAGGACCACCGGCTGCGGGTCTACGGCGCCATGGCCCGGAACCTGGACGCCAACATCGGCCGCATCCTCCAGGCGCTGAAGGACGAGGGCCTGGACCAGAACACCCTGGTGATCTTCACCAGCGACAACGGCGGCGCCGGCTACATCGGCCTGCCCGAGGTGAACCGCCCCTATCGCGGCTTCAAGTCGACGTTCTTCGAGGGCGGCATCCACGCGCCGTTCTTCATGCGCTGGCCGGGCGCAATCCCCGCCGGGTCGCGCTATCCCTACCCCGTGGGCCACGTGGACATCTTCGCGACCGCCGCCCACGCGGCCGGCGCGGCCATGCCGACCGACCGCAAGATCGACGGCGTCGACCTGATGCCCTTCGTCCAGGGCAAGGCCCCGGGCCGTCCGCACCAGACGCTGTTCTGGCGCTCGGGCCAGTACAAGGTGGTCCGGGACGGCGACTGGAAGCTGCAGTCCAGCGAGGCCCAGAAGAAGGTCTGGCTGTACAATCTGGCGACCGACCCGACCGAACGCCGCGAACTGTCCAAGGCCGAGCCGGCCCAGGTCCAGCGCCTGCTGGCGATGATCCGCGCGCAGGACGCCGAGAGCGTGAAGCCCATGTGGCCGTCGCTGCTCCAGGGGCCGGTGTTCGTCGATCACCCCAGCGGCCAGCCGCAGAAGCCGGGCGACGAATACATCCTGTGGGACAACTGACGGTGGGGCTCCTGCCGCCGTCGACCAACGCGGACTATCGGGGCCACCCGGCCGCGCCTTGGTTCCTGACGCTCGCGGCGCTGCTGACCATCGTCCCCGGCCTGATCCACAGCTTCCTGCCGGACGGCGGCTCTGGCGTGATCGCCCACCTGGATGTCGGAAACCGGGGGGAACTGGTGCGCGGCCTGTTCGCGTGGGAGGGCGCGACCCAGCTGGCGTTCGGCCTGGGCATGCTGGCGGTGGCGCTGCGCTACCGCCCGCTGACCCCCTTGTTCCTGGCGCTGGTGGTGGTCGAGCGCGGGCTGATGGCGCTACAGGGCTGGGTGCTGCTGCCGCCCAGCAACGGACATCATCCACCGGAGCATTTCGCCAGCCCGGTCGAGGTGGTGCTTGCGTTGATCTTCCTGGGATTGGCGCTGCGGCCCCGACGGACCGTCTAGAATCCGTCGGACGGCCTGGTCCGGATGTTGAGTTGGCCCGCCAGCCCGGCCTTGCGGTGATGCTCGATGGCCTGCATCTCAGGCGACAGCGCCATGGCCCGGAACGCCGCGAGCGACGGGTACTCGGCCAAGGCCACCATGTCCCACAGGTCTTCCACCTCGCCCAGCAACAGGCCGGTGACGTCGCCCGAATAGCGCACCTTGCCGCCCAGCCCCTCGACCAGCTCGCGGACACGGTCTCCGTAGCGGGCATAGGCGTCGGCGCCGCTGAGATCCGTATCCGACCCGTCGGCGTATTCCGCCTTCGGCTTGAACTTCAGCAGATTGACCATCACGAAGGGCCCGTCTTCGGTCCCGCCGAAGAACGCCATCGCCTGTGGAGGCTGCGGGAAGACCGCGTTCTCGACCTTCATCCGGCCGCCCTGTTGATCAGGCCGTCGATGACCTCGACGATCTCGGCCGGGCTGTCCTCCTGCAGGAAGTGTCCGCCCGACAGCGTCACGTGCGGCTGCCCTTTGGCGCCCGGCACACGGGCCTGGAACATCATATCGCCGCCGCGGGTGACCGCGTCGCCGTCGCTGAAGGCCGTGACGACGGGCTTGTCGAACTGCTCCAGCACGGTCCAGGCGGCGATGTTCTCGGCCACCGACCCGTGCTCGGGCGTGACCGGCACCAGCACCGGGAACTGGCGCGCGCCTTCCTTGTAGGTCTCGTCCGGGAACGGCGCGTCATAGGCCGCCACCTCCGCCTCGGACAGATTGCGTCCCGATCCCATGCTGACGATGCCGCCGATGGGCATGACCGGGATGTTCTGGCTCATCTCCAGCCAGGCCTTGAACCCGTCCGTCATGCCGCCGCCGACCGGCAGGCCGGTGTTGGCGATCACCAGCCCTGAGAACCGTTCGGGGAACGCCGCCACCAGTCGCAGGCCGATCAGGCCGCCCCAGTCCTGGCAGAACAGGGTCAGGTCCGTGAGATCCAGGGTGGTCAGCCACTGGCGCATCCACGCCACGTGGCGCTCATAGGTGTAGTCGGTCCGCCGGGCCGGCTTGTCCGAGCGGCCGAAGCCGATCAGGTCGGGGGCGATCACGCGGCGGCCCTTAGCCACCAGACCGGCGATCACGTGCCGGTACAGATAGGACCACGACGGCTCGCCGTGCATCAGCAGGACGGGCGCCCCGTCGCGCGGACCCTCGTCCACGTAGTGCAGCCGCAGGGTCGTGCCGTCGGCGTCGCGGAGATCCAGGTAGCGCGGCGCATAGGGCCAGTCGGCCAGGCCCTCGAACCGGGCGTCGGGGGTGCGCAACACTTCCATTCGTCGTCTCCTCGGATAATAGTGACATTATGAGTGCCACTATTGAACCAAGTCAACGCGGCCCTCTAGACGGCGACCATCGGCGCGGGCGAGATGGCGCCATGACCTCCGCCGCGCCGCCCCAGCCCGAACCCGAGGTCGCCGATGGCCGGCGCCGGCGCGGCCTGGACAACCGGGCCCGGATCGTCGCGGCCATGATCGAGATGGTCCGCGCCGAGGAGATCGCCCCCAGCGCCGAACGCGTCGCCGCCCGCGCCGACGTCGGCCTGCGCACCGTCTTCCGCCATTTTCAGGATATGGACAGCCTGTATCGGGAGATGGCGATGGCCATCGAGCGCGAGATCCGGGTGATCATCGACCAGCCGCTGGAGTCGACGCGCGGCCCGGCGCGGGTCATCGAGCTGATCGCCCGCCGGGCCCGCGCGTTCGAGATCATGTCGCCATTCCGTCGGGCGTCCGAGGCGTTCCGCCACCGCTCGAAGTTTCTCGGCACCGACTATGCCCGGCTGGTGACCAAGCTGCGCGAGATCCTGGAGCGCGAGCTGCCGCCCGAGGTGGCGCGCGATCCGATGAAGCTGGAAGGCCTGGACCTGCTGCTGAGCTACGAGGCCTGGGCCAGGCTGCGCCGCGACCAGGGCTTGAGCGTGGACCAGGCCAAGGCGGTGCTGGAGTCCGCGGCGCGCGCCTTGATCGCCTAACAGGCGGCTGTCCTGCGACTGGCACACGATCTCAAGTTAAGGATGTAGAGGCCCGAGCGCTTCCAACGCGGGGCCGTCAATTCTGCTTCGCAGCCCTTCGCTATGGCCAAATTTGAAGCCGTGCTCTTCGGTCCAAGAAAATGTCACGTCGTCGTGTGACACCTTGGTACCCGGAGCCCAAATGGTGTTGAGGAAAGTTGACCTCTTTCCTGATTTGTCGCGACCGATGACGGTAGTAACGCACGCCTCAGGCCGCCACGTTCTCCAGAAGACCTCGTTGCCTGACAGTCCAGATTTCTCAGATAACATGTCGCGAAGAACGAATTCCGCCTTCGCGCTCTGCTTTAGTCCTCGTGTAAACGCCAGTATCCGCCCGGTCTCGGCGTCATACGCAACGAACTTGTGCACAAATTGAAGACCCGGGGATCCATCATCCTTCTTAGAAATGACCAGGAAGAGGTGGAGGGTGCTTGGACCACGCCGCCAAGCGGGACGAGTCTCTCGGATTTGATATGCCCATTCGACGTATCCTCCCCACGATTCCACTTCCCGTGTTTCGTGAAGCATTTCTTCTGAGAGGCGGTGAGCATTGATGGTAGCGAAGAGCAAGAATGCGCGGTGGAGAGGCGGAAAAGAATGGACCTGTTCCGATAGCACTTCGCAATACTTTTGAAGCTCGGGCGCGCCTGTACCTATACCGATACAGTGGCCGAACGCGCCCTCGTCAAAACCACTGCCCTCTGGACCGACAAAATTGAGCTCGCCGGCTTCGTCAGCAACGCAGCCTACGACTTGGTGAGCGGCGCGCCCATATTCGTTCTTGTTTCGCCAATCGACGGCGGCCCCAATTCGACCCGCAGGGCGGGGATCGCTCAGCAGGTCCGGCAAGAACAGCCTGATGTCATTGAGCGTCTTCTCAATCGGACCACTCTCGCCGCAAAAGGCGAATGCGCCTGTCTGGATGAGGTTGAGCTTTCGAACTAGAGCAACTGAGGACGGTTGCTGAGCCCATTCTGCGGTCAAATTTCCCGGAAGAATTTGAGCTGCTCCCTGCTCCCTTTCGACTAGCGTGGCCATAACGTCTGCAAACAGGCACGGGACGACGGTCGCCATTCGGCGCGCGTAATCTCGCGGCGGACTTATGTACAAGCACCCTGTCACTTAGGTCTCTGCGGTCGCGTGTTGGCCCCGGCGACGTCGGAAGGCAATGCCAAGAACATTAGTACTGGCTATACCTGAGAAGACGTAGACAACCTGCGACGTCCCTCCGCTTCGCTCCCGTGTACGCATGCGTTTCCTCGCGACCGCTGGTCAGGGATCTATCAATGCCCGGCCGCTACGCCTCCAGCTCGATGTCCCAGTAGAGATAGTCGAGCCAGCTTTCGTGCAGATGGTGCGGCGGGAAGCGGCGGCCGCGTTCCTGCAGCTCATGCGAATTCGGCCGGCGGGGCTTGAGGCGCGGGTGCATGTGCGCCTCGTGCGGGGTGCGCCCGCCCTTGGTGAGATTGCAGCGCGCGCAGGCGGTGACGATGTTTTCCCAGGTGGTGCGCCCGCCGCGCGAGCGCGGGATCACGTGGTCGAACGTCAGATCCGCATCCGCCGTGCAGTATTGGCAGGTGAAGCTGTCGCGCAGGAACAGGTTGAAGCGCGTGAAGGCCGGCGGCCGGTCCTGGGTCACGTAGCTCTTAAGCGAAACCACGCTGGGCAGCTTCATCGAGAACGACGGGGAGCGGACTTCCTGGTCGTAGGTGGAGACCACGTCCACGCGATCGAGGAAGACCGCCTTGATCACGTCCTGCCAGGGCCAGAGCGACAGCGGATAATAGGATAGCGGCCTGAAGTCGGCGTTGAGCACGAGACAGGGCCAGCCGGACGGCGCTTGCCTAAGCACCTGCATGGCAGGGCCTCCGGACGCGCCTCAGGGCGCTTATGACGGTCGACGTAGGACTGAAGACGAAACCCCCAGCAAACGGAACGCGACGTGACTTGAGAAAAATATAGGCCCGATTCGGAGACAACTCTACGACGACGGGGCCTCCAGGGTGCGGCCAGTGGCCTCGCCCGGTCTTGACGACGGGCGAGGCGCTAGGCGCGGCGCATCATCAGGCGCCGAGGACAGCGGTGGCGCCGGCGACGGTCAGGGCCAGGCCCACCATCGCGAAGGACACGACCACGTCGAGGATGCGGTTCATCAGCATCGACATTGCAGGTCTCCATTTTCAGTTTGGGGTCCGGCCGATCCGGACCCCAGGTCCATCTGGACAGTGATTAGATAGCAGATATCTAAACATTGTACAGATAGTTTTTTTCGCCGACCTGCCATGCATTTTCGCATGCCATTGGGGCGGCGCACCCACAACGAAAAAGGGGCCCGCTCAAGGAGGGCCCCTTCGTTGGATCGACCGTCTAAGTGGGGAGACTTAGGCGCCCAGGCCCGCCGTGGCGAACGCGGCGACGAGGCCGAGACCCAGGAGGAAGACCGGCGTTGCGCGGTCGAAGAACCGTTCGAACTTCACGAGAGACATGACACACACCTTTTCAGTTGAACCCCAGGGGAGTGGGGACGTTTCTTATTTGAACAGCGCTCAGATGGGGATGCATCTGATTGTCGTCAAGATATCTGTACAGCGCTTAGATGTGAACTTATGGTAATCCAATGAGCCAGGCCAAAAACGTCGAACCCCGCCCCTATCACCACGGCGACCTGCGCAATGCGCTGGTGGACGCGGCGCGCAGGCTGCTCGAAGCGGAAGGCCCCAGCGCGCTGTCGCTGCGCGCCGTGGCCCGCGAGGCCGGCGTCAGTCCGGCGGCGCCCTATCACCACTTCAAGGACAAGGCCGAGCTGCTGGACGCCGTGGCCCATGAGGGCTGGCACACGCTCAACGCCCAGATGGCCGAGGCCAAGGCCGCGAACGACGGCCAGCTCACCGGGCTGGGCATCGCCTACGTCTGCTTCGCCCACGAGAATCCGGCGCTCTATCGCGTGATGTATGACGCGGTGCGCGAGAAGGAAGCCCTGCCCGACGAGATGCAGGACAACAAGGACAGCGCCTACTGCCTGGTGCGCGACACCATGATCGAACACGGCGCGGACCCGACCGCCGAGACCCACCTGGAGCTGGCCACCATCGCCGCCTGGTGCGGCGCTCACGGCCTGGCCGAGATGTCGGGCTTCAAGCAATTCCAGCACCTCAAGGACGAACTGGGCGGCGAGCGGGAATTCCTGGCCGCGGTGCTCAGCCACATGGGCCTGTTCACGAAGAACCACGGCGCCTGCTAATCAGACGCGGGTGTTCGCCACCCGCTTCGCCCCCTCGCCCACCGGCTATCTGCACCGGGGCCACGCCTATTCGGCGCTGACCGCGTTCGCCGCCGCGCAGGACGCCGGCGGCCGGTTCGTGCTCCGCATCGAGGACATCGACGCCACCCGCTGCCGGCCCGAATTCGAGGTTGGGATCCACGAGGACCTCGCCTGGCTGGGCCTGAGCTGGGAACAGCCGGTGCGCCGGCAATCGGAACACCGGGACGACTACCAGGCCGCCCTCGCCCGTCTTGAGGCCGAGGGCTTGCTCTATCGCTGCTTCCGCACCCGCAAGGAAGTTGCCGAGGCGATGGTGTCGGCGCCGCACGGGGCGATGGAGGTGTTCCGGGGCGCCGCGCTACCACCTGACGAAGAGGCTCGGCGGCTGGCGGCGGGCGGGCCGTTCGCCTGGCGGCTTTCGCTGGACGCCGCGTCGCGGACGCTGGGCGGCTTCGGCGGGCTGACATTCACCGAAGAGGGCGAAGGTGTTGTTTCCGCGCGCCCAGAGCTGGGCGGCGACGTTGTGCTGGCGCGCAAGGACGTGGGCGTGGCCTACCACCTGGCGGTGACGGTGGACGACGCCTTGCAGGGGATTACCCACGTCATCCGCGGCCGCGACCTGTTCGAGGCGACGCACGTGCAGCGCTTGCTCCAGGCGCTGCTGGGCCTGCCCGAGCCCATCTATCGGCACCACGCCCTGCTCACCGGCCCGGACGGGAAGCGCTATGCCAAGCGCGACCATGCGGAAACGCTGCGGTCGCTCCGCGAACGGGGTATGAGCGCGGCGGAGTTGCGGAAGGAACTGGGCTTTGAGTGACGCCGTGGCTGCGCCGCAGGAGGGACCGCGCTGGCTCCCGCTGGCCGCGCTGTTGGGCGGCGCCTGCATCATCGGCCTGTCGGCGATCTTCGTGCGGCTGGCCGACACGGGGGCGGCCGCGGCGGGGTTCTGGCGGTTGGCCTTCGCCATGCCGCTGCTGGCGCTGATGACCGTGCGCACCACCGGCGCGATCGGCCGGCCGCCCAAGATGGCGTTGCTGGCCGGGGTGTTCTTCGCCCTGGACCTGGGGTTCTGGCATTACGGCATCCACTACACCTCGGTGACCAACGCCACGGTGCTGTCGAACCTGACGCCCGTGGTGGTCACCGCCTTTGCCTGGATCTTCCTGAAGCAGCGGCCGGGCTGGCTGTTCTCGCTGGCGGTGGCCGCGGCGCTGGGCGGGGCCTGGCTGATGGCGGTGGAGAGGGGGGCCGGCGGCAAGCTGATCAACCAGCCGCTGGGCGATACGCTCTCGGCGATCACGGCCTTCTGGTATGCGCTCTACTTCCTGGCCATGGCTGAGGGCCGCAAGACCGAGGGCGCCAGTCGGCTGATGCTGTGGGTCAGCATCGTCGGCGCGCCGCTGATGCTGATCACCGCGCTCCTGCTGGGCGAGCCGATCCTGCCCGGCAGCCTGCTGGGCTGGGGCGCTTGCCTGGGTCTCGGCCTGATGCATGTCAGCGGCCAGGGCTCCATCGCCTGGGCCATGGGCCGGCTGCCCACGTCGACAGCCTCGGTGGTGGTGCTGATCCAGCCGGTGGTCGCGGCTTACCTGGGCTGGCTGCTGTTCGCCGAGGCGATCGGCCCGCTGCAGGGCCTGGGCGCCGCGATCACGCTCGGCGGGGTGGTGCTGGCGCAGTGGGCGTCGCGCAAGCGCGCTAGCTGAGGCCCCACGCCACACGCGCCGCTTCGATCCGCGCCAGCTTGGCGTGGAAGGCCGTCCAGTCGTCGCGTTCGGCGATGTCGGACCAGATGGCCTCGATCTCGTCGATCAGCAGCTCCTCGGGCTCGGCCTGGGCGAAATAGGGATGAGCCAACCGCTCCGGGCGTTCGGCCTCGTAGGTCGCCAGGCGCTGGCGGAACGCGGCGAAATCGGCCCCGGCGTAGAGATCGGCGCGGGGCCCGGTCAGCGCGCGATCCTCACGCCCGCCGAACCAGTCGAAGAAGAACGGCTCCCAGCGCAGGCGCTCGCCGCCTTCGGCCATCGCGCCGAAGCTGACCTGGACCAGGGCCGCGTCCTCCTCGTCACCGCGCGGCTTCACGCCAAGCCGGCCCAGCATCGCGGCCATCAGCTCGCGGCGGTAGGCGGGACTGAAGCCGTTCAGCGCCTCGACCAAGGGGTCGCTCTCGGTGACCAGGCTCAGGCAGCCGGCCAGCTGCTGCAGGTTCCAGAACACCGCCTCGGGCTGGCGGCCGAAGCTGTAGAGGCCATGCTGGTCGAAGTAGGCGGCGGTGAAGTTGGGGTCCGACTGGGGGAGGAACCGGTAGGGGCCGTAGTCGAAGCTCTCGCCGGTGATGTTCATGTTGTCGGTGTTGAGCACGCCATGGACGAAGCCCGCGGCCATCCAGCTGGCCGTCAGCCGCGCGGCCTTGGCGCAGACCGCCTCCAGCAGGGCGGCGGGCCGGTCGTTCGCCCCGGCCAGGTCCGGGTAGTAGTTGGCCACCACGTGGTCGACCAGGGCGCCGACCCTGTCCTTGGCTTCGAAGTAGGCGTGGCGCTGGAAGGTGCCGAAGCGGACGTGGCTGTGCGACAGGCGGACCAGCACGGACGACCGGGTGGGGCTGGGCTCGTCGCCGCGCTGCAGCGCCTCGCCGGTCTCGACCAGGGAGAACGACCGTGAGGTCGGCACGCCGAGCGCCTCCAGCATCGCCGTGGCCAGCACCTCCCGCACGCCACCCTTGAGCGTCAGGCGGCCGTCCCCGGAACGGGACCAGGGCGTCTGGCCCGAGCCCTTGGTCCCGAGATCCAGCAAGCGATCGGTCCCGGCCTCGCGCATCTGCGCGAAGAGGAAGCCGCGGCCGTCGCCGAGGTCGGGGTTGTACGAGCGGAACTGATGGCCGTGATAGCGCAGCGCCAGGGGCGGATCGATGTTCCCCGGCAACGGCTGGAAGCGGCCGAAGTGGGCGGTCCACTCGTCGTCGCTCAGCGTCTCCAGACCTACCGTCGCCGCGGCGCGGTCGTTGCGGAAGCGCAGCATCGTCGCCGGAAAGTCCGCCGCCGCCACGGGGTCGGCGAACTCCGCGCCCAGGCTCGGGAACTGGGGATCGGGGCGATAGGCGGGGGAGACGGGCATCGCCCGCAGCTAGCCGCCCCGCGCCCCGTTCGGCTAGCGGATTCCGAGGAAGCCCAGGACGGCCAGTACAACGACCACCAGGCCGACAAGGTAGATGATGCTGTTCATCGGTAGCGCTCCGGTCGGTAACCCCTCGACAGGGGCGACTAACGCGGTCGAGCGCCGGGGCGTTCCCCTATCCGATCCGCACGCCCATGCCGCCGTCGACCGGCAGGATCACGCCGGTGATGAACTTGGCCTCGTCCGAGGCCAGGAACAAGGCGGCGTAGGCGGTGTCCCAGGCGCTGCCCATCTTGCCGCCCAGGGGCACGCGGGCGTCGCGTTCGGCGCGGACCTCGTCCTGGGTGCGGCCACTGGCGCCGGCGATGCCCGCCACGGCCATGGGCGTGTCCATCAGGCCCGGCTGCACGGCGTTGCAGCGGATGCTGTAGCGGGCCTGGCTCTGGGCCACGCTGGTGGTCAGGCGGTTCACCGCGGCCTTGGAGACCTCATAGGCCACCTGGATGCCGCCGGCCTCCGCCGCCAGGGACGAGATGTTGACGATGGCCCCGCCGCCCTGCTCGCGCATGACGCCCAGCGCCGCCTTGGTCACCAGCCACATGCCCTTGAGGTTGACCGACAGGATGCGGTCGAAGGCGGCCTCTTCGATCTTGTGCGCCGGCCCATCGCCGCCGCCGATGCCCACGTTGTTGACCAGGATGTCCAGGCCACCCAGTCGCGCGGTCGCCTCGGCGACGATGCCCGCCGCCTCGGCCGACTTTGTCACGTCGGCCTGAAGCGCGGAGGCTTCGCCGCCCTCTTCCCGGATCATCGCGGCCGTCTCTTCGGCCCGTTCGCCGACCCGGTCGACGCACAGGACGCGCGCGCCCTCGCGGGCGAACAGCAGGGCCATGGCGCGGCCGTTGCCCACGGTCTCGCCCGGCGTTTGCCCCGCGCCCACCACGACGGCGGTCTTGCCCTCGAGACGACCGGCCATCCTCAGTAGCCCTTCAGCTCGGGATCGAGGGTCTGGCCCTCGTCCAGCTGCACGCCGAAGGTGTTCAGGATCATCGAGACCTGGGTGTACTGGCCGGTGGTGAACACCACGTCCATGCACTGCTTCTGAGTGAAGTGCTTGCCCAGCTCCGCCCAGGTGGCGTCGGTGATGAAGTAGTCCCGGTGCAGCTCATCGGTGGCGCGGATCAGGGCGGCGTCGGCGGCGCTCCAGCCAGCGTCGGGCCCACGCTTGATGGCCTCGATCTCGGCGTCGGTCAGGCCCGACTGCAGGCCGATCCGGGTGTGCTGGGTGAACTCGTAGCCCGACTTGCAGAGGAAGCCGACGCGCAGGATCACGATCTCCCGCTCGCGCGCCGGCAGGTCGTTGCGCCGCGACAGCACATAGCCGCCCCAGTCGTTGAAACGCTTCAGCGCCTTGGGGGCGTGGACCAGGGTGCGGAAGATGTTGAGCACGCCCATGGTCCCGTTGCGCACCGGCTGCAGCGCCTCGGCCTGCTCGGGCGAGAGCTGGTCGTCGGTCAGCGGCGCGACGCGGGGCTTGGACAGTCTCATGGCGTTTCCTCGAACATCCGGTTTGTTTGCGCGGCACCTTAGAGACAGCGCCCGATTTCGCTAGAGCGGTCTCGCCGCGCTTGTTACCCAGGGGCATGTCGACCCGGTCCACGCTCGCCTTCCTCAAGACCGAGACCGGCTCGGGCGCGCTGCTGGCCGCCGCGGCGCTGCTGGCCATCGTCTGGGCAAACTCGCCCTGGGCCGCGTCCTACGACGCCCTCACCCATCAGCTGGTCGCGGTCCGGATCGGGCCGTTCGCCGAGGAACTGACCCTGGCCGGCTGGGTGAAAACCGCCCTGATGCCGATCTTCTTCTTCGTCGTCGGCCTTGAGATCAAACACGAGATCCTGCGCGGCGAGCTCTCGAACCCCCGGCGACTGGCCTTGCCGCTGCTGGCGGCGGCGGGCGGGGTCGTGGTCCCGGCGCTGGTCTATCTCGCCTTCAACGGCGCGCCGGGCGGCCTTCGCCAGGGCTGGCCCATCCCCACGGCCACCGACATCGCCTTCGCGCTGGCCGCCCTGGCGGTCGCGGGACCAAGACTGCCGCCGACCCTGCGCATCTTCCTGCTGACCCTGGCCATCGCCGACGACCTGGCGGCCGTGGTCCTGATCGCCGTGCTGTTCACCGCCGACCTCGACGTCCCGATGCTGGCGTGCGCGGCGGTGACCGTCGCCGCGCTGGCGGCCATGTCGCGGTGGCGGGCCGCGCCCTACTTTTTCTGGGCCGTCGGCGGGGTGCTGCTTTGGGGCTTCACGCTGAAGTCGGGGATCAACACGTCGCTGGCCGGGATCGCCGCGGCGTTCTGCCTGCCGCTGGAGCCGAAGCGGACCGGCGGCCAGGGCGTGCTCAGCGAGACCATGGAGGCGCTGCACCCCTACGTCGCCTTCTTCATCCTGCCGGTCTTCGCCTTCATGGCCGCCGGCTTCTCGCTGGGCGGCGAGGCGGGCGGGGCGATCTTCGGGCCCGTCAGCCTGGGCATCGCGGCCGGCCTGTTCTTCGGCAAACAGATCGGCGTCTTCGGCGCGGCGGCGCTGGCCATCGGGCTGAAGTGGGCGCGCAGGCCTACGGGGGCGAAGTGGCTGGAGCTGTACGGCGTCTCGGCGCTGTGCGGCGTGGGCTTCACCATGAGCCTGTTCATCGGCGCCCTGGCCTTTCCCGGCGCAGACGCCCTGCATCAGGCCCAGGTTCGCGCCGGCGTGGTGATGGGGTCGGTCGCCGCGGCCCTGATGGGCATCGGCCTGCTGCTGCTCAGCGCCCGACGCCGCGCGCGGGACGCCGAAGCCTAGTTCAGATCGGACTTGCGGCGACGCTGGAGTTGGCGTCCGCTGATCTTCGCAAATCTGGCTAGCGAGGGCGATATGACGACCTTCCGATTGAACGGCCGCGAGGTCACCGTGAAGGCGCCCGACGACGCGCCGCTGCTGTGGGCGATCCGCGACGAGATCGGCCTGACAGGCACCAAGTTCGGCTGCGGCATCGGCCAGTGTGGGGCCTGCACCGTGCACATCGGCGGCGAGGCGGTGCGGTCCTGCATCACGCCGGTGGGCGCGGTGGCCGGCCAGGCCGTGACGACCATCGAAGGCCTGGATCCCAAGGGCCAGCACCCGCTGCAAGTCGCCTGGATCGACGCCCAGGCGCCGCAGTGCGGCTACTGCCAGTCGGGCCAGATCATGCAGGCCGCGGCGCTGTTGAAGGCGACGCCTCATCCCACGGACGCCGAGATCGAGGCGACGATGACGGGCAACCTCTGCCGCTGCATGGCGTACATCCGGATCAAGAAGGCCATCAAGGCGGCCTCGGCCAAGGGGGTGGCGGCATGAACGCGATCCTTCCCGACGTCTCGCGGCGCGGCTTCCTGATCACCGTCTCGGCGGCCGGCGCACTGTTCGCGCTGAACCAGCCGGCACAGGCCGCCGACGGCTTCGCGCCGACCATCTGGTACGGCATCGACCGCGACGGCGTGATCACCGTCCACATCATCCGCGCCGAGATGGGCCAGCACGTGGGCACCGCCATCGCCCGCATCGTCGCCGACGAGCTGGAGGCCGACTGGTCGAAGGTGAAGATCGACCACGTGGACAGCGATCCGAAGTGGGGCCTGATGGTCACCGGCGGCAGCTGGTCGGTGTGGCAGAGCTATCCGGTCTACAGCCAGGCCGGCGCGGCGGGGCGCATCGCCCTGATCGAGGCCGGCGCCAAGCTGCTGAACGTCGCGCCGGCCGACTGCCTGGCGCGCAATGGCGCGGTGGTCGCCGGCAAGAGATCGGTCTCCTACGGCGAGATCGTCGCCAAGGGGGATCTCAGCCGCACCTTCACCGCCGAACAGCTCGCCAAGCTGCCCATGAAGCCGGCGGCCGAGCGGCGGATCATCGGCAAGCCCGGCCAGGCGCGGGACATCCCGGCCAAGACCAACGGCCAAGCCAAGTACGGCCTCGACGCCAAGGTCGCGGGGATGATCTACGCGCGGCCCAAGCTGCCGCCCACCCGCTATGGCTCCAAGGTGTCGGCGATCGACGAGACGGCGGCCAAGGCGGTGCCGGGCTACATCCGCGCCATCGCGCTGGAGGATGCGTCGGGGACCGTGCCGGGCTGGGTGATGGTCTATGCCGACAGCTTCGTCGCCGCCGACCGGGCGTGCGAAGCGCTGAAGGTGACCTGGACGGCCGGCGACACCGCAAAGGTCTCCGAGGCCGACCTGCAGACCCGCGCCCGCGCGCTGATCGCCGACAAGACCACCGGCTCGCAGGTGGTCGAGGATCCCGGGGTGGACGCCGCCTTCGCGGCCGCCAAGTCGAAGCTGGAGCAGACCTACACGACCTCCACCGCTCTGCACTTCCAGATGGAACCGGTGAACGCGCTGGCGTTCGAGAAGGACGGGTTGTTCGAGATCCATACCGGCAACCAGTGGCAGTCGCTGGTGCTGCCGTGGCTGGCCACGGCGCTGGGCCGCAAGGAAGACACCATCGTGCTCCGCACCTACGTGCTGGGCGGCGGGTTCGGCCGGCGGCTGAACGGGGACTATGCGGTGGGCGCGGCCCTGGCCTCGAAGGCCATCGACGGCAAGCCGGTGAAGATGGTCATGACCCGGGCCGACGACACGCGGTTCGACAGCCCGCGCTCGCCCTCGGTGCAGACCCTGCGGATGGCGTTCGGCGAGGCCGGGCGGGTGACGGCGATGGAACATCACGCCTGCGCCGGCTGGCCCACCCAGGCGATGGCGCCGTTCTTCATGCCCAAGGGCGGGAACGGCCAGCCTTACGACCCCTTCGCCATCAGCGGGGCGAACCACTGGTACAACGTCGGCGCGCAACGGGTGCGGGCGGTCCAGAACGACCTGGCCAACAAGACCATGCGGCCGGGCTGGCTGCGCTCGGTGGGCCCCGGCTGGACCAACTGGGCGGTGGAAAGCTTCATGGACGAGGCGGCGGCCCAGGCGGGCGTCGACCCGCTGGCCTTCCGGCTGAAGATGCTGGACGCCACGGGCCGCAACGCCGGCTCGGCGCCCAATGCGGTTGGCGGGGCGAAACGCCAGGCGGCGGTGCTGAAGCGGCTGGCCGACAAGGCGGGCTGGGGCAAGCCGCTGCCGAAGAATACCGGCCTGGGCCTGGCGACGACGTTCGGCCAGGAGCGGGACATGCCGACGTGGGTCGCCTGCGCGGCGCGTGTTTCGGTCGATCCGGCGACGGGTGCGGTGAAGGTGGAGAAGCTGACCCTGGTGGCCGACGCCGGCACCATCGTCCACCCGGACGGCGCCCTGGCGCAGATGGAGGGCGCAGCGCTCTGGGGCATGAGCCTGGCGCTGCTGGAAGGCACGACGTTCGAGAACGGCGAGGTCAAGGACACCAACCTCGACAGCTATACGCCGCTGCGGATGGCCGATGTTCCCGACGTGGAGGTGGAGTTCATCGCCAGCACCGAGGCGCCGGTGGGCCTGGGCGAACCGGCGACCACGGTCGTGGGTCCCGCCATCGGCAACGCCATCTTCCGGGCGGTGGGCGCGCGGGTGCGCGACCTGCCGATCCGGGCGGCGGCGGTGAAGGCTGGGATGAAGGCTTAGGCCGGAAACAGCAGCGCGCACGGGCAAGCGCGCCGGGGAAGCGGAGCCGCTCCGGGGCTTTGGCGTGGGTGCAGGTTTCGACAGGCGGACCGCTGGGCCGTCAGCCGAAGCCGGACCAGGGGCTTGGGGTGCGAGGTCCTGGCCGTATCGCAGGGCCTGGCGACAGCGCGGCCGAGCCCAAGAGCCTGTCGCGTGTGCGGCCCGGCGATGGGCGGGCGAGGACGGTGACGCCGGCGCCCGGCATCGGCTCGGCGTCGAGGTCGTGGCGGATCCGGGCGATGCAGGTCTCGACGGCCTCGTGGACGGCGTCGAGGTCCAGGTCTTCGGCGTCCAGCAGGACATCGAGGTCTTCCAGCGCCTCATAGGAATCGTCGCGTTCGTACTCGTTCCAGCCGACACGCTCGGCCTGCGGCCGGGGCGGGCTTGGCGCGGCGGCTTCGGATGGAGGCGTGGGTCGTGAAGGCGCGGGACGGTCTTCGCGGCGCGCGTCCTGCGACAGGCGGAATTCCAGCGCGATGGTCTGGCGCACGGCGCGGGAGACGCGGTGATAGGCCAAGCCGAGCTGCGCCTGGGTCTGGACGTCGTCCGTCGCCAGCATGGCCGCGCTCAGCCGGCGCACCATGACCATCCCGGTCTCGGCCAGTTCCGCCAGCACGCGGCCGTGCCGCTCGCCCATGTCACCGTCTGTAGACATGACCGGGAGTGAAACACGGCGATGCGTCAGAAGCGGTCGTAGAGGGCTGAGGCCTCTCGCATTTTTCCGCCGTGTCATCCCGGTTTCGCGGAGCGAAGACCGGGATGACAAAAGGGGGTGGGCTTTCGGCCCGTTGGGGACATTGGCACTCCTCGCCCCCCGCGAAGCGAGAGGGGAGAGGGTAGGGAGAGGGGCGACGCGGCATTGCCGCCGCCGCTCCAGGTTCAGCCAGGACCCATGGACGGACGGCTCGCTACTGTCGCCGCCCCGCGGCGGGGTCATGGCTGGACCATCGTGCAGGCTGTGAGGCCGGCGTCGCCCCTCTCCCTACCCTCTCCCCACTCTTCCCCCGGCTCAAGGCCGGGGTCGGGGGGAGAGGAGGCGTTCGCTCCCCACCCTTCTCGGCCCCTGGGAACGTCCGCTATCGGGACGACGGCTTCAGGTGGCTTTCGAACCAGGCGACCATCGCGGTCATGGCGTCGGTGGCGTAGGCGTCGGTCTTGGCCGGGTCGCCCTTGACGTAGAAATCGTGGTCGGCGCCCGCGTACAGCTTCAGCTGGTTTTCCACCCCGACCTTGTCGAGGGCGACGTGCATGGCTTCGGACTGAGCGGGCGGCACGCCCTTGTCGGCGTCGCCGTGCAGCATCAGCGTCGGCGGATCGCCCGCATCGACGCTGAAGATCGGCGAGACCGACGGATAGAGCTTGTCGTCGAACGCGATGGGGCCGGCCTTGGGGCGACCCTGCAGGAGGGCGGCCAGGTCGGTGGGCGGGAAGTAGGCGACGACGGCCGCGACGCGATTGCCGGAACGCTCCAGCGGGTTGGCGGCGGCCGGGTTTCCGTCATCGGCCATCACCCCGGCGACGAGCGCCAGATGGCCGCCGGCGCTCGCGCCCCACACACCGATCCGCTTCGGGTCGGCGCCGTAGTCGGCGGCATGCAGCTTGATGTGGCGCATGCCCAGCCGGACATCCGAGACCGCGTCCGGAACCTGGAAACGCGGCGCGGATGAATGGTAGAGCGCGACGACGGTGAAGCCCTTGTCGATCAGCGCCTGATAGCGGGCCTGGCGTTCCTCCGGCGGGGCCCATGACGAGCGCCAGCCGGCCGAGACCATGTTGACCACCAGCGCGCCGTTGGCGTGCCTCACCGGCTTGAAGACGTCGTACGTCAGCGCCATGCCGTCGCGGTGGCCGTAGATGACGTCGCGGACGTAGGTGGCCGTCTTGAGTTCCGCGGGCGTCGGCGCGCGAAGGGCGTTGCGAGGATAGCCGCTGAGCGGCGGGCCGGGGTCGGCAGGCGGCTGGGCCGGAACCTGCGCGACGCCGCCGCCGCCGGCGCCGACCGCCAATGCAAGGGCGAGCCCCGCGCTCCAGAGCCTGTTCATGGACGGTCCCCCCGATGCTTTTTTGGCGCCTGGCGAAGCTGACGCCGGCCCCTACTGCAAAGCAAGCTCGCCCGATGCGCCGTCGCGGAAATCGTCGGCGCCGACGAATGCGACGCTGGCCTCGTCCAGCACCCACATGCCGATGAAGGACGGATTGGTCGGATCCAGCTCCTCGTCGATCAAGTCGCCGTCGTGGATCGACACGTTGCTGTAGTCGAAGTCCAGCGTGAGCTGTTCGGCCAGCCCCAGCATTTCGTCCGCCATTCGGCGGGCGTACCCAATCGCTTCGCTCGCGTCCGCGAAGTCGTCCACGAGCGTGTTGACCTCGGCCGCGTCGCTGTCTTGCACGGCGCTGGTGGTGACGATGGTGTAGGCGGGCATGGTCATGTCTCGGAGCTGGGAAACCCCTCACCTAGCCTGTTCGGCGGCCGCGCGGGTTACAAACTGAGAAACCGCCGTTCAGGGCGAGGCAAACTCAGACCTGAAATCCAACCTTCGCGGAGCCTGTCGGGGCGGGCGATGTAAAGGCGGGTCCCAGGCCGGCCCCCAACAAAAAAGGGCCGCCCTTGCAGGCGGCCCTTCGCTTTCGCACCGAGGCGAAAGCTTATTCCGCGGCGGGCTTCGGCGCGTAGCCGAGGACGGCCTTGGTTTCGAGGAACTCGTGGAAGGCGAAGTCGCCCCACTCGCGCCCGTTGCCGCTCATCTTGTAGCCGCCGAAGGGGGCCATCATGTCGCCGCCGCCGCCGTTGATCGACACCTGGCCGGCGCGGAGCTTCGAGGCGACCTTGCGGGCCTTCTCGAGGTCGCCCGCCTGGACATAGGCCGCCAGGCCGTACTCGGTGTCGTTGCCGATCTGGATGGCCTGTTCGACGGTGTCGTAGCCGAGGATCGCCAGCACGGGGCCGAAGATCTCTTCCTTGGCGATGGTCATTTCGTTGTTCACGTTCGCGAACACCGTCGGCTTCACATAGTAGCCCTTGTCGAGGCCGTCCGGACGGCCGACGCCGCCGGCGACCAGGGTCGCGCCCTCGTCGATGCCGGCCTGGATCAGCTTCTGGATCTTGTCGAACTGGACCTTGTTCACGACCGGGCCCAGCTGGGCGTTACCGTTCGGGTCGCCGACGGTGACCTGATCGGCGGCGGCCTTGGCCACGGTGATCGCCTCGGCCATGCGGGCCTGCGGGACCAGCATGCGGGTGGGGGCGTTACAGGACTGGCCCGAGTTGGTCATCATGGTGGCGACGCCACGGCCGACACCCTTGGCGAACGCGTCGTCGTCCAGGACGATGTTGGGGCTCTTGCCGCCCAGTTCCTGCGCCACGCGCTTGACGGTCGGGGCGGCCGCCTTGGCCACCTCGATGCCGGCGCGGGTCGAGCCGGTGAACGAGACCATGTCGATCTCGGGGTGGCTGGAGATCGCCGCGCCCACGGTCGGGCCATCGCCCTGCACCAGGTTGAACACGCCGGCCGGCACGCCGGCGGCATGCATGATCTCGGCGAAGATCTGGCCCGAGAACGGGGCCACTTCCGACGGCTTCAGCACCATGGTGCAGCCGGTGGCGATGGCGGGCGCGACCTTGCAGACGATCTGGTTCAGCGGCCAGTTCCAGGGGGTGATGAACCCGCAGACGCCGATCGGCTCCTTGACGATCATCGTCGGGCCGCGGTCTTCCTCGAACTTGAAGGTCTTCAGGACCTCGATGGCGGTGGCCAGGTGGGCCATGCCGATCGGGGCCTGGGCGCGCTGGGCCAGCGAGGCGGGGGCGCCCATTTCCTCGGTGACCGCGGTGGCCAGGTCGCCGAAGCGCTTCTGGTACTCGGTCAGGATGCGGCCCAGGACTTCCAGGCGCTCTTCGCGGCTGGTCAGCGACCAGGTCTCGAACGCCTTGCGGGCGGCCTTGGCGGCCTTGTCCACGTCGGCGGCGGAGCCCATGGCGATCTTGCCGGCGACTTCTTCGGTGGCGGGGTTTTCGACGTCCAGCGTCTTCAGGCCCTCGGCGGGATCAACCCACGCCCCATCGATGTAGAACTTGAGGTACTCGCGCATAGACGTCCTCCTGGCGACCTTATGTCGTGGCGGGCTTAAGGCTTGCGGCCCCTGCCCTTCAAACAATCATTTTAGTGATCAGCGATCAGGTTGGAAGCCCTGACGCTGCGAAAGAGCTGGGAAGCCTGACGGGAAAGCGCAACAGGCTGGTGACGCGCCCCCTCCGTCTCGACGCGTTCCGCGCCGATCCACCTCCCCCGTTGTCGTTGCAACAGGGGAGGAGCACTTGCCCGCGAGGGTGCGCCTCGCTAAAGCCCACGCAACCAAGACCTCCGGAGGCCCTATGAGCGGCATCTATATGATCCTCGTCTTCGTGGCCGTGATGGCCGCCCTGAACAAGTTCGAGTTCGGCCGCTTCGACTGACGGGAACTCCCTGATGGCCGGCCGCGGCGCAGCACTGGTGACGGGCGGCGCGCGGCGGATCGGCCGTGTCCTCGCGGCCGCGGCCGCCGAGGCGGGCTATGACGTGGCGATCCACGTCCGCGCGGAAGGCGACGACCACGCCGAGGCGGCCGCCGGCGAAGTTCGCGGCCACGGCCGCAAGGCCACCATCCTGACCAGCGACCTGCGCAAGGAAAGCGCCACCGTGGCCCTCGTGGGCCAGGCCGAGGCCGAGCTGGGGCCGGTCACCCTGCTGGTCAACTGCGCGTCCGTCTTCGAGCAGGACGCCTTCTCCGACATGAACCGGGCCTCGTGGGACCTCCACATGGAGACCAACCTGCGCGCGCCGCTGGTGCTGGCCCAGGTGTTCGCCCGCCGGCTGCCGGCCGACCGCGAAGGGCTGATCGTCAACATCCTGGACCAGCGGGTCTGGCGGCCGGGTCCCGCGTTCTTCTCCTACACCCTGTCCAAGACGGCGCTGTGGGACGCCACCCGCATGCTGGCGCAAGATCTGGCGCCGCGCATCCGGGTGAACGCCATCGGCCCGGGGCCGACGCTGCAGTCGATCCACCAGGACCCGGCGGACTTCCAGGCCGAGGCCGAGGCCACCCTGCTGGGCCGGTCCGTGGCCCCCGCCGAGATCGGCGCGGCGCTGCGCTATCTGATCGAGGCCCGCTCGGTGACCGGCCAGATGATCGCCGCCGATTCCGGGCAGCACCTGACATGACGGGGACCAGGCTCATCAGTTCGAAAGTGTTCGTCACCGGCGTGCAGGTGCAGGCCCAGATCGGCGTCTATCGCCACGAGATCGGCCGCGTGCAGCCGCTGATCGTCGACGTGGAGCTGGATGTGCCCACCGACGCCTCGGACCGGCTGGTCGACACCTTCAACTACGAGGCCATCCTGCAGGCGGCGCAGGACCTGGCGGCGCAGGGCCACGTCGACCTGGTGGAGACCTTCGCCCACCGCCTGGCCGAGCGCTGCCTGGCCGACCCGCGGGTCACCCGGGCCCGGGTCCGGATCGAGAAGCCGCTGGCGCTGGCGCCGCATGCCGTGGCGGCCGGCGTGGAGATTATCCTGGGGCGCGGGTGAGCAATTTGTAACAACGCGACCTCTTTTCGTGACGTGGTTCCGGGTCCATTTCTTAGGAACCCAATCAAGGGACGGAGACGAAGAGAGACGATGACCGACCAGGTGAGCTACGCCGCGAACGAAGACAAGACGATGCCGGCGGTCTGCTACGCGCTCTACCTGCTGGCGTTCGCCACCGGGATCACGGCCATCATCGGCCTGATCATCGCCTATGCTCAACGCGCCTCGGCCGGCCCGGCGATGCAGAGCCACTACACCTTCCTGATCCGCACCTTCTGGATCGGCCTGGCGCTGATGATCGCCGGCGGCGTCCTGTTCGGCGTGGGCGCCCTGCTCTCGGTCATCCTGATCGGCTTCCCGATCATGGGCCTGGCGTGGATGGTCATGGGCGGCGCGGGCATCCTGTACGGCGTCCGCTGCGTCGTGGGCCTGGTGTTCCTCAGCCGCGGCGAGGCCTACCCCCGGCCGTACGCGGTCATCGCGTAGTCGATCAAAAGCTCCTCCCCCGCTGTGCGGGGGAGGTGCGATTGGCCCTTAAGCCGCAACCAGCTCCCGGCGGACCAGCTTCGCGTAATCGTCCATCAGGCCCAGCGAGATCGCCGCCGGCGTGAAGCTGTACTCGCCGATCTGCGAGACCGGGGTCACTTCGGCGGCGGTGCCGACGACGAAGCATTCGGTGAAGCCGGCCAGTTCCTCGGGCTTGATATGGCGCTGGATGACCTCGATGCCCTTTTCCTTGGCCAGGCGGATCACCGTCTGGCGGGTGATCCCGTTCAGGAAGCAGTCGGGGGTCGGCGTGTGGATCGCGCCGTCCTTGATGAAGAACACGTTCGAGCCGGTGCTCTCGGCGATGTAGCCGCGGTAGTCGAGCATCATGGCGTCGGTGAACCCGTCCTTCTCCGCGGCGTGCTTGGAGATGGTGCAGATCATGTAGAGGCCGGTGGCCTTGGCGTGGACCGGCTCGGTCTCGGGGCTGGGGCGCTTGTACTTGGCCCAGCACATGCGGATGCCCTTGGCCCGTTCCTCGGGCGAGAAGTAGGACGGCCAGTCCCACACCGCGATCGCCACGTGGATCTTGGTCATCTGGGCCGAGACGCCGATCATCTCGGAGCCGCGCCACGCGATCGGACGCACATAGGCGTCGGTCAGACCGTTCTTGGCGCAGGTGTCCTTGCAGGCCTGATCGATCTGGGCCACCGTGAACGGGATTTCGAAGTCCAGAATCCTCGCGGACTCGAACAGCCGCTCCGTATGCGCCGTCAGCTCGAAGATCTCGCCCCCGTACATCCGCTCACCCTCGAACACGGCCGACGCGTAATGCAGGCCGTGGGTGAGGACGTGCACCTTCGCGTCGCGCCATTGGACGAACTGGCCGTCCATCCAGATCCAGCCGTCGCGGTCGTCGAAGGGAACAAGAGCCATGGGGAGAAATCGTCCTTTCCGAAGCGCCTCTTGAACCGCCCCCACCGTCCCACGTCAAACAAATTGGGCCGTGACGCATGAGCGCTCCCGCCGATCCGCGCCTGATCCTGCACGAGGACGAGCTCGATGCGGGCCTGGAGCTGATGCTGCTGGCCGAGGCGTCGCTGTGGGCGGCGGTGGACCAGGGGCTGGAGGCGGAGGGCCTGGGACTGGGCCGCTCGCACTGGCGCGCGGCGTTCCTGCTGCGGCGGCGGCCGGGCATCGGGGTGCAGGAACTGGCCCGCCTGACCAGCCTCTCGAAGCAGGCGGCCAGCCGGATCATCGTCGACCTGACGGGCAAGGGCCTGGCCGAGAAACAGGCCGGTGACGTGGACGGCCGGCGACGCAGCGCAGTGCTCACCGCGCAGGGCCAGGCGTTCGAGGCCGCGATCAGCGAACGCCTGCGCACCCATCTGACGCGGGCCTATCGCTCGGGCGGGCTGGACGGGGTGGCCGGTGCGCGCGCCATACTGGCGGCGATGGCCGGCGGTCGCACCCGCAGCCCGACCCCTGGCGGAGGACGTCCATGAGCTTCCCCGACACGCCGGCCCGGACCCGCCACCTGCTGGTGGTGGACGACGACGACCGCATCCGCGACCTGCTGAAGGAATATCTGACCCGCGCCGGCTTCCGGGTGACGGCGGCGTCCGGCGGCGCGCCGGCCCGGCGGCTGCTGGCGACCCTGGACTTCGACCTCGCCGTCTTCGACGTGATGATGCCGGGCGAGGATGGGTTCTCGCTGACCCGCTGGCTGCGGGAACAGCGGGGCGCGCCCGGCCGGACGCCGGTGCTGATGCTGACCGCCAAGACCGAGGCCGGCGACCGCATCGAGGGCCTGAAGACCGGCGCCGACGACTATCTGGGCAAGCCGTTCGAGCCCGAGGAACTGCTGTTGCGCATCGAGGCGATCCTGCGCCGCGCCAGCGACCGCCAGCCGATGGGCGGGGCCCTGTCGCTGGGGCGCTGCACGTTCGACGCCGACCGGGGCGAGCTGTCCAGCGGCGGCGAGGCGATCCGCCTGACCGAGGCCGAGGTCGCGTTGCTGCGCCAACTGGCCCGCACGCCGCACGAGGCGGTGGACCGTCTGGAACTGGCGCACGGCTCGGTCGATCCGTCCGGCCGCGCCGTGGACGTGCAGGTCACCCGCCTGCGCCGCAAGATCGAGGACGACCCCAAGGCGCCGCGCTATCTCCAGACCGTGCGCGGCGTGGGCTATCGGCTGGCGCCGGATTGATGGGGGTGATGGCCAAAGCCCTAGCTCCTCCCCCGTCCCGAAGCGGACGGGGGAGGTGGCTCGTCCCGCAGCGGCGAGACGGAGGGGGCGCAAGGCGGCCGACGCCGAGCTTGGGGCTTAGCGCCCCCTCCGTCAGCTTCGCTGTCACCTCCCCCGCTGCGCAGGGGAGAAGCGGTACGTGAAACTCCCCTCGTCCTTCCGGGTGTTCGTGCGGTGGCTGAAGCGGCGGTTGCCGGCGACGCTGTTCGCGCGATCCATGCTGATCATCGTGCTGCCGGTGGCGCTGATGCAGATCGCGGTGACCTACGTCTTCTTCGACGCCCACTGGCAGACCGTGACGGCGCGCCTGTCCGAGGGGCTGGCCGGGGACATCGCCTGGGCCGTCGAGACCTACAAGGAAGACCCGACGCCGCAGAGCTTCGCCAAGCTGAGCGAGCGGGCGGAGGAGTCGATGGGTCTGTCCATCGCGCTGCAGCCGGGGCGCAGGCTGCCGCTGACCCGGCGCGATCCGCCGGTGCTGCTGGAGGCGTTCTTCGCCCCCATCGACCGCTCGCTGGACCGCGCGCTGAGCGAGCGGCTGGACGCCCCGTTCTGGTTCGACACGACCCGCTACCCCGCCTACGTCGACATCCGCGTCGGCGTGAAGGGTGGGGTGATGCGGGTGCTGGCGCCGCGCGAGCGGGCGTTCGCCACCCAGGGCCACATCTTCGTGCTGTGGATGACCGTGGCGACGGTGCTGCTGACCACCATCGCCCTGCTGTTCATCCGCAATCAGGTGCGCGCCATCGAGCGGCTGGCCAACGCCGCCGAGGCGTTCGGGCGGGGCGCCGACGTGCCAGCCTTCAAGCCGCACGGCGCCAAGGAAGTGCGCGCCGCGGCCACCGCCTTCCTGGACATGCGCGCCCGGATCCGGCGCCACGTGGAACAGCGCACCGCCCTGCTGGCCTCGGTGAGCCACGACCTGCGCACGCCGCTGACCCGGCTGAAGCTCAGCCTGGCGCTGGCCGAACAGAACAAGCGCACCGCCGACATGAAGCGCGACCTGGCCGAGATGGAGCACATGGTCGACGAGTACCTCGACTTCGCCCGTGGCGAGGGCGGCGAGGCGGCCGAGGCGGTGCATCTGCGCGCGCTGATCGAAGCGGTCAGCGAAGGGGCCCGGCGGCTGGGCGCGCAGGTGCGCGTGACCGCCGACGACGACCTGATCGCCACCGCCCGCCCGAATTCGCTGAAGCGGGCGCTGGCCAACCTGGTGATGAACGCCGCCTCGCACGGCGAGCATGTGGAAATCGTGGCGCGGCGCAACGCGGACGGCATCGAGATCGTGGTCGACGACGACGGCCCCGGCATCCCGGTCGAACAGCACGAGGAGGCGTTCAAGGCCTTCGCGCGCCTGGACGAGAGCCGCAACCAGAACACCAAGGGCGTGGGCCTGGGCCTGGCCATCGCCCGCGACGTGGCGCGCGGCCACGGCGGCGACATCGTCCTGGACCGTTCGCCCCTGGGCGGCCTGCGCGCCGTGGTCAGGCTGCCGGGGTAACGGCGTTCATTTCGGGTTCACGGGCCATGGCCAAGCTTTGGCTCGCATCGATTCGAGGACCTCTCATGCGCGCGCTCTTCCTCGCCGCCGGCCTGACCCTGGCCGCCGCGCCCGCCCTGGCCGCCGACCCGGTGGAGGGCGAATGGCTGACCCAAGCCGCCACCGGCAAGGTCCGCATCGGCCCCTGCCCCGGTAAGCCGGACCGCCTGTGCGGCGCCATCTCCTGGCTGAAGAACCCGGCCGAGCGGACGTCGACCGACGTCAACAATCCCGACCCCAAGCTGAAGACCCGCCCGATCCTGGGGATGCCGATGCTGTCCGGCTTCAAGTCGTCCGCGCCGGGCAAATGGGCCGGCGGCAAGATCTACGACCCCAACAGCGGCAAGACCTACGACAGCAAGCTCTCGATCAACCCGAACGGGACGCTGAAGGTCGAGGGCTGCATCCTGATGGTCTGTCAGGCGCAGACCTGGAAGCGCGGCTAGAGCCTCCTCTCTCCCCGAGCGAAGCGAAGAGAGGGGAGAGGGTAGGGAGAGGGGCTACGCAGGCCTTGCCGCTTGCAGGCTGGTCCAGCCATGACACCACGATGGTGCGCGACAGCTGGCTGGCCATCCGCCCATGGGTCCTGGCTGGACCCGGAGCGGCGCCGGCGCGTCCTGCGTCGCCCCTCTCCCTACCCTCTCCCCTCTCGCTTCGCGGGGGGAGAGGAGGTGCGCGGGGCTAGGCGCCCAGCTCCTTCGAGCGCCGGACCGCCGCCGCGACGGCGTCGCGCATCAGGTCCGGCAGGGCGGCTAGCAGCACGTCGAGCGCGGCCTGGGTGGTGCCGCCGGGCGAGGTGACCTGGCGGCGGAGCTCGGCGGGATCCTCGCCGGTGTGCGCAAGCAAGGCCGCCGCGCCGGTCAGCGTCGAGCGCGCCAGGCGCTGAGCCTCCTTGGGCGACAGACCGGCCGCGACTCCGGCGGCCTCCAGCGCCTCGATGAAGGCGTAGAGATAGGCGGGCGACGAGCCGGAGACGGCGGTCGCGGCGTGCATCAGCGCCTCGTCGGTCAGGTCCACCACCGCGCCCAGCGGTTCGAACAGAGCATGGGCGCGGGCGAGCGCGGCGGGGTCGTCGGCGTAGAGGCTGGCCGTGCCCTGCCCGATCGCCGCGGCGGTCGTCGGCATGACGCGGGCCACGCAGCGGCCGCCGAACGCCTTGGCGATGTCGCCCGCCTTCACGCCGGCGGCGATGGAAACGATCACCGCGCCGGAGCCCAGCCAGGCGGCGGTCTCGGCGGCGGCCTCGCGCCAGATCTGCGGTTTCACGCCCAAGACGACGGTCTTGGCCCGCGCGAGATCGGCATCCGGCGGGTTGAGCACCGCGCCGGCCGCCTGCGCCGCCAGGGCGGCCGGACCGGGGAACGGATCGCGGATCATCAGTTCGCGGCCGTCGAAGGCGCCCGCGGCGAGCCAGCCTTCGATCATGGCCCCGCCCATGCGTCCGGCGCCCAGCATCAGGATCGGCGTGATCATGCGGGCAAACTAGCGGCCACACTTGCGCTGTCATCCCGGAAAGCGCGCAGCGCTTGTCCGGGGGTCCCGGTCTTCGCGTGCCGCGAAGCCGGGATGACAGGTGGGGTGAGGCGAACGGCGATCCGTCGACTTCGATTGACGCCGCGGCCCGCTCGCGCTTGCCTCCCGCCCTGATGTTCCGTGGGGATTTGAGAATGACGTCGCGCGCGCTGCTGTTCGGAACGGCCTTTGCCCTGGCGCTCGGGTCGACCGCCCTGGCCCAGCCGGCAAAGCGCGAGGTGGGGAACATCGTCTATGACGGCGCGCCGGCGACACCGGCGGCGCTGCAGGCTGCCCTCGCGCCCTATTACAACGCCCGCGCCGCCGGCTTCGACGACTGGTTGCCCGACGGCGCGATGCTGATCGTCACCCGCTTCGGCGACACCAGCCAGATCCATCGCGTCGCCAGCCCCGGCGCGGCCCGCACGCAACTTACCTTCTTCAGTGAGCCGATCAGCCAAGCCACCGTTCGCCCCGGAACCTCGACGTACCTCTACCCGCGCGACGTGGGCGGGGCGGAGTATTACCAGGGCTATATCCGCGACCTGGTCGGCCGCGAGACGCAGCTCACCGCGCCCGGCACCCGCAACCAGAACTTTGTGTTCTCGAAGGACGGCAAGCTGGTCGCCTGGAGCCAGGTCACGCCCGGCGATCCCAATTACGATGTGATGCTGGCCGATCCGGCGAACCCGGAGGGTCGCCGCAAGGTTCACGACGGCACGGGCGCGATCGCCGTGCGCGACATCTCGGCCGACGGCCGGACGATCCTGGTCGCCCGCAACAACGCCCAGACCTGGGTCGAGCTGTTCACCCTGGATGTGGCCAGCGGCAAGCTGAGCCCGGTCGGGCCGACCGGTCGGAAGATCGGCTATCTCGGCGGGGTGTTCGTGGACGGCGGCAAGGGTGTGCTGACCCTGTCCGACGACGGCGCCGAGATGACCCGCCCCGTCGTCATCAACGTGGCCAGCGGCGTGGTGCGCGACCTGGAGCCGGGCGCCAAGTGGGGCACGGAAGACTTCGACCTCAGCCCGGATGGGGCGACCGTCGCCCAGTTCGTCAACGAGGAGGGCTATTCGAAGATCGTCCTGCGCGACGTCGCCAGCGGCAAGGTTCTGGCCTCCCCCACCCTGCCCAAGGGCGTCCTGGGGACGGCGAAGTTCTCGCCCGACGGCCAGAAGCTGGGCTTCGGCCTCTCCACCTCGCGTTCCATGGACGTCTGGAGCTACGACCTGAAGACCGGCCAGCTGACGCAATGGACGCAGAGCGAGCTGGGCGGCCTGGACCCGGCGAAACTCGTGGAGCCGGCGCTGTTCCGCTACCCGACATTCGACGGCAAACAGATCCCGGCCTTCATCTACAAGCCGCCATCAGCGGCGACCCAGGGCGGGAAGAATGGGGGCGGCAAGCTGCCGGTGGTGATCCAGATCCACGGCGGGCCGGAAGGCCAGGAATTGCCGGCGTTCAATCCCCGTCGGCAGTCCTGGGTGAACGAGCTGGGCGCCGCGGTGATCATCCCCAACGTCCGCGGCTCGAGCGGCTATGGCAAGACCTACCTGGGCCTCGACAACGCCGAGAAGCGCGAGGACTCGGTGAAGGACATCGGCGCCCTGCTGGACTGGGTGGCCAAGCAGCCGGACCTCGACGCGTCCAGGGTCGCGGTCGTCGGCCAGTCCTACGGCGGCTACATGGTCCTGGCCGTGGCCGGCCACTACAACGACCGGGTCGCCGGGATCATCGACCTCTACGGCATCTCCAACTGGGTCACCTTCCTGAAGAACACCGAGGGCTACCGCCGCGACCTGCGGCGCGCCGAGTACGGCGACGAGCGCGATCCCAAGATGCTGGCGGTGTTCGAGAAGATCTCGCCCATCGTCATGAGCGACAAGATGAAGACGCCGATGATGGTGTTCCAGGGGGCGAACGACCCGCGGGTCCCGCGCACCGAGTCCGAACAGATGGTCGCCAAGCTCCGCGCCCAGGGCACCGAGGTCTGGTACGTGCTGGCGAAGGACGAGGGCCACGGCATCTACAAGAAGGCCAACCAGGAAGCCGTGCGGGCGACCGAGGTGGTGTTTTTGAAGAAGGTGCTTTCCCTCCCTTGATGGGGAGGGACAGACGGCGAAGCCGTCAGGGTGAGGGGGTCAGGGCCAGGGCGGAGAGGTGAGCGGTTGATCCCCGCTCCCTCATCCTGGCCGCTGACGCGGCCTGTCCCTCCCCATCAAGGGAGGGAAAGTTTCAGGCCTCTCCGACGGTCTCGAACATGCAGGCGGCGATGGCTTCCTGCGGGGTCTTGGCGCCGCGCAGCAGGAAGTCGTAGGCCGGGAAGAACCGGTCCGCCGCTTCCACCGCGACGTCGATCATCGCGGCGGCCTGGGCCAGGCTGGGCTGTTCGTTCGACATCAGCGCCATGCCGTGCCGGAAGATGATCTCGCCTTCGTCCCAAAGTTCGAAGTGGCCCAACCACACACGGGGATTGATCGTGGCGATCAGTTCCTGGGCGGTCTGGCGCTGCGCCTTCGGCACCGCGAGGTCCATCGACAGGCAGAGCTGGAGGGTGTCGCCCTCCGGCCGCCAGGCGAACCACAGCTCATAGTCCTTCCAGTCGCCGGCCAGGGTGAAGGCGAGATCGCCGTCCTCGGTCCGATCAAATGGAAGGTTCTCAGCTGTCAGAACATGCTCGACGACGTCGAGGGGATCGTTCGTCAGGAGGACGCTGTCATCCGTCTGGGAGGTGTCCATAACGACCCCTTATTGACTCGGACGGAGAGCGGAACGCCGCCCCCGAATCGTCCGCAGAAATGAACCTAAACCGTTTCTTGATCCCGGTGTCAGCGAGTTCTTCTTACGCGCGAACAGCTTTCGCGTGACGTGCAATGTTCTCACGCGGATTTCGAGGATTTGCGGGCTGTTTTTCCAGCCTTCAATGCCTCGATTTCCTGACGAAGCACGGCCACCTCGGCCTTGAGCGCGTCGTAGTCTTCGCGGCGAACCAGATCCATGTCCGCGACCAGCCGGTCGGTCTGGCTGCGGAAGGCCGCCTTGGCCTCGTCGCCCGCGGCCTGGGCGATGCCCATGGCGGCCGTGGTCAGCTTGGCGATCTCGTCGAGGAGAGGGTTTTGCGTCTGCATGTCTTGTCTTCTTTGGCCAAAAGCGGGCCGTCCAACCTGTCTATATGGTCGCGCGGGGGATGAAAGCGAATGGCTTCTCCTCTAAGTCGACATTGGAACGCAGGAGTCGCCTTAGAAGTGCCTTTCCCCAATATCGATCCGATCCTCGTGCAGCTCGGGCCCTTCGCGATCCGCTGGTACGCCCTGGCCTATGTGGCCGGCATCCTGCTGGGGTGGCGCTATGCCACAGGCCTGCTCAGGAACACGGCGCTCTGGACGCACCGTCCCGCGCCCTTCACGCCCGAACAGATGGACGACCTGATCCTGTGGATCGCCATCGGGGTGATCGGCGGCGGCCGGCTGGGCCATGTGCTGTTCTACACGCCGGGCATGCTGGCCACCGATCCCCTGGGCGTCTTCAAGGTCTGGGAAGGCGGGATGAGCTTCCACGGTGGGGTCATCGGCGTGTCCATCGCCATGATCGGCTTCGCCTGGCGCAACAAGCTGGACCTGCTGCGGATCGCCGACGTCGTCGCGCCGGCCTATCCGATCGGCCACTTCCTCGGCCGCTGCGCCAACTTCATCAACGGCGAACTCTGGGGCCGCCCGACCGATGAGCCGTGGGGCATGGTGTTCTGCAACGACCAGATCCGCGAGACCTTCGGCTATTGCCCCGCCGGCGAGGTGGCCCGGCACCCGAGCCAGCTCTATGAGGCGGCGTTCGAGGGGCTGATCCTGTTCCTGATCCTGCGCTGGGCCACCCATAGCGCCAAGCTGGGCAACCGGCGCGGCGTGATCACCGGTATCTTCATCGCGTTCTACGGCGTCTTCCGCATCGCCATCGAAACGGTGCGCGAGCCCGACCAGGGCATGCCCAACTTCCCGTTCGGCCTGACCATGGGGATGATCCTGTCGATCCCGATGGTGCTGGGCGGCCTGTTCCTGATCTGGCGCGGGATGCGCGAGCCCCTGCCCCCGGCGTTGCCGGCCGCGACGGGCGAGCCCGCCCCGACGGCGGCGTGAGCGGCGGCCTGCGCGATCGGCTGCGGGCGCAGATCGCCCAGACCGGGCCGCTGACCGTGGCCCAGTACATGACCGCCTGCCTGCACGATCCGCAGGACGGCTACTACGCCACGCGCCCGGCTCTGGGCGAGGACGGCGACTTCATCACCGCGCCGCTGGTCAGCCAGATGTTCGGCGAGCTGATCGGCGTCTGGGCGATCTCGGCGTGGCAGGCGATGGGCGCGCCCGCGCGGTTCGTCCTGGCGGAGATCGGCCCCGGCGACGGAACGCTGATGAGCGACCTGCTGCGCGCGGGCCGACTGGCGCCCGCCTTCCTCGACGCCGCCGATGTCTGGCTGGTGGAGACCTCAGAGCCGCTGGCCGATCTGCAGCATGAACGCCTGGGCGACGCCGTGCGCTGGGCGCGGTCGCTGGACGAGATTCCCGGTGGCGAGCCGATGATCCTGGTGGCCAACGAGCTGCTGGACTGCCTGCCCGTCCGCCAGTTCGTGCGCACCGCCACCGGCTGGGCGGAACAGGTGGTGGGCCTGGGTCCGGACGACGGCCTGATCCTGGGTCTGGTGCCGGCCGGCATCCCTCTGCCCGACGCCCGCGAAGGCGTGATCTGGGAGGTGTCCGCAGCTCAGGAGGCGCTGGGCGCGGCGCTTGGCGAGCGGCTGGTCCGGGACGGCGGCGCGGCGCTGCTGATCGACTATGGCCGCGACCAGCCGGGCTTCGGCGACACCCTGCAGGCGCTGGTGCGCCACGAGCGGACCGATCCCCTGGCCTGTCCGGGCGAGGCCGACCTGACGGTGCACGCCGATTTCCCGGCGGTGCGCGCGGCGGCCGAGCGGACGGGCGCGCGCTCGGCGATCCTGACCCAGGCCGCGTTCCTCGCCCGGCTAGGCATCGGCGAACGGGCCGAGACCCTGATGCGGTCGCGCCCGGACAAGTCCGAGGTGATCGGCCGCCAGCTCAACCGGCTGATCGCCGGCGACCAGATGGGCGACCTGTTCAAGGCCTGCTGCCTCTACGCCCCCGGCTGGACGCCGCCCGCGTTCGACGAGGACTGACCCAAGATGTCCGACCTGCCCGTCCTGACCTCGCCCCTGCTGGACCTGCCCGGCGTCCGCCACGCGTTCTTCACGCGCCAGGGCGGCGTCTCCACCGGCATCTACGCCAGCCTGAACGTGGGCGTGGGGTCGAAGGACGATCCCGAGGCGGTAGTCGAGAACCGCCGCCGCGCCGCCGCGCACCTGGGCGGCCAACTGGTCACCGCCTACCAGGTCCATTCCGCCACGACCCTGGTGGCCGACGGCGCCTGGCCCGACGGACCGCCCCAGGCCGACGGCGTGGTCAGCGCCACCGCTGGCGTGGTCTGCGGCGCCCTGGCCGCCGACTGCGCGCCGATCCTGTTCGCCGACGCCGAGGCCCGGGTGGTCGCCGCCGCCCACGCCGGCTGGAAGGGCGCGCTGACCGGCGTCGCGGAATCCGCCATCGCCCGGATGGAAAGCCTGGGCGCCCGGCGCGAGCACATCGTCGCCGCAGTCGGGCCCTGCATCGGGCCGTCGTCCTACGAGGTGGGGCTGGAGTATGTGGCCCGGTTCACCGAGGTGGACCCCGGGTACGCGCGGTTCTTCGCCGCCGGCGCGGCGCCGGACAAGCGCCAGTTCGACCTGCCGGCGTTCGTGCTGATGCGGCTGAAGGCGGCCGGGATCGAACGCTGCGAATGGGTCGGCCGCGACACCTGCGCCGAGCCCGACCTGTTCTTCTCCAACCGCCGCGCCTTCAAACAGGGCGAGCCGGACTACGGCCGCCTGCTCTCGGCGATCGTGCTGACCTAGTAGATCGGCGCGTGGGCGGCCATCTGGTCGCCGGTGGTGGTCAGCGACACCCGCCCGTCGCCGAGGCTGGCCAGCAGTCCCTTGGCGATCAGGCCGGCCACGGCGCTGCGAAGCTGCTCCGGATCGAACGCCCCGACGCGGCCGGCGCCCTCGAACAGCTGCTCCTTATCCGCCACGTGACCGACGCCTAGATCGTCGAGCCGCGCCGCCGACAGCAGCGCCCATTCCGCGTCGTTGAGCAGCGGGCGGCCCTCCGGCGGCGCGATGGCGCCGACCGCGGCCTGTCCCGCCGCCTGGTCCTTGACCGGGCGAAGCTGGGCCAGCATGGCGGCCGCCAGCTCCCGCTCGCCCGAGATCGGCGTGTCGCAGCCCATTTTCCGCAGATGCTCGACCTCGGCGTCCGAGTGGGCGCGGGCGATGATCTCCACCTCGGGCTGCACCTTGCGCGCCTCCTGCACCACGCCGCCGGCCTCGAAGCCGTCGGGGATGGTGACGATCAGGCGCTGGGCGTCGGCGATGCCGGCCGCGGCCAGCACCTGGGGATCGGCCGCGTTGCCGGCCAGCACCTCGAAGCCCGCGTCCCGCGCCCGACGCCGCGCGGCGTCGTCCAGTTCCACCACCAGGAAGGGTCGCCCGGAGGCCTCCAGTCCGTCGGCCAGCGCCGCGCCGACCCGGCCGAAGCCGACCAGGATCACGTGCTCGGTCAGCACCGTGGGCAGGAAATCGTTGGCAGGCGCGGGGGCTTTCGTCTCGGCCGCCTTGACCTTGACCTCGGCCGCCTTGGCCTTGGCGCGCGCGCCCATGACGGCGGCGAAGATCAGCGGGTTCAGCAGGATCGAGATGATCGCGCCGCCCAGGATCAGGTCGCGTCCTTCTTCCGGCAGCAGCTTCAGGCCGACGCCCAGGCCGGCCAGGATGAACGAGAACTCGCCGATCTGGGCCAGCGAGGCGGCGATCGTCAGCGCCGTGGCGTTGTCGTGCTTGAAGCCCCGCACGATGATGTAGGCGGCCAGCGACTTGCCCACCACGATGATGCCCACCGTCGCCACCAGCGGCCAGAACTGGTCGACCAGGACGTTCGGATTGAACAGCATCCCCACGGAAACGAAGAACAGCACGGCGAAGGCGTCGCGCAGCGGCAGGGTCTCTTCGGCCGCCCGCTGGCTCAACTCGGACTCGGCCAGCAGCATGCCGGCGAAGAAGGCGCCCAGGGCAAACGAGACGTCGAACAGCAGGGCCGCGCCGAACGCCACGCCCAGCGCGATGGCCAGCACCGCCAGCCTGAACAGCTCCCGCGAGCCGGTGTGCGCGGTCCAATGCAGGATCCAGGGGATCACCCGGCGCCCGACGATCAGCATGAAGGCCACGAAGGCGATCACCTTGCCGATGGTGATCGCCAGGGGGACCAGCCAGCCGCTGACGCCGGGATGCGTCCCCTCGGCAGGATTGATCGCGCCGGCCATGGCCGGCAGCAGCACCAGCGCCAGGACCATCGCCAGGTCCTCGACGATCAGCCAGCCCACCGCGATGCGACCCTTGTCCGTCTGGACGATCCGCCGCTCCTGCAAGGCGCGGAGCAGCACGACCGTCGAGGCCACCGACAGCGCCAGGCCGAACACCAGCCCCGACACCAGCGGCCAGCCCATCAGGTGGGCCAGGCCCATGCCCAGCAGGGTCGCCGCCGCCATCTGGCCCAGCGCGCCGGGAATGGCGATGGCGCGGACCGACAGCAGGTCCTTCAGCGAGAAGTGCAGCCCCACCCCGAACATCAGCAGGATCACGCCGATCTCGGCCAGCTCCTGCGCCAGGCTGGAATCCGCCACGTAACCCGGCGTGAACGGCCCCACCAGGACCCCCGCCGCCAGGTATCCCACCAGGGGCGAGATACGGAACCGATGGGCCAGCGCGCCGAGCGCGAAGGCGATCGTCAGGCCGGCGACAATGGTGGCGATCAGCGGGGTATGATGGGGCATGCGTCTCCGGGGGAAGGCGTCGGGAGTTGGCGTCGGCCCTCGGCATAGCGGCCATGCTCGACCATGACCAATAGAGCCACCGTGATCGAAGGTCCCATCAGGCCCTTGCTAGCGCGCCGTCCCCTGCTACAAGCCGCGCAAATCGCCTTGGGGAATCGAGATCCGATGAAGCTGCTGGCCGGCAACTCGAATCGCATGCTGGCCCAGGCGGTCGCATCCCACCTCGATGTCCCGCTGACCCGGGCCCAGGTGAAACGGTTCGCCGACAACGAGGTCTGGGTCACCATCGACGAGAACGTCCGCGGCGAGGACGTCTTCATCCTGCAGTCGACCAGCTACCCGGCCAACGACCATCTTATGGAGCTGCTGGTCTGCGTCGACGCGCTGAAGCGGGCGTCGGCCCGGCGGATCACCGCGGTGACCCCCTACTTCGGCTATGCGCGCCAGGACCGGAAGACCGGCGGCCGCACGCCGATCTCGGCCAAGCTGGTGGCCAACCTGATCACCCGCGCCGGCGCCGACCGGGTGCTGACGATGGATCTGCACTCCGGCCAGATCCAGGGCTTCTTCGACATCCCCACCGACAACCTGCTGTCCGCGCCGCTGCTGGCGAACGACATCAAGGAAAACTACGAGAAGCCCAAGGACATCATGATCGTGTCGCCCGACGTCGGCGGCGTGGTCCGGGCGCTGGCGGTGGCCAGCCGGCTGAACACGGAACTGGCCATCGTCGACAAACGCCGCTCCGGCCCCGGCAAGAGCGAGGTCGCCAACATCATCGGCGACGTGTCGGGCCGCCGCTGCATCCTGTTCGACGACATGATCGACGGGGGCGGGACGCTGTGCAACGCGGCCCAGGCCCTGATCGACGGCGGCGCGACCGAGGTCTCGGCCTATGTGACCCACGGCGTCCTGTCGGGCGGGGCGGTCGAGCGGGTGCAGGCCTCGGTGCTGAAGGAGCTGGTGATGACCGATTCCATCTCGGCCCCGGACCGCGTCGAGAAGGCCGAGAAGATCCGTTACGTCAGCTGCGCCAGCCTGATCGGCGAGGCGATCCGCCGCATCGCCAACGAAGAGAGCGTGTCGAAACTGTTCGACTAGCGCCCGCGTGGCCACGGGCGTTCCAGCGGCGGCGCTTGCCGAGCGTGCGTTTCGCCGGGTAATCCAGGGGCCGTTCGGGGGCGAACAAGAAGAATCACCACTCGCAAGAGGGGGGAAGGTCGCCTGATGCCGCTCCGTTTTCCGGTCAAAACCGTCATCGCCGCCGTCGTGGCCGCCGCCCTGCTGGCGAGCTGCGCCGAGGCGCCGCCCCAGGTGATCGCCCCGCCGGCGCCGGCCGCCCCGGTGGTCAGCCTCTCGCCGAAGCTGGTCGAGCTGGCCAGCGCCTATCGCTACTACATGGTCCGCACGACCGGGATCGCGCCCGACTTCGCCGATCCGGCGGGTGTCGCCCGCTCGCTGCAGACCGGCGCGGCATACGAGCCGCAGCAGCTGGTGCGCGGAGCCATCGCCTATTCGGCGGTCGTGGCGCTGCAGGACAAGGCGTTCGTCGAGGGCGTGCGGGTCTACGCCAAGGACCCCGTCCAGCGGAAACAGATCGCCTACGAGATCATGAAGGACCCGGCCTATGCCGTCGGTATCCAGGGCTCGGCCAGCGCCGCGGGCCTGATCGTCGCCACCGTCGGCGGCGAGGCACAGCGCCTCTACGACCAGGGCAAGGCGATCAAGCAGGCCGCCTACGACATCCAGAAGCAGCCGTGGTCCAAGGTCGACGTCACCAGCCGACCCGAACGCCTGGCCAGCGCCAAGTCGATGTCCGCTTCGGCGATGACCGGCGACGTGGCCGAGACGGCGCGCCTGCAGCAGGCGTCCATGGGCGTCGCCTCGCTGGGCCTGACCGCCACCTCTGCCCCGCCGCCCTATACGCCTACCGTCATCCGGGGCCTGGCGATCGCGGCGCTGGCGGCGCTGGGCGAGGCGAACGACGCCAACGCCGAACATCTGATGGCGCTGACCCACGAGCCGAACATCGGCATGTGCATGAGCACGTCCAAGCTGAACCTGTACCAGTGCCTGGCGGTGGCCCGCCCGAACTACGAGGACGTCTTCTGCCTGGGCCAGCACGTGATGATGGACACCGGCCGCTGCATGATCCGCGCCGCGGGCCTGCCCGAGCCCTATGAGGCCCGCTACATCCCCGACGCCAAGACCATCGCCAGGGGCATGCAGACCAAGAAGGCGCCAGCGCCCAAGAAGGCCAAGAAGAAGAGCTGACCCACCCGCGTCGATCCCGCTCGGCGGCCGGTTGCGTCGGCCAAGGCTTTTGTGTATCTACGCGCACCCTTTCGACCCACACGGGTTTTGACTCCCATCGCCGCGCGCGAGACGCGCGGCGGTTTCGTTTTGAGGCATGGCCATGGCCGAGATCGTTCTGAACGTTGAAGTGCGCGAGCAAACCGGGACCGGTGGCGCGCGCGCCACCCGCCGCAGCGGCATGGTCCCCGGCGTCCTGTACGGCGGCGCCCAGGATCCCGTGGCCATCGCGGTCAAGTCGAACGAGTTCCGCAAGGCGCTCTACACCGGCAAGCTCCTGGGCCACCTGGTGACCCTGAAGTACGGCAAGGAAACCCAGCCGGTCATCGCCAAGGCGATCGACATGCACCCGGTGACCGACGAGCCGTGGCACTTCGACCTGTACCGGGTCGACGAGCACCAGCAGATCAAGATCGAAGTGCCCGTGCACTTCTCGAACCAGGAAGAATCGCCTGGCCTGAAGCGCGGCGGTTCGCTGAACGTCGCCCACCACACCGTCACCGTCTCCTGCCACGCCGACTCGATCCCGGAAGAGATCGTGGTCGACCTGACCGGCAAGGACATCGGCGATAACATCCGCGTCTCCGACCTGAAGCTGCCGGCCAAGGTGGAAGCCGCGATCGACGGCGACGTCGTCGTGGCCTCGATCGCCGCGGCCAAGGTCACCACCGGCAGCACCGAAGACGAAGCCGCCGCGGCGGCCGAGGGCGGCGAAGCCTAAGGCTTCGTCCCTTCCCATCGGGGGCTGATTTGCTGGTCATCGCCGGCCTGGGCAATCCCGGGCCGACCTACGCGAAGAACCGCCACAACATCGGCTTCATGGCCGTTGACGAGCTTGCGCGCCGCTGGGGCTTCCCCGCGGCGCGTTCGCGTTTTCACGCCCAGGTTTCCGAAGGCGCCATCGAGACGCCCCAGGGACCCGTCCGAACCCTGCTACTCAAGCCCACGGGCTACTACAACGAGAGCGGCCGGGCGGTCGGCGAGGCGGTGAAGTTCTTCAAGCTGGATCCGGCCGTGGATCTGGTGGTCTTCTACGACGAGATCGACCTGGCGCCGGGCCGCTTCCGGATGAAGGCCGGCGGCGGGGCGGCCGGCAACAACGGCGTCCGCTCCATCACCGCCGCGATCGGCCCCCACTTCCGCCGCGCCCGGCTGGGCACCGGCCACCCCGGCGACAAGGAGCTGGTCCACGGCCACGTGCTGTCCGACTTCCACAAGGCCGACATGAAGTGGGTCGAGCCGCTGCTCCAGGCCTGCGCCGACGCCGCGCCGCTGCTGGCGGTCGGCGAGGACGAGAAGTACCAGACCGAGGTCATGCGCCTGGCGCCGGCCGAGAAGGTCGACCCCCGGAAGGCCGCGCGGGGCGAACCATGAGCATGATGGGTCTGCTCGGCGGCTCGCTGCCGCTCATCGGTCTGTCACTGATCCTGTCGATCGCACTGGCCGTCCACGTGGTCCGCACGGGCCGCGAGTTGTTCTGGCTGTGGATCATCCTGATCTTCCAGCCGCTGGGCGGGCTGGTCTATTTCATCGCCATCGTCCTGCCGGGCCTCAGCCAGGGCCAGACCGCGCGGCGGATCGAGCAGTCGGCGCGCGCCGCCCTGGACCCCACACGCGAGTATCGCGAGGCCAAACAGGCCTGCGAGGACACCACCACCGTCCGCAATCAGTCACGCCTGGCCCGCGCCGCCTCGGCCCTGGGCCGCCATGACGAGGCCGAGCAGCTCTACGCGGAGGCGGCTCACGGGATTCACGCCGACGACCCGGCCCTGTTGCTGGGCCGCGCCAACGCCCTGCTGGAACTGAACCGCGCGGCTGAGGCCCTGGCGGTGCTGGAGCGCCTGACCCAGGATCCGTCGGAAGGTCACACGCCCACCGCGGTCCTGGCCCTGGGCCGCGCCTACGAGGCCGTCGGCCGCACCGCCGAGGCCGACGCCGCGCTGCATGAAGCCGCCCAGCGGATGCCGGGTTTCGAGGGTCAGGCCCGCTATGCCGCCTTCATGGCCCGCAGCGGCCGCAAGGCGGAAGCCCAGGCCGCCATCGCCGAGATGGACAAGCGCCTGACCAAGCTGGCCGCCCAGTTCCGCCGCGAAGGCAAGCACTGGCGCGATCTGGCCGCCAAGGCGCTCTCCGAGAGCTAGGTCGTTCGTCGCGCGCCCGCGCGCTTCATCGAAGCCGCCTCGCACACGGCCGTCGGGCGTGATCAATCCGCGCCCCATGACCCTGCGCTCCTCCGCCCTTGCCCTCATCGCCGCCAGCGTCCTCACGGTCCCGGCCCTCGCCCAGCCAATGCCGCAGGACGCCGCCTCCGCCGCGGCGCCCGGCCAGATCGACTTCACCTACAACCGCTCGCGCCCCACAGCCGCGCCCGCCGACAAGACGCCGCTCCAGGCCAAGGGTGTCAGGTTGCGCGACATGATCCTGAAGGTCCCGGCGCTGGCCGATCCGCGCGGCTTCGCCCTGCATGCCAGCGTCGTGCTGGATCGCCCGGTGGCCTCGCGGGCCGGCGATCCCGACCAGGTCTGGGGATCGCTGATCTCGCGGCGGATCAACGTGACCCGCGGCAAGCCCGACGCCCAGGGGCGCTATCCCGGCGACGGCGAGGGGCCGGCCCTGATCTATACGATCAACAAGCCCGAAGCGGCCTTCGGCTTCATCGACGACGCCGGCCTCTTCGAGCTGCCCCAGCCGCGCCAGGCGCGTGACGGCGTGCTGCGGTTCAGCCGGGCCGGCCGCGACTACGTCGTCATCACGCCGCCCGGCGTCCCGGCTTACCTGCCGGCGGGAGATGGCTCGGCCAAGGGCAGGCTGAACCCCGCCCTGGCCTCCGGCTCGGGCGCGGCCACCCAGGCCCGCGTCATCACCCTGGGCGTGCTCCAACGCGGCAGGATCGGCGACGACCAGGAGCGGCAGCGCCTGCTCGCGGCGGCGAGCCAGATCGACATCGCGGCCGTTCAAGCCCTGTTGCGCGACTGATCGTCAGGCGTTGGCAAGCGCGGTCGGGTCGCCGCGCAGGCGCTGGGCGTCCCGCGCCGGGGGCACGCCGAACAGGCGGGCGTATTCCCGGCTGAACTGCGACGCGCTCTCGTAGCCCACGGCGTAGCCGGCGCGCGAGGCGTCGTGGTCGGCGATCAGCAGTCGCCGGGCCTGTTGCAGCCGCAGGCTCTTCTGGAACTGCAACGGGCTCATCCCCGTGGCGGCGCGGAAGTGACGGTGGAACGAGGCCAGACTCATGCCCGCCAGGTCGGCCAGGGCCTCGATGCGCAGCGGCCGGTCGTACTGGTCGCGGATCTCGACGATCACCCGGCGCACCTGGGAGAGACGGCTGTCGGCGCAAGCGATCTGACGCAGGGTCTCGGCCTGGGGCCCCTGGAACAGGCGGTAGAGGATCTCGCGCTCCAGCATCGGGGCCAGGATGGGGATGTCCTGCGGTCGTTCCAGCAGGCGCATCATCCGCAGCCAGGCGTCGACCAGTTCGGGGGTGATCGGACTGACGCCGAAGCCGGCCACGCCCGCTTCGGACCGCGCGGCGTCCACCTCGGGCAGCAGCGCCGCCAAGGCGTCGCGATTCAGCGCCATAGCCACGGAGACGTAAGGCTTCTCGCGGCTGGCCTCGCTGATCCGCCCGGACGCCGCCAGCTCGATGGAGGCCACGAAGTACGAGGCGCGGTCGTAGCGCAGGCTGCGCTCGCCCAGGACCACCTCCTTGGCGCCCTGCAGCACCAGGCACAGCATGGGCTCGAACAGGCCGGGCCTAAGGTCGGTGGGCTCGGACCAGGTGTTGAGCGTGATCCGCGGCATGGGGGTGGGCGTGCCTAAGTCCACCGCGTGGCGCGAGACCAGGGCCAGGAGTTCGTCGAGCTGGGCTTCCATGGCCGCCAAGATCGGATCGTTACAGCCGTTACGCAAGGCGGCGTCACCCGCGCGACACGCGCCTTGAGATTATCAGGCAAGAAGTCGAGCCGATCGGGCGTGCGCCCGTCGCCCTGCGCGCCCAAATTGGAGCCAAGCCAAAACGCCTCGGACGGAGAACGACCATGACCAAGACATTCGGAGCCACCTCGACCACGGACGACGTGCTGGACGGTGTGGACCTCAGCGGCAAGCGCATCCTGGTGACCGGCGCCTCCGCCGGCCTGGGCGTCGAGACCGCCCGCGTCCTGGCCGCCCACGGCGCGCAGGTCGTCGGCGCCGCCCGCGACCTCGACAAAGCCAAGACCGCCACCCAGGTGGTCCGCGACCAAGCCGCGAACGGCGGCGGGCTGGAGTTGATCGAGCTGGACCTCGCCTCCCTGGCCAGCGTCCGCGCCGCCGCCGATGCGCTGCTGGCGGATGGCCGCGAGTTCGACCTGGTGATCGCCAACGCCGGGGTCATGGCCACGCCCTTCGGCAAGACCGCCGACGGCTTTGAGACCCAGTTCGGCACCAACCACCTGGGCCACTTCGTCTTCGTGAACCGCATCGCCTCGCTGATGAAGCCGGGGTCGCGGCTGGTGAACCTGGCCTCGGCCGGCCACCGGTTCTCGGACGTGAACCTGGACGACCCGAACTTCGAGACCACGAACTACACGCCGTTCGGCGCCTACGGCCGCTCCAAGACCGCCAATGTCCTGTTCGCGGTGGAGTTCGATCGCCGGCACAAGGATCGCGGCGTCCGCGCGGTCGCCGTCCACCCCGGCGGCATCCAGACCGAACTCGGCCGGCACATGACGCCGGAGGACATGGCCAGCCTCGTGAAGGACATCACGGCCGCCAATGAAAAAGCCGGCGTCGCCGCGTTTGAATGGAAGACCATCCCGCAGGGCGCCGCCACCTCGGTCTGGGCCGGCGTCGTAGCGCCGGTGGATGAGGTGGGCGGCCTCTACTGCGAGGACTGCCACGTGGCCGAGGTCGTCGACGGCGACGGCATCCGTGGCGGCGTCCGTCCCTATGCCCTCGACGCCGCCAACGCCAAGGCGCTGTGGGCCAAGAGCGAGCAGATGGTCGGCGAGACCTTCTAGTCCGCTTCCAACAGTCAGCTTACCCGGCCTCCGCCCCCAAAGGCGGAGGCCTCCAATCGACCAGGACCTCCCCATGCAAGCCCACGCCTATGCCGCCTCCGACATCGAGATCATCCCGATGCAGGACATCGAAGCCGCCTACGCCCGCATGCTGAAGAGCGACGTGAAGTACCGCTTCGTGATCGACATGCAGTCCCTGAAGGACGAAGCGGCCCAGGCCGCCTAGCCTTCCGCAACCCGCCTCCCCGCCGCGCCGCTTCGCGCGGCGGGTGGTCCGTGCTAGGTGCGGCGCCTTCTCTCTAGGAACCGCACCTTCCATGGCTCTGAAAGTCGCCATCGTCGGGTTGCCGAACGTCGGCAAATCGACCCTGTTCAACGCCCTGACGCAGACGGCGGCCGCCCAGGCGGCGAACTATCCGTTCTGCACCATCGAGCCCAATACGGGCGACGTGGCGGTGCCGGAGCCGCGCCTGGACGCGCTGGCCGCGATCATCCCGTCGAAGGAGATCATCCCGGCGCGGATCAACTTCGTCGACATCGCCGGCCTGGTGCGCGGGGCGTCGAAGGGCGAAGGCCTGGGCAACCAGTTCCTGGCCAACATCCGCGACTGCGACGCCGTGTCCTTCGTGGCCCGCTGTTTCATCGACGACGACATCACCCACGTCGAGGGCAAGGTCGACCCGCTGTCCGACCTGGAGACCATCGAGACCGAGCTGATGCTGGCCGACCTCGAGAGCCTGGAAAAGCGGGTCAACAACCTCGAAAAGCGCGCCAAGGCCGGCGACAAAGAGAGCGCGCTGACGCTGAAGCTGGTGCAGCTGGCGCTGAAGGAACTGAACGCGGGCCGTCCGGCCCGGAAGGCCGAGGTGTCCGCCGAGGACGCCAAGGCCTGGCAGATGCTGCAGCTCCTCACCTCCAAGCCCGCCCTCTACGTCTCCAACGTCGATGAAGGCTCCGCCGCCGACGGCAACGAGATGTCGAAGCTGGTGGCCGAACGCGCGGCCCGCGACGGCGCCGATCATGTGGCTATCTCCGCCCAGATCGAGAGCGAGATCGCCATGCTGGACCCGGCCGAGCGCGCCGAGTTCCTGGAGACCCTGGGCCTCAGCGAGCCCGGCCTAAACAAGCTGATCCGCGAGGCCTATCACCTGCTGGGCCTGCAGACCTATTTCACGGTCGGCCCCAAGGAAGCCCGCGCCTGGACGATCCACAAGGGCGACACCGCCCCGCAGGCCGCCGGCGTGATCCACACCGATTTCGAGAAGGGCTTCATCCGCGCCGAGACCATCGCCTACGAGGACTATGTGAGCCTCAAGGGCGAAGCCGGCGCGCGGGAGGCCGGCAAGTTCCGGCAGGAAGGCAAGGAGTATGTCGTCCGCGACGGCGACGTGCTGAACTTCCGCTTCAACGTCTAGGAGAGGCTTCCGATGGGCGAGACGATCACCCTGGCCGGGACCGACGGCTTCGAGTTCAGCGCCTACCACGAGCCCGCCTTCACGCCGCACAAGGGCGGGGTGATCGTGCTGCAGGAGATCTTCGGCATCGACCGCCACGTGCGGGCCGACGTCGAGCGCTGGGCCAAGATGGGCTACGAGGCGATCGCGCCGTCGCTGTTCGACCGGCTGCAGCGGAACTTCACCGCCGAGCACGATCCGGCGGGCCTGCAGGCCGGCATCGGCCACGCGCGGGCCACCCCGCTGGATCAGGCGCTGGGCGACATCGCCGCCTGCCGCGACTTCCTGAACAAGCACGGCGGCAAGGTCCACGTGGTGGGCTACTGCTACGGCGGCTCGTTGGCCTGGCTGTCGGCGGCCAAGGTCGAGGGCCTGGCCGCCGCGTCCAGCTACTACGGCAGCCTGGTGCAGGCGAATGCGGCGCTGAAGCCGCTGTGCCCGGTCATCGTCCACCTGGGCCGCACCGACGCCGGCATCCCCGCCGACGATGTGGCCGCCGCGATGGCCGAGAGCAATCCCGACGTGCCGGTCTACATCTACGAAGGCGCCGGCCACGGCTTCAACAACGAGAGCCCCGAGCGCTACAACGCCGAGGCCGCCGACCTGGCCCGTCACCGGACCCTTGAGCTGTTCGACAAGGCCTGAGGCGTGGGCGAGACCGTCCAGCTTCGGAGCGCGAAGGACGGCTTCGCCTTCGACGCCTACCGCGCGGTTCCCACCGATGCGCGTCGCGGCGGGCTGGTGATCTGCCACGCGATCTGGGGCGTCACGCCCCACCTGCGCGAGTTGGCCGACGGCTTCGCCGAGGACGGCTACGAGACCCTGGTCCCCAGCCTGTTCGATCGGCTGGGCAAAGGCTTCGCCGAACAGAACACCGACCCGGCGCTCTATCCGCGCCAGGACGGCTTCGCCCGGGCCACCCACTGGGGCGCCGACGTGCTGGACTTGGTGCAGGCGTCCATCGACGCGCTGGCGCCGCAGACGTTCCTGCTGGGCTTCTGCTTCGGCGGCACCACGGCCTGGCTGGCCGCCGCGCGCTGCACCGGCCTGTCGGCGGTGGCGTCGTACTACGGCGGCCAGATCACCGATTACCTGGATGAGACGCCCAAGGTTCCGACCATCCTGCACCTGGGCAAGACCGACGAGCTGATCCCGCCGGCCGATGTGGAGGCCATCCGCGCCGCCCACCCGGACCTGCCGGTCTATATGTACGAGGCCGGCCACGCCTTCGTGGCGCCCAACGGCTTCCACGCCGACAGCGCCCGGCTGTCACACCTGCGCACCATGGCCCTCTTCGCCCGCAACGGCGCCGGCCGTGGCGGCGACGTCTAGAGTTCGATCTGCTTCTTCACGTCGGGATGCTTCTCCAGCACCCGCACCAGGGTCGCCTGGGCGGCCAGGATGCCGATGCCGGCCGCATAGCCGGAGAACACGCCGGCGGGATAGCGGCCCCCGCTCGCCGCGTTCGAGATCTGCCAGTAGATCAGCGCCGCCGCGCCGCCCAGCAGCAGCACGCCGGAGAGGATGGAGCGCACGTTCTGGCCGAAGCCCGCCTGGAAGCTGATCCAGACATAGCGCGCCAGCGGCCGGCGCACGGCGCCGATCAGCAGCGGCGAGGTGAACGACAGGCTGAGGAACACCGCCGGCCAGATCAGGGTGCGCTGGGTGATCAGCTCCGCGCCGCCCGGCAGCCGCTCGAAGGCGTTCACGACCGCCCCGGCGTAGATCAGGGCCGCGGTGACGACCGTCAGGTCCTGGGTGCGCTTGAAGTTCCGCCAGGCGGGCGTGTGGGGCATTCCCGCAATGTAGGGCGCAAGAGAGGGCGGCCGTAAGGCGGAAAGTCGCGCTATGGTCGGCCGTGGCCCAGTTGAGTCCCCTTCCCTTCGGCGTGCTGGCGCTCCTGGCGGCGGGACCCGCGAGCGCGGGCGAGATCGCCTGCCGGTTCGAGCGGGGCGCGCTGGTGGCGCCCGGTGTGATGGCGGGGATCGCCGGCGACTACATCATCGACACGGGGGCGGCGCAGAGCGCTCTGCACGAGACCAAGGCCCAGGCCGAGGGCATCGCCGACACCGACCTCACCGGCGACGTGCGGCTGGCGGGCCAGACGGTGAAGGCGCTGCCGCTCAAGGTCGCCGACCTGGACATCCGCACCTGGAACCTGCCGACGCCGGTGGCTGGGGTGATCGGGGCCGACGCGCTGAAGGGCTTCGTGGTGGACGTGACCTACGCGCCTTGCCGCCTGCGCCTCTCGTCGGCGGGCGAGACGCCACGCTTCGCCGGCCGGACCCTGGCGCTGGGCTGGGACCTGGGGCGGCCGACGGCCGAGGCCGCGGTGTCGGACGATGCGCACCAGATCGCAGGCCGGTTCGTGATCGCCACGGGCGCCAATGTGCCGGTTCGGTTGGCCGACGACCTGGCGCAGACACCCGGCGCCACGGACGCCAAGGAGCTCTATCCGCAAGGGGTATGGCTGGCGCGACTGCCCCAGGTGGACTTCGCCGGGGCCACGGGGCGCGACGTGGCGACCGGACTGATGAAGCCGGAGGGTGACGTCGTCGGCGTGCTGGGCGCCTCGGTGCTGGCGCACTTCCGGCTGCGGTTCGACTTCCCCGGCGCGCGGCTGATCGTGGACCCGGTGCGTTAGGTCCTTCGCTCAAGCGAACCGCCGATGGCGCTAGGCCCAGGTGTGCAGGAACTCGGCGAGGTTGGGCAGGAAGTCCACCGTCGCGTGGAGCAGGACGACCAGCAGCAGGCTGCGCGTGCGGGTCCACAGGACGCCGAACAGGATGGCGATGGGCGACAGCGTGGCGATGGTGAACGCCGCGACCTGCAGCGGGTCGGTGGAGTAGCCGTCCACGCCCGGCGCGCCGCGCAGGTAGAGGCCGGGCACGTGGGCCAGGGCGAAGATCAGGGCGCCGAGGACGACGGCGCCGAGCTCGCTGCGCAGGACGGCGGCCAGGCGGGTCTGCAACACGGCGCGGAACAGGAACTCTTCGGCGAGACCCGCCTCCAGGGCGATCCAGATGAAGCTGATGGGGGCCGCCCAGGCGAGGGTGAGCACCGAGGGGTGCAGGCCGGAGATCTGTTGCAGGCTGGGCGTCACCACCGCCAGGAGCGCGGTGAGGATGGCCGCCAGCACCAGCAATGGCGGCCAGAAGCCGAGCTTGTTGGCGCGGGCGGCGAACAGCGGGGCCAACCGAGCGCCCAGGGCCGCCAGCAGCAGCGCGGGCAGCGCCACGTGGACCAGGAGCTTGGCGCCCGCCACCAGCACCTCCTGCTGCGGGCCCGGCGGGAAGACGCCCTTCACGAAGGTCATGCCGTAGCCGAGGAAGCCCACGGCATAGATCGCCAGGAACGCCAGCACGGCGGCCAATTCGACCGTGGGCCGCTGGACCAGGATCGCGGGCGGGCGGGCGGCGCGGGTCAGAACCCAAGCCAGCCCCGACAGCGCCAGGCCGAAGATCCCCAGTGAGATGAGCGGGAAGGTCCAGTCCGCGCCCTTGAACGCCAGATAGGCCGTCGAGCCGCCCCAAAGCGCGACATACAGGCCGGCGAAAGCCAGCGGAGGCAGAACAGGCGGACGCGTCATGGCAGAGCTTTCCTCGGGCCGCGCCGTTTGGCCCGCGTGACAGCGTTCGCGCAACTTAGCGATTGTTCATGCGAAAAGGGCCCCGGAGTGATCCGGGGCCCTTCGAGCTTGTGCTGGCGTCGAGCCCTAGTGGGCGACGTTCTTCCAGATTCGGCGATAGCTGAAGTACAGCAGCACCGTGAAGAACAGCAGGTAGATCATGGCGCCCAGGCCGAACTGCTTGCGCTCCATCATCTTGGGCTCGGCGGCCCAGTAGAGGAACGCCGAGACGTCCTTGGCCTGTTGCTCGACCGTGGACGGGCTGCCGTCGTCGAACGTGACCTTGCCGGCCGCCAGCGGCGGGGGCATGGCGACGACGCCGCCCGGGGGCACCTTGTGATGGTCGCCCTTCCAGGCGCTGGTCAGGTCGCCGTTCATCGAGACGTTGTAGTGCTGGCCGGGGCTGAGCGTCAGGCCGGCCGGCGCGTCGCGATAGCCGGTCATCAGCGAGTAGATGTAGTTCGGCCCGCCTTCGCGACCCTTGGCGATCACCGAGAGGTCCGGCGGCAGGGCGCCGCCGTTCGAGGCCCGCGCCGCGGGCTCGTTCGGGAACGGCGAGGGGAAGCGGTCGGCCGGCATGGCCGGGCGGGTGATCGCATCGCCCGTATCCTGGTCGATGTCCGGGACCTGAATGTCCTTGGCCAGCGACTTCACATACGGGTTGTCGTTCGAGTTCGGATACTCGGGGTCGTAGAACGGCCCGCCCTTCTCGCCCAGGTTCCGGAACGAGAGCAGGTGCATCGAGTGGCAGGCCGCGCAGACCTCGCGATAGACCTTGTAGCCCCGCTGGAGCTGGGCGGTGTCGAACTTGCCGAACGGACCATCGAAGGACCAGGCGACGTCACGTTCCACCGGCTTGGGGTGGGCGGCGAGCGCGGGGCTTCCCAGGAAGGCGAGCCCCAGCGCCGCGAGCGCGATAGCTTTGCGCAGCATTAGGCTCAGCCCCTCTTTTCAGGCGACGCCACCGCGCCCGCGGGCGTCGTGGCGGGATGCGACAGGACAGGTTCCGAGATCGATTCCGGCACCGGCAGCGGGGTTTCCGTGAGGCCGAGGACGGGCAGGATGATCCAGAAGTAGGCGAAGAAGTAGAGCGTGGCGACGCGGCTCAGCCAGACGAAGCTGTTGATGTCCGCGTCCAGCAGCATCAGGCCGCTGGGCTGGAAGATCACCGGATCGTCGGGCAGCTTGCCGCCGCAGAAGCCCAGGACCAGGGCGGCCAGGACGAAGATGAAGAAGTACAGCCGCGCCGTCGGACGGTAGCGCATGGAGCGCACCTTGGACGTGTCCAGCCAGGGCAGGACGAACAGGGTGGCGATGGCGCCGAACATCAGCAGCACGCCGCCCAGCTTGTCCGGGACCGCCCGCAGGATCGCGTAGAACGGCAGGAAGTACCATTCCGGCACGATGTGCGCGGGCGTCACCAGCGGGTTGGCCGGGATGTAGTTGTCGGCGTGGCCCAGGACGTTCGGGTTGTAGAACACGAAGCTGGCGTACAGCAGCATGAAGACCGCGATCGCGAAGCCGTCCTTCACCGTGTAGTACGGGTGGAAGGGCACGGTGTCGTTTTCGGACTTCACGTTGACGCCGGTCGGGTTGTTGTTCCCCGGCACGTGCAGCGCCCAGATGTGCAGGACCACGAGGCCCGCGATCACGAAGGGCAGCAGGTAGTGCAGCGAGAAGAAGCGGTTCAGCGTCGGGTTGTCGACCGCGAAGCCGCCCCACAGCCAGGTGGTGATCGGCGTGCCGATGATCGGTAGCGCACCGAACAGGTTGGTGATCACGACCGCGCCGTGGAAGCTCATCTGACCCCAGGGCAGCACGTAGCCGATGAAGGCCGTGGCCATCATGGCGAGATAGATCAGGCAACCCAGGATCCACAGCACCTCACGGGGCGCCTTGTAGGAGCCGTAGTAGAGGTTGCGGATCATGTGGATGTAGACCGCCAGGAAGAACATCGAGGCGCCATTGGCGTGCATGTAGCGGATCAGCCAACCGTAGTTGACGTCGCGCATGATGCGTTCGACCGAAGCGAAGGCGTAGTCCACGTGCGGCACGTAGTGCATGGCCAGGACGATGCCCGTGACCAGCTGGATGCCCAGCATGAGCGCCAGGATGCCGCCGAAGGTCCACCAGTAGTTCAGGTTCTTCGGGGTCGGGAAGCTGAGCGCCGTGTCATGCGCGAAGCGCACGATCGGCAGCCGGGTGTCGAGCCAGCGCTCGATGCCGGTCTTCGGCTCGTAGGTTGAATGTCCGCTCATCGGGTTCAGCCCACCTTGATCTTGGTGTCGGAGAGGAAGGCGTAGTCCGGCACGACCAGGTTCTTCGGCGCGGGGCCCTTACGGATCCGGCCGGACAGGTCGTAGTGCGAACCGTGGCAGGGGCAGAACCAGCCGCCGTAGTCGCCGCCGCCGACCGTGGGCACGCAACCCAGGTGGGTGCAGGTGCCGACCAGGATCAGCCACTGGGGCTTGCCGGGCTTGTGACGGCTTTCGTCGGTGGCCGGGTCGCGGAGTTCCGCGTGGTCGTCCTTCACCGCGGCCGCGATCTGCTCGGGCATGCGGTTGCGGACGAACAGCGGCTTGCCGCGCCACTTCACGACCACCTGCTGGCCGGGCTCGACCTTACCCAGGTCGAACTCGATCGAGGCGAGCGCCAGCGTGTCGCCGGCCGGGTTCATCTGGTCGACGAGCGGCCAGACGAGGGCCACGACGGCGCCCGCCGCGGCGGCGCCGGCGGCGATGTGAATGAAGTCGCGACGGCTCGGGTCATCGCCCGGAGCGTGCGGGTCGGGAGTTGCGCCCACGACGGTGTCGGCCACCTTGAAGCTACCCTTCGAATAGAGGCCCCCACGACGCGCCGGAGGACCTTTAAGCTTGCGGCCCGGACCAGACAGGCTGGACGCGCCGTTTCCGAGAGCGGTCGGGGGCTGAGCACGTTAACACGGAAGGAATGCGAACAGCTTGTCCGCCCAACCGCGATTCGTGCCCCTGCGCCCCGGCCACGCCCGATCGCGAGAGGCCTTAGAATGCGTTTGGCCCTTTTTCAACCGGACATTCCGCAAAACCTGGGCGCCGCGATACGGCTCGCCGCTTGCCTGGGCGTTCCGCTGGACGTGATCGAGCCCTGCGGCTTCCCTTTGAGCGACGCCGCGATCCGGCGTGCGGCCATGGATTATGCGGCCATCGCCGAGGTGAAACGCCATGCCGGCTGGGCCGACTTCCGCGTCGATCAGGCGCAGACGGGGCGGCTGGTGCTGTTCACGACGCGCGGCGCGACGCCGTTCCACGATTTCGCGTTCCGCGCCGCCGACACACTGCTGTTCGGTCGGGAAAGCGCAGGGGCGCCCGACGAGGTGCACGCCGCGGCGGATGCGCGCCTGCTGATCCCGCTGGCCGCCGGCGCGCGTTCGCTGAACCTCGTCACCGCCGCGACACTGGCGCTCGGCGAAGCCTTGAGGCAGATCAACGCCTTTCCGACCGTCCAGCGAACAGACTAGCCGCATGTCCAGCCTGCCTCCCGAAATCCTCGCCCGCCGCGATCGCGCCAAGGACTGGTTCGAAGCCCTGCAGACGCGCATCTGCGCCGAATTGGAGCGACTGGACGCCGAGGCGCCGCCCGAGCTGTACCCGGAGCCGGCCGGCCAGTTCCAGATGAAGCCCTGGACGCGGGAGACCGGCGTCGGCGGCGGCATCGGCGCGTTCTTCAAGGGCCGGTTGTTCGAAAAGGCGGCGGTGCACAGCTCGGCGGCCCTGGCCAAGTTCTCGCCGGAGATGGCGGCGACCATGCCGGGCGCCGACAAGGACCCCTCCTATGTCTCGGCCAGCATCAGCCTGATCGTCCACCCGCGCAGCCCGCGCGTGCCGACGGTGCACATGAACACCCGCTTCCTGTCGACGGCCGAGAGCTGGTTCGGCGGCGGCGCCGACCTGACGCCGATGCTGGACGAGCAGCGCAGCGAGGAGGCGGACGACGCCAAGCTGTTCCACGCCGCCATGAAGGGCGCTTGCGACCCGTTCGATCCGGAATGGCACCCGAAGTACAAGGCCTGGTGCGACGAGTACTTCTATCTGCCGCATCGCAAGGAGACGCGCGGCGTGGGCGGCATCTTCTACGACCGCCACAACACCGGCGACTTCGAAAAGGACTTCGCCTTCACCCGCGCGGTCGGCGAGGCGTTCCTGGACGTCTATCCCAAGATCGTCCGCCACCGGATGAGCGAGCCGTGGGGCGAGGCCGAGCGGCAGGAACAGCTCATCCGGCGCGGCCGCTACGTCGAGTTCAACCTGCTGTACGACCGGGGCACCATGTTCGGCCTGAAGGCCGGCGGGAACATCGAGACCATCCTGAGCTCGATGCCGCCGATGGTGGCCTGGAGCTGAATTCAATTTTGATCGTCATGGCCCGGCTTGTCCGGGCCACCCATGATCTCCGCATCAGGATGTCCGGCACGGCGACGCCGCAGGCCTTCTGCGCCATCAGGTGATCATGGGTCGCCCGGACGAGCCGGGCGATGACGAGCAAGAGGTTGGGAGTTCAGCTACCTAGGAACACGTTGATCCACCGCCCCACCCGCGCCCGGTCGTCGAGGCCGGCATAGCTGGCGATCGCGCCGTCGGCTTCGGCGTCGGAATAGACCTTGCCGCGGCGGGCCTCGATCAGGGCCTTGGCGTAGGCGGGTTCGAACTCCGGGTGGAGTTGCATCGAGATCGCCGGCTGGTCGCGCCAGGCCAGGGCGCCCATGGGCGTGAAGTCGCTGGCGGCGATCACCTCGACGTTGGGCGGCAGGCCGACGACCTGGTCCTGGTGTGAGCCCGGCAAGCGGAAGCGGGCGGCGTCGTCCATCCACGGTTCGCGCTTCAAGACGCGATAGTCCTGCTCGCCGATGGCCCAGCCCTTGGGCGACTTGATCACCTGGCCGCCGAAGGCCTGGGCCATGGCCTGGTGGCCGAAGCAGACCCCGACCAGCTTGGTCCGGCCCTTGGCGGCGCGCAGCCAGTCCAGAAGCTGGCCGATCCACGGGTCGGTCTCATAGACCCCGGACGACGAGCCGGTGACGATGTAGGCGTCGCAGTCCTCCGGCTGGGCGGGATACTCGCCCTCGTCGGCGGCGTAGACGCGCCAGTCGTGGGTCGCGCGGCCCAAGAGGTCCATGAACATGTCGGGATAGGTCCCGAACTGCGGGATCGCGGGCTTCGGCGGCCGGCCGGTCTTGAGGATGCCGACCTTCAATAGGCCAGCCCCTGAGCCACCGCCTTCAGCTTCTCGATGATCGACATCTTGTCGTCGAGGAAGTCGTGGTCGATCCACCAGTCCTCGACCTCGCGCATCACCTGGCCGACCATCGGGCCCTTGGGCACGCCGGCGCTCATGATCTCCTGGCCCGTCAAGGGCAGCGTGGGCGGGCTCCAGCCCTCCACCAGGGCGATGAGGCCGCGCCATTGCATGGTGGTGGCCGACCGGGGCGACGCGGCCCAGGCGAGCTTCGCACGGTCGCGGAAGGTGGGCTGGCCGATGCGGTAGACCTCACGGCGGATCTCGCGTGGGCTCATCCAACTCTTCAACACAGGGGTCGGCGAGAGGGCGGCGATCAGCCGGTCGCGATCGGGGTTCGACAGGCGCAGGCGCTCGGCCAGCCGGCCCGCGGCGAGCTGGTCGTCGGGCAGCAGGGCGGCCAGGCGCAGGACCGGGTCGGTCTCGAAGAGCTGGTCGGCCTCGATCTCGCAGATGGCCTCGAACCGGGGAAGGTTCGCCGGCCCCTTGAGGATCACCGCCAGCACGCCGGTCTCGGCCATCAGCCGGACGGCGGGGCGCGGATCGTCGGCGGCCAGCAGCTTCAGCAGTTCCTTCGAGACGCGCTCGGCGGAGAGGTCGTCGACGCTATCCTTCAGCGCCGCGCAGGCGGCGACGGCGGCGGTGTCTGGCGGCCCCTTCCCGAACCAGGCGTAGAAGCGGAAGAAGCGCAGGTTGCGCAGGTGATCCTCGCGCAGCCGCTGGGCGGGTTCGCCGACGAAGACGATGCGGCCCGCCTTGGCGTCGGCCACGCCGTGGCCGGTGGGGTCGAAGATGGTCCCGTCGCGCCGCGCGTAGAGCGAATTCAGCGTGAAGTCGCGCCGGCCGGCGTCCTCGGCCCAGTCGTCGGTGAAGGCCACGGTGGCGCGGCGCCCATCGGTGGTGACGTCGCGGCGCAGGGTGGTGATCTCATGCGGCACATGGTTGGAGACGGCCGTGACCGTGCCGTGATCGATGCCGGTGGGAACGGCCCGCAGGCCCGCCGCCTTCAGCGCCGCCATCACCCGATCGGGCGTCAGCGTCGTGGCGATGTCCAGGTCGTCGATGGGGCGGCCGACCAGGGCGTTGCGCACCGCGCCGCCGACGAACCGGGCGCAGTCGGCCCCACCTTCAGCCTCCAGGGCGTCGAGCACCGCGACGGTGTGCGGCGCGGTCATCCAGTGCGGCTGGCCCAGGCTGTCGGTCATCGCTTTTCGAAATAGCCCTTGGTGACGCGGCCGTCCGGCGTGGACTCGCCCGGGACATAGCGCTCGCCGCGGTTGTCACTATGGAAGACCACCGTCGCCATCAAGGACAGGGCGAGCAATGCCGCCCCGGCCGCGACCAGCCATGGCCAGGGGGTCGAGCCCATCGGCCGCCCCGTGCGCCGCGCCCAGGCGGCCCACGCGAACCACAGGACGAAGGGGACCGCCGCCAGCGCGCCCCGGATGAGGATCTGCTTAAGCAAGAGCGGCCCCGTAGAGGCGCTCGTACAGCGCACGCAGGATGCCGGCCGTGGCGCCCCAGATGTAGCGCTCGTCGTGGGTGGCCGCGTAGAAGCGTCGTTTCTCGCCGCCGGGCATCTCGCGCTCATGTTCCTCGTAGTTGGCGAGGTCCATCAGGAAGCTGAAGGGCGTCTCGAAGATGTCGGCCACCTCGTCGGGATTGGCCTTGAGCTCGAAGCCGGCGCGCACGAAGCCGACCACCGGGGTGATCAGATAGCCGGTGCCGGTCTGGTAGGGCGTCGACAGGCCCACCAGGCTGACGAAGCGCGGCTCCAGGCCGACCTCCTCGTGAGCCTCGCGCAGGGCGGTCTCCCAGGGCCGCTCGCCGGGGTCGACGCGACCGCCTGGCAGGGCGACCTGGCCGGTGTGGCTGCGCATCGTGTCCGAGCGGCGGGTGAGCAGGACGGTGGGCCCCGCCTCGCGCTCGACCAGGCCGATCAGCACGGCCGCCGGCGTCAGCTTGTCCAGCGGCGTGTCGCTCCAGCCCCCCGGCGTCAGGTCGAAATCGGATTTGCGCGGGCCGCCCGCCACCGCGCTGTCGTGCAGCGGGTCCAGGTGCTCGGCGATCCAGTCGTGCAGCGGATGCGGCGCGGCGTCGGTCACAGGCGGTGCGCCTCGGGCGGTCCAACCGGGAACCACGCGCCGTTCGAGGCGACGCCCAGGGTCTCGCCGTCGGGCGTGTCGCGCGCCTGGGCCATTTCCACCAGTTCGTAGAACACGGGCCGGGAGATCAGCGCCTCCAGGCCGCGGCGGACGTGGATGTAGGGCCGGGGCTCGCCGTCCTTGCCCACCTCGACACGGATGGCGTTCTCGGGGCCGGCCTCGACCTCGTCGCCGACGTTGGTGAGGAAGCGCAGCGCCTCGCCGTCCCGGTCCACGCGCGTCGCGATGAACGGGGCGTCCTCGACGGTGATCCGCATCTTCTCGACCGGGGTCACCAGGTGGAAGCCGTCGGGATCCTTGCGCAGGACGGTGGAAAACAGCCGCACCAGCGCCTCGCGGCTGACCTGCGCGCCCTCGTGCAGCCAGCGGCCGTCCTTCTTGATGACGATGTCGATCTCGCCGGAATGGGCGGGGTTCCACAAGTGGACGGGCGGCAGGCCACGGCCCGGCGCCTGGTTGGCGGCGGCTGCGATCCCGTCGAGACCGGGTTTGGGTGGGGTGTCCGCCATCGGACCAAGGTAGGCGTCGGCCGGAGTCGGCTCAAGGACGGCTGAGTCTTTCGTGCACGCCCGACCTTTTCCCTCCCCATGAAGAGGAGGGCAGAAGGGTGGATCAGCGGGCTTTGACCGGGCCGCTGAGCGCCATGTCGCCGACGGTCCGCGCGAGGACGCGGCGGGCGTCGACCGGGCCGGGCAGGGTCACGTCGGGGGCGATAGCGAAGCCGGTGCGCTGGAAGTAGGGGAGATCGCCGACCAGGAGCACGGCGGCCTCGCCGGCGTCCTGCGACGCCTGGCAGGCGCGTTCGACGAGTTGGGCGCCCAGGCCGTGGCGGCGTTCGCTTTCCTCCACCGCCAGGGGGCCCAGGAACATCACCGGCTGGTCGCCGACGGCCACGCGCCACATGCGGACCACGCCCACGACCTTGCCGGCCTCGATGGCGCAGAAGCTGAGCTCGGGGGCGAAGTCGGCGAACTCGCGGACGCGTTCCGAGACCTTGGCGAAGCGGCCCGGGCCGAACGCACGGTGCAGCAGGGCTTCGATCTCGACCGCATGGGCCGGAGCTTCGTTGACGAGGAGGAGCTCCGGCGGAGGCCGGTTGGGCTGCAAGGACATGGGACGATCTCTAGATCCGAAAGACGACGTTTCGGCGCCGGGCTCGAACGCCTGGGGCCGTTGCGGGTTCAATGGCGCTTAGGCCAGCGGACGTCGTCGCATCGATAAGGCCTTCCCGGCCGTGGATCGGAGGCGCGCAGATAGGACCTGCAGGCTTAAGCGTCAACGCCGTTGCGACGATAGGCGGCGCAGGGCAGGGTCGCGCCGGCCAATGGTCGACCTCCCGCCTTCCGACGAACCCGTCCCGTCCGCCCGCGCCCTTCTGAAGGAGCGCGACTACCTGCTGTTCTGGGGCACGCGCTGGTTCGGCAGCTTCGCCAGCCAGATCCAGAGCGTCGCCATGGGCTGGCAGATGTACGCCCTGGCCCGGCTGGAGCGCTCGGTCGAGGAGAGCGCGCTGATGGTCGGCATGATCGGCCTGGCCGCCTTCGTGCCCGTGTTCCTGCTGACCCTGCCGGCCGGCGAGGCGGCGGACCGCTACGACCGCAAGAAGGTGCTGTTGCTGTGCCTGTCGGGCGAGATCACCAGCGTGCTGATCCTGGCGATCGCCACGGTGAATGGATATGCCTCCCCGGCCCTGCTGCTGGTGATCGCGGCGCTGTTCGGGGCCAGCCGGGCGTTCTTCGCCCCGGCCAACACGGCGCTGGGGCCGATGCTGGTCCCGCGCAAGCTGCTGCCGCGCGCCATCGCCTGGAACTCGCTGGCCTGGCAGACGGCGTCGATCTGCGGCCCGGCGGCGGCGGGCTTCCTGGTCGCTCGCTCGGCCGAGACCGCCTATTTCACCACCTTCGCGCTCTATGGCCTGTCGGCCGTGCTGGTGGCCAGCATCCGGTCCAACGCCAAGCCCGAGGTGATGCCCGGCTCGCGCTGGCAGTTGGTCAAGGAAGGCCTGGCCTACGTCTGGCGGCAGAAGATCGTCTTCGGGGCCATCTCGCTGGACCTGTTCGCCGTGCTGCTGGGCGGGGCGACCGCCCTGCTCCCGGTCTTCGCCCGCGACGTGCTGCACGTGGGCGCCGAGGGCTTCGGCCTGTTGCGCGCGGGCCCGGCCATCGGGGCGACGGCGGTGGCGCTGTGGCTGGCGGCCAATCCGATCCGCGCCAAGGCCGGCCTCTTCATGTTCGGCGGCGTCGCCGTGTTCGGCCTGGCCACCATCGTCTTTGGGATCTCCAGGTCGCTGTGGCTATCGGTGGCGGCGCTGGCGGTGCTGGGCGGGGCCGACATGCTGAGCGTGTTCGTCCGCCAGACGCTGGTGCAGCTGGTCACCCCCGATCACATGCGCGGCCGGGTGGCCTCGGTCTCCTCGGTATTCATCGGCGCGTCGAACGAGCTGGGCGAGTTCGAAAGCGGCGTCGTGGCGCGCATCCTGGGGCCGGTGGGCGCGGCGATCTTCGGCGGCGTGGGCGCGGTGATGGTCACCGGCATCTGGGCGAAGCTGTTCCCCGACTTGCGCCGGGCCGACCGCCTCGAATAGACCTCTCCCCATTCATTAAGGGAGATTGACGGTCATGGGCGCATTGGAAGGCAAGGTTGTCCTGGTTACGGGCGGCGGCAACGGCATCGGCCGTGACTGCGCCCTCATCGCGGCGCAGGAAGGCGCCAAGGTCGTAGTCAACGATCTGGGCGGCAGCTTGAAGGGCGAAGACGAAGGTTCGGCCGGTCCGGCCGAATCCGTCGCCGCCGAGATCCGCGCCGCCGGCGGCGAGGCCGTCTCCAACTCCGACAGCGTCACCGACCTGGACGCCGTCTACGGCATGGTCGAACAGGCCAAGAAAGAATTCGGCGGCCTGCACGCCGTGATCAATCCGGCCGGCATCCTGCGCGACGTGATGTTCCACAAGATGACCGAGGCCGAGTGGGACGCGGTGATCAACGTCCACATGCGCGGCAGCTTCAACGTGGCCCGCGCCACCATCGAGCTGTTCCGCGAGCAGAACGACGGCGCCTACATGTTCTTCACCTCGACGTCGGGCCTGTTCGGCAACATCGGCCAGGCCAACTACGGCGCGGCCAAGATGGGCATCGCCGGCCTGTCGCGGATCATCGCCATGGAAGGCGCGCGCAACAACGTGCGCTCCAACTGCCTGGCCCCGGTCGCCTGGACCCGGATGACCCAGTCGGTGCCGATCAAGGACGAAGCCGCCGCGGCCCGCCGCGCGGTGATGGCCGAGAAGATCCGCGCCGATCAGCCGGCCCGCTTCTCGGTGGCCATGGTCACGCCGGCGGCCGCCAATGTGTCGGGCCAGATCTTCGGCTCGTCGGGCGAGAACATCATCCTCTACTCGCAACCCCGTCCGATCGAGACGGTGACGAAGGAAGAGGGCTGGACGGTGCAGTCGATCCTCGAGGAAGCGGTGCCGAAGATGGCGCCGAAGTTCTTCGACCTGAACCGCGCGGTCCTGCCGGGCGCGAGCGCGCCGAAGCAGCCGGCGTAAGCCTTCACCAACTCAACGACGCGGCGGCGGGCCCAGGGGTCCGCCGCCGTTGTCGTGTCTGGCGCCCGCATTGCGACGTGCTGTCGCATGAACGTGACGTCGTTTCATATTGGCGCAACGCCCCGCAGCTCGGCCTACGCCGCGGCCGATGTGGCGAACACGCCGGCCGGCTTCAGCATCACCGGCCAGGTCGCCCGGGACTTCCAGGTCTCGAACGTCCGCCCGGTCGCGCCGGTCCAGAACGCGGCCGAGGCCCGTGAACAGGCGCGCGACCAGGTCATGGCCGAGCGCGGCGTCGACATGATCTCGATGTACAAGATGACGGCCCAGGACCGGATCCAGGCCGAAGCGGCGATCCTGGTCGAGACGGCGCGCCGCACGTCGGTCGGCACGATCAGCGCCACGGGCAACTTCGTCGACATGCGGATCTGATCCACGCCCGTTTGGCGGAGCCGGACGAAGCGGTTAGAGAACCTGCGCCATGTCGCACAACACCTTCGGCCATCTGTTCCGCGTGACCACCTGGGGCGAGAGCCATGGGCCGGCGCTGGGCTGCGTGATCGACGGCTGTCCCCCCGGGATCCAACTGACCGAAGCCGACATCCAGCCGTGGCTGGACCACCGCCGTCCCGGCCAGGGCAAGTTCGTCACCCAGCGCCAGGAACCGGACGCGGTCCGCATCCTGTCGGGCGTGTTCCAGGACGATCGGACGGATGGCCAGGTGACCACCGGCACGCCGATCTCGATGATCATCGACAACATCGACCAGCGCAGCCGCGACTATTCAGAGATCGCCCAGGCGTTCCGGCCGGGCCACGCCGACTACCCCTATTTCGCCAAGTACGGCGTGCGCGACTATCGCGGCGGCGGCCGGCAATCGGCGCGCGAGACCGCGGCGCGGGTGGCGGCGGGCGCGGTGGCGCGGAAGATCCTGGACGGCGTCACCATTCGCGGCGCGGTCGTGCAGATCGGCCCGCATGCCGTCGATCCGGCCCGGATCGACTTCTCGACGACCGGCGATAACCCGTTTTGGGCGCCAGACCCGACCATCGTGCCGGTCTGGGAAGCGCACCTGGAGCAGATCCGCAAATCCGGGTCGTCGACCGGCGCGGTCGTCGCCGTGGAAGCAACAGGTGTTCCCGCCGGCTGGGGCGCGCCGCTGTACGGCAAGCTGGACGCCGAACTGGCCTCGGCCCTGATGTCGATCAACGCGGCCAAGGGCGTCGAGATCGGCGCCGGATTCGCGTCCGCCGCGCTGTCGGGCGAGGAGAACGCCGACGAGATGCGGATGGGCAACGACGGCCCGATTTTCCTGTCAAATCAGGCAGGCGGCGTGCTGGGGGGCATCTCCACGGGGCAGGCGGTCACGGCGCGCGTCGCCTTCAAACCCACCTCTTCGATCCTCTCGCTCCGGCGCAGCATCAACGAGGCGGGCGACGAGATCGAGCTGCGGACCAAGGGCCGCCATGACCCCTGCGTCGGCATTCGCGCGGTCCCCGTCGTCGAGGCCATGGTCGCCTGCGTGCTGGCCGACGCCTTCCTGCGACATCGTGCCCAGACCGGCCGCGGCGCCCACCGGCCAGGACCATCCGCCGGTTGAACCGACCCGCCGGGACTACCTCTCCGGGCGAGTAACCCCCTGAACGGAAACCGGTTTCCATTCGGGTAACCACGATATTCGATTGACCGTCGAACGCGGGTCACCCTAATCCACGAAACTCGTTCACCGCGCGCAACCGCTTGGTGATTGGCCCCCGCCACCGTGGACCGGTAAGATCGCCGCGTGCGTTACGACCTCCTGAAAATCCTGCTGGTGGACGACAACCACTACATGCGCGTGCTCCTCGCGGAGATCCTGCGCGCCATCGGCGTCTATCATATCTACGAGGCCAACGACGGGGCCGAGGGCCTGCAGATGATGCGGGACCATTCGATAGACCTGGTGATGACCGACCTCTCGATGCAGCCGCTGGACGGCATCGACTTCGTGCGGCTGCTGCGCAATTCGCCGGACAGCCCGAACCAGCTGGCCCCCGTGATCATGATCACCGGCCATTCGACGTTCGCCCGGGTGAACGAGGCCCGCGACGCCGGCGTCAGCGAGTTCCTGACCAAGCCCCTGACCGCGCGCGGCGTGATCGAGCGGCTGCACCAGGCGATCGAGCATCCGCGCAGCTTCGTGCGGACCGACGACTACTTCGGCCCCGACCGTCGCCGCCGCAACGATCCGGCCTATCGCGGCCCGCGCCGTCGCAGCGGCGACGACCAGAAGCAGGTCGGCTAGAGGCTGAGCGCGCAGCTCTCGCTGATCGTCGGGCGCGAGACGACGATGCGCGACAGGCCCGGGAACGTCGGCTTCAGCCGCTCCGCGAAATAGAGGCAGAGGTGTTCCAGCGTCGGGCGGTCCAGGCCGGGCTTCTCGTTCAGCAGACCATGGTCCAGCTGACCGGCCACGGCCTTCAGCGCCGCGTCCAGGTCGGCCAGGTCGGCGACCCAGCCCACCGGCTCCTGCGCCTGGCCGCGCACGGTGGCTTCGACCTTGAACGAGTGGCCATGGATATTCGAATAGGGCCGGTGCTCCGGCCCCTCGGCGAAAAAGTGCGCCGCGTCGAAGGTCGCGGCCTTGGTGATCTCGAAGGTGGGTTGGCTCATCTTAAACGCGGTTGGGCGGCCCGGCGGTAAGGCCTAGGCGATGCCGAGGTATTTGTGGGTTTGGACGCTTAAACGCCACCGAGGGTGCTTGAGGCAATAGGCGATCGCCGCCTCGGTGTTGGCGATCCGGTCGGGGCCGTCCATCGGCTGGAGCAGGAAGCGCTGGAAATCCAGGTGCTCGAAGCGGGCCGGCTGGGCCTTGTCCTGCGGATAGACCAGCTTCAGCTCGTGGCCCTGGGTCTGCACCACCGGCGCATCGGCCTTGGGGCTGACGCAGATCCAGTCGACACCGTCGGGGACCGGGATCGTGCCGTTGGTCTCAAGCGCGACGGAGAAGCCGCGCGCGTGCAGGGCGTCGATCAGCGCGGGATCCACCTGCAGCAGCGGCTCGCCGCCGGTGAGCACGGTGAGGCGGTTGTCCGGCCCGCCCGTCCAGGCGGCCTCCACGGCGGCGACCAGGGCGTCCGCGTCCGCGAAGCGCCCGCCCCCCGGCCCGTCCAGCCCCACGAAGTCGGTGTCGCAGAAGGTGCAGACGGCCTTGGGCCGGTCGCGCTCAAGCCCGCTCCACAGGTTGCAGCCGGCGAAGCGGCAGAACACCGCCGGACGCCCCGCCTGACCGCCCTCGCCCTGGAGCGTCAGGAAGATCTCCTTGACCGCGTAGCTCATCCTACTTCGCGCCTCGCGGCGCTTCGAAGGACTGTATCGCGGGCTTGCCCTCCGAGGCCTCGGCGAAGGAGGGGCGCCCGTCCGCGTCCCAGGCCTCGTAGCCGCGCTGGCGCAGCTCGCAGGCCGGGCAGGTCCCGCAGCCGAAGCCCCAGGCGTGCAGCGTTCCGCGCTCACCCAGGTAGCAGGTGTGGCTCTCCTCGACGGTGATCGCCACCAGCGGCTCGCCGCCCAGGGTCTTGGCCAGCGCCCAGGTCTCGGCCTTGGTCAGGCGCATCAGTGGCGTCTCGATGCGGAAGGCCTGTTCCATGCCCAGGTTCAGCGCCGTTTCCATGGCGTCGATCGTCGTGCGGCGGCAGTCGGGGTAGCCGGAGAAGTCGGTCTCGCACATGCCGCCCACCAGCACACTCAACCCCCGCCGGTCGGCCAGGGCGGCGGCGTAGGTCAGGAACACCAGGTTGCGGCCGGGGACGAAGGTCGAGGGCAGGCCCTTTTCGGTAATCTCGATGGCGCGCTCGGAGGTCATGGCCGTGCCGCCCAGGGCGCCGAAGGTGCGGATGTCCAGCATGTGGTCGTCGCCCAGCCGGGGCGACCACTGCGGGAACTCCCGCGCCATCCGCGCGCGGACCGCCTGGCGGGCCTCCAGTTCGACCGCATGGCGCTGGCCATAGTCGAAGCCCAGGGTCTCCACGCGGTCGTAGCGCGCCAGGGCCCAGGCGAGGCACGCCGTGGAATCCTGGCCGCCGGAAAAGAGCACGAGAGCGCCGTCGTTCATCGGCCCCATATGGGCGGAAACCGGCTCTCAGGGAAGCGACCCTAGGGAAGCTTCGGTGTTCCGGGCGCCACAGTACCCACCGCAATCCCTTATGCGGCCTAGCTTACGTTGACAGTCAGCGAACACGGGTGGACCGTCATGGACGCTGAACGGGGGGCTGCGCCGCCTCCTCGCCGGCATACGCTTTAGCGGCGTGACGGCGGACCACGGGCCACAAGAGCCCGGACGCCCTGGGAGGAATAAATGAAGGATACCCGCACTCTTCGGAGTTGGCTGGCCGTGGGCGTTTGCGCCTCGGCGCTCACCGCGTTCACGACGCCCGCACTGGCCCAGTCGGCCGGGGCGAACGTGATCGAGGAACTGGTCGTCACGGCGCAGAAGAAGGAAGAAGCCCTTCAGGACGTGCCGATCGCCGTTTCGGCGTTCGACCAGAACGCCCTCGAAAAATCCAAGATCGACGGCGGCCCGAACCTGGTTCTGGCCGTGCCGAACGTGAACTTCTCCAAGGGGAACTTCACCGGCTACAACTTCCAGATCCGCGGCATCGGCTCGAAGCTGGTCGCCGGGTCGGGCGACGCCGGCACCGGCATCCACCTGAACAACGCCCCGCTGATCGCGAACAACCTGTTCGAGACCGAATTCTACGACGTGGAACGGGTGGAAGTGCTGCGCGGTCCGCAAGGCACGCTGTACGGCCGGAACGCCACGGGCGGCGTGGTCAACCTGCTCACCGCCAAGCCGACCGACACGTTCGGTGGCAACCTTCGCGCCGAATACGGCAACTACAACACCATGAAGGCGCGGGGGATGATCAATCTCCCGATCAACGACCAGTTCGCCCTGCGACTGGCCGGCTCGTACCTCAAGCGCGACGGCTTCGGCGAGAACCTCGTCACCGGCAACGACGCCGACGACCGCGAGCTGTTCGGCGCCCGCGCCACCCTGGCGTTCAACCCGACCGAGCGCTTCCGCAGCTGGGTGATGTGGGATCACTTCGAAGAAGACGACAGCCGCTCGCGGATCGGCAAGCAGTACTGCACCAAGGACAGCGGCCCAGCCAACGTCGGCGGCGTCCCCTTCTCGTCGGCGGCCGGCGGCCTGATCGGCCAGATCGAACGCGGCCTCTTCAGCCAGGGCTGCTCGCCCACCTCGCTATATAGCGCCGGCGCCCTGGGCACGGTGAACTCCCAGGCCACGCTGGGCGGCCTCTTCGGCGCTCTCGGCGGCTTCCAGACCGGCGACGCCTACGCCGGCAAGATGCAGACCCCGAACATCCGGGACATCGAGTCGGCCTTCGACCCGATCTACAAGGCCAAGACCGACATCTATGAGTTCAACGCCGCGTTCGACGTCACCGAAAACGTGACGATGAACTGGCTGACCGCCTTCACGAAGTCCAAGCTCTTCACGCGGCAGGACTACAACCGCTACACGCCGAGCACGAACTTCAACACCACGCCGAACCCGGTGAACGCCTTCGCGGCCGTGCCGGGCTTCGCGGCCATCTATGCCGGCCTGTTCCCGGGCGGGGCGATCAACGATCCGCAGAACGGCTCAGCCAACCGGTTCACCACCAGCGACATCTCCTCGGGCTACACCACGCAGTGGAGTCACGAGTTGCGCTTCCAGTCGAACTTCGACGGGCCGTTCAACTACAACATCGGCGGCATCTTCTCGCGGTTCCAGGCGACCGGCGATTACTACGTGATGTTCAACACGGGGACCGGCTACTACCAGATCAACAATCTGCTCAATACCGGCAACGCCAACTGCACCAGCGGCCCGACCTGCGTCGCCGTGGACCCGAACAAGGACCCGAACCGCAGCGGCCACAACTACTATGACAGCTATGGCCCCTACGACCTGACGTCCTACGCGGCGTTCGGCGAAGTCTACTGGCAGATGTCCGACAACTTCAAATGGACCCTGGGCCTGCGCTACACGGTCGACAGCAAGGAAGTTGAAAACCACTCGGTGGTGCTGGGCACCCCCGGCTCCGGTATCGGCGGTCCGCTGCCGGGCCAGCCCGCGATCCTCAAGACCAAGTTCAAGGAACCGACGGGCCGCTTCGGCTTCGACTGGAAGCCGGACCTGGGCTTCACCAACGACACCCTGGTCTATGCGTTCTATTCGCGCGGTTACAAGGCTGGCGGCCTGAACCCCCCGCCCAGCCCCGGCATCGGCGTCGTGCCGACCTCGGCGACGTTCCAACCCGAATTCATCAACTCCTACGAAATCGGGACGAAGAACACCCTGCTGGACGGCACCCTGCAGATGAACCTGACCGGGTTCTACTACGACTATAAGGGCTACCAGGTCTCGAAGATCATCAACCGCACCTCGATCAACGAGAACATCGACGCCCAGGTCATGGGCGCGGAGTTCGAGTCGATCTGGCAGCCGCTGCAAGGTCTGCGCTTCAACGCGGCGATCGGTTACCTCGACACCAAGATCAAGAACGCCGACTCGATCGACACCTTCAACCGGACCCAGAGCAATTCGGGCCTGACGGTGGTGAAGTCGAGCTCGGCCTCGAACTGCGTGGTGTCGACCGCCGCCGCCGCGACGGCCCTGACGATCACCAACGCCAGCGGCAACCCGTTCACCCTGCTCGGCGTCTGCACCCTGGCCTCGGCCGCGGGCGCGGGCACCAACATCAACGGGACGGGCGCCATCGCCGCCGGCACCAACGCCTTCGGCGGCCTGGTCTCGGAAGGCGTGTCGGTCGACCTGGACGGCAACAGCCTGCCGAACGCGCCGCATTGGACCGTCTCGCTGGGGGCCCAGTACACCTGGACCCTGGGCGACTGGGACGCGACCCTGCGTGGCGACTTCTATCACCAGAGCAAGACCTACGCGCGGATCTACAACTCGGCCCCGGACCGCATCCAGTCCTGGGACAACGTCAACCTGACGATGACGGTCGAGAACAAGGACCTGGGCGTCGAGGTGGCTGGCTTCGTCAAGAACGCCACCAAGGAGAAGGCGATCACCGACTTCTACCTGACCGACGACAGCTCCGGCCTGTACCGGAACGCCTTCTACACCGAGCCGCGCACGTACGGCGTCTCGGTCACCAAGCGCTGGTAGAACCCAGCCCTTCCAGGGAAGCCTTTGGGGGCGGCGGAGCAATCCGCCGCCCCTTTTTCATGGGCCGTATCAGGCCCCGGCAAGCCGCGCCGCGAACGGACCCGGCGAGACCTCGATCGTCGTGCCCGCCCGGCGCTTGGCCTTCAGCCATTCGTGGATGACTTCGGAGCAGGTGTGGTCGAGGCAGGAGAGGCCACGCGTATCCAGGCGCAGCACGCCGCCGTCCGGGATCGCCTCGAGGGCCTTGGTGATCCGCGGAAGCTGCAGGAAGGTGGCGGCGCCCTCCAAGGTCACGGCGCGATCGGCGCCGTCACCGCTGTTGTCGGCGATCTTCAGCCGCATCCGGCGCAGGTGCGGGATCAGCTCCAGCACGGTCAGCGCCATACCGATCAGCACACCGGTCAGCAGGTCGGTGGACACCACGGCGATGAACGTCGCCGCCCAGATCGCGGCGGGCAACAGGCCGTAGCGGTCGAACAGATGGCGCACATGCTGCAGGCCCACCAGCCGCCAGCCCGTGACCACCAGGATGCCGGCCAGCGCGGCGCTGGGAACCAGCTCCAGCACCATCGGCAACAGGGCCACAAACGCCAGGATCCAGGCGCCGTGCATGATGGCGGACATCCGCGTGACCGCGCCGGCCTGGACGTTGGCCGAACTGCGCACGATCACGCCGGTCATCGGCAGCGCGCCGGCCGCGCCGCAAAGCATGTTGCCCACGCCTTGGGCGAACAGCTCCTTGTTGTACTTGGTCCTCGGTCCGTCGTGCATGCGATCCACCGCGGCGGCGGACAGCAGGGTCTCGGCCGAGGCGATGAAGGCGATGGCGAGAGCCGTCACGATCATGCCCAGTTCAGCCATGCGGCTGAAGTCGGCGAGGCCGGGCACGGCGATGGCCGCGATGATCGACTCCGGCACGGCGATGCGCTGGACGTCCAGGCCGAAGCCGATGGCCGTGAGCGTGCCGGCCAGCACGCCCAGCAACGCGCCGGGCACCAGCTTGAGTTTCGCGGGCCGGATTTTCTCCCAGCCGATCATCGCCCCGATGGTCACGGCGCCGACGACGAACGCCGATTCCGCGCGGCCGAGGGTCAGGGGGCTCATGCTGAAGAACGCGCCGGGGATGGCCAGCAGGTTCCGCAGGCCGTGCGGCCCGGGACTGTCGCCGAACATCACGTGGATCTGGCCGACGACGATCAGCACGCCGATCCCGGCCAGCATGCCGTGGACGACCGCCGGCGAGATGGCGCGGAACCATTGGCCCAGCTTCATGGCCCCGGCCAGGACCTGGATCAGGCCGGCCAGGATCAGCAGCGGACCCAGCATGCCGACACCGTGCTTCTGCACGATCTCGAAGACGATGACCGCCAAGCCGGCGGCCGGGCCGCTCACCTGCAGGGGTGAGCCGGCCAGGGCGCCGACGACGATGCCGCCGATGATGCCGGTGATCAGGCCCTTTTCGGCCGGGACGCCGGAGGCGATGGCGATGCCCATGCACAGCGGCAGCGCCACCAGGAAGACGACGATGGAGGCGGTGAAGTCCCGCGAGAAGATATTACCACGCGTGAGCACCGGCGCCGGGGGAGCGGCTGGATGACTCATTCAGCGGCGATCCCAGCGGCGGAGAGGCCGATGTGACCTTCGGCGGCCAGGCGCCGGGCCGGCGCCAGCGCCACGGGCAGGCGCCCGTTGCCTTCGACCTTGACGAAGTGGCCGGTCTCTCCGTCGAGGGCCAGGATCTGGCCGGTCTCGATGTCGAAGAACCATCCGTGCAGCGTCAGGTCGCCGCGGGCGATGGCGGACGCGACGGACGGATGGGTCCGCAGGTGGTTGATCTGAACCACCACGTTCTCCAGCGCCAGCACGCGGGCGGCCTGGGCGTCATCCAGCCCTTCGTAGGCCGAGCACACGACGCTGTGGGCGGCGTGCGCGTGACGCAGCCAGGCGGCGACGTTCGGCATGGCGGCCAGCGCCTCGGGATTGTTGAACGCCTTCATGGCGCCGCAGTCCGAATGGCCGCAGACGACGATGTCGCGGACGCCCAGGGCCATCACGGCGTATTCGACGGCCGAGGAGACCCCGCCGTTCGCCTGCGAGAAGGGCGGCACGATGTTGCCGGCGTTGCGGCAGACGAAGAGATCGCCGGGCGCCGCCTGGGTGATCAGTTCCGGCACGACCCGAGAGTCGGCGCACGAGATCATCAGGGCCTTCGGGCTTTGTCCGTCGCTGGCAAGTCGGCGATAGAGCGCGGTCTGTTCAGGCAGCATCGCGCCACGAAAATGGGCGGCCCGTTCGAGCACATGTTCCAAGGTTCTAGCCTCCGGAGTTCGGCGAAAGGGGGTGCGATGACACCCGGCGAACTCGCCTTGCGGCGTGTCGACGTCCGAACCCGTGCGTCATCGCCCGGAGGTTTTGCCGCACCGCCGTTTCGGCCGCGCAGCAAGTTCGTGTCAAAGCATGTCCCGGCGCCCAGGAGGCCGGAGAAACACCGCCGCTCAGTGCGGCGCGGGCAACCGCAGTTCGGCGCACAAGCCGCCCGACGGACGGTTCATCAGGACGAACTCGCCGCCCTCCTGATCCGCCACGCGCTGCACGATGCTGAGACCCAGCCCCAGCCCCGCCGTGTTGCGGGCCCGCGCGACGTCAAGCCGTTCGAACGCCTCCCGGACCCGGTCGTGGTCGGCTTCGGGAATGCCCGGCCCGGCGTCCTCGACCCGCAGCACGATCCTGTCGCCCGTGTGCAGCAGACTGACGTCGGCCCGCCCGCCATAGATCAGGGCGTTCTGCACCAGGTTCTCGAAGGCGCGCTTGACCAGCGAGACCCGGACCATGGCGGCCAGCCGGCCGGGGCCGTGATAGGTGGCCGTGGCTCCGGCATCGACGGCGGCGTCCACCACCGTCATGCAGAGGGTCGCCAGGTCGGTCAGGCGCGGAGTCTCGGCTTCGCCACGGCCGCCCAGATACGCCAGCAGCGAATCCAGCATGTGGCTCATCTCGTCGACGTCGCGTTCGAGCGCCTCGCGCGTCCCGGCGTCGCTGTCGCTGACGAAGCTGGCGCGCAGCCGGAGCCGGGCCAGCGGCGTGCGCAGATCGTGGCTCACCGCCGCCAGCGCATGGGTGCGGGCCGCGAGCAGATCGTTGATGCGCGATTGCATGGCGTTGAACGCCTGGGCCACCCGCCGCAGGTCGCCCGCGCCTTCTTCCCGGACATGGACGGGCGCGCCCTTGCCGACATTCTCCGCCGCCTGCGCCAGGGATCGCAGCGGGCCGCCAAAGCTGCGGACCAGGAGGATGGCGGCGAACATCACGCCCACAGACAGGACGGCCACCGAGCCCAAGCCGGTCCAGATCACCTCCCACGGATTGGTGGTCACCCGCGACGAGATATGGACCCGGCTTCCGTCGGCCATGCGCACCGAGGCGATGACCCGGCCGCGCGGCCCCGCGTCGCCGCCAAGGAGGTCGAGGCGCAGGTCTTGCTGCGCCAGCGAAGGCTCCCAGCCGATCATGTCGGCCTGCAGCCGTTGCAGCCAGCCGCTCTGACGCTCGGGCGGGCGGAACGAGCCTTCGCCCCATCGCACCGCAGCGGTCTGGGAGGACAGTTCCTGCGCCACGATCGGGCGCTGCAACTCGGGCGTCTCGTTCAGCACCCGGGTGACCACCACCAGCTGCTCGGCCAGATGGTGGGCCTGCTCGGCGCGCGTGGTGTGGATATCGATGCGTTCGAAGACGATCGAGCTCGCCACGAACTCGATGAGCACCGCCCCCATCATCACCAGGATGACGCGCCCGATAAGTCCCTGGGGCCAGGGACGCCAGGTCATCAGACGCGGGTCACGGGATGGGCCAGCATGTAGCCAACACCGCGAACGGTGCGGATCACGGCGGGGCCGCCGCCGCCGCCGGCCAGCTTGCGACGCAGCCGGCTGACCAGGACGTCGATGCTGCGGTCCGACGCGTCGGCGAGGCGGGCCCTCGAGAGCTCCAGCAACCGCTCCCGCCCGATGACGCGCTGGGGATGACTGAGGAAGGCCAGCAGAAGATCGAACTCGGCGCCGGAAAGCTCCACCGCCACGCCCTCGGGCGACAGCAGCTCGCGCGCCGCGGGGTCGGCGACCCAGTTCGCGAAGCTGAGCTGGCCGCGGGACGGGCGGGCCGCCGGGCCGACCTGGCGACGGGTCCGGCGCAGGGTGGCGCGGATGCGGGCGACCAGCTCCTTGGCGCTGAAGGGCTTGGGCACATAGTCGTCGGCCCCCAGCTCCAGGCCCACGAGGCGATCGGTTTCGTCACCGCGCGCGCTGACGATGATGATCGGCACGTCGCTGGTCTGGCGAACCGCCCGGCACAGGTCGAAACCGTTGGCGCCCGGCAGCATCACGTCCAGCAGGATCATGTCCACGTGCGAGCCCTCGAGGCAGCGCACCATCTCGGGGCCGGAGCCTGCGCTCAGGGGCTGGAAGCCACCCTCCTTGAGGGTGCGCATCAACAGGGTCCTCAAACCCGGATCGTCCTCGACAATGAGAACAACCGGCGGGGCGAGGGTGAAGTCGTCGAGCTGAAGTTCGAGCATTCGGCGTTTGATACACACACAAAAGGAAAGTTGGCAGACCACTCGGCCAATTAGGCGCAGGCGGCCGATCTACAAGGTGCGGATGGCGCAAAGCCGCTTCTGTCAGCAGCGATGCGCCATCCGCGCCCACGGGGCGCCCGCCGGCCCGACGCGGTAGGGGGGAGTGGGGACCGCGCCGGGACGGATCAGGACGCCGCCGCGTTCGAGGCGCAGACCTTGGCGACCAGGGTCTCCAGATCTCCGCCCTTGGCGGTCGCGGCATCCGTGCGGACCTGGATGCTCTGGTCGCTCGATTCCACCACGACGCCCTTCACCGCCTCATGCCGGCGCAGGGCGTCCACCACGCTGGGGACGCAGTGGGCCGAGGGGGTGACAAGACGGACGGTCTCGACGCGCGCGGCGGCGGCGCGCTCGCGCGCCACCTGCTCGGTGTGGGCCAGGCCCGAGCCGGCCGGGCCGGCGATGGCGGTGGAGGCGGAAACGCAGGCGGACATGGCCAGGGCCACGCCAAGGATGTGTTGCAGTCGCATCATGAACTCCGTGAGCTGTTGGGGCTATTCGGCGCCGGGGCTGGCGAGCGCCAGGGACTGGCCGGCGGCCAGGCGGTGTCGGTAGGCGTCGACGGCCTGCAGCAGGCCGGCAATCTCGGCGCGGTTCAGGCTAGAACGCTCTTCGCGGCCCTGGTCCGGCTTGAACTTGAACGACCAGGTGTTTTCCGCGCCCGGCTGATAGCCGGCGGCCAGCCGCCGCAGCTCGGCCTCGCCGACCACGAAGCTGACTTCTTCGAAGCAGCTGGACTGGGGATCGATCGCGTCGCAGGCGGGCTGATTGCTCTCGACCTTCCGGAGCTTCGCCGTCGTCGGCCAGCTGGAGGTCTCGTAGTTCACGTGTCCGAAGTCGCGATAGCTGCCCATGTATTGCAGCGTCTGGCGCACCTCGAACCGGGTCTCGCCCGTCTTGCGGTCCACGTAGGCCCGCAGGTGATTGTCGTTGTACGGCGTGCGCAGAACGCCGCGGGTCGAGCGAAGCACGTCGCGCGTCGACAGCACCCCCTCGATGTCGAGCGGATCCTCGTTCAGCGTGACCTTCTCGCGCGCCGTCTCGGGCGTCAGCAGCGCCGCCTTGCCGTTCGCGGCGGCGGGCGTCGCGGTGGCGACGACGAGCAGTGCGCTACAGGCCGCCGCCAGTCTCATGGGTCTGTTCATCCTGTCCTCCGGAGACCGGCGCCTGGGTGCAGTGGCCGGTGTCGTCGAGGCAAAGGTGGTGGCCCAGGTTTGCTGGCGCGCATCGCGATTGTGACAAACTATGACAGGGTCGCACCCCATGGCGCCGAGGGTGATTTCTCCAATTTTGACAAAACGGTACGCATTGAGGTGCGCGGTCACGCTTTCTCAATCCCTGGTCACACAAGGTTTCGGTGACCGTTGTTCGATTTTGTGCCCCGAATTCGAAAATGCGGTCTTTTCGCCACACTTGGCCAAAAGCGTCGTCATTACGGCGTAAGTTACCGCTGTACAGTTGACGCGACGCTCAACTCCCATTGAGGGTCCGCGGCCCCGGGCGCCTCCCCGCGCCCGCTCCAACAATATGCAAAACACGAGACCGTACGGCCTGACCGTCCGCGCCTCGGGAGGATCTTATGTCTCGCAATCACGCGCCTCTGCGCGCCCTTCTGGTCGCCGGCGCTTCGTTCGCCGCCCTGGCCGCTTTCGCCCAACCCGCCCTCGCTCAAGCCGCGAGCGACGAAGGCTCCACCCTCGAAGAACTGGTCGTCACCGCCGAAAAGCGCGAACAGTCCCTGCAGGACGTTCCCGTCGCCGTGTCGGCCTTCACGTCCGAGCGCCGCGACATCGCCGGCATCACCGGCATCCAGGACTTCGTGAACTTCACGCCTGGCATGAACTACTCCGGCACCGACCGCGTCAGCCTGCGCGGCGCCGGCCGGAACACCTTCTACATCGGCAACGACCCGGGCGTGGCGTCCTACTCGGACGGATTCTACTCGGCCTCGTCGTCGGAACTGTTCAAGACGCCGCTGTTCATCGAGCGGACGGAAATCCTGCGCGGCCCGCAAGGCACGCTGTACGGCCGTAACGCCATCGGCGGCGCGATCAACCAGATCTCCAAGCGCCCGGCCCACGACTTCGGCGGCGAAATCCGCGCGGCCTACGGTAACTACGACCGCACCCGCATCGAGGGCGTCGTCTCCCTGCCGGTGGCCGACAACCTGCGCTTCAAGATCGGCGGCAGCCAGGATCACCAGCGCGACGGCTTCATCAAGAACATCGGCACCGCCAACGACGGCGCGACGATCAAGCGGACCTACTTCGAGTTCCAACTCGAGGCCGAGCCCACCGAGAAGCTGTCGATCTTCGCGCGCTACAACCGCTCGAGCTGGGACGACACCACCGGCGTCGGCGACCGTCTGTCCAACCTGGTCACGCCGTATGACACCAGCCGCGCGTTCGGCCTGATCGGCCAGCTGCAGGTCAACCCGCAGTTCGGCTACGCGACGGCGAACCCGGGCGTCACGGACCCCTACGTCCAGAACACCAACACGGACGGCTACGGCCAGCTGCGCGGCAACCACGTGCTGACCACCACGGTCAGCTACGACCTGGGCTTCGCCTCGCTGAAGTACATCGGCGGCTTCCAGCAATATAACTACCAGACGGGCGGCGATAACGACGGCACCAGCCGTACGGCCCCGATCCTGGGCGTGCTGGCGGTTCCGTACTTCCCGACCCAGACGACCGACTTCAACGAGCACAAGCGCTACTTCTCGAACGAGGTGAACCTCACCTCGAACGGCGACGGCCCGCTCCGCTGGATCGTCGGCGCTTATCAGTACCGCGAGGAATATCGCCAGCGGATCCAGCTCGGGAACCCGAACCAGGCCCAGTTGGCCACGCCGCTGACCCTGGCCGGCACGCCCGCCGCGCCGAACCCGCTGCGCAACTATGCCGACACCCAGGCGACGCTGACCTCCAAGGCGTTTGCCGCCTTCGGTCAGGCGACCTACGAGCTCAACGAGCAGTTCGCCGTCACCGCCGGCATCCGCTACACGAAGGACAAGAAGGAAGGCACTGAGTTCCAGCGCCTGATCATCCAGTCCCCGGCGATCGCCGGCGGCGCGGTGGCCTTCGACGTCTCCACCGACATCGATCCGACCACCCCGGGCGTGCAGAACTTCCGCACGCTGCAGAACAGCTGGGACGCCGTCACCGGCGTGCTGAACCTGGACTGGACGCCGGACAGCGACACGCTCGGCTATGCGAAGTACAGCCGTGGCTACAAGTCGGGCGGCTTCCTCCTGGGCACGCTGTCCTCGCAACCCGAGGCCAAGCAGGAACAGGTCGACGCGTTCGAAGTCGGCCTGAAGAAGACCATCGCCAAGCGCTTCCAGATCAACGCGGCGGCCTTCTACAACGATTACAAGGACCTGCAGCTCAACCTGTCGCAGCTCAACGCGGCCGGCACGGCGGCGGCGAACAACTTCGTCAACGTGGACGCCGAGGCCTACGGCCTGGAACTGGAAGCCATCTGGCGGCCGATCAACAACCTCGATCTGTCGGCCAGCTACGGCTACCTGCACACCAAGATCACCAAGGGCTGCTGCTTCTATGACCCGGCGGATCCGGGCGCTCTGAGCCCCAACGCCACCCCGTCGGGCGGCTCGGTGCTCTCGAATGGCACCCGCCTGGTGTTCCAGACCCTGAAGGGCTCGAAGATCTACCAGTCGCCGGAGAACAAGTTCGCCGGGAACGCCAACTACACGTTCGACTTCGCGCCGGGCTCGCTGATCCTGTCGGCGACCTACACCTGGACGGACGAGACGTTCTACCAGCCGTTCAAGAGCGACGCGAACAAGGTCAAGGCCTACGACGTCGCGGATTTCCGCGTCCTGTGGAACGACGCCGACAACCGCTACACCCTGATCGGCTACGTGAAGAACGCCTTTGACACCAACGGCTTCACGTCGAACGGCTCGACGACGCCGACGGCGATCTTCGACAACCCGAACCCGGGTACGACCTCCATCGTTCAGACCCGTACGGCGATCACGCGCGGTCTGATCCAGCCGCGCACCTACGGCGTGGAACTGCAGTACCGCTTCTAGTTCAAGGCGCGTTTCCTCCCATTTACGTGCCGACTTACGGGGCGGCGGACCAAGTGTCCGCCGCCTCTTTTCTTTGGGCGGACGTCCGCGGGCCGCTTCTTTTTGACGCTGGGACGATATTCGGAGCCCGCGGCGGCGAGATTTAACCTCTACGCAAGCGCTCGCCGCACAGAATGGGTACGTAAAGTTCCTCCTCCCCGGCGGCTCATGTCCCTCCCCGAGTTTTTTTTGGACCGCGTCACGGCCGACATCCGCCAGCAAATGGACGGGATGCTGGCGCTGACCGATCAGTTGAACCGCCAGCGACTGACCGCTGACGGGGAAGCCTGCGTGGCCAGCGTGGCGGAAGCCGCCGACGCGGTGCGCCGGATGCTGGACACCGCGCTGGACCTCAAGAACGTGTCGTCGTCGGATGGCCTGGACCTGAACCTGCAGCCGATCCGCCTGCGCGAACTGATGGACGAGATCGAGGCCCGCTGGCAGCCGCGCGCGGCCGCGGCCGGCGTCACCCTGCTGGTCTCCTACGACGGCGATCCCGAAGCGGCGGCCATGACCGACCGCAAGCGCCTGCTGCAGATCTTCGACGGCTTCATCGGCGAGGCCGTGGGCGCCCAGGCGCGCGGCGCGGTCGAGGCCGGCCTCTTCGCCCATTGCGGCCCCGAGGGCGTGCGGCTGGAAGGCCGCGTGCGGGGTCCCCGCGATTCCGGCTGGGACGAGCAGGACGCCGAAACCCGCATCCGCGCCATCGAAGCGCGCCTCGGCCTGGAGGTCGCGCTGGGCGCCATGCTGGCGCGCCGCCTGCTGAAGGGCATGGACGGGCAGCTCCGCAAGGAGGCCAATGCCGGCGCGTCCGACACCGCCACCTTCGAGATCAACCTCAGCCCGATCCCCGACACCGTCGAGGAGCCGCACGAGGACACCGGCCGCGCCGCCCACATCCTGGTGGTCGACGACAACGCCACCAATCGCATGGTCGCCCAGTCGCTGGTCGAGATGTTCGACTGCACCAGCGAGTCCGCCGAGGACGGCGAGGAGGCGGTGGAAGCCGCCCGCACTGGCCGCTTCGACCTGATCCTCATGGATATCAAGATGCCGCGCATGGACGGCGTCGCCGCCACCCGCGCCATCCGCGCCATCCCTGGCCCGGTGGGCGTGACGCCGATCATCGCGCTGACCGCCAACGCCGACCCCGACGACGCCGAGGGCTATCTGGCCGCCGGCATGAACGGCGTGGTCGAGAAGCCCATGAAGCCCGAGCACCTGCTGGCCGCTCTGCAACAGGCGCTGGCCCCGGAACGCAGCGTCGCGGCGGCTTAGGTCTGCTTAACCTTCAGGCGCCGTAAGCTACGGTTTCATCTGCAACTTTCTTGCGTCGGGCGGGCCTATTGCGCCCTCCGCCGCAATCCCTTAGGTCGCTGGCTCCTGTTTTGGGGGAGTTTCATGTCCGAGGCGAAGACGGGCGCGGCGCCGTCGCTAGACGCGGTGCGTCAGCGTATCGATGCGCTGGACACCGAGCTCCTGCGCCTGGTGGACGAACGCGCCGCGCTGGCGCGCATCGTGGCCGCCGCGAAGCGGGCCGCCGGCGACGGTGACAAGTTCGCCCTGCGCCCGGCCCGCGAGGCCGCGATCCTGCGCCGGCTGATCGCCACCGAACGCAAGGCCGCCAGCCCCAGCCTGATCGTCCGGATCTGGCGCGAGTTGATCGGCGACAGTCTCTCGGTCCAGGGACCGTTCCACCTGACCGTCTGGGGGGCCAAGGATCCCGGCCGCGCCATGGAACTGGCCCGCCACCGCTTCGGCGCCGCGCCGCCGCTACGCCAGGTCGCCAAGGCCGAAGACGCCCTGGCCCAGGCGCGCACCCCCGGGGGCGTGGCGATCTGCGCCCTCTCTCCCGACAGCGCATGGTGGGGCCGCATGCTGGCCGAGCCCCAGCTTCAGGTGTTCGCCGCCCTACCGTGTCTTGCCGCCTGGGGTCAGATGTCGGCCCTGGCCGTGGCCGCCGTCGATGTCGAGCCGACGGGCGACGACCGCACGTTCTGGGTCACCGATGCGCCGGGCGCCGCGGCGTCGATCGAAGAAGCCCTGAGCCGCGACGGGGTCGCCGCCGATCTGGTGGCGGAGGCCGGCGGCCTGAAGCTGTTCATGCTGGCGGGCTTCTACCAGCGCGAAGACGAGCGGCTGGCCCGGGCGCCGGGCCGGCTGAACGGCGTGATCGGGGCTGCGCCGGCGCCCCTGGACGTGTAAGAGGCCGGTCCGGCCGACCGGCCTGATCCTTGCCCCACAATCCCATGACCGACGCCGCAGAACCCCTCGACCGCGCCAAGGCGGCAAAGCCCGTTCCCAAGCCGGGCATCTTGGACATCCACGCCTATGTGCCGGGGAAGGCCAAGGCGGACGGGGTCGAGAATCCGATCAAGCTCTCGGCCAACGAGAACATCCTGGGGTCCAGCCCCAAGGCGCGCGAGGCGTTTGTCAGCGCCGCCGACGAGATGCAGGTCTATCCGGACAGCCGCACCGGCATCCTGCGCGACGCGATCGCCCAGCGCTTCCGGCTGGAGCCCGAGCGGCTGATCTTCGGCTGCGGCTCCGACGAGGTGTTCGCCCTGTTGAACCAGGCGTTCCTGGAGCCCGGCGACAACATCGTGCAGGGCGAGTACGGCTTCGCCGCCTTCGCCATCGGGGCCCACGCCTGCCAGGCGCAGGTGAAGCTGGCCCGCGAACCCGGCTACCGCATCGACGTCGACGAGATGCTGAAGACCGTCGACGACCGCACGCGGCTGATGTTCCTGGCCAACCCCGGCAACCCGACGGGCACGTGGATCCCGTTCTCCGAGGTCCTGCGCCTGCACGCGGCCTTGCCGCCCAGCGTGATCCTGGTCCTGGACGGCGCCTACAGCGAGTTCGCCACCGACCCGGCGTTCCAGGACGGCCTGGACTTCGCACGGGGCACGGACAACATCGTGGTCACCCACACCTTCTCCAAGCTGCACGGTCTCGCGGCGCTGAGAGTGGGATGGGGTTATGCGCCCGCCGAGATCGCTGCGGCGGTCGACCGGATCCGCCTGCCCTTCAACACCTCGATCGCCGGCCAGCGCGCGGCGGTGGCGGCGCTAGCGGACGACGACTTCCAGGCCCGCTCCATCGCCCACGTAGACCAGTGGCGCGCCTGGCTGGCGCAGCAGCTGGGCGGCCTCGGGCTGGAGATCGCCGGGCCGTCGGCCACCAACTTCGTGCTGGCGGGCTTCCCCAGGACCGCCGGCAAGACGGCGGGCGACGCCGACGACTTCCTGAGCGCGCGCGGCCTGCTGACCCGCCGGGTGCTGAACTACGGCCTGCCCGACCACCTGCGGATCACCATCGGCCTGGAAGAGCACAACCGCGCCGTGGTCGACGCCCTCTCCGCGTTCATGAAGGCCTGATCCGCGTCAGGTCGCGGTGCGCGACCCGATCTGTTCCAGCAGGCTCTCGGCCTCTCGGACAAAGGCGGCCACGACCTTCGGCGCGAAGGGATTTTGCGTCTGGATCGCGGTGAACAGCTCGAAGCTGTCGTTCCCGATCAGGCCGCACAGTTCCAGGAGGTGCTGGTAGGACTGGGTGGCCAACCGCTCGTCCGGGATACCCAGGTTGACCAGCGAGCGGCCGATAAGATGGGTCAGGGCCTGCACATAGGCCATTTCCTCGTCGTGCTCCTCGGGCGTCGCGATGGTGACGGCGAGGCCGAGGGATCGCCCGAACTCCGCGACCCGCTCGTGGCGGTCGCTGCGCACCTGGCAGACCACGAAGCGAAGGCCCGCGAGACCGGTCCGGGCGCTCTGTGGGCCGAAGAGCGGGTGCGTGGCGACGATGTCCACGTGGGCGGGCAGAAGCTCCAGCATCCACTGCGTGGGCAGAACCTTCACCGAGCCTACGTCCACCAGCAGGGCGCCAGGGGAAAGACTGGGAGCTATCGCCGCGAACACGGCGCGCATGGCGACCACGGGAACCGCCACCACCACGATCTCACAGGCGGCGGCCGCCTCAAGCGGGCCGAAGCCGACCCCCAAGGCCTCTGCGCGCGCGGCCGCGTCCGGCGCGACGTCCGAGACGAGGACATCGAAGTGGTCTTTCAGGACGCCGGCCGCCAATTGGCCGAACTGTCCGAAACCGATGAGACCCAGGCGCTTCATCCGCGCTCGATAGCCGGATCGGTCGGGGTCCGCAAACCGGGCCGCGCAGGCGCCGATCTCGCCACAATCTCGCAATAGACAGGCAACAGTCCGCGGGCCTTACTGACGGCCCGTTTCGCGAGAGAGATCCTAAGATGCGCAAGCTCGTTTTCGCCGCCGTGACGGCGACCCTGCTGGCCGGCGCCGGCGCGGCCTATGCCCAGATGCCGGCCCCGGCCGATATCATCAAGAGCTGGGACAAGGACGGCGACGGCGCCGTCTCCAAGGCTGAATGGGTGGCCGCCGGCCGTCCGGCCGAGCGCTTCGACGCGGTCGACGCCAACAAGGACGGCAAGGTCACCGCTGCCGAACTCGAGGCCGCCATGGCCGCGATGAAGGCGCGCGGCGGCTAAGACCCGATGTGAAGGAGGCCGGGTTGACCGGCCTTCTTTTTGCGCCAATATTCACCCCCAGAGGTGAATATGTTGGATGCGACTCTTGCGGCGCTGGCCGATCCCACACGACGGGCGATTCTGAGTCGGCTGGCGCAGGGCGAGGCGCGGGTCACGGACGTGGCCCGGCCGTTCGCGATCTCGCTGAACTCGGTCTCCAAACATGTCCGCATGCTGGAGCGGGCGAAGCTGGTCCGGCGGCGGATCGCGGGGCGGGAGCACTTCCTCACGCTCACGCCCGCGCCGTTGGACGAGGCCGCCGACTGGATCGTGGCGCAGAAGCAGCTGTGGGCCTGGCGCCTCGGCGAACTGGAGAAGGTGCTTACCAATGGCTGAGCTGACCGTGACCCACCGCTATCCTTTCGCGGCGGAAAAGGTGTTCGACGCCTGGCTGGATCCGAAGATCGCGTCGCGCTTCCTGTTCACCGCGCCCGGCGGCGAGATCGTGCGCTGCGATATCGACGCGCGGCCGGGCGGACGTTTCACGATCGTCGATCGGCGGGAGGACATGGGCGGCGACGTTGTGCACGTCGGCGAGTACCTGGAAATCGACAGGCCGCGCCGGCTGGTCTTCACCTTCGCCGTGCCACAGTTCGATGCGGCCGATACGACCGTGGCCCTGACCTTCGCCGCCGATGGCGACAGCTGCGTTGTGACGCTTCACCACACCGGCGTGTCGGAAGAGTGGGCCAAGTCGACCGTCGAGGGCTGGACGATGATCCTGGCCGGCCTGGACGCCTCGCTGGGCTAACCGACCTTCGCGCCGGCGCCCCACCAGCCCTTTTCGCCGCGGGAACAGGCAACCAGGTCGGTCAGCACCTCGGCGTGTCCGCTGCCCTCCAGGACCATGCTCAGGACCTCGCGGCCATCGACGGTGATGCGCACCTGTTTCGCGCGCCGCAGCGTGAACATCGCCTGGCTGTCCAGGAAGTTGTCCCCGGCGAAGTAGTCCTTCCCCTGGTAGTCCGGGCGGAACTCGAAGCTGTAGGCCTCGGTCGCGAACACCGCCTTGCGGCCCCGTTTGAGGGGTTGGTTGGACCCGACACCAAAGCCGACCTTGCCGTCCGCGGCGACCAGCACGAAGGCGAGGCCGCCCTCCACCTCGGCGACGGCGCTGCAGACGCCGGGCATCTCGTCGTCCGCGCGCATGCTCCAAACCCCCTCCTTGTTGAATGGCATTTCAGGGGCCGCCTCGGCGGTCTGCTGAACACCCTTGCCCCACCAGCCGCTCTCGCCCTTCGAGCAGGCGATCACGCCGTCCAGGGCGGACTCGAAGCCGGTGCCTTCAAACGTCATCGACGCCACCGCGCGACCGTCGGTGAGGATGCGCACCTGGCGCGCCAGTCGCAGCGCCGCCAGGGCGCGAGCGTCCAGTTCGCCGTTGTAATAGAGCGCCGTGGCGTCCTCGCCGTAGCTGGGCTTGAAGTCGACGCCGTAGGCCTCGGTCTCGATCCGCCCGGTCTTGCCGCGCACCAGCGGGGTGCGGCCGAAGAGGGCGAACGTCACCCCGCCGTCAACGGCGCGCAGCAGGAAGACCGCACCACCCTGGAGCGTCATGCTGGCGGCGCAGGCGCCGTTGTCCACGTCGATGCCCCAATACCCCTCCTTGTTCATCACCATGTCCTTGACCGCGGCGGCGGCGGGCGTGGGAGCGACCAGGAGGGCGGTCAGCGCGAGAAAGCTGGTCAGGGCGCGCAGGAGCATGAACGGGGTTCCCGATTGAGGTGGCAGCAAGCTGCCGCGCAACCCTGAATAATCACTTAGCGGGAGAAGCTTAGCTATAGACGGGCGTTCTCGTAAAGAACAAATACGGAACCTGTGGTGGCCGGGATCATGCAGCGGGGGCCAGGAACGCCTCAACCTGCTCGATCGCCTCGACCAGGGTCACGCGCTGCAACTCGATCCCGGCGGGCAGGCCGCTGAACAGGCGGGTGGGGGCCGCGGCGTCGAGCATCACGAAGACGCCCTTGTCATCGGCTCTCCGGATCAGCCTTCCGAACGCCTGGGCGATGCGGGCGCGGGCGATGCTGTCGTCATAGGTCTTGTTGCCGAACCGGGCGCGCCGGGCCTTGTGCAGGATGTCGGGGCGCGGCCAGGGGATGCGGTCGAAGACCAGCAGGCGCAGGCTGCGGCCCGGCACATCGACACCGTCGCGCACCGCATCCGTGCCCAGCAGGCAAGCGTCCTGCTCGGCGCGGAAGATGTCGACCAGCGCGCCCACCTCCAGCGGGTCCACGTGCTGGGCGTAGAGGGCCAGGCCCTTGTCGGCCAGCGGGGCGGCGATCCGCTCGTGCACGGCGCGCAGACGGCGGATGGCGGTGAACAACCCGAGGCCCCCGCCTCCGGCCGCCAGGAACAGCTCACGCATGGCGGCGGCCACCTGGCGGGCGTCGTCCTTGCTGACGTCGGTGACCACCAGAGCCCGGGCGTTGGCGGCGTAGTCGAAGGGCGAGTCCAGCTTCAGCGTCTTCGGTCGCTCGGGCAGGCGCGCGGCGCCGGTGCGCATCTCGGCCAGGGCGAAGGGGTCGTCGAGGGTGGGATCGGCCAGGGTGGCGGAGGTGACCAGCACGCCGTGCGCCGGGGTGATCACGGTGTTGGTCAGGGGCTCGGTGGGGTCGACCCAGTGGCGGCGGCAGGCGGCGTCGACGGCGCGGCCATACATTATCGTGGCTTCGAACCAGTCGACGAAGTCGGGGTCGTCCTCAGCGTCCTCGTCGATGGCGCGGAGCATGGAGCGCCAGGCGGGCAGCTGCATCCTCGCCCTGCGGTCGAGTCCTCGCAGGGCGCCCTCTATGCGTGCACGCTCGGAGCCTGAGAGGGTCTCGGCGTCGGCGTCCAGGACGTCCTCCAGGGCGCGGGCCAGGGCCAGCAGCGGGGTCTCCAGGCGGCCCAGGGCGGCGGCGGCCTCGCGGGCGGTGGCGCGGACCAGGTCCGGCGCCGGCCGGGCCGCGCACTCCATCCCCACCTCGGACGGCTGGGACCGGGCGCGCAGCTGCTCCAGCACGGCGACCACGAAGTGCTCGATCGGCCCGCTGGGGTTCACCTCGCCGTTGGGCGACGCGATGCGGCCGGACCACCCCTCCCCCGGCAGCGCCGACGCCCCCCGGATCGCCTCGTCCAGCGCGGTCCGCGCCTCCTCCCGGTCCCCCAGGATGTCCAGCAGCCGGGCTTCCAGGCCTCGCCCGCGTCTCCCACGTCCCTCCGGCCCGCGGATCCAGCGGCGCAGCTCGGCCGACTCCGCCCCCGACAGCGCGGCCGAGAACGCCGAGTCCGCCGCGTCGAACAGGTGGTGGCCCTCGTCGAAGATGATCCGCTTCAGCTGGGTGGTCTCGCCGTCGGCCTTGCTCCCCCGCGCCGCCCGCGCGCCGTCGAACGCCGCCTGGGTCAGCACCAGGGCATGGTTGGCGATGACGATGTCCGCCCGCCGCGACCCCCGGATCGCCTTCTCCACGAAACAGGTGCGGTAATGCGCGCAGCCGGCGTGGACGCACTCGCCCCGCCGGTCGACCAGGTTGGCCGCGCTGGCCTGGGCCGCCGGCTGGACCGCGAACAGGGTCGGCAGCCAGGCCGGAAAATCGCCGCCGGTCATGTCGCCGTCCCGCGACGCCCGCGCCCAGCGCGAGGTCAGGGCCAGGCCCACCAGGTCGGCGCCGCCCAGCTGGGCGGTGTTCACCTGCTCCTGGAAGTTCAGCAGGCACAGGTAGTTCTCGCGCCCCTTGCGGACCACGGCCTTCACCCGCCGCACCTTCTCGTCCGGATAGATGGCCCGGCTCTCGCGCTCGATCTGGCGCTGCAGCGCGCGCGTGTAGGTGGAGACCCAGACCGACGGCCCGTTGGCCTCGGCCCACAGCGAGGCCGGCGCCAGGTACCCCAGGGTCTTGCCCACCCCGGTGCCGGCCTCGGCCAGCATCATGTTGGGCTCGCCCTCGCGCTCGCGCGGCTGGAAGACGTGGGCGGTCTCGGCGGCGTAGTCGACCTGGGCGGGACGGATCTCGGTGAGGCCGGCCTGGGTCAGCAGCTGTTGCAGTCGCGCGGCGGCGTCGGCGGCGCTGATCGGCTTGGAGCCCGGCTCGCCCGGCGGCGCCTCGGCCTCCCACTCGGTCAGCCGCGACCAGACGTCGAGGCCGGACGAGCGGAACATGTTGCCCGTCGGCGCCGAGCGCAGGGCGCCGATGACGGCCGATCCCCAGGGCCAGCCGGCGCGCGCCAGGGTCTCGGCCACGGCCAGCGCCTCCTCGCGGCTGGGCTGGGGGGTCAGCGCCAGCTCGGCCAGCAGCGCCTTGACCGCGTCCTGCAGCGTCGAGGCCTGTTGCTCGGGCGTCTTGGGCTCGGGCAGGCCCAGCGCCTGGGCCAGGCCGGCGGCGGAGGGGGCGGTGAACTGGGCGGGCCGGACGAAGGCGAACAGTTCGAGGGCGTCGAAGATGCGCGGCGTGCGCGGCGGGGCGTGGAGGCCCAGGCGCCGCGCGGTCATGCCCGCGTGGGCGAGCAGGACCGGGGCGGATTCGAAGAGGTCGCGGGCGTCGGGGGCTCTCAGGGGTTGAGCATCACCGGCGGGGGTGCAGACGGCGCAACGGGGACCCGGGAGGACGACGAGGGCCGGGGCGAGGGTGATGGAATCGACGGGCGCGGTCACCGTGGGAGGGTACTGCGGAGGGGTGGTGAACGGAAGGGGAACTGGGGGTGGAGGAGATGTTGCTCGGTCCGAAACAGGTTATGGCTTCAGCCGGAGCAGTCTGGGGGCCGAATTGCGGACCTGATCGGCAGCTCGGTTTACCGTCACGGACGCGCGCAGAATCCCCAGGGTAAGAAACATGACCGGTTGCCTATACATTAGCCCTCCACGCGATCCGAACCTTCAAGACGTAAGAGTAATTTCAACAATATTTGCAGACACCAGAGTCACGATAAAAGGCCTATCTGACGACGCCGAACTAATCGTTCCTGCAAACATATTGCCCCAGAAATCAGATACAATATCCAACGCAAGAGTAATTCGGAAATTGAATATATATGGCGATCTTGCAATTGCTTTAGCCGGCCCAATCGGACCAATTGAGACAGTCCTGACATCTATACCAGACATTATGCCAGAACTATTGATGTCCAAACGCCCCATGCGCGTACTTGGCGATAAGGTAAATATGTTGAACGATACCTTATTGCCCACAGATCACGTCCACATGATTGCGTGTATGCCATCACCTAAACAAGGCCCAAATATTATCAACTTTGTGTCGAGATTTGATTCAGAGTATATTGGAAAATTAGGTAGATGCGCGTCCATCGGAACTGGACGGCACGATCTAATCAATATTTGCAAAAATTACACAGGAAATCTTGAAGATGACGACAATGTAACTCGCGCGAAAATTCTTGCTGGCACGATTAACGGCGTTCAACTCGCCAAGGAACTCGTTGGTGACAAGACCAACCATTGGGGAGGATACGTCGAGTGGGCGCACTGGGACGGCGATATACAAAAATGGTCTAGAGGACCATCATCGGCGCATCTGTTTTTCTATATTGAAGAAGTGCCTGGAGGTTATACCGCAATACCAGCTCCTCGGATTCTTCTTTATGCGAAAGAAGAAACTCATTCACGAATTCTCGCAGCCGCTATTGATAATGAAGTGTCTATTGTGAGAAATTACTACTTGGACAGCATAACAGATCCACATCCAGCAAAATATGAGGCTTCGCCGCTCAATTTTTGGAGATTGCTTCGCCCGGAGACGATAACCATAACCCTCATAGGTCGACGAAGAGATGGAACATTTGATTATGCTCCCCGCGTCATTCTAACGAACAATCCCGAAGACATTCTTGATATTGAGTTCTCGGACAATATTATTAGGTGGAAAATTAGAGACTCTGATATTGATAATCTGGCTTCAGAATTTATCGAATTGCACGGCATGGAGTACATTCCTCAATACCCGAAGCCCGAGACGAAAATTAATATCATATACAAATAGCATATTTTTACTGCGGTCTAGGTGCCTGTGGCACATGGCGAAGCGCTTGGCTTACCGCGGCGACATGAATTCTATACTCAGGATCCCAATATATAATTCAGTCATGACCCCAAGCTTGCTTCACCCCTCGGACGCTTCAAGGACGAGAGGCGGTTTCGGGGACACAATACCTCTCCCCACGCTGCTGCTGCCGCCGGCAATTTCAGAGCAGGTCGCGCCGCCGATATTCAAGGCCTCATTGAATAGAAGTCCTGGCGCTGAGCGTGCCCCACCGCCCGGACGCCTCCGCCGACACGAGCCACAGGCGGTCGCGCTGGCGCGCGATCCTTGACCCGCCCGGCCGGCGGCGCGTGTTGGCTGCCGTGGACTTAAAGCGGGGTGCGCGCCGGGGGCGCTGACTGTTGCCCCTACTCCCGCTAAGCGGCGTAGCCAGCAACAAGACAATACCCCTTTGAAACATAGCGCTTAAGCCTCAATATCTACCTGGGGGTGCAAAATATGAGAACACCATTCATCTGGCGCAGGGTCGCCGTAGCGTTGCCGGCCCCAGCAGCGCCCAGCCACGCAGGCGAACCCGATCAGCTCGTCGCCGCCAAGATCGTCGGCGAATGGCTGGCGGTCATTCTGAAGATACTGGCGTCGCTGGCCGGGATTCTGATCGCCTTCGTTCTCGGCTGGCTGACCATCGACATGTTCACCTATCGAGGACTGGTCGTCGAACCGTTCTCGGTGCCGGAGGACTTCGCGAAAAAGGGGCTTAATGGCGAGGCGGTGGCGTCAGAGGTTCTCGACCGCCTGGCCGTCATGCAAGCGAAGTCGGACTCGCTCCGCGCTGCGAGTAGCTACACGAACGATTGGGGGGATCGCATCAAGGTCGAGATCCCGCAAACGGGTGTGTCGATCGGAGAATTGCAACGGTTTCTACGGCAGTTGTCAGGCAACGGCACGCGCATCAGCGGCATCGTCTATTTGGACGGCGACAAGATCCACGTGACGGCGCGCGCCGGCTCAGCGCCCTCGCGGCCTGTCGAGGTAAGAACATTCAGCGAGTGGCCGCAACTGATGCAGGCCGCCGCAGAAGGCGTTTACAACGACACCCAACCCTACCGATACGGTGTCTACCTTCGTCGCGAAGAGCGTCGAGAGGAGGCGAAGAAAGTCTTCCGAGACCTGTCACGCGCCTTGGACGGGCGAGAGGCCGCTTGGGGTTTTCGAGGATTGGGACTGATCGCCGAGGATGAAAATGAGCCCGAACTTGCAAGATCGTACTACAGCGAAGCTCTGCCCCTGACAGACAATAAAGCCGCGTTGCACTACTCTATCGCTCTGCTAGACGAGTACGTCGGACACTCCGCAGACAGCCTCACTTACTATGAGAACGTTTTCAAGCTTACAAAGTCCAAACCAGCGGACGTCGCCAAGTCTGCACACGCAAGAATGCGTCTGCGAAGCCAAATGGGCATCGCCCAGTTCAAGGCAAATTTCCGGGAAACCGTTCGCATCGCGAGTGAAGACGCAAAGCTACGAGGCTACGGTCAGCTCAAGGTTTCAGGGTGGCGACAGGCCGGAAATGCCGCGCTTGGCCACGATATCTCTGAATCAAACCGCCTGCTCGCAGGAACCGATGGCCGACGTCTCGGCGAGACCTACCTCCGCAACACCTATGTGGGTCTCTCTGCAGAACTGAGTGGGGAGTACCCCAAGGCGGTCGCCGGATACGAGTCCGCGATGCGCGAAGCCGACCTTTTACCTTGGTCGAAGACCCGCGCAGCAGTCCAAACGTCGCCTGGCTACGCAAGAGCGTTGGCCCTGTCAGGGCGCTTTGCCGAGGCAAATATTTTAGCGGGCGGGATGCCGACCGATTGCTATCCCTGTAACGTCGCTCGGGCTGACGTTTACGCGTTGCAAAAGGATTGGAAGAGCGCCGACAGCAGATACCAGCTCGCCATAAAACAAGCGCCCGGCCTACCTTTGGCTTACATGGGCCTGGCTCGGAGTTATCTCGCCAGAGGCCGCGAGCAGGCAGCGTTGGGCGAGTTGAAGAGAGCCAGACGGGCCGGCCCAAATTGGGCGGACCCGCTCGAACTGGAAGGCGAAATTTTGCTCCGCCGGGGTGATGCGCACGGGGCCCTAACGAAATTTCGCGCCGCGGACACCCTCGCGCCGAAGTGGGCGCGCAATCGGATGATGACTGGGATAGCGTTGGCGCGCCTAGGCGAAGGCGTCGCCGCCCGCGCGATGTGGTCATCCGCGTTGGACGTCACCCCGACCCCTAGCGAACGGGCATGGCTGGAGGGCGCGCTCAAAGCAAACGCCAACCCTCAAGTCCCGCAACTCGCACCCATCCGCTCCTAGCTGTCGCCCACTCAGTTCCGGTCGCGATGGGGTTTAGCGAGGTTTAGGGGACACGATACCTATCCCCACGCTGTTGCTGCTGCCGGCAATGTCAGAGCAGGTCGCGCCACCGATATTCAAAGCCTCGTTGGGAAGTCCGGGCGCTGAGCGTGCCCCACCGCCCGACCGCCTCAAGGACAAACCGCAGGCGGTCGCGCTGGCGCGCGATCCTTGACCCGTCCGGCCGGCGGCGCTTGTGGGCTGCCGTGGACTTAAGGCGGGTTACGCGCCCGGGGGCGCGTAGCGGGTACGCCACTTCGCTTTAACCTCCCCCATCGCGGCAGCGATGGCGGGAGGGGGACCGCTCGCCGAGCCGCAGGCGGAGAGCGGGGGGTGGAGGGGGCAAGCCTCCTCAACTGGATTCAAGACAGCGCAGTCGATCCGCCGGGACTGGGGCTCGCCCCCTCCACCATCGGCTCTTCGGCCGATGGTCCCCCTCCCGCCGCTTTGCGGGGGAGGTAATAGGTTTGCCTCCTCACCCTTGCCGCGCTGCGCGCTGGTGGAGGCGCCGACGGTCTGGGGCTTAAATTCCATGGACGGGGTTTGCCTGTCGGATCAGACGCTTCGCCTCTGCCCTTCGCTGACGCTGCGGGCGTTCGTTGCTGCAGTCAGTCCCCCGGACTGACCGCTCGGGCTGGAGCCCGACCGCACCTCACCTCAAGGACCGGCCCGACGGGCCGGCCGCCGCGCGGCGCGCCAGGGGCGCGTCCTTGGCACGCTTGGTCCGGCAGGCTCGCAATCAACCATGGGATTTGAGGGCGGGTAGCATCCCTGAGGATGCTGGGCTGCGAGCGCCTTCTGCTAGCGCGGTGCGAGCCCAGCGCCCCCTCCACCACCCACCGGGTCGCTTGCGACCCGGCGCTCTCTTGTCTCGCCCGCCTGCGAGGCAGGCGGGTGGGGTCCCCCTCCCCCGTACGCTGCCGCTACGGGGGAGGTTGAATTTATGTTCTTCTTTTGTTCTTGACATTCGCGCGCGTTTTTGCGAGGGTTCAGGTGGGGTTCGGTGTTGCGCCTGCTCGGCTTTGCCGGCGGCGGCCGGGCCCTTTTCCTTTTCAGAGCAGATCCCAGGGAGCGGACCCATGGCGCGTGGGGATGAGGGTGGCGGCGTGGCCGCGGGCGAGCCGGCGTATGTGCGGGCGGTGAAGGCGAACCGGAAGGGCAACCGGCGGGGGATGGTGGGCGGGGTGGCGGGCTCGGTCCGCTATTCGAAGGCGATGGTGCGGCGGATCTGCGAGCGGATCGAGAGCGGGGAGAGCCTGCGGACCATCTGCGCCGACGTCGGCATGCCGAACCGGTCCAGCGTGCGGGCGTGGGCCGCGCGGACGCCGAAGGTGGCGGCGGACCTGGACCGGGCGCGGGCGGCGGCGGGGTGGCACGGGCTGGGCGGGCGCCAGCCCGTGTGGTGCGAGCAGACGGCGGCGGACATCTGCACGCGGCTGGCGGCGGGGGAGACGATGGAGCAGATCTGCGAGGACCCGACGATGCCGTCGCGGACGCTGGTCTATTACTGGCGCACGCGGCATCCGGCGTTCGGCGAGGCGGTGATGCTGGCCCGGCAGGTGCAGGCCGAGCGGTTCTGCGACCTGGGCTGGGAGATCGCCTCGGCGGTGACGCCGGGGGACGCCTATGCGACGCACGTGAAGCTGACCCATCTCCGCTGGACGGCGGGGGCGCTGGCGCCGGCGCGGTTCGGGCGGTTCAAGGCGGTGACGCAGGCGGACGAGGCGGAAGCGGAGCTGGCCGCGCCGCCGGCCGCGCCGGCGGAGACGCGCGTGACCTTCTGCGTGCGGCACTTCCGCAAGGAGATCGGGCCGGACGGGACGCCGAAGGTGGTGGCGTACCTGCGGAACAGCCACACGGGCGAGCTGGAGCGGGAGCATCCGGAGCCCGGGCAGGCGGCGGGGCCGGTGGTGGACGACGACCCGGGGGCGTGGTTGCCGTCCTAGCGGGGCGGCTCAATCCAATTGGCAGGGACCCGGAGGTCCGGGAGGCCCCCCTCCACCGCGCTTCGCGCCTGCCCGGGGGGCGGTTTTCGTCCGGGGCTCAGGTTTCGCGGCCGGTGAGGGTGGTCATGACGGTGGTCAGGGGCTCGTCGACGACCACGTGCTGGCCGCCGGTGACGTAGATCTTGGTGCTGTCGGCGCCCTGCATGGTGACCAGGGTCACCTGTTCGACGTTGAGGCAGACGGTGCGGTTTCCGTCGGCGCGGAAGGCGACGAAACGGGCCATGGCGTGGGGCTCCCCTGTAGGCTGCGGGGCAGGATGTCGGCGTTGCCCGGTTCGGTCCAGGGGGTCGCTAGAAGGTCTCGCGCTCGAAGGTGCGGGGGCCGGTGCGGCGCCAGGCGCCGATGAGCTGGGCGTCGCGCCAGAGCTGGAGCGCGTCGCCCTGGGCGGCGAACTGGGCGCGGCGGGCGGCGGCGGTGTCGTGGGGCGCCTCGAAGGCGTCGCTCAGGGCCTGGCCGTCGGGCGCGATGTCGATCGCGACGTAGGACTTCAGCTTCGACGGCATGGCGCGCGCCCTCCCCCCTTGGAAACCGCGCGCAACGACGGGGTCGACGGCGGCCGGCTCTCAGGACAATTGCGATCGGGGGTGCAAAGTTCCCTAGAGCCCTAAGTATTGTCAGGCCGGCAATCTTCCCGCATGTGCGGAGGGCCGGGGCGCGCGACCGCGCGACGGCGCTTTTTGGAGGGAAAGCCGCATGTTTTCGCACATCATGATCGGGACCAACGACGTGACGAAGGCCAAGACGTTCTACGACGCGCTGCTGGGGACGCTGGGCGTGCCGGCGGGGTCGGTCGACCGTCACCGGGTGTTCTACCGCACGTCGACCGGGGTGCTGGGGGTGTCGGAGCCGATCAACGGCGAGCCGGCCTGCCACGCCAACGGCGGCACCATCGGCTTCGCCTGCAGCACGCCGGACCAGGCGGACGCCTGGCACGCGGCGGGCGTGGCGGCGGGCGGCACCACCTGCGAGGAGCCTCCGGGCGTGCGCGAGGGGCCGATGGGCAAGATGTACCTGGCCTATCTGCGCGATCCGGACGGCAACAAGCTGTGCGCTCTGCACCGGATGTGAGCCGGGCGGCCGGCTAGTCTTCGTCGCGCGGGGCGGGCTTGAAGCCACGTCCGCCCGCGCGACGCCAGCGGCCGACCAGGAGTTCGCCGCGCCACAGCGCGACGGCCACGCCGTCGGCCGCGATCAGCGCGCGCCGGCTGGCGGCGCTGTCGTGCGGGGCGGTGAAGGTGTCCAGCGTGGTGCTGCCGTCGGCGGCGACGTCCACGGCGACATAGGATTGTTGTCCGGCCGACGGCTGTCGGGGAGACTGCTCGGGCGGCATGACTCGGCTCCCGTCGATTACCCCCCCTGGAATCGAATGGGCTATCCGCGTGGCCGAACCATGGCGCCGGTTTACGCCGTGCGGCGGCGCCGGCCACGCAGGGCAACACCCGAGGCGCCGAAGCCCATGATCATCAGCGCCCAGGTGGCGGGCTCCGGAAGCGGCGGGGCCTGGGTCGCGCGGACCTGGAAATCGTAGAAGGTAAAGGTCTCGGTCTTGATCGAGCCGTTCGGCGTCCACCGCTCACCAACGGCGAGGATGTCATACCCGTAGCCCGCCGAGGTGACGAACGGGGAGACCCATCCGGATTCAAAGACGCCGTTATCGCCGATGACGCCGATCTGGGCGCCTGGACCGCTGCCGTAGGGGTTCAGGTCCACCTTCGCGCCCGGCGTGGCGTTGATCTTGAAGCTGAATTCGACGTTCAGAAGACCGAGGCTCCGGAAGAGGATCAGCGTGTCGGTGACATCGGGCCCCTCCCAGATCAGCTGCGCGTCAGGCGTGCCGAAGACGGCCTCGCTGAAGGCCGGCAAGGTGATCAGGGTGCTGGCCGCCGCAGGCGAAGCCGTGGCGAGAGACACTGCGGCGAACAGCGCCGGAAACACGATACGCGACATGGAACATCCCCCAAAGGTTAACGCCGCACCGAAGCTCACCGCGAGGTGTGCGTCAACACTCCACAACTCCGACGGGCGCGTTCCGCGTCGACGGGACGGCGCCTCCTAGTCTTTCCGGTTCGAGACGATGCCGTTGAGTTGCCAGCCGACTTCCTTGGCGAGGACGGCGAAGAAGGCGGGCTCGTAGGCCTGCTCCGGGTCGGCGCGGACCAGCTCGTCCATCTTGTGGGCGTCGTCGCCGACCAGGATGCGCCAGCGCTCGGCCTTGACGCCGTCGAGGATGACCGTGGCGGCGGCCGCGGCGGTCATCGGGGCGTCTTCCAGGAAGCGGCGGGCCTGTTCGACCATCATCGCCTGGATGGCGTCGTCGGTGAGCTGGTCGGCGTCCAGGCCCATGCGGCCGATGCGCTTGCGGGCGCGGGCCAGTTCGTCGGGGCTCAGCGTGTCCTCGTCATGGCCGGCGATCACCTTGCGGCTGTTGCCGGCGATGGCGGTGCCGATGTGGCCGGGCATGACCACCGAGCACTTCACGTGCGGGGCGTTGAGGCGCAGGTCGGTGACCAGGGCCTCGGTGAAGCCCTTCACCGCGAACTTCGCCGCCGCGTAGGCGGTGTGGGAGACGTGCGGGCCCAGGCTGGCCCAGAAGCCGTTGACGCTGGAGGTGTTGACGATGTGCGCCTCGTCGGCGGCCATCAGCGCCGGCAGGAAGGTGCGGACGCCCAGGTAGACCCCGCCCCAGCAGACGTTGAACGTGCGTTCCCACTCGCCCCGGTCGTCGACGACCATCGAGCCGCCGCCGCCGATGCCGGCGTTGTTGAACAGCAGGTGCAGCTTGTCGATGTCGTGGGCGGCCATGGCCTCGTCGCGGAAGCGGATCAGGGCCGCCTCGTCGGAAACGTCGGCGACGTGGGCGGTGATCTTGGCGCCCTGGGGGATGCCGTCGCTCTCACAGAGCGCGATGGTCTCGCGCATGTTGCGGTCGGAGACGTCGCACATGGCCACGCTGCAGCCCTCGGCGATCAGCTGGCGGGCGAGCTCGCGCCCCATGCCGGTGCCGCCGCCGGTCACCACCGCGAATTTGCCTGCGAAGTCCTTCATGGCCTGTCCTCACCTGTTTGGCGGCACGATAGGCGCTGACGCGGGGTCAGAGGCAAGGGGCGGCTCGACAGGCGCGGCGGGGGCGTGAGAGGCTGCGGCGCGAGGTCGTTGCGGGGACCAGGGTGATCATGGTCCGAACCGGCGCGCGGAAATTCCTCGTCCTGCTGATGCTGGCCGCGCTCGCGGCGCCGGCGGCGGTGCGCGCGGCGGAGCCGGACGCGAACAGCCTGAACGCGCAGGCCTTCGATCTCAGCACGCAGGGCCGCTTCGCCGAGGCCGAGCCCCTGCTGCGCCAGGCGCTGGCGATCCACGCGGCGACGCTGGGCGAGGCCAGCGGCGAGACCGCGGCCAGCCGCAACAACCTGGGGACCAACCTGAACGCCCAGGGGCGCTATGCCGAGGCCGAGCCGCTGTTGCGGGGCGCGCTGGCCGGGTTCCGCGCGACGCTGGGCGAACGAAGTCCGACGACGGCGGCGGGCGAGACGAACCTGGCGGCCAACCTCAATGCGCAGGGCCGCTATGCCGAGGCGGAGCCGCTGTATCGCAGCGGGCTGGAGACCCGGCGCGCGGTGCTGGGCGAGAGCCATCCGGCGACGGCGACCAGCCTCAACAACCTGGCCGTCAATCTGGAGGACCAGGGCCGCCTCGCCGAGGCGGAGGCGCTGTTCGCCAGGGCGCTGGAGATCCGCCAGGCGGCCCTGGGCGAACAGCGGCCGGAGACCGGGCAGAGCTACGGCAACCTGGCGGCGGCGCTGAACGCCCAGGGCCGCTACGCCGAGGCCGAGCCGCTGTTCCGCAAGGCGCTGGAGATCCGCACGCGCGCGCTGGGCGACGGGCACCCCTCGACGGCCGTGAGCGCCGACGGCCTGGCCGCGAACCTGGACGACCAGGGGCGGTTCGCCGAGGCCGAGCCGCTGTATCGCCAGGGGCTGGAGATCCGGCGGGCGACCCTGGGCGAGGCCCATCCGCTGACGGCGGCCAGCGAGAACAACCTGGCCTACAACCTGGACAGCCAGGGCCGGCTGGCGGAGGCGGAGCCGCTGTATCGCCAGGCGCTGGCGGCGCGTCGGGCGGCCCTGGGTGCGCGGCATCCCTACACGGCGACCAGCCTGAACAACCTGGCGTCGGCCCTGGACAGCCAGGGGAAGCGGGCGGAGGCGGAGGCGTTGTATCGCGAGGCGCTGGCGGTCCGGCGGTCGGCGCTGGGCGAGCTGCATGCCGACACGGCGGTGAGCTACGCGAACCTGGCGTTCAGCCTGGACGGGCAAGGCCGCTACGCCGAGGCCGAGACCTATGCCGCGACGGCCGTGGACGCGACGCGCAAGCTGCGCCAGCGCGAGCGAAGCGTGAGCGAGGATCGCGGCGACGGACCGGCGGCGCAGGGGGACGAGGGCGCGACGTTCCGGATCTATCTGGCGACCGCGGCGGCGCTGGCGACGCCTGCGCCTCGGGTCCGCGACGAGGCTTTCCGGGCGGCGCAGGACCTGGACCGGTCGTCGGCCGGGGCGGCGCTGGCGCAGGCGGCGGCGCGGGTCGCGGCCGGACAGGCGGGATTGGCGGAGACGGTGCGACGGCGGCAGGACCTGGCGGTGATGAGCCGGGGCTATGAGGCGCGGCTGCTGGAGGCCCTGGGCGCCGGCGATGCGGCGACGGCGGCGGCGATGCGTGGGGAGTTGCAGCGCTCGGGCGACGAACTGGCGCGGCTACAGGCGGAGATCCGGGCGCGGTTTCCCCGGTATGCCGAGCTGATCTCGCCGGAGCCCGTCGGGGTGGAGGCCGTGCAGAGACGGCTGGGGCCTGGCGAAGGGCTGCTGCTGATCGTGCCGTCGGACAAGGACGTCCACGTCTTCGCCCTGAGCCGGACGCGGGTGGAATGGCGGCGGGTGGCGGGCGCGGCGCAGAGCGTGGTCCAGAAGGTCGAGCGCCTGCGCTGCCAGACCGATCCGTCCACCTGCCGGCTGGCGCGCGACGCGGCGGAGGCCGGAGCATCGCCCGACGACCTGCCGCCGTTCGACCGCCAGGCGGCGTTCGGGCTGTACCGCGACCTGATCCAGCCGGTGGAGTCGGCGCTGAAGGGCGTGACGACGCTCTACGTCACGACGGCGGGACCGCTGAGCGGGTTGCCGCTGTCAGTGCTGCAGACGGCGGCGCCGACCGACAACCCCGGCCCCGGCGCCGGCAGCCTCGAGGCCGCGCCATGGTTCGGGGACCGGTACGCGCTGGTCACCCTACCCTCGGTCTCCAGCCTGCGGGCGTTGGGCGCCCTGAAGGCGCCAGCCCGCCGCGCGGCGCTGGCGGGGTACGGCGATCCGGTGCTCTCGGGCTATGCCGCGCCGACGGCGGACAAGGCGCGGGGCGGGCTGCGGGTGTTTCGGAGCGTGAGCGCCGACGGGCTTGGCCTGGCCGACCCCGCCACGCTTCGGCAAGGCCTGGAGGCGCTGCCGGGCACGCGGGCCGAGCTGACGGCGATGGCCGCCGCGCTCGGCGCGCCGGCGTCGGCGCTGCATCTGGGCCCACAGGCGACCGAGGCGGCGGTGAAGGCGTCATCGAACCTGCCGCGCGCCCGCGTGGTGATCTTCGCCACCCACGGGCTGCTGCCGCACACGCTCAAGGGGCTGGAGGAGCCGGGGCTTGTGCTGACGCCGCCGACCGTCCCGACGACGGAGGACGACGGGGTGCTGACGGCGTCGGAGGCCGCGCGGCTGTCGCTGTCGGCGGACTGGGTGATCCTGTCGGCCTGCAACACCGCAGCGGCGGACGGGGCGCCGGGCGCCGAGACGCTGTCCGGGTTGGCCAAGGGGTTCCTTTACGCCGGCGCGGGGGCGCTGCTGGTGTCGCACTGGCAGGTGGGGGACGAAGTGACCGCCGCGCTGACGGTGCAGACCATCGCGCTGCAGCGGGCCGATCCCCGACTGTCCAAGGCCCAGGCGTTGCAGGCGGCGATGCGGGCGGTGCGGACCGGGGTGCTGCCGGACGGCAAGCCGCTGGCCGGATGGGAGCCGATCTGGGCGCATCCAGGCTCGTGGGCGCCGTTCGTCCTGGTCAGCGCGGGCGGCTGAGCGCGCCGCAGGCGCGGCCTTCTTTCGACACGAAGACCACAAAGATCACAAAGACCACGAAGGACTCGGGCGTGAATGACGCCGTCGCGCCTTGATTGCCCTTGGTGGTCTTCGTGCCCTTGGTGGTCTTCGTGTTCGAATCTGCCGGCGCTGACGCGCCATGTCGCCGGGAGCGCCGCCCGCCCCTAGATCCCGTCCAAGAGGTTGAGCATGCCTTCGCGTTTGGGGAGCTGGGCTTCCATGAGGCAGACGAGGCCGGTGGGGGCGTAGGTCATGGCGGCGGAGCCCTGGAGATCGCCGCGCAGGGCGCGTTCGATCAGGCGGGAGCCGAAGCCGCGGCGGGTGGGCTTGACCACCGGCGGGCCGCCGGCCTCGGACCAGGTGAGGCGCAGGCGCTCGGCGTCGGGGTCGAAGGTCCAGGACAGGGTGACCTGGCCGGCCTCGGCCGACAGGGCGCCGTACTTCACCGCATTGGTGGCCAGTTCGTGCAGGACCAGGGCCATGGTCAGGGCGCCGCGCGGCTGGAGCCAGACGGCCGCGCCCTCGATGCGCACCTGGCCCGAGGCCGCGGCGGCGAACGGGCGCATGGCGCGCTGGGCCACCTCCAGCAGGTCGGCGCCGTGCCAGCTTTCGCGGGTCAGCACGTCGTGCACCTCGGCCAGGCCCATGAGGCGGGACTCGAAGCGCTCGTAGGCCGTGGCCGGGTCGGCGCCGCCGCGCAGGGCCTGGACGGCCATCGACTGGACCGTGGCGAGCGTGTTCTTCACCCGATGGTTCAGCTCGTTGATCATCAGGCGAAGCTGGGCCTGGTAACGCTGCTGCTCGGCCTCGGCCTGTTTGCGGACAGTGATGTCCTCGATGACCGTGACGAAATAGGCGGGGTCGCCGTGGCTGTCGCGCACCAGGGAGACCGTGAGGTTCACCCAGACCACCTCGCCCGGCTTGGTCACATAGCGCTTCTCGTTGGCGTAGGAGGCGATGTCGCCGGCCAGCAGGGCCTGGGCGCGGCCGATGTCGGTGACCAGGTCGTCGGGGTGGGTGATGGCCTGGAAGGTGCTGTGCAGCAGGTCGTCGCGCGAATACTGGGTGATGGCGCAGAAGCGCTCGTTCACCTCCAGGAACCGGCCGCTGGCGGCGACGCGGGCCACGCCGACGGCGGCCTGGTCGAAGACGGCGCGGTAGCGGGACTCGGCCGCCTCAAGCCGCTGGCGGGAGGCGACGGCGGGGGTGACCACCTCGGTGTAGAGCACCAGGCCGCCGATCTGGCCGTCGTCGCCGCGCCAGGGCTTCAGCGACCAGCGGATCCACTCCACCTTGCCGTCGTGGTCGATGTAGGGGTCGGCCTCGTGGCTGAATTCCTCGCCGTCGCGCAGGGCGCGGGTGTGCAGGTCGCGCCAGCGGGGCGGCACGGCGGGGAACACCTCGTAATGCAGGCGCCCGACCAGCGGGGTGTCGCCCGGCATCCCCTGGTCGGTGAGGAAGCGGCTGGAGGCGGCGAGGTAGCGCATCTGGCGATCGAAGATGGCCACGCCGAGCGGCGCCTGGGTCAGCGCGGTGAACACACCGGCGCCCGCCGGCGGCCGGGGGACCGCGTCCGCCCCGCCGGGGCCGGCCGATGGTTGCGAAGGGTGATCTGGCAACGGGGGTTCGCCAGTCGTTGGGGGGAAGGGAAAGCTACACCTCAAGGGCGGCGTCGACCATGCGACGCGTCGCCCGGGGGCGGACCCGACCTCAAGGCGTCGTGGACGAGGCCGGCAGGTCGTCGGGCGCCGTCGGCTTGATGCGGAAACCGTAGGCGCCCAGGCGGCCGGTGGCGAGATCGATCGAGACCAGCTGGTCGATGCTTTCGGCGCGGTTGCTGGAATTGGGGCGCTGGAACAGCGGGGCCTCGTCGCGGCTGCCCATCAGCACAACCGAGGTCTCGCCCGGCATGACCGCCTGCAGGTCGGTGGCGGGCAGGTCGACGCTCCAGACCGGCTTGCCGGCGGGACCGGAGATGCGGGTGAGCTTCAGCCGGCCTGCGGCGCCCAGGCGGTCGCGGTGCAACACCAGGAAGCCGTCGGGCTTGAACAGCACGATCGGGGTATTGTGGCAGCAGCGGTTGTCCTGCAGCAGGCCCGCGATCAGGAATTCCGGCCCCTCGGGCAGCGGCTTGAGGTCGGACAGGATCGGGTTGGGTGCGAAGAAGGTGCGCTTGCTGTTGTCGATCTTGACCGACCACATGCGGCTGCGCGGATAGCGCTCGGGATCGAGGCCGCCGATCCGACCGCCCGCCTTGCGGAAGGGCTCGACCTCGGCGTCGGCCAGCAGGCCCAGCCACATCCGGTCGCCGACGTTGATCCCGCGGGTATAGAACGACCAGGTTCGGTTGCCGCCGGAGGTGTTGGCCGGGGTGGAGACGCCCGGCCGGTCCGGCGCGCGCTGGGCGTCGGTGTCCAGGCGCGGGCCGTCCGGGACGGTGGCGGACCCCTGCCCCGTCAGCCGCCACTCGCGGCCGTCGGCGGCGGTGAACGACAAGCCTTGCGGATCGAAGCGATAGTACTTGTCCTCGATCGGCATGACGCCGCGCAGGGCAGGGTTGGCGGCCTCCAGCGTGGCGTTGCTGGCGACTTGCGCGCCGTCCTTCGGGGACAGGCCCAGCAGGCCCTTGCCGTCCAGCAGCCAGACGATGCCGCCCTGGGCGCCCAACATCTTGCGGCCCATGTTCACGCCGCCCCGGTCGTCGGCGATCCTTTGGCGCCAGACCGGCCTGGCGGTGGCGGCGTCGAAGCCCCAGACGTCGACGAAGAGCTTTGTGTACGACGTGCCCGTGGGCGTGCTCCGCGTGCGGAACGTCCGCCACTGGCTGGTCATCAGATAGACGCGGTCGCCGTCGGCGGTGGCGGTGCGGACCGGCTCGCCCTGGATGGTGGCGGCGCTGGGGACCAGGCCCCCGCCGGTCATGAAGAAGGCGACGATCGCGGCGATCCCGAGCGGCACGAGCAGGATCGCCAGCGCCACGCGCAGCCGGCCCGGCAGCGCCTTCAGAAAATTGCGCCTGCGCCAGGTGACCGTCGGTTCTCGCATGCCGCCCTGCCCCATGGCGCAAACGGACCATGCGCGCGCGGATGCGGCAAGCTCGGGCGGCGGGATCGCGGTCAGCGGAATTGCAGCAGCCGCCAAACGGCGTCATCAATCGCGCCCGGAGGGACGTCCCATGAAAAACAAATTCCTGGCCGCGCGCGGCGCGGCCGTGATGCTCGCGGCGCTGATGGCCGCGCACGGCGCGACGGCGGCGCCGAAGAGCGTCGATGCGAAGATTTCGTCGGTCGTGCCGGGTGATGCAGCGGCGCTGGGGTTCGATCCGGCCAAGCTGGCGGCGGCGCACGCCGGGCTGACGGCGGATGTGGCCAGCGGCAAGATCGCCGGCGCCTATCTGCTGGTCGGCCGTCACGGCAAGGTGGCGTTCCAGGAAGGCTTCGGCGTCCAGGGGCCGGGCCAGACCGCGCCGGTCAGCGACGAGACGATCTTCCGCGTGTTCTCGATGACCAAGCCGATCGTGTCGGTGGTGGCGATGACGCTGGTGGAAGAGGGCAAGCTGGACGTCGACGCGCCGGTGTCGAAGTACCTGCCGGAGTACGCGAACCTCAGCGTTTGGCAGGCCGACGGGACGAGCGTTCCGGCCGCCAAGCCGATGCTGGTGCGCCACCTGATGAGCCACACGTCTGGGCTGATCTACGGCTTCATCACGCCGACGGCGCCGATCGCCAAGGCCTGGGCGGCCGGCGGTGAGAACCGCAACGACCTGACGGCGCGCGAGTACGCCAAGCTGATCGCCAAGTTGCCGCTGAAGAACGAGCCGGGGACGGCCTGGAACTACTCGCACTCCACCGACGTGCTGGGCGCCGTGGTGGAAGTGGCGGGCGGCAAGACGCTGGACGTGCTGGTCAAGGACCGGGTGACCGGGCCGCTGGGCATGACCGACACCGCCTTCTGGCAGCCGGAGGCCAAGCGGGCGCGGTTCGCGGAGGCGATGAACAACGGCGGCGGCGGGGTCTACTACGACTACGCCAAGCCCACGCCCTATCTGTCGGGCGGCGGCGGGCTGTCGTCGACGACCGAGGACTATCTGCGCTTCGTGCTGATGCTGGCCGGGGACGGCGAGTACAAGGGCGTGCGGGTGCTGAAGACGGAGACCCTGCTGCGGATGCGGCAGGACGAGACCACGCCAGAGATCCGCAAGGCCGGGATGTTCTTCCCCGGCGCGGGCATGGGCTTCGGCCTGGGCTTCAGCCTGGTCACCGACGACAAGCTGCAGCGGCCGGGGAACGGCACGTTTTCCTGGTGGGGGATCGCCGGGACCGAGTTCTGGGTCGACCCGAAGAACGACGTCTTCATGGTCTTCATGGTCCAGGCCCGCGAGCTGGCGATGGACTATCAGCGCAAGAACCGCGCCTGGATCTACGACGCGCTGGTGAAGTAGCCTCGGGCCGCGGCGCCGAAGCCCCTAGCCAATCCTGACTGATCGGCGTTCACTGTCGCAAAGACGACGGAGGATACGGCCATGGCCGACGGCAACGTGCAGATGACCAAGGACCAGGCGCGGGCCGAGGCCTATGGCCTGCCGCTCGAGAAGCTGAATCCGGCGCGGCCGGCGCTGTTTCAGGCCGACGCCATGTGGCCGGTGTTCGAGCGCCTGCGGGCCGAGGACCCGGTCCACTACACCGCCGACCACGAGTTCGGGCCGTACTGGTCGATCACCAAGTACAACGACATCATGGCCATCGACACGGACCACGTGCGGTTCTCGTCGGACTTCATGAAGGGCGGGATCACCATCGCCGGCGGGCAGGCCAACATGGACCCGCTGCCGATGTTCATCGCCATGGACCCGCCCAAGCACGACGCCCAGCGCAAGGCCGTGTCGCCGGGCGTGGCGCCGCCGGCGCTGGCGGCGATGGGGCCGCAGATCCGCGAGCGGTGCGCCGCGATCCTGGACGGCCTGCCGATCGGCGAGGAATTCGACTGGGTCGACCTGGTGTCGAAGGAACTGACGGCGATGACGCTGGCGACGCTGTTCGACGCGCCGCAGGCCGACCGGCGCAAGATCACCTACTGGTCCGACGTGGTGACGGCGGCGCCCGTGCCGGGCGGCATCGTGGAATCCATCGAGCAGAAGATGGCGATCTTCGGCGAGTACCACGCCTATTTCACCGGCCTGTGGAACCAGAAGGTCAACGCCCCGCCGGCCGGCGACCTGATCTCGATGCTGGCGCACAACCCGGCCACCCGGGACATGTCGCCCCGCGAGTATTTCGGCAACGTGGTGCTGCTGACCGTGGGCGGCAACGACACGACGCGGAACACCATCTCGGGCTCGATCCTGGCGCTGAACCAGAACCCGGACCAGTACGCCAAGCTGCGCGCCAACCCGGGCCTGATCCCCTCGATGGTCAGCGAGACCATCCGCTGGCAGACGCCACTGGCCCACATGCGCCGCACGGCGAACGAGGATGTGGAATTCGGCGGCAAGACCATCCGGAAGGGCGACAAGGTGATCATGTGGTACGTCTCGGGCAACCGCGACGAGACCGTGATCGACCGGCCGAACGACTACATCATCGATCGCGAACGGCCCCGCCAGCACATCTCGTTCGGCTTCGGCATCCACCGCTGCGTGGGCAACCGGCTGGCCGAGCTGCAGCTGACCATCATCTGGGAAGAGATCCTGAAGCGCTTCCCGGAAGTGCGCGTGGTGGGCGAGCCCAAGCGGTCGCTGTCGACGTTCGTGAAGGGCTACGAGACGCTGCCGGTGATGATTCCGGCGCGGAACTAGCGGCTCGGACCGTATTCGTAGAAGCCCGTATCCCGCACCCAGCCGAGGCGTTCGTGGAGGGCCTGGGCTACGGGTTGATCGAGGCGGCGGAGATCGAGGCGGCGATCCGGTTGCTACGCGAGACCATCGTCTAGGCGGCAAGTACGCTCCAGGTTGTGCGAGCTTTGCAAGGGCGCCGCGCCGTGGTCCTACTGGCCGCTCAGGCCCATCGTGGAGCAACGCATGTCTCAGAAGATTCACATCGCCGCAGCGCTGGCCGCGATCTGCCTTCTGGCAGGCACTGGGAACGCCCAGGCCCAGACCAATGTCGTCTTCGAGGACTTCGAGGGCTACGGAGCCAGCGCGCTCAACTTCACGGGATTCAGCGACCTGACCGTCGCCAGCGGGTCGGTCGACTACATCCATGAGCCCGACTGGGGACTAGCGACGCCCTTCGGCGACGGCTTCGTGGACCTGGACGGCAGCACCGGCGCCGGCGGCTTCCTTAGGACCGGCGTCTTCACCCTGGGCACCGGCGACGGCCTGGTCTTCCAGTTCAACGCCGCCGGCAACATGCGGGGCGGATCTGATGTCCTGGAGTATGGGCTGTATGCCCTGGACCCGGCGGTCACCTGGACCTTCGGCGGGGGCAACTACGTCGGTTACAACCCCGACGGCACCTTCAACCTCCAGGGCGTTTCCATCGCGGGCAACCACCTGTGGCATACCGTTGACATGGCCTCGGACTACCCGTGGACCGAGATCCAGCTCAGGATCGGCGCCGACCAGCCGACACAGTTCTTCGCCTACGTCCGCACCGCGAGCTCGGACAACATGGGGCCCTTGATCGACAACTTTCAGTTGGACCTGGTTCCCGTGCCCGAGCCCGCCACCTGGGCCCTGATGATCCTGGGCTTCGGCTTGGCGGGTGCGATGCTACGCCGGCGCTACTTCGCGCCCTCGATGTAGGCGTCGACGCGGGTCTCCAGGACGTCCAGCGGCAGGGCGCCGGCGGCGAGGACGGTCTCGTGGAAGGCGCGGATGTCGAACTTGGGGCCTAGGGCCTTCTGCGCCTTGGCGCGCAGCTCGAGGATCTTGAGCTGGCCGATCTTGTAGCTGGTGGCCTGGCCGGGGCTGGTAAAGTAGCGGTCGATCTCGCGGGCGGTGTCGAGGTCGGAATTCAGCGTGTTGTCGTGCATGTAGGCGATGGCCTTGTCGCGGCTCCAGTGCTTGGCGTGGATGCCGGTGTCGACGACCAGGCGGACGGCCCGCCAGATCTCCAGGCTGAGGCGACCGAAGTCGTCGTAGGGGTCCTGGTAGAAGCCCGCTTCCTTGCCCAGCTTCTCGGCGTAGAGGCCCCAGCCCTCGGTATAGGCGCCGTAGTATGACAGCCGCCGGAACATCGGCAGGTCGGTCTGTTCCTGGCTGCGGGCGATCTGGAAGTGATGGCCCGGCGCGCCCTCGTGATAGGCGATGGCCGGAAGCTGGACCTTCTGGACCTGGGTCATGTCGGCCAGGTTCACGTAGAAGATGCCCGGCCGTGAGCCGTCGGGGGCGCCCGGGTTGTAGAAGGCGGTGGACGCGGTCTTCTCGCGGAAGGGCTCGACGGCGCGGACCTCCAGGGCCTGTTTCGGCAGGGTCGAGAACTGCTTTCCGGCCACGGCCATGTAGTCGGCGATGATCTTCTTGGCGTCGGCCAGGTACTGCTGCTTGCCGGCGTCGGTGTTCGGATAGTGGGTCTTGGGGTCGGTCTTCACGAAGGCGAAGAACTGCTCCAGCGTGCCCTTGAAGCCGACCTTGGCCTTGATGACCTCCATCTCGCCGCGGATGCGGGCGACTTCGGACAGGCCGGTCTGGTGGATCTGCTCGGGGGTCAGCTTGGTGGTGGTGAAGAAGGCGACCTGATCGGCATAGAAGGCGTCGCCCTGCGGCAGCGCCCAGACGCCGTTCACGGTCGTGGCGCGCTTGGACATGGCGTCGAGGGAGACCAGGTAGCGCTCGTAGCCGCGCTTCCATTCGCCCTTCAGGGCGGCCTCGCCGGCGGCCAGCAGCCGGGTCTTCGTGGCGTCGTCGGTCTTGAGCGCGGCGACCTTGGTCTTGAAGTCGGCCCACAGCGCGTGGTCGGGGCCGCTGTCGAAGGGGGCGCCCTTGATCTGCGTCCTGGCGTCGGGGATCACGCGGCCGAACACGAAGGCCGGGGGCAGGAAGCCCTTGGCGGTGCGCTGGTCGATGTCGTCCGAGACCTCGCCGGCCACCCGCTCGACCGCCTTCAGGCGCGACACATAGGCCTCGGCGTCGGCGACGCTGTCGACCTTGTGGGTGTTGATCAGCAGGACGGGGATCTGGTCCAGCGCGCTGCCGCCGGAGGTGACGGCGTAGGCCTGCCAGTACCACTTGAGCTGCATCTTCTGGGTGGCGACGCCGCGCCCGAAGAGGTCGAAGGAGAGGCCTGAACCGGGCGAGAGCTTGGCGGGGTCGAACTCGCGCTTCGTGCGGGCGAGCTGGGCCTCGGAGACGGCCAGGGCCTTCATCTGGCCGGCCTGGCTGTAGTCGCCCAGCTCGTCGTAGCGCTCCTTCATCCCAAGCTGGCTGAGGGTCTCGGGGCTGAGCCGGGCGGTCTCGAGGAATGCGGCCTGGAAGAAGGCGGCCAGGCGCGCGTCTTCCGATTGGGCCGGGGCGACGGCGGGCGCCGTGGCTTGCGCGAAGGCGGGCGCCGCCAGGGTGGCGACGCTCAGGGCCAGGACGGAACAGACGGTGCGGAACATGTAACCCCCGGGGTTTTGTGACCCGAGGCTTAGGGCGGGCTCCGCACCGGCCGAAGTGAATAATTCTCAATCTGAAGGGGTGGATGTCGGGCTTCGTCAGATGACCGCCAAGACGCCAAGGTCGCCAAGAGGCCGGGGACGCGGAACGGTCTTGGCGTCCTTGGCGTCTTGGCGGTGGTCTTGTTGCGCTGTCGCGCTTAGGCCACGACCATCCGCCGGCGGCGGGCGGTGGCGCCGACGGCGCCGAAGCCCAGGATCAGCATTGCCCAGGTGGCGGGTTCGGGGACGGCGGCGGGGGTGATGTCGCTGCCCAGGAGGCCCGATTGCGAGGTGTAGGTGACGCCGGGATCGACGCTGATGCCGAACGTCGCGGTGTTCAGGAAGTCCATATAGAGGTTGGCCGGGTGGCCGTTCATGGCGGAGAAGATCGAGAAGCTGACGAACACGTCGTAGCTGTTCACCCCGCCCGTGGTGACCAGGCTGCCGGCCAGGGACTCGTTGAGCTGGTGGTAGAACGAGTAGCTCGGGTTGCTGAAGTCCAGGACGATGTCGTCGGAGACCAGGGCGCCCGACTGGACGGCGAAGTTGTTCGACGTGGCGCCCGCCGACGGATCGAAGACGCGCAACCGGGCGATGACGCCGATCTGGAAGTTGTCTTCCAGATCGGGTTCCGCATCGTCGCCGTAGATCAGGCCATCGAAGTCGATGCCGAAGTTGACCGTGCTGCCCTGGCCGCCGGTGAAGGTGACCCGGTCGCCGAACACGCCGGCCGCCTGGCCGAAGTCGGAGCCGGTGACGTCCTGGCCGGTGAAGCTGAGGAAGGTCTTGATCGTCCCGGCGTTCATGTCGACCAGGGCCGTGGCCTCGCCGCCGTTCGAGACGGTGGCCGAACCGGAGGTCGCGCCATTGGCGACGTAGCCGTTGTCGGAGCCCGACCCGAGCTGGGCGTAGGGCGTGATGAAGTACTCGGCATGCGCGACGCCCGAGACGGCGGTGACGGCGAGCAGCGACAGCGCGCCCGCGACGGATTTCAGCTTCAGGCTCATGACGGGGCCCCACTCCTTGCACCACCGCCCGAACAAGGGGCGGCAACTGTGAAGGCGCCGAACGGCGGGCTCACGGGTCAGGGGCGTTAAGGATTCTTTTAGGGGCGCAGGCCGGCCACGTGGTTGAGCCGCGCCCAGCTGGCCAGATGGCCGGCCGGTTCGCGGGTGACGGGAGGCGGCAGGGCGGCCAGCCAGCGGGCCTCCGCAGCATCGGCCTCGGCCCAGCACCGGGCGATGGCGGCGTCGAGGTCACCGGCAGCGAAGGCGGCGTCCATGCGGGCCCGAAAGCGGGCCTCCAGCGCGTCGCGCTCGGGGGCGATGGCGGCCAGCGCCGGGGTGAAGTCGGCCAACATGGCGCGGTGCAGGCGCTCGTGGCGCCACCAGCGGGACGCCGCGTCGGCCTGGTCGGTGGGGGCCGGGCCGAACGGCGGGGTCGCGGCGCCGAAGACGAAGGGCTTGAAGAGGCCGGTGCAGGGCGCCGACGTCCCCGTCACCCAGTGGACCGTGCGGCCGGGCGCGAGCTCGCTGACCATGGAGGCTACCGACTGGCTGCGGCGCGGGCCGTGGGAGGCGTGCATGCACAGGGTGCGCGTGGACGTGTTGGCGGGGGTCCAGGCCGGGTCGTCGCCGTGGTCGCGCAGGATGGACATCATGGCGGCGGGCGTCAGGTTCGGCGCGGCGGCGTCCAGCAGGGCCTGGCCCCGGGCGCAGCGGCCGCGGCCGAAGCTGATGGCGTCGCGGGCCTCGTCGATCAGGGAGGCGGCGACGTCGTAGCGCTCGGGCCGGGCGAGGTCGGGGCTGATGCCGTCATGGCCGGCGCCGATGGAATAGGCGTTGGACAGCGCGCGGTGGCTGGCGACCTTTTCCCAGACCCAAGACCGGCCGGCGGTCTCCAACACATAGGCCTCGGTCGGGTCGGCGATGATGAAGCCGTTGTTGTAGAAGAAGCGCCCCAGGTGCCCGCAGTCGCCGCCCTGCCCGTGCCGCTCCAGCAGGTCGACGATGACGTCCAGCGCCTCGCGAGCCGTGCCGCCGCGTTCCACGCCCAGGCGGACCAGGTCCATGCCGATGAGCGCGCGCTTGCGCTGGGCCGGGGTCCTGGCGTGCAGGGCCTCGTTGCCGACGACCACGCCCTGGTCGTTGGCCCCCATCTCCGCGCCCCACATCCAGAACGGACGGCTGAGCAGGCAGGCATAGGTGTGGGGCGCGTCGGGGATGGTGATGTAGGTGAGCCGGAGCGGCGTACCCGGCGGATTGGCGCGGGCGGGCGACAGCTCCAGCACCTGGGCCTCGTTGCGCTCGCGGTCGCTGTTCTTGGCGAACAGCACGGCGCCTCTGGCGGTGGACGACGCGAGGCTGGCGAGGGTGTCGCACATCGGCGTCAGCCGGCCTTGCAGGCCTTGATGTCGAGGGGCTTGGGGCGAACTTTCGGCGCTTCGAAGATGGCCAGGTAGCCGACGCCGCCGGCCATGGGGGCGGAGCTGATCTGCCTGTAGCCCACCGCCTCGAACTCGCACTTCAGCATCGCCGGGGCCATGCCATGGCTGGCCGGGCCGCGATCCAGGTCGATGACGCCGACCCGGCCGCCGGGCTTCAGCGCCGAGGCCAGGTTCCAGAGCAGGGCGTAGGGATTCTCGACCTCGTGGTACATGTGGACCAGCACCGCGCGGTCGATGGCCTTGGCCGGCAGCTTGGGATCGTCGGGCGTGCCGACGACGATGCGCACGTTCTGCAAGCCCCGCCGCTGGGCCTCGCGGCGCAGGCCCGAGATGTAGGCCTCGACGATATCCTCGGCGTAGACGACGCCCGTCGGACCCACGGCCGGCGACAGGCGAAGCGTGTGGTAGCCGGAGCCCGCGCCGATATCGGCCACGTGCATGCCGGGGCCGATCTCCAGCCCCCGGATCAACTGGCCGGACTCGTCGGCGGCGTCGCGGTCGGGGCCGGAGGACCATTCGGGGGCGACGATGCCGGCGATCGGACGGTCGGGCATGGGGAAGCCGCCCGGCGCGCGCGGCGCGGCCTGAGCCGCAGGGCTTTCGGCCGTCGGCGAGCAGGCGACCAGCACGGCGCAGGCCAGGAAGACGAGACTGAAACGCATCGGCCTCTTTGCAGCCTGAATCCGCGCCAAACGCCAGCCCTACGATGGCGTCGCCGATTGGGACTGGGCGAAACGGAACGGGAACGTGTTATAGGGCGATGATGGCCGACGACGCCCAGCCCTTCGCGGGCAGTGCCGCAGATCTGTTGCCGGAGCGGTTCCGGGCCTGGTTCGCCGGCCGCGGCTGGGCGGCGCGTTCGCACCAGTTGGAGATGGTGGCCAGAGGGCGCGAGGGCCGCGACGCCCTGCTGATCGCGCCGACCGGCGGGGGCAAGACCCTGGCCGGGTTCCTGCCCAGCCTGATCGAGCTGTCGGAACGGCCGCCAGCCAATACGCCGAGAGGTCTCCACACGATCTACATCTCGCCGCTGAAGGCGCTGGCGGTGGACGTCGAGCGGAACCTGAACGCGCCGATCCTGGAGATGGGGCTGAACGTGGTGGCCGAGAGCCGCACGGGCGACACGGGGATCGCCCGGCGCCAGCGCCAGCGGGTGAAGCCGCCGGACATCCTGCTGACCACGCCCGAACAACTGGCGCTGCTGTGCGCGTGGGAGGGGGCGAGGCTCTATTTCGAGGACCTGTCCTGCGTGATCCTGGACGAGATCCACACGCTGCATGCGAGCAAGCGGGGCGACCTGCTGGCGCTGGACCTGGCGCGGCTGCAGCAGCTGGCGCCCCGGATGCGGCGGGTGGGGTTGTCGGCGACGGTGGACGATCCGCTGGTGATCAAGAACTGGATGGCGTCGCATGGCCGCGGCGTCGAGGTTGTGGGCAGCCCCAGCGCCCCCTCCACCGCTTCGCGGTCCCCCTCCCCCGTCCTCTTCGGGACAGGGGAGGAGCGAAGCGGGCATCATCGCTCCTCCCTTGCGCCAGCGGGGGAGGTGGATCGGCGCGTCAGCGTCGAGACGGAGGGGGCGCTGGTGGCCCACGGTCCTTCAAGCATCGCCCTGGTCCGTGGCCCGGCCGGCGCGCAGCCGGTCGTGGACGTCCTGCTCAGCGAAGGGCGCGTCCCGTGGGCGGGCCACACCGCGCAGCACGCGATGCAGGAGGTCTATGATGTCATCCGGCGGTCGAGGACGGCGCTGGTGTTCGTCAATACGCGGTTCCAGGCGGAGTTCGCGTTCCAGGAGTTGTGGCGGCTGAACGACGACAGCCTGCCGATCGCCCTGCACCACGGAAGCCTGGCGGCCGAGCAGCGGCGCAAGGTCGAGGCGGCGATGGCGCGGGGCGAGTTGCGGGCCGTGGTCTGCACCTCGACCCTGGACCTGGGTATCGACTGGGGCGACGTGGACCTGGTGATCCAGCTGGCCAGCCCCAAGGGCGCCTCGCGGATGGTGCAGCGGATCGGGCGGGCCAACCACCGGCTGGACGAACCGTCCCGCGCCCTCTTCGTCCCGGCGAACCGCTTCGAGATGCTGGAGTGCCAGGCGGCGCGGGAAGCCATCGCCGAGAACAAGCTGGACGGCGACCCGCCGCGCGTCGGCGCGCTGGACGTCCTGGCGCAGCACGTCATGGGCTGCGCGGTTTCCGAGCCGTTCGACATGGTGGAGCTTTACGAGGAGGTCCGTTCAGCCGGCCCATACCGCGACCTGTCGTGGGAGGATTTCGAGGCGGTGGTCGATTTCGTGTCGACCGGCGGCTATGCGCTCAAGACCTACGACCGCTTCCGACGGATCGTGAAGCTACCCGATGGACGCTGGAAGGTCCGGGACCAGAACGTGGCGCAGCGGCATCGGTTGAACGTGGGGGCCATCGTGGCGCCGGCCGTGCTGGCGGTGCGGATGGCGATGCGCGGCAACCGGGGCGGCCGCAAGATCGGCGAGGTCGAGGAGGGCATGCTGGAGATGCTGGACCCCGGCGACACCTTCGTCTTCGCGGGCCAGGTCTGGGAGCTGGTGGCGGTGACCAACCTGGACGTGCTGGTCCGGCCGGCGACCGCAAAGGACCCGAAGATGCCGTCGTGGGGCGGGTCGAAGTTCGCGCTGTCGACTTACCTGGCCAAGCGGGTGCGCCAGCTGATGTTCGACGAGAGCCACTGGAGCGTGCTGCCCACCGACGTGCGCGAGTGGCTGGGGGCGCAGAAGGACCGGTCGCTGATCGTCGGCGAGGACGAGATGCTGCTGGAGACCTTCCCGCGGGGCAAACGCAACTTCATGGTGGTGTATCCCTTCGAGGGGCGGCTGGCCCATACAACCCTTGCCATGCTTCTTACGAGACGCCTGGAGCGGCTGGGGGTCGGGCCGCTGGGGTTCGTCTGCAATGACTACGCCATGGCGATCTGGGCGCTGAACCCGCTGGACGGGCTGGATTTCGACACCCTGTTCGACCAGGACATGCTGGGCGACGACCTGGAGGCGTGGCTGTCAGAGAGCTTCATGATGAAGCGGGCCTTCAAGGGTTGCGCCATCATCGCCGGGCTGATCGAGCGGCGGTTCCCGGGCCAGCAGGAGAAGACGGGGCGCCAGGTGACCTTCTCCACCGACCTGATCTACGACGTGTTGCGGCGGCACGAGCCGGACCACCTGCTGCTGCGCTGCGCGCGGGCGGATGCGGCGAGCGGCCTCATCGACGTGGCGCGCCTGGGCGACATGCTGGCGCGGATCAAAGGCCGGATTCGGCACGCGCCGCTGGAGCATCTGTCGCCGTTCTCGGTGCCGATCCTGCTGGAGATCGGCAAGGAGCGCTCGCCCGGCCAGGCCGGCGAGATGATCCTGGCGGAGGCCGAAGACGACCTGATCGCAGAGGCGATGTTGTGAACGACGTGAGTAAAGCTTTCCCAGTTCCTCCCCTTTCGGGGGAGGTGGCGGCAAAGCCGACGGAGGGGGTCGTCCCGGCCGTCGGGGAGGACCCC
>JAHJME010000006.1 GCA_018821435.1 Alphaproteobacteria bacterium
CATGGACCAGGGCCTGCGCTTCGCCATCCGCGAGGGTGGCCGCACCGTCGGGTCGGGCGTCGTCTCCAAGATCCTCAAGTAGGCCACGCGCTTACTGAGACCTGATCAGGGCCGCCGAGGGCAACCTCGGCGGCCTTTTTCGTTTCCGATGCCCCGCCCATGACACCTGAGTCATGACCGCGAATTAAGCTGCCCGTACGAGGCGCGGCCTCTAGCCTCTCCTCAACGCTCTGGACTTGGGAGAGAGAACGATGCGCCTTCAAACGATGCTTCTCGCGGCGGTGGCCGCGCTCTCGGCGGGCGCCGCGCAGGCCGCCACCATCGAGATCAAGGACGCGGTGGCCCGCGTCACCGTGGTGCCGGAGAACCGCAGCAACGTCAGCATCGAGGTGGTCACCCCCAACGCCAAGCTGCCGCTGGGCATCCGCGTGCAAGGCGACCGGACGATCGTCGACGGCGGGCTCAACCGGAAGATCCGCAACTGCCGCGGCTCGGGCGACCGGGCGTCGGTCGACGTGCGCGACGTCGGCAATGTCGCGTTCGCCGACATGCCCCAGGTGGTGATCCACACGCCCCGCGACGTGCGTCTCGAGACCGGCGGCGCGGTGTTCGGCTCGGTGGGCCGGTCGGCCAGCCTGGAGCTGGGCAACTCGGGCTGCGGCGACTGGACCGTCGCCAACGTCGAGGGCGACGCCAAGATCAGCCAGGCGGGGTCCGGCGACACCCGCATGGGCTCGTCCGGCGCGCTGAAGGTGCGCGTGGCCGGCTCCGGCGACGTGGCCGCCGCCGACGTGAAGGGCGGCCTGGACGTCAGCATCGCCGGCTCCGGCTCGGCCAACGTCAAGTCGATCTCGGGCCCGCTGGAGGTCTCGGTCGCCGGCTCGGGCGACGTGGACGTCGGCGCGGGCCGCGCCACGACCATGAAGGTGTCGATCGCCGGCTCGGGCGATGTCGACTTCGCCGGCGCCGCCGACAGCCTCAAGGCCCGCATCGCCGGCTCCGGCGACATCCGGGTGGGCGAGGTGAGGGGCGAGGTCTCGAAGACCATCATGGGCTCCGGCTCGGTCCGCATCGGCAACTGACCGGCTGCGGGGCGCGGCTCCCGCGCGCCCGCGGCCGACGACCCGTCACCAAGCGCTGGAGACCCTCGGACGCGAGCCCCGCAGCCTGCCTGACGGCTCGACAGCCGTGCGATGCGGAGATCGTCGCGCTGGCTGTCGGTGGACGCCCCTTCCACGTCGCCAAGAGGGACCCGCGCCATCCCGAACCGGGCGCGACGTTGCCGAACGACGCTCGAAGAGGTGGACGCCGGCCGAGTCCGGCGACAACGCTGAGCATTCGGCGCTGCTGCAAGGCCGAAGACCCGCAAACAGGGTCGCGCAGGCCTTGACGGGACCGAGTCGCATCGGTATTACCGCGCCTCCTGTTGGACCGGCTGTGCATCCCCAAGCGATTGGAGATGCAGACGCGGGCCGCGGAACGGCTCGAGACAGTGCTTGCAAAAGCGTTTCGGGAGTAGGCCCTCGCGGGTTCGCGCGGGCCTAAATCGTTTGTGCGGACTTTCGCGTACGACCTCTCATCTGAGAGATCGGGCTGGTCTTTGAAATGGTCGAGATCACGCGGACGCCCGCCGTCTGTAGGGAAACGTAAGAGCGATATGGCTCAAAACATTCGCATCAGGCTTAAAGCCTTCGATCACCGCGTGCTGGACCATTCCACCCGCGAGATCGTCAATACGGCCAAGAGGACCGGCGCCGCTGTACGCGGACCGATCCCGTTGCCCACGCGCATCGAAAAATTCACCGTCAACCGTTCGCCGCACATCGACAAGAAGTCGCGCGAGCAGTTCGAAATCCGCACGCACAAGCGCGTGCTCGATATCGTCGACCCCACCCCGCAGACCGTGGACGCGCTCATGAAGCTCGACCTGTCCGCCGGCGTGGACGTCGAGATCAAGCTCTAAGGGGATTGATCCGATGCGAACCGGCGTAATCGCCAAGAAACTCGGTATGGCCCGCTTCTTCGATGAAGTCGGCGCGCACGTACCGGTGACCGTGCTCAGCCTCGAGGGCTGTCAGGTCGTCGCCCAGCGCACTCAGGACAAGGACGGCTACGTCGCCCTTCAACTGGGCGCTGGCGCCAAGAAGCCCAAGAACACGTCTAAGGCCATGCGCGGTCACTTCGCCAAAGGCGAAGTCGAGCCGAAGCACAAGCTGATGGAATTCCGGGTGTCGGAAGACAACCTGATCGACGTGGGCGCGGAAATCACCGCCGACCACTACCTTGCGGGCCAGAAGATCGACGTCACCGCGACGACGGTCGGTAAGGGCTTCGCCGGGGCCATGAAGCGCTGGAACTTCGGTGGGTTGCGCGCAACCCACGGGGTCTCGGTGTCGCACCGTTCGCACGGTTCGACCGGCCAGCGTCAGGATCCGGGTCGTACCTTCAAGGGTAAGAAGATGGCTGGCCACCTCGGCCAGGAAACCGTCACGACCCTCAACGTCACCGTCTGGCGTGTGGACGTCGAGCGCGGCCTGATCCTCGTGAAGGGCGCTGTCCCCGGCACCGAAGGCACGTACGTGAAGATCCGCGACGCGGTGAAGTCGGCCCTGCCGGCGGACGCCCCGAAGCCGGGCGCGTTCAAGTCCTCGGGTCAGCCGGCTCCGGCCGCTGTCGCCGCCGAGGAACCCGCGGTGACCGAAGCGCCGGCGCAAGACGCCGCCGCGACCGAAGCTGGGGATCAAGCGTAATGAAACTCGACGTCATCAAGCTGGACGGCGGGAAGGGCGGCTCGATCGAGCTCCCCGACGATATCTTCGGCATCGAAGAGATCCGCGCCGACATCCTGCAGCGCTGCGTCACCTGGCAACTCGCCAAGCGCCGCTCGGGCAACCACAAGGTCCAGGTCCGGAACGAAGTCTCCCGGACCTCGAAGAAGATGTACAAGCAAAAGGGCACCGGCGGCGCTCGTCACGGCTCGCGCCGGGCGGCTCAGTTCGTCGGCGGCGCCCGGGCCCACGGTCCGGTCGTCCGCAGCCACGCCTTCGACCTGCCCAAGAAGGTCCGCGCCCTGGCCCTGCGCCACGCGCTGTCTTCCAAGGCCAAGGCCGGCTCGCTCATCATCGTCGACAACGTGTCGATCTCAGATCCGAAGACGGCCGCCCTGCGCGACCAACTCGGCAAGATCGGCATCACCCACGCGCTGTTCATCGCGGGCGTGGACGTCGACAACAACTTCAAGCTCGCCGCGCGGAACATTCCGAACGTCGACGTGCTGCCGAACGCCGGCCTGAACGTCTATGACGTCCTGCGCCGCCGCACCCTGGTCCTGACCAAGGATGCGGTCGCCGCGATCCAGGCGCGCTTCCAGCCTGAGGAGGCTGCGTAATGTCCGTCGAACCCACCGTTCGTCACTACGACACCATCCTGTCGCCGATCATCACGGAAAAGGCCACGCTGCTCTCCGAGCAGAACAAGGTCGTCTTCCGCGTTGCCGGCGATGCATCGAAGGACGAGATCGCCGCTGCGGTCGAGGCGCTGTTCAAGGTCAACGTCACGAAGGTCAATACGATCAACGTGAAGGGTAAGACCAAGCGGTTCCGCGGCATCATGGGCAAACGCTCGGACGTCAAGAAAGCGATCGTGACGCTGGCCGAAGGCCAGTCGATCGACATCACTACGGGGCTTTAAGTCGATGGCTCTGAAGCAATTCAACCCGACCTCGCCCGGCCGCCGTCAGCTGGTCCTGGTCGACAAGTCCGAGCTCCACAAGGGCCGCCCTGAAAAGTCCCTGGTTCAGGGTCTGACCAAGTCGGGCGGTCGTGGCGGCAACGGCCGCATCGCCGTCCGCTTCCGCGGCGGCGGCGCCAAGCGCCTGTACCGCATCGTGGACTTCAAGCGCCGGAAGTTCGACGTCCCCGCGACGGTCGAGCGCCTGGAGTACGACCCGAACCGTTCGGCCTTCATCGCTCTGGTGAAGTACGCCGATGGCGAGCTGTCCTACATCCTGGCCCCGCAGCGCCTGAAGGTTGGCGACCAGGTGATCGCGGCCGAGAAGGCCGACGTGAAGCCGGGTAACGCCATGCCCCTGCGCGGCATGCCCATCGGCACCATCATCCACAATGTGGAGATGAAGCCGGGCAAGGGCGGCCAGATCGCCCGTTCGGCCGGCGCCTATGCCCAGCTGGTCGGCCGTGACGCCGGCTACGCCCAGATCCGCCTGAACTCGGGCGAGCTGCGCATGGTCATGGACAACTGCATCGCCACGGTGGGCGCGGTTTCGAACCCCGACCACATGAACGAGAACCTCGGCAAGGCCGGTCGTTCGCGTCACATGGGTCGTCGCCCGCACGTCCGCGGTGTCGCCATGAACCCGATCGACCACCCGCACGGCGGCGGCGAAGGCCGCACCTCCGGCGGTCGCCACCCGGTGACCCCGTGGGGCAAGCCGACGAAGGGCCGCAAGACCCGCAAGAACAAGGCGACGGATAAGTTCATCATCCGTTCGCGTCACGCTCGGAAGGCTCGCTAAGCCATGACCCGTTCCGTCTGGAAAGGCCCGTTCGTCGACGGGTATCTGCTCAAGAAGGCCGAAACCGTCCTGAATTCCGGCCGCAAGGACGTGATCAAGACCTGGTCGCGCCGCTCGACGATCATGCCCCAGTTCGTGGGTCTGACCTTCGGCGTGCACAACGGTCAGAAGCACGTCCCGGTGCTCGTCTCGGAAGACATGGTGGGCATGAAGCTCGGCGAGTTCGCGCCGACCCGCTTCTTCCCCGGTCACGCGGCCGACAAGAAGGCCAAGAGGAAGTAAATGAGCAAAGAAGCCAAGGCTCGCCGTTATACGGCTGCCGAAGCGGTGGCGAAGGTGCGGACGATCCGCATCAGCCCCCGGAAGCTCAATCTCGTGGCCCAGTCGATCCGCGGCCTGAAGGTGCAGCGCGCCCTCAACGAGCTCGAGTTCAGCTCCAAGCGCATCGCGCTGGATGTGCGCAAGGCTCTGTATTCGGCGATCTCGAATGCCGAAAACAACCACAACCTCGACATCGACTCGCTGGTCGTCGCCGAGGCCTATGTGGGCAAGAACCTCGTGATGAAGCGCTTCCATGCCCGCGCCCGCGGTCGTGCGTCGCGCGTCGAGAAGCCGTTCAGCGAGATCACCATCGTGGTCCGCGAAGTGGGTGAGGCCGCCTAATGGGTCAAAAGATCAATCCGGTCGGGCTCCGCCTCGGCATCAACCGCACCTGGGACAGCCGTTGGTTCGCCGACGGTCCCGAGTACGGCCGCCTGCTGCACGAAGACATCAAGGTCCGCCGCGCGCTGAAGAAGCGCCTGTATCAGGCCGGTATCTCGCGCATCATCATCGAGCGCCCGCACAAGAAGTGCCGCATCACCATCTATGCCGCGCGCCCTGGCGTGATCATCGGCAAGAAGGGCGCGGACATCGACAAGCTGCGCAAGGACATCGCCGCCATGACGGATGGCGAGGTTCACCTGAACATCGTCGAAATCCGCAAGCCGGAAACCGATGCCCAGCTGGTGGCCGAGAACATCGCCCAGCAGCTCGAGCGCCGGGTCGCCTTCCGCCGCGCCATGAAGCGTTCGATGCAGTCCGCCATGCGCCTCGGCGCCAAGGGCGTCCGCATCAACGTGTCGGGCCGCCTCGGCGGCGCGGAAATCGCGCGGATGGAATGGTATCGCGAAGGCCGTGTGCCGCTGCACACCCTGCGCGCCGACGTGGACTACGGCTTCACCGAAGCCAAGACCACGTACGGGATCATCGGTGTGAAGGTGTGGGTCTTCAAGGGCGAGGTCATCGACCACGACCCGATGGCCCTCGACAAGCGCCTGGCCAGCGAGAGCGGGCCGGCTGGTGAAGGTGGTGGCCGTGAACGCGGTGATCGCCCCGACCGCGGCCCCCGTCGCGATCGCCGTGAACCGGCGAACGCCTAAGGATCCGAAGAGATGCTTTCTCCGAAGAAAACCAAGTACCGCAAGCAGTTCAAGGGCCGCATCCACGGCCTGGCCAAGAGCGGCTTCACCCTCAACTTCGGCTCGTATGGGCTGAAGTCGGTGGAGCCCGAGCGCGTCACTGCGCGCCAGATCGAAGCGGCCCGCCGCGCGATCACGCGTCAGATGAAGCGCCAGGGCCGGGTGTGGATCCGGATCTATCCGGACGTTCCCGTGACCGGCAAGCCGGCCGAAGTCCGGATGGGCAAGGGCAAGGGCGCCGTGGATTTCTGGGCTGCCCGGGTTCACCCCGGCCGGATCATGTTTGAAATCGACGGCGTGCCGGACGATGTGGCCCGTGAAGCCCTGCGCCTCGGCGCGGCGAAGCTTCCGGTGAAGACCCGCATCGTGACGCGCATCGACGCCCCGGCCGCGGAGCACGCGTGATGAAGATTGAAGAAGTCCGGGGTCTGACCCCCGATCAGCTGGCCGACCAGCTCGTCTCCCTGAAGAAGGAGCAGTTCAACCTGCGCTTCCAGAAGGCGACCGGCCAGATCGAGAAGACCCACCGCGTGGACGAGGTGCGCAAGGATATCGCGCGCATCAAGACCGTTCTGCGCGGCAAGCAGGCTCAGGCCTGAGGAGAAGCGACAAATGCCCAAGCGAATTCTTGAAGGCGAGGTCGTCTCCGACAAGGGCGACAAGACCATTGTGGTGAAGGTCGAACGGACCTTCCTGCATCCGGTGCTGAAGAAGACCGTCCGCCGGTCGAAGAAGTACCACGCCCACGACGAGGCCAATGCCTGCAAGGTCGGCGAGAAGGTGCGCATCGTTGAATGCGCCCCCAAGTCGAAGACCAAAACCTGGGAAGTGCTGCCGGTTGGCAGCGCGGCCCAAGCGTAAGGGATCTGATCAATGATCCAGATGCAAACTAACCTGGACGTCGCCGACAACTCCGGCGCCCGCCGAGTCATGTGCATCAAGGTGCTGGGCGGCGCGAAGCGCCGTTATGCCGGCGTCGGTGACAAGATCGTCGTGTCCGTGAAGGAAGCGATCCCGCGCGGCCGCGTGAAGAAGGGTGATGTGCTGCAAGCCATCGTCGTTCGCACGTCCTCGGCCATCAAGCGCAAGGACGGTTCGGTCATCCGCTTCGACAAGAACGCGGCCGTGATCGTGAACAAGCAATCCGAGCCGATCGGCACGCGGATCTTTGGCCCGGTTCCCCGCGAACTGCGCGCGAAGAACCACATGAAGATCATTTCGCTCGCGCCCGAGGTGCTGTGATGGCGGCTAAAATCAAGAAGGGGGATCAGGTCATGATCCTCACGGGTAAGGACAAAGGCCGTCAGGGCGCTGTCCTGCAGGTGCTTCCCAAAGAGGAACGCGTCCTGGTGTCGGGCCTGAACATGGTCCAGCGCCACACCCGTCCGAGCCAGCTCGATCCGCAAGGCGGCATCAAGCACAAGGAAGCGTCGCTCCACCTGTCGAACGTGGCCGTCGTGGACTCCGCCGGCAAGCCGACCCGCGTCGGTTTCCGCGTGGACGGCGACAAGAAGGTCCGGTTCGCCAAGACGACCGGTGAGGTGATCAATGGCTGAGCAAGCTTACGAACCGCGGCTGAAGGCCGAATATCGCGAGCGCATCCGCGCCGCGATGAAGGAACGCTTCGGCTACAGCAACGAGATGCAAATCCCGAAGCTGGACAAGATCGTGATCAACATGGGCGTGGGCGAAGCTGTCGCCGACTCCAAGAAGATCAACTCCGCGATCTCTGACCTGGCGAAGATCGCCGGCCAGAAGCCGGTGGCCACCAAGGCCCGCACGTCGATCGCCGGCTTCAAGCTGCGCGAAGGCATGACGGTGGGCTGCAAGGTGACCCTCCGCAAGGACCAGATGTACGAGTTCCTCGACCGTCTGATCACCATCGCGCTGCCGCGCGTGAAGGACTTCCGGGGCCTGAAGCCCACGTCCTTCGACGGCCGCGGCAACTATGCCATGGGTCTGAAGGAGCACATCGTGTTCCCGGAGATCAACTACGACGAGATCGATCAGATCTGGGGCATGGACATCATCGTCACCACGACTGCGAAGACCGACGACGAAGCTCGCGAGCTTCTTCGGGAATTCCAGTTCCCGTTCGTCCAAGCGCAAGCTTAAGCGGCGGAAGGAATAGAGACATGGCCAAGAAAAGCGCTGTCAATCGCAACGAACGGGTCAAGCAACTCGTGAAGCAGCACGCCGCCAAGCGCGCCGCGCTGAAGGCGACTGCGGTCAACGAGAGCCTGCCGCTGGAGGAGCGCTTCGACGCCCGCCTCAAGCTGGCCGAGCTGCCGCGCAACTCGTCCAAGACCCGGATTCGCAACCGCTGCGAAGTGACCGGTCGCCCGCGTGCGTATTATCGCAAGCTGAAGATGAGCCGGATTTCCCTGCGTGACCTCGGGTCCGCTGGGCTGATCCCCGGTCTCGTCAAGTCGAGCTGGTAAGGGGAGGGTCAAGATGGTCAACGACCCAATCGGCGATCTGATCGCCCGTATCAAAAACGCCGCCATGCGCGGCCGTTCGAAGACGACGGCTCCGGCCTCGAAGATGCGCGCGCGCGTTCTCGATGTGCTGGCCGACGAAGGCTACATCCGCGGCTACCACCTGGTGGAAAAGCCCGGCGCCTTCCCCGAGTTCGAGATCGAGCTGAAGTACTTCGACGGCCAGCCGGTCATCGTGGAAATCAGCCGCGTGTCGAAGCCCGGTCGTCGCGTCTATTCGTCGATCAAGGACCTGAAGCCCGTGAAGAACGGCCTCGGGATCTCGATCCTGTCGACGCCGAAGGGCGTCATGTCGGACACGGCCGCGCGTGACGCGAACGTGGGCGGCGAAGTGCTCTGCAGGGTCTACTAAGATGTCCCGTATCGGTAAGAAGGCGGTCGCCGTCCCGAGTGGGGTCACGGTGACCATCGACGGCCAGACCGTCACGGTGAAGGGGCCCAAGGGCCAGCTCGCCTGGACCGTGGCCGAGGAAATCGAGATCAAGCAGGACGGCGGCGAGCTGACGCTCTCCAAGCGCCAGGAAACCCAACGCGCGCAAGCGATGTGGGGCCTTTCCCGGACGCTGGTCGCCAACATGGTCCAGGGCGTGACCGAAGGTTACGAACAGACCCTCGAACTGGTCGGCGTCGGTTATCGCGCCGCGTTGAAGGGCCAAGCGCTCTCGATGCAGCTCGGCTTCAGCCACGACGTCGACATCCCGCCGCCGGCGGGCATCACGTTCGTCGTGCCGAAGCAGACCGAGATCAAGATCTCGGGCATCGACAAGCAGATGGTCGGCGAAACCGCCGCCCGGATCCGCCGCATCCGTCCGCCGGAGCCCTACAAGGGCAAGGGCGTGCGCTACGCGGGCGAAAAGGTCCGGCGCAAAGAAGGCAAGAAGAAGTAAGCCATGGCGCTCTCTCCTCGTGACTCCACCCTTCGTCGCGCTCAGCGCGTCCGTAACCACCTCAAGAAGGTGTCGAACGGTCGTCCGCGCCTGTCGATCTTCCGTTCGTCGAAGAACATCTACGCCCAGGTCATCGATGATGAGAACGGCGTGACGCTCGCGGCGGCTTCTACGCTGGAAGGCGAGAAGACGGCCAAGGTGAAGGGGTCCGACAAGGACGCCGCCGCCAAGGTCGGCGCCCTCGTCGCCCAGCGCGCGATCGAAAAAGGCGTCAAGGACGTCGTGTTCGACCGTGGGGGCTATATGTACCACGGTCGGGTCAAGGCCCTGGCTGACGCCGCGCGCGAAGCCGGCCTGAACTTCTAAGGAATCGATCATGGCTCGCAGAGACGAACAGCGCGGCGATCGTCGCAATCGGAACCCCGAAGAAGACCGGGACAACGAAATCGTCGAGAAGCTGGTGCACATCAACCGCGTCGCGGCCACCGTTAAGGGCGGCCGCCGGTTCTCCTTCGCCGCTCTCATGATCGTGGGCGACCAGAAGGGCCGCGTGGGCTTCGGTCATGGCAAGGCGCGTGAAGTGCCGGAAGCCATCCGCAAGGCGACCGAAGAAGCCAAGAAGTCGATGATCCGCGTGCCGCTGCGCGAAAGCCGCACCCTGCACCACGACGGCAATGGCCGTTGGGGCGCGGGCAAGGTGATGGTCCGCGCGGCGCCTCCCGGCACCGGCGTCATCGCCGGCGGCCCGATGCGCGCGGTCCTCGAAACCCTCGGCGTCCAGGACGTCGTCGGCAAGTCGGTCGGCTCGTCGAACCCCTACAACATGGTGCGCGCCACGTTCGAAGCGCTGAAGGCCCAATCGTCGCCCCGCCAAGTCGCGGCCAAGCGCGGCAAGAAGGTCTCCGACGTGATCGGCCGTCGCGCCGACGGCGCCTCGGCGGTCGCGGCCGCCGCGGATTCGGAAGGTTAAGCTCATGGCCAAAGTCACCGTTCGTCAGACCGGCAGCCCGATCCGCCGCACCAAGGACCAGCGCGCGACGCTCGCCGGTCTCGGCCTGAACCGCCTTGGCCGTGTCTCGACGCTCGAAGACACGCCCTCGGTTCGCGGCATGATCGCGAAGGTTCACCACCTCATCGAAGTGGTGGAATAGCCATCCTGTTCGTGCCATAGGCACGGCGTTGAGGGCGAGGCGCGAGCCTCGCCCCTCGGCGTTTCTAGACCGACTGTTTCCCAGCCGAGTCGGGGCGTTCGCCCCGGCGTCAGATCTCCAAGGAGAGGCACATGACCAAACTGAACGAACTCGCCCCGCGCGAGGGCTCCACCAAGAACCGCATGCGCGTCGGCCGTGGCCCGGGTTCGGGCAAGGGCAAGACCGCCGGTCGCGGTGTGAAGGGCCAGAAGGCGCGCTCGGGCGTGTCGATCAACGGCTTCGAAGGCGGCCAGATGCCGCTGCACATGCGCATGCCGAAGCGCGGCTTCACGTCGCGCAACCGGAAAGATTTCGCCGAGGTGAACCTGTGGCGCATCGAGCAGGCGATCGAAGCCGGCAAGCTGGACGCCAAGACCGCGATCGACGCCGACGTGCTGATCAAGGCGGGCGTGATCCGTCGCGTGAAGGACGGCGTGAAGCTGCTGGGCGAGGGCGAGTGCAAGTCCAAGCTCACCCTCACGGTCTATTCCGCCACCGCTTCGGCCCGTGCGGCCGTCGAGAAGGCCGGCGGCTCGCTGACCACGACCAAGGTCGAAGCCAAGGCTGAAGAGGCCTAAGGCGTCCCGTGATGACGCCGGCCTCGCATCTGAGGTCGGCGCGTCCTATCTCAGCGGGGCGACAGCCTTCCATTCGGAAGGCTTTCGACTAAGGAATAGACGCGTGACGGGCGCCGGAACCGGTACCCACTTCCGGCTGTCACGGTCTGTGAGTCAGGGGATTTGCTGAATGGCTTCGGCCGCAGAACAGCTTGCCGCCAATCTGAACTTCGACGCCTTCCGCAAGGCGACGGAGCTTCACAAGCGTATCTGGTTCACGCTCTGGGCGTTGATCGTCTATCGGCTCGGGACCTACATCCCGATCCCGGGCATCGATCCAGTCGCCTTCCAACAGGCGTTCTCGGGCCAGGCCAAGGGCATCCTTGGCATGTTCAACATGTTCTCGGGCGGCGCCGTCGAACGGATGGCCATCTTCGCGCTCAGCGTGACGCCCTACATCTCGGCCTCGATCATCGTGCAGCTCCTCGGGACGGTTTATCCGCCGTGGGAGAAGCTGCGGAAGGAAGGCGGGGAGGCGGGGCGCAAGACGCTCAACCAGTACACCCGCTACCTGACCGTCGTGCTGGCGGTATTCCAATCCTTCGGCATCGCCGCGGGCCTGGCGCAGAGCCCCGGCCTGGTCGAGGCGCCCGGCCTGTTCTTCATCGTCTCGACGGTCGTCACCCTCACGGGCGGCACCATGTTCCTGATGTGGCTGGGCGAGCAGATCACCAGCCGCGGGGTCGGTAACGGCATCTCCCTGCTGATCTTCGCCGGCATCGTCGCCGTCCTGCCGCAGTACCTGTTCCAGGCCATGGAGCTGACCCGCACCGGGTCGATGAACTCCGGCACCCTGTTCCTGATGCTCATCCTGGTGGTCGCGGTGACCGTGGCCATCGTGTTCATGGAGCGCTCGCAGCGCCGGCTGCTGGTGCAGTATCCCAAGCGCCAGGTCGGCAACCGCATGTTCGGCGGCGACACCTCGTTCCTGCCGCTGAAGATCAACACCTCGGGCGTGATCCCGCCGATCTTCGCCTCGTCGCTGCTGCTGTTGCCCGCCACCGTGATGGGTTTCGCGGCGACGGCGAACCTGCCCGAGTGGCTGCAATGGCTGCCGGTCGCGGTGGGCCAGCTCCAGCACGGCCAGCCGCTGTTCATGGTGCTGTACGGCGCCCTGATCATCTTCTTCTGCTTCTTCTACACGTCGGTCGTCTTCAACCCCGAGGACACGGCGGAGAACCTGCGCAAGTACGGCGGCTTCCTGCCGGGCATCCGCCCCGGCAAGCGGACGGCCGAGTACCTCGACTTCGTGCTGACCCGCCTGACGGTGATCGGCGCCGGTTACATCACCCTGGTGTGCCTAGTGCCTGAGGGCCTGATGCGCTTCACGGGCAGCCAGTTCTACATGGGCGGCACCTCGCTGCTGATCGTGGTCAGCGTCACCATGGATACGGTGGCCCAGATCCAGTCGCACCTGCTGGCGCACCAGTACGAAGGGCTGATCAAGAAGTCGAAGCTGCGGGGCGGCCGGCGCTAGTCCGCCGCCTTGGGTGACGTTGGGGGACGGCGCCATCAAGAGCGCCGGTGAGGGGATCGCGATGAACCTGATTCTGTTCGGACCGCCGGCGGCGGGGAAGGGCACCCAGGCCAAGCGCCTGGTCGAGGGCCGCAACATGGTCCAGCTTTCCACGGGCGACATGCTGCGCGCGGCGATCGCGTCCGGCTCGGAGCTGGGCCGGCGCGTCGAGGGCATCATGCAGCGCGGCGAGCTGGTCTCGGACGAGATCGTCATCGAGCTGATCGAGTCGCGCCTGCCTGAGGCCGACGCGGCCGGCGGGGCGATCTTCGATGGCTTCCCGCGCACCCTGGCCCAGGCCGAGGCTCTGGACAGGATGCTGGAAGGCCGCGGCCGCAAGATCGACCTGGTCCTGCGCCTGAAGGTGGACGACGAGGCCCTGAAGGCCCGGATCGCCGGCCGGTTCGCCGAGTCGGGCCGCCCGGACGACAATCCGGAAAGCTTCGTGGTCCGCCTGGACGCCTACAACGCCAACACCGCGCCGCTGCTCCCGTACTACGAGGGGCAGGGCAAGCTGGTCGAGGTCGACGGCATGGGGTCGATCGACTCCGTCGCTGCCGCGATCGACGGCGCCCTCGACCGGGTGCGCGGCTGATCGCCCCTGACCGATTGCGGATCGGCCCCACTCATGCTTTCCTTCCTTCACCCGGCGTTGAACCCGGCGTGACGAAGCCGTGCGGGATATTCCCTCCTGCGCGTGCAGTATTTCGTTCACATTTGGGCGTTTCCGCCATTGACGGACATACCCCTACCCATATAACGAAGCGCTTCCGCGAAAGAGCGCGAAGGACGCGCCGGCCTATGCTTATGGCAGCTAGGGGCCGGGGCGCCATTTGCGCTTTTCTTGCGTGATCAGGAGATTACCTACGTGGCCCGTATCGCTGGCGTCAACATTCCCACCAACAAGCGCGTCGTGATCGCGCTGCAGTACATCCATGGCATCGGTCAGGCGAAAGCCCGCGAGATCGTCAGCAAGGTCGGCATCGAGGACGCCCGTCGCGTCAATCAGCTGACCGACGCGGAAGTCCTGCAGATCCGCGAGACGATCGACCGCGACTATATGGTCGAAGGCGATCTGCGCCGCGACACCGCGGTCAACATCAAGCGCCTCATGGACCTGGCCTGCTATCGCGGCCTGCGTCACCGCAAGGGCCTGCCGGTCCGCGGTCAGCGCACCCACACCAACGCCCGCACCCGCAAGGGTCCGGCCAAGCCGATCGCCGGCAAGAAGAAGTAAGAGAGCTAGTCGATGGCCAAGGAACCGGCGCGCGTCAAACGTCGCGAGCGTAAGAACATCACTTCGGGCGTGGCGCACGTGAACGCCTCGTTCAACAACACGATGATCACCATCACCGACGCCCAGGGGAACACGATCTCCTGGTCCAGCGCCGGCCTGATGGGCTTCAAGGGTTCGCGTAAGTCGACGCCCTACGCCGCGCAGATGGCGGCCGAGGACGCCGGTCGCAAGGCCGCCGAACACGGCGTGCGCACGCTGGAAGTCAACGTCTCGGGTCCCGGCTCGGGCCGTGAGTCTGCGCTCCGCGCCCTGCAGGCCGTCGGTATGACGATCACCACCATCCGGGACGTGACTCCGATCCCGCACAACGGCTGCCGCCCGCCCAAGCGCCGGCGCGTCTAGTCGTTAGAACTACAATCCCTGACGCCGGTCCGCGGTTCTGCGGCCGGCGATCCTGCGTTTTCGAGGGACACACGTGATCGAAAGAAACTGGAACGAGCTTATCCGTCCCGAGAAGCCGCAAATCGAGACTGGCTCCGACGCCGCCCGCAAGGCGCGTCTGGTGGCAGAGCCTCTCGAGCGCGGGTTCGGCGTGACCCTGGGCAATAGCCTGCGGCGCGTGCTTCTCTCCTCCCTGCAGGGCGCGGCTGTGACCGCGGTGCAGATCGACGGCGTGGTCCACGAGTTCTCCTCGCTGGAAGGCGTCCGCGAAGACGTCGTCGACATCGTGCTGAACATCAAGCAACTGGCGCTGCGCATGCACGCCGAGGGCCCGAAGCGCATGACGCTCCGCGCCACCGGCCCGGGCGTGGTCACCGCCGGCCAGATCGAGGCCCCCTCGGACATCGAGATCCTCAACCCCGACCACGTGCTCTGCACGCTGGACGAGGGCGCGAACGTGCGCATGGAATTCACGGTCCAGACCGGCAAGGGCTATGTCGCCGCCGAACTGAACCGTCCTGAAGACGCCCCGATCGGCCTGATCGCCGTCGATGCGCTCTATTCCCCGGTCAAGCGCGTCGCCTATCGCGTCGAGCCCACCCGCCAGGGCCAGAGCCTCGACTACGACAAGCTGATCATGGAAGTCGAAACCAACGGCGCGGTCAGCCCGGTGGACGCGGTGGCCTACGCCGCCCGTATCCTGCAGGACCAGCTCCAGATCTTCATCACCTTCGAAGAGCCGAAGAAGAAGGTCGAAGGCGAAGCCAAGCCGGAACTGCCGTTCAACCCGGCGCTGCTGAAGAAGGTGGACGAGCTCGAGCTTTCCGTCCGTTCGGCCAACTGCCTGAAGAACGACAACATCGTCTACATCGGCGACCTGATCCAGAAGACGGAGGCGGAGATGCTCCGCACCCCGAACTTCGGCCGCAAGTCGCTGAACGAGATCAAGGAAGTTCTCGCCGGGATGGGTCTCCACCTCGGCATGGACGTGCCGAACTGGCCGCCCGAGAACATCGAAGAGCTGGCGAAGAAGTTCGAAGACCAGATGTAAGCGGCTTCCGCGCCGACTTCGGGCCGCCTCGGCGGTCTGGGCCCGACGAAGCCGCGATGGCGGTGGAGGGCTCCGGCGTTTCGTATTGAACCTGGGCGGGAGCGGCCTGGGATTTGGTTAGGTAGGACGTCTTTCGCAGCGCGGGAGCGTCCGGCGGGCCCAGGTGGCTCAGGAGATACAAGATGCGTCACGGTATCGCGCACCGTAAACTGGGCCGCACGTCCGCCCACCGGACCGCCATGTTCGCCAACATGTCGGCCAGCCTGATCAAGCACGAGCAGATCGTGACCACCCTGCCGAAGGCCAAGGAGCTCCGCCCCTTCGTCGAGAAGCTGATCACCCTTGGCAAGCGCGGCACGCTGCACGCCCGCCGCCAGGCCATCAGCCAGGTGCGTGACGTGGAACAGGTCGGCAAGCTGTTCGCCGTTCTGGGTCCGCGCTACGCCGAGCGTCCGGGCGGCTACATCCGCGTCCTGAAGGCCGGCTTCCGCCGTGGCGACAATGCGCCCATGGCCGTCATCGAGTTCGTCGACCGCGATCCGTCGGAAAAGGGCAAGGACTCCGGCCCGACCGCCGAGACCGCCTTCGGCGCCGACGACTAAACACGTCGCGCTCGGCGATATGGATAGGCCCCGGAAGCTTGCTTCCGGGGCTTTTCATTTGCGTGGGTGTCGCAGAGGCCGGCTAGGCTGAGGCCATGCTTCGCTGGCTCACGCTCTGCTGGACGGTCCTGGTCCTCGCCGCCTGCGCGACAAGCCCGCCGCCATCCAAGCCCCAGCCGCTGACGATCCTGGTTTCCATCGACGGCTTCCGGCCGGACTATCTGGATCGGGGCGTCACGCCGGTCCTCTCGGGCCTGGCCGCCGATGGCGCGCGGGCGTCGATGCGGCCCTCGTTCCCCACCAAGACCTTCCCCAACCACTACGCCCTGGTCACCGGCCTGCGGCCCGATCGCAACGGGGTGGTCGAGAACAACATGGAGGACCCGGCGATCCCGGGGGTGACCTTCAAGATGTCCAACGCCCAGGAGGTGCGCGACGGGCGATGGTGGAACGAGGGCGAGCCGATCTGGGTCGCGGCCGAGCGGGCGGGGATCGTCAGCGCGACCATGTTCTGGCCCGGATCCGAGGCGGCGATCCGTGGCGTGCGGCCCAGCTTCACGCGGGCGTTCGACCAGTCCGTGTCCGCCGACGCCCGCGTCGACCAGGTGCTGGCCTGGCTGGACCTGCCGGCGGCGCGGCGGCCGCGCCTGGTGACGCTCTACTTCGACGACGTGGACACGGCCGGCCACGACTTCGGTCCGGACAGCGCGGAGCTGAACGCCGCCGCCGCCAAGGTCGACGCGGCCATGGGTCGGCTACAGTCGGGGCTGACGACGCGGGGGCTCGAGGCCAACGTCGTGGTCGTCGCGGACCACGGCATGGCGCCGCTGTCCGATGACCGCCGGCTGTTCCTGGACGATATCCTGCCCGTGGGCGCCTATCGCTATCTGGCGACGGGGGCGTTCGCGACCCTCTACCCGACGCCGGGACACGAGGCTGAGGTCGCGGGCGCGCTGATGACCCCGCGCGCGCATCTGCAGTGCTGGGCCAAGGCCGATATCCCCGCGCGCTTCCACTACGGCCGCAACCCGCGGGTCGCGCCGTATCTCTGCCTCCCGGACACGGGCTGGCGGATCACAACGCGGGACGACAAGCCCAGCAAGCCGGAGCGGGGCGCCCACGGCTATGACAACTTCAGCCCGGACATGGCGGCGATCTTCATCGCCCAGGGTCCGGCGTTCCGGCGCGGCGTGATCGTGCCGACGTTCGACAACGTCAGCGTCTATCCGCTGCTGGCGCGGCTGATCGGCGTGCCGCCCGCGCCCAATGACGGCCATCTGCGGGACGTGGCGGCCGCCTTGACGAGGTAGTTGCGATATGTGTTAAATATTGGCGATTGAAGCAAGGAGATCGCCGATGGCTCCGTCCGTGTTCGTTCCTGCCGTCTTCTACAAGGACCCGCGCGCCGCGCTGACCTGGCTGGAGCAGGCGTTCGGCTTCGAGACCACCACCCTGGTGACCGACGCGGAGGGGAATGTCGGCCACGCCGAGATGTCGTTCCTGGGCGGCCAGGTTCAGGTGGGCGGCGAGTGGGAGTCGCCCGAGATCGCCGGCGAGGCGCGGATGCGCAGCCCCGCGTCGGTGGAGGGCATCAACACCCAGTTCATCCGCATCCACATGGACGAGGGCCTGGACGCCCACTGCGCGACCGCCCGCGCCGCCGGCGCTCGAATCCTGGCCGCGCCGGAGGACCAGTTCTATGGCGCGCGCGTCTACCGGGCCATGGATCCGGAGGGCCACGTCTGGACGTTCAGCCAGGAGGGCGCCGCGCCGTCGATCGGCGAGATGGAAGCCCGCAGCGGCCTGAAGATCCGCAGCTCGCTGAAGGAGGACTGAGATGGCCGGCCCTGATGGCGGAGACTGGCGCGCGCCCCTGATGTCGGCGGTCTGCTACCGCGACCCCAAGGCGGCGCTGAAATTCCTGGAGGCGGCGTTCGGCTTCGAGCTGTCGATGCTGATCGAGGACGACCAGGGGAACATCGCCCACTCCGAGATGCGGTTCGGCAACGCCGTGGTGATGATCGGCAACGAGTGGACCGAGGATCACAAGAGCCCGGCCTCCATCGGCGGCAAGAACACCCAGACGGTGCACATCCAGATCGACACCGACGTGGACGCCCACTGCGCGCGGGCGCGCCAGGCCGGGTTCGAGATCCTGGCCCAGCCCGAGACCCAGTTCTACGGCGACCGGACCTATCGCTGCCGCGATCCCGAGGGCCACATCTGGACCGTGGCCCAGACCGTCCAGGCGATGAGCCGCGAGGACGCCGAGGCGGCCAGCGGGCTCAAGATCACGGGCTGGGTCTGATGCCGCGCTTCGACCTGGAGGACACCTATCTGAGCCTGGACGGGCAGGGCGGTCTGGCGCGCCACCCGGTCGAGCGGTTCTGGGAGACCGTGGACGCCAACCCCGACCTCAAGGGCACGCTTGTCGCGGCTTACCAGAGCCTGGGCGACTGGCCGCACTGGGAGATGCACCCCGAGGGCGAGGAGGTGCTGGTGCTGCTGGACGGCCGGATGACGCTGATCCTGGACGAGCCAGGCGGCGAGCGGTGGGTGGAGATGGCGCCCGGCGCCACCTGCATCGTGCCCAGGGGAATCTGGCACCGGGCGCTCGTGCCCGACCCCGCGCGGTTCCTCGGCATCACCTTTGGCGCCGGCACCCAGCACAGGCCGCTTTGATGGCGGCGCCCGCGCTGGACCAGACCCTGGCCGCCCTGGCCGATCCGTACCGGCGGCGCGCCGTCGACCTGCTGGCCAAGGGCCCGCGGGCGGCGGGGGAGCTGGCCCGCGAACTGGAAATCTCGGCGCCGGCGATGAGCCGCCATCTGCGCACCCTGCGCGCCAGCGGCCTGGTCGAGGAAAGCCATCCCGAATTCGATGCGCGCGTGCGCATCTATGCGCTGAGGCCCGAACCCATGGTCCATCTGCTGCGCTGGCTGGAAGAGAGCGAACGGCTGTGGAGCGCCCAGCTCCTGGCGTTCAAGGCCCACGTCGAGCGGGACGCATGACGTCCAAGGCCCAGCATGACGTCTAAGGTCTACGTGGCCTTGCGGGTGAAATCGTCGCCCGAACGCGCGTTCGCGGTCTTCACCCAGGAGATCGGCGCGTGGTGGCGGCCGAGCGGGCTGTTCCAGACGACGCCGCGCGCGCCGGGCGTTCTGGCGTTCGATCCGCTGGCGGCCGGCGGCCGGCTGACCGAGACCCTGGCCAACGGCAAGGTGTTCGAGATCGGCAAGGTGCTGGCCTGGGAGCCGCCGGCGCGGCTGGTGTTCTCGTGGCGGCAGGCGAACTTCCCGCCCGAGCTGCACACCGAGGTCGAGGTGCGGTTCGAGGCGGTGGGCGAGGAGACGCGGGTCAGCGTCGAGCACCGCGGCTTCCACCAGGTGCCGGCGGAGAGCGCCGCGCGGCACGGCTTCCCCGACCAGGCGCTGCTGGCGCGGCTGGCCGAGTACTGGCAGGCCCAGATCCGCGCGGTGGGCGCGCGCGTCGAACTTCGTTAGAGAACGCCGGGGGAGAGCCGTATGACCGATCAATCGCCGGCCGCGGCGGGCCGCAGGGCCAGCTTCGGCTTCATCTTCGTGTTGGCGCTGATGAACTCGATCTCGTTCGGGATCATGATTCCGGTGCTGCCGAACCTGATCAAGGAGTTCACCGGCGGCGACACGGCGTCGGCGGCCGAGTGGAACCTGGTGTTCGGGGCCACGTGGGGCGTCCTGCAGTTCGCGTCCGGCCCGGTCCTGGGGCTGATGTCCGACCGCTGGGGCCGGCGGCCGGTGCTGCTGATCTCGCTGTTCGGCCTGGCGGTGGACTTTCTGTTCATGGCGCTGGCGCCAACCCTGTGGTGGCTGTTCCTGGGCCGCATCCTGAATGGCCTGACTGCCGCCAGCTTCTCGACCGCCAACGCCTATCTGGCCGACGTCACCGCGCCGCAGGATCGCGCCAAGGTGTTCGGCTGGATGAGCTCGGCGTTCAGCTTCGGCTTCATCTTCGGCCCCTTCATCGGCGGCCAGCTGGGCGCGATCGACCTGCGCCTGCCGTTCATGGCCGCCGCGGCGCTGACCTTCGTCAACTGGCTGTACGGCTTCTTCATCCTGCCCGAGAGCCTGCCCCCTGAGAAACGCGCGACGCGCTTCGACTGGAAGAAGGCCAACCCGCTGGGCTCGCTGGTGCTGCTGCGCTCACACACCGGGCTGCTGCCGCTGGCGGGCGTGGGCTTCCTGTTCCAGCTGGCCCATGTCGTGCTGCCGTCGATCTTCGTCCTCTACATGGGCTACCGCTACAACTGGGGTCTGGCGGTGCTGGGGTGGACGTTCCTGGCGACGGGTCTGTCCGGCGTGATCGTGCAGATCTTCCTGGTGGGTCCGATCGTGAAGCGGATCGGCGAGCGCCGGGCCGTCCTGGTCGGCGCGCTGGCGGGTATGGCGGGCTTCGCCTGGTACGCCACGGCCCCGACCGGCCTGTTGTATCTGCTGGCCGTGCCGGTGTTCGCCTTCACCGGCCTGCTGATGCCGGGCCTGCAGGGGCTGATGACCCGCCGGGTGTTGCCGCAGCAACAGGGCCAGCTCCAGGGCGCGAACCAGAGCCTGATGGGCCTGTCGTCGATCATCGGCCCGGTGATCTTCGGCGAGGTCTTCGCCTGGTCGCTGCGGCACGAGGGTTTCCACCTGCCGGGGCTGGCGATCTATGTCGCGTCGGGCCTGATGGGCCTGGCGTTTTTGCTCGCGTTCGTCGCGGCGCGTCAGCCAGCCGACGGGTCTTGAAGCACCTTCGCCTTTATTGAGCCGGAAACCTGCGTAGCGTGCAGCGGTTGGCAATCGGAGACTCCATGCACGCGCCTCGCGTCCTGACCACGGCTCTCGTCCTCTCGCTCTTCGCCGGCCCCGGGCTGGCCCAGCCAGCGGCGGCCTTCGCCGAACCGACCCGCGTCGCGCCCGCCAGCGCGGTGGCGATGAAGTCGTCCTTCGCTCCCGTCGTGCGGCGCACCGCGCCGGCCGTGGTCAACATCTCGGCCAAGCGGGTGGTCCGACAGCAGGTCGATCCGTTCTGGCAGATGTTCGGCCTGGGCGTGCCGCAGGAGCGCATGGCCCAGTCGCTGGGGTCGGGCGTCATCGTCCGCTCGGACGGCATCGTGGTGACCAACAACCACGTGGTGGAAAACGGCCAGGAGATCACCGTCGCGTTGAACGACCGGCGCGAATTCCCGGCCAAGATCCTGCTGGCCGACCCGCGCACCGACCTGGCGATCCTGAAGATCGACCTGCCCGCCGGCGAGCGGCTGCCGGTGCTGGCGATGGACGACAGCGGCGACACCCAGGTCGGCGACCTGGTGCTGGCCATCGGCGACCCCTTCGGCGTCGGCCAGACGGTGACAAACGGTATCGTCTCGGCCCTGAACCGGATCACCGACCCCAGCGGCGAGGGCGGCTCGGCCTACATCCAGACCGACGCGGCGATCAATCCCGGCAACTCGGGCGGTGCGCTGGTCGACATGGACGGTGACCTGATCGGGGTGAACAGCTTCATCCTCTCGCGCTCGGGCACCTCGTCGGGCGTCGGCTTCGCGATCCCCGCGGCCGTGGTCAGGCGGGTGGTGGAGACCGCGGTGGGCGGCGGCCGGTCGGTCGTGCGGCCCTGGCTGGGGGCGCGGACACAGAGCGTGACACCGGAAATGGCCCGCAGCCTGGGCCTGGCGATCCCGCAGGGCGCCGTAGTGGCCGACCTCTATCCCAACGGACCGGCGGCGCGAGCCGGACTGAAGCAGGGCGACGTGGTGCTGCAGGCCGATGGCCGGGCGGTCGCCGACGCCGCCGACCTCAACTACGCCATCCGCAACCATCGCCCGGGCGAGAGCATCCAGCTGTCCGTGCGCCGCGCGGGCGGTCAGGACCAGACGCTGGCCCTGCGCGCCGAACCCGCGCCCGCCACCCCGGCGCGCGAGGAGCGGACCATCGCGGGCCGCAATCCCTTCGCGGGGGCGGTCGTGGTCAACCTCTCGCCGGCCGTGGCCGAGGAGATGGGTATGGACCCGCTGATCGGCGGCGGCGTGCTGATCACCAACGTCGGCGCGGGCGCCGCGCGCAATGTCGGCTTGAAGCGCGGCGACATCGTGCGCGAGGTGAACGGCGTGAAGATCGGCAGCGTGCGCGACCTGACCGCCGCCACGGCGGCCGAGGTGCGCGCCTGGCGTGTCACCATCCAGCGTGACGGCCGGCAGGTCACGGCCACCTTCGCGGGCTGACGCAGCGGCGCTTGCGGCGGCTTCCCGTGGCGGTCCATGTTGGCCGCTTGGTCGGGGGTAGAGCATGCACGTCGCGCGCCGCGGGGTATTGGGTCTGGGACTGGCGGCGGTGGCCGCCGGCGTCGCGCAGGCGCAGGACGCCGAGCTTCGGATCGATACCTCCGGCGGGCCCGCCGCGGCCCGATTCAACAGCGCCGTCGCCGAGATCGCGGCCTATGCGGCCCGGCATGTCGAGGCCTACGGCCTGCCGGGGCTCACGCTTTCGCTGGTGGGGCCGGACGGCTTCACCGCCCTGGTGCGCCTGGGCTACGCCGACGTGGACCGTCGCGTGCGCGTGGGGCCGGACCATCTGTTCCAGATCGGCTCTATCACCAAGTCGCTGACCGCGCTGGCCGCGCACCGGCTGATCGATGCGGGCAAGCTCAGCCTGGACGACGATGCGGCGAAGATCCTGCCGGAGTTGCCGCTGCCGGGGCCGGGGTTCACGATCAAGCGGTTGCTGGAGCACAGCACCGGCCTGGCCCACGACGTGCCGCTGTTCCCGCGCGGGGGCAATGGGCGGATGTGGCAGGGGTTTCCGGGCGGGAGCCAGTTCTCCTACTCCAACACCGGCTACATGATCGCCTCGGCCTGTATCGCGCGGGTCAGCGGCCGTCCGTTCGGCGAGGTGCTGGCCGAGACGGTGCTGAGGCCGCTGAGCATGACCGCCACCAAGCCGCTGATCGTCGGCGCCGACCGGGCGCTCTACGCCCAGGGATACGGCCCGTTCCTGGGCGACCGGCCGCCGCCCCGCCTCGGCCGGCTGGCGGCCACGCCGTGGACCGACATGACCGAGGGCTCCGGCTCGGTCGCATCTACCGGCGCTGACATGGCCCGCTATCTCCACTGGATGATCGACGCGGCGAATGGGCGGGGCGCGCCGCTGCTGTCCGACGCCGGGGCGAAGCGCTGGCTGGACACGGTGATCGACGCGCCGGGCTGGGAGACGGGCGCGCGGTATGGCGGCGGGGTTGCCCATGTGCAGGTGGGCGAGCGCACGCTGCTGCACCACACCGGGGGCATGGTCAGCTTCTCCTCGGCGTTTCACGTCGACCCGCAAGCCGGCGTCGGGGCGTTCGCCAGTTCCAATGTGGGCGGGCTGAACTATCGGCCGCGCGCGATCACCGCCTATGCCTGCCAGCGCCTGCGCGCGGCCCTGACCGGTGGCGATGCGCCCAAGCCCGCACCGGCCCCGGCGCCGTTGCCGCCGCGCGAGGCGCTGGCGGGTCGGTATCGCAGCCGCGCGGGCGAGACGCTGACGGTGGAAGCCAGCCGTGGCGGCCTAACCGCCACCCTGGCCGGCCGCCGGATCGCGCTGGAGCCGGGCGGCGACGACGTCTTCATCGCCACCGATCCGACCCAGGCCACCGTGCCGCTGGTCTTCCGCCGGCGCGGCGAGGCCGTGCAGCGGGCGTGGTGGAACAGCGTGGAGTATCTGCGCGAGGGCGTGAGCGGATACACGCCGGCGACGCCGCCCGAGCTCGAGCGCCTGCTCGGGACCTACGGCAATGACGATCCCTGGCGCGGGACGTTCCATGTCACGGCGGAGGGTCCTGCGCTGTTCGTGGACGGAGCCACGCCGATGACGCCGCTGTCCGGTGGTGGATTCCGGGTGGGCGAGGACGACTGGTCGCCGGAGCGGATGGCCTTCGACGCAGCCCTGGACAGGCGGCCGTCGCGGGCGATCTACTCCGGCGTCGACTTCCTGCGCCGCCCGACCTAGGCGGCCTGGCGAATGGCCGAGAGGCCGCCCGCCTGGGCGACGGCGGCGTCGGTGGCGCTCTGCTTGAGGTCGGGGCTGACGTTGACGCCTTCTGCGCCGATCACCTCGATGTCGGTGACGCCGATGAAGCCCAGGAAGCCGCGCAGGTAGCTTTCCTGGTGCTGCAGGCCCGCGGCGGGGCTGTCTGCGCCGTAGAAGCCGCCGCGCGAGGAGGCGAGGATGACCCGCTTGCCGCCGGCGAGGCCTTGGACGCCCGCCGCGGAGTAGCTGAACGTGCGGCCGGCCACGGCCAGGTGGTCGATCCAGCTCTTGAGCTGGCTGGGGATGCCGAAGTTGTACATCGGCACGCCGATGACCACGACGTCGGCGGCCAGGAAGTCCTCCAGGATCGCGTCGGCGTCGGCGACATCGCGGGCCTGGGCGGCGGTGCGGGTCTCGGCGGGGGTCGCGCGCGCCGCCATCAGGGCGCCGGACTGGTGCGGGGCCGGCGTGGCGTCGAGGTCGCGGTAGGTCACCTTCAGGCCGGGTGTCGCGGCGCGCAGGGCGGCCACCGCCGCGGCGGAGATCTGGCGGCTGACCGAGTGGTCGCCGAGGATGCTGGAATCGATATGGAGGAGGTTCACGGGAAGGTCCTTGGGCTGGTATACTTTTGTGACCAGCACTATTTGCGTAACCACCTGCGACGTCACAAGAAGGCACTATTTTGGTCCCCGAGCACACGCATGTTACCGACGGCGGTCTCTCCCATGAGGAGGTCTTCGCCCGGATGGAGACGCACGGGGTCGCCTCGGTGGAGTCGAGTTGCCGGCCCGTGACCGACATCCTGTCGCGCATCGGCGACAAGTGGAGCGTGATGATCGTCATGCTGCTGGCGCCCGGCCCCAGACGGTTCAACGAGATGCGCCGCGCCATCAACGGCATTTCGCAACGGATGCTCACCCTGACCCTGCGGGGCCTGGAGCGCGACGGGCTGGTGACGCGGACGGTCTTCCCGACGATCCCGCCCCGGGTGGACTACGAGCTCACCGAACTGGGCCAGTCGCTGCGCAAGCCGATCGAGGCGCTGGGCGAGTGGGCGTTCGCCAACCGGCCGGAGGTCGAGGCGGCGCGCGTGCGGTTCGACACCGCGGCGGATCGATCCTGAGCGCGATGCGTATCACCATCGCCGCCGGGGTTTGCTAAGGGTCCTCATGGCCGATCTCTTCGAAGCCGCCGGACTGAAGCCGCAGCAGCCGTCGCCGCTGGCCGACCGCCTGCGCCCGCAGAAGCTGGATGAGGTGGTGGGCCAGGACCACCTGCTGGGTCCCGAGGGCCCGATCCGGCGGATGGCGGAGGCCAAGCGGCTGTCGTCGATGATCCTCTGGGGTCCGCCCGGCACCGGCAAGACCACCATCGCCCGCCTGCTGGCCAAGGAAGCCGGTTACGAGTTCCAGCAGCTCTCTGCGGTGTTCTCGGGCGTCGCCGACCTGAAGAAGGCGTTCGAGCAGGCGCGGACCCGGCGACTGGCCGGCCAGGCGACGCTGCTGTTCGTCGACGAGATCCACCGCTTCAACCGCGCCCAGCAGGACGGTTTCCTGCCCTTCGTCGAGGAGGGGATCGTCACCCTGGTGGGGGCGACGACCGAGAACCCGTCGTTCGAGCTGAACGGGGCGCTTCTGTCGCGCTCGCAAGTCTATGTGCTGAAGCGCCTGGACGAGGAGGCGCTGACGACCCTGCTGGCCAAGGCGGAGGAGCACGAGGGCCGCGAGCTGCCCCTTGAGCCCGAGGCGCGCGGGGCGCTGATGGCCATGGCCGATGGCGACGGCCGCTACCTGCTGACCCTGGCCGAGACCCTGTTCAACATCGGCTCGGCCAAGCCGCTGGACATGAAGGCCCTGGGCCAGGTGCTGCAGAAGCGCAGCCCGGCCTACGACAAGGACCGCGAGGAGCACTACAACCTCATCTCGGCGCTGCATAAGTCGATCCGGGGCTCGGACCCCGACGCGGCGCTCTACTGGCTGGCCCGCATGCTGACCGGCGGCGAGGACCCGCTGTTCATCGCCAGGCGGCTGATCCGCGCGGCGGCGGAGGATATCGGCGAGGCCGACCCGATGTCGCTGGTGCTCGCGAATGCGGCCAAGGACACCTACGATTTCCTGGGGTCTCCCGAAGGCGAGATCGCCCTGGCGCAGCTGGTGGTCCACATGGCGGCCGCGCCGAAATCGAACGCGGTCTACGTGGCGTTCAAAGGGGCGATGAAGGCGGCCAAGGAGACCGGTTCGCTGATGCCGCCGGCCCACATCCGCAATGCGCCGACCAAGCTGATGAGGGATCTGGGCTACGGCAAGGGCTACAACTACGACCATGACGCGCCCGAGGGCTTCTCCGGCCAGAACTACTTCCCCGAGGGCATGGAACGACGGCAGTTCTATCAGCCGCGCGGGGAGGGGAACGAGGCGCGGATCAAGGAGCGCCTGGAGCGCTGGGCGGCCATGCGCCGCGAGCGGGACACCTAGACACAGACCATTGTTCTGCGGATCGCGCGGACCTAGACTCTCCCCCAAGTCCACGGGAGGGACACCGACATGACCGAAGCGATCGATACCGGCCGCCGCGCGGCGCCCTGGCGCTTCTGGCTCGTCACCCTGGTCAGCCTGCTCTGGAACGGGTTCGGCGGCTACGACTACACGATGAGCCACCTGCAGGGCGAAACCTACTACCGGCAGATGGGGATGACCGAGGCGCAGATCGCCCTCATGGCCAGCTTCCCGGTCTGGATGCACGCCGTCTGGGCGATCGGTGTCTGGGGCTCGGTGGCGGGATCGCTGCTGTTGCTGGCGCGCAGCCGCTGGGCCGTCCATGCGTTCGCGCTCTCCGCCCTGGGGGCCGCTGGATCGCTGATCTACAACCTGATCACCCCGGCGGCCGCGGCGGCGATGAGCCCGGTGATGCCGGCGGTGATCGTGGTCATCTGCCTGTTCTTCGTCTGGTACGCATGGACGATGACGAAACGGGGCGTGCTCCGCTAAACCCCCCGTGTGAAAGACCTCAAGCCCATCCAGCTCTCGCGCGACGAGATCGACTTCGTGCGTGGGCTGGTGCTGTACGAGGACCCAGAGATCCTGGCGCTGAACAAGCCGTCGGGCCTGTCCAGCCAGGGCGGGCGGGGCCAGGTCCATACGCTGGACGAGCTGCTGTGGGCGTTCGCCAAGCCGGGCAAGGCGCGGCCCCGGCTGATCCACCGACTGGACCGCGACACCTCGGGGGTGATCCTGACGGCGAAGACCAAGCCGGCGGCGGGCTTCCTGGGCAAGGCGCTGATGGCGCGGCGGTTCTCCAAGACCTACCGGGCCATCGTCACCCCCGGCGCGCCGGAGCCGAAGGGCGGCCGGATCGAGCAGACCCTGCGCCGCGACGAGACCGGCCGCGAAGCCTACATGCGGCCCTGTCCGCCCGAGCATCCGGACGCCGAACTGGCGGTCTCGCGCTATCGCACGCTCGCGCATACGGATGGCGCGGCGCTGCTGGAGCTGGACCCCGAGACGGGCCGCATGCACCAACTGCGCGTCCATTTGGCCTCCATCGGCCGTCCCATCGCCGGCGACGCCCGCTATGGCGGCGCCCTGGTGGTCGGCGGCGAGGCCGTGCCGCGCCTGATGCTGCACGCCATGGCGCTGAAGTTCCCGCACCCCAGCGGCGGCGAAAAGCGCCTGGAGGCGGCGCCGCCGGCGGACTTCGCCGGGTTGGCGGCGGCGCTGGGATTGAGCTGACGGAACGGCGCAGCCACCTGGACCGTTTCGGCGTATAAGCTTCGGAAGGGACACGCCTTTCCGAGTTTGGACCGTTTACCATGAAGCGCATGATCATCGCCTTGGCTGCCCTCACGCTGGCTGGCTGCGCCACGGCGCCGACGCTGTACCAGCCGGCGGTCGGACCCCAGGCCGTGGGCTATTCCGATTATCGGATCGAGCCCGGCCGCTATCGCGTCACGTTCCGCGGCGGACCCGGCGCGCCGCCGCAGCAGGTGATGGACTATGCCCTGGTGCGCGCCGCCGACCTGGCGATCGCGGACGGCTACGACTGGTTCCGGGTGGCCGATCGCTTCATCGAAGGCCGGCCGGATAACGGGCCCCGGATCGGCCTGGGCGTCGGTGGCGGCAACTATGGCTACCGCAGCGGCGTGAACGTGGGTCTCGGCACCAGTTTCAACCTGGGCGGCGGGCCGTCGGTGTCGTCGACCATCGAGGTGGTGATGGGCCGAGGCGGGCGCCCGCGCGGCGGCGACATCTATGACGCCCGGGCCCTGCGCCAGAGCCTGGGTCAGCGGATCTAGGCGACTTCGCGACCGAGATTGGTCAGCGGCGCCGAGCGCACCCCGGCGTGGGTGAAGCCCGCGTTGTCGGCCATCTCCATATGGGCGTAGTCCGACAAACCCTGGGCGATCAGGGCCGGGGCCTTGCCGCGCATCTGGTGCGCCATCAGGCGCATGAACGCCTCCAACTTGGCCTTGGGCAGGGTGACGTCGGACAGATCCAGGGTCAGGCCGTTGAAGCGAGCGCCTTGGACGGGGTCCAGCGCGTCGCGGGCCGGTTGCAGGCGGGCCAGGACGCCGCGCGTCAGGCTGCCGACCAGGCTCACCACCTCGACCATGCGGCCGGCGGGCGTGCCGCGGTCGATGTCGATGAATTCCAGCATCATGCCCTGGCGCACGCGCTCCGGCGTGACCCCGGCGATGGTGATCAGTTCGTGACGGCCCTTGCGCTGGCCCATGGTGCGGAACGAGGCCGGCAGGATCAGCGGCGGCTGCGTGCGCGCATCCACCGGCATGAACAAGGCGCCGAAGGCCAGGGTGGCGCGGTCGATGGCCAGGATGTCGGCGTCCGACAGGCGGGCGAACCTGCGGGTGGGGATGACCTCGCCGGTGGCGCTGAAGCTGACCATCGGCTCGACGCGGAGGACAGCGGTCACCTTGTGGCTCAGGCTGACGATGTTCTCGAGCGCGAAGTCGACGCGCAGGCGCTGGCCGTTCGAGGCGACGAAGGAGATCGGGTTCCGCTCGCGCTCGATCTCGGCGCTGACCTGGTTTCGATGCGGTGTCGCGGCCTGGGTCTCGCGAGCGGTGGCGATCACGGCCGGGTCCAGGTCGGCGACGGTCAGCTCGTCGCCCTCGATCTTGCTGACGGACCGGATGCGGATGTCCATGGGCTCGACCGAGCCCAGGAAGAACTCCAGCACCTCTTCCAGGACCTTCATGCCCACGGCCTGGGCGGCGACCCCGTCCTCGGTGGTCATGGCGACCAGGACGTCGGTCTCGCTGATCCGGTGGTGGATGTCCTGGTAGGAGAGATATTCGTTCAGCTTGCGGCCCAGGTAGCCCCAGACGTCGTCGCGTTTCTTGGACCAGCGTTCGCCCGACCGCTCGCGGATCGCCTCGACGCTGATGATGAAGACGGCGCCCCGTTCGACGCGATCCGAACCGGCCAGCCGTTCGAGCACCGTGGCGGCGTCCGCCGCGGTTATCTTGCTTACGGTCATGCCGACGTGAGGTCGTGACATCCCTCCAGTTTCGCCGAGATTGGCAAACTAAGTCTTGCCGTCGCATAAGGCCCTCGATGCAGACTCTTCTCCTGGTGGCGGCCGGCGGCGCGACGGGCGCGGTGGCGCGCTATCTCCTCGGCATGCAGGCCATGCGGTCGCTGGGCGGCGCCTGGCCGTACGGCACCTTCGCGGCCAACATCCTGGGGGGCTTCCTGATGGGGGTGCTGGCGGGCGTGCTGGCCCTGCGCGGCGGGGCGGACCAGGAAAAGTGGCGCGTGCTGCTGGGCGTGGGCGTGCTGGGCGGCTTCACCACCTTTTCGGCCTATTCGCTCGAGGTCGCGCTGATGATCGAGCGGCGCGCCTATGGCCAGGCCGCGATCTACAGCCTTGGCTCGGTGGTGCTGTCGGTGCTGGCCCTGTTCGCCGGCCTGATGCTGATGCGCCGGGTGCTGGCGTGAGGGAGGTCCGCACCCTCTACGTTGACGCGGGCGAGGCGGGCGAAGACGGCGTGCGCCTGGACCGCTGGTTCAAGCGCCGTTGGCCGCACCTGAACCACATCATGCTCCAGAAGCTGACCCGCTCGGGCCAGATCCGGGTGGACGGCGCGCGCGCCAAGCCCGAGACCCGGCTGGCGGCCGGCGCCCAGATCCGTGTCCCGCCGCTGCCCGACGCCCCGCCGGCGCGGGGGAAGGATGATCTGGACCCGCGCGACGCCGCGTTCATCAAGAGCCTGGTGATCTATGAGGACGACGAGGTCCTGGCGCTGAACAAGCCGTCCGGGCTGGCGGTGCAGGGCGGCACCAAGACCCTGAAACACGTGGACCGGCTGTTGTCGGCCTGGGGCGAAGGGCTGGACCGACCCCGGCTGGTGCATCGGCTGGACCGCGACACCTCGGGCGTCCTGGTGCTGGGTAAGTCGCCACAGGCGGCCGCCCAATTGGCCGGCGCGTTCGCCAAGCGCAAGGCGCAGAAGATCTACTGGGCCATCGTCTCGGGCTTCCCCAAGCCGGGCGCCGGCGTTCTGAACCTGCCGCTGATCAAGAAGGGCGTCGGCGACCGCGAGATGATGGTCCCGGCCGACCCCAAGGACGAGCGCGCCGAGACCGCCGAGACCGAGTTCGTCACCATCGCCCGCGCCGGGCCGCGCGCCGCCTGGATGGCGCTGTGGCCGCACACCGGCCGCACCCACCAGCTGCGCGCGCATATGCTGGCCATGGGCCACCCGATCGTGGGCGATCCCAAGTACCACACCGAAGCTTCCGCCAGCCTGTCCGACGGCTTGAAGCTGCAACTCCACGCACGTCGCCTGATCCTGCCGCATCCGTCGCGTGGGACCCTGACGCTGGAGGCGCCCATCAGCCCGGAGCTGCGCGCCGGCTTCGCCCGTTTCGGCTTCGACGAGCACGAGGCCGACCCCGAACCCTTCAAGAGGCGCCGTTGAACAACGATCCCCTGGACCAGGCCAAGACCCTGCTGGACGAGGGCCGGGTCGATGACGCCCTGGCTATCACCACCCCCCTGGCCGATCACCCGGAGCCGTCGCACCGGGCGCTGGCGCTGCATTCCACGGCGCTGAAGTCCCTGGGGCGCCTCGAGGAGGCATTGGTGTTCGACCAGCGCGCCACCATGCGGTTCGGCGGCAGCGGCGTCGCGTGGCACAACCTGGGCGCCACCCTGGGGGACCTGGGCCACGCCGCCGAATCCGTCGAGGCCATGAACCGCGCCCTGCGCCTGGGCCTGGACGGCGCGTTGAGCTGGGTGGTCCTGGCGCGGTCAAAGGCCGGGGCCGGCGACCTGGACGGGGCGGAACAGGCCTATCAGGAAGCTCTGAAGCGCGCGCCGCAGCGCGACGAGATGGCGGCCGAGTACGCCGATCTGGTCTGGATGCGTCGCGGCGACGTGGCCGAGGCGCAGGTGGTTCTGGACCGCGCCGCCCATGCCGGCGGCGCGCACGCTCCGCTGCTGATGACGAAGGCCCAGCTTTATCAGGCCGCCGGCGAGCTGGAGAAGGCGGCCGAACTGTTGGCCCTGGCTGCCGAGCGGCTGCCCCATGAGCCCGCGCTGGTGATGGCGGCGGGCATGGCGGCGCTTGAGAGCGGGCGACTGGACGAGGCCGAGCGGTTGACCCTGTCCGTCGAGACCCGGGCGCCGGAGCTGCCTGGCGTCCTGAACCAGCTGGCCATCGTCTATCTGGCCCAGGGCAAGGCCGACCTGGCGCTGGAAAAGGCGAAGAAGGGCTTGGCGCTCGCCCCGGACAACCAGTCGCTATGGGGCTGGGCGGCCACGGCGGCCCGCGCCACGGGCGACCCGCTCTACAAGGAGCTCTACGACTACGAAGCCATGGTCGGCGTCTACGAGATCGAGACCCCGGACGGCTGGACGAGCCTGGAGGCCTATCTGGCCGACCTGGCCGTCGCGCTGAACAAGATCCACGTCTACGACCAACATCCGTCGCTGCAGTCCCTGCGGCATGGCAGCCAGACCACCAACCGCCTGACGGGCTCGAGCGACCGGGCGATCAAGGCCTTCTTCAAGGCCGTCGACAAGCCGATCCGCCAGCACATCGCCGGTATGGGCGAGGGGAGCGATCCCGTCCGCGCCCGCCGCACCGGGAACTATCGGATCGAGGGATCCTGGTCCGTGCGCCTGAAGCCCGGTGGATTCCACAAGGATCACTTCCATTCCGAGGGCTGGCTGTCGTCGGCCTTCTACGTGGAGACGCCGGACAGTGCGCTGGACACCGCGGAAAAGCAGGGGTGGATCCGGTTCGGCCAGCCGCCGTTCAAGACCGAGCCGGCGCTGCCCGCAGAGCATTTCGTGCGGCCGAAGCCGGGGCGGCTGGTGCTGTTCCCGTCGTACATGTGGCACGGCACCGTGCCCTTCACGACCGACGAGCGCCGCCTGACGATCGCCTTCGACGCGGTGCCCGTCTAGACGAGGCCCAGGAGCGGCCGGACGCCCTCGCTATCGGGGAAGACCGCCGTATCCAGCATGCGGCGATCCAGGCCCATGTGCTCGGCCAGCAGGCCCTTTTCCAGGGCGCGCAGGTCCAAGGCCGGATAGACGTCGCGGTCCTCGAACAGCGCCTGGCGCTTCAGCGTCGGCCAGTCGCCGACGATGCCGCCCGTCTTGAGTCCGCCGCCCAGGATCAGCGCCGTCGATCCCGTGCCGTGGTCGGTGCCGCCGGTGCCGTTGACGCGGGCGGTGCGGCCGAACTCGGTGACCGCCAGGACCACGGTGTCCTTCCAGGCCGGACCCAGGCCGGTGTGCAGGCCGTCCACCAGGGCGTCGAGCGCGGTGAGGCGCACGCTCAGCAGGCCCGCCTGATTGGCATGGGTGTCGAACCCGTCCAGCGATACAGCGGCCAGTTGCGGCCCGCCCGGCGCCTTCAGGAACCCGGCCAGGGCCTCGCCCAGCGCGCGGGCGGCCTCGGCGCCTTGGGCCGCGCCGGCGCGCATGCCCCCGCCCATCGCGTCGTCGGTCGCGCCGCTGTCGCGGGCCATGGTCTCGGTGATCAGGCCTCGCGCCAAAGCGGGACCCAACAGCGGGTCGTCCTTGTAGAGGTCCTGCAGCAGCATGGGCAGGCGCGCGGCGGTGTCCACGCCCCGGCCGGGGGACCAGGAGGCGGCGGGGGCCGGGCCGCGCAGGATCAGCGGGGCGGTGGGGCCGACCGAGATCGCCTCGATCTTGCCGGCGGCCGACATCGCCTGCACCGAGCGGTTCAGCCAGCCGGAGGTGGTGGCGTAGACGCCCGCCGCGCCGGTCTCCAGCACGTCCTGGGCCTCGAAGTGCGAGCGGGCGCGGTCCGGGGTGGCGACGGCGGGAGCGATGCGCGCCTCGCCGGCCAGGGCCAGTTTGTGGACGTTCGCCAGCGCCGGGTTGAGGGCGAATGTTCCGTCCAGTTTCAGCGCGGTGTCGCCCAGCGCGAGGCCGCCCCGCAGGGCAGCGTAGTCGGGATCGCCGACCGGGGCGGCGACCGAGAGGCCGTCCATCCCACCCCGGCAGATGATCACCACGAACTTCTTGTTCGCCGGGACGGCGGCGTCCGCGACGCGCGCCAGAAAGGGCAGGGCCAAGCCGGCGGCGGCGAAGGCGCGGCGGGAGAGCATCGGAGCGTTCATCGGCGCTGGAACTCCGGGGTCATGAGCAGGAGGGCGACCGCCTCGGGCCGGGACTCGGCGCGCGAGATGGCGGTGGCCGAGGCGGGCGAGAGGCGCGCGCCAAGGGTCTGGTTGGCGAACGCCACGGGGTCCTGCACTCGCGGCCCGAGCGACGCGCCCAGCGCTTGCGCGAACTGCATACGCTTCACCAGGGCGTCGGAGGCGGCCCAGGGGCCGGCCTCGTCGGGCCAACCCTTGGGCGAAGGCGCGCCGAACGGGCGCTGGCCCAGGCCGTTGAGGGCCGCGTTCACCTGGCCCAGGCCGCGGGGCTCCTGGCCCAGCGCGCGATAGCTGGAGATCACGAACTCATAGGGCGTCTTGAACTTTGCCGGGCGCGGCGCCCAGGCCTCGGGCGCGCCCACCAGGGTCTCGGCGACGCGGGCCAGGTCGCCTTTGCTGCTGGTCCAGGTCTTCTCCAGTCGCGCCACCAGAGCCGGCGGCGGATCGTCGGCGACGAAGTGGCGGGCGATCTTGGTGCAGACGAAACGAGCGGTCTGCGGCTTGGCGGCTAGGTCGCCTAGAACGGCCCCGGCCTGCTCCCGGCCACCCTCGGCATAGCGGACGCCCATGACGGTGCGCTCGCCGGGCTCGTGGGTCTGGGCCCGGAAGACGACGCCTTCGACCCCAGCGTCGCGCGGTCCGGCTATGGAGATGCCGGTCAGCGCCCGGGCGAACTCGGTGACGTCGGCCTGGGCGTAGCCGCCGTCGACGCCGACGGTGTGCAACTCCAGTATTTCGCGGGCCAGGTTCTCGTTTAGCCCGACGCCGCGCCGACGGACCTGAGCGGCCCGGCTGTTGGGACCCACCGATTGCGCCTGGTCCAGGTAGAGCAGCATGGCCGGATGGGTCTCGGCCGCGCCCAGCAGGTCGGCGAAGCGGCCGAAAACGTTGGGCCGGATCGCCTCGTTCTCGAACGGGCCGACCAGGGTGGCCGTCTGCACCTTGATGGCAGAGACCGTGAAGTGGTTGGCCCAGAACAGCGCCCAGCGCTCGCGGAACCCGGCGTCGGTGTCGGTGGCCAACTGCACGCGGCCCAACATGTCGCCCGCCGTGTTCTGGCGGATGAACTGGCGGGCCGCCTTCACCGCATCGTCGGGCGCGGGCTTGGCGTCCATCATCGCGGGTTTGGCGTCGGCGGCCGGGGTCGGCGCGGGCGCGGCGGTCCGCGCCATGGCGCGCTCCCGCCGGTACGCCTCGAACTCCGCCAGCCGCTGGTTGGTGTTCTCGCCGTCGGTCTTGAAGATGTCGGCGCCCTGGCGGCGGATCTGTCCCTTGAGGTAGCCGCGCGGGTTCCTCGCCGCCTCGGCGATCTCGCCGGGGCGGGCGCCCAGGCCAAAGCGGGTGGTGGCGATGGCGGCGTCGATGTCGGTCTGGCTCACGCTTCCTCCTTGCGGCCGGCGCGTTTCGTCCCCATTCCACGCCCGCATCGGCGCATTCCGTCGGGAGAGAGAATTTTGGACGTTCGCAAGGGTTTCCACGAACCGGCCGAGAAGCCACGGAAGTTCTACAAGGCCGTGACCGTGACCGAGGTCGCGGGGGGCTGGCAGGTGCAGCTGGACGCCCGCAACCTGCGCACGCCCAAGGCCCAGCTCATGGTCCTGCCCACCCGCGCCATCGCCGAACTGGTGGCCGAGGAGTGGGACGCCCAGACCGACATCATCGAGATGGCGACCATGCACGCCACCCGGCTGGCCAACACCGCCATCGAGACGATCGGTGCGTCGCGCGAGGGGGTCGCCGACCAGATCGCCGACTACGCGGGCTCGGACCTGGTCTGCTACTTCGCCGACGACCTGCCGCCGTTGTTGGAACGCCAGAAGGCCGGCTGGGAGCCGCTGCTGGCGCGCGCCGAGGCCGACGAGGGGCTGCGGTTCGAGCGCTGCACCGGCATCGTCCATCGCGAACAGCCGGCCGAGACCCTGACCAAGGTTCGCGAGATCGCCCTGTCGCTGGACGACTTCACCCTGGCCGGCCTGGCGTTCGGCGTGCCGCTGTTCGGCTCGGCCGTGCTGGCCATCGGCCTGCTGCGCGGATGGCTGGATGGGGAGACGGCCTACAACCTGTCGCGCATCGACGAGACGTTCCAGGAAGCGACCTGGGGCATCGACGAGGAAGCGGCCGAGCGCACGGCGCGTCTGCATGTCGAGGCGCGGATGCTTGACCGCTGGTTCCGGGCGCTGGCCAACTAGCGCCATGCTGTCTCGCCTGCTGGCCGTCCTCGCGGCCATCCTCGCCATGGGCTCACCGGCGCGCGCCGCACCCGGCCTGGCGCTGGTGGATCTGACGCCGCAGTTCTCAGCGGCCTGGGACGCGACCGCCGCGCTGCCCGATGCGGAGCGGCCGGCCGCGTTCCGGGCGCGGATGGCGCAGGCGGCGCCCGGCTTCTATCCGCGCGAGACGTTGGAGCCGACGGCGGCGGCGCGCTACGACGAACGGCTGCTGCGTCGGCTGAAGACCTACCCGGAGGACCGGGCGGGCATCGCGGCGGTCAGCCGGAATTTCGACGCCATGTTCCGCGCCGCGGGCTCCGGCTTCGAGGCGCGTTTCGGGCGGATGGTGGGTTATCCGCCCGTCTATCTGCTGCACAGCCTGGGCGAATTCGACGGCGGCACGCGGGAGATGGCCGGCCGGGCCACTCTGTTGTTCGGCGCGGACATGATCGTGCGCTACCACGGCAACGACGACCTGCAGCCGTTCTTCCACCACGAGCTGTTCCACCTGCTGCACCAGCGGACGTTCAAGGAATGCGCTCAGGTCTGGTGCTCGCTCTGGACCGAGGGCCTGGCGGTCTATGTCGCCGCGACACTGAACCCCAAGGCGACCGACTCAGAGTTGCTGTTGGTCCAGCCGGAACCGATCCGGGCGGCCGTCGACCGTGATCGCAAGGCGGCGGTCTGCGCCGCAGTCGCGCGCCTGGACTCGACCGACGCGGCCGACCAGGAGGCGCTGTTCAGCTTCAGGCGGCTGTCGCCGGAGCTGCCGCCGCGCTTCGGTTACTATGTCGGCTATCTGGCGGCGGCGGACCTTGGGAAGCGTCGCTCGCTCAACGATCTGGCCGCCCTGGACAACGCCGCCGTCCGGCCGTTGCTGGAGCGGAGCCTGCGCAGCCTCGCCGACTGTCCCGCCTAGGGGCGATCGACGATCGGTAGGATCTTCACCCGCGTGCTGCTGGCCGACAGGTCGCGGACGGTTTTCATGAAGGCGAGCGATCCGGCCTCCGCGAAATGGACGTCCAGCGCGGCCCGGTCGGCCCATTCTTCGTAGAAGACCAGGCGCAGGGGGTTTTCGCAGTCCACGTGCACCGCGTGGCTGATGCAGCCGGGCTCGGCGCGGGAGCGCCGCGTGTGCGCCAGGGCCGCCTCGCGCAGCGCCACGAAGCTGTCGGGGCGGGCGGTCATCGAGCCGGTGACGATCAGCATTGTGGAATCTCCGTTCCGCCGACCTTAGCAGGCGGTCAAAGGGCGCCTACATTGGCCGGATGATCCCGCTCTCCGTTCTCGACCTCTCGCCCATCGTGCAAGGCGGCAGCCCCGGCCAGTCCCTTAGGGCCAGCCGCGCCCTGGCGCTCGCCGCCGAGCGGCTGGGGTATGAGCGCTACTGGCTGGCCGAGCACCACAACATGACCGGGATCGCCAGCGCGGCGACGGCGGTGGCGCTGGCCTATGTCGGGGACGGCACCTCGACGATCCGGCTGGGCGCCGGCGGGGTCATGCTGCCCAACCATGCCCCGCTGATCATCGCCGAGCAGTTCGGGACGCTGGAGGCGCTCTATCCCGGCCGCGTCGACCTGGGCGTGGGCCGCGCGCCGGGCACCGACCAACTGACCGCGCGGGCCATGCGCCGCAACCTGACCGGCGACGTCGACCAGTTCCCGCGCGATGTGCTGGAGCTGATGGCCTTCCTGAAGGAGGCCCAGCCGGGCCAGGCGATCCGGGCGGTGCCGGGGTCGGGTTCGAACGTGCCGGTGTGGATACTGGGCTCCAGCCTGTTCGGCGCGCAGCTGGCCGCCGCGCTGGGCCTGCCGTTCGCCTTCGCCTCACACTTCGCGCCGCAGATGATGGACCAGGCGGCCGCGATCTATCGCGAGCAGTTCGAACCCTCCGAGTACCGCGCCCGGCCGCACCTGATGCTGGGCCTGAACGTGGTGGCCGGCGAGACGGACGCGGAGGCGAAGCTGCTGTTCAGCTCGCTGCAACAGGCGTTCATCAACCTGCACAGCGGCCGGCCCGGCCCGCTGCCGCCGCCGCGCGAAGACCCGGACGGCCTGTTCGCCGGCACGGTCGCGCCCGGATCGCCGCTGTCGAAGGCCGTGGTCGGCGGCCCCGAGACCGTGCGCGCAGGCCTGGAGCAGTTCGTCTCGCGGCACCGGCCGGACGAGATCATCGTCACCGCCCAGATCTTCGACCAGGCCAAGCGCATCCGCTCGCTGGAGCTGGTCGCCCAGGCGCGGGACGCCTTGGCCCTGGCCGCCTAGCGCACAGCTTCGAGCGGGGCGGGCAGGGGTCCCCCGGCGGCAACTTGCTTCACGCTCAAAGCGCCTCTACGCCTTGGCCTTTCGTGAACGTAGGGCCGACGGCGTGAAGCAGATCCTGGAAGAGCTCGAGAAGCGTCGCGGCGAAGCCCGTATGGGCGGCGGCGAGAAGCGGATCGCCAGCCAGCACGCCAAGGGCAAGCTGACCGCCCGCGAGCGGATCGACCTGCTCCTCGACGAGGGTTCGTTCGAAGAGTTCGACATGTTCGTCGAGCACCGGGTCACCGAGTTCGGCATGGCCGACAACCGCATCCCCGGCGACGGCGTGGTCACGGGCTGGGGCCGGATCAACAACCGGGTGGTGTTCGTCTTCTCCAAGGACTTCACGGTGTTCGGCGGCTCGCTGTCGAGCGCCCATGCCGAGAAGATTCTCAAGGTCCAGCGCCAGGCCATGAAGGTCGGCGCGCCGGTGATCGGCCTGTTCGACGCCGGCGGCGCGCGCATCCAGGAGGGCGTGGCGGCCCTGGGCGGCTATGCCGACATCTTCCTGGAAAACACCCTGGCCTCGGGCGTCATCCCCCAGATCAGCGTGATCATGGGCCCCTGCGCCGGCGGCGACGTCTATTCGCCGGCCATCACCGACTTCATCTTCATGGTGAAGGACACGTCCTACATGTACGTGACCGGCCCCGACGTGGTGAAGACGGTCACCCACGAGGACGTCAGCCACGAGGACCTGGGCGGCTACCGCGTGCATGCGCTGAAGTCGGGCGTCGCCGACGGCGCGTTCGAGAACGACCTGGAGGCGCTGACCCAGGTTCGCCGGCTGATCGACTTCCTGCCGCTCAATAACCGCGAAAAGCCGCCGATCCGCGAGAGCTATGACGCGCGCGACCGGGAGGAGATGAGCCTGGACACCCTGGTCCCGGCAAATCCCAACAAGCCCTACGACATGAAGGAATTGATCCTCAAGATCGTGGACGAGGCCGACTTCTTCGAGATCAGCCCGGAGTTCGCCAAGAACATCGTCATCGGCTTCGCTCGGATGGATGGCCAGCCGGTGGGCATCGTCGCCAACCAGCCGCAGACCCTGGCCGGCGTGCTGGATATCGATTCAAGCCGCAAGGGCGCCCGCTTCGTGCGCTTCTGCGACGCCTTCGAGATTCCGATCATCACCCTGGTGGACGTGCCGGGCTTCATGCCGGGGACCAAGCAGGAGCAGGGCGGCCTGATCAAGCACGGCGCCAAGCTGCTGTTCGCCTTCGCCGAGGCGACCGTGCCCAAGATCACCCTGATCACCCGCAAGGCCTATGGCGGCGCCTATGACGTGATGAGCTCCAAGCACATCCGCGGCGACATCAACTATGCCTGGCCGACGGCCGAGATCGCGGTGATGGGGTCGAAGGGCGCGGTGGAGATCATCTTCCGCTCCGAGATCGGCGACCCCGAGGCGATCGCGAGGCGCGAGGCCGAGTATAAGGCGCGCTTCGCCAACCCGTTCGTCGCCGCCTCGCGCGGCTACATCGACGACGTCATCATGCCCCACTCGACCCGCAAGCGGATCATCAACGCGCTGAAGAACCTCAAGGGGAAGTCGCTGACCAACCCCTGGAAGAAGCACGACAACATCCCGCTTTAGGCCGGAACCCCTCCGTCCACCCCTCGTTCTCCACGCCAAGCGGGATCGCCCGCGAGATGTGAAGGAGAACGAGCATGGCCGGTCGGTATGAAGACGAACGCGAGTGGCGCGAACGCCAGCAGCGTGAGCGCTACGACGATCGCTACGACGTCTTCGGTCGGAATGACGAGCAGGGTGGTCGGGACCGCGAGGATCGTTCCTTCGAGCGCGACCGGGTGTTCGGCGAGCGCGAGAGCGGCGTGTCGTACAATCGCCCGCAGCCGCGAGGCCACGGCGGCGGCCAGGGCTGGCAGGACGAACGCTATGGCGGCGTCAGCCCGGCGATGCAGCGCGGCGACTACGAGGCCGGTTATCGGCCCAACCCCTGGTTCAGCGGCCAGGATTACACGCGCGGTGAAGGCCGCAGGTTCGGCAGCGCCGAGGCAGACCAGCGCTGGGCGCGCGAGATGCGGCGTCCGGCGTCCGGCGGGACCGGCGGCTACGACTATGAGCGCGGCTACGGCGACGGGGGCCGCGGCCAAGGCGATCACGGCGACTTCGAAGATCGGGCGCGCGATGCCGGCGAGTTCTTCCGCCGCACCGGCCAACGGATTTCGAACTGGTTCAGCGACGTGGCGGGCGAGGGTTCCTACGACCGCAACTACGGTGACGACCGTCCGCGATACGACGAATTTCGTGGCGCGCGGGGGCGGGGCCCGAAGGGCTACCAGCGCTCCGACGAGCGGATCAACGACGAGGTCCACCAGCGCTTGACGGACGACCATTGGCTGGACGCCACCGAGATCAGCGTCGCGGTGTCGAACGGCGACGTGACGCTGTCGGGAACGGTCGAGAACCGCGAGGCCAAGCACCGCGCCGAACGGATCGTCGAGGACCTGTCCGGGGTGAAGCACGTGCAGAACAACCTGCGCCTCCAGACGAGTGGATATTCCGCGAGCGCCGCCGAGCCGCGCGTTCGCACCGAGGGTGACGCCGCTAACCTGACCAGCGCCACGGCCAAGGGCACGACGACCCGCGGTAACTAGAGCGGCGGAACCGCGGGGGCGAGCCCGGGCCTCAGCGCCACGGGCTCGCCGCCCGCGAACTGCCCGCAGCGGCTGAGATTGAAGGCGGCCGTGCCGAACACCTCGACGCAGGCGGGGACGTCGCCAGGACCGATCCGCCCCTGCTTCGCCAGCCAGGTGCACTGGGCGACCGCCCCGACCAGGTAACTGGCCACCGGCGTGCCGGGATGTCGGCGGTCCTGGATCTCGCGCCGGACCTCGTTGGTGTCGGAAAACGCGACGCGATAGCCGACCGGCGTCAGCGAGATGGTGTGGGCGTATTCGTGCGCTGCGACGTTGACGGCGCAGGAACGGGTGACGAGATCGGGCGAGCCGAACGCCGCCAGCACGCCTCGCGTGATCAGGACATCGGAATAGCGGCCGCTCGTGCCGCCTTCTCCCGCCGCGCCAAGCAGCGCGCCATTGTCCTCGACGATCGCCGCCTGGGCGGGGGCAAAGCGGGAGCCCAGCTGCTCCAGCGCGATCACCGCGGCCACGCCCTTGGGATCGATCGCCTGTTGCGAGGGCCGGGCGTAGATCACCGGGTAGCGGCTTTGCAACGCTTCCATGTTGGCGCGGAACGCGGGCGAGCGGAGGACGGAGTAGCCCTCTTGCAGCAGCCGTCCCGCGGCCTCGCCCTCCGCCAGGGAGCCGCTGTTCAGCGTGCTGAAGGCGCGGTCAGGGACCGTGTCCTCGCGCAGGTTTCCCCAGGCGATCCAGCCCAGCATCGCGACGGCCGCCACCGACGCCCAGACCCCGGACGCCCAGATCGACGCGCGGGCCGGCTCCTCGCTCAGGCGTAGACGCCCGCGGCGTGCGCGTTGTCGCCGCGTCCCAGGGGATCGGGCAGGGCCGCGCCGCCCTTCACGAAGGTCAGAGAGATCGAGTTGATGCAGTAGCGCAGCCGCGTGGGCGGCGGGCCGTCCGGGAAGACATGGCCCTGGTGGCTGCCGCAGCGGGCGCAGGTGGTCTCGATCCGGACCATGCCGTACGAGACGTCGCGGATCGCGGTGACGTGCGCCTCGTCGACGGGCGCCCAGAACGAGGGCCAGCCCGTGCCGCTCTCGAACTTGGTCTTGTGCTGGAACAGCGGCAGCCCGCAGAGGCGGCAGCAGTAGACGCCGTCGTCCTTCTGATCGAGCAGGCCGCCGCAGAACGGCGCCTCGGTGCCGTGGTGCAGCAGCACCTCGGCCTCTTCGCGCGTGAGATCGGCCTCCAGACGCTTGCGTTCCTCAGCGTTAGGCGGCGAGAGAGAGAACCCCGAGGGGGAGACTTCTGGCGTGCTCATGGACGCCAATCTAAGGTCCCGCCCTCCTCGGCGAAAGACCGCTGTTGGGACAATCGTTTAAGGGCCCGGATGTTCTCGAAAATCCTGATCGCCAACCGCGGCGAGATCGCCGTCCGGATCATCAAGACCTGCCGCCGCATGGGCATCAAGACGGTGGTCGTCTACTCCGAGGCCGACGCCGATTCGATGGCCGTGGAGATGGCCGACGAGAGCGTCTTCATCGGCGGCGCGCCGGCCTCCGAAAGCTATCTGGTGGCCGACAAGATCGTCGACGCCGTGCGCGCCACGGGCGCTGAAGCCGTCCACCCAGGTTTTGGTTTCCTGAGTGAAAACGCGGGCTTCGCGCGGCGACTGGTCAAGGAAGGCATCGTCTTCATCGGTCCCAACCCACACGCCATCGAGGCGATGGGCGACAAGATCGAATCGAAGAAGTTCGCCGTGAAGGCCAACATCTCGGTCGTGCCCGGTCACGTGGGTGAGATCGACGACACCGCCCACGCCGTGAAGATCTCGGAGGAGATCGGCTATCCGGTGATGCTGAAGGCCTCGGCCGGCGGTGGGGGCAAGGGCATCCGCGTCGCCTGGAATCGCAAGGACGTGGAGGAGGGCTTCTCGGCCGTGCGCGCCGAGGCGAAGTCCAGCTTCGGCGACGACCGGATCTTCATCGAGAAGTTCATCGAGAGCCCGCGCCACGTCGAGATCCAGGTCTTGGGCGACAAGCACGGCAACGTCGTCCACCTGTTCGAGCGCGAATGCTCGATCCAGCGTCGGAACCAGAAGGTCATCGAGGAGGCCCCGAGCCCCCTGCTGGACGAGAAGACCCGCAAGGCCATGGGCGACCAGGCCGTCGCCCTGGCCAAGGCCGTCCAGTACGACAGCGCCGGCACCGTCGAGTTCGTGGCCGGCCAGGACAAGAGCTTCTTCTTCCTGGAGATGAACACCCGCCTGCAGGTGGAGCATCCGGTCACCGAGATGATCACCGGCGTCGATCTGGTCGAGCAGATGATCCGCTCGGCCTATGGCGAGAAGCTGCCGTTCGCCCAGAAGGACCTGAAGATCAACGGCTGGGCCATGGAGAGCCGGATCTATGCCGAGGACCCGTACCGCGGGTTCCTGCCCTCGATCGGCCGCCTGGTGCGCTATTCGCCGCCGGCCGAGGGCGAACTGCCCGGTGGCGGCTTCGTCCGCAACGACGCCGGCGTCCGCGAGGGCGACGAGATCTCGATGTTCTACGACCCGATGATCTCCAAGCTGTCGACGTGGGGCAAGACCCGCGACGCCGCCATCGACATCATGGGACGCGCCCTGGAGGACTTCCACATCGAGGGCCTGGGCCAGAACATACCGTTCCTGGCCGCCGTCATGGACCAGCCGCGGTTCCGGTCCGGCAAGCTGTCGACCAATTACATCAAGGACGAGTTCCCCGACGGCTTCCAGGGCCTGCCGCCGACCGATGCGCAGCGCGATCTGATGAGCGCCGTGGCGCTGGCGATGCACCGCGCCCTGCTGGCGCGGGCGGCGCCGGACCAGCTGCGGACCGACTGGGTGGTGGTCTCGGGCCTGAAGAAGCTGGCGATGAGCGCCACGGCCGGCGATGGCGGCCTCAACATCCTGGCCGACGGCCGCAAGCTGCGGCTGGAAGACATCCAGTGGCGGCCCGGCCAGCCGGTGTTCCGCGCCAACCTGGACGGCAAGGACTTCACCGTGGCGGTGAAGCCGGCGGCCGAGGGCTTCGTGATCCGCCACCGCGCCACGACCTTGCACGTCCTTGTGCTGACGCCCCGCTCGGCCGAGCTGCACGAGAAGCTCCCGCCGAAGAAGGCCGCCGACACCTCCAAGATGGTCTTGTCGCCGATGCCGGGTCTGGTCGTCTCCATCGACGTCCTGACCGGCCAGGAGGTGAAGACCGGCGAGATCGTCGCCGTGCTGGAAGCTATGAAGATGCAGAACATCCTGCGGGCGGAACGTGACGGGACGATCAAGGCGGTGAACGTCAAATCCGGCGACAGCGTCGCCGCCGACGAGGTTCTGGTAGAGTTCGCCTAGAGCTTTCTCGCTCGGGGGATTCGATGGGCTTCACGGAGCTCCTGTTCTCGGCCCAGGGCCGCGCGCCGCGGCTGCCGTCGCTGATCGCGGCGGTGGCGCTGGTCAGCCTGGCCGCGTTCTACGAAGCGCTGGTGGGCTCGGCCCTGCACTGGATCACCGGCTGGGTGGTCTATCCGGCGCTCTTCTATCCTGGCGCCTGCGTGCTCTCGAAGCGGCTGCACGACCGGGGCCGTTCGGGCTGGTGGGCGGCGCTGATCCTGGCCTCGGTCGTGGCGGTGTGGCCGCACCCGGAGACCTTCCTGGATTTCCTGTTCTTCCTGGTCCTGATCTGGGCCTTCGTGGAGCTGGCGGTCATGCCCGGCGAGCAGGGCGCGAATCGCTACGGGCTGAACCCAGTGGCGCTGGCGGTGGTGTAGCCATCCAACGCTCGTCGTCCCCGGATCGCTTTTCAGGCGACCGTGGAATTACGATCTAGGGGATTGGCGGCGCGGCTTCGACAATCCGCCCAAACACCTGCGCGAAGCTGGCCTTCAGCGCCGCGTCCGCCTCGTCCATGGTCACCGGCAGGCCCAGGTCGACCAGGCTGGTGACGCCGTGGGCGGTGACGCCGCAGGGGACGATACCGGCGAAGTGGTCCAGGTCCGGCTCCACGTTCAACGAGATGCCGTGGAACGAGACCCACTTGCGCAACTTCACCCCGATGGCGGCGATCTTGTCCTCGCGGGCCGGGCTGCTCCGGGCGACCCAAACGCCCACGCGCCCGTCACGCAGTTCGCCCCGCACGTTGAAGGCGTCCAGCGCCCCGATCACCCAGGCCTCCAGGGCGGCGACGAAGGCGCGGACGTCGCGGCCGCGCCGGGTCAGGTCCAGCATGACGTAGGCCACCCGCTGGCCGGGGCCGTGATAGGTGAACTGGCCGCCACGGCCGCTCTCGAACACCGGGAAGCGATCGGGGTCGATCAGGTCGGCGGGCTTGGCCGAGACGCCGGCCGTGTAGAGGGGCGGGTGCTCCAACAGCCAGACCAGTTCGCCGGCGGTTCCCTCGGCGATGGCGGCGGCGCGGGCCTCCATGGCCGCGACGGCCTCGGGATAGCTTACCGGCTCGCAAGAGACCGCCCAGCCGACCGCCTCTGCATCGGTGCGACCGAACAGCGCTTCGCCTGGGTTATTTAACGTGCGGTCAAGCATGTCGCCCCAATGTGGGGCTCGGGCGTGCGTCACGCAAAGCCCTCAAGCGTAATGTCGGGGTTTCCTTCGTGAGCCAGGTTAAGGCCGTCAATGTCGAAATCCAGGTGGTGCTAGGTCGCGCCACCCTGCCGATGGCGCAACTGCTGCGCATGGGCCGCGGCGCCGTCATCCCGCTGGACACCACCGTCAACGAAGAAGTCTGGATCCTGGCCAACAACCATCCCGTGGCCCGCGGCGAGATCCAGATCAACGACGAACGCATCGCCATCACGGTCACCCGGGAAGCCAACGTCTACGACTACATGGCCGGAGCCGTTTAGGCCGCGTCGGCGAGAGGGCGCTAAGGCGCTTCACAAAGCAGGCGGGGTTTGATAGTTGCCGCGCCTCACCACGGGCGGTCGTGGCGGAATTGGTAGACGCGCAGCGTTGAGGTCGCTGTGGGGCAACCCGTGGAAGTTCGAGTCTTCTCGACCGCACCAGTGAATCAAGGTGTTCAACCCACCCTTCGTCGTTTGGGTTGAGTCCGTCTCAGCACGACGAATGGTCTGGATTTAAGCGAAAGTCGCGAGCGATCGCCGCTCGCCTATCGCACAGGGAACGAGCAAAGCCGTCCAAACATAGTCGGGGAGGTCCGCATGGCGCGCGAAACGGACGATCTCGCCGACGTCGTGGACGTCGAGGAAGACCTCGAAGACCTCGCGCTCGAAGACGACTACGCCCTCAATCCTGAATTCGTCTCGGACGTGGCCGACGCGCTGGACCGTGGCGATGCGGAGCGCCTGCGCGAGCTGTTGGGCGCCCTGCACCCGGCCGACGTTGCCGATCTGATGGGCTTCCTCTCCGCCGACGCGCGGGAGGAACTGGTCCCGCATCTGGATCCGCAGACCCTCGCCGAGATCCTCTCCGAACTGGACAGCGAGATCCGGGAGGAGGTGCTGGAGCACGTTCCCTCGGCGACCCTGGCCAAGGCCATCGGCGAGATGGAATCGGACGACGCCGCCGACGTCGTCGACGACCTGGAGGACGACAAGCGCGCCGAGGTCATGGCCGCCATGCCCGAGCAGGAGCGGGCGGCGATCGAGACGACCCTGTCCTATCAGGACGAGACCGCCGGCCGCCTGATGCAGCGCGAGGTGGTGGCCGCGCCGCAGTTCTGGACCGTGGGCCAGGCCATCGACCACTTCCGCCGCGAATCGGACGAGCTGCCCGAGCTGTTTTTCGACGTCTACGTGGTGGACCCGACCTACAAGCCCGTCGGCGCCGTGCCGGTCAGCCACCTCCTGCGCACCGGCCGTCAGACGCCATTGGCCCAGATCATGGAGCCGGTGACCGAGATCACCGTCGATCTGGACCAGGAAGAGGTCGCCTACATCTTCGACAAGTACCACCTGATCTCGGCCCCGGTGATCGACTCGGCCGGTCGGCTGGTGGGCCAGATCACCGTCGATGACATCGTCGGCGTCATCCAGGAGGAGGGCGAGGAGGACATCCTGGCTCTGGCCGGGGTGAGCGACGCCGGCCGCGACGCCGGCGTCTGGGACATCGTGCGGTCGCGCCTGCCATGGCTGGTGCTGAACCTGGCGACCGAGGCGGTCGCGGTCCAGGCCATCAACATCTACCAGCACGAGATCGCCAAGCTAGTCACGCTGGCCATCCTGATGCCGATCGTGGCCTCGGTAGGCGGCAACGCCGGCACCCAGGCGTTGGCCGTCGCCGTGCGCGCCCTGGCGGCCCGCGAGCTGACGGCGGCGAACTCCCTGCGGATCGTCATGCGCGAGATGACCGTCGGCCTGGCCAATGGCGCGGTCGTCGGCCTGATCATGGCGGTTGCGACCTTCATCTTCTTCCAGGACATCCGGCTCTCGGTGACCATCGCCCTGGCCCTGATCGTCAACATCTTCCTGGCCGCCGCCGCGGGCGTGCTGGCGCCGCTCACGCTCGAACGCTTCGGGCGCGACCCCGCGGTCTCCTCGTCCGTGTTCGTAACTTTCGTCACGGACCTCATGGGTTTCCTGTCTTTTCTTGGGCTTGCGAGCCTCATCCTGTTGTAACTGGCGTCAGGCTTGCGCCTGATCCTCTCAGGCGCCTGTCGCCTGTGCCGAATTGGGACGATTGGGAGCCATGCTCTCGCGCCACCGCGTATCCCGGGCGGCCATCGAGCTGATCAAACGGTTCGAGGGCTACCGCCGACACGCCGCCCAGCTGCCCGACGGGCGCTGGACGATCGGCTATGGCCATACGCTGACGGCGCGCGAGGGCGCCGAAGTCTCCGAGCCCGACGCCGAGGCGCTGCTGGTCTACGACCTGATCAGCGTGCAGCATGCGGTGAACGAGAACGTCTACGCCCCGCTCAGCCAGAACCAGTTCGACGCGCTGAGCAGCTTCGCGTTCAACATCGGCCTGGACAATTTCCGCCGCAGCCAGGTGCTGAAGCGCCTGAACGCCGGCTCGGCCGTACAGGCCGCCTGCGCCATGGAGTTGTGGCGTAAGGCCGACTTCGAGGGCGAGCGGATCGTCGTCGACACCCTGGTCCGCCGCCGCGCGACCGAAAAGGCGCTGTTCCTGACGCCGCCGGGCGACGATTTCGCCCCCGCGCCGTCGCCGATCATTCGTCCGCTCATCGACCTGGACGCCCTGGACCTGGTGCCGCTGCGCCGGCCCGTCGAGCTGGAGACCTCGTTCGAAGACGACAGGATCACGGTCCGTCGCGAGCCGCCGCCGGAAGAGATCGGCGCCGAGCCGCCGCCGGAACCCACGCCGGAGCCGGTCCCCGCGGTCACGGCGGCGGCCGAGGCGGTCAGCGCGCGCCTGGAGACCATCTTCCCCGACCCAGGCGAGGAGCCGGAGCCCGAAGCCGAGCCGGCCATCGATGTCGAGGTCGAGGGGATCTTCGCCGCAGATGACGCCGAGGCCGCAACAGACGTGCGGCCCCAGGCCGACTTCGCGCGCCCCATCACGACGCATGCCGAGCCGGAGTCGGAGTCGGAGCCGGAGCCCGTTCTCGATCTCGAGGACCCGGCCGTCGGCGAGCGGACGATGTTCGAGCCCGAGCCGGCCTCGATCCTGGACGCCGAACTGGACATCCCCCGCGCCCCGAACGGCTTCGACGCGCCGGAGCCGACCGCGCCGCCCGAAGCCGAGCCTCGCGCGTTCATTCCCGCCCGCCAGCGCCCCGCGCCCCAGCCGAAGGAAATCTCGGTGGTGTGGGACCTGCTGCTGGCGCTGTTCGGCCTGGCCTTCTTCGGCTTCGGCATCTTCTGGGGCTTGAACGCCCGCGTCGCGCCGACGGGCGGGGTCATCACGCCGCTGATGGTGGCCTGGCCTGCCGGGTTGGCCGGCATCGGCTTCGTCGTGGTGTCGGTCTTCCGCCTGTTGCAGCGTCTGGGTCGCGAGGCCGAGCAGGACTAGGGTTTTTGTGGCCCCGGGCGCCGCGTGCTAACAGCGCCGAATGATCCCGAACCACGGCCCCCAGATGGAATTCGGCCTCGGCGAGGCCGCCGACGCCATCCGCGAAACCACCGCCCGCTTCGCCGCCGACAAGATCGCGCCGCTCGCGGCCGAGATCGACGCCACCAACACCTTCCCGCGCCAGCTGTGGCCGCAGATGGGTGAGTTGGGCCTGCACGGCATCACCGTGGACGAGGACTACGGCGGCCTTGGCCTGGGTTATCTCGAACATGTCGTGGCGATGGAGGAGGTCTCCAGGGCCTCGGCCTCGGTTGGCCTGAGCTACGGCGCGCACTCGAACCTGTGCGTGAACCAGATTCGCCGCTGGGGCGCCCCCGAGCAGAAGCAACGCTACCTGCCCAAGCTGGTCAGCGGCGAGCATGTGGGCTCGCTGGCCATGAGCGAGGCCGGGAGCGGCTCCGACGTGGTCTCCATGCGGCTGAAGGCCGAGAAGCGCGGCGATCGCTATGTGCTGAACGGCACGAAGTTCTGGATCACCAACGCGCCGCACGCCGACACCCTGGTGGTCTACGCCAAGACCGCGCCCGACGAAGCGTCGCGCGGCATCACCACCTTCATCGTCGAGAAGGGCTTCAAGGGCTTCAGCGTCTCGAACAAGCTGGACAAGATGGGCATGCGCGGGTCCGACACCGCCGAACTGGTGTTCGAGGACTGCGAGATCCCGGAAGAGAACGTCATGGGTCCTGAGAACGGCGGCGCGGGCGTGTTGATGAGTGGCCTGGATTACGAGCGCACGGTGCTGTCGGGCGGGCCGCTGGGGATCATGCAGGCCTGCCTTGACGTGGTGCTGCCCTACGTTCGGGATCGGAAGCAGTTCGGCAAGCCGATCGGCTCGTTCCAGCTCATGCAGGGCAAGATCGCGGACATGTATGTCGCACTGAATTCCGCGCGGGCGTATGTCTATGCTGTGGCGAGGGCCTGCGACGCGGGCCAGACGACCAGGTTCGATGCGGCTGGGGCTATCCTGATGGCGAGCGAGAACGCCGTGAAGGTGTCGCTGGAGGCGATTCAGGCCTTGGGCGGCGCCGGCTATACGAAGGAGTTTCCCGTGGAACGCCTGCTGCGCGACGCCAAGTTGTACGACATCGGCGCCGGCACGAACGAAATCCGCCGCTTCCTGATCGGTCGGGAGTTGATCGGGGGATGAAGGCAGCGGGGGCGCTGATCCTGATGCTGGGCCTGGCCGGGTGCATGAGCGCGCCCAAGCCGCAGGCGTGCCCGGCCGGACAGGCCCCCCTCCGCACCGCGCAGCTGTTCCTCGGGACCAAGACGCCCGTGGCGCCGGCCGACCGAGATCTGCGCAAGTTCGTGGACCAGGAGGTCACCCCGCGCTTCCCCGATGGCGTGACCGTCGTCGAGGGCGGCGGCCAGTGGAAGGGCTCCGAGAACCGGATGATCCGCGAGGCGTCAAAGGTGGTGCTGGTGGTCCTGCCGAGCGCCGGCGACAGCCAGGGCAAGGTCGAGGCCGTGCGCACCGCCTATCGCAGCAGGTTCAAGCAGGACCCCGTCGTCGTCCTGCCGCCCCCGGCCTGCGTCGCGCTCTGAGCGCATGCACCGCGGCTATGGCCGCACGAAGCCACCCTCACTGGAGACCCGCGCGAGGGGCTGTCACTCTCGGGTGACAGTGTTGAACGGGGATGCGCATGGGGAGGGGAGTTCGGGTCCGGCGCCGCGAGGTGCTGCTGGGCGCGGCGAGCGCGCTGGCCTTGGCGGATACCGCCGCCGGCGCGCGCCGGATCGCCGCGAAGGGCGACTGGGCGGCCTATGGCGGGACCAACGCCGCCGCGAAATATTCGCCGCTCAGCCAGATCGATGCGTCCAACGCCGGCCGACTGAAGATCGCCTGGGAATGGGACAGCCCTGACGGCCCGATCCTGAAGGCGAACCCGGCCCTGGCGCCGGGCGAGTTCCAGGCCACGCCGATCATGGCCGACGGGGTGCTCTACACCTCGACCGCGCTGTGCCAGGTGGCGGCCATCGACCCGACGACGGGCAAGACGCTGTGGGTCCACGATCCGGGGACCTGGAAGCGCGGCAAATACACCAGCAAGGGGATGCAGCACCGGGGCGTCGCCTATTGGCGCGACGGCGAGGACGCCCGCGTCCTGATCGGCACGGGCGACAACCGCCTGATCGCGCTGGACGCCCGCACCGGCAAGCCGATCCCCGACTTCGGCAAGGACGGGGAGGTCGACCTGGGGGTGGTGGGCCTGCAGCGGCCGCTGCTGCGCGATCCGGTCGACCTGTTCGCCTCGACCTCGCCGCCGACCATCTGCCGCGACGTGATCGTCATGGGGCAGTACATCCACGACCGCCAGGTAGCCGCCGAGATGCCGCCGGGCGATGTGCGCGGCTTCGACGTGCGCACCGGCGCGCTGAAGTGGACGTTCCACACCGTGCCGATGGAGGGCGAGTTCGGCTGGGAGACCTGGGAGGACGGGTCGGCGGCCCGGAACGGCAACGCCAACATCTGGGCGCCCATGGCGGCGGACGACGAGCTCGGTCTCGTCTACCTGCCCGGCAGTTGCCCGACGAACAACTTCTATGGCGGCGCGCGGCCGGGCGACAATCTGTTCGGCAACGCCCTGATCTGCCTGGACGTGAAGACCGGCAAGCGGCGCTGGCACTATCAGTTCGTCCATCACGACATCTGGGACTTCGATCTGCCCTGCGCGCCGAACCTGGTGGACATCCAGGTCGGCGGGCGGCGGATCAAGGCCGTGGCCCAGGTGACCAAGCACGGCTTCACCTTCGTCTTCGACCGGGTCACCGGGCGGCCCGTATGGCCGATCGAGGAACGGCCCGTCGCGCCCAGCACGCTGAAGGGCGAGAAGCTGTCGCCCACGCAGCCGTTCCCGTCGAAGCCGCCGCCGTTCGAGCCGCAAGGCATGACGGAGGACATGCTGATCGATTGGACGCCGGAGCTCCGCGCCGAGGCGCTGAAGATCATGGGCGAGTTCAACGTGGGCCCGCTGTTCACCCCCTTCACCGAGACGCTGACCATCCAGCGCCCGGCCTGGGTGGGCGGGGCGAACTGGGGCGGCGCGGCGGTCGATCCCGAGACCGGGGTGCTCTATGTGCCCTCGACCTCCTCCATCGGGGCCCTGGCCCTGGCCGCCGACGGCAAGCGGATCGGCACGGGCGAGACCGAAGAGATCGCCGGCTCGGCCCGAGCGGTCACCGGACCGCGCGGCCTGCCGCTGGTGAAGCCACCCTACGGCCGGATCACCGCCATCGACCTGAACCGAGGCGAGATCCTCTGGATGAAGCCCAACGGCCCCGGCGCCAGCGAGACCCCGGCGTTCAAGGGGCTGAACACCGGCTGGGTCGGCTCGATGGGCCGCACCGGCCCGCTGCTGACCAAGACCCTGCTGTTCCTGGGCGAGGGGCCGCACGACGTGAACACGCGGCGCGTGCTGCGCGCCTGGGACAAGGCCACCGGCGCGGTGGTGGCCGAGCTTCCCCTGCCGGGCGCGACCCTGGGACCGCCCATGACCTATCTGGCGAACGGCAAGCAGTACGTGGTTTGCGGCATGGGCTTCCGCCGCACCCCGCACAAGCTGGTGGCCCTCGCCCTGCCTGACGGAGCCTGACGATGACCGAGCACTTCAGCCGCCGGACGGCGCTGGCCCTGGCGACGGGCGCGGCCGCCGCGCTGGCGACGCCGGCCTGGGCCGTGGGCGCCATCAAGCACTACATCCTGGTGGACCTGAAGCCGGGGACCGACCAGCTGGTGCTGGACCGCTGGTATATGACCTTCCATGCCCCGCAGGTGCGCCGCGCCTTCAAGGCCTGGCAGCGCAACTATGTCTCGTTCCGCAGCTACCTGCCGCCCGACGAGGCGCGGAAGGCCTATCCGCTGCAGTACGGCCGGATGACCGAGATCCAGTTCGACAGCCTGGCCGACTTCCAGGAGAGCCGGCCCAATAACGTCTACGCCAGCGGCCTGCAGTCGTTCACCCCGCCGCCCGGCGGCTGGGCCAACGCCGGCTTTGACAGCGTCACGGCCACGGTGCCGGTGAACCCTCAGCAGGTGTTCGTGAACACCGCCACCGCGCCCAAGGAGACGCCGTACCTGCGCTGGGTGGTCTTCTTTCGCTATCCGAAGGGCGTGACGGCCGAGCAGGGGGACGCCTGGTACAAGGACGTCCACGCCAAGGAGGTGGCCAGGCTGCCCGGCGTGAAGCGCTATGCGCTCTATTCGGCGGTCAGTCCGGCCTCCGCCTATCCCCGCGTCGCCGAGCTGTGGTTCGACGACTACGCCGCCTGGAAGGCCGCCTTCTTGCCGGTCCCGAAGTTCACGGCGCCGGCCTGGGGCGGGCAGGGGCTGTATGTCGAGGCGATCTCGATGTTCGTGGGCGAGAACCCCGACGTCGACTTCGTCAACGACAAGCGCGCGATCCCCTAGGCGGCCGAGCTGGCCTGAGCGGCCCGCGCTTCGTGGGCCGTCCGCAGCGCGTCGCCCGTGGCGGCGTCGGCGGGGAAGAAGGTCTCCAGCGTCAGTTCCGCCAGGGTGATGTCCACCGGCGTGCCGAACACGGTGGTGGTCCCGATCATCGACAGCAGGGTGTCGCCGAGCATCAGCTGGAACGGGATGACCACATTGCCGAAGTCCTCTGGACGTCGGTCGGGCGCCGGCGGCTTCGGATAGCCGCGGATCTCCTCGATCAGCGCCAGCAGGCCGGGATCGGCCGTCAGCTCGGCCTGGCGGCGCAGGCGCTCAAGCGCGTGCGCATGCCATTCGCCCAGGTTGGCGATCCGTGGCGCCAGGCCCTTGGGGTGCAGCGACAGGCGCATGACGTTGATGGGCGCCACGAGCAGCTCGGGATCCACGCCTACCAGCATGGGGGCGATGGCGGCGTTGGCGGCCACCAGGTTCCAGCGGAGGTCGACCACCAGGGCGGGGTAGGGTTCGTGCGCCTTCAGGATCACGTCCACGGCGCGCCGGGCGGCGGCCAGCTGCGGATCCTCCAGGCTGCGCTCGGGGAAGACGGGGGCGAAGCCCGCGGCCACCAGGATGACGTTGCGCTCGCGCAGCGGGATCTCCAGTTGGTCCGAGAGGTGGAGCAGCATTTCGCGGCTGGGCTGGGCGCGACCGGTTTCGACGAAGCTCAGGTGCCGGGTCGAGATCTCGGCCTCCAGCGCCAGGTCCATCTGGCTCATTCGCCGGCGCGTGCGCCAGTCGCGGAGGTGTTCGCCGACGGGCTTGTGGGGGCTGATCATGGGCGGAGCTTATCCGCCGGTCGCGCGGCGTCCATGACCTCAGAGGTAATGGGGTAGGTCGCGGGCAGTCGCGTCTTGGTTGCGCGGTTGAACGACAAGAGCCATCGTGGTCTGCACGAGTACGGAGTTGGTTGATGCACTCGCGGCTATTGGGCCTTGTCCTCGTTATCGGAGCCGCCGCGACAACGCAGGCCGGCGCCGCCTCGGAGCCGAAAGGCGCGCCTGATGGCTGGGTCTCATTCCCGACCAGGACCGACTTTGCGGCCGCCGAGGCCGGTGTGCGAAACACCGGTACGTTCGCCCGAGCTGTCGCCCGGTGCCATGTCGCCGACGACGGTGCGCTGACCGATTGCCGCATCGTCCGCGAGACACCGCTCAACAGCGGCTTCGGAGAGGCTTTGCTGGCGCTCGTTCCCAAATATCGACGCGCGCCGCCGGGCGCCGATAGCGCGCGCGAGATCATGATCACAACAAGCTGGGCCCCGTTCGACAAGCCCGGCGACTGGGTGAAAATCCCCACCCCGGCAAGGCTGCTAGAGGTGTTTCCGGCCGACGCCTACAAGCGCGGGATCAGCGGCCGCGCGCTGATCAGTTGCGTCGCGACCGTTCAGGGCGCGCTCGCCGACTGCGTGACGCTGGACGAGACGCCCGCGGGCATGGGCTTTGGCGGGGCGGCGATCGCGCTGACGCCCCAGTTCCTGATGAAGCCCGCCACACTCGCCGGGAAACCGGTGGGGTCGGTGATGAATGTGCCCGTCAACTTCAAGATGGGCGGCGGCGGGCGCTTCCCTGTCGGCGACGGCAAGAAGGTCTTCCCCGCCAATGTCGCCTGGAGCGCAGCGCCGACCTTCGCGGAAGTCGCGGCGGCTTATCCCGCGAAGGCGCGGGCCGAACGCAAGGGCGGCCGTGTGGCGCTGACCTGCGATATGACGGGGGCGGGTCGGTTGACCGACTGCCAAGTGGCGACCTCCGACCCCTTCGGCTACGGCTTCGACACCGCGGCCAAGGCGCTGGCCCGGCAGTTCACCTATCCGATCGCGAGCGAGAAGGACCGCAAGGCGGCGCGGGAATTGACCGTCCATCTCCCGATCACCTTCGATCCCACCACGTTGGACGAAGCGACTCCGGTGGTGGGTAAGCCCACCTGGACGGTGATACCCAACGACGGACAGATCACCGCTGCCTTCGCCAACGTCAAGGCGGCCGGGACGGTGCGCGTGACGCTGAGTTGCAAGGTCCAGCCGGCTGGGACCGTCGATGGTTGCACGGTGGCGTCGGAAACGCCCACCGGCGCCGGCGTGGGCGCGGCGGCGCTGACCCTGGCCACGACCTTCCGGCTCAGCACTTGGAGCAGCGAGGGGCTACCCGTCGTTGGGGGAACGGTTCGCATTCCCCTCCGCTACGAGCCCGCGCCGGCCGTGTCGACGACGCCTGCCTCACCGCCACCCGCAGGCCACTGACCGTACCCCGGCCAGCGCCTGGAGGCGGGCGTGCAGGTGTTCGGCCCGCTTGGCGCCCAGGCCATCGGTCTCGATCTCCAGCCGGGCCAGGCCGCCGACCGTCTGCAGGTCCAGGCGGGTTACCTCCGCGCCCTGGACGGGGAAGGGCGACAGGGCCCGGAGCAGCAGGTCGCCGCCGGTCGCCATTTCCAGGACGAACACCCAGCGGCGCTCAGGAAGGCTCCGTTTGTCGCCGCTCATGACCGGCCCCGCAGATGTTCGAGGCGGAGGGACTGCACGCCGATCTGGCCGGCCAGCCGATCGGCCACGGCCTGGGCGGCGGCGGCGCTGAGGCCGCGCAGGGTCAGGGTGGCCTCGACGATCCGGCCCACGGGCTTCAGCCGCAGGGCCGCCAGTTCGCCGGTGGAGCGCGCCAGGGCGTCGTCGATGGCGATCAGGGCCGCGTGCGGATGCGGCGTGGCGAAGACGAAGACCCGCAGCGCCTCGGCGGGGCGATCAAGCTCCAGCATATGCTCGCCTCCCGCAGGGGTGGGCGCCGCGCAGCAGGGGCTTGGGCATGGGCTGGGCGATGGACTTGGTGCGAATGGTCATGGTGCGGTCCTTCCGGGGTTGAGATGACCGCGCATGAAAAAGCCCCGCGGCCTGGGGCGCGGGGCGTTCGATCTTTCGATCGTGGCGGCGTCTCCTAAGACGTGCGCCGGCGCCCCGCTAGGCGGGTCATAATCATGGTCATTTTAATCATCGCGGGCGCGCGAACGGCCGCACCGATCCGGGGATCGGTGGCGGTCATCGCGGTCGTGGACGAGGTCGGGCTCATGGCCGGATGCGTCTCCTGCAGCGCCTGAATAGCGGATCGGCGGCGCTTGCACATCCCCAAAGCTGCGACGAACTGCCCCAGGCCCAATCGTCGCGCTCCGCCGATCCTCGACCGCCGGTTAATCGCCAGCGGCAAAGGTACATGCGACCAAGACCACCACATGCGCCTGAGGACGTTGACGATTTTGCCGCCTGAACCTGTGCCCGCGACCCCGGACGGAGACGCCCCGTCGGCGTACCGGACGACGCTCGTCGGCCTGCAACAGCCGTGGCAGATCATCCTGGTCTTCAACGGCCTGACGGCGGCGGCGACCGCGGCCGTCGGGCTGCCGGCATTCGCGTTCGTCTGGGCGCTGGGATCGCTGGGCCTCGATTTCGGCCTGCAGGCGCTCTACCGGCGCTGGCTGCCCACGGCGGAAAGCGTGCCCCAGAGCGCGGGCCTGACCCGGCTGGCGATCTGTTCGTCGATCCGCTCCGCCCTTTGGATGGCGCCCTCGGTCACGCTGGCCTGGAGCGGGCATGGCGCGCCGGCCTACGCCCTCATGGCGCTAGCCGCCGGAACGCTCTCGGCGACCGCCGGCGCGGTGGGCTGGATGTCCCGCCGGGTGTGGGTGGCCACGGCGGCGCCTGCGGCCTTGGGCGTCATCGCGGCCGTCGCGCCCCACCTCTCGATCGCCTCCACGGCCGGTCTGGTCTTCTCCCTGGCCTCCTTCGCCCTGGCCGCGTTGCTGATCATGCTGGCGACCGGCCGGATCATTGCCGGGTCGGTCAAGGACCGGGTCCAGAGCACCGTGGCGATGCGCGAGCTGCGCACGGCCCTGGAGGCCTCCGAGGAGGCCGAGGTTCGGGCGGAGGCGGCCAGCCGGGCCAAGTCGCAGTTCCTGGCCAGCATGAGCCACGAGATCCGCACGCCGATGAACGGCATCATCGGCATGAACGAGCTGCTGCTGCGCACCGACCTCAACCCCGAGCAGCGGCGGTTCGCCGAGACGGTCAGCAGTTCGGCCGACGCCCTGCTGCGGATCATCGACGACATCCTGGACATCTCGAAGCTGGAGGCCGGCAAGGTCGAGGTGGAGGCCATCGACTTCTCGTTCCAGGCCCTGGCCGAGGATGTGGTCGCCCTGCTGGCGCCGCGCGCCGCCGAGAAGCGGCTGGAGATCGCCTGCACCGTGGACGCGGTGGCCCGCCAGCCGCTGCGGGGCGACCCGACCCGCTTGCGCCAGGTGCTGCTCAACCTGATGGCCAACGGCGTGAAATTCACCCAGAGGGGCCACGTGCTGTTGGAGGCGCGCGGCGTGCCGACCGCCGATGGCCGGGTGCGGCTGCGCGTCGAGGTCGAGGACACGGGCATCGGCGTCACCGACGACCAGAAGCCCCGGCTGTTCCAGACCTTCCAGCAGGCCGACAGCTCCACGACCCGCAAGTTCGGCGGCACGGGCCTGGGCCTGTCCATCTCGCGCCAACTGGTCGAGCTGATGGGCGGCCGCATCGGCGTCGCCGATCACGAAGAGGGTGGGGCGGTCTTCTGGTTCGAACTCGAGCTGGAGACGGCCTCTGCGCTGCCAGAGACGTCGAAGGGGCGGACGACGGCGCTGGCCGAACCGGAGCGCACGGCCCATGTGCTGCTGGCCGAGGACAACGACATCAACGCCATGCTGGCCACCGAAATCCTGCGCCAGATCGGCGTGACGGTGGAGCGGGTGGCCAACGGCGCGCTGGCGGTGGAGGCCGCCGCCGCCCGCCCGTTCGACATGGTGCTGATGGATGTCCACATGCCGGTGATGGACGGGCTGGAGGCCACGCGTCGCATCCGGGCGCTGCCGGGCCGCGCCGGGCGCGCGCCGATCGTGGCCATGACCGCCGGCGCCATGAAGGCCGACGAGACCGCCTGTCGCGCGGCAGGGATGACCGGGTTCGTCTCCAAGCCCTTCAAGCCGTCCGAGCTGGTGGACGTGCTGATCCGCCTGCTGTCCGAGACGGATACCCCGGCCGCCGAGGTCGACGCGGCCTGAGGCCGGAATTGCGAAAGGCCGCCCCATTGCTGGGACGGCCTTTCCATAGTCGGACCGCTGCGCGGTGCGCGACAGCTAACCCTGAGGCTAGGCGCGGACCCCGGTAACGGAGGTCCAGGTCGCGGCTACCGCAGCGCGGCTTTCACTATGAGACACTGGGTCACCTCCTTTCAGTTGTTGAACACAACTCGAATATGGGGTGCGATTCACGCCGGCGCCAAGCCTCATTCCGCCGAGACGGTCGCCGAGGCCATGAAAGGTGCGGACGCGGCGCCCTCCGCCGCCTGTTCGCGCAGCGAGGCCCTTCGGCGCAGCTCCGGGATAGGTCGGGTGTATTTGTCGAGCGCGGCCAGCGTCGCCTTGTATCCGGCCTCGACCGCCTCGTCGTAGGCGCCCCAGTCGCGGATTTCGATCTTGGACACGTCCGGCTGGATCAGCACGTCGGTAGCTTCCCGCGCCGCGGCCAGGTCGCGGCCGGTCGAGACGGTGGCGGTCCGCATCAGCAGCGAGACGATCGGCGGACCCAGCCGCCACTGGCCCGAGCGGATCCAGCGCCAGACCGACGACGGCCGCGCCACGTCCTTGGCGGTGATGCTGCGCGAGGTGGTGACGTCCACGCCGACGATCGGCCCCAGATGCACGGCGCGCATGATGTCGGCGGGGAAGTTCTTCATCACCGCGCCGTCGACCAGCACGTTCTGACCATCCGTGGCCGGCGGCATTACGCCGGGCAGGGCGATGGAGGCGCGCAACGCATGGCGCAGAAGGCCGCGCCGGTGCAGCTGATAGACGCCGGTGGTCAGGTTGGACGACAGGCAGAAGAACGGCAGCCACAGGTCGGCGATCTGGGTCTCGTCGAAATGCTGCGCCAGGCGGGCGCTGACCTTCACGCCGTGGGTCATGGCCAGCAGGGGAAGCGCGATATCGTCCAGCGGGCTGGTGTCGACGAACGCCTCGTGCAGACGCGTGTCCATCTCGCTTTCGCCCCAGCCCATGGCCAGGCCGGCGCCGACGATGGCCCCCATGGACGAGCCGCCGACGAAGTCGATGGGCACGCCGCGCTCGCGCAGCGCCTTGATCGCACCGACGTGGGCATAGGCCCGCGCGCCGCCGCCCGACAGCACCAGCCCCACCGACTGGCCGGTGAGCACCCGGGCCATGCGCTGGAAGTCGGGCGTGGCGCCCCGGCGGATATGGAAGATGCGCGCCGCGCTCGTGGCGTCCAGCCAGGCCTCCGACCCATGCGGCCGCACCTGATCCGCCGGTTGGATCAGGATGAGGTCGACCAGGCCCTGGTCCTGCAGGGTGGTGGCGCCGGGATGCGGACCCTCGGCCTGGGCCGCGCGGTCGCCCCGGCCGACCCGGAACAGGCGGTCCACCTGACGCGGTACGAACGACGCCCAGTTCGGCTCGTCCCGCTCGGCGACATAGAGGACGAAGTCATGGACCCGCTCGACCTCGGAAAACCATTCGGTGGGGGCCGAGGCGGCCTCGGAGCCCACGGTGGTCACCGCATAGCCCAGGGCAGCGATCTCGCGCTCCAGCCGCTCTACCAGGGGCCGCACGGGGCCGGGGCGGCCAACGGGCACGAAGCCGAAGACCGACGGTTCGCCGACCGGCCCGCGCCGCGCCGTCTGACGACTGCGCAGGATCATCAGCTTGGCCAACTCGATCATCACCGCCGGCTCGGCGTCGCAGGCCTCGAAGAACGCGTCCTTCGGCACGGCGAAGATCTCTGAATCGCGTAGGGCGTAGACGTCGGCCGAGTGCGGGATGCCCGCGATCAGCGCCATCTCACCCGCCGGCTCTCCGGGGCGGATGATCCCCAGGAAGTGCGATTCCTGGCCCTCTTCGCGCCGGAACGCGCCCAGGCGGCCGGTGCGGACGAAATAGAGCTGGTCGGACGGATCGCCCTGGCCGAACAGCTTCGACCCGCCGGGCAGCGAGAACCAGATCGTCTGATCCCGAGCACGCGGCTGTTTGAACAACCGCGCGAGCGCCGAATCGACCGGGATTTCGGGCAGGACAGCCACGGGCGGGAAGGTAGCGCTCTGGAACCCCTAGGGCTATGGCTGCGCTCCCCCGCTGAAGGAGTCTGTCCATGACCAACGAGATCGCCCATCCGCTGGTGGAGTTTCCCGACGTCAGCGCCACCACCGACCTGGTGCACATCTCCGCCACGCTGGCGGGCGCCGTGACCGTGACCATGAACCGGCCGGCGAAGAAGAACGCCTTCGACGAGGGGCTGATCTCGGCCCTGGCCGAGGCCTTCGACACCTTGGCCGGCGCGGAAGGCGTACGCGTGGTGTTCGTGCGCGGGGCCGCGGGGACGTTCTCCGCCGGCGCCGATCTCGACTGGATGCGGGCCGCGATCGACCGGACCGAGTCGGACAACCGGTCCGACGCGATGGAACTGGCCAAGATGCTGAAGGCACTGCGCGACCTGCCGGCGCTGACCGTGGCCCTGGTCGAGGGCGGGGCGTTCGGCGGGGGCGCCGGTCTGGCGGCGGCCTGCGATATCGCCATCGCGACGGCCGATGCGAAGTTCAGCTTCTCCGAGGCCAAGCTGGGGCTCGTGGCGGCCACCATCAGCCCCTACGTGATCGAGGCGATCGGGCCGCGCGCGGCGCGGGCGCTGTTCGCCACGGCCCGCATCTTCGACGCCGCCTATGCGGAGAAGATCGGCCTGGTCACCGAGACGGTGGCCGATGTGACCGCCCTGCGCGCCGCCGCCCACAAGATCGCCGCCGACATCGTCGCCTGCGCGCCCGGCGCGGTGGCGGGCTCCAAGCGCCTGGTGGACGAAGTGGCCGGCCGGGTGATCGATCGCGACCTGATGGAGCTCACCGCCCACCGCATCGCCGCCAAGCGGGTGAGCGACGAAGGGCAGGAGGGCGTCCGCGCGTTCCTGGAACGCCGCAAGGCGGCCTGGGCGGAGTAGCCGCACTTTCCAACGGCCGCCGCGCGCCCTAATCCAGCGCCATGGCCCTGCACATGATCAAGCTGGTGGTGGGCGCCGCCACCATCGAAGACCTGCTGGAATGGCGGGGCGGGAACGCCAAGCCGGGCGAGCCTTGGATTCTGCGCACCCGGATGACGCCGAAGCGCGGCGTGGAGATGGTGGACGGCGGCTCGGTCTACCGGGTGTTCAAGGGCGTGATCCTCTGCCGGCAGAAGATCCTGGCGGTGAACACGGTGGGCGAGGGCGTCACGGCCCGCTGCGAGATCACCCTGGACGAGACGGTCGTGCGCGTGGCGCCGACACCGCGCCGGGCGTTTCAGGGCTGGCGTTATCTGGAGCCCAAGGACGCACCGGCGGACCTGGACGTCGAGGCGTTCGGCGACATCCCCGACGACCTGGCCCGGCAGCTGCGAGAAGTCGGGGCCTGGTAGGCTAGTCGCCGATGTTGTCGATCAGGCGGGTGCGGCCCAGGCGGGCGGCGCCCAGGACCCGGACCGGACCTGATGCGGCGCCGGGACCAAGGCGATCCAGGGTGTCGGGAACGCGGACTTCCACGTAATCCACCGACGCGAACCCGGCGCGAAGCAAGTCTGCGACCGCCCTCTGCTCTGCGTCTTCAACCGGCTGTCCCGCGCGGACCTTGTCCAAAATCTCGCGCAGCGCGGCGTTCAGGTGAGGCGCGACCGCGCGTTCGGCCTCAGTCAGGTAGGCGTTGCGCGAGGAGAGGGCGAGGCCGTCGTCGGCGCGGGCGGTCGGGCCGCCAACGATCTCCAAGGGCAGATCCAGGTCGCGGACCAGGCGGCGGATCACCGCCAGTTGCTGGAAGTCCTTTTCGCCAAAAACGGCCACGTCGGGCGTGCATTGGTTCAGCAGCTTGGTGACGACCGTGGCCACTCCGGCGAAGTGTCCGGGCCGCGCCCGGCCGTCCAGAGGTTCGGACACACCCGCAACCGTCACGGTCGTCGAGGCGCCCGGCGGGTACATCTCGGCCACGGTTGGGGCGAACAGCAGGTGGCAGCCGGCGCCGGCCAGCAGATCCGCGTCGCGCGCCTCGTCGCGGGGATAGGCGTCGAAATCCTCGTTCGGGCCGAACTGCGTGGGGTTCACGAACACGCTGGCGACAACGCGGTCGGCCTGCGTTCCGGCCAGCCGCACCAGCGACAGGTGACCTTCGTGCAGGGCCCCCATGGTGGGGACGAAGCCGATCCGCAGGCCCTCGCGGCGCCAGGCGGCGACCTGGGCGCGGAGATCGGCGACGGTGCGAACGATCGGGAGGCGAGAGGGGGGCAGAGACGACATGGGCGCGGCTTATGGTGGGCGGCGGACGCCAAGTCCATCCACAGGCGGCGACCATACGCGCGTTGACGCTGCGGCGTCCCGCGCGCTCAGCTACGCAAGATATGAGTCGGTCCGGCTGGATCGTCTGGGGAGCTGAAGTCATGGGCCAGGCCAGCGTCATCGTGGTCGGCAACGAAAAGGGCGGGGCGGGCAAGTCCACCCTGGCCATCCACATCGTCACCGCGCTGTTGCACGGCGGCGCGAAGATCGCCGTGCTGGACTTGGATCTGCGCCAGCAGACCCTGGGCCACTTCTTCGCCAACCGCGCCGCGTGGCTGGCGGCGAACGGGGCCGAGGCGCCGATGCCGATCCAGCATCCGATCAGCTCAGCCGGCGACGCCTTGGCCAAGGCGCCCGACGCCGAACAGCTGGAGCGTTTCGAGGAGGCGTTCGCGGCGGTGGCCGGCGAGGCCGACTTCGTGGTGATCGACACGCCCGGGGCCGACACGGCGATCATGCGCGCCGCCCATGTGAAGGCCGACCTGATCGTCACGCCGATGAACGACAGTTTCGTCGACTTCGACATGCTGGGCGTCGTGGACCCCGTCACCCTGGATCTGAAGCGCCACAGTCTCTACGCCGAGACGGTCTGGGCGTGCCGCAAGCAGCGCGCGACGGCCGAGCGCAAGCAGATCGACTGGGTCGTCCTGCGGAACCGTCTTGCGCCCACCGAGGCCCGCAACCGCCGCCGCCTGGACGAACGCGTCGAGGCGCTGTCGAAGAAGGTGGGGTTCCGCGTCGGGCCCGGCCTGCGCGACCGGGTGATCTATCGCGAACTGTTCCCGTTCGGGCTCACGGTGGCCGACCTGTCGCCCGGCATCCGCCCCGTCGCCATGAGTCTGCAGCACGTGGCCGCACGCCAGGAACTGCGGGCGGTGATGATTTCGCTGGGCTTCAACGGGCTGGACGACAGCGAGCGGATAGCGGCTGAGTAGGCCATGCTCTACCTCGCCCTGGGCGGCGCGCTGCTCGTGGGCTACCTCTGGCTCACCGGAGGCAAGGTCCCCATCCTGAAGCGCCGCGAATGGCGCATCCTGACCGCCGCCATGGCGCTGGTCGCGTTCACGGCTGCCGCCTTCGTGGGCGTGCGCGGCTCATGGGGCGCGGCGATCGTGCTGGTCGTGGTGGGGCTATGGCTGGCCGCGTCGTCGCGAAAGACCGCCCCGACCGCCGCCGCCGCCCCGCAGACCGGGCGCATGGGCGAGGCCGAGGCGCGCCGCATCCTGGGCGTCGGTCCGGGCGCCACGAAGGCCGAGATCCAGGCCGCCTACACCCGCCTGATGCACGCCGTTCACCCGGACAAGGGCGGCACCGCGGGCCTGGCCGCCCAGCTCAACGCGGCGCGCGATCGGTTGCTGTCCAAGTAGCAAGATGAGGGCGCCCAGACGCGTCCGCCTGAAACGAAGAAGGGCCGCCCGATTGCCGGTGCGACCCCTCATCCGTCACCCATAGGGGCGACACCTTCTCTCCGAGGTGAGAAAGACGGCCCCTAGCCTCGACCGGGGGACACGACCGCGCAGGGCTGCTTCTTGGCCTTGAGCGCCTTGCAGGCGTCCTTGGCGTCCTGTTCGGACATGCCGGAGAAGCGGGCGCGGTACTTGCCGCCGTCCTTTTCCGCGGCGCCACGGGCGTCGTCGAAGTGCTTGCCGAACTTCTTCTCGACGATGGCCAGCTGTTCGCGGGCGTCGGAGCGGCTGTTGAACGAGCCGACCTGCACGGTCCAGCGACCGGCCACGTCCTTCTTGCCCTTGCCGTTCAGCTTGGGGACGTTCTTTGGCTCGACGATCTGGATCTTCGAGGCGCGGGCCGGGGGCGGGGACGAGGCCAGGGCGATCTTCAGGCCGGCCTCGCTGTCGCCCTGCTGCATCGACGGCTGGGTCGCGTCGGCCAACTGAGGCGGCTCGAAGAAGTTCTGGGCCACGGTGATCTGCTCGCCACGGGCGCGGCGGTTCAGCACGTCGAAGCCGGTCAGCAGCAGGCCTTCGGCGACCTTGTTGCGCGTGGCGACCGTCGGGCCACCCATGACGATGGCGATCAGCCGGCGGTTGTCGCGCACGGCCGAGACCGCGAGGTTGAAACCCGAGGCGTTGGTGAAGCCGGTCTTCAGGCCGTCGACGCCGTCCATCGTGTAGAGCAGGCCGTTATGGTTGCGGATGCTCTCGCCCCGGAACTCGAAGTTCTTGGTCGAGAACAGCCGATAATATTGCGGATAGTCGCGCATCACGGCCCGCGACAGGATCGCGATGTCACGCGCCGTGGTCATCTGGCGGCTGTCGGGCAGGCCCGAGGCGTTGGCGAAGTGGCTGTTGGCCATGCCCAGTTCCTGGGCGCGCAGCGTCATCAGCGCGGCGAAGCGTTGCTCGGTGCCGCCCAGCTTCTCGGCCATCGCCACCGCGGCGTCGTTGGCCGAACGGGTGACCATGCCCTGCATCGCCTGCTGCACGGTGATCGAATCACCGGCGCGCACGCCCAGCTTGGTCGGCGACTGCGCCGCGGCCCGAGGCGAGAACACCACGGGATCGTCCAACTGGATCTTGCCCGACGCCAGCGCCTCGAACGCCAGGTACAGCGTCATCACCTTGGTGATCGACGCGGGATACCGGGGCGCATCCGCGCGTTTGGCGTACAGCACCTCGCCCGATTTCGCGTCCACCACGATGGCCGCGTATTTGGACGAGTTCTGCGGGATGAGCTGGAAGTACGGGACCTGCGCCATGGCCGAGGGGGCGAGCCCGCCGAAGGCCGTGGCCGCGGCCAGACCGAGGGTAAGCAACAGGCGGCGAGCGTGCTGGATCATGCTTCGTCCGTCGAATCAAAGCGTTGAGATGGCAACTGCGCCACCCGAGGGAGTCCGTAGCATGCCGCTCGTACCCTTTCATGAGGGTAAACAAGGTTTGAACGAGCGCAATTGTCGCGGCGCCTGATGAATGGGCGCTGACCGGCGGCCCGGCGAGGGTCAAAACAGCTATGTTGCACTGCACAAAAAGCGTTTGACTGCTGCAGTGCAACATGAGACAAGGCGGCTGTGATCCAAGGGGGCCTGCGCCCCAAACCGCCCTAACGCCCCCAGCTCAGGAGCCTTCCCATGGCCGCCACCGACGCCGCGAAGAACACCATCGAACAACTCACCGCCACCTCGAACGTCGCCTTCAAGGAAGGCGTCGAGAAGAGCCTGGCCGCGATGAACGAGATGAACAGCTATTCGAAGAAGAACATGGAAGCCATGGTCGCCTCGGCGACGGCCTCCGCCAAGGGCGCGGAAGCCCTGGGCGCCCAGGCGATGGCCTTCTCCAAGACCGTCTTCGAGAAGCAAGTGACCGCCGCCAAGTCGCTGGCCGGCGCCAAGAGCGTGCAGGAAGTGGTCGAACTGCAGACCGCCTTCGCCAAGTCCGCTCTGGAAACCTACATGGCTCAGTTCGGCGCGATGTCCGATACCGTCTCCTCGTCGGTGAAGGAATCCATGAAGCCCCTCAACGAACGCGTGACCGCGGTCGTCGAGAAGTTCCAGGCCGTCCGCTAAGCCTCCAAGTTAGTACGCGTAAGCGAAGGGGCCGGTCCGGAAGGGCCGGCCCTTTTTCTTTGCCTCGGCGAGCGGTAGACGTTCGCCCATGTCGCAAGTCGAAGATCGCCTCGCCGCCGCCGGTATCGCGCTGCCCCCGCCCAATGCGCCGGTCGCCAACTATGTCCCGTTCGTGAGGGTGGGCGATCTCGTCCATATCTCGGGCCAGGTCTCTCGGGACGCCGCCGGTGGCATTCTTGGCGTGGTCGGCGAGGACGTGGACCTGGAGACCGCCAAGCGCGCCGCGCGCCTCTGCGGCCTCAGCCTGCTGGCCCAGATGAAGGCCGCCTGCGACGGCGACCTGGACCGCGTAGTGCGCGTGGTGAAGCTGGGCGGCTTCGTCCAGGCCGGCCCGACCTTCTTCGAAATCCCAGAGGTCGTGAACGGCTGCTCGGACCTGATGGTCGAGGTGTTCGGCGATGCCGGCCGCCATGCCCGCTCGGCCGTGGGCGTCTATCGGCTGCCGATGAACTTCGCGGTCGAGGTCGACGCCGTGGTGCAGGTCCGGTGAAGGCCATGGCGGAGAAGGGGGGCTTCGGCGACGCCTGGGACCTCCTTTTCCACCCGCCGATCGCGCACCGCGGGCTGTGGAGCCCGGGCGGCGCGCCGGAGAATTCCCTGGGCGCCTTCCAGGCCGCCTGCGCCGCCGGCTACGGCGTCGAACTGGACGTCCAGCTGTCCGCCGACGGCGAGGCCGTGGTCTTCCACGACGACAAGCTGGCCCGCATGACCGGCGCCGAGGGCCGCCTTCGCGACCGCAGTGCAGCAGAGCTTTCGGAGCTGCGGCTGGCGGGCACGGACGAAGAGATCCCGACCCTGCTGGAGACCCTGGCCGTGATCGGTCACCGGGCCATGGTTCACATCGAATTGAAGACGCCCTACGGCGAAGTGGGTCCGCTCGAGCAGCGGGTGCACGAGGTGATCGCCGACCACAACGGTCCGCTGTGCGTCATCGGCTTCAATCCCTATTCCCACGCCTGGTTCGCCGACCGCTATCCGGGCGTGCTGCGGGGCCTGGACAGCTACTCCTACGCCAAGGCCCCGCAGATGGCCGAGGCCCAGCGCCGGTCGTTTGCCGCCCTGGAGCATGTGGAGATCGCCCGGCCGCACTTCCTGGCGCTGGGGCTGGACATGCTGCCCAGTCCGAAGGCTGCGGCGCTGCGCGAGCAGGGGATGCCGGTGGTGGCCTGGACCGTGCGCGAGCCGGCGCAGTGGGATGCGGTCAAGGACGGCTGCGACAACCTGATCTTCGAAGGCTTTGCCGCGTGAGTCTGACGCCGGCGGTGAAGGTGTCCCGCCGGATCGCCGAGATCGGGCGCGAGGCGTGGGACGCCTGCGCTGACAATCCCGCCTACGACGGCAACCCGTTCATCCGCTTCGACTTCCTGAATGCGCTGGAGGAGGCCCATTGCGCGGTCGAGCGCACGGGGTGGGGGCCGCAGCACCTGTCCATCGAGGACGCGGACGGCCGGGTGGCCGCAGTGATGCCGCTCTATCTGAAGAGCCACAGCCAGGGCGAATACATCTTCGACCACGCCTGGGCCGACGCCTATGAGCGGGCCGGGGGCAAGTACTATCCCAAGCTGCTGTCGGCGGCGCCCTTCGTGCCGGCCACCGGGCCGCGCCTGCTGGCCCGTCCGGACGTGGACCAGGCTGAGGCCTGGCGGCTGTTGCTGGGCGGCGGGCTGACGCTCTGCGAGCGCTACGGCGCGTCGGGCCTGAACCTGAACTTCCTCACGCAAGCCGAGTGGGCCTGGATGGGCGAGCAGGGGCTGGGCCAGCGCGAGGGCCAGCAGTACCACTGGGAGAACCGCGGCTACCGCGACTTCGAGGACTTTCTGGGGGCCCTGTCTTCAGGTCGCCGGAAGACCATCCGCCGCGAGCGCCGCGATGCGCAGGCGCAGGTCGAGATCGCCTGCCTGACCGGGGCGGAGATCACCGAGGACCACTGGGACGCCTTCTTCGGCTTCTACATGGACACCGGCTCGCGCAAGTGGGGCCGGCCGTACCTCACGCGGGCCTTCTTCTCGCTGCTGGGCGAGCGGATGGCCGACCGGGTGCTGCTGGTGATGGCGCGGCGGGACGGGCAGTGGATCGCCGGGGCGCTGAACCTGATCGGCGGCGACTGCCTCTATGGCCGCCACTGGGGCTGTGTGGACGAGGTCCCCTTCCTCCACTTCGAGCTCTGCTACTATCAGGCGATCGAGTGGGCCATCGACCACGGCCTGCCGCGGGTCGAGGCCGGCGCGCAGGGGCAGCACAAGATCGCCCGCGGCTACCTGCCCAAGGCCGTCTATTCCGCCCACTACATCGCCGACCCGATGCTGCGCGGCCCCGTCGAGCGTTTCCTGGCCCAGGAGCGCGAGGGCGTGGAGCAGGAGATGGAATGGCTGGAGGAGGAGTTCTCGCCGTTCAAGGACGGCGTCTGAACACCTGAACGCAATTTCACTTTGCCGGCGGCGTTCGTCGCGGCATCAGGCCCGCGACGCTCGAGCTTGGAAGACGTGATGATCCCCAGAACCGCCGCCGTCCTGGTCGGCCTGCTGCTGTGCGCACCGGTCCAGGCCGCCGAGCCCGCGCCGCCGACCTATGGCGCGCTGTTCGAGCAGGTGTGGAAGTCCGTCGACGACAGCTTCTACGACCCCACTTTCCACGGCCAGGACTGGACGGCGATCGGCGCGCGCTATCGGGCGCGGCTGGGCCAGGTGCGCGACGATGCGGCCTTCGCGCGTCTCGCCAAGGCGATGCTGGACGAGCTCAAGGTCTCGCACCTCTACCTGTCGCCGCCAGCCGCCAGCGTGAACAGGCGCGGCGTCGGCATCGGCGCGCTGATGGAAACCATCGGCAAGGACGAGGTGGTGGTCCACGTGGCGCCGCTGGGCGACGCCCAGCGCCAGGGCTTGCGGGTGGGCGACCGGATCGCCAATCCCGAGGCGCTGCGCGGGGCGCTGGGCGAGCCCGCGACCCTGCAGGTGGTCGGCTGCGACGGGACGCGCCGCACCCTGTCGATCCGTCACGAACAGGCCGCCTGGCCCGCGCGCCATCCGGGCTTCGAATGGCGCAAGCTGGGCGTGCGGCCCGGCGTGAAGCTGGGCTACATCCGCATCGACCGCTTCGACGACGGCGCCGCCGACCTCGCCGACCAGGCGATGGCCGACCTGGCCGACACGCAAGGCCTGGTCATCGACGTGCGCAGCAACACCGGCGGCAACATGTCGGGCCTGCGGCTGGCCAGCTATTTCAGCGGCGAGAGCCGAGCGGCCGTGGCCCTGCTGGGCCGATCTTATCTGGCGCCGCTGGGCCGCGGCGCGACGGCCGCGGACCTGGCGAAGCTGCCGCCCGTTCGCGGCGCCTATACCGACGAGGCGGTCTTCGCGGCGGTGAAGGCCGGGCAGGGCGCTGCCGTCTTCCACTCCGACGACCTGGGCCCCAAGCGCTACAAGGGCAAGGTGGTGGTGGTGACCTCGGGCGAGACGGCGAGCGCCGGCGAAGGCTTCGCGCTGATGATGCGCGACCTGGCGGGCGCCAAGCTGATCGGCCGAGCCACCGCGGGCTACCTGCTCAGCAGCGACGTCTTCCCGCTGGCGGGCGGCTGGCGGCTGACCGTGCCGGTTGATGGGGTTTGGGCCCCCGACGGCCGCGACTACGCCGACAAGCCCATCGCGCCGGACGTGACCCTGCCGCGCACCGCCGCCGACGTCTGCCGCGCCGACGATGCGGACCTGGCCAAGGCGGTCGAGATGGTGACGGCGCCCTAGCTGCGCGCCCAGGCCGCCTTCAGCAGCGCCTTCACCGTGCCGTCGACGTCGGTGGGGGACACCAGGACCAGCACCCCCTTCAGCCGCTCGCTCCAGCCTTCGTTCTTGGGCGGCTCCAGGCGGGGGTCGGCGGCGAGGTCGACGGCCAGGCCGAGGCGGACGGTCCCGTCCTTCACCGGCCGGGCCGCGGCGAACTGGAATTCCTTGGAGAAGGCGGTGAATCCCTTGCGCTGGGCCGAGATCAGGCCCGGCAGGTCGGCGACCGCCGCCTCAAGGGCCGCCAGGATCGACCGCGCGCCGGGGTCGGCCCACAGGGTGTCGCGCAGATTGTCCGGATCAGCCCAGTGCGAGGTCTCGGGGAACGCCTTGCCCAGGATGACGCTGGCGCGGTTCGTGCCGATGCCGTGGGTCTCCTTGAACCAGGCCTTGCGCTTGCCGGGCTTGGTCTCCGGGCAGGTCTTCGCGATGGCGACCCATTCGTCGATGGTCTTGCCGGTCTCGCGTTCCATGCTCTCCAGGATCGAGGCGAACCACTTCTCCTGGCGGGCCGTCATGCTGGCTGGATTGTCCGACATTCCCCGCTCCGACCCGATTTGCTACGCATCGCGCCTTGAGTTTGAGGAGCGTGGCATGAGCTTGGACGGGACCTACGACGCGGGCAACATCTTCGCGAAGATCCTGCGGGGCGAGATGCCGGCCGCCAAGGTCTATGAGGACGACCACGTCCTGGCCTTCATGGACGTGTTCCCCCAGTCGAAGGGCCATACGCTGGTGATCCCCAAGCACTCGACGGCGCGCAACTTCCTGGACGAGGCGCCCGAGGTGGTCGGGCCGTTGATGCTGGGCGTGCAGCGGGTGGCAAGGGCGGTGCGCGCAGCGCTGACCCCCGACGGGCTGGTGATCACCCAGTTCAACGGCGCGCCTGCCGGCCAAACGGTGTTCCACCTGCATTTCCACATCATTCCCCGATGGGAGGGTGTGGCTTTGGGCCGTCATGCCGAGGGCATGGCGGATGCGGCTGAGTTGAAGGAATTGGCGGCGCAGATCGCGGCGAAAATCAGCTAGGCCGCGTTGGCGCGTCAGCGCCGATGAGATTGTCCACGAACCACACGAACCACACGAACATCGGTGCGTGCCCCGGCGCTCGGCCAGGACGCCGCCCGTTCGTGTGGTTCGTGTGGTTCGTGGACGACCGCGCCAAAGGCGCGCCAG
>JAHJME010000030.1 GCA_018821435.1 Alphaproteobacteria bacterium
CCGCCTGCCGCCGCCGCCCCGAAGGCCGCGCCGCCCGCGGCGGCCGCCCCGCCGCCGGCCGGATAGCCGATGGCGCTGAAGAAGGTCCTCCGCTCCGGGGTCGCCGCCGCCTGCATCGCCAGCGTCGTCGCCCCCGCGAGCCTCGCGGCCCCCGCCGTCAAAGCCGTCGCGCAGAGCGCCGGCACGGACGTGCGCGTGGCGACCGCGGAGACCTTCTCGCGCATCGAGGTCGGTCGCGGCGGCGCGCTGCGCCGTGAGGGCAACACGGTCGTCCTGACCGTCGAGCGCGACGGCGACGCCGACATCGGCGTCCTGCTCACGTCGCCGCCGAAGTGGGTCAAGAGCGCGGTCCGCCTGCCGGTCGCCGGCAAGCCGCGCATCGTCATTACCCTGGCCGAGAACGCCGACGTCACGCTGGGCAAGGCCGACGGCGCCGTTTTCGCGAACTTCTTCGAGAAGCCCGCTCCCCCGCCGGGCGCGGAGGCCGCCGCCGAGGTTGCGGTGGCCGAGCCCGAGCCGCCGCGTCCCAACCCGCTGCCGGCGGGCGGCGTGGTGAAGATGGAGTCCAAGGTCGCCAGCGGCCAGACCCAACTGACCTTCAACTGGGCCAACCCGGCCGGCGCAGCGGTGTTCCGCCGGGGCGACGCGATCTGGGTGGTGTTCGACGCCCCCGCTACGCTGGACGTCTCCAGCGCGCCCAAGGGCGTGCGGCCCCTGCGCGGAATCCAGGCCTTCAAAGGCGCGGACCACGCGGCCGTGCGCATCGACGCCGATCCCAGCGCGCCGATCTTCGTGTCCTCGCAGGGCTCCGCCTGGACGATCTCGCTGGGTCCCGGCCCGCAATCCCAGCCGGCCATCGTCCGTGTCGCCCGCGACGCCGCCGGGGGACCCGCCGCGCTGAAGGCGCCGGTCGCCGGGGCGACGCGGGTCATCAACCTGCCCGATCCCGTGGTGGGCGACACCCTGACGGTGGTCACGGCCCTGGGCCCGCCCAAGGGCATCCCGAGCCGCCGCGATTTCGTGGACGCGGTGCTGCTGCCGTCGATCCAGGGCCTGGCGGTCGAACCCCTGGCCGACAACCTGACCGTCCAGCGCGACGGCGAGCTGGTGCGCATCAGCCGCTCCGCCGGTCTGACGCTGTCCCCCGCCTGGGCCACCCGCGATCGCGAAGAGACCCAGCTGGGCGCGCCTCAGCCGGCGATCATGCCGGCGATCATCCCCGCCGAATGGGCGAATGTCGGCTCGGTCGGCTTCCTGCGCCGCTACGAGACCCTGCTGGCTTCGGCCGCCGCCGAGAGCGGCAACAAGGACCGCGAGGCGCCCGTCGCGGCGCGCATGGGCCTGGCCCGCTTCCTGGTGGGTTCGGAGCTCAGCTTCGAGGCCATCGGCGTCCTGAACAGCCTGGCCCGCGAGCATCCTGAGATGCTCGACGATCCTGAGTTCCGCGCCCTGCGCGGGGTGTCCCGCACCCTGGCGCGGCGCTACGCCGAGGCCGACGCGGACTTCTCGTCGCCGGCCCTGGCGGACGATCCGTCGACGGCGCTGTGGCGGGCCTACGTCAACACCCAGATCGCCCAGTATCCGGAGGCTCGCGCCCAGTTCGTGAGGGGCGGCGAGGCGTTCGGCCTGATGTCACCCCTGTGGAAGGCCCGCTTCGCCCGCGCCGACGCCCAGGCGGCCCTGGCCCAAGGCGACTTGGCCGGCGCCGATATGCGCGTCCGCATGGCGCTGGACGAGAAGGTCTCGTCCGAGGAACAGCTGCGCACCCGCCTGGTCCAGGCGCGGATCATCGAGCTGCAAGGGTTCCAGGATCGCGCGCTGCGCATCTACAAGGCCGTTTCCACGGTGCAGATCGACTCGATCTCCGCGCCGGCGACCCTGCGGGCCACCCAGATCCAGCTGCAGCTCAACAAGATCACGCCTGTTCAGGCGGCCGGCGTCTTCGACGGCCTGCGCTACCGCTGGCGTGGCGACGCCACCGAGCTGGAAACCATCCGCGCGCTGGGCCAGCTGTACCTCGCCCAGGGCCGCTATCGCGAGGCGCTGGAGGCGCTGCGGTCGGCCGGCGTGCGCCTACCGACGCTGCCCGAGGCCCAACAGCTTCAGGCGGACCTGAACGCCGCCTTCCGAGGCCTGTTCCTGGACGGTCTGGCCGATGGCCTGGAGCCGCTGCAGGCGCTGGCGCTGTTCTTCGACTTCAAGGAACTGGCCCCCATCGGCGCCGACGGCGACCTGATGGTCCGCAAGATCGTGCGGCGGCTGGTCGACGTGGACCTGCTGCCCCAGGCGGCCGACCTGCTGAAGTACCAGGCCGAGAACCGCCTCGACGGCGTGCCGCGCGCCCAGGTCTCCACCGACCTGGCCGTGATCTACCTGATGGATCGCAAGCCCGAGCAGGCGCTGGAGGCGATCAACAGCTCGCGCACCACCGTGCTGCCCAGCGCGCTGGCCGCCGAGCGCCGCCTGATCGAAGCGCGCGCCTGGACCGGCCTCGGCCGTTTCGACAGCGCCCTGGAGATCCTGGGAAACGACGCGTCGAAGGACGGCAACGACCTGCGCGGCGAGATCACCTGGAAGCAGAAGAACTGGGCCGCCGCCGGCCCGCTGTTCGAGAAGTCGCTGGGCGACCGCTGGAAGAACCCGACCCAGTTGTCCAGCGACGAGGAAGGCCGCCTGCTGCGCGCCGGCGTCGCCTTCAGCCTGGCCGGCGACGCGGCCGCCCTGTCGCGACTGCAGCAGCGCTACCAAGGCTTCTACGACAAGGCCAACAACCCCGATGCCCTGCGCATCGCCCTGTCGGGCGAGCCCACCGGCCGGATGAGCGTGGCCGATTTCAGCCGCGTCTCGGCCGACAACGCGGTCTTCGCGGGCTGGGTCGACAAGATGAAGGGACGGTTCAAGACCCGTCCGGCGCCCACGGGCGCCGCCAAGCCGATCGCGCCGGCCAAGCAGGCGCAGGCCGCCCCGGCGACCCCCGCCGCCAAGGGCTAGTATTTCTCCAGCTTATTTATCCCCGCATATGGGGGATGAGTAGGTGTGGAAGGACCTACCCTCCGCCGGCGCCCCGTTGGAAACTCTCGACAAGGGAGCCGCAGACCAGTCGCCAGCCGTCCACCAGGACGAAGAAGATCAGCTTGAACGGCAGGCTGACCACCACCGGCGGCAGCATCATCATGCCCATGCTCATCAGCACGCTGGCCACCACCAGGTCGATGACCAGGAAGGGGATGAACAGCAGGAAGCCGATCTCGAACGCGCGCTTCAGCTCCGAGATCATGAAGGCCGGCGTCACCACCCGGAGCGGCGTCTCCTGCAGGTTGGCGGGCCGCGGGATCTTCGACAGGCGGATGAACAGGGCCAGGTCCTCGCGGTCCACCTGGGTCAGCATGAATTGCTTCACCGGCGCGCCGGCCGCGTCGAACGCCGCCGGCAGCTCCATCTGCTGTTCCAGCAGCGGTTTGACGCCCTCGTTGTAGGACCGCTCGAACGTCGGGCCCATGACGATGGCCGTCAGGAACAGGGCCAGCGAGATGATCACCGGGTTGGGCGGGCTCTGCTGCAGGCCCAGCGCCGTGCGCAGCAGCGTCAGCACCACCACGATCCGCACAAACGAGGTGGTCATGATCACGATGGACGGCGCCAGCGACAGCACGGTCAGCAGGCCGACCAGCTGGACGACCCGCTCGGTCAGGCCCGCGCCGGTGCCCAGGTTGACGTTCAGGCTCTGGGCGATCGCCGCGGCCGGGAACATCATCGCCACGACGGTGGTCATCGCCGCGAGGATGGCGGCGCGACGCCAGTCTTCGCCGGGCAGGGTGCGGATGGCTTTCCAGAGGCCCAGCATCACGTGGTCTCCCGGCCTGGCACGTCGGACAGCACCTGGCCCTCGCCGAGCAGAATGAGTTGCTCGCGGCCGTCGCACTCGACGATCAGCAGCCGTCGCGCGGGATCCAGCACCAGGGTTTCCACCACCTTCAGGCGGCGGTCCTTTTTCTGGGCGGAGAGGCGCGAGATGTAATCCGGGCCGTACTTGCGCAGCGCCACGGCGGCGAGGCCGATCAGCCCCAGCGTCAGGGCGAGCGCGAAGACGGCTCGGAGGAATTCGGCGATGTCCATCGGGGGCGCTTCTGCGGGCGGATACCAGCGCCATTCGCCATTGAGTCTCTTAAGCGCGGATTAACCCTGTTGATTAAGGATGTTTCCTTATGAACCTGGCCGAAATCCCGCTCTTCTCGATGCTCAAGGGCCGCATGGGCTACCTCAGCGAGCGCCAGAAGGTGATCGCCGAGAACGTGGCCAATGCGGACACCGCGAAATTCGTGCCCAACGACCTGAAGCCTTACAGCTTCGACGCCAAGATGCAGGCCCAGCAGATGGCCCAGGCCGGAAGCGCCTCGACGATGGCCGCCACCCAGGCCGGGCACATGGCGCCGAAGAACGAGCGCAAGGGGCTGGGCTCGCAGTTCAAGACGATGCGATCGCCCGACTCCGAGGTCACGCTCAACGGCAACGCCGTCGTGCTCGAGGATGAGATGATCAAGATGACGGAGGCGCGGATGAACTACGACGCCGCCATCAGCTTCTACCAGAAATCCATGAGCCTTTTGCGCATGGCTGCCCGCCGGCCCGGCGGCTAGGAGGCCTCGTTAGATGCCCGAAATCAGACCCGTCTCCGGTGTCGCCCAGGCCGTCGCGGCCTCGGCGCTTCGCGCCCAGCAGTCGCGCATGCGGATCATCGCCGAGAACCTGGCCAACGCCGACTCGACATCGAAAACCGCCGGCGGCGACCCCTATCGCCGCCAGGCGCCGGTGTTCGAGCCGACCAAGGTCGCCGGCGCCAAGGGCGTGCGGATGAGCAAGATCGAGCCGGACCAGACCGCGTTCCGCGAGGAATACGATCCGGGCCACCCCTCGGCCAACGCCAAGGGCTATGTGAAACTGCCGAACGTGAATTCGCTGGTCGAGGCCATGGACATGCGCGAGGCCCAGCGGGCCTACGAGGCCAACCTCAACGTCATCGAGACCGCGCGCTCCATGGAAATGCGCACGCTGGAACTCCTGAGAAAGTAGGGGCCGACCGATGATCACGCCGCTCGCCGCCGCCAAGGCCTACGCCGCCACCCAGAAGGGGGCGGGCGTTGGCGATATGCTGGGCTCGTCGGGCATCCAGGGCGCGGCCCAGGGCGGCGGCTTCGCCGACATCCTGAAGTCGGCCATGACCGACGCGGTCCATGCTTCGAAACACGCCGAACACCAGATGGCCGCCCAGGTCGCCGGCAAGACCGAGCTGGTCGACGTGGTCACGGCCATCTCCGCCGCCGAGGCCAGCCTGGAGACGGTGATGGCCGTCCGCGACCAGGTGATCTCGGCGTATCAGGAAATCATGCGGATGCCGATCTGAGCGCCTAGGCGCTCACCTCACCTCCGCGCACGCCACCCGCGCGCCCGCGCCGCCGATGGGCTGGCTCTGGTGATCGTCGGCGCCGGCGTGGATCAGCACGGCCGAGCCGTCCGCATCCTTCAACTCGCCCAGGGTCACCAGCGACGAGAACACCTCGGTCGATCCCGTGCCGTCCGCCGCCACATAGATGTTCGGCAGGTCGCCGGTCTCGTTGGCCTTGGGGTTCAGCAGGCCATGGACCCGGTCACCGCCGTGGCTGGTGTGCGCGCCGGCCGAGGTGAAGTCGGCCTTCGAGCAGTCGGCCTTCTCGTGGAAGTGCAGCCCGTGCCAGCCCGGCGCCAGGCCCTTGACCTCGACCTTCAGCAGCACGCCCTTGGGCGCCTCGACCAAGGTCACCTTGCCGATCGCCTGGCCGGTGGCGTTCTTCAGTTCGGCGGTGGTCTGCGGCGACTGGGCGGTGGCCACGGACGCGCAGAGGGCGAGGGCGGTGGTCAAGGCGAGAAGGCGAGGGGGGTGCATGGGGAACTCCGGTTCAGCTAGGCCCTTAACGTCTAGCGCCGCCTGACGGCTCCCCCAAGCGCGATCCAGGTGCTACGCCTCCGTCATGGCGGCGTTGATCGAACTGACCGGGGTGTCCAAGCGCTACGGAGCCCATGCGGCCCTGGAGGGGGTCGGCCTGGCGGTGGAGGCGGGGCAGTTCGTGGCCCTGGTCGGCGGCTCCGGGTCGGGCAAGACGACGCTGCTCAAGACGATCAACGGCCTGATCCGGCCCGACGCCGGCCGCGTGACGGTCGCGGGCGAGGACGTCTCGGCGACCGCCCCGCATCTGCTGCGGCGGCGGATCGGCTACGTGTTCCAGGAAGTCGGCCTGTTCCCCCACCTCAGCGTGGCCGAGAACATCGGCGTTACGCCCCGCCTGCTGGGGTGGGACAAGGCGCGGATCGCCGGCCGCGTGGCCGAGCTGCTCCAACTGGTCGCCCTGCCGCCGGAGGTCGCCGACCGTGCGCCCGCGGCGCTATCCGGCGGGCAGCGCCAGCGCGTGGGGGTGGCCCGCGCCCTCGCCGCCGAACCCAAGCTGATGCTCATGGACGAGCCGTTCGGCGCCCTCGACCCGGTCACCCGCGACGCCCTGGGCGCCGACTACCGCGCGCTGCACGAGCGCCTCGGCCTGACCACGATCATGGTCACCCACGACATGGCCGAGGCCGTGCTGTTGGCCGACCGGATCGTGGTGCTGAAATCCGGTCGCATCCTGGCCGATGGCGCGCCGGGCGATCTGTTGGCCCGGTCGAAGGACCCGGACGTCCTGGCCTTGCTGGAGGCGCCGAAACGTCAGGCCGAGCGGTTGCGCGAGAGGCTGGGCGCATGAACCCGCGCCTGGCCGCCGCCTTCGACCTGCTGCCCGAGTACCTGGGCTGGCATGTGCTGCTCAGCCTCAGCGCCCTGGTGCTGGGGCTGGTGATCAGCCTGCCGCTGGCCGTGACCGCCGCGCGCAGCCCGCGCCTGCGCTGGCCGGTCCTGGCGCTGGCCAGCCTGATCCAGACGATCCCCAGCCTGGCGCTGCTGGCGCTGTTCTATCCGCTGCTGTTGGCCCTGTCGGCGCTATCGCTTGCCACCCTAGGCATGGGCTTCTCCGCCCTGGGCTTCCTGCCGTCGCTGCTGGCGCTGACGCTCTATTCGATCCTGCCGATCCTACGGAACGGGGTGACCGGCATCACGGGGGTGGATCCCGCGATCTCCGAGGCCGCCGACGGGGTGGGCATGACGTCTCGCCAGAAGCTGTTCCAGGTGGAGCTGCCGCTGGCGGCCCCGGTGATCATGGCGGGGGTCCGCACGGCGGCGGTCTGGACCATCGGCGCGGCGACGCTGTCCACGCCCGTCGGCCAGACCAGCCTGGGGAACTACATCTTCGCCGGTTTGCAGACCGAGAACTGGGTGTTCGTGCTGTTCGGCTGCGCGGCGTCGGCGCTGCTGGCCATGGCCGCCGACCAGCTCCTGGGGCTGGTGGAGACCGGCGCGCGCACCCGCCGCAAGGGCCTGGTGATCGTCGGTCTGGCGGGGATCGTGATCGGCGCCGGGGCGGCCTTGGCCCCGCTGGCCACCTTCGGTCAGCACGCGGCCTACACGGTGGGCGCCAAGAACTTCTCCGAGCAGTATATCCTCGCTGAACTGATGGCTTCGCGGCTGGAGCGCGCGGGGGCGGTGGTGTCGCGCAAGGAGGATCTGGGCTCGGCCGTGGCGTACCGCGCGCTGGCGGCCGGCGAGATCGATGTCTACGTCGACTATTCCGGCACCCTGTGGACCAACGTTCTGGGCCGCACCGACAATCCGGGCCGCAAGGCGGTGCTGGACCAGCTGACCACCGAGCTGAAGCGCCGGGACGGTGTGCTGGTGCTGGGCTCGCTGGGCTTCGAGAACGCCTACGCCTTCGTCATGCGGCCCGACCGCGCGCAGGCCCTGGGCGTCGCCAGCCTGGCCGACCTGTCGCGCGAGGCGCCGCGCCTCAAGCTGGGGTCGGACCTGGAGTTCCTGTCGCGGCCCGAATGGAAAGCCGTCGACACGGCGTATGCCTTCACCTTCCGCTCGGAACGCGCCTACCAGCCCACCTTCATGTACCGGGCGCTGGCGGCCGGCGACGCCGATGTGATCAGCGCATTCTCCTCCGACGGGCGCATCGCTGCCGACAAGCTGGTGGTGCTGACCGATCCCAAGGGGGCGATCCCGCCCTATGACGCGGTGATCCTGATCTCGCCCAAGGCCGCCGCCGACCCCCGGCTGATCGCGGCGCTGCGCCCCCTGGTGGGCGCCATTCCGGTCGAGGCCATGCGCGCGGCCAACTACAGCGTCGACCGTGACAAGGGGAAATCGACGCCCGCCGAGGCGGCGCGGGCGCTGGAGCAGGCGATCGCCGCGAATTGAGGCGCCGGTGGTGACGCGTACCCCCGAGGGTTGAACCCTGTTGTGGAAGCGTCACGCCGTCGTTGTAGGGTAAAGAAAGTGTTTATCCGGGCGGTCGTCCGGCGTTGGGGGAAGTTTCGATGACGTTCAAGGGTTTGGTGGCGGGCGCTGCGCTCGCGGCGCTGATGTCGGCCGCCGCGGGATCGGCCGGCGCGGTGGTCATCACGAGCGGTGGCTATAGCGTCGGCGTGAATGAGTACGGCCAATTGCTGCACACGACGGACGGTGGCTCCACCGGCGTCGGCTTCCGCCGCGAGAGCGATGGCGCCGACGTGATCTTCTCGGGCGGCGTGCGCGACAGCTGGGGCGTCAACGGCGCCTATGCCGACGGATACGGCGATAGCCAAGCCAACGACGGCCTGCTGAGCGCCAGCCTCACGTCCACGGCGAGCACGGCGCTCTCGACCGTCACCACCGCCGACTTCTCGGTCGTCCAGTCGTTCAGCTTCGTCGCTGACAACATCCTGGCGATCAACGTCTCGCTGACCAACATCAGCGGCGGCGACCTAGCCGCGATCTTCCAGCGCCTGGCCGACTTCGACGCGGACCCGAATTCGGACGAGACGGTGATCGACCCGTTCGGCAACACCGCCGAGAACACCACCTTCGGCTTCGACGACGCCTCGACCCTGAACGCCTGGAGCTTCCCGCTCTGCTCGCTGTGCAGCGGCCAGTACGACGCCGGCGCCGGCCTGCGCGCCAATCTCGGAACCCTGGCGGCCGGTCAGACCACCTACTTCACCTACTATTACGGCATGGGCGCGGGATCCGACGAACTGGCGGCGCAGATGCAGACGGCTGGCGCCAAGGACATCCTGGTGGTGACCGGCGTCGACGGCACGGTGTCGGCGGCCATGGGCCTGGCGGTGCCGGAACCGGCGACCTGGGCGATGATGATCCTGGGCTTCTTCGGCCTGGGATCGATGATCCGCCGGCGCAACGCCGCCTTGGCCTGATCCTTAAATCCCTCGGCGTGCGGCGGGGTGAGGCGGAGCCTCACCCCATCGTGACGGCCCCGGCCAGGGCCGTGAGTTCGGTCCAGCGTCCGACGCAGAGCGCGGCCAGGATCGCCGCCGTGTGCTTCTTCAGCGCCTCCGCGCTGATCCCGAAGGCCGCGCAGCAATCGCTCCGCTCGCCCCCCTTCATCCCGAACAGCGCCAGGTCGCGTTGCAGCGGCGTCAGCGGCTGGCCCATCAGATGGTCGATGCAGCGCGCGGCCAGGCTCGTCTCCTCGCTCAGCGCGATGTACATGGCCGCCCGCTCCCCGCCCGCCTCGTCGAGCAGCGACGTGTGGCGCGCCTCGGCGACGATGCGGCCGTTCGGCACCTGGGCCACGTATCGGGCCGAAGCTTCCGTCGCCAGCAGCCCCGCCAGCACCTGAGCGAAGGCCGGCGCCACGCGGGGACGCTGTGCCATGGTCACGTTCTGCGCGAACAGATGACTGCGCATCAGCAGCTTTTCCGCCTCGGCGTCGATCGCCAGCAGCCGTCCGCCGTCCGTGTCGGTGATCATGTGCGCCCGGCCGCTGGAGCGTCGCACCCAGTGCGCGTCCGCTTGCGCCGTTTCCAGCGCCACCTTCAGCGAGGCCTGAACCGGACGCAGCCGCTCCGCGTCGCGCGCCGTGAACCGCCGCTGGCCCCTGTGCCAGACGATCAGCACCGCGCGCGCGCCGTCGTCGGCCTCGATCCGAACGTCGAGCATGTAGTGGTGGTCCAGTGGCACGCAGAGATGTCGATAGACGTTCCCTTGCCAGAAGCGCTCCAGGTACTCCGTCGCGAGCGCCCGGCCGATCGAGGGGCCGATCGGGGCGGTCAGGGTCAGCATGTTCTCCTGGCCCGGCCCGGTGAACAGCTCCTCGAACCGGCTGACGAACAGGTCCTTCAGGTCCACGCGATCCGTCTCGTGGTAGAAGCCCGCCGGGGCGCCCTGCGTGTCGGTCCAGAACATCCCGGCCATGTCGCCGTCCACCAGTTGGCGGCTGATCGCGCAGGCCGGGCCCGCGATCGCCTCCAACCCGGCGCCGCAGGTGGAGAGCATTCGCAAGTGATCGAGCAACCGTCGGTTGATGAGGGGGCTGGTTTTCACTTTTGGCGCGGTGTCGGCCATGACCGCTTTGCTTGCGTTCAACACTCGGTCACCTGAGCTATATTCCCCTGCCGAGGAATATAGATCGGACGCGTAAACAATTATCCACAGTCGCAGAACGCTGCAATCCAGCCTGGACCGCGACCGTTTGACGCCTCTGATCCGGGGCCATCGGCGGCAGGCCGCGCCGTCGTCGAGGGGCCTACGGGGCGCCGGCGCGTCCGAGCCTTCTGTTAATTTTGCTTGGCCCTTTGTTAACCATGACGGGCCAGATTGCGGCGTCGGCGGGAGGTTCCGCCGAACCAGCTTTCCATGAGGTCCTTCATGAGCGGCGCCGAGGTTCTGGACGTCGGACGTGACGCCATCTGGCTCACCATTCAGATTTGCGCCCCGGTCCTGCTCGTGGGCCTGGTTGTCGGCGTCAGCATCGGCCTGTTTCAGGCGCTGACCCAGATCCAGGAACAGACCCTGGTCTATGCGCCGAAGATCGTCGCGATCTTCATCTCGCTGCTGATCTTCCTGCCGATGATGGGCGCGCTGATGAGCGAGTTCATGCGCAATATCGCCGCGCGCATCGCGGGCATGTAGGCGGGAGGCCCGGCGCCGTGGAGTCCTACGCGACAGCCCAGCAGGTCTTCGCCGCCGGCCTCATCTTCACGCGCGTGGCGGCGATCGTCATGCTGCTGCCGGCGTTCGGCGAAACGTTCATTCCCCCCCGCGTCCGGCTGTCGTTCGCGCTGGCCCTATCGCTGATGCTGTTCCCGCTGATCGCGGCGCGGGTTCCGGGGCTGCCGGGCAATGCGGCCGACCTGGGCGGTGCGGTGATCAAGGAACTGCTGATCGGCCTGATGATCGGCGGCATCCTGCGCCTGTTCATGACCTCGATGGCGACAGCCGGCGAAATCGTCTCGATGGCCACGACGCTGTCGTTCTCCCAGACCGCCAACCCCATGCAGGCTCAGCCCTCGACGTCGCTGGGCACGCTGCTGGGCACGATGGCGCTGGTGTTGATCTTCGCCACGAACCTGCACCACCTGTTCCTGGGCGCGATCGTCAATTCGTTCGACCTGTTCCCGTTCACCCGTGACGTGCCGATCGCCGACGCCGGCCAACTGGCGGTCCAGACGGTCGGCAAGTCGTTCGCGCTGGGCTTCCAGCTCGCCGGCCCCGTGGTGGTCTTCTCGCTGATCTTCAACGTCGCCACCGGCCTGGTCGGCCGGGTGATGCCGCAGTTCCAGGTGTTCTTCGTCGCCAGCCCGCTGATGATCATCCTGGGCCTGTCGATCTTCGCCCTCAGCCTGGGCACCATCGGCATCGTCTGGCTGGACCACTTCCGCGAACTCATCGGGAATTTCGTGCCCGTATGAGTGAGGCGCCGGAAAAAGAATCAAAAACAGAAGAGGCGACACCCCAGAAACTCGCGAAGGCCGCGGAGAAGGGTGATGTCGTCCGGACGATGGACCTGGGCCCGTTCGCGGTCCTGGCCGCGGTCTCCTCGGTGCTGATCATGTGCGGCGGGTGGATGGCCCGCGACATGGCCTCGAAGCTGTTGCCGTTCTTCGCCCACCCAGACGCCATGTCGCTGGAAGGCCACGGCGGGATGCAGGTCCTGCGCTACACCCTGCTGGCCGGCGCGCCCGCATTCCTGATCGTCATGCTCAGCGCCGCCGCCGCCGGCGCGGCCGCCAGCGTGGCGCAGAGCGGCTTCAGCTTCAACGCCGAGAAGCTCAAGCCCGACTTCTCCAAGCTCTCGCCCAAGAAAGGCCTGGAGCGGATGTTCGGGCCCGACGGCGTGGTCCAGTTCCTGAAGTCGCTGGTGAAGGTGTCGATCATCGCCCTCCTGGTCTGGTGGGTGCTGAAGCCGTACGTGCCGAAGTTCTCGTCGCTGTCGGCGCTGGACGTCGGCGCGCTGCTGCCGTTCTCGATCGAGATCCTGAAGCGGCTGGTCTATTCGGTGATCGGCCTGAGCCTGGTCGTCGCCGGCGGCGACTGGATGTGGCAGCGCCACCGCTTCATGATCCGCCAGCGGATGACCAAGGAAGAGGTCAAGGAAGACTACAAGAACAGCGAAGGCGACCCGCACATCAAGGCCCGCCAGCGCCAGCTCCGCATGGAGAAGGCCCGGCGCCGGATGATGCAGGCGGTGCCGGAGGCCACCGTGGTGGTCATGAACCCGACCCACTACGCCGTCGCGCTGAAGTACGAGCAGGGCGAGAACGCCGCCCCGATGTGCGTGGCCAAGGGGATGGACGCCGTCGCCCTGCGCATCCGCGCCATCGCCGAGGAGGCCGGCGTGCATGTGATCGAGGACCCGCCGCTGGCGCGTGCGCTCTACGCGTCGGTCGACATCGACGAGATGATCCCGCCGGCGCACTTCGAGGCCGTCGCCAAGATCATCGGCTTCATCCTGGGCGCGGGCCGCCGCCGCGCCGCGCACCGGTAGAGACGGCGTGCCGACTTTGCCCCCTGACGCCCTAAACCGTTGTGACACAATGCAGATCACCGATTCGTCGCAGGGGCTGACGCTCGCCATGGCTGAGTCGCCGTCCAAGACCCGCAAGGTGGACCCGTTCATCGCCCTCGCGGTGTTCTTCTTCCTGCTTGCCGCCGCCTTCGCGGTCGCTCCCGCGCTGAACGCCGGGGTCGAAACGCTGGCCGGCACGATGCTGCTGGTGGGTCTGGCCGGGGTCTGCTGCCTCGGGCTGTTCGTCCTGCGCGGCCCCACCGAGGCGCCGGCCGAGAGCGAGGCGGGCGCCGACGCCTTCCTGGCCGCCCTGGACGAACCCGCCGCGGTCGCCGCGCCGGACGGCCGGCTGCTCACCACCAACGCCGCCTGGCGCGAAGCCATGGGCACGGCGCCGCGCCTGCCCAAGAGCGGGGCCGCCGCCTCCAGCCTGTTCGCCGCCCTGGCCGCGGCCCGTCGCGGCGACCTGGGCCGCGCCACCGTCAAGACCGCTGGCCAGGAGCGCGAGGCGCTGGTCTCGCCGATCGGTCCGCGCCGCTTCCTGGTCCGCCTGACCGGCCGGGGCTCCGGCCCGCTGGCCCTGCCGTCCTCGGCGCTGGAGGTGCTGAACGCCGTCGCCGGCGCCAAGGCCCCGCCGCCCAAGGTGCTGGACGCCTTCGCCGCCGCCTCGCCGTTCGGCGCGGCGCTGCTGGAGGGGGAGGATCCGTTCGAGGCGCGCATCATCGAGGCCAACCCGGCCCTGGCCGCCGTCGCCAAGGGCGGCGAGGCGGGGCAGGTGTTCGGCGACCTGATCGAACCGGCCAGCCGGTTGGACGCCGCCATGCGGCTGGCCGAGGCCCGCGACGGCCACGCCCCGCTGGAAGTGCGCCTGGCGCACGACCCCAGCCGCATCGCCCACCTCTATCTGGCGCAGAGCCCGGGCCGCTGGGTGGCTTATCTGGTCGACGTCTCCGAGCAGAAGCAGGTCGAGCTGCAGCTTTCGCAGAGCCAGAAGATGCAGGCCATCGGCCAGCTGGCGGGCGGCGTGGCGCACGATTTCAACAACCTGCTGACCGCCATCCTGATGCAGCTGGATGTGCTGGCCTCGCGCCACCCCGTGGGCGACCCCTCGTACGAAGGCCTGAACGAGATCAAGCAGACCTCGATGCGGGCCGCCGATCTGGTCCGCAAGCTGCTGGCGTTCTCGCGCAAGCAGACGGTTCAGCGCGAGATCCTGGACGTGGGCGAGATGGTCTCGGAGTCCGAGGTCCTGCTGCGCCGGCTGCTGTACGAGGACGTGAAGCTGGTCACGGACTATGGCCGCAACCTGCCGCATGTCCGCGCCGACCGCAGCCAGCTGGACACCGCGGTGATGAACCTCGTGGTCAACGCCCGCGACGCGATCCGCAGCCATGGTGGCGGGGTGATCCGCATCCGTACGGCCCGCGTCACTCAGGAAGAGGCCCGCAGCCTCGGCTATCCGACCGCAGCCGGCGATCAGGCCCTGGTCGAGGTCAGCGACGACGGCCCCGGCATCGCGCCCGGCGTGATGGACAAGATCTTCGACCCGTTCTTCACCACCAAGCCGGTGGGCGAGGGGACGGGCCTGGGCCTGGCCACGGTCTATGGCATCGTAAAGCAGTCGGACGGCTGGATCGCCGTGGCGTCGAAGCCGGGCGAAGGCGCGGCGTTCCGCATCTTCCTGCCCGTGCACCTGCCGCCGGTGGTCGCCCCCGGCGCGCCGGTGGCCGAGCCGGCGGCGCCCAAGCGTCCGGTGGCCCGCGACCTCTCCGGCGCCGGCCGCATCCTATTCGTCGAGGACGAGGACGCGGTGCGCGGCGTCGCCGCCAAGCTGCTACGCGCCCGGGGATACGAGGTGATCGAGGCGGCCAGCGGCGAGGAAGCCTTGGAGTATGCCGAGAACCATGCGGGCGAGATCGACCTTATGATCTCCGACGTGGTGATGCCCGGCATGCAGGGCCCCGACCTGCTGAAGCAGGCCCGCCAGTACCTGGGCAACGCCCCGGTGATGTTCATCTCCGGCTATGCCGAGAGCGAGTTCTCCGATCTGCTGGAGGGCGAAAAGAACGTCTCGTTCCTGCCCAAGCCCATCGACATCAAGACCCTCGCCGAGCGGGTGAAGCTGGAGCTTCAGAAGGCGGCGTAACCCGCGGCGGCCGTCGCGTTGCAAACGGCGGCCGCGTGCAGACTGAAGAGCGCTTGTCACGGGCCGCGCGGCGCGGCATGCAGCGGGCGTGACCCAGGATCCGACGACCCAGAAATTCACCTTCGCCCAGGTGTTCGAGATGGCCTTCGCGGCGGCTCAGGCCGGGCGATTGAACGAGGCCGAGACCCTCTATCGAGCGCTGTTGCCCGGCGCGCCGCCTGTCCAGGTGGTGCTCAACCTGATCAAGGTGCTGGAAGACGGCGGCCGCCACGCCGAGGCCGAAGCCATGTGCCTGGCCGAACTGGAGACGCGCCCGGGCGAGCCCGGCCTGCTGCGCCGCCTGGGCTATCTTCGGCTGCGCAACGGCGACTATGCGGGAGGTTGGCCGCTGTACGAACACCGCATCCAGCCGGGGGTCAGCAAGCCGAAGCTCAGCTTCCCCGAATGGCAGGGCGAGCACACCAACTCGATGCTGGTCCTGCCGGAGCAGGGCCTGGGCGACCAGATCATGTTCGCCCGCTACGTGTCGGTGCTGAAGGCGCGGGGCATCGAGGTGACCCTGGGCTGCCGGCCGCCGCTGGCGCCGCTGTTCAAGGCGCTGGATACGCCGCTGTTGATCGCCCACGGCGGGGTGGATATCCCGCGCCACGATTGCTGGGTGCTGATCGCCTCGCTGCCGCTGATCCTGGGCACGACGCTGGAGACCATTCCCCCCGCGCCCTACCTGCCGGGCAAGGCCGGCGGCGCGGGCGTCGGGTTCGCGGCGGTCGGCAGCAAGGAGCATGTCAACGACGGCAACCGCTCCCTGCCGGCGGATATCGCCGCGCAGATCCGCGCGTGGCCCGGCGTGCGCAGCCTGGCGCCCGAGGACACCGGCGCGGCCGATTTCGAGCAGACCCGCCGGATCGTCGAGGACCTGGACGTGGTGGTCACGGTTGACACCGCCGTCGCCCACCTGGCCGGGGCCATGGGCAAGCCGTGCTTCCTGATGCTGCCGTTCAACGCCGACTGGCGCTGGATGCGCGACCGCACCGACAGCCCCTGGTACCCCTCGATCCGCCTGTTCCGCCAGCCGGCGCCGGGCGACTGGGCCGCCGTCGTCGCCGATGTCCGCAAGGCGCTGGACGAACGCGGCGCCTGACGCCGCGCTTGCGCCCGGCCGTCCAAGGCCTCAGCCTGCCTTCCAAACCCGAAAACAGGGTATGGGAGGAGGTCGATGATGGCAGGGGTGAACCCGAACGGCACGCTTCGCGGGAAGACGGCGCTGGTCACCGGCGCCAGCCGCGGGATCGGCGAGGCCATCGCCGTCCGCCTGGCCATGGAGGGCGCGAAGGTCGTGGTCTCGGCCCGCACCGCCGAGGCGGGCGACAGCAAGCTGCCGGGAACCCTGCACGACACTATCGACCGTATCCGCGCCCTGGGCGGCCAAGCCACGTTCGTGAAGGCCGACCTGTCGAGCGAGGCGGATCGGATCCGCCTGGTCGAAGAGGCGGCGGAGGCCTTCGGGCCGATCGACATCCTCGTCAACAACGCGGCGGTGACGTTCTTCATACCGGTGGAGACGTTCCCCAAGAAGCGCTTCGACCTGATGATGGAGGTCCAGGTCTGGGCGCCGTTCCATCTCAGTCAGCTGGTTCTGCCATCGATGCGCGAGCGCAAGTCCGGCTGGATCGTCAACATCTCCTCGCCGGCGGGTATCCACCCGACCCAGCCCTACACCCGGCGCGGCGGCGGGGCGGTCTACGGCATGTGCAAGGCGGCGCTTGAGCGGTTCACCACCGGCCTGGCGTCGGAGGTCTACGACGACGGCGTCGCGGTCAACGTGGTCTCGCCGGGCTTGGTCGACACCCCCGGCGTCGCCGTCCACGGCCTGATCAACGACCAGACCAGAGACCGGGTGCAGCCGATCGAATTCATCGCCGAGGCGGTTTACCAGCTGGCGAAAGGCGACCCGAAGACGATGACGGGGCGTATCGACTACGCCGAGCCTTTGCTGAAAGAGTTGGGGATCGCCCCCACGGAGCTGGTCTGAGCCCATGATCGAACAGACGGTCGAGATCGCCACCAAGGACGGAAAGACCACCACCTTCATCGTCCACCCCGAACGCAACGCGCCGCACCCGGTGATCCTGTTCTTCATGGACGCGCCGGCCATCCGCGAGGAACTGCGCGACATGGCCCGACGGATCGCGACCGCCGGCTACTATGTGATGCTGCCCAACCTCTACTACCGGAAGGGCGTGCTGGAGCTGGCCGACCTGCCGCCGCTGCCCGAAGCCGAGGCGCGGGCGCGCATGTTCGAGCTGATGGGCTCGATCAACATCGGCATGGTGATGGACGACGCGGACGGCCTGCTGGACTTCGCCGGCCGCGATCCCGCCGCCAGCCCCGGCCCGGCCGGCGCGATCGGCTACTGCATGAGCGGCCAGTACGCGATCAATGTCGCCGCGCGACACCCGGAACGGATCGCCTGCGCCGCCTCGCTCTATGGCGTGCAACTGGTCACCGACCGGCCCGACAGTCCGCATCTGGCGGCCCACCGGAGCAAGGCCGAGCTCTACTTCGCCTGCGCCGAGCACGACACCTATGCGCCGCTGGAGATGGTCGAGGCCCTGGACGCCTCGCTCAAGGACTCGGCCGCCAACGCCGAGGTCGAGATCTACCCCGGCGTCCACCACGGCTTCGCCTTCCCAGGCCGGAAGGGCATCTACGACAAGCCGGCGGCGGAGCGGCACTGGGAACGGCTGTTCGCCCTGTTCCAGCGGAACTTGGGCTAACGCGGCGCCTGGGCCACGACCGGCGGGATCCAGCCGGGCTCCAGCGCCTTGCGGGGGTGCAGCGAGCTGACCATGCCCATGAAGGGGGGCCAGATGTCGTAGCCCAGCAAGGTTTGCAGGCGGCGCGACATGGTCCGAGCCCGCTCGGGCGGAATGCCAAGGAAGAAGTTCTCCTGCGTGCGGCCCCAGGGCTCGCAATACTGGTTGGTGAAGGCCAGGCGGGGCTTGTCGCTGCGGTTGGCGCCGCCCCGGTGGATCGTCGTGCCGGCCATGACGAAGCAGGCGCCGGCCGGGATTTCCATGGGAACCAGCATCGCCGTCATTTCGTCGTGGCCGTTGGGCCGCAGCGCGTCGCCATGGTCGCCCCAAAGGTGGCTGCCGGGGATCAGTTCGGTGCCGCCGTTCTCAGGCGTGAAGGCGTCCACGGCGGCGATCATCGTCATGCTGATCGGCGGCCGCGGCCGGGGCTGGCGATAGAAGCCATCGTCGGTATGGATGTCCTGGGCCGCTTCGCCGGGGTTGATCTGGATCGACTGGCTGGCGGTCAGCAGGTAGCCGGGCTGCAGGAACCGGTCGAGCAGGGCCAGGACGCGCGGCTCCTCGGTCAGGTCCTCGAACACCTTGGCGCGAGCAACCAGGGTGTAGATCCGCTCGGTGCTGAAACCCTCGAAGGCGTTGCGGCCGCGGTGGGCGCCCATGTAGGGCGCGAGGCCATCGCGGACGGCCTGCAGCGTGGCGGCGTCCATGAAGTCCCGGATCACCGTGAAGCCCTGCTCGCGGATATCAGCGGCATGGGCGTCGGCATCGAATTGTGCGGTGGGTTTGTCCATCTCGCGTCGTCTCCCTATCCTGTAGTCTACATGTCCGTCTGAGGAGCCGTCGATGAGCCAGACCTTGAACATCCGCCGCGTGGCCGGCGCCCTGGGCGCCGAGATCTCGGGCGTGGATCTGTCGAAGCCCCTGGCCGACGCGACGATCGCCGCGATCCGCCAGGCGTTCGTCGAGCACCAGGTGATCTTCTTTCGTGATCAGGACCTGACGCCGGCCCAGCAGACGGCGTTCGGCGCCCGCTTCGGCCCGTTGAACATTCACCCCTATGTCGCGGGAATGGCTGAACATCCCGAGGTGATGGAGATCATCAAGGCGCCGTCCGACAAGACCAACTTCGGCGGCGGCTGGCACTCGGACATGAGCTTCCTGGAGACCCCGGCCATCGGCTCGATCCTCTACGCGGTCGAGCTGCCGGAGTGGGGCGGCGACACGCTTTTCGCCAGCCAGGCGGCGGCGTACGATGCCCTGTCGTCAGGCCTGAAGGCGACGCTGGAGGGGCTGAACGCAGTCCACTCCGCCAGCCGCGAATACTCCGCCCAGGGCCATTCCGCCCAGAAGCGCGGCGCCATGCAGGTCGCCGAGGCCGACGGCTATGTGGGCGAGTACGTCCACCCGATGGTGCTGGTCCACCCGGAGACGGGGCGCAAGGCGCTGTACGTGAACCCGGCTTTCACCCTGCGGATCGACGGCTGGAAGACCAGCGAATCCAAGGCGCTGCTGGATTATCTTTTCACCCATTGCCGCTACGAGGGCTTCACCTGTCGGTTCGCGTGGACGACGGGCTCGGTGGCCTTCTGGGACAACCGGTCGGTCTGGCACTTCGCGCTGAACGACTATCCCGGCCAGCGCCGGCACATGCGCCGGGTCACGGTCGATCCGTGGCCGGCGGCGGGCAAGGCGTCGATCGCGGCCGAGTAGAACTATTCGGTTTCGCCAAGGAAATGTGATGAACCCGACCTAAGTGGCGACGTTCAGGGCTGGCTCAGGCCGCCGGTGCGATCTTCTCCTCGGACGGCAGGAGCCGTTTTTCGAGAAGGAGCCACACCATGAAACGCCTGCTGACCGGCGCCATCGCGCTTTCCCTGCTGGCGGGTTCGACCGCCATGGCCCAGCCGCGCAACGATCGCCACGACGACCATCGCTACGACCGCCGTGACGACCGACGTGGGGACCATCGCGCCCACAACTGGAGCAAGGGCCAGCGTCTTCCGGCCGAGTATCGCGGCCGCGGCGCCTACGTCGACTATCGCCAACACCACCTGCGTCAGCCGCCGCGCGGCTACCAGTGGGTCCGGGTCGACAACAACTACATGATGGTCGCCCTGACCAGCGGCCTGATCGCCTCGATCATCGCCTCGCAGAACTAGCTCGGCGGCGCCGCGCCGAGGCGCTTCATAACGCCTCGCGCGGCCGTCAGGCCCGTGGCGAACGTAGCCTGGAGCAGGTAGCCGCCGGTCGGCGCTTCCCAGTCCAGCATCTCGCCGGCGACGAACACGCCGGGCCGGTCCTTCAGCATCAGGTCGTCGTCGATCGTGGCGAAGGCGACGCCGCCGGCCGACGAAATGGCGCGCGCTAAGGGCTGGACGCCTGTCAGGCGGATCGGCGCCGCCTTGATCGCCCGGGCGAGGCCGCCGGGCTCGGTCGGCAGGGTCTTGCCTTGGGCCTCGCGCAGCAGGTTGATCTCCACCGGCGAGAGCTTCAGCGCCTTGCGCAGGTGGGTGGAAAGCGATTGGGCGGCCTTCGGACGGCTCAGGCGCGCGGTGAGCGCGCCGGGCGTCATCTCGGGCCGCAGGTCGAAGGTGAGCGTCGCCGCGCCCTCGACCGTCACGGCGTCGCGTAGCGGGGCGGACAGGGCGTACAGCGCGCCGCCCTCCAGCCCGTGGCGGGTGACCATGGCCTCGCCGCGAACCGTGTGGTCGCGGAAGGTCAGGGCGATGTTCTTGAGCGGCTGGCCGGCGAACCCCTGCATCACCGGGCTCCAGCCGACGTCGAACCCCATGTTGGCCGGACGGAACGGGATCACGCCCTCCAGCCAAGCCGCCCAGGCGCCGTCCGACCCCAGCTTGGGCCAGCTCGCGCCGCCCAGCGCCAGGACCGTGGCGTCGGGGTTCACCGCGATCTCGCCGTCGGGCGTGCGGAAGCGCAGCGCGCCGTCGTCGGCCCAGCCCAGCCATTCGGTCCGCGTGCGGATCGTAACCCCCAGCCCGGCCAGCCGCGCCAGCCAGGCGCGCAGGAGGGGGGAGGCCTTCAGCGACCTGGGGAACACCCGGCCCGACGAGCCCGTGAACGTCGGCTGGCCCAAGCCCTCGGCCCAGGCGATCAGCGCGGCGGGCGGGAAGGCGTCCAGCATCGGCCGCAGGCGCGCGGCGGCCCCGCCGTAACGTGCGGCGAAGGCCTCCAAGTCTTCGGAGTGCGTCAGGTTCAGGCCGCCGCGGCCGGCCATCAGCAGCTTGCGGCCTACCGAGGGCATGCGGTCGTAGACGGTCACCGCGTGGCCCGCCGCCGCCAGGGTCTCGGCCGCGAACAGGCCCGCGGGCCCGCCGCCGATCACCGCGACGGCGGCCATGGGCTAGTCGTCCCCGGCCATCGCCAGCACGGCCGCCAGGCCGACCGACATGCCCTTGAGGCTCTCGGGCTTGGCCACGTCGATCCATTCGTCCAGGGCGTGCGCCCGGCCGCCCACGCCGCCCGAGCCGATGGTGACGGCGGGGATGCCCAGGCTGATGGGGATGTTGGAATCGGTGGAGCTGGCGCCCAGCACCGCGACCGGATAGCCGGCGGCGCGCACGGCGGCGGCGGTGATCTGGACGATCCGGGCGTCTTCCTTGGTGGCGCCCGTGGGTCGTTCGCCGATCTGCTTCACGTCGGCGCTGATCGCGCCGGCGCGGGTGGAGCGGGCCGCGTTCTCGGCCTTCACCGCGCCATCGACGATCTTCAGGAACTGGGTGTCGATCTTGGCCAGCTCGTCCTTGCTCTCGGAGCGCATGTCGACCTCGAGCCAGATGGCGTCGGGGATCGAGTTCACCGACGTGCCGCCGCCGACGACGCTGGTGGCGTATGTGGTCTTGGGGGCGGCGGGCGTGACGATCTTGTTCATCTCGACCACGGTCGTGCCCATGGCCGCCATCGGGTTCACCAGGCCATAGGCGCCGTAGCTGTGGCCGCCCGGACCCTTGAAGGTGACGCGGTAGCGCTTGGAGCCCACGGCGCCGAAGGTCACGCGCTCGGCAGAGGTCCCGTCCATCGAGAAGAAGGCCGCGACGCGGTCCTTGTACTTGCCCTTGGCGAAGAGATAGCGCGTGCCGCGCAGGTCGCCCGGACCCTCCTCGCCGACGTTGCCGACGAACAGGATGTCCTTCCTGGTCTTCACCTTGCCGGCGTCCAGCGCGCGGATGTAGCCCAGCAGCACGGCCAGGGAATGGGTGTCGTCGCCAATGCCCGGGGCGTGCAGCTTGGTCCCCTCGCGGCGGACCTTCACGGCCGTGCCCTCCGGGAAGACGGTGTCGAGGTGGGCGGCCAGCACCACCAGGGGCGCGCCGGCGGGGCCGGTCCCGCGGCGCAGGCCCATGACATTGCCCTCGGCGTCCATCTCGACGTCGGTCAGGCCGTGGGCCTTGAGCATGGCCATGTAGGCCTCGCCCCGCTTTTGCTCCTTGAACGGCGGGGCGGGAATTTCGGTGAGGGTGATGGTGTCGTCGACGATGCGGTCGTGCTCGCGATCCAGGGTGGCCATCGCCGCCTTGAAGCCGGCGCTGTCGCGGATCGCCTGGACGGTCTTGTCGGCCGGGCCGGGCTTGGCGGCGGCGGACGCGCCGGTGGCCAGGGTGAGCGAGAGGACGGCGGCCAACGCATGCCGCGAGACGCGTAACATCGTGATGGAATCCTTGCTGACGAGCGGGCGCATATCAACCGATCCGACCGGGCTTCGCTAGGCCGGGCGGGCAAGTTGTTTCGCATTACCGGGAATTAATGCGCCGATCCGACCCCTCGCGCTTGCCGGGTCCGCGCCACGACCTCTAAGCCTTCGCGTCACATAATCGGTAACTGGGGAGGCGTGCTCGTGCAGAACCGTCGTCAACTGATGATCGCCGCCGGGGCTCTCGCCACCTTGGCGGCGACCCGCGCCTCCGCCCAACCCGTGTCCGGCGCCGCCGCGCAGCTCACCGTCTTCCTGGACCAGGTATTCCAGGAGGCCCTGGACGACAGCCCCGAGCTGGTGACGTCGCTGGGCCTGGACAAGGGCGCGCGGGCCGGGGCCAAGGCCCAGCTGCACGACGGCTCGCTGGCCGGCGTGGAGAAGCGCAAGGCGCGCAATTCCGACCAGCTTCGCCGACTGAAGGCGATCGACCGGTCGCAGCTGACGGGCATGCCGGCGGTCAACTACGACACCATGCTGTTCGAGCTGCAGACCACCGAGGACGGCAACAGGCGGTTCGCCTACCCGACGGGCGGCAGCCCCTACGTCCTGGCCCAAATCTGCGGCGCCTGGCAGGAGGTCCCGGACTTCCTGGACAGCCAGCACAGCATCGAAACGCGCGAGGACGCCCAGGCCTACCTGTCGCGCCTGGACGCGTTCGCCACGATGATGGACGCCGAGATCGAGCGGGTCCGCCACGACGTCGGCCTGGGCGTGATCCCGCCGGACTTCGCCATCGCCGGCGCGCTGAAGGGCATGGCGGTGCTGCGCCAGCCGGCCGACAAGTCGACGCTGGTCACCGCGCTGGCGACCAAGGCCAAGGCCAAGGGGATCGCCGGCGATTGGGCGGCGCAGGCGACCTTGCTCTACGACGGCAAGGTCATCCCCGCCCTGAACCGCCAGATGGCGCTGCTTGAGAGCCTGAAGCCCAAGGCCGTGCACGACGCCGGCTGCTGGCGACTGCCCGATGGCGAGGCCTATTACGCCCACGTCCTCTACGCCCAGACGACCAGTAAGATCAGCCCGGCCGAGGTCCACAAGCTGGGCCGCGACGTGACCGCCGAACTATCGGCCCGCGCCGACGTGCTGTTCAAGCAACTGGGCTTCACCAAGGGCACGGTGGGTGAGCGCTACATCGCCCTCTACGACAGCAAGAAGGGCGTCTATCCGAACACCGACGCCGGCAAGACGCAGATCATCACCGACCTGAACAAGGTGGTGCAGACCATGCAGAAGCGGTTGCCGGAACAGTTCGGGACCCTGCCCAAGGCGCCGCTGGAGATCCGCCGTATTCCGCCGGCCACCGAAGGCGGCGCCTCGACCCACTACGAGGCCGCCAGCCTGGATGGCTCGCGCCCCGGCGTCTATTGGCTGAACCTGCGCGACACGGCCGAGAGCCCTTACTGGTTCCTGCCGACGACGACCTATCACGAGGGGATTCCCGGCCACCACATGCAGATCACCCTGCAGCGTGAGGCCGACCTGCCGATGGTCCGCCGGGTGATGGGCTTCGGCGCCTACGCCGAAGGTTGGGCGCTCTATTCCGAGCAGGTCGCCCAGGAGATGGGGATGTACAAGGGCGAGCCGCTGAACGAGCTGGGCTATCTGCACGACGCCCTGCTGCGCTCGGCGCGCCTGGTCACCGACAGCGGGTTGCATAGCCTCAAGTGGAGCCGCGAGAAGGCGATCGCCGAGATGCGCGCCATCGAAGGCGATCCCGAGCCGCTGGCCGCCCAGGAGATCGAGCGCTACGCCGTGTGGCCGGGCCAGGCCTGCAGCTACATGGTGGGCAAGGTCACGATGCTGCGCCTGCGTGAGAAGGCGCAGAAGGCGCTGGGCGCCAAGTATGACCCGCGCAAGTTCCACGACGCGGTGCTGCTGTCCGGCTCCATGCCGCTGACCGCGCTGGAGAATGTGGTCGACCTCTACATCGCCGGGGCCAAGGGCTGATGGACCGCCGCACGTTCCTGGGGACGGCTGCAGCGGTCGCCCTCGCGCCGGCCGCTCGGGCCGCGACGCCGGAAGACACCAAGCTGCGGGCGATCTTCGACCGGTTCTTCGAGGACAATCTGGCGGACTCGCCGGAGTCGGTGACCCGGCTGGGCCTGGACAAGGGTCCGCGCGCGGCGGCGAAGTCGAAGCTGGACAGCGCCTCGCTGAAGACCCTGGCGGAGTCCAAGGCCCGCACGGTGCGGCGCCTGGCCGAGCTGAAGACCGTCGACCGCGCGAAGCTGAGCCCGGCCGACCAGCCGAATTACGACGCCGTGCTGTTCACGCTGGAGGGCGATGCGGCGGCCGGCAAGCGCTACGCCTACGGCATGGAAGGGGCGGGCCAGCCCTATGTGCTTTCGCAGCTGACGGGCGCCTATCAGGACATCCCGGATTTCCTGGGCTCGCAGCATTCCATCGAGACCAAGGCCGACTGCGACGCCTATCTCGCCCGCCTCTCGGCCTTCGGGACGGTGATGGACGAGGAGGTCGCCCGCGTTCGCCATGACGTGGTGCTGGGCGTCGTGCCGCCGACGTTCATCCTGGAGCGGGCGCTGCATCAGATGCAGGGGCTGCGCGCCGCCGCGCCGGCCGCCTCGCCGCTGACCACCCAGCTCACCGACCGGGCCAAGGCCAAGGGCGTCGCGGGCGACTGGGCCGGGCAGGCGGAGCGGATCATCGGCGCGGATGTCTATCCGGCGCTGGACCGCCAGATCGCGCTGCTGCAATCGCTGCAGCCCAAGGCCAACCGCGACGCCGGCGTCTGGAAGCTGCCGGACGGCGAGGCCTATTACCGCGACGCGCTCCGCAACTTCACCACCACGACCCTGACGCCCAAGGAGGTCCACCAACTGGGCCTCGACACCGCGAAGGAGCTGAACGCGCGGGCTGAGGTGATCCTGGCCAAGCAAGGTATGACCCAGGGGACCGTGGGCGAGCGGATCGCGGCCCTCTTCAAGGATCCAAAGTACCTCTACGCCGACACGGACGCGGCCAAGGAGAAGCTGATCTCCGACCTGAACGGCATGGTGGCCGAGATCCGGCCGCGCCTGCCGACGATGTTCGGGACCGTCCCCAAGGCCAATGTCGAGATCCGGCGGGTGCCCAAGTTCATCGAGGCCGGCGCGCCGGGCGGCTATTACAATCGCCCCGCCCTGGATGGTTCGCGGCCGGGGATCTACTGGATCAACCTGCGGGACAGCGCCGAGAACCCTTCGTGGACGCTGAAGACGCTGACCTACCACGAGGCGATTCCGGGCCACCACCTGCAGCGCTCGCTGCAGCAGGAGGCCGCCCTGCCGATGCTGCGCAAGATGGCCGGCTTCCCCGCGTTCGCCGAGGGCTGGGCGCTCTACGCCGAGCAGGTCGCGCTGGAGATGGGCGAGTACAAGGATGACCCGCTTGGCGAGCTGGGCCAGATCCAGGCCTCGCTGTTCCGCGCCGCGCGCCTGGTGGTCGACACCGGCCTGCATTCCCTGCGCTGGAGTCGCGAGAAGGCCATCGAGACGATGACCTCGATCGACGGCAGTCCGACCTCGTCCGCCACGACCGAGATCGAGCGGTACTGCATCCGTCCCGGCCAGGCCTGCGCCTACATGGTGGGCAAGCTGACCTGGCTGCGCCTCCGGGCCAAGGCCCAGGCGGCGCTTGGCCCGCGCTTCGATATCCGCAAGTTCCACGACGCCGTGCTGCTCGGCGGCGCCATGCCCCTTACCGTGGTCGAGGGTGTGGTCGACCGCTGGATCGCCACGAACAAGGCTTGAGAGACCCCATGAACGCCATCGACCGCCGCAGCTTCCTGGCCACCACCGCGGGGGCCGCGCTGGCCACCGCCGCGCCGGCCTTCGCCCAGGCCGGGTCCGAGGACGCCAAGCTTCGCGCCCAGCTCGACAAGATGTTCGAGCAGACCGTGGACGACAGTCCCCGCTTCGCCACCTCGCTGGGCATGGACAAGGGCGCCCGCGCGGCGCTGAAGAGCCAGCTCGACGACAACTCCGCCGCCGGCAAGGTGAAGCGCCTTGAGCGCGCGCGGGGCTGGGTCAAGGATCTGAAAGCCATCGACCGGGCCAATCTCTCGGCCGCGCCCAAGGTCGACCTGGACGTCGTGCTCTACGCCAACGAGCAGGCGGTGCGGTTCGGCGACAAGTACAAGTTCGGCGACGTGGGCGGCAACTTCAGCCCCTATGTGATCAGCCAGCGGGGCGGGGCCTATGCCAACGTCCCCGACTTCCTGGACAGCCAGCACAAGGTCGCCAACGCCGACGACGCGCAGGCCTACCTGGCCCGCCTCTCGGCCTTCGCCAAGGCGATGGACAATGACGTCGCCCGTCAGAAGACGGACGTGGCGGCGGGCGTGATCCCGCCGGACTTCGTCTGCGACCTGTCGCTGGGCCAGATGAAGGCGCTGCGCGACCAGCCGGCGGACAAGATCATCCTGACGACGTCGCTGGCGAAGAAGGCGGCGGCCGCGAAGCTCGAGGGCGATTGGGGCGCCCGCGCGCAGAAGATCGTCGAGACCGAGGTCTATCCGGCCCTGGACCGTCAGATCGCCGCCATGCAGGCGGTGCGCGCCAAGGCCAAGCCGGACACCGGCGTCTGGGCGCTGCCCGGCGGCGATGCCTATTACGCCGACGCCGTGAAGGCCTCGACGACGACCAACTATTCGCCGGAGGAGGTCCATCAGCTAGGCCTGACGCAGGTGGCCGAGATCGGCGCGCGGCTGGACACGATCCTCAAGGCCCAGGGCATGACCCAGGGCACGATCGGTGAACGGCTGGTGAAGCTGAACGAGGACCCCCGCCAAGTCTTCCCCGACACCGACGCCGGCCGCGAGCAGATGCTGGCCGAGCTGAACAAGGACGTCGCCGACCTCTACGGCCTGCTGCCGCGGGTGTTCAATACCCTGCCCAAGGCCAAGGTGGAGGTGCGCCGGGTGCCGGTATTCATCCAGGACGGCGCGGCCAACGGCTACTACAACTCCGCCGCCCTGGACGGCTCGCGACCGGCGGCCTTCTACATCAACCTGAAAGAGACGGCGGACTGGCCGCGCTACAATCTCAAGACCCTGGCGGTCCACGAGACGATCCCCGGGCACCATCTGCAGATCGCCCTGGCCCAGGAAAGCACGCGCATTCCGATCCTGCGCCGGGCCGGCTTCGGCTTCTCGGCGTTTTCGGAAGGGTGGGCCCTCTACGCGGAACAGTTGGCCGACGAGATGGGCGCCTACGAGGGCGACCCGCTGGGCCAAGCCGGCTACCTGCAGTCGCTGCTGTTCCGCGCCGCGCGCCTCGTTACCGACACCGGCATCCACTACAAGCGCTGGAGCCGGGCGAAGGCGACCCAGTACATGGTCGACACCATCGGCAACACGCCCAGCCGCGCTCAGCGCGAGGTCGAGCGCTACTTCTCATCGCCCGGGCAGGCCAACAGCTACAAGGTCGGCCACACTGTGTGGGCGAAGGTCCGCGAGGACGCCAAGGCGAAGCTGGGCCCGAAGTTCGACCTCAAGGCCTACCACGACGCCGTGCTGCTCTCCGGCGCCATGCCGCTGACGGTGCTGGAACGCCACGTCGCCGACTGGGTGGCCAGCCAGGCCTGACGTAAGGGCCGCTCGACAACGCGCCCCGAAAGGCCTTCGATATCGCCCGATACGTGAGGGAGATGGCGATGGCGCGCGCGAAGGCGAATGGAATCGAGCTGGAGTACGAGGTCACTGGACCGGCGGACGGTGCGCCGTTGCTGCTGATCATGGGCTTGGGCGCCCAGATGACGCGATGGCCCGAGGCGTTCGTGGCCAAGCTGGCGGCGCGCGGTCTGCGGGTGATCCGGTTCGACAACCGCGACGTCGGCTTGTCGTCCAAGCTCGACGCGGCCGGTCTTCCGGATTTCATGGCCATGTTCACGGCGCTGGGCGAGGGCCGCAAGCCCGACGTGCCCTATCTGCTGGACGACATGGCCGCCGACGCGGTGGGCCTGCTGGACGCGCTGGGGATCGCCCGCGCGCACATCGTCGGCGCGTCCCTGGGCGGGATGGTGGCCCAGCTCGTGGCGGCCGACTATCCGGACCGGACGCTGTCGCTGACCTCGATCATGTCCACGACCGGCAATCGTGCGCTGCCGCTGTCGTCGCCCGAGGCCATGGCGGTGCTTAACGACCGTGGACCGGACCCGACGGCGGATCTGGAAGGCTATCTGGACCATGCCCTCAAGGGCGCGGTGGTGGTCGGTTCGCCCGGCTATCCCTTCGACGCGGCCGAGACCCGTGAGCGGCTGCGCGCCGACTTCCAGCGCAGCTACAGCCCGTCGGGCTTCCAGCGGCAGTACGCGGCGGCGGCGGCCTCGCCGGACCGGCGTCCGAAGCTGGCGACCATCACCGCGCCCACGGTGGTGATTCATGGCGCGGCCGACGCGCTGGTGCCGCTGGCCGGCGGGCAGGACACCGCCGCCAATATCCCGGGCGCGGAGTTGATCGTCATCGACGGCATGGGCCACGACTTCCCGCCGCCGCTGTTCGACACCGTCGCCGACGGCATCCTGAAGGCCGTCGATCGCGCCAAGGCCAACGCCTGATGGCGACACTGACCCGCGACGACGGCGTGAACCTCTACTACGAGGTCCATGGCCCCACGGGCTCAAGGGCGGGGCCGACGATCCTGCTGAGCCATGGCTACTCGGCGACGTCGAACATGTGGCGGGGACAGGTCGAGGCGCTGAGCCTGGATCACCGGCTGGTGGTCTGGGACATGCGCGGTCACGGCCAGTCCGACAGCCCGGACGATCCGGCGCTCTACTCCGAGGCCGCCACCGTGGCGGACATGGCCGCGCTGCTGGACGCCGTGGGCGCGAAGACCGCCATCGTCGGCGGTCTGTCGCTGGGCGGCTACATGTCGCTGGCGTTCAATCGCGTGCATCCCGAGCGGGTCGAGGCGCTGCTGATCATCGACACCGGCCCCGGCTACAAGAACGACGAGGCGCGCGAGGGCTGGAACCGCACCTCGCTGAAGACCGCCGAGCGCTACGAGACCGACGGCCTGAAGTTGCTGGAGGGCGGCAGCGCAGAGCGGCGCACGGCCCAGCATCGCAGCGCCAAGGGTCTGGCCCTGGCCGCCCGCGGGATGCTCACCCAGCGCGACGCCGGCGTCATCACCTCGCTGCCCGGGATCAAGGTCCCCTCGATCGTGGTGGTCGGGTCAGAGGACGCACCGTTCATCCCCGCCAGTGAATACATGACCGCCAAGATTCCGGGCGCGAAGCGGGTGGTGATCGAGGGCGCGGGCCACGCCGCCAACATCGACCAGCCGGCGCGGTTCAACGCCGCGCTGATGGATTTCCTGGGCGGGTTGAAAACACCAGCTTAACCCTGGCCGTGGCAGGGTCTCGGTCCATGGCCATGGAAGTCGTCAACGGCTACGTCTGTCGCAATTGCACGGACGTGGAGTTCGCCAAGAAAGGCGTCGATCCGGCCCATCCCAAGGACGGGCCGCAGGGCGTCTATGCCGACGGCAAGGCCGAGGCGGCCAAGGCCAGGGACGCCAAGGCGGAGTTCGGCCCGGCCGTCACTCTCGGGGGGCAGTTGGCTGTCCAGGACGCCTCAGCCTCCCGCCCGGCGCAGTCCGCGCCCTATGTGCCCGGATCGACGGTGAACCTCTCCGCGTAACGGCGGACTCGCACCACGCGACATTCGGCGCCACCCTCACGGCGAAGCTGGCCCTGGGGAGGGATGTTCGATGCGTATGCGCATAGCTTTGATGGCCGCCGCGAGCCTGTGGGCCGGCGGGGCCGTCGCCCAGCAGCACGACATGTCGAAGATGACCGGCATGAGCATGGGCCTGCCGCCGATGCCGTCCATCTATGCCGGCCAGGCCGACAAGCCGGGCGCGCCGGTGTTCAAGGGCCTGGGCGCGCACCGGGTGAAGATCACCGCCACGCCCGAGGCCCAGGCGTTCTTCGACCAGGGGATCAACCTGGTGTTCGGCTTCAATCACGCCGAGGCGATCCGCTCGTTCCGCGAGGCCGCGCGGCTGGATCCCAACTGCGCCATGTGCTGGTGGGGCGTGGCCTACGCGCTGGGCTCCAACATCAACCTGCCGATGCCCGACGACGCCGTGCCGACGGCGTGGCTGGCGCTCCAGAACGCCCAGGCGCTGGCCCCCAAGGCCAGCGCGCGCGAGCAGGCGTGGATCGCCGCGCTGGGCACGCGCTACGCCCCGACGAAGGGCGCGGACCGCGCGGGGCTGAACGCCGCGTTCGCCGTCGCCATGGGCGAGGTGGCCGCGACCTATCCCGACGACCTGGACGCCCAGACGTTCTGGGCGGAATCCATGATGGACACCCAGCCGTGGGACTATTGGGAGGCCGACGGCAAGACGCCGAAGGGACACGCGGCGCAGATCATCGCCACGCTGGAGACGGTGATCGCCAAGGCGCCCGAGCACCCTGGCGCGCTGCACCTCTACATCCACGCGGTCGAGGCCTCGGCCACGCCCGAACGGGCCGAGCCGGCGGCCGACCGCCTGCTGAAGCTGATGCCGGGGGCGGGGCACGTGGTGCACATGCCCAGCCACATCTACTACCGCGTCGGCCGCTACGCCGACGCCGCGGCGGCCAACGAGGCGGCCGCCCTGGTGGACGAGGCCTACATCATCGCGTGCAAGGCGCAGGGCTATTATCCGGCGGGCTACTACGGCCACAACATCCACTTCCTGTGGACGTCGGCCGAGATGGAGGGCCGCTACCAGGCCGCCATCGACGCGTCGCGGCGGCTGGTCAAGGCGGTGGACGCGCCCAACCTGTCGAAGCAGATGTCGATCGCCGAGCTGTACAATTTCACGCCGACGGTGACGCTGCTCCGGTTCGGGAAATACCGCGAGATCCTGGTCGAGCCCGCGCCGGACAAGATGCTGACGCTGGACACCGCCATGTGGCTCTATGCCCGGGCGTTCGCGCACGCCAACACCGGCGACCTGACCGCCGCCGCGGCGGACCGCAAGAAACTGGCGGCGTTGCAGAAGGCCAAGTTCGACCGCTACGACACGTTCGGCGTGCCGGCGGCGGGGATGATCGCGGTGGCGCTGGCCAGCGTGGACGGCGAGATCGCGCGTAAGTCCGGCGATCTGGGCGGCGCCGTGGCGAACTTCCAGAAGGCCCAGACGCTGGAGCGGGCGCTGCCCTACACCGAACCGGCCTATTGGCACCGCCCCGTGGCGCACTTGCTGGGCGCGGCGCTGCTGGAGGCCGGCAAGCCCGCCGAGGCCGAGGTGGTGTACCGCGAGAGCCTGCATCACTACCGGCGCGATGGCTGGGCGCTGATGGGACTGAGCAAGGCGCTTCAGGCCCAGGGCAAGACTGCCGAGCTGCCGGCGGTCGGCGCGGAATTCGGCGAGGCCTGGCGGCGGGCGGATACGCAGATCGCGACGTCGCGGCTGTAGCGCCTCAAAACCAGCCGGCCGCTTTCAGCGGGGCGGCGTTGCTGCGGCTGATGGGGACCACCAAGCCGCATTTAAGCCGGGCCTCACCGCGGCCGCGCAGCCAGGTTACCTGGTCGATGGCGTCAGCGGCCACCCACCAGGAGCGGTGTGTCCGGAAACCGGGCGCGGCGGCCAGGTCTGCCAGGGCGTCGCCGAAGCGGGCCGTGATCAGCTCGTCGCCGGCGTCGGTGTGGACGCGCAGGTAGTGGTCCTCGGCCTCGACCGCGCGCAGGCCGGCGGCGCGGCGCTTGGCGGAGAGGCGGCGACGGAAGGCCTCGGTGGGGTCTCCGGTCGGCTCGGCACGCGCAGGCGGGGCCGGCGCCTCGGCCTGGGCCCAGGCGAGCTGGCGCAGGCACATGGTGGCGAAGCAGACGACGAAGACCTGGAAGCCGAGTTGTCCGACGTTGTGCCAGGTCAGCCGCGTCGGGCTGAGGACGTGGTTGCTGAACGCGACCAGCACGGTCACGGGTGGCGTCATCGCCACGCTTACCAGCAGCAGGCGGCCCCAGAAATGGTTCAGCCTGCGCCGCACCGGCGCGTCGATCGCCACGCCTATGAGGCCGCCGCCGACCATGCAGACCTGCCAGTAGAGCAGGCGGACGGTCAGGGTGCGCTCGGAAGAACCGAACGGCCCGAGGATGGCCATCACCAGGCCGATCGCGGACCAGAGCGCGACATCGGCGAGCAGACGGCGGAACCAGGGGCGGGCCAGGGGGTGGGTCATCAGGGCTCTATGTGGCCGAGTCGTTGGCGCGATCCTGCCACGACTGACGGAATAGGCGCATCCGTTCGCGCAAGCGTGGCGCCGCTCGCGAAACCGCTCCTAGGCGAAGGGCGGCCGGGCCTGCCACCTCTCGGCATCGACCGACGGAGCCCACCGATGACACGCACAATCCTGAACCGGAGCCTTTGGGGCCTGGCCGCCTTCCTGAGCGTGGGCGTGGCGGGCTACGCTTGGTACTTCGCGCCGCATGTGCAGGATCTCGGTCCGCAGATCGTCGCCAACCTCTTCGCGCGGCCGTGGCTGGCGATGCATGTGGCCGGCGCCGGCACGGCGCTGATGGTGGCGTGCTTCCAGTTCCTGCCCGCCCTGCGCCGACGCCGCACCGTGCACCGCTGGCTGGGGCGCTTCTATTCGGTGGCGTGCATCGCCGGCGGCGCCGCCGGCTTCGTGCTGGCGTTCGGGACGACGGCGGGACCCGTGGCGGCGGCGGGCTTCGGCCTGCTGGCGCCGATCTGGATCTACACGACCGTCCAGGGCTGGCTCGCCGCGCGTCAACGACGCTTCGACGAGCATCGCCGGTGGATGATCCGCTCGTTCTCGCTGACCTTCGCCGCGGTGACGCTCCGTCTCTACCTGCCGATCGGGATCATGTCGGGGCTGTCGTTCGAGCAGATCTATGTCGCGACCGCCTGGATCTCTTGGGTTCCGAACCTGCTGATCGCGGAGTTGTACCTGCGCCGCCAGAGCCTTCGCGCAACGGCCGTGGCCTGACGCGGCCACACTGCTGACATTCCGCTGTCAGCAGGCCGGGCGTCTAATGCGGGCGAACCGGAGGAACACCCCAATGACCGACCTGATCTTCTACACCCACCCGATGTCGCGCGGCCGCATCATCCGCTGGATGATGGAGGAGGTGGGCCAGCCCTACGACACCCAGATCCTGGGCTTCGAGGACTCGATGAAGAGCCCGGCGTACCTGTCGGTGAACCCGATGGGCAAGGTGCCGGCGATCAAGCATGGCGACACGGTCGTCACCGAATGCGGCGCGATATGCGCCTACCTGGCCGATGCGTTCCCGCAGACCGGATTGGCGCCGGCGCACGGCAGCAAGGATCGCGGCCCCTACTATCGCTGGCTGTTCTTCGCCGCCGGTCCCGTCGAGCAGGCGGTCGGGGTGAAGAGCATGGGCTGGGAGACCCCGCCCGAGCGCGAACGGATGCTGGGCTTCGGCTCGATGGACCATGTGCTGGACGCCCTGGAGGGCGCGCTGGACGGGCGCGACTACCTCGCCGGCGACACCTTCACGGCCGCCGACCTCTATGTCGCCTCGCACCTGAGCTGGGGCATGCAGTTCGGGACCATCGAGAAGCGGCCGAACTTCGAACGCTACGTGGCGCTGCACACCGGCCGCCCGGCCGCCAAGCGGGCCGCCGAGATCGACGACGCGCTCATCGCGGCGCAGCAGCCCGCTGAATGAGGTCGAACTTGGTGCCGTAGAGGTCCTCGAACACCGCCACGCTGCCGTAAGGCTCGTGGCGGGGTTCTTCGAGGAAGGTCACGCCAGCGGCGGCCATTCGGGCATGGTCGCCGGCGAAGTCGTCGGTCTCCAGGAACAGGAAGACCCGGCCGCCGGCCTGGTCGCCCACCGCGCGGAGCTGGTCGCCCACGGCCTTGGCCAGCAGCAGGCCGCCCTGCGAGCCGCGCGGCCGCACCACCACCCAGCGTTTGCCCCCGCCCATGTCGGTGTCCTCGACCAGCTCGAAGCCGGCCTTGCCGACATAGAAGGCGATCGCCTCGTCGTAGTCGCGGACGAGGAGGGCGGTGTGGGCGAGGCGCTGCATGAGCGCCGGGTTAGCGCGACTTGATGCGCGCGCGAAGGGGGCGTGACGGAGTTTCCGGCCGCGTCACGCCTCTCCCTCCGAACGGTTGGAATTCAGAGGGATATTCAGCATGCGTAACTCCACACTGGCCGCCATCGCCGCCGCGGCGCTTTCGCTGTCGGCCGCCTCGGCGCAGGCCTCGGTCAGCCTGTCCAACGGGACGCTGTTCCGCGCGGACGAGACCGGGACCAACCAGAACACCACGAACAGCGGCCAGACCGTCGCGCGCGGCGGCTGGACCACCGTGCTGGGGCAACAGAACGTCGCCGGGAACTACGGCGCGCAGCTGTTCCTGGCCACCACGGCCGACCCGGCCGCCGGGGACTTCTTCGCGCCTGCGTCCAGCTTCTCCGCCGGCCTGCAGGAAGGCGCGAACACGATCTACTTCTGGGCCGATGGCGACGACACCGTCGGCGGCGACGACGGCTTCGGCCTCAATCTGTGGTTCGACGGCGCGGCGGCGTCGGCGGTGGCGATCTCGGCCTTCGCGCCGACGCCGGGCGCGAGCTTCGCGGCCAACGGCAGCACGGGCTGCACGGCGGCCTACAATTTCAGCTGCATCGCGGGCAGCGGCGCTCTGAGCTTCGTGGTCGGGGCGTCCACCGTCACGCTCACCGACTTCCGCATCCAGGGCCTGGGCGGCGGGCAGGGCGGTGAGGACCGCGTCTACCATGACAACGTCAACGGTTTCACGCCGCCGGCCCACGCCAACGGCGTCAACGACACCTACGGCTACTTCGTGCTCAACGTGACGACCGCGGACACTGCGCCGGTGCCTGAGCCGGCCAGCTGGGCGCTGATGATCGCGGGCTTCGGCCTGGCTGGAACGGCCCTGCGCACGCGCCGCCGCGCGCTGGCTTAGGCACGGCGCCGCCGCGTCGAGGTTCCTCGGACGCGGCGGCCCGTTGCTAACCGGTCAGGCGCTCGGCCTGGCGCCCTGCGCCGCCTCCTCGGCCAGGCGGCCGTGCAGTTCGCTCATATGGTCGAAGTCGGCCTCGAAGGCGCCCAGGCCCTGGGTCAGGCCGCGCAGCTCGGCGATCAGATCCTGGCGTTCGCTTTGCGGCAGGTAGGCCTCAATGCGTTCCCAGCCGCGCCAGTCCTCGCGGGGACCCAGGCCCAGGATCTGGCCGCGCCGGGCGGTCAGGGCCGAGGTGACGTGGCTGGCGCTGTTCGACGGGGAATAGACCGTCAGCTTCTCGATCGGCTCCAGCAGGGTGGCTCCGGCGACCTTCAGGGCCTCTTCGATCGCCAGTCGGCCTACCGTGCGGAACGCCATCTCGGAGCTGTCGACCGCGTGGGTCATGCCGTCGGTCAAGGTGACCTCAAGGTCGGTGACCGGGAAGCCCAGCGGCCCCTTCACCAGTCCGTCGCGCACGCCGGTCTCGACGGCGGGGATCCACTGCTTGGGGACCGCGCCGCCGACGACCTTGGCCTGGAAGACGACGCCGGAGCCGCGAGGCAGGGGGCGGATCTCAATCGTAACGTCAGCGAACTGGCCGTGGCCGCCGGACTGCTTCTTGTGCCGCGCCCGCTGGGTGGCCGAACGGCCGATGGTCTCGCGGTACGGCGTGCGGGGCTGGATGGTGTCGATCTCCACCCCGTAGCGGCGCTTCAGCCGTTCCAGCGCCAGGCGGACATGGCCCTCGCCCTGGCCGGCCAGCAGCACCTGGCGCTGCTCGGCGTCATGGGTCAGCGACAGGCCGGGATCTTCCTCGACCAGCTTGCCCAGCGCGCCCGAGAGGCGGACATCGTCGTTGCGGTTCTTGGCCATCAGGGCCACGGCGAACAGCGGCCGCCGGGCTTCGGCGATGGCGCGCACCGTCTGCGGCCGGCCGGTGGTGGACAGGATCTGGCCGGCGGCGGCCTGCTCGACCTTGCCGATGGCGCAGATCTCGCCAACCTGAGCCTCGGTGATCTTGCGCAGCGCCGAGCCCTGGACCTGGCTGAGCCCGCCCGCGCGGCTCTTCTGGCCCTCGGCCATGACGACGTCCGCGCCGTCGGGCAGCTTGGTCCCGAACACCCGGGCATAGGCCAGCTTGCCGGACTGGCCGGCATAGGCGGTCTTCATCACATAGGCGCCGTCGGTGACTCCCAGCCGTTCGGCCGCTCGCGCGGTCGGCGGCGTGTCGTGGCGCAGGGCCTTCAGGAGCCGGCGGACGCCGAAGCCGTTCTGGGCCGAGCCGAAGAAGACCGGGACGATCAGGCCGTCGTGCATCTCGCGCACCAGGTCGGCGAACACGGCGTCGCGGCTGGGGACGACGTCGGAGAGCAGCTGTTCCAGCAGCTCGTCGTCGAAGTCGGCGATCTGTTCCAGCATGTGGAAGCGGGCGTCGGCCTCCTCCTGCTGGAGGTCGGCGGGGATGTCGACCAGCGCGCTGGCCTTGCCGGGCTGGTAGACGAAGCACCGCTCAAGGGCGAGGTCGATGAAGCCCGAGACCTTGTCGCCGTCCCAGGTGGGGATCTGCCGCGCGACGAGGGGGGCGGACGACACCGGGGCCAGGGCCTCCAGCAGCTCGGCCAGCGTGCCGTGGGCCTGGTCCATCTTGTTGATGAAGAGGGCGTGTGGCACGCCCAGCCGCTCCAGTTCGCGCAGGGTGGGCTGCAGCAGGACGGCCTTGGCAGGGTCGGGCTCGGCGACCACGATGGCAAGGTCGACCGCGGCCAGCGCCGGGTCGATCTCGGCGCAGAATTCCAGGGAGCCGGGGCAGTCGACGACGGCGTAGCGGTCGCCCATGAAGTCGAAGCCGGCGAGGTTCAACTCCACCGAATGGCCGCGCGCCTTGGCCTCGGGGCTACTGTCGCCCACCTCGCCCGGTCGCACCGCCTGGCCGGTGGCGGCTTCCAGCAGGGCCTCCATCAAGGCGGTCTTGCCGGCGCTCGTGGGGCCGACGAGCGCAAGCGCCCGAACCGACCCCGTGTCTCGGATTGCCATGGTCGCGTTCTCCCATCACCGATGGCGCCGAGAGCGCACCCTTGCGGGCTTCGTGGCGCTCTAGCGCGCGGTTGTGAGCGGTCGCGGACCGGGTACAGAGCCAGCCAACGCCGCCCTTACCGGGAAACCCTACGCCCGGAGTTTTCCGGGGTGCGCCTCAAGATGTCGTGAGCTAGCGGTCCAGCGCCGATCGGATCGCCAGGGCGCCCGTGCGGGCCCGGCCGCGGGCGGCGACGCCTGTGTCGTCCGCCGGAGTCTCGCGGGCCCGGCCGTAGAGCCAGCCCTGGGCGTAATCCACGCCAGCGCGGCGGACGGCATCCTCAGCTTCCGGCGTTTCGACCATTTCGGCCAAGGTGCGAACGTTCAGTTCACTGCACATGTTCACCAGATGCTTGACGAACGTGGCCTCCCGGCCACCGTGCTGCAGGTCGCGGATATACCGGCCATCGATCTTCAACACATCCAGCGTGAGCTGTTGCAGGTAGGCCAGCGACGCCGCGCCGGCGCCGAAGTCGTCAAGGCAGACCTCGCAGCCGCCGGTGCGCAGCGCCTGGATGTGGCGGTCCGCCACAACGAGGTCTTCCACGGCGGCGCTCTCGGTCAATTCGAACATGAGGCGGCCCCTGGCCCAGGGCCGTTCTCTCAGCATCCGCATGACGCCGGTCAGGTAGCTTTCGCTTGTCAGGCTGCGGCCCGAGACATTGACTGCCAGCTTCAGCGCCGGGTCGCGCTGCAGGGCCAGCATGGTCTCATCCAGGATCGCGAGGTCCAGCGGCTCGATCAGATCCATCTCCTCGGCCATGCGGATGGTCGGGAACGGGCTGCCCTCGGAGCCGAAGCGCACCAGCACCTCGTGGTGGTGCAGGCTGCCGTCGCGAAGCGACACGACGGGCTGATACGCCAGGGTGAATCGGCGGTGCCGGATCGCCGCGCCGAGCTGGCCGGCCTTGCTGAGCGTGGCGCGCATCGCCCGGTCCAGAGCGTCGGAAAGGTCGCCGGGCAGCGCGCGGGAGAGGCCGTTTTCGAGCACCATGTTCAAGGCGTAACGCAAGGCTTGCGCCACCTGTTTCGGGCGCTCGACGCCTGACAGCGGCATCGAGGCTGCCCCCGTGGTCACGCCCTCGACGCCGGCGTCGGTGAGGACCCGCGCGAGGCGGCCGGTCATGGCCTCGGTCGGCTCATCACTGCCGCGCACCAGGGCGTAGCGGTCGGGTCCGACGGGTGTCGCAGCTTCGCCCTGATAAGCCTGCGCACGGAGGGCGCCGGCCACCAGCGCCTCCAGTGCGGCGGGGTCCTGTGTGGTCTTGCATTGCGACAGCCCGTTGAACTCGATGAAGGCGAGCTCCAGCGCTTCGGTGGATCCGGCTAGCAACTCGGTGGCGCGGCTCTCGAACTGCTCCCGAGTCTGAAGACCGGAAGCGCCCCGGCTGCTCGCGCGCGACAGGGCGCAGGAGATGGCTCCCTTGTTTTGCGGCAGTCGGATGGCGGTCAAGCTGGCGTAGCGGGGCGGAGCGCCCGATGGCGAAGCGACACCGAGGACCACGGGACCCGCGCGGGTTCCATCGCCGAGGCCCCGGAAGACGGCCTCCACCATGGGGTGGTCCTCAGGATGGAACAGGCTCTGCCAGGGCTTGCCGGATAGGGACTGGTCCTTGGCTCCGAGGACGGCTTCACCCGCGCCCAGTGCGAAGCTCACGCAGCCGTCGGCCTTGATCTCCACAAGGAGATCCGCGGCGGCGAACCCGAAACCCAGAAACCGATGCGGTGTTGGCAAAGCGAAAGTTCCCCTTGCGGCGAACATTGCGCGCGGCGCTCTTAAGATCGCGTGTCTCGGCGAGGGCGCCGATGGCTCTAGGCGTCGGTCTTCTTGCGCTTGAGCATTCGGCGGCGGGTTTCCAGCACGGTGTAGAGCCGCTCGCGCTGGTGTTCGCCGACGGGCAGGGCGATGCGGGTGTTCTGGATCTCGGCGTCGTGGCTGGCTTCGCCGGCCAGGCGCTCCATGCCGGCGGGATCGACTCGCCACAGCTCGTGGATCAGATCTGCGACGAGCAGCTCCAGAGTTGCGACGCGGGCTATAAGGTCCCGCTTGCTGGTTGAGCCTTCGTCCGGCATGCGACGTGTCCAGAATCCACGATAGGGTCGTCGGCCCGCGAGGATGGGATCAGGTGATTAAGCGTTCGATAGCGGTGGGGCGACCATGACGGAAAAGTTGAGCCGCGCACAACCGGAGCGCCCCACTGCCCGGGTGCTGCTGTTCGATCCCGACAATCGCATCCTGTTGATGAAGGGCCGCCTGCCCACGGCGCGCGATCGGCCCGGCGTCTGGTTCACGGTCGGCGGTGGGGTGGAGAAGGGCGAGACCTATACCGAGGCCGCCGCGCGCGAGGTGCGCGAAGAGACCGGCATCCGCGATTTCGTCATGGGTCCGGTGGTCTGGCTGCGCGAAGGCGTCATGCTGATGCCGGAACCGACGCTGTTCAAGGAACAGTACTTCGTCGCGCGCTGCATCGGCGGCGACCCGGTGCGCACGGACTGGACCGAGGTCGAGAACGATCTGATCGACGACATCCGCTGGTGGACCCTGCCCGAACTGATGGTCACCAGCGACCGGGTATTTCCGCCGGGCCTGGTCGGCCGCCTGCCGCCGCTGCTGGCGGGGCGTCTCCCCAAGGACCCGGTGCACATCCCCTGGAAATGAACGGTCACGCCACTGTCGCCGCCCCTCATTAGGACCACGCCATGATCGCCGCCCTGTTCGCCGCCGCCGCCATCTCCGCCGCCTGCGACCTGGAGGCGCCGTCGGGCGAGGTCGGCTGCACCCGCGCCGCCGTCGATGCTCTGCCGATGAACGCCATGCAGGTGATTGGCAGCCACAACAGCTACAAGATGGCCATCGCGCCGAACGAGATGGCGATGATCCGCGCGGTCAACGCGAAGGAAGCCGACGCCATCGACTACAGCCACGCGCCGCTGAAGGACCAGCTGGACGCCGGCGCCCGGCAGCTCGAGATCGACGTGGTTTATGACCCCGACACCGGGCTCTATTCCGCGCCGCTGGGCTTCAAGATGGCGGGGAAGAACGCGGTCCCCTACGATTTCGCGCCCCTGAAGCAGCCCGGCCTGAAGGTGCTGCATGAGCCGTCGGTGGATTACCGCTCGGTCTGCCCGCTGTTCGCGGGCTGCCTGAAGGACATTCGCGACTGGTCGAAGGCGCATCCCGAGCATGTGCCGCTGCTGGTGATCATGAACCTGAAGGAGGGCGGCCTCTCCATCCCCGGCGCGACCAAGGCGCCGTTGTTCGACGCCAAGGCGATGAACGCCATCGACGCCGAGATCCGCGCGGCCTTCCCGGAGGCTGCCCTGATCACGCCGGATAAGGTGCAAGGCAAGCGCGCCACGCTGCGCGAGGCTGTGGCGGCCGGTGGCTGGCCCAAGCTGAAGGCGGCGCGCGGCAAGGTGATGTTCGCGCTGGACTGTCCGCCGGAGCAGGCCGCGCGCTATCGCGAGGGTCGCAAGGTGCTGGAGGGCCGCGTCGCCTTCGTGAACATCGACGAGGCGTCGCCGGCCGCCGGCTACATCACCCTGAACGAACCCAAGGAACTTGGCGGCCGCATCGCCGCGGCGCTGAAGGCCGGGCTTATCGTGCGCACTCGCGCCGACGCCGATACCTGGGAAGCGCGCGCCAACGACACGACGCGACAAGCGGAGGCCTTCGCTTCGGGCGCTCAATATGTCTCGACGGACTACATGAGCCCCGACGCCCGGTTCGGCCCCTACGTGGCCAAGCTGCCGGGCGGCGGAAAGGCGCGGCTGTCGCCGGCGGCGCTAGCTAGCGGTTCGCCAGCTTTTCCTTGAGCGGGGGCGCGGTCGCGGGCTCTGCGACGGCGGCCTTGCCCGAGACGTCGGCCGAGGGCGCGGCTTCGGCCACGGTGACCTCGGGGACCTTGTCCTTGCCGACGCCGAAGATGCCGCCGACCACCCGCTTACCGAGGAAGCCGCCGGCGAACTTGCCGACGGGGCCGCCGACCGCCGCGCCGGCCACGCCACCAGCGACACCGCCCACGACCATCCCGACCTTGCCGGCCACGTCGTTGTCCTTCTCCTCCTTGGCGATCAGGACGGGCGCGACGGTGGTGGGTTCGGTGGGCGGCGTGGCGACGGCGGCCTCGCTCACCGGCGCGGGTGGCGGCGCCGCGCTCACGGGCGGCGGCGCATCGACCGTCGGCTGTACGGTCGGCAGCGGGGCCAAGGTCGGAGCCAGGGTTACATCCACCGGGGCGACCGTCGTCGCGGCGGGCTGCGAGGGAAGGGCGAGAACATCCTGCGCCAGCGCCGCGCCGGGCAGGGCGACCGCGCTACAGATGGCAAAGCTCAATAGGGTACGCATCGGCGACTCCACGAGGATGACCTCGATCTGAGCACCTTTAACGCGTTGAGGGCTGGCCGGGTTCAGCTCAGCCGGATCGGAGGACCCGCCCGCGAGGACGGGTCCGCCTCAAGTCTTAGCCGCTGACCTTCAGGTTGGTCGCCGAGGTCTTGCCGCTGCGACGGTCCTGTTCGAGGTCGAAGTTGACCCGCTGGCCTTCGTTCAGGCCGGAGAGACCCGCCTGCTCGACCGCCGAGATGTGGACGAAGATGTCCTGGCCGCCGCCTTCGGGCTTGATGAAACCAAAGCCCTTGGTGGTGTTGAACCACTTCACTTCGCCGGAACCGGAACCGGCGATCGCGCCGCGCGGACGATCCGCGCCGCCGCCGCCGAAACCACCGCCGCCGCCGCCGAAGCCGCCACCGCCGCCACGATCACGGCCGCCGCCGAAACCGCCGCCGCCGCCGCGATCGCCGTAGCCACCGCCGCCGCCGCCACGATCGCCATAACCGCCGCCGCCGTAGCCGCCGCGATCACCACCACCGCCGAAGCCGCCGCCACCGCCGCCCGCGCGACGGGGTTGGGGCGCGCCCTTTTCCGTCACGACGATCTGGGTCGCCGCCAGTTTGCCGGAACGTCGGTCCTGTTCCAGTTCGTAGTCGACCTTGTCGCCTTCATCGAGGCTATCCAGGCCGGCCTGATTCAGAGCCGAGATGTGAATGAAGACGTCAGATCCGCCGTCGTCCGGTTGAACGAAGCCAAAACCTTTAGCCGTGTTGAACCACTTTACCGTGCCGCTCGCCATATCGTCGCAACCTACAGAGAGATAAGTCCCACGCCGCCCATGGAGCGGCGCCCGGCTAATCGCCCTGACAAGCCGTGAGACAAGTTGTAGCGGCGGATTTTCCGCAAGACCAGCCATCGTGACACACACCGGTATTCGGACTATGGCAGCGACCCTTTCGCCACAGCGCAGTCGAGGCCCCGCCGTGAAGAGCATCTGCGTCTACTGCGGCTCGTCGCCGGGCAACGATCCCCGCTTCCTGGAGGAAGCGATCCGGGGTGGGACCCAGATCGCCCAGGCCGGCCTGACCCTGGTCTATGGCGGCGGCAAGGTGGGTCTGATGGGCGCCGTGGCCGATGCGGCGCTGGCGGCGGGCGGCAAGGTGGTGGGCGTGATGCCCGAGGACCTGGTCAACCAGGAGATCGCCCACAAGGGCCTCTCCGAGCTGCACGTCGTGAAGTCGATGCACGAGCGCAAGCTGGCCATGGCCGACCTGTCCGACGGCTTCCTGTGCCTGCCCGGCGGCCCCGGCACGTTCGAGGAGATCTTCGAGCAGTGGACGTGGGCCCTGCTGGGAATCCACGCCAAGCCGTGCGGCTTCGTCAACGTCGGCGGCTATTACGACCTGATGCGCCAGACGATCCAGCAGATGGCGGACAACGGCTTCATCGCCCAGACCTACGTCGACATGCTGGTCTACGAAGAGACCACGCCGCAGGTGCTGGAAGCGTTCCAGGCGTATGTCGCGCCGCCGCCGAAGTGGAGCACGAACAAGCCGTAAGGTGGAGCGCTGCGCGTCCGAGCGCGCCGCAGGCGCAGTCATTCACCGCCAAGACGCCACGGGGCCGGAGTAGACTCTGACTCTTGGCGAACTTGGCGTCTTGGCGGTCGACCCTTTGGGCGCTGGCGCGCCAGCTCAGATCTCCAGCCGGTAGACCTTGGTCGCGGTGCCTGAGAACAGCGCCGTCTTCTCTGCGGCCGATGCGCCCTTGGCGATGTGCTTGAAGGCGTTCCAGAGGGTGGCGTAGCTGCAGCTGCCCATGTCGACCGGGAAGTTGCTCTCGAACATGCAGCGCTCCGCCCCGAACGCCTCGATGCAGGTCTCGATGTAGGGCGCCCACTCCTTGGCGAGCTGGGTCGACGGGGCGCGGGGCTCGGCCAGGAACGAGGGGAAGTTGCAGAAGGCCATGGCCAGGCCACCCAGCTTCACCACCACGTTCGGTGACTGGGCCAGCTCCTGGATGTTGGCCTTCCAGCCGGGGAACCGCTCGGGCAGCTTGCCCGTGTAGCTGGCCCGACCCAGCGGCGTGCCCACGTGATCCAGGACGATGGTGGTGTCGGGGAACGCGCGGGCCAGGTCGATCAGATCGGGAAGCTGCGGCTCCAGCAGCCAGGCGTCGAACGACAGCCCCAGGGGCGCGAGCCGGCGGAAGCCCTCGCGGAACTTGGCGTCCTTGTAGAGGCCGGCCTCGACGCGGTTCAGCGGACCCAGCACGTCCTTGTCGGCGTCGAACGAGGCGCTGTTGCGGATGCCGCGGAACCGGCCGCCGCCCGACTTGATGTGGGTTTCCAGCACCGGGGCGACGCCGTCGCCCAGCTGCAGGTCCGCCTTGCCGACGATCCCGGCGCAGGCGCGGAAGTCGCCGTAGAGGCCGCTGGCGCTCATCGCGGCGACGCCGTTGACGAACTCGGTCTCGCCGATCGGGCGCATCGCGGGCGGGCCGTCGGCCTTGTAGAAGGCGCTGCATTCCACGAACACGGTGGCGATCACGTTGTGGCCGCTGGTGGTGTCGGCGACCAGTTCGTCCAGCAGGTAGCGCTGCGCGGGCTCGATCGCCGTGATGAACGGGTGGGCGTTCGGGTCGTGCGGCGCGGCCGGCCGGTTCCACAGGTGGTGGTGGGGGTCGACGATCGGCAGCTCAGGCTCGAGGATGGCTTCCGGCATGACGTTCGCTCCCGTTTTCTGATTTGCGTGCAGGCTAGAGGTCGGACCCTCTTGCCTCAACCGCCGAACGTCTTGCGGACCCGCAGATAGAGGATGCGGCCGAAGTGGTAATTGCGGTCGGCCAGCCGCGCCGGCCCCGCCTGTTCGACGTCGCGCAGGCCCGAGAACGTGAGGTTGGTCTGGCGGTAGCCGCGCTTGGTGATGTTCTCGAGCTCGGCGCGGAGGTTGATGTCCGGACGGGGCCGCCACTCGACGTAGGTCATCAGGAACGGGTCCAGCTTGTATTTGTCGACCGCGTTGAAGCGGTAGAGCGTGTTCTGGTAGCCGCCGTAGAGCTCGGCGCCCCAGGTCAGGTTCCGGGCCGGCAGGTCCTGGGTGAGCTTCACCTCCCATTCGACGGGCCGCTGGCCGGAGATGCGACGAGCGACCCCAGTGGTCGGATCGTCCACCTGCGACCAGCGCCGGGTGACGAAGCCCTTGAGCTGGCCGCCCGCCACGCCCAGGCGCTCCAGCGGCAGGGTCAGGTCCACCCGGAGTATGTCGCGCGAGCCGTCGCCGATATTCGCCGGGCGGTCGAACACGCCGGCGGGGGTGAACACCGGACCGCGATCCACCACGCCCTGGATCTCGGCGTGCGTCGCCGTGAACACGATGGAGCCGCGCGTCCAGAAACGCTGTTCCACGGCCGCCTCGGCCACCCAGGCGCGCGCCGGTTCCAGGTCGGGGTTGCCGGCGGTGACGCCGGTGGCGTTGTTGAGGCTGCCCGAGGCCACGAAGGCGTCGAAGTCGAGCTGGCCCACCTCGCGCTCGGCGCGCAGGCGGACCTGGGTCGCGGGGCGCGGGGACCAGGTGGCGACCAGGCGGGGCTTCACATAGCTCAGCGTCTTGCCCAGCCGGACATCGCCCGCGGCGCGGACGGTCGAGCGCTCGTAGCGAACCTGGCCGTCCAGGTTCCAGGCGGCGGAGATTCGCCAGCTGGCCTTGGCGAAGGCCTCGGCCCGGCGCTCGCGCACAAGCACGTCCGCGCCGGGCAGGGGGATGGGCGCGCCGTCGACCGCCAGCGCGCTGGCGCTGCGCAGCCGGTTGTCCGCGACCTCGCCGCCCAGTTCGCCCGAAAAGGCGGAGCTCCACGCCTGTTTCAGCACCGCGCGGGCGATGGTCTCGCGGGTCGTGCGGTCGACGTCGAAGGTCTCTCGGCCGCCTGGACTGGTGGAGGTGGCGAGCAGGCCGAACCCCGTCACCTGCCGCAGGCCGACCAACTCCAGCGTTGTCCGCGCCGACAAGGCTCGGGTGTAGTTCGCGCCGACCTCGCGGGTGCGGTCCCGGTTGAGCTCGTCGTAGGCATCGGCTGCGCCGGAGGCGACATCGACGGTGTCTTCCTCGAACTTGAGGCGGTCGTTGTAGGCGCGGCCGTCGAGGCGTAGCCGACCGCCGGCCAGGGGCAGCGCGTAGGCGCCGGTGAATTGGCGCAGCGGCCCGTCGCTCTCGGTGTGGATACGGGTCTCCCGGCCAGGACTGCCGTCCGAGCTCCCTGTCTGGCCGACCCCGTCGCCATAGAGGCCGCTGAACCCGCGCCCGTAGAGGCCGGAGACCTCCCACGCGCGGGCGTCGCCGCCCGAGCCTTCGAACTTCAGCGCGCCGAAGCGGCGGTCGTCTGGGACCTGGAAGCCCTCCACCTCGATCTTGCCGCGCACGGCGCCGTCCCTGCGCAGCACGACGTTGGCGATCACCGACTTGCCCTGCATGTCGACGCCGGGCGCGCCGCCCCGGATCACGTCGATCCGCTCGACCTTCGCCGCCGGGATCCGTTCCAGCAGCTCATCCACGGCGTCGCTCTTGGAGGAGGGCCGCCGGCCGTCGATCAGCACATTGCCGGCCGCGCCTTCGAACCCGCGCACGGAGCTGCCGTCGTCCAGGGTGAAGCCGGGCAGGCGCGCCACCATTTCCTTGGCGCTGGCCGGCCGCTGGGCCGCGAAGAAGGCCGGGGGATAGCTGGTGACGCCCTGGGTCACGGGCGCGACGGCCGCCGCCTGGGCGAGCAGGAACCCGATCACTGGGCGGCCCAGCCGCCGGCCAGCGCATTGACGCCGCGCGGCTCGCTCAGGCGCGCCTGGTCGCCGATGCCCCAGCCGCCCGGGCAGGGACCCAGCTTCCGGAACCGTCGCACCTGGCGCACCCCGGCGTCCGTGCCGTCCAGGGCCTTCAACGCGAAGGCGACCTGGAAGTCGCTGCCGGGGTCGCCGGTCCGGTTCACGGTGAGGCCGAAGCGGCGGCCGTTCAGGTCGCAGCGCGCGGCATAGAGACCGGATCGCTCGACGCCGCCCTTCATCGGCAGGCAGGGCTGACCGGCCATCTCGGCGGTCGCGCGCGCGAAGCCTTCGCGCATGGTCGTATCGGCGCAGACCTGGAGCGCGGCGGTCGGGCGTCCCGCGGCGTCCAGGGCCTCGACGCGCCATAGCATCGGCGGGTCGACCTGGGCCTGATGGGCGGCCATCCGGCTCTCGGTGCGCGGGGCGCCGCAGCCCGTGAGGGCGAGCAGAAGCGCAGGCGCGAGGCATCGCGCCCGGAAGATCGGGTTCGGCATGGTGGGTCCTGGGTGTGGGGTGGTTAGGGCTGGGCCGGGTCGGCGGGCGGCCGGCTGGGCAGGCTGACCAGCATCACCGAAGTGACCGGCTGGCGTTGCTGGCGCTCCCACAGTTCGACCAGTGGGCCGGGGCGTGGGGCGGGCGGCTGCAGGTGCCAGGCGGCGATCGCGGCGCTGACGATGGCCGTCCCGACCAGAGAGGCGCCGGCCAGGCCGTCGAGGCGCGGGGCGGCGCGCAGGGCGCCGATGCGGACCTCCAGCGGATGCTGGCCGCGCGAAGGCCAGTAGCAACCGAAGGGCAGGGGCTGGGCGGCGAGCTGGCTCTTCAGCAAAGTCTTGGCGTAGAGCGCCCGGTCGCGGGGCCGGCGGCGCAGCACGGCGGCGTCGCAGGCCAGTTCCTGGTCCAGTCGCATCACGTGGGCGCCCAGGTGGACCAGCGGGTTGAACCAGCACAGCGCCTGCAGGACGGCGGCCAGGGCGCCGGCTCGGGGGTCGCAGCGGACCACGTGTTCGCGCTCGTGGGCGCGGATCAGGACGCGTTCCTCCGGGGTGAAGGTTCCGTCGTCGGCGGGCATCAGCACGCGTGGCGCGATCACGCCGACCACCGCCGGACCGGCATGGCCCCTGGCGGCGGCCCGGTTGAACCGCGCCTGGGCGTGGGCGAGGCCGGCGACGACCAGCGCCGCGCCCAGCGTCCAGGCCAGCAGGGCGGGGGCGGAATAGTCGGCCAGCGCCGCGGCCAAGGCGTGGACCTGAGGGGCGCCGTCGTCCACCCGCGCCGGCAGGACGCTGGCCAGGGCCGCGACCGGCGGGACAGCCCAGAGCCCGTAGGCGATCTCGGGGCCGAACAGGCGGCGCAGCGGAATGCGGAGGACCAGCACCACCACGACGGCGAGGGCCAGCACCATGTTGGAGCGGAGCAGGGCAGCCAGGACGTCACTGGTCATCGGCGTGGCTCGGCGCTGGAGATTTTGAACATCTTACACCCGTACCTCGGGTGTCACATTACGTCTGTAAATTTTACTGTCAAGCGGCCTCTGTTACGCCGTCAGTCAGCGGGGCGGGGGCGGCGAATTTATGGCGGAGGTTGGCGGCCCGCTCAGGGGCGGATCGCGTTCACGCTGGCCGCCGCGAACGTGCCGCCGGACGCCCTGGACGATGTGTTGGAGGTCCGCTTCAGAGAGGAGATCCGGACTTCCAGCGGATGCTGTCCCAGGGGCGACCAGTGGCAGCCGAGGGGCAAGGCCGAGCCGGCGAGCTGGGTCTTGAGCAAGGTGCGGGCGTAGAGCGCTCGCGCGGTCGGGCGGGCGCGGATCACGGCGGCGTCGCAGGCCAGTTCCTGGTCCAGCCGGATCAGATAGGCGGCGAGGTGGACCACCGGATTGAACCAGCAGAGGCATTGGGCCAGGGCGGCGAAGGCCGCGCCGCGCGGGTCCTTGCGGGCCACATGCTCGCGTTCGTGGGCGCGGATCAGGTCGCGCTCCTCGGCGGTGTAATGGCCGTCGTCGGCGGGCATCACGATCACCGGCGAAATGAAGCCGACCACGGCGGGGCCGCCGCGCCCGGCCCGCACCTGGGCGAGGAAGCGGAGCTGGGCCACGGTGAACAGCGCTGCGACGGCCAGCGCGCCGGCGGCCCAGGCCCAGATGAAGGCGGGACTGATGGCGAAGATCGCCGGATCGGTGTGGGGACGCGCGAACTCGATGAACAGGGTCACCAGGCCGGCTGCCGGAGGCAGGCCCCAGAGTTGATAGGCCGCGGCGGGTCCGAACGCCCGCCGCGCCAGGATCCGGACGACGGCGACCAGAAGAATGGCGACAGCGGCGACCAGATTCGCCTTTAAGAGCGCCACCGTGAGCGTGGCGGCGGGATAAGCGCCGAGGACCACGTGCAGCGCGTCAGGCATCGTCGCTCTCGATCTCGGCGATCAGCTTCTTCAGGCGCGCCACGTCGGCCGCCGACAGGTCGCGATGGCGGGCGTAGTGCGCGACCAGGGGCGCGAGCTGGCCGCCGAACAGCCGGTCCAGCAGGCCCTGGCTCTCGCCGGTGACGTACTCCTCGCGGCTGACCAGCGCCTTGTAGAGCGCCCGGCCGCCGGTGCGTTCGGAGATCAGCGCCTTCTTCTTCAGAAGGCGGTTGATCAGCGTCTTGACGGTGGCCTCGCCCCATTCCTGCGCCGGACCGACCGTCTGCACGATCTCCTCGGCCGTGAGCGCCCCCCTGGTCCAGAGGGCCTCCATGATGTGGCTTTCGGCGCCGGAGATTTTCGACATCTTACACCCGTAGCTTAATGCGGACGTTACGCATGTAAAATCGTCTGTCAAGCGGCCTCGCCGAACAGAACTATGCGTCGCGTCCGCCAACACCCATAGTCGCGCTCCGGGTGGGGGCGATTTGATGGCGGATGCGACGACGACGACGGGCGTGTCGTCCCAGCACAGGAAAGTCGGCGTGCCCGGCGCGGCCGCCCTGGTCGCGGGATCCATGATCGGATCGGGCGTCTATCTGCTGCCGGCGACCATGGGGGCGATCGGGTCGATCTCGATCCTGGGCTGGCTGGTGGCGACCCTGGCGGCGGTGTCGATCGCCGGCGTCTTCATCCTGCTGTCGTCGGAAGTGGCCGGGTCCGACGGCATCCCGGGCTATGTCAAAGCCGGCCTCGGGTCGTTCTTCGGCGCGCAGACGGCGGTGCTGTTCTGGGTGTCCAGCTGGACCGGAACGGTGGCCGTCGCCCTGGCCGCGGCCGGCGCGCTGGGCTTCCTGGTCCCCGCCCTGGCCGAGCCTGCCACGCGGCTGGCGACAACCATCGCCATCATCTGGTGCGGCGTCGGCGTCGTGTGGCTGGGACCGCGCGCCGTCGCCCGGACCGAGGGGTTCACGCTGGGCATCGGGCTGTTGCCGGTCATCCTGGCCGCGACCGCCGGATGGTTCTTCTTCCGCTCCGATGTCTTCATGGCGTCCTGGAACCCGACGAACCTTTCCCTGAGCCAGGCCGTGGGCGGGTCTGCGCTGAACGCGTTCTGGGCGTTCCTGGGCCTGGAGTGCGCGGCGGCGGCGGCGGGCGTCGTGCGTGATCCCACCCGCAACGTGCCGCGCGCCACCCTGCTGGGCGTCCTGGGCGCGGCGGTGCTCTACATCGCCGCCACGTCGGCGATCATGGGCATCTTGCCGGCCAACGTGTTGGCCACGTCCAACGCCCCCTTCGCCGACGCGGCGCGGGCGACGCTCGGGGCGGCGCTGGGGGCGGCCATCGCGATCTGCGCCTTCCTGCGAACCGGCGGCTGTTTCACCGGCTGGACGCTGGTGATCGCCGAGACCTCGCGCGGCGCGGCCGATCAGGGGGTCTTCCCGAAGGTGTTCCGCACCCGGCCGGGCGAGCGGGTCTCGCCGATCAATCTGCTGACCGCCGGCGGGCTGATGACCGCCTTCGCGCTGGCCACGGCGAACCCCAGCCTGGGCAAGCAGTTCTCGACGATCATCAACGCGGTGTCGCTGCTGTCGCTCTACACCTACGTGCTGGCCGCCCTGTCGCTGGCGAGGCTGGGCGGGCGTTTCGCCGGCGCGCGCCGGGTCGGAGCGCTGGTCGCCGCGGCGCTGGCGATCGGCTTCGCCGGCCTGCTGATCTCCGGAGGCAAGCCGCTCGAGATCGGCCTGTCCCTCGTGCCCATTCCGTTGGCTGCGCTGCTGCACCTGTGGCTGCGGCGGCGGGGATGAGCAGGCGCGCTAGAGCCTGAACCGAAGCCGCGCCGAACGTGTTACGGTGGCCTCGCGACAACGGAGCCGACCATGAAGCTCTCCGACGAAGACCGTGACCGTCTGGCTCTGCACAGCGCCTTCGCGGTCCACCAGATCGCCCGCTGGATCGCCACGCGCGACGACGTGCCGAAGGACATCCGCGACCGCCTGCGCGGCCACATCACCGCGATGGAAGGCGTGATGGTCTCCAGCGGCCACGACTGGATCCGCGACGAGATGGAAGCCACCGAGGCCGCGCTGCACGCCTGACGCCGCCATCGGTTCAGGCGCGACGCATCCAGCTCCGTGCTGGAGCTTCCGGCTCGTTCAGCCGGGAGCTCTCCGCATGCGCCGCCTCATCCTGCTCGCCATCGCCGCCGTGGGTCTCATCGCCGCCGGTGAGGCGCCGATCGCCCTCCCCGAGGGGTTCCGCGGGTGGACCCCTGTGTCGAGCGCGCAGGTCGGGTCGGGCAATCCCGCCGCGCCGAAGTACGAGGGCCTGCATACGATCTACGGCAACGCCGCCGCCATCGAAGGCTACAAGACCGGCAAGTGGGCCGACGGCGCGGTCATCATCCTCGACCAGTGGACGGCGGAGAAGACGGGCCCCGATGCGTCCGGCCAGGGCCAGCGTAAGTTCATCGACGTGATGGTGCGCGACAGTCGCCGTTACGCCGCCACCGGGGGCTGGGGCTACACCGAGTTCACGTGGCCGAGCCGGGACCGCGTCGTGGCGATCGAGGATAACGCGGCCAAGGCCTGCAGCGGCTGCCACGCGCAGAACGCGCCCGGCGGCGACCAGGTGTTCAGCGTCTTCAAGGACTAGCGGCTACGCCGCCGCGGCGTGGGCCTCGGCCGGCCGGCGCGAGCGGTGGAACGGACGCTCGCCCAGGATCGTCGCGCGGTTCATCACCCGGCGCGCGGGCAGGTAGTCGTTGACCGCGTAGTGCTGGGTCACGCGGTTGTCCCAGAAGGCCACCGCGTTGTCCGACCAGCGCCAGCGGACCTGGAATTCGGGCTTGGTCACGTGCTGGAACAGCATGCCCAGGATCGCGTCGCTCTCCTTGCGGCGAAGGCCCTTGATCCGGTCGGTGAAGCCGAAGTTGACGAACAGGCCGTCCTCGCCGGTCTCGGGATGGGTGCGGATCACCGGGTGCAGCACCGGCGGGTGGTCGGCCAGGGCCTTGGCGTGTTTCTCGGCGCCGGACGCATTGGCGACGATGCCCTGCTGGGGGAATCCGCGCGCGAAATCGTGGACCGCGTCCAGGCCCGACAGGAACTCGCGGAAGGTCGGCGACAGCGCCTCGTAGGCCGCGCGCATGTTCGCCCAGATCGTGTCGCCCCCGTTCGGTGGCAGGCTCTTGGCGTAGAGGATCGAGCCCATCGGCGGGGTCTGGATGAACGTGACGTCGGTGTGCCAGGAGTCGTTGTCGGTCGGATTGCCGGCGTGGTTGTCCAGGACGAACAACTCGGGCGCCTCGGGCACGCCGGGGTACAGCGGATGGGTGTGCAGCGCCCCGAAGCGCGCGGCGAAGTCCCGGTGCTGGACCGGGGTCATGTGCTGGTCCTCGAAGAAGATCACCTGGTGCTTCAGCAGCGCCATACGCAGCGCCTCGGCCAGGTCTGCGGATACGCCCTGCGACAGGTCCACGCCCTCGACCACGGCCCCGATCGTCGGCGTCAGCGGCTTCACCTGCATTTTGGGTCTCCTTCGCGGTCGCAGAGGGAACGCCAACTTCGCGCCAAGGTCAAAGCGAGCGGTCCTGGGACCGCCTGTAGAAAGTCTGCGGATTGGGCTTGCTTGCCGCCGGGTCGCCGCCGCAGGGTGAATTCAAACAAATGTTGGGAGCGCACCGCCATGTCGATCGACTTCGAAATCCCGCCGGAAGCCAAGGCCGTCCGCGAGCGCGTGCGCCAGTGGGTGAAGGACGAGTGCATCCCGGCCGAAGCCCGGCTGGTGGACAAGGAAAGCTACAAGACCGTCCTGGCCGAGCTGCGCGCCAAGGCCCGCGCCCAAGGTCTGTGGCTGCCCTTCGCGCCCAAGGAATACGGCGGCATGGGCCTGGGCCCGCTGGCCAACGCCCTGGTGCAGATGGAACTGGGCATGAGCCACCTGGGCGCGCTCAGCATGAACAGCCAGGGGCCTGACGACGCGACGATCCTGACGCTGATCGCGCACGGCACGGAATTCCAGAAAGAGAAGTTCCTCAAGCCGCTGCTGAACGGCGAGAAGCGCGTCTGCTACTCGATGACCGAGAAGGCCTCGGGCGCCGACGCCACCGGCATGCGGACCACCGCGGTCAAGGACGGCAACGAGAACTATGTGCTGAACGGCGAGAAGTGGTTCTCGTCGGCCGCCAGCGCCGCCGACCTGGCCCTGGTCATGGCCCGTACCGACCCGGACGCGCCGCGCCACCAGCAGTTCTCGACCTTCATCGTCGAGCTGCCGAACCCCGGCTACCGGATCAAGCGCGACATCCCGACGATGGCGGCCGAAAGCCCGCTGTCGCATATCATGGGCGGCGGCCACTCCGAGATCGAGATCAAGGACCTGGTCATCCCGGCCGAGAACCTGGTGGGCGGGGAGGGCCGCGGCTTCGACATGGGCCAGCACCGCCTGGCCTATGGCCGCCTGCGCCACGGGATGCACAACATCGCCATGGCCCAGCGCGCGCTGGATCTGGCCGCGGCGCACATCAGCCAGCGCGAGACCTTCGGCAAGAAGCTGGATGAGCGGCAGGCCGTCCAGTTTATGATGGCGGAGTGCGCGAGCCAACTCTACATCGCCCGCCTGATGCTGCTGCACATCGCCTACAAGGCCGAGAAGGGCCTGGACATGCGGCAGGAGAATTCCATCGCCAAGGTTTACCTGGCCCACATGGTCCACCACGTGGTCGATACCGCGATCCAGCTGCACGGGGCCTTGGGCTATAGCCGCGATACCCCGCTGGCCGCCTGGTACACCCACATCCGTTCGCAGCGACTGGTGGACGGGCCGGACGAGGTGCACCGCTGGACCGTGGGCCGCAATGTGATCAAGGCGTTCAAGGCGACGGGTACGACGGCAGGCGCCTGCGGCGGCGATCTGCTCTAGCCTGAGAAAACGGCGCCGGGCCTGAATGAACCCGTTTTGGGGAGGCCCGTGCTGGACTTGCGGCGTGCGGTGAGCGATCCACGGGATAGCTCGCCGCTTGCGCCTCGTCGCGGCCACGACACGATGTCGCAGTGCAGCATGATGTCCCCCAAACACAAGAAAATGTCCCGCAGGATCAAACCGCGCGACCGTTAACCCTATACCGCCTCGGTTCACGAATCAGCCCGGGGGGTTGCGACGATGGGGACATGACACACCCTCATCGCGCCCTCCGCCTGCCGGGATGACACCCGCGTCGCCGAGGTTTCGAACTGTCCATGGCCTACCCGAATTCCGTCGACGCGACCGTGTCGCGCGTCGATGCGCCCCCTGATCCCACGCACGAGCTGAAGAATCTTCTGGGCGTGCTCCTGGGGGTCTGCGAGTCCCTGGGCGATGGCCTGGACAGCCGCGCCGAGCAGGCCGAACTGGGCCGCGTCGGTGTTCTGGCGGCGGAGAAGGCGGGCAACCTCGTCACCCGCCTGCAACGAGAGCTCCGGACCCGTCCGGCGCCCGCGCCCGAACTGGTGCGGCAGCCGGAAGGCGCGGGCCGCACCGTGCTGGTGGTCGACGACGATCCGGACCTGCTGAAGCTGATCGCCGCGGCCTTCGCCCGCGCCGGGTTCAAGGCCTACTCCGCCCGCAACGGCCGCCTGGCCGTGCAGCTGGTCCGGGCGCTGAAGCCTGACCTGATGGTGACCGACATCGTGATGCCCGAGAAAGAGGGCATCGCCACCATCATCGAGGTCAAGGCGGCCTCGCCCGACACCGCGGTGATCGCCATCTCGGGCGGCGGCGCCTACGGCCGCAGCGGAAATTTCCTCCAGTGGGCCGAGGAACTCGGCGCCGACGAGGTCATGGCCAAGCCTTTTCCCATGTCGGAGCTGATGACCGCTGCACGTGTCGTACTCGACCGCAAGGGCGCGCCATCGGCGGCCAGGGCGGCCGCCGGATAGAGACGAACCGGGGGGCGGGGCGTCCTCCGATTTTCCACAGCAACACCTGAAGAGGCCCGCGTTTCGCGGGGAGGAGGACGAACGTGCGTCTGCTTTTGATCGAAGACGATCGGATGATGGCCCGCAGCATCGAGATCATGCTGAGCGCCAGCGGCTTCATCGTCGAGAAGACGGCAGCCGGCGAGGACGGGATCGATCTGTCGGCGGTCTATGACTACGACCTGATCCTGTTGGACCTGAGCCTGCCGGATATCTCGGGCCTGGACGTGCTGCGCACCCTGCGGCGCGGCAAGAACGAGACCCCGATCATGATCCTGTCGGGCACGGCCGAGATCGACAGCAAGATCAAGGCGCTGAGCCTGGGCGCCGACGACTACATGACCAAGCCGTTCCACAAGGACGAACTGGTGGCCCGCCTGCGCGCCGTGATCCGCCGGTCCAAGGGCCACGCGCAGTCGCTGATCACCATCGGCGACATGGTGATCGACCTGGACGGCAAGGTCGTCCACGTGAACGACGTCCGCATCCACCTGACCGGCCGCGAGTACCAGACGCTGGAGCTGATGGCGCTGCGCAAGGGCAAGACCCTGACCAAGGACATCTTCCTTTCCAGCCTGTACGGCGGGATGGACGAGCCGGGCGCCAAGATCGTCGATGTCTTCATCTGCAAGCTGCGCAAGAAGCTGGCGCCGGCCACCGACGGCCGCCACGTGATCGAAACGGTCTGGGGCGGCGGCTATGTGCTGCGGGAGGCGGGTGAAGCCGCCGTCTCGACGGCGGCCTGAGCCCGTGGGCCGCTCACGCCGCCGCGACGAGCGCCGTCGAGGGGCGGATCGCCTGGCCGGCGTTGGCGGCGCGGTAGGCGCTGGCCGACTGCCCGAACTTGCGCCGGAACCAGTGGGCGAAGGCCGAGAGGCTGGAGAAGCCCAGCAGGTCGGCCACGCTCTGCAGCGGCCGGTCGCTGGTCAGCAACAGCGAGGCGGCCATGTCCTGGCGCGTGGCGTCCAGGATGCCCGAGAAGGTGGTCTCCTCGGCCAGCAGGCGGCGGTGCAGGGTGCGGCGGTCCATGCCCAGGTGCTGGGCCACCCGCTCGACCGAACAGACGCCGTCGGGCAGCAGGGCCACGATCAGGTCGGCGACCTTGTCACGCAGCGCGACGCTGCGGTCGGCGGCCATCCGGTCCAGGAACAGCGCCACCTGGCGCGCCATCGCCGGGTCCGCCGTCGCGATGGCGGTCTCCAGATCGTCCTGGCGCAGGACGATGGCCATGCAGTCCTGGTCGAACAGCGGCGTGACCCCCAACACCCGGCGATAGGTGTCCAGCCGGCGGGGCGCCGCGTGGGTGAAGCGGACCTCAAGCGGCTTCCAGGCCTCGCCCATGACGGCCTTGAGGGTCCTGACCGCTGTGGCGACCGAGAGCTCCTGCACCTGGCGCTGCTGCCAGGCCGGGCCATAGATCCGCAGCACGGCCTGGTCGCCGAACTCTTCCAGCACCAGCGAGTATGCGTCGTTCTGGAGCCACTGGTAGCGGGCGTAGGCCTGCAACGCCTTGCGCAGCGTCGGCTGCTCGCGGATCACCAGGCCCACGGCCCCCATGTTGGAGATGCGCCGCTGTTCGGCGATCCGCAGGGCGAAATCCTCGACGCCCGATTGCTCGGCGGCCATCTCGAACATCCGCCCCATCATCTCGACCGCGATCCGCAGATCGGGATCCGTGAGCGCCTCGGGCGGAAGCCCCACGGCCTGGGCGAGCGCGTAGGCATCGACGCCGACCTCGCCGGCGAGCTCCAGGAAACCTGTCAGGCCGGCGGATCGGCCGAGCTGGGACATGACACCACCCCCGTGGATCCCCGCATGAGCTACCCAAAGTTCCGCGAAATCAAGGGGTGGCCAAACCCGCTCCGCGAAGAAATCCGAGCGTGATCGCGATGACCGACGACCCCAACCCCCGGCCCGCCGCCGCCCGCTGGGGCGCCACGCCGGCCGACGACAACGAGAAGCTTTCGGAACAGGCGCTGCGGGCCAGCCGCGAACAGCTGGCCGCCGCGCTGGCCGCCAACCAGAAGATCCTCGACAACTCGCACGACGTGATCTGCACCCTGGATCGGCAGGGCGTGTTCCTGCGGGTCAGCCGCCACGTCGAGCGGATGTGGGGCTATCGGCCCGAGGAGATGGTCGGCCGTCTCTACCTCGACTTCCTCCATCCCGACGACCGTGAGAAGACCATGGAGCACGCCGAGATCCTGGCGCTCGGCGAGCCGCTCAATGGTTTCATGAACCGCTTCCTGCACCGCGACGGATCGATCGTCCCGGTCATGTGGTCGTCGGTCTGGTCCGAGAGCGACAGGACCACGTTTGCCGTGGGCCGCGACATGCGCGACCACGTGGCGGCCGAGGAGAAGCTGCGCCAGGCCCAGAAAATGGAGGCGGTCGGTCGCCTGTCCGGCGGCATCGCCCACGACTTCAACAACCTTCTGACGGTGGTGATCGGCGCGACCGAGACGCTGGCCGAGGCGCTGGCCGCCGACCCGGACCTGGCGCCCGTCGCCCAGGTGGCGCTGGAGGCCGCCGAGCGCGGCGCCGAGTTGGTCAGCCAGCTGATGTCGGTCTCGCGCACCCAGTCGCTGACGCCCAGGACGGTGAACTGCAACCGCTTCCTCGAGGCGCTGCTGCCGATCCTGACGCGGACGTTCAGCAAGGATATCGAGGTGCGGATGGTGGCCGCCGCGGACGAGGTCTGCTGCCTGGCCGACCCGACGCAGCTGACCTCGGCGATGCTCAACCTCTGCATCAACGCGCGCGACGCGATGCCGGGCGGCGGGCGGCTGACCCTGCGCGCGGTCCGCGCGGGTGACGGTGTGGTGCTGTCGGTGGAGGACACCGGCGAGGGCATGTCGGCCCAGACCCAGGCGCGGGCGCTGGAGCCCTTCTTCACCACAAAGCCCGAGGGCAAGGGATCGGGACTGGGCCTGAGCATGGTCTATGGCTTCGCCGTCCAGTCCGGCGGGCGCCTGGAGATCGACAGCGCGGAGGGGTCCGGGACCCGCATCGCGCTGTGCCTGCCGGCCACGACCGATTGCGCCGAGCTTCCCCTTGGCGCGGCGCCGGCCGCGGTGCTGGCGCGGGGTCTGAAGGTGCTGCTGGTCGAGGACGACGATCTGGTCCGCGGTCAGGTGTTGCGCCAGTTGGCCGCCCTGGGCTGCGAGGTGCGATCCTGCGCCAACGGCCACGACGCGCTGGACGTCCTGGCGAGCGGGGTGGGGGTCGATCTGATGATGACGGACATCAACATGCCGGGCGGCCTGAACGGGCGGCAACTGGCCGATCACGCCCGGCTCTTGGATCCGCGCCTGCCGATCCTGTTCACCTCGGGCCACACCGAGGATCCGGTCCTGCGCTCGGTGGGCCACGACCCACTGGCCGCGTTTCTGGCCAAGCCGTACCGCCGCGCCGAATTGGCCCGCAAGCTCGCCGAGCTGACCCCGGAACGGGCCTAGCCGGCGGCGCGGCGCTCGGCCTCGATCTCGGCGGGGGTCACCGCGGCGACCATGGCGGAGAACAGCTGCGTGACGTTCAGCGGCTTGGGGATCACGTCGTCCATGCCGGCCGCGCGATAGCTGGCCAACTGGTGGGCCATGGTGTTGGCGGTCACCGCCAGGATCGGCGTGCGCGGCCGTCCCAGCACCGCCTCGCGGGCGCGGATGGTCATGGTGGCGGTCGGGCCGTCCATCACCGGCATCTGCACGTCCATCAGGATCAGGTCCCAATGGGCCGACTCCCAGGCGCGGACCGCCTCGGCCCCGTTCTCGACGATGGTGGGGTCCAGATCGAGTTGGGCCAGCAGGGCCTTCAGCACCATGCGGTTGACCGGATTGTCCTCGGCCGCCAGCACCCGCATCGACCGTTCGGTCAACTGGCTGGGCACGGCCATGGCGGCCGGCGGCGAGGCTGCGCGTTCTACCTGGCGCAGCGGCAGTTCGAGGGCGAAGGTGCTGCCCTGGCCGGGCGCGCTGCCCACGGTGATCGCGCCGCCCATGGCGCGGCAGAGTTCCTGACAGATCGCCAGGCCCAGGCCGGTGCCGCCGTACTCGCGGGTGGCCGAGACGTCGGCCTGGACGAACTTCTCGAACAGGCGCGCGACCCGGTCCGGCGCGATGCCGATGCCGGTGTCGGCCACTTCGAACCGCACGCCGGCGGCGCTGCGGGCGAGGCGCACCGACACTTCGCCCTCATGGGTGAACTTGACGCCGTTTGAGATCAGGTTCGACAGCACCTGGCGCACGCGCGCGGCGTCGCCGCGCCACAGGCCATGGACGGCCGGATCGATGTCCAGGGTGAAGGCCAGCGATTTGCCGCGGGCCTCCGCGACGAAGGCCGCGTGCGCGCCCTCGGCCACGGCGCGCAGGTCGAAGTCCTGCGTCTCCAGCGTCAGCCGACCGGCCTCGATCCGCGAGATGTCCAGCAGGTCGTCCAGCAGATCCATCAGCGCCCCGCCGCTCTCGCGGATCACCCGCAGGCGATCGCGTTGCAGGGGCGCAAGCGGGTCCATGTCCATGGCCTGGGCCATGCCCAGCACGCCGTTCAGCGGGGTGCGGATTTCGTGGCTCATAACGGCCAGGAAGTCGCTCTTGGCGCGATTGGCTTCCTCGGCGGCCTCGCGCGCTTCGTCCTGGGCGCGGGCGACGCGGTGCGCCTCGGTGACGTCCAGATAGGACGCCAGGCACAGGCTCCATGGCGCGCCGAGGCCGGCGGTCAGGCGAAGCTGCACGCGCACCACCCGGCTCTCGCCGTCGTCGCGGACCAGTTCGGTGTCGAAGGGCGGGATCGTGCCGTCGGCGTCCATGGCGTTCAGGCCCTCGAAGATCGCGTCGAGGAAGCCGCCGCTGAACCGGCCCATGCCGCCGTAACGGCTGAACAGCCCCCGGGCGGCTTCGTTGGCCTCCAGCAGCGGCGCGTCCTGATAGACGTCCTCGGCGGTGTCGTAGAGCGCACGGGCGATGTCGCCCAGCCGGGCACCTGGACGGGTCAGGTCGCGCAGACGTTCATGCAGCAAACGGGCGTCGAAGCAGATCAAGGCCATCGGGCTGCTGTCGAAGACCATCCGCCAGCGGTGGTTGCCGGCCTCGGCCGCCTGGCCGGCGCGGCGCAGCGCCTCGCCCTCGGCGGCCATGGCGGTCGACAGGCGAACGATGAACAGGGTGAAGGCCACGCCGCCCAAGGCCAGCAGGACCGTGTCGCCCAGCATCAGGTCGGCGCCGGCGACTGTGGCGAGCAGGGGGGCCGCCACCAGCAGCGCCGCGGGCGGGATGACGAGGGACAGCGTCGCCAGTCGCGAGCCTGCCGCCTGGACGGCGTTGTTGAGCGCCACAGCGCAGAGGACCACCGTCGCGCCGGCCAGGCCCGCACCGTCGCTGTGGGAGGCGATCAGGACCGCCACGATCGACGAGTAGGTGAGCGCGCTCAGGCCCAGGCCGACGGCGGCCACGCGACGGGGGCCGGCGAGCCCCGGCGTCGCCAGGACCCGACGTCCAAGCAGCGCTTCCAGGACGCCTGTCGCCCAGGTCAGCCCGAACCAGGCCAGGACCAGCGGGCTATGCGTGCTCAGGAAGGCCAGCCCGCAGATCAGTCCGGCCTCGACCAGTCGCATGCGTCGTGCGCGCGTGCGGCGCCTGACCAGGCGCTCGAAGCCATCTTGCTGGTCGTCCTGCGCGTGGCGCATGGGCGTGGGTCCGATCATTCGGCGGGGGAGGGACTCAGATCGATCTTGAGACGCAGAGCGGCGATGACCCGGTCCTTCGAGTCCCGATCGCCGCCCGCGTGGTGGATCCACTGCAGGTCGGGTTGCAGGGTGATCCGCCGGGTCAGTTTGTCGGAATAGGTCAGCTCGACGCCGGACTCCGCGCGGGCCGGCTTGCCGCCCGCGTCGCGCAGGTTGTCGCGGAACTTGCGGTCCAGCACGCCTTGCTGGAGGCCGAATGACAGCTGGCTGTCGGGTCGGCTGGCCAACGGGCGGGCAATCAGCACCCCGGCCTGCCAGCCACCGCGGAACGGCGTGGTCGCCCCGTCGGACACGCCGACGCGGAGGAAGACGTGGCCTTCGGTCGTGTCCTCCGACCCGAACATCCGCTGCTCGCCCAGCACATAGGCGCCCTGGGCGCGGCGGCGCACGGGGTCACCGGCGCGATCCAGGCTGCGGATGTCGTCCTGGCGGTCGGTGTAGCGCCAGGCGCCGATCGAGATCCGGGTCGGGCCTTCGATCCCGGCCTCGGCGATGGTCAGCACGCCGTTCCCGAAGCTCCAGTCGACGCCGCCCGGATCGCCCAGCACGCCGGACTTGGCGTTGAGCACGGCGGCGCGCGCATAGCGGCCCTCGCCCAGGTCCATGTTCACGCGCACGCCCAGGGAGGTGGAGGGGAAGATCGACGGCCCGTTGGGGCCTGTGGCCGCCAGCTCGGAGCCGATGCCGAAGGACGGGTTCAGCAGCAGTCCCGCGGACTCGTTGGCATAGAACTCGCTGTTCAGATTGTAGAGGCCGGCGCGCACCGAGGCCTGGCCGACGCCCTGCTCCAGCCACAGCTCGAACAGGCGCAGGCGTGGGGTGGCGACCTCGATGTTGTCGACGCCCTGCAGCGTGCCGGCGACGTCGTTCGGCGCGCCGCCCGAGTTGTTCAGCGCATAGGCATGCAGCGTGGCGCCACGCCAGCCCACAGCCTTTTCCAGGTCCAGGTCGGCCGTCAGGTCCAGATTGTCCAGGTAACGGCCGGCGCGCGGGCGGACGCCGCTGGTCACCCCGCTGACGTCGGCCGTGTACAGGGCCGCGAGGCTCAGGGCGGGCTCGTCCGCGGCGGCGGCGCCGGCGCTCAGCAGCGCGGCGGTCGCGCCGGCCAGCCATGCGGCCTGGGGTCGGGAGGGCATCTCGGTGGTCTCTCAGGCGAATTCCAAGATGGGAACCTGCCGCAAGGCCACTAATTCACGGTTAAAAGTGGGAATTATCCTGACGTCTTAAGTGAAGATGTAGTGTTTACCGTCCATAAAGCATGAGGATCGGCGGAGAGGGGCCGATCTGCATTATATTGATTTCGAGAAAGCGGAGATGCGACGCCCCATCGTGGAGCATGTATGCGCCAGCATAGTCGCGCAATGCCAGGAATCATTCTCGTCATGATTTACCGTGACGAAATACATTCGACGTACTGACGTTATCGACAACGAGGAAGCCTATGAAACTCGACTCGATCAACGGCAAGGTCGTCGCCGCCGGCGCCATCGTGCTGATCCTGGCCTCCGCCACCTCGGCGGCGGGCCTCTGGGCCGCGACCCATCTCAGCGGTGCGCTGACCCGGGCGATGACCTCCAGCGAGGTTGTGCGGCTGCACATGGACTCCGACATGATGCACGACGCCCTGCGCGCCGATGTGCTGATGGCGCTGCGGGCCGCCGATCCGACCACCGGCGTGACGTTCGCCCAGGTGAAGAGGGACCTGGGCGAGCACTCCAAGGCGTTCCGCGACGACATCGCGCGCAACAAGACCCTGGCCACCGATCCGGCGTCCCGCGCCGCCCTGGCCGCCGTCGAGGCGCCGCTGGGCGACTACATCACGGGCGCCGAGACCATCGTGACCCTGGCCGCCACGGATCCCGCCGCCGCCAGCGCGGCGATGCCCGGTTTCCTCAAGCAGTTCACCACGCTCGAAGGCGCGATGGAGCAGGCGACGGACAAGATCGAAGCCAGCGCCAACGCCGAAGCCGCGGCGGCCAAGTCCGCCGCCTTCAACGCACAAATCCTGATGGGCGGCCTGATCCTGGTTGGGATCGCCGTCACCGGCCTGATCGTCGTGGCCGCGCGCCGCATCCTGGTGAAGCCGCTGGTCGACGTGACCAGTGCGCTGGACCGGCTGTCCAAGGGCGACCTGAGCGTCGATCCGCCCCATACCGGCCGCAAGGACGAGATCGGGCTGATGACGCGCGCGCTGTTCGCCTTCAAGCAGGCGGTGGCCGAGCGCCAGGCCGAGCTGGAAGCCGCCGACAACCGCGCCGCCATGGAAGAAGAGCGCACGCTCAACGAAGCGCGTCGCGCCAAGGAGGAGGCCGCCCGGGAACAGGTGGTCAGTTCGCTGGCCCGGGGCCTGGCCCGGCTAAGCCAGGGCGACCTGGCCGCGCGTCTGGAAACCCGTTTCCCCGACCAATACGAAGAGCTGCGCGCCAACTACAATTCCGCCGTCGACCAGCTGGGCCAGACCATGTCGTCGGTCATCGCCTCGGCGCGCGGCATGCGCACCGGCTGCGGCGAGATCAGCCAGGCGGCCGACGACCTGTCGCGCCGGACAGAGCAGCAGGCCGCCAGCCTGGAGGAGACCGCCGCCGCCCTCGACGAGGTCACCGCCACGGTGCGCCGCTCGGCCGAGGGCGCCAGCAAGGCGCGCCAGGTGGCCGACACCGCCCAGGGCGAGGCGCAACGCTCCGGCGAGGTCGTCACCAAGGCCACCGAGGCCATGAGCGGCATCGAGAAATCCTCGACCCAGATCGCCAACATCGTCGGCCTGATCGAGGAGATCGCCTTCCAGACCAACCTGCTGGCGCTGAACGCCGGCGTCGAAGCCGCCCGCGCCGGCGACGCCGGTCGCGGCTTCGCGGTCGTGGCCTCCGAAGTCCGGGCGCTGGCGCAGCGCACCGCCGAGGCCGCCAAGGAGATCAAGGGCCTGATCTCGGCCTCCAGCCGCCAGGTGGGCGACGGCGTCGAGCTGGTCACCCAGACCGGCGCGGCGCTGGAGACCATCCGCGTCACGGTCTCGGAGATGCACGGGCTGGTCAGCGAGATCGCCGGTTCGGCCCGCGAGCAGGCCGTCGCCTTGTCCGAGGTCAACACCGCCATCAACCAGATGGACCAGGTCACCCAGCAAAACGCCGCCATGGTCGAAGAGACCACCGCAGCCAGTCACAGTCTGGCGCGCGAGGCCGAGAGCCTCGCGGGCCTGATCGGACGCTTCCGCCTCACCCCCGGCGAAGCGGTCCTGTCGGCGCGCGCCGCCTGACCCCCAAGGGCGCGCGTGCGTCCCGGCCGGAGCCCGCGGGTTCCGGCCGGGAACGACTAATCGGATTTCGCCGCCGACTGGCCGTACGCCAGCAGCCGGTTCGCGATCAGGGGATCTTCCACCACATTGCGGATGACCTGCTGCAGCAGGCGCGCCGCGCCACGCAGGGCGTCTTCGTCCACCCCTTCCAGCATGGCCTCGTTGCCGTGCTGCAGCGCCCGCGTGGCCTGGCCGTGCACGGCTTCGCCCTTGGGGGTTAGCGAGAGGTTCACCCGCCGCCGATCGCGGGGCGACGACCACCGCTCGACCAGCTCCTCCGCTACGAGTTGATCGACGGCACGCGTCAAGGTGGTGCGGTCGACGGCGCTGAACAGCGCGAGGTCTTTCATCGAACAGTTTTCGATGCGGCGAATTACCGCAATGATGCGCCAACGGTGCAAGCTGATGCCCGCCGCGGACAGTTTTCGGTCGTAGTGAACGTCCCGCTGCCGAGCGACCTGGAACAGCAGATAGAAGAGATAGGTGGGGACGCCTAGGGGAAATTCCCCTGTTGGATCAAGGGAGTTATCCTTTGTTCGAGGCGCGCGCATCGAGTCGTCCTTGGGCGTCTTGGGGCAGGGCGCCCATACCGGCATACTGCGTTATCCGCGTGCAAATGCAATAGGTGCAAATGCACTATGTTATCGCAGCATTAACTCTGGAACCCTATCGTTTACCCATCGACCTGAACGGGGACCCAGAGTTGAGCCAGATCGCCGCCTTCGCCGATGAAGACACCCGCCGCACGATGAAGGTGCTGAGCGCCGACGTGCAGGCGTCGCTGGCGCTGAACCGGGCCCTGCTGCAGGCGCTCGCGACCCTCTCGCCGGCCCTGAACGCGGCCGCCGAGCGGGCGCTGGAGGGCGAGATCGACCAGGCGCTGCGCCAGTCGGCGCCCCAGCGCGTGGTCGATCTGATCGAGGACGCCCGCGAGCTGATGCAGGACACCCCCGCCGAGGTCGAGATGATGAGCGCGCTGGAACGGGCCCTGATCGCCGCGGCCGACGCCCTGCCGGACATCACTGACCTGGAAGCCGCCGAAACCGCCAGCCTGGCGCGCGGCTGACCGTCGTCGACGCCCGCGCCTAGGTCGCGGGCAGCACCCGGGCGCGCACCCGGCGCAGACCTTCCAGGATCGACTCCGCGCCGGCCGCGCCGGCCTTGTCGCCCAGGGTCGCCAGCAGGCGGATCCCATTCACATGGACGTCGATCGCCGGCCAGTTCGCCGCCTCGCCGCCCCGGAACCAGTCGGCCAGGTCGCAGAGGCTGAACGCGGCGTCCGCCAGGGCCTTCAGGCCGAACGCGCCGGCGATGCCGAAGATCGCGTTGCTCATGTCGTAGATGCCGTCGAAGACCGCGGGGTCGCCGGCGGCGCGCCCCTGGGCGGCAAGCGCCGTCATCTGCTCGGCCTTTTCCACCAGCGCGGCGACCGAGGCCCCGCGCGTGGATTCGATCCGCGTCTCGGCGGCCCGCACGGCGTTCTCGATGGTCCGACCGCCCGGCTCGCGGGTGATCTGCGCCAACTTGTTCTCAACGGCGAAGACGCGGACGTTGCTGGTCATAAGGCGACGGCTTTCGGACTGAACAGAGCGTCGATTTCGTTCTGTTCGAGGTTGGGTGTCTTGGCGAGGCCGACCTCGACGGAGAGGTCGTCATGCCGGCGGCCCTTCATGCCGACCGGCGGCCCCAGCGCCTTCACGCGGCGGTCGGGACCACAGTATCCGGGCGAGCTTACGAACTTCCGCTGATCGTTCATCAGCCAGATGATCCGCTGCATCATCACCATGGGCGCGGCGGGCTTGGCGACGACGAAGCTGGCGCCGGCGTCACGGCCGCGGAACACCTGCGAGGGCTTGGTGTGGCCGGTGGCCAGGATCACCGGTGCGAAGCTGTTGGGATCCAGCTCGGAGCGTCGCAGCCAGCTGATGAAGTCGTAGCCTTCGGCGTCGGCCAGCGCGCTGTCGACGACGATCAGGTTGATCGCCCGCTCCTGCACCGCCGCCTTGCATTCCGCCAGGGTTTGGCAGCGCCGCGGCGTATGCACGCCGAAGCCGGCGAACATCTCGGACATGATGTTCAGGCCCTGGAGATCGCCGCACGCCAGCAACACCTCGGCGGTCGAGAGGTTGACTCGGTCGCTCTTGCTGAACGGCGGACTCACGGCTCAATCCCAGAAGGTGAGGGCCTCCCCGGCGTCGACCGCTGGGGGGGAAGCGGGGTTGGACAGGCGGCGCGCCTGCTCGGTGAGCGTCAGGACACGCAAGGCGCTGTCGATGTCGGCCGAGATGTCCGCGGGGGCGGCGTCGGCCAGGGCGCGGACGAACGCGGCCAAGCCGGAGAGGCGCTGGCTGAGCAGGTCGGCGGCCTGGGCCTCGATCATGGCTGACGGATCCGATGCGGCCGCGGCGACCACCAGGCGCGAGATCAGCCCCTGGAGCTGATCGCCGATGGCGACCAGGTCCGTGACCTCCTGGGCCACGAGGTCCAGGGATCCGGCCAGGGTTTTGCGCGCCGCGGGTAGGCTCATCAGAACAGCTCCAGGGCGCCGGAATCTTGAACGGGCGCGACCGGCTTGCGGCGCTCGGTGTCGAAGACGCGGGCCTCGGTGGGGGCCAGCAGGATTTGTCGGGCGCGACCGCTCGACGGCCAGTACTGGATGCGCCGGGCGCGGTCGCCGCGCAGGGAACCGCCGACGTGGCGCAGGCCCTCGTCGCGGACGAACCGCTCGGCGAACGTGGAGTTCTGGCCGCCCACGTCGGACAGGCCATCGAACAGATGCGCGCCGCCGAACAGCTTCACTTCCATGCGCTCGCGCCGGCAGCCCTTGCGGAGCAGGTCGTTGAGCAGCAGCTCCATCGACTGGACGCCGTAGCGCATGCCCTCGTCGCCTGCCTCGCCGGGCAGCAGGAAGTGGTTCATTCCGCCATAGCCGGTGATCGGGTCGCGGATGCAGGCCGCGACGCACGACCCCAGGATGGTGGTCAGCACCACGTCGTCGCCTCGCGCGACGTGGAACTCCCCCTGGATCACATGGATCTTGCGGGGCTCCGCGGCGTAGGCTTCGTCAGATCGCCCCAGCCCGAGGCTCACGTCAGGACGCCGAAGATCGCTTCGATCTTCTCCTTCAGGGTGCCGACGGTGAACGGCTTCACCAGGTAGTTGTTGACCCCGAACTGGACCGCGCGCTGCACCAGCTCCTTGTCGGCCCGGCCGGTGAGCATGATGAAGGCGGTCTTCTGGATCGGCGGGTGCGAGCGGATGGCCCGCAGCAGGCCCAGACCGTCCAGCTTGGGCATGTTGTAGTCCGAGATCACCAGCTGGACCGGGCGCGACAGCATGTGCCGCAGGCCTTCCTCGCCGTCGGGGGCTTCATGGATGGTGCGGAAGCCCAGCTGCTGCAGGCCCGTGCGGACCAGCGAGCGCATGGTCTGTTGATCGTCGACGACAAGGCAGGGGATGGAGGAGGTCGCCGGCATGTCAGCGTTCCGTTTCTTTGTTCGTGAGGTTGCGGATAGCGGGTCCCAGCTTTTCGAGGGGGAGCTGGCGTTCGACCGCGCCAAGTTCGAAGGCGGCGCGGGGCATGCCGTAGACAACCGAGGTCGCCTCGTCCTGGCCCAGCGTCCTTGCGCCGGCTTCCCGCATGGAAAGCAGGCCACGCGCCCCGTCCCGACCCATGCCGGTCAGGATCACGCCGACGGCGTGGTCCTTCGCGCAACGGGCCACGGACGAGAACAGAACGTCCACCGAGGGGCAGTGGCCGCTCACCGGGTCGCCGTGGGAGACCCGGCACCGGAGGTGTCGCGTCCCCTCGACTTCCAGATGGAAATCGCCGCCCGGGGCCACATAGACCCGGCCGGGGATCAGGGGGTCGCCGTCGCAGGCCTCGGAGACCGTGGCGGCCGACGTGCGGTTCAGTCGCTCGGCGAAGCTCTTGGTGAAGCTGGCCGGCATGTGCTGGGCGATCACCGTCGGCGCGCAGTTGGCCGACAGGCGCTCGATAATGGTCAGCAGGGCCTCGACGCCGCCGGTGGACGAGCCGATGGCCACCACCTTGTCGGACGGCGTGAAGATGTCGGTGGCGACGGGCTCGGCGCGGGCGGCGCGCTGGCGCACCCGGGCGCGGGCGGCGATCTTCACCTTCTCGGCCAGGCGGCCGAAGCCGGTGGGATCGGCGCCGCCGGGCTTCTCGACGCATTCGATCGCGCCAAGTTCCAGGGCGTGCAGCGTGGCCTCGGCGCCGCGGGCGGTGAGGGTCGAGACCATCACCACCGGCATGGGCCGCAGTCGCATCAGCCGCTCCAGGAAGTCGAGGCCGTTCATGTTCGGCATCTCGACGTCGAGGGTGATGACGTCGGGGTTCAGCGCCTTGATCGCCTCGCGCGCTTCCAACGGATCGCCCGCCTCGCCGACGACCGTCAGTTCGGGGTCGGCGGACAGCGCGGCGCTGATCAGGCGGCGCATGGTGCTGGAGTCGTCGACGACGAGGACGCGGATCATCGGGCGGCCTCGGCGACGCGGCGATAGGTGGTGACGCCGTCGGGCTTGTAGAGGTCGACCGCCGCGCCCTGGATCCGCTCGGAGTGACCGATGTAGAGCGTGCCGCCCACCTTGTTCAGGGGCGCGAACCGGCTCCACAGGCGGGCCTGGGTGTCGTCCTCGAAGTAGATCGCGACGTTGCGGCAGAAGATGGCGTCGAACGAGCCCTTCATCGGCCAGTCGCCGATCAGGTTCAGCTCGTTGAAGGTGACCAGGGCGCGCAGTTCGTCGGCCATACGAACCTCGCCGCCGGCGACGGAACTGGTCCAGCGCTTGCGGTAGTTGTCCGGCACGCCGTCCAACAGGTGAGCGGCATAGGTCCCGGAGCGGCCCTCGGCGACCATGTTGGGGTCGATGTCGGTGGCCAGGATCTTGATGTCGCGGTCGGGCGCCTCGGGCATCAGCGACAGGATGGTCATCGCCACCGAGAACGGCTCCTGGCCGCTGGAGCAGGCCGCCGACCAGATGCGCACCTTGCCGCCGCGACGCGCGGCGTCCAGCAGGGGCGGCAGCACCTTTTCCTTCAGGTGCTCGAAGTGATGCGGCTCGCGGAAGAAGCGGGTGACGTTGGTGGTCAGCGCCGCCAGCATCTTCTGCCGCTCGTCCACGCCCTCGACCGCCGAGACCAGCGCGCAATAGTCCTTGAAGCTGGTCAGGCCCAGCGCGCGCAGGCGTTTGGCCAGCCGGGAATAGACCAGCGTCGCCTTGGCGTCGGGCAGGTGGATGCCGGCGTCGCCATGCACCATCGCCGAGATCCTGCGGAAATCGGCTTCGGTGAAGGCGAACTCGCCATCGACCATATTCGCGCCCGGGCGCGTAGATGTCGGCGCGCTGGCGGTCATCAGGCGGCTTCCAGCTCCAGGTCGGGCAGCACGCGCTCGAGGCCGATCAGGCTGATCATCCGGCCTTCCATGGGGATCAGGCCCCGCACGAAGGTCTTGGCCGTCTCGGACGCCACGTCCGGGGTCGGCTGGATCATGTCGTCGGTGATCGTCAGGATGTCGCTGACGGCGTCGACCAGCAGGCCCACGACCTGCTCGCCGATCTGGGCGACGATGATCACGTTGCGGTCGTTGGCCTCGGTGCTCTCGAAGCCCAGGCGCGAGGCCAGGTCGACGATGGGCAGCACCGCGCCGCGCAGGTTGATCACGCCACGGACGAACGACGGCGACTGCGGCAGCGCCGTGGCCGCGGTCCAGCCGCGGATCTCGCGGATGGCCATGATGTCGACGCAGAACTCCTGCGCGCCGATGCGGAAGGAGATCAGCTCCCGCATGCCGCCAGCGTGGTTCTGGCCGCTCTGACTAACGATCTGGTTCATGTTCAGCCTGCCTTGCGCATCTCGCCGCGCGAAACGGCGACGATGGTGTCGATGTCGAGAATGAGGGCCACGCGGCCGTCGCCGAGGATGGTCGCGGCGGCGACGCCAGGGACCTGGCGATAGTTGGCTTCCAGCGACTTGATGACCACCTGGCGCTGGCCCTGGATCGCGTCGACCAGGAGGGCCGCGCGGGCGCCGCCTTCGCCTTCGATCAGCAGGGCGACGCCCTGGCTGGCCGGCAGCGGCTCGCGCCGGTAGCCCAGCGCCATGCCCACGTCGATCAGGGGCACGAAGCCGCCGCGGATCGAGATCACCCGGGCGTGGCCGCCCAGGCTGTGGACATCGGCGGGCTTCGGTTGAAGCGTCTCGACGATCGCGGTGATCGGGGCGACCAGGGTTTGGCCCTGGACCGACACCACCATCCCGTCCAGCACCGCCAGGGTGAGGGGCAGGCTCATGGTGAAGGTCGAGCCCTTGCCGGGACGCGAGGTGATGGTGATGCGGCCGCCCAGCGCCTGGATGGAGCGGCGGACCACGTCCATGCCGACGCCACGGCCCGAGATGTCGCTGACCTCGCTGGCGGTGGAGAAGCCCGGCATGAAGATCAGGTTGTCGACCTCCTCGTCGGAGAGCGTCGCTTCGGCCGAGATCAAGCCCTTCTCGATGGCGATGGACTTCACCCGTTCGCGGTTGATGCCGGCGCCGTCGTCGGAGACTTCGATGACGATCCGGCCCGAGCGGTGGGCGGCGGAGAGCCGCACGACGCCTTCGGCCGGCTTGCCCGCCACGGCGCGCTTTTCCGGGCTTTCCAGTCCGTGGTCGATCGCGTTGCGGATCATATGGGTCAGCGGGTCGGCCAGGCGCTCGATGACGGTCTTGTCGACCTCGGTGCCTTCGCCTTCGGTCACCAGACGCACGGGCTTGCCGGTCATTGCGGCGACCTCGCGCACCAGGCGCGGCATCCGCTGGAAGACCGACTTCACGGGCTGCGCCCGGATGGCCATGACGCTGTCCTGGATCTCGCGGGTCAGCTGCTCCAGTTCGTCCAGCCCCATGGCGACGGCGGAGGCGCGGGCGAGGCCGGCTTCCATCACGCGCTGGGCCAGGACGGCCTGGTTGATGACCAACTCGCCGACCAGGTCGATCAGGCGATCGACACGGTCCAGGTCGACGCGGATTGTGGCGCCGGCCTCGGTCTTGCGCGCGGCGGCGGCCGCAGGGCCATCAAGCGCCGTTTCGTTGGCGGCCGCGATGGGGGCGGGCGCCGCGACCACGACCGGCGCGGGGGCCGGCGGTTCGGGGATCGGTTCGAAAGCGACGGGCGCATCCGGCTCCGGCGCGGCCATGGCCGGGCTGTCGCCCTGCACCCGGGCCAGCAGCGCCGACAGGTCGAACGGGGCTTCGCCGGCGTCGGCCTGGGGTGCGTCGCCCAGCGGCTCGATGGTGAGCTCGCAGTCGCCGTCGACCCACTCGAAGACTTCGCGCACGGCGGTTTCGTCGGCGTCGCCGGTAACCGTGATGGTCCACGACAGGTAGGCCGCCTCCGGGTCCATCTCGTGGAGCGGCGGCACGTCATGGGCGTTCAGCTCGACCTCGATGGCGCCCAGCCGGCCGAGTTCGCGCAGCAGCAGGGCGGCTTCGTTGGCCTTGGCGTACAGGTCGGCGCGCGGCTTGAACGTCACCTTGAAGCCCGCGGCGCCCGCGGGCGTCTCGGGGGCCTCAGGCGTCTCGAACGCCACGGCGGTCGGTTTGAACTCGAAGTCGCCCCAGTCTTCCTCGGACTCGTCGGCGTCGCCCGCGGCGCCGCTCATGGCCTTCAGTTCCTCGACCAGGATGGCGGCGTTCGGGTGTTCGCCCTCTTCCTTGGCCTGGGCCGCGCGCACCAGGTCCGCGAGGACGTCGGCGGCGCGCAGCATGCTCTTGAGCACCTCGCCCGACGGCGCCAGGCGGCCCGACCGCATTTCGTCCAACGCCGTCTCGAAGACGTGCGCGAAGCGGATCAGCGACTCCAGGCTGAAGGCCCCGGCGCCGCCCTTGATCGAGTGCACCGCTCGGAAGACGGCGTTGATGGTCTCGGGGTCCGTGTCACCGCCTTCCATGGCGAGCAGTCCGGATTCGAGCTCGGCGAGCTGCTCTTCGCACTCTTGGAAGAACGTCTCGAGGATGGCGGCTAGGGGATCCACGGGCGTGGTTTCCTATTCTTGGCTCGGGTGGGTCAGGCGGCGACGCGGCGGATGGCGTCCACCAGCTTGACCGGGTTGAACGGCTTCACGATCCAGCCGGTGGCTCCGGCCATTCGCGCGCGGTTCTTCTTCTCGGAGTCGCTTTCGGTGGTCAGCACCAGGATCGGGATGCCGCGATAGCGCTGGTCGCCGCGGACTTCCTCGATGAAGCCGAAGCCGTCCATGCGAGGCATGTTGATGTCGGTGACGATCACCTGGGGCGTCTCGCCCTGGAGGACCTCCAGCCCATGGATGCCGTCTTCGGCCTGGATCACGCGGAAGCCGGCGTCGGCGAGCGCCAGACGCAGCATTTCGCGCATCGTCCTGGAGTCGTCGACGGTGAGGACAGTCATGCTCATGGGGTCAGTCCTGGACAAGGGAAAGGGCGAGGGTCGGCGCCAGGTGGGAAGCTCCCATCAGGGCGAGGCCGTCGGTGAACTCGGTGGACGGGTCGGTGATCTCGAAGGCCGCGCCGTCCGCCGCCCAGGTCGTCTGGGCCGACAGCAGAACCTGGAGGCACTGGCCGCCGATCCGCCGCACCTGTGAGGCGTCGAGCGTGACCGGCTGGCCCCGCCGGCCCAGCAGCTCCTTGTGGAGCGGCCCGGCGGCGGTCATTTCCAGGCTGTCGCCCAGGATGAGGGTCTGGTCCGTCATCCCTAGAACTCGTCCCAGGCGTCGGCTTCGGCTTCGAAGGCCGGTTTCGGGGCGGCGCCGCCGCGGCCGGTGGACTTCATGGCCGGGACCGGCGCGTGGTGCTGAGCCGGCGCGGCGCGGTGCTGGACCGGGGCGGCCTGAACCGCGTTCCCGCCAAGCTCGAAGCGGGCCATCAGGCGCGACAGGGCCTCGCTTTCCGACGACAGCGCGTGGCTGGCGGCGGTGGCCTGTTCGACCATGGCGGCGTTCTGCTGGGTCACCTGGTCCATCTGGTTGATGGCGGTGTTCACCTGCTGCAGGCCGGTGGCCTGTTCCTGGGCGGAAGCGGCGATCTCGGTGACCGCGCCGTTGATCGAGGTCACCTGGGTCAGGATGCGCTCCAGCACCTGGCCGGTCTCGCCCACCAGGCCCACGCCGCGGTTCACCTGCTGCGAGGAGGCCGAGATGAGGGTCTTGATCTCCTTGGCCGCTTCGGCCGAGCGCTGGGCCAGCGCGCGCACTTCCGAGGCGACGACCGCGAAGCCGCGGCCCGCGTCACCGGCCCGCGCCGCTTCGACGCCGGCGTTCAGCGCCAGCAGGTTGGTCTGGAAGGCGATCTCGTCGATCACGCCGATGATGTTGCCGATCTGCTGGGCCGAGTTCTCGATCTCGCTCATGGCGGCGACGGCGTCGCGGACGACGACGCCCGAGCGTTCGGCGTCGGCCTTGGCCGAACCCACGGCCTCGCGGCTCTGAGCGGCGCCCTCGGCGGTCTTGCGGACCGTCGCGGTGATCTCGTCCAGGGCGGCGGCGGTTTCTTCGAGGCTGGCGGCCTGTTGTTCCGTGCGGCGCGACAGGTCGTCGGACGCCTGGCTGATCTCACCCGCGCCGGACCGCACCGCCGTGGCGTTGGTGGCCACTTCGCGCATGGTGTCCTGCAAGGTGTCCATGGCGCGGTTGAAGTCGGCGCGCAGCTTTTCGTAGTGGGTCGGGAAGGTGTCGTTCAGGCGGAAGGTCAGGGCGCCGGCGGCCAGGCGCTCCAGGCCGGTGGCCAGGCCTTCCACGACCTTGGCCTGCTCGGCGGCGTTGGCGGCGCGTTCGGTCTCGGCGTTCTGACGCGCGGAGTCGGCGGCCTTGCGGGCCTCGCCGGCCTCACCTTCCAGGCGGATCTTCTCGATGGCGGCGTCCTTGAAGTGCTGGACGGCGTCGGCCATGCGGCCCACCTCGTCCTTGCGGCCCCGGGCCGGGACGTCGACGTTGTTGTCGCCCGCGGCGAGCTTGCCCATCGCCGCGGTCATGGCGGCCACCGGCTTGGCGATGGCGGCGGAGAGCAGGGCGCCCATCACCACCGACATGGCGATGGCCAACAGGCTGCCGACGGCGAGCAGGGTGATGGCGAAGGCCTGGGACGCGTCTTGCGCTTTCGAGCGCTGCGCCAGGACGGCCGATTCCTGGTCGAGGTATTCGTTTACCAGCGCCTTGAGCGTGGCGGTGCGACCCTTGGTGCCCAGCTCCATCATGGCGGTGGCCTGCTGGGTCGGGTCCATGCCGGCGGCGATGAGCTGAGCTTCCTCGCCATCGACCTTCGCCATCTCAGCCTTGATCTTCGCGATCTGCGTGGCGTCTTCCGGCGCGATCTTGGTGAGTTCCGCGAGCGCCTCGTCGGCCTTCTTATGGTTGGCTTCGATCTGCTTCATGAAGGACGGGTCGCCGCTGGCGACAAGGCCGCGCACGCCGGCGGACCGGTCGACCCGCGCCATCAGGATGTCGGAGGCGGCGTCCAGTTGGGCGACGCTGGCGTCGTTGGCGTCGATGGCCTTGCTGATGCTCATCAGGCTGCCGAACACGGCGAGACACATGACGGCGACCACGGTCACGACGACCGCGAAGCCTGCGGCGAGCTTCTTGGAGATATTGAGGTTGTTGAGCAGGGTCATCGGACTCTCGGATGCTGTTCTGGCAGGGTCGGGGCGAAGGGACGGCCGGCGGGCGCCGCGGAACCTCGCGAGGTCCAGGAGGCGTCCCGCCGACCGTTCACAGGGCGGCGGCGTACGGGTCAGCCCTCACGGCCGTCCGGGGGTGCGTGGACGTCTGGCGAAGCCGCGGTTGACGACAGTAGGGGGACTGAAACGACCGCATTGGGAGTTCTCGCCATTGCCGTGAGGACTAGACGACGCCGGTCAGGCCCCGCCGAGGCACACAATCCCAAGCTCAGTTTGATTATTGGTAAATTATGGGAATTCTCATGTGAAAATGGGAATTCAGCTCGGACGCGCCGAGGCATGGCGGCCTGTCGCGAGATCTTGCGAATGCTTTTCCGGCCAAGCTTCGGACCGATCGCCGGTTGCGAAGAACGCGGTGGGGTCTGTGCAACCTCGTGTCACACCGCACGGTTGACCTGCGATTAACTCCGACAGCCGCAGACTTCCCGAAAATACAAAGGGGGAATGCTGTTGGAGGGGAACGCCGGCAGCGCGGGAAACACGACGGGACGGCCGGCCTTGCCCGGTCCCACAGGCTTCGGCCTCCTCGCTGCGTCCGCGCGCAACTACATCCCGCGAATGGTCTCCAGCTTCGCGATGACGGCTGTGGCCAGCGCCTACACCGACTGGCGCTTGGCGCTGGCCTGGCTGTGCGCCATCGCCTTCGGCCTCTATCTGAACCACCGGCTGGTGGGCGCCATGGGCCGGGCGGCGGACGCGGCCGAGAGCCGGCGGATCGCACGGCTGATGATCTCGTCCAGCTTCGCCTCGACGGTGGTGCAGTGCGCGCCGATCGTGGCGCTGTGGTGGACCGGCGATCCGGTCGCCATGGCCTTCGCGGTCGTCTCGGTGATGATCGCCTGCACCTACATCCTGCTGCAGTATTACGCCGACCTGAACCCGTTCCGCCTGCTGCTCGCGCCCTATGCGGTGACCATGAGCGCCATGGCGGGCAAGCTGCTGGTCGATGCGGACTTCGGAATTCCGGCCTTCGTCGCGGTGGCCGCCGCCGCCGTCAGCATCGTCAACTTCCTGCACTACGCCCGCCAGCTATTGGCCCGCAGCCGCACGGCGCTGCGCCAGGCCAAGGGCAAGGCCCAGGAGAAGGAACTGGCCGCCGAGGCCGCCAACCGCGCCAAGAGCGTGTTCCTGGCCACCATGAGCCACGAGATCCGTACGCCGCTGAACGGCGTGCTGGGCATGGCCCAGGCCATGGCCGCCGACGAGCTGAGCGCCGTGCAGCGCGACCGCCTCTCGGTGGTCCACCGCTCGGGTGAGAGCCTGCTGGCGATCCTCAACGACCTGCTGGACCTGTCGAAGATCGAGGCCGGCAAGCTGGAGCTGGAGTCGATCGAGTTCGACCTGGATGAGGTCGCGCGCGGGGCCTATTCGGCGTTTACCGCCCTGGCCAACAAGAAGGGTCTGAGCTTCGCGCTGGACGTCGAACCGGCGCGGGGCCGGTATCAGGGCGACCCGACGCGGCTCCGCCAGATCCTCTACAACCTGATCTCCAACGCCCTGAAGTTCACCGAGCAGGGCGAGATCCGCGTCTGCGCGACGCCCGACGAGGGCATGCTGCGGCTGTCGGTGCGCGACACCGGCATGGGCATCTCGGACGAGAACCTCAGCAGGCTGTTCGGCAAGTTCGATCAGCTCGACTCCTCGACCACCCGGCAATTCGGCGGAACGGGCCTGGGGCTGTCGATCTGCCGCGAACTGGCGCACCTGATGGGCGGCGACGTGACGGTGGAGAGCGTGCTGGGGCAGGGCTCCTGCTTCACCCTGCGGGTTCCGCTGCCGCGGGTGGGCGAGGCCAGGCCGCCGATGGGGCTGGCGCCCGAGCCGCCGCCGACGGAGCTTCGGCCCATCGCGCTCAGGGTGCTGGCCGCCGAGGACAACGCCGTGAACCAGCTGGTCCTGAAGACCCTACTGCACCAACTGGGCGTCGATCCGACGGTGGTCGACAACGGCCAGGCGGCGGTCGAGGCCTGGGAGGCGGCCGCCTGGGACGTGATCCTGATGGATATCCAGATGCCGGTGATGGACGGCCTCAGCGCCGCCGCCGCGATCCGGGCTCGGGAGATCCTGACAGGGCGGGCGCGGACGCCGATCGTGGCGCTGACCGCCAACGCGATGTCGCATCAGGTGGAGCAGTATCTGGCCGCCGGCATGGACGACCATGTGGCCAAGCCGATCGAAGCGGCGGCCCTGTTCGCGGCGCTCAGCGCGGCGACGTCCGAGGCGGACGCGGCCGGGCCGGAGCGTGCGGTGGCTTAGCTCTCTTCCGCGACGACGCGGACGAGCTCGACGATCTTGCGGCGGATGGCCGGCTCGGAGATCTTCGGGAAGGCGGCCATCAGCTCCATGCCCTCGCTGGAGAGCATAAATTCCTGGGCCGCGTCGCGTTGAGCGGCGATGGCCTCCTGGTCGCCCAGGCCGTCGTAGAAGTAGGCCACGGGCGTCTTGAGCGCCGCGGCGATCTCCCAGAGCTTCGAAGCGCTGACGCGATTGGCGCCACGCTCGTACTTCTGGACCTGCTGGAAGGTGATGCCGAGGGATTCCGCCAGGCGCTCCTGGCTGACCCCCATTTCCTTCCGGCGCATGCGGATGCGCAGGCCGACGTGTCGGTCGACCGGATGGGGTCCGTCACCCCGTCCGATCTCGGCGCCGCCCGCCAGGGGCGCGCCCTCGATCTCTCGTTCCAATGGCCTTGTCATGGTCCCCGACCTCGGTGATGCGGGAGCCGCCTCACCCCCCGATGAAACAGCCCCCGCGCCCGTACCTCCCCCGAGGTACGTCTATAAGTTGAGGCAGCGTGGCCTAGCTTGGAAACGACCGGCTACCCATTTTGGGGGCATGCCGCGTTCCCGTTTCGGTCAGGCTGCCCCGCGAAGGGCGAGAATTTCGCGCTCCCACTCGGAGAGAACACCGAAATCCGCCAGTCCTGTGTACAACCGGTGCAGGTGCGACTGATTGTCCAGCATGTATTGGACAAAAGGCGCCCGGGCCAGAATCCGGGCCGGCGCCAGATATCCGTCCTCCTTTCGTTCGCATTGGTCGGCCTTGACCAGCCGCTGCAGGTGACGGCGGACCGTCTCCTGCGGGATGCCCAGGCGCTCTGACAGCAGCACAGCCCGGACCGGCCGGCGCATCCGGTCGGGGACGAAGCCCTCGGGCGACCAGTCGCCATCCGGGTCGCCGGCGTCGGCGTCGGTCAGGTGCTGGGTGTTGGCGTGGATCATGTCCATCAGGATCAGGCCGGTGACCAGGTCGCCCATGTGCTCGCTCACCGGCTCGGCCAGGCGCAGCAGGTAGTCGGACGACAGGCGGATCACCAGACGGATCGGCGGGTCGGCGGGGTCGAAGGCCGGACCGTTCGGCCGCGGCAGATCTTCCAGCAGGCCGATGCCGCGCAGCCGGAAGTACAGGTTGCGGACCAAGCCGTAGTTCGCCTCGGCCCCCATCCGGTAGAACGGCGAGGTCAGAGGGCTGGTGGGGATGATCACGCCGCGCGCCGCGGTGCGCACGACGCCGGCGTCGATCAGGGCGGTGATCCTTCGCCGAGCCGTCTCGAACGGGATGCGCAGCGAGTTGGCGATGGCGCTGATGCTGACCGGCCGACGCAGCTCGTCCGGGGGCGGCTGGTCCAGGGTCGCATAACGGCGCTGAAGGTCGGCATTGCGGGTGATCTGGGCGACGTTGGCCTGGCTGATCGCGGCCATCAGCAGGCCGTCGATCACGTCACGGCCAAACCCGCCCAGCTTCACCAGGTCCAAAGCAAAGGCGTTGGCCAGACGCGCGGCCACGCGGATACTCGTGTTGGGGGCTTCCCGCGACATGTCCCCGGAATAAACCATGTTCCGTGGCGCTTGGCATCCGCGTGCAACCCGCACGCGACAAGCAGTTACTTGTAGCGTTCGAACCAGGCGAGGATCGCGCCGGCCTTGGCCGCGGACTGCGAGGGCCGGGCCGCGATGCCGCCGTGGCTGGCGCCCGGCACCAGAACCAAGGCGGTGGGAACGCCGCGGAGCTGCAGGGCGGCGAAGTACTGGTCGGCCTCGGACGGGGGCGTGCGGTCGTCGTTCTCGCCGACCACGACCAGGGTCGGGGTCTTCACATTGCCCACCAGGCTGAGCGGCGAGCGGGCCCAGTACCCTTGCGGGTCCTCCCACGGCATCTTCCCGAACCAGTAGGCGGCCATGAAGTTGTAGCCGTCGGTGGTCAGGACCTCGCTGGTCCAGTTGATCACCGGCTTCTGGGTGGCCGCGGCGCGGAAGCGATCGGTCTTGCCGACGATCCAGGCGGTCAGCGCGCCGCCGCCGGAGCCGCCGGTGACATAGAGCCGCCTGTCGTCCACCGAACCCTTGGCGATGGCGGCGTCCACCACGCTCATCAGGTCGTCGTAGTCGTGGCTGGGATAGTTGCGGTCGATGGTGTTGGCGAACTCGTCGCCGTAGCCCGTCGAGCCGCGCGGGTTGGAATAGACCACGATATAGCCGGCCGCCGCGTAGAGCTGGACGTCGGTGGAGAAGCTGGGTCCGTAGGCCGAGAACGGCCCGCCATGGATCTCCAGGATCAGCGGATACTTCTTGGCCGGGTCGAAATTGGGGGGCAGGGCGATCCAGGCGCCGATCGGCCGCTTGTCGAAGCTGGAGGTGACGGGCAGGGCCTCGACCTTCGCCAGGGTCTTGGCGCCGAGCAGGTCGGCGTTGAGGTCGGTGACGCGCTGGGCCTTGCCGCCGCGCCAGATCGCCAGGTCGGACGGCCGCGCGGCCGAGGCGTCGGTGAAGGCCACCACGCCGTTCCGGCTCACGGAGAACTGGCCGCCGGTGTAGGGGCGGTCCAGGCCGCCGCCGCCCAGGCCGGAGACGACCGTCTCGATCTTCCCGTCCAGACCCACGCGGGCCACCTTGGGCACGGCCTGATCGTCGTAGAGGACATAGACGCTCTTGCCGTCGGCGGCCCACGCGGGGTCTGCGACGCTGCGGTCCAGGGCGCCGGTCAGGACGCGGCCGTTCTTGCCGTCCCTATCCATGACGTAGAGGCGGGCATTCTCGTAACCCCGCTTCCGGGCGTCGTCGAAGCCCAGGTAGGCGATCTTCGAGCCGTCCGGCGAGACGACCGGACTGACGTCCGGCCCCACCCGGTTGGTCAGGCGGCTCAGCGCACCGTCGGCCAGACCCACCGCATAGACCTCGGCCTCCTGCGGATCGCGCTCCCAGGTGTCGGCGCGGTTGGTGGAGAACAGCACCGACTTGCCGTCGCGGCTGAAATCGATGGGGCCGGCGTCGTCGAACTTGCCGAAGGTGAGCTGGCGCGGCTGGCCGCCGTCGGCGGACACGGCGAACAGGTGCCGGTAGCCGGGCTTCAGGAAGCCCTCGCCATCCGCGCGATAGGTGACGCGGTCGATCACCTTCAGCGGCTCGGCCCACTTGGCGCCGTCCGGGCGCTTGACGGGCGGGGCCAGGGACCGGCCCTCGTCCAGGGTCAGCATGGTGAAGGCCAGGGTCTTGCCGTCCGGCGACCACGCGATGTCGTTGGGCGCCTGCTCCAGCGTGGCGATCTTCGCCGAGCGGCCCGAGGCGATCCAGCGGACGTAGAGCTGCGCGCCGTCCGGGCCGGCGGCCACATAGGCGAGGCGCGAGCCGTCCGGCGACCAGCGGGGCGACAGGTTGGCGGCGTCGTCGACGACAAGCGGCGTTTGGACCCCGGTGGCGGTGTCCACCAGCCAGATCGAGCGCTTCGCCCGGTCGGTCATGATGTCGTTGGCCAGACGGACATAGGCCACCGCGCCGCCGTCGGGCCTGACCTGCGGATCGCTGGCCATCTGCAGGCCGAACAGGTCCCGCGCGCCGAAGATCTTCGAGGGGCCGTCGGCGACCTGGGCCGAGACCGCGCCCGCGGTCGCCAGAGCCATCACCGTCGCCAGAATCGCCAGCCGCATCCCGAACTCCCGAACCTGAACAGGGCGGTGAGAAAAGGCGGACCCGCGCGCTTTGTCCAGAAGCCGTCGACGGACGGCGCGTCGGCGGCGCTGCCTGGCTTGCCCACGATCACACGAACAGCCGACGGGGCGACCCGGGATGGCTCCCGTCCGTTCGTGTCGGTCATGGACGACGATTGGCGTCCCGCGTCGGATCAGGCGGAGCTCTGGCGCGGCGGACCGAGACCCTCGGTCTCCAGGCCCGGCGCGTCGTCGGCCTCCGCCTCATCGTCGGCGGGTTCAATCAGGGCCATGGTCTCCAGGGCCTCGATGACCAGGTCGGCCACGGGGGTCTCGGTGAACCCGTCGTCCCTGGCGCGCTCCAAGACGACCTCATAGGCCTCGATCTCGTGGTCCTCGTAATCGCCGCGTTCGACCTCGCGCTCGACGAAGCGCATGACCGCCTCGTGGACCTTGTCGACATGGGCCCGGACGGGCGGCCTCAGCCGCTTGAGTTCGGTGTGCGGCCACGTCGGCGGCGGGGCGTTGGCGGCAGCGACCTGGCGTTCGCGGGCCAGCCTGGCTTTCAGCGCCAGGGTCTGGCGCAGCGAGCGCGACAGGCGTTGGTACGCGCGGCCCAGGTCGGAGATCTCGGCGGTGTCTTCGGCGGCCATGAGCTTGCCATGCGTCTTCTCCGCGGCGGCGAGATCCAACTCGGCCAGCCGCGCCAGCATCTCCTCCTCGCGGGAGGGCATGTCGGTCGCCTCGAACATGCGGAGAGGGAAACACGGCGGTGCGTCAAATCCGGTCGTGGGAGCGGCGCTGTGGGCGACGGCGCCGGACCGTGGAACGCCACATCAGCCGCCGCACCATGCCGCCAGGGCGCTCCAGCCCGGGGATGTCAGCCGGGGATGCGGGCGATGACCTTGATCTCGAAGTCGAAGCCCGCGAGCCAATTGACGCCGATCGCCGTCCAATTCGGATAGGGCGCCTCGGGGAAGACGTCCCCTTTGACGGCCAAGACCGTGCCGAACTGGTTCTCCGGATCGGTGTGGAAGGTCGTGACGTCAACGATGTCGTCCAGCTCGCATCCACCCGCTTGCAGGGTGGCCTTGAGGTTGGCGAACGCCAGGCGGACCTGAGCCTCGAAGTCCGGCTCTGGCGATCCATCGTCGCGGCTACCGACCTGCCCGGACACGAACAACAGATCGCCCGATCGGATCGCGGCCGAATAGCTGTTCGTCGCGTAGAGGTCCTGCCGACCGGCGGGGAAAACGGCGTCACGTCGGGCCATGGGGAAGTCTCCTGTTGTCGGTTGAGGGCGCGGCGTCGATGGATCGTCCCGCTCCACGCCATTTCAGATACGTAGCGTATATAAAACTCATGTACGCAGCGTATGTCAATAGATATACGTTTCGTATGTGAAGGGGAGGCTGGCTGTGGCTGCACGGCGTCGCGTGGAAACGATGGAGGAAAACCGCCGCAAGTTGATCGCCGCCGGGCGAAAGGCGTTCGCGTCGGACGGGTTTGCCGCGTCGTCGATGGATGAGTTGACGGCGTCCGTCGGCCTGACGCGGGGCGCGCTCTATCCCAACTTCGGCGACAAGACGGGACTGCTCGCGGCCGTCGTGGCGGAAGTCGATGGCGAGATGGCGGCGCGGGCCCGGGCGGCGAGCGCGGACGCGGGCGATGCGTGGGAACAGCTGCTGGCGGAAGGCGTGGCCTATATCGCGATGGCGCTGGATCCCGAAGTGCGACGGATCGTGCTGCTGGACGGCCCCGCCTTTCTCGGTGACCCCTCGCGCTGGCCCAGCCAGAACGCGTGTCTGCAAGGCACGAAGCAGGCGGTCGCGACGCTGATCGCCGACGGCGTCATGGCCCCCGTCGATGTCGAGGCCGCCGCCCGCCTGTTATCCGGTGCCGCGCTGAACGCGGCGCTTTGGGTGGCGGCCAGCGACGACCCGCAGTCCGCCATGCCGAAAGCCGCCGACGCCTTTCGGCTGATGGCCGAGGGGTTTCTGGCCGAGCGACGCTAGAGCCATCGGCGGTTCGCTTGAGCCGTCGATGGCTCAAGATCTTTGCTTGGAAAATAGACCATTCGTCGTGCCGGGATCGAAAGCGCTTCTGGTCCGGGCGGCGATGAGGTCGGCGGCGACGTGGCCGTGGCGATCCGGCTGGGCTACCCCGCCTGAGACACGCGGACGCCCGGAGAGGCGCCCGCGTCGCGGCTCACAGCGCGAACGAGAAGCCGCCGTTCACCGGATAGACCTGGCCGGTGATCCAGCTGGAGGCGTCGGACGACAGGAACTGCACCATGTTGGCGATGTCGTCGGGGCGGCCGGGGCGGCGGATGATGTACTTCTCCAGGGTGCGCTTTAGGCGCTCCGGGTCGCCGTTCAGCGTGCGCTCGACGGCGGGCGTGGCGGTCAGCGCGATGGCGACCGAGTTGGCGGTGATGCCGTAGCGGCCCAGGGAGCGGGCCACCGAGCGCATGAAGCCCGCGGCGCCGGCCTTGGCACCGGCGTAGATCTCAAGCCCCGCGTCGCCCCAGCGGCTGGCGTCGGAGATGACGGTGATGATCCGGCCGGGCGCCTGGCGCTCCAGCATGCCCGGGATCACCGCGGCGGTGCAGTTCATCACGCCGTACAGGTTGACGCCGATGAAGCTGTTCCAGACCTCGGGGCTGGTCTCCCAGAAAGGCTTCCCGAGTTCCGCTGAGGGGGTCGCCCCCGCGTTGCCGGCATTGTTGACCAGGATGCCGACGACGCCCAGATCGGCGGCGGCCTTGGCCACCATGTCCTTGACCGCGGCGTGATCGGAGACGTCGCATTGGAGCGCCAGGGCCTTGCCGCCGGCCGCGCGGATCTCCTCCGCCACCGCCTCGGCGCGGGCCAGGACGTAGTCGTTGACGACCACGCCGCCCGACCCTTGCGCGTCGGCCAGCTGCAGGGCGACCTGTCGGCCGACGCCTTGGCCGGCGCCGGTGACGAGGGCGACGCGGCCCCCGAGGTCCAGAATATCCGTCATGTGCTTCCTCCCTTGCGTTGTTGGGGAAAGCGTATCCGGGCTGACGCCACGGACGCCTAGCGGGCGCGTTCCGGCGTCGCTACATCACCGCCATGGCCGAAGCGTTCAACGACCTGATCCTGCCCGCCGAGAAGGCCCAGCGTTACGCCGCCGTGGCCGAGGAGATCGCCGCCGTCCTGGACGGCGAGCCGAACCTGACGGCGCGGATGGCGACCGTCGCGTCGATGCTGGCCAGCACCTTCGACCACTACTTCTGGACCGGGTTCTACGTGGTCGATGAGACCCGGGAGGCCGAGCTGGTCGTGGGGCCGTACCAGGGCACGCTGGGCTGCATGCGGATCGCCTTCGGACGCGGCGTCTGCGGGACCGCGGCGGCCACCGGCCAGACCCAGGTCGTGGAGGACGTCCACGCGTTCCCCGGCCACATCGCCTGCGACGGCCGTTCGGCCAGCGAGATCGTGGCGCCGGTGTTCGATCCCGACGGCAAGCTGATCGCGGTGTTCGACGTGGACTCCGACCGGCCGGCCGCCTTCGATGGCGTCGACAAGGACGGGCTGGAGGGGATTCTCAAGCAGGTGTTCGCCGCCCGCAGGTGACGCCGCCGTCACCTGCGTTGTCTTACGCAAGGGCGCCCCGCCTACACATTCGCTCGAAGCGCCGAGAGGGGCGCAAACGAGCATTGGGAGCATTCAGATGGCCGAGGCCTATATCGTCGCCGCGACCCGCACCGCCGGCGGCCGCAAGGGTGGTCGCGTTCGCGGCTGGCACCCCGCCGACCTGGCGGCCGTGACCCTGAACGAACTGATGGACCGCACGGGCGTCGACCCGGCCGCCGTCGAGGACGTGGTCATGGGCTGCGTCATGCAGGTGGGCGAGCAGTCGACCAATATCGCGCGCAACGCCGTGCTGGCCTCCAAGCTGCCGGAAAGCGTGCCGGCCACCTCGGTCGACCGCCAGTGCGGCAGCTCGCAACAGGCGCTGCAGTTCGCGGCCCAGGCGATCATGAGCGGCACGATGGACATCGTCATCGCCTCGGGCGTCGAGAGCATGACCCGCGTGCCCATGGGCCTGTCGGTCTCGCTGCCGGCCAAGGAAGGGTTCGGCATTCCGAAGAGCGCCCGGATGGAGGAGCGCTACCCCAATATCCAGTTCAGCCAGTTCATGGGCGCCGAAATGGTCGCCGAGAAGTACGGCCTGACCAAGGACCAGCTGGACGAGTTCGGCTACCACAGCCACCAGCGCGCCATCGCCGCCACGCAGGGCGGGGCGTTCAAGGACGAGATCCTGGCTATCGACGGCATCGACGCCGAGGGCAACACGGTGCGCCACGATAGCGACGAGGGCATCCGCTACGACGTCAGCCTGGACGGCATGCGCGGCGTGAAGCTGCTGCGCGAGGGCGGCCGGATCACGGCGGCCACCTCCAGCCAGATCTGCGACGGCGCGTCCGGCGTGATGGTGGTGTCGGAGAAGGCGCTGAAGGAACACAACCTGACACCGCTGGCCCGCATCCACCACCTGTCGCTGCTGGGCCACGACCCGGTGATCATGCTGGAAGCCCCGATCCCGGCGACCGAACGCGCGCTGAAGCGGGCGGGCATGTCGGTCGACGACATCGACCTGTTCGAAGTGAACGAGGCCTTCGCCTCGGTGCCGGTGGCCTTCATCCAGAAGCTGGGCGCCGATCCGGAACGGGTCAACGTCAACGGCGGCGCCATCGCGCTGGGCCACCCGCTGGGCGCCTCGGGCACCAAGCTGATGACCACGCTGCTCTATGCGCTGAAGGCGCGGGGCAAGAAGTACGGCCTGCAGACCATGTGCGAAGGCGGCGGCATGGCCAATGTGACCATCGTCGAGCGGCTCTAGCTCTTCGACCCGAAATGCGGTTTTGAGGGACGGCCGGGGGAGACCCCGGCCGTTTCTCGTTTGAGGGTTGGCGAATGGCCGGACGTGTCGTGGTGATCACCGGAGCCTTCGGGGTCCTGGGCCAGGCGGTGGCGAAGGCTGCGGCCGGGCAGGGCGCGCGCGTGGCGCTGCTGGACTTCGCCAAGGCTGCGCCGGCGGGTCTGCCCACGGGCGACGACGTGCTGGTGCTGCCGGGTGTGGACCTGACCGACGCGGTGTCGGCCGGCGCGGCGATGGATGCGGTCGCCGACAGGTTCGGCGGGATCGATGCGCTGCTGAACATCGCCGGCGGCTTCACCTGGGAAACGCTGCAGGAGGGCTCGATCGGCAGCTGGCCGGCCATGTACCGGCTGAACGTGCTGACGGCAGCCAACGCCTGCCGCGCGGCGATCCCGCACCTGAAGCGCAGCGGCGCCGGGCGGATCGTCAATGTGGGCTCGTCGGCCGCGCTGAAGGCGGCGATGGGCATGGGCGCCTATGCGGCGGCGAAGGCCGGCGTCCACAGCCTGACCCAGGCGCTCGCGGAGGAACTGAAGGGCGACAACATCACCGTCAACGCGGTGCTGCCCTCGATCCTGGACACCCCCACCAACCGCGCCGACATGCCCGACGCCAACGTCGCGACCTGGGTCGCGCCGGCCGACCTGGCGGCGGTGATGCTGTTCCTGGCCAGCGAGGCTTCGACGGCGGTGACGGGCGCGTTGCTGCCGGTGACCGGCCGGGTCTGAGCGACCGCCGAAATCACGCAATGCCTTACCCCGTAAGGGATTGAGGCTTCGGCGCCGCAGGTCTGCGCGATGTGCGATGCGTGGCGTCGAAACCCCGCGAACCGTCATGCGACCGTCGCACGGCCACGCTAGGGGCGGCCCGACGCGTTCTGCGTAGGGGATCGACCATGACCATCTCACGTGCGCGGCTGCTGGCCGCGGCGAGCGCCTTCGCCCTGTCCGCCATCCCCGCGATGGCGCTGGCGCAGGAGGCCGCGGCGATCGAGGAGATCGTCGTCACCGCCCAGAAGACCCAGCAGCAGGCTATCGACGTGCCGATCTCGCTGACCGCCTACGGCGCCGAGCGGCTGGACAACCTGGGCATCCAGGACTTCGCCGACCTGTCGCTGTTCACGCCGGGCTTCGAGGTCCAGGACCAGTCGCCGAACAACCCCGGCTTCGTGATGCGCGGCATCACCTCCGACTCAACCGACCCGGCGGCCGAGCCCCGCGTGTCGGTGTTCCAGGACGGCGTCTCGATCTCCAAGGCTCAGGGGTCATATGTCGAGCTGTTCGACCTGGAGCGGGTCGAGGTGGCCAAGGGGCCGCAGTCGACGCTGTTCGGGCGCGGCGCCCTGATCGGCGGTGTGAACATCATCCAGAAGAAGGCCTCGACCGAGGGCTTCGACGCCTACTTCAAGGTCGAGGGCGGCAACTACGAGTACAAGATGGGCGAGGGCGCGGTGAACGCGCCGCTGGGCGAGCACGCGGCGCTGCGGCTGTCGGGCCGGATCAAGGCCCGCGACGGGTATGTGAAGAACGCGCTGGGCGGCGACGCCTTCCAATCGGTGGACACCAGCGCCTTCCGCGCCGCGCTGCGGCTGGAGCCCAACGAGCGCATCGCCATCGACCTGATCGCCAACTACCAGAAGGATGAGCCCACGGGCACGTCGTTCAAGTCGGGCGGCTATTCGCCCACGGACCCCGTTACCGGCCAGGTGCTGGGCGACCGGCGTCCGCAGAGCGCCGCGGCGCTGGCCTCGCCGTCGAACTTCGAGGGCGGCACGCCCCTGGGCCTCGACCGCATGGTTCGCGGCTATACGGCGCTGGCGTCGTTCGAACTCACGGACACCCTGACGCTCAATTCGGTCAGCGCCTATCGCCGCTATGACAGCGAAGAGACCTACGATCCGGACGGCACGGCGCTGGCGATCCTCACCGGCCTGAACGACGCCACCGGCCAGCAATGGAGCCAGGAGCTACGGCTCAACTACGACGATGGCGGCCGTTTCCGGGGCTTCGTCGGCGGCAATTTCCTGAAGGCGAAGGACCGCCAGCGCCTGCCGCTACAGTTCGACGAGCGGATCGGCTTGGCCGCCGTCACCGGCCAGCTCAGCGCCAGCGCCGCGGGCCTCGGCCTGGCGCCCACCACGCCGGCCCCCGCCGCCGTGTTCGCCAACACCGCTTTCACCGGCGCCCTGGTGCGCGGGCTTGTCGCCCAGCTCAGCGGCAACCGCATCGTGCTGACCCCGGCCCAGGCGGCCGCCATCGCCGGCAACCTGCGGTCCAACCACGTGGAAGAGACCAACGTCAGCAGCGACCTGGACGCCTTCGACATCTTCGCCGACGGGACGTTCAAGGTCACCGACAAGCTGGAAATCTCGGCGGGTGTCCGCTTCACCCGCGACGACAAGACCTCGGGCTTCGGCTCGCGGGTGGTAGGCGGGCGCAGCGTGCTGGGCGGGACCATCGGCGCGGCGCAGATCGCGGCGGCCGGTACGCCCGCTGCCCTGGCTCAGGCCCAGGCGATCCTGGGCGCGCTCGCGTTGCCCATCGTCCAGCAGATCCCGGAGAGCCAGCTTCCGCTGTTCGGGGTTACCTTCCAGCCCACCACCGGCAACGGCCAGGTCTTCAAGCAGGACCTCAAGGACGACGGCGTCACGTGGCGCCTGGTGGCCCGCTACGCCGCCACCGACGACGCCAACCTCTATGCCTCGTTCGCGCGCGGCCGGCGGCCCGAGGTTCTGGCGGCCCTGGCTCCGGCGTCGCCCGGCTCGGCGGCGCGGTTCTCGCCCGTGGAGGCCGAGACGGTCGACAGCTACGAAGCCGGCGCCAAGCTGGCGCTGCTGGATCGCCGCCTGCGGCTGGACGGCTCGGTCTACCGCTACGACTACGACAACTTCCAGACCATCGAGCAGCAGGGCACGTTGTTCGTGATCACCAACGCCGGCAAGGCCAAGGCCTATGGCTTCGAGGGCTCCGCCGACTGGGCGGTGACCTCGTACCTCGATCTGCTGGCGACCTACGCCTACAGCCACGCGCGGTTCGAGGGTGGCGCCTACGACGGCAACCGCTTCCGCCTTTCGCCCGACCACACGCTGTCACTGGCGGCATCCGTGAAGATCCCGGTGATGGGCGGCCAGATCGCGATCCGGCCCAGCTACACCTGGCAGTCCAAGACCTTCTTCGACGACAACAATGACCTGCCAGCGTTCCAGCAGACGCCGCGCAACTTCGTCGCCGACAACGTTCAGGACGAGTTCCAGAAGGCCTATGGCCTGGTGAACCTGCGGGTGGCGTGGACCAACCCGGACTCGCCGTTCACGCTGGAGGCCTTCGCCACCAACCTGGCCGACAAGGCCTTCATCATCGACGCGGGCAACACGGGCGACAGCCTGGGCCTGCCGACCTTCATCGCCGGCCCGCCGCGCATGTTCGGCGTTGGGGTGAGCTATCGGTACTGACGTCGGCCGCATCTGCGGGCTGGATGCTTGCGCCGGCGGCCTTCATTCTGGGGGTCGTCGGCGATCTGGCGCGCGACGTGGAGGAACCCCGATGCCGATGACCGCCCTGGATGGCTGGCGCGAGTACATGCGCACCCATGATCACAAGGCGCTGTGGGACCTGCTGCATCCCGACGCCGTGTTCGAGAGCCCGGTGGTGCATACCCCGCAGCGCGGGCGCGAGATCACCTTCAAGTACCTGGCCAGCGCCGAGGAGGTGCTGGGCGGACCGGGGTTCAAATACGTCGGCGAATGGCGCAGCGAAAATGGCGCCGTGCTGGAGTTCGAGAACGAGATCGAGGGCATCACGATCAACGGCGTCGACATCATCACCTTCAGCGACGACGGGACCCTGATCACCCATTTCAAGGTGATGGTCCGCCCGCTGAAGGCGATCAACCTGCTGCACCGCCTGATGGGCGAGCAACTGGCGAAGGCAGCGGCCGGCGCCTAAGGCGCCGGGGTAAGGGTCATCACCGTCTCGGCGTCGGCTTCGACCGCCGCGCGGCTGAAGCGCAGGGGCACGTAGGCGCCGGCCGCCCAGAGCGGGAACAGGTCGCGGTAGTGCGGGCTGGCCGGGTCGCCGGACTGGCCGGGGGTGTTGATGGCCATGGAGTTGTCCCAGGCGCCCACGTCCATCACCAGGCGGACCGAGGCGCCGGCGATCTGGGTGAAGTCCTCGGCCTTCCACGTTGCGGCGCGCGGCGTCGAGGACGAGCCGGGGACCGGCAGCGGCCCCACGCTCATCTGCGCGGCGAGTTGCGGGTCGGCGAGGGTCGCGATCGCCGGGACGAACCGCGCCGGGTGCACGCGGCCCCAGGTCCAGGTGGTCATGTCGGAGCCCAGGCGGCCCCGCAGCTCGCTCAGCGCATCGGCGAGGCTGGAGATCATGACCGGGTTGCGCACGGCAGGGGGCTGGGCCTCCAGCCAGGTCAGGATCGGGTCGGGCGAACTGGCGCCGATCAGCTTGCGGACCGGGGCGGGCTGCTTGGCGGCCAGGACGGCATAGGCGCCCAGGTGCTTGACGGCCCAGGTCTCATAGATCGTGGCGGCGACGCTGTCGGTGGTCTCGGCGCCGTCCCAGGCCTTCAGCACGGTCAAGGCGCGGGCGATGTTCGGATCGGGGCTGCTGTCCAGCGTGCGGAGCAGCGCCACGCCGCGACGGGCCTGGGGGCTGACGCTGTCGGTCTGCAGCGCCATGGAGTCGGCCAGGGTCGACTTCGGCAGGGCGTCCAACACCTCGTGGATGCGGATCGTGCGGGTCGGGTCGGCCCATTCGAAGCCCAGCTTGCGCGTCTCGCGCGGATAGGCGGGCTCGGCGGGGATGTTCATGGCGTTGGCGGTGGCGAAGTAGCCGGCCTTCGGATTGCGGCTGACCGGCAGGCCGCCGTCCTCAACGAAGCCCTTCCACTCGTAGCTGCCGTCGCCCGGCACCGGCATCAGCCCGTCCCAGTTGGGCCGCACCGGCGTGCGGCCGGCGGCGGACCAGCCGGTTTCGCCCTTGGTGTCGGCGTAGACCAGGTTCAGCGGCGGCGCCCCCCACTTGTTGCGGGCGGTCTGGAAGTCGTCCCAGCCCTTGGCATGCCACATCCGCGACGAGCCGAAGTAACCGGCGAGGCCGGGTTCGTTCCAGATCGTGCGCAGGGCGAACGCGCGGCCCTTGGCGTCGTCCTGGGCGAGAACCGGGCCGTGGCGGGTGTAGTGGAGCTCGACCGGGCGCGGCGCCTCGCCCTTCACCTCGATGGTGTCCTTGACCACCGTCATCGGCTCCCAGGCGCCCTTGTAGCGATAGGCGTTCCCCTGGGTCTCGTAGACGTAGAGATCCTCCTGATCGATATAGAAGATCGTCAGGCCGAAGGCGGTGGTCCCGTTGTGGCCGAAGGAGACGCCGGGCAGGGCGGGCTCGCCGGCGCCGATGATGCTGAGGCCCGGCGCGTCCAGGTGGGCGATGTAGCGCAGCGACGGTGCGCCCACCGGACGGTGGGGATCGTTGGCCAGGATGGGGCGGCCGGTGGCGCTGCGGGCCGCCGAGATCACCCAGTTGTTGGAGCCTTCCGCCGCGCGCTCGTCGATCACCTGGGCCAGGGCCTTGGGCGCCTCGGCCTCGGCGGTCTTGGCCGTCTGGAGCTTGAAGCTGACCGCTTCGGTGGCGCGGGTGTAGTCGTCCAGCACATTGGCCGGCACGTCGCAGGGATCGAGGCCCTTGGGCACGGCCAGCTTGTGCGCGGGCTCCAGCTTGCGGCGTAGCGCATCGGCCTCCACCCCGCCCGCGCAGACCACCCGGGCGCGGGCGACCTCCGAGGTCACGTTGGAGACCAGGGCGTGGCTGCGGATCTGCAGGATCTCCTGCGGCTTCCAGTCCTCGGGCTGGCTGGAGGTCAGCTTGAACTCGACGGGCAGCGGTCGCTTGCCGGCGCGGACCTCGGCGACATAGGCGTTCACGCCCGCCGCGAAGGATTCCACCGCCTCCTTGCCGCCGGGGTCGTAGGCGGCCCACTCGGCGGCCATGTCGCCGCGATAGAGGAACAGGCGCGCCGCCCGGTCCTGGGCCACATAGGCCGGCCCCAGGCTGGCCGAGAGCCGGCCCAGGCCGCGCTTGCGCCACAGGTCGATCTGCCACAGCCGGTCGCGGGCGGCGTTGTAGCCCTGGAGGAAGAACGCATCGCGGGACGACTTCGCGTAGATGTGCGGGATGCCCCAGCGGTCGACGATCAGCTCGGCCGGCGCCCTCAGGCCCTGGACCGCGCGCGTTTCCTGACGGACCTCCGCCGCGGCCGTACTCGCCAGCAGCGCCAGCATCAGGCCCCCGATCACGCCGCGCATCATGCCGTCTCCCCTGGTTCCGTCGTTATCGCGATATTGGACCGAGGAGCCACCTTTCGTCACGTGGCCCTTGCGCTTCCGCGCAGGTCATCGACTAGGGTTCCGTTCATTAGGAAGGGGAATTCCACATGATCGCCTACGCGACTATCGGCACCAACGACCTCGAACGGGCCACCAAGTTCTATGACGCGGTGCTCGCCCCGCTGGGCGGGCGGCGAACCTTCGCCAACGGCGACCGCATGCAGTTCTACGGCAGCAAGGACACGCCCGGCATGATCGCCGTGAGCAAGCCCTACGACGAGCAGCCGGCCACGGCCGGCAACGGCACCATGTTCGGCCTGCCGGCGGGAACGAAGGCCGATGTCGACGCGGCCTATGCAGCGGCCATCGCGGCCGGCGCCGTTTGCGACGGCGCGCCGGGCCAGCGGATGCCGACGTTCTACGGCGCCTATTTCCGCGACCCGGACGGCAACAAGGTCTGCGTCTTCAACATGGGGTAGCCGTAATCCTTCCTTTCCCACGCAGTGGGAGAGGGGGACCGCGCCCCGCAGAGGGCGTGGTGGAGAGGGCAAGCCTCAAGCTCTGCGGCTAGACTGGCCGCTTAATGACTCAGCGGGTGGGGCTTGCCCTCTCCACCACCCGCTCTTCGCCTATGGCTCGGCGTGCGGTCCCCCTCTCCCACTGCGTGGGAAAGGAAACCTACTTCGCCGGCGCCACGCGCCAGACGATGCCGCCGACATCGTCGGCGACCAGCAGGGCGCCTTTGGTGTCTACGGCCACGCCGACAGGACGCCCCTGGATCTTGTTGTCGGCGTTGAGGAAGCCGGTCAGGAACGCCTGGGGCGGCATCTGCGGACGACCGCCGGCGAAGGGTACGAAGACCACGCGATAGCCGTTCAGCGGCTTCCTGTTCCACGAGCCGTGCTGGCCGATGAACGCGCCGCCCTTGTACGCGGCCGGGAAGGTGTCGGCCTTGTAGAACGTCAGGCCCAGGGACGCCGTATGCGGACCCAGGCCGTAGTCCGGCTTGAGCGCCGAGGCGACCAGCGACGGGTTCTGCGGCTTCACCCGCTTGTCGACGTTCTGGCCCCAGTAGCTGTAGGGCCAGCCATAGAAGCCGCCCGCCTTGACGCTGGTCAGGTAGTCGGGCGGCAGGTCGTTGCCGATCTCGTCACGCTCGTTGGCGACGGTCCACATCGCGCCCGTGGCCGGCTCGAAGTCGAGGCCGTTCGGGTTGCGGATGCCCGTGGCGTACACGCGGGCCTTGGCGGTGGCGATGTCGTATTCCCAGATCGCGGCGCGCCCGACCTCGTTCTCCATGCCGTTGTCGCCGATGTTGGAATTCGAACCGACGGTGGCGAACAGCTTGGTCCCGTCGGGGCTGGCGACCACGTTCTTGGTCCAGTGGTGGTTGATCGGCGGGCCGGGCAGGTCGAACACCTTGGTCCCGGTTCCGGGCACGGCCGTGGCGCCCGGCTGGTAGGGGAAGGCCACGACGCCGTCCGAGTTGGCGACGTACAGCAGGCCGCCCACCAAGGTCATGCCGAAGGGCTGGTTCAGGCCGGTGGCGAAGTCGGTCTTGGTCTCGGCCACGCCATCACCGTCGGCGTCGCGCATCAGGACAATCTTGTTCGGGCTGGGCTTCACCGAGCCCACCTTCTTCATCAGCATCTTCTGGAAGAAGCCCTTGATGCCCTGGTTCGACTTGTCGGCGGGGCTGGGCACGGAAGCCGACAGCGCGGCCAGGACATCGCCGTTGGGCAGCACCAGCAGCCAACGCGGATGGTCCAGGCCCTGGGCGTAGCGGGTCACCACGAATCCGGGCGGGGCCTGCGGCGCCGCGCCGGCCGGCCATCCGACCACGTCGGGAACGCCGACCGTGGGCAGCAGGCTGTTCTGGGGTCCCTTCAGGGGTGGGTTGGGGCCGAAGCCGACGAACGGGTCGGGGGACCCTGACGAACAGGACGTGAGGGCAACCGCGGCGGCGGCAAGCCAGATGGTCTTCATGAAGCCCTCCCGGGACAGACTGGATGCACAACGCTGACGCCACGGCGCCGTTGCGTCTCGTGGGGAAACCCGATGCACTATGCGCCGACAGACAGAGAAGGCGGGGACATGGACCTCACGCTAACCCCCGAGCTGACGGCGTTCCGCGAGGAGGTGCGCGCCTTCCTCGATGCGCACAAGGATGAACATGAGGCCGGGGCGCCCAAGGACCCCAAGGCGTGGCAGCGGCTGCTGATCGACAACGGCTACGCGGCCCGGACCATCCCTCGGTCGTACGGAGGATTCGGCGCCGAGCCGGACGGCCAGAAGACCCGGATCATCGCCGAGGCGTTCATCGCGGCCGGCGCGCCGCGCGGCATGAGCGGGCAGGGCATCTCGATGCTGGTCCCGACCCTGCTGGAGGTGGGCTCGGAGGAGCAGAAGACCCGCTGGATCCCGCCGACGCTGAGCGGCGAGATCATCTGGTGCCAGGGCTATTCCGAGCCGGGCGCCGGATCGGACCTGGCCAACCTACAGACCAAGGCGGTCGAGGATGGCGAGGATTTCCTGATAAGTGGTTCAAAAATTTGGACAAGTACGGCGGCTCAGGCCCAGATGATGTTCTGCCTTGTGCGCACCGAGGCGACAAAGCCCAAGCACGAGGGGATATCGTACGTCCTGTTCCCGATGGACACGCCGGGGATCGAGGTCAGGCCGCTGAAGACCATGACCGGCCAGGCCGAATTCAACGAGGTGTTCTTCACCGACGTGCGCGTGCCGCAGGCCAATGTGGTCGGTGGGCGGGGCCGCGGCTGGCAGGTGGCCAACACCACGCTGAAGCACGAGCGCGGGATGCTTGGCGATCCAAACGCTACAGAAGCTCGACTCAAGCAACTGATCGAACTGATGAAGTCCGAGACGGTCGACGGCCGACCGATCATCGACAACGCGATCTTCCGCGACCGGCTGATGCAGCTTCAGGCCCGGGTGCTGTCGATGAAGTTCAACGGCCTGCGCACCATGACCGACGACACGGCGGGCCTGGCGCGGCTGGTGGTCAAGCTGCAAGGCTGCGAGCTGAACCACCAGGTGGCGGCGCTGGCGATCGACGCGCTGGGCGAGCTTGGAATTCTCTACCAAGAGGGGCCGCACCTGCGGGCCAAGGGCCGCTGGCAGTGGAACTACATGTTCGATCTGGGGCTGATCATCGGCGGCGGCACGGCCCAGATCCAGAAGAACATCATCTCGGAGCGGGGCCTGGGCATGCCGCGCGAACCCAAGACGGTCGAAGCCTGATGCGGTTCGCGCTCTCCGAAGACCAGACGCTGCTGCAGGACAGCCTGAACCGGACGCTCGCCGACTTGGTCCCGCTGGACCGGGTGCGCCGGTTCGCCGACGGCGGGGATACCGCCGAGGCGTCCGACATCTGGATGCGGCTGGCCGAGATGGGCCTGCCGGGCCTGATGATCCCAGAGGAGCACGGCGGCCTGGGCCTCGGCATGCTGGAGGCTGCGCTGGCCGCCGAGGCGCTGGGGCGGGTCGTGGCGCCGACGCCGTTCCTGGGGTCGGCGGTGCTGGCGCCACTGGCGCTGAAGCTGGGCGGGACCGAGGCGCAGCAACGCCGCTGGCTGCCGAAGCTGGCGACCGGGGCGGCCACCGCCGGGATCGCGATCTCCGAACCCATCGCCGGCGCGCGGGACGGCGCGGGGGTCACGGCCAAGGACGGACGACTGACGGGCCAGGCGCTGTTCGCCCTGGACGCCACGGGCGCCGACCTGCTGATCGTCGCCGACACCGCCGGTGGGCTGCATCTGGCCAACATCGCCGAGGCGGCCGAGCCGATGCCCGGCATCGACGCGACGCGGCGGCTGAAGGCGCTGACCTTCAAGGACACGCCCGCCGAGGCCCTCACGTCGAACCCGGCGCTGGACCGCCTGCGCGACGCCGCTTGGATCCTGCTGGCCGCCGACACCCTGGGCGCGGCCCAGGTGATGCTGGAGCGGGCCGTCGCCTACGCCAAGGAGCGCAAGCAGTTCGGCCGCACCATCGGCAGCTTCCAGGCCGTGAAGCATCTGTGCGCCGAGATGGCGGCCGAGCTGGAGCCGGCGCGGGCGCTGGTCTGGTACGCGGCCTACGCCTTCGACAACACGCCGGACGAGGCGCCGCTGATGGCGGCCCACGCCAAGGCTCACACCTCGGAGATCGGCCGCTTCATCGCGCGCACGGCCACCGAGGTGCATGGCGGCATCGGCATTACCGACCTGCTGGGCCTGCACTACTGGTTCAAGCGGATCGGCCAGAACCGGCAGTTGCTGGGTGGGCCGGAGCGGGTGCGCGAGATCGCGGCGCGGATACAGGGCCTCGTGGCGTGACGGCAGGAGCAGGCGCGATGACGGACGGCGCGGTGCAAGGTCATGATCGCTACGGCGTTCGGGAGCAGTTCGAGGAGAACCTGGCGCGCGGCGACGATGTCGGCGCGGCCTACTGCGTGACGGTCGACGGCGAGACCGTGGTCGATCTCTGGGGTGGGTTCGCCGACGCGGCGCGGACCCGGCCCTGGGAGAAGGACACCATCGTCAACGTCTACTCGACCACGAAGACGATGACGGCGCTGACCGCCCTTCTGATCGCCGACCGTGGCGAGTTGGATTTCGATGCGCCGGTGGCGACGTACTGGCCGGAGTTCGCGGCCAACGGAAAGGCGGGCGTCAAGGTCAGTCACCTGATGAGCCATTCGGCCGGGCTGTCGGGCTGGAAGGAGACCATCAGCAACGACGACCTCTACGACTGGGAGAAGATGACCTCGCTGCTGGCGGCGCAGGCGCCCTTCTGGGAACCCGGGACCGCGCCCGGCTATCACGCGATCACACAGGGCTACTTGGTGGGCGAGGTGGTCCGGCGGATCACCGGCAAGTCGCTGGGCACGGTGTTCCGCGAAGAGATCGCCGAGCCGCTGGGCGCCGACTTCTGGATCGGGCTGCCGGCGTCGGAGGATCACCGCGTCGCCGAGCTGATCCCGCCGCCCGCCGGCCAGTCGCAGGCGGAAGTGCGCAAGGAGACCGAGGTCCAGCGCAACATGTCGACCAACCCCGGCATCGACGTCTCGGCCACCAAGACCCGCGGCTGGCGCGGCGCCGAGATCCCGGCCGCGGGCGGGACCGGCAACGCGCGCTCGGTGGCTGAGATCCACGCGATCCTGGCCAACGGCGGTGTGGCCAAAGGCAAGCGGTTCATGTCCGAGGCCGGCTGCCGCAAGGCGCTGGAGCTGCAGGTCGAGGGCCGCGACCTGGTGCTGGATACGCCAGCCCGCTTCGGCCTGGGTTTCGGCCTGTCCGGCGGCATGGTGCCGTTTCCGAACCCCAACACGATCTACTGGGGCGGCTACGGCGGGTCGCTTATCATCATCGACATGGATGCCCGGACCACCTTTGCCTACGTGATGAACAAGATGGCGGGCACGACCCAGGGCGACATGCGCGCCCTGGGCCTGGCGATGGCCATGTGGACCGCCTTGGGGATGATCTAGCCGGAGGACCGCGCTAAGTCTTCACGTGCTCCGGCTTACCCTTGCGCTTGGTGTGGGCCATCTTCGCGAGTTCGGTCTCGGACATCGACAGCATCGACTTCGACGCGCCCTGAAGCTTGCTTTTCGGCGTGTCGCCGCGCTTGGCGGACAGGGCCGCGCCGGCGGCCTTCTGTTGGGCGGCGGACTTGGCGGGCATGGTTGTGCTCCTTCGCGGGCCGCGCGAGGTTGCGCGACCGGGGGTGGAACACGCGCGTCGACGCGGGGTTCACGGCCAAGGCAGGAGATGGCGTGACGGACCCAGCGGTCGAGGATCTGGCGAAGCGGCGGCGGTTGCCCCGGCTTAGGGTGCGCCTGCGGGAGCTCTATCACGGCAAGTCGCCGGAGGCGGTCCGCTTCCGGCTCTGGGTCATCGCTATCGACCTGCTGCTGATCGCCTTCTTCATCGCCGCACCGTTCCTGCGCGACTTCCCGGCCTATCTGTTCGTGGACTACGCGGTGGCGTTCGTCCTGGCGGGGGAGCTGGCGGCGCGCGCCCTGGCCGATACCAGCGTCAAGACCTTCGCCCGGCGTTTCAGCGTCTGGATCGACGTGTTCGTGCTGCTGACGCTGCTGTTCCCGCTGTGGCTGTTCAACCTGGCGTTCCTGCGGGTGCTGCGGCTGTGGTCGCTGGCCCATAGCGAGATCTTCTGGGAGACGGTCGGCCGACGCTACGACGACACCCGGGTCGAGGACATCTCCAAGGCCCTGGCGACCCTGATCACCTTCGTCTTCGTCACCACCGGCTTCGTCTACGCCGGCTTCGCACGCACCCATCCGGGCATCGATGGCTATGTGGACGCGCTCTACTTCACGGTGACCACGCTCACGACGACGGGCTTCGGCGACATCACCCTGCCGGGGGCCTGGGGCAAGCTGCTGACGATCGTGATCATGATCAGCGGCATCACGCTCTTCGTCCGTTTCGCCCAGACCCTGATCCGGCCCTACAAGGTGCGCTTCACCTGCGAGGCGTGCGGGCTGATGCGGCACGATCCGGACGCCGTGCACTGCAAGGCCTGCGGCGGCCTGCTGAACATTCCGAACGAGGAATAGTCCCCAAGATCGCGACAGGTGTTGCCGGGTTGCGTCGTGCCGCCGCGCGGCGGCCTGGCGCAAGTGCGACAGAAATTTGTCAAAGCCTTTAGAATTTCATGCCCCAATCGCAACCTAAGCACGTACTGCGGGGGCAGGGGAAAACGGGTGGCGGGGGAAGCGGCGCAACCATCGGCGTTGGGCGGGTCCGTGGACCTAGCCTCCGTGCTGGACGCGTGGCCCGAGTGCGCCCGTGTGCTCTCCGTCTCCGGCGAGATCCTTCACGTCAATCCGGCGGGCCTGGCCCTGGTCGAGATGGAGATGGAGCGGCTGCGCGGGCGCTCCTGGCCGCTGCTCTGGCCGCCCGAGACGCGCGGTCCCATGCAGGACGCCATCGCCACGGCGGCCACCGGCAAGGTGGGCTCGTTCCGCGGCATGTGCCTGTCCCACACGGGCAAGCGTCTCTGGTTGGACACGGTGGTCTCGCCCGTGCGCGACACCGCCGGCCAGGTGGTCAGCCTGCTGGCCGTTTCACGCGACATTTCCGGCGCCATGGAGTCGGAGGCGTTCCTCGAGACCCTGGTTCGTCTGCTGCCGAATCCGATCCTGGCCAAGAACGCTCGCGACGGCCGCTATGTCCTGATCAATGAGGCGGCCGAGGCGGCGTTCGGCCTGTCCAGCGCCGAGACCATCGGCAAGGACGCCTACCAACTGTTCCCGCACAACGAAGCGCGCGGCTTCGCCGAGGAGGACGCCGCGGTGATCGCCTCGCGCACCACCCGCGTCTCCGAGGAAGAGCCGATCACCACCCGTGACGGCCTGCGCTATTTCACCACCAAGAAGTTCGCCACCTACGACGGCGACCAGCCGCTGCACCTGGTGACCCTGGGCGAGGACGTGACCGAGCGGCGCGATGCGGGCGTGGCGCTGCGCAGCGCGCTGGCCGAGGCCGAACAGGCCAACCGCGCCAAGAGCGAATTCCTGGCCAACATGAGCCACGAGATCCGCACGCCGCTGAACGGGATCGTGGCGGGCGCGGACATGCTGGCGCGCGCCGACCTGGACCCCCGGGCCCAGGAGCTGGTGAAGATCATCGCCTCGTCCGGCGCGACGCTGGAGCGCCTGCTCACCGACATTCTGGACCTTGCCCGCATCGAGGCCGGCCGCATCCACATCGAGGCCACCACCTTCCAGCTGGGCGAACTGGTCCGCACCACCGCCGCCCTGGCCAAGTTGCAGGCCGACGAAAAGGGCGTGGCGGTGAAGGTCGAGGTGGGCGCCGACGTTGACCGCGCCTTCCACGGCGACCCCTACCGGATCCGCCAGGTGCTGCTGAACCTGCTGTCGAACGCGGTGAAGTTCACCGAGCGCGGCGCGGTGACCGTGCTGGCGCAGGCGCAGCCGGACGGCGGCGTGCGGGTCAGCGTCAGCGACACCGGGATCGGCTTCAAGCCGGAGATGAAGGAGCAGCTGTTCGGCCGATTCCACCAGGCCGACGGCTCGATCACCCGGCGGTTCGGCGGCACGGGCCTGGGCATGACCATCAGCCGTGAGCTGACCCAGCTGATGGGCGGGACGCTGGACGCCGAGGGCCGCGACGGCGAGGGCGCAAGCTTCTGGTTCGACCTGCCGCTGGCTCCGGCCGAGACGGTCGACGAGGCGGAAGACGTCGTGCTGGCCGAGGCGCCGGACCGGCTGCTGCGGGTGCTGGTTGCCGACGACCACCCCACCAACCGCAAGGTCATCGAGCTGATGCTGGAAGACCTGGCCGAGGTGGTCAGCGTCGAGAACGGCGCCGAGGCGCTGATGACGATGGGCTCCGGCAACTTCGACATCGTGCTGATGGACATGCAGATGCCCGTGATGGACGGCCTGGAGGCCACACGCCGCATCCGCGAGACCCAGGCGGCGGCGGGCCAGGCCCCGGTCCCGCTGATCATGCTCACCGCCAACGCCTTGCCAGAGCACGTGGCCGCCAGCCACGCGGCCGGCGCCGACCGCCACCTGGAGAAGCCTGTTACCCTGGCCGGCCTGCTGGAGGCGATGAACGAGGTGCTGCTGGTCGAGGACGACGACAGCTTCGAGGCGGTTGCTTAGCGGCCACCGCCTTGCTTGAGGCATTCGCGGAAATCGGCGATCCGCCGGGCCGCAACCCCTGGCTTTTCCCTGCCGAGCCGCCATCCTGGCAAACTAACCGCGCCGTCGGTCGTGAGCCGCCACCGAAGCGGTCGATCTCCTCCGATGCGGCGTTCGTTCGAGATTTCGATGCCCAACGGCCGTTCAGCAATCGCGGCCCCGGGGCTTGTCCCGTGCGGCTGAGCATCTCCCACGTCACGACCTACCACTACGCGCGGCCAGTCCAGCTCCATCCGCACCAGATGATGCTGCGTCCGCGCGGCAGCCACGATGTGCGGGTGCTGAACCACGACCTGCGCTGTCGGCCGGCGGCAGAGCTGGCCTGGACCCAGGACGTGTTCGGCAACCTGATCGCCACGGCGGTCTTCAGCCAGCCGGTCTCGGAACTGGTGATCTCCAGCAGCCTGAGCGTGGAGACGTCCGCCGACGCCTGGCCGATCCTGCGGATCGATCCCGCCGCGCACGCCTATCCCTATGCCCACCCCGCCGACGAGATCACCGACCTGGGCGCCCTGGCCCAGCCGCAGCCGTTCGATGCGGCGGTGGATAGCTGGGCGCGGGCGTTCATCTATTCCGTGCCGACCGACACCTTGTCGCTGCTGAAGGATCTGAACGCCGGGATCCTGGGCGCCGCCTTCTATCGGACGCGCGACGAGGAGGGCACGCAGACGGCGGCCGAGACCCTGCGGATGGCCAGCGGTTCCTGCCGCGACCTGGCGGCGCTTTTCATCGAGGCCGTCCGCCATCTGGGGTTCGGCGCGCGCGCGGTCTCTGGCTATCTGTTCGATCCGGATGGCGTCGAGGCCTCCGACACCACCCATGCCTGGGCGGAGGTCTATCTGCCCGGCGCGGGCTGGGTTTCGTTCGATCCGACTCACAACCGGTTGGGCGGCGCCGGCCTCATCCCGGTGGCTGTGGGGCGGCGAAACGCCCAGGTCATGCCGGTCGCCGGCAGCTATGTGGGCGACCCGGAAGACTTCCTGAACATGGAGGTCGACGTCGCCATCGAGCGTACGGCTTAGCTCCAGTGGGGCGATAGTCGTTGCAACGAAGGTGGCGCGAGCGCATTCCTCAAGGGTCAAATGTCGACTTGGCTCGGATGAAGCGCGGCTCGGAAGCCAGAAATTCCGGTCCGAACCCTTCATCGACCCTCTCCGGAAATTTGATCTTCCAGCCCGCTCCGGGCCTGAGCATTGGCGGCGTAAACGATGGCCCTGACCCGAAAAGTCCTGCCCATATTCGAGGGCACGGGGAACGTGCGGTTCGCAGGCTATGACGGGCCGGCGCAATACAAAATCTCCGGCGACCCTTCGACCCTGCGCGAGGGCCACACCCGGCTGCGCGGCGCGGTCAGCCTGACAGCCGAATTGGCCGAACAGGCGTTCCGCGCCGGTGAAGGCGTGCTGGTCCTGGACGAGGGCGCCTCTTTCCGCATCGTTATGCTGGGCCACACGGCCGGCGGCTCCGAGGTGTTCGTCGAGCTTCGGGTCTAGGCCATGGAGCTCGTCCTCACCGAAGGCCAGCTCGACGCCCTGCGCAACCTGGGCCGCAAGAGCGGAGGCGATGTGACCGCCTTCGTGAATATCTCCGACTGCCAGCACCTCACCGAACTAGGCTTTGCCAGCCGCAGCCGTCAGGGCTGGGACATCACCACCGGCGGGTCGGCCTATCTGGCCCGACTCGACGCGGGTGGGTGGCGAAACGACCCCCTGGTCCGCGATCCCGACGAGCGCTAGGTCTTCGGGCCGGCGCGGACCGTGTCCAGCCAGAGGTCGAACATCGCCTTCTGGCGGGCCGGCGGAAAACGGCTGACGCCCAGCAACACCTGCACCCCGATCCCGTCGATCATGGCCACCAGGGCGTCGGCCGCCTGGGTGATGTCGAGCTGGGCCGAGACTTCACCCTCCTGCTGGCCGCGGGCGAGCAGGGATGTCAGGCGGCCGCGCCATTCGTCGTACCGCAGCCCCATGACCCGGGCGACGTCGGCGTCGTAGCTGGACCGCTCCCAGTAGCCGACCCAGATGCGCCAGTAGCCGCGTAGCTCCGGCGTCAGCGGCAAGGCCAGCATCACCACCTTGCGGATCGCCTCGATCGCCGAGGGCGCCGCCGCCGCGCGCTCCATTCGCGCCCGCACCAGAGTGCTGGAGTGCTCGGACGCCTGGATCAGCAGCTGGTCCTTGGACTGGAAGTAGTGGGTGAGGGCGCCGGTCGTGAAGCCGGCCTCCTTGGCCACCTCGCGGACGGTCAGGCCGATGATCCCCTCGCGCATGATCACGCGCAACGCCGCCGCCGCGAAAATCTCCCGCCTCTGGTCGTGGTCGACGATCCGACCCATGCGCACGCGCCCCTCGTGACCACCGATGTGGCCCAGGCCGGGGGCGGAAGGCAAGCGCCGAGCGCGCCCTTGGGCGTTTCGTTTGTTATATAACAGACGTTACGCAAAGACTTTCGCTTCACAGAACGTGTGTTATGTTTGAGTTACAACGGCGGACAGCGAGGCCTTTCGGCCCGGATGCTCCGTCGACCAAAAGGGAGGGAGACCATGGGCCGCCACACGCGCGCTGCGTTGCTTTCCGCGTCCACCCTGGCCGGCTTGTCGTTCGCCGCGCCGGCGTTCGCCCAGACGGGCGGCGACGCCAATGTCATCCAGGAACTGATCGTCACCGCCCAGAAGCGGGCGGAGAGCGCCCAGGACGTGCCGGTCGCCCTGACTGCCGTCTCCGGCGATGCGCTGCAGCGGCAGGGGGTCACGGGCTTCCAGGACCTGGGGACCCGCATTCCCTCGCTGCGCTTCGGCTCGGGCGTCACGGGCGGCGAGAACGTGATCACCCTGCGCGGGGTCGGCAGCCAGAACACCACGGGCGGCGGCGACTCCCCCGTCGCCTACAGCGTGGACGGCGTCTACCTGGCGCGGACCACCTCGGTGGACCCGGAGTTCTTCGACGTCGACCGGATCGAGGTGCTGCGGGGACCGCAGGGCACGCTTTACGGCCGCAACTCGGTGGGCGGCTCGGTCAACGTCATCACCAAGCGGCCAACGACCGAACTGGGCGGCCACGTGGACGCCGCCTTCGGCAACTACGACGCCCAGACCTACCGCGCCTGGGTCAATGTGCCGTTCGTCGACACGGGGGACTATCAGGTTCTGGGGCGGCTGGCGGCCGTGCGGGCCGTCCACGACGGCTACCAGGAGAACCTGTTCAAGGGGCCGGGCGCCAAGAACGACGCCGACGGGCGCGACTTCTGGATGGTCCGGGGCGAGCTGTTTTTCAAGCTGGGCGAACACGCCGACCTGTTGCTGGTCGGATCGGCCTCGTCGAACGGCGACCCGGTGGCGACCAAGACCCGCTGGTCCCTGGCGCCCGGCCGCTTCACCGGCGCGCAGCCCTACCTGACCGACCCGCGCAAGGTGCGGAAGGATTTCCCCGAGACCTTCGACCAGGACGGCCAGACCTGGGGCGCGACGTTCAACTACGACGCGGGCTTCGCCACGCTGACCTCGGTGACCGGCTACGCCAAGAGCAAGTGGCGCCAGGCCAGCGACGCCGACGGCTCGGAGCTCAACATCGCCACCAACCCCTATTGGACGCTGGACAGCTTCCAGTACTCCGAGGAGGTGCGCGTGGCGTCGAACCCGTCGGAGAGCCCGCTGTCCTGGATCCTGGGCGGCTTCTACTTCCAGGAGAAGGTGGGGCAGACCTTCCTCTTCATCGATACCGGCCTGAACTCGGCCAGCCCGCTCACCGACAACTTCACCTTCCAGAACGGCGGCATCTACAAGACCACCTCCTGGGCGCCGTTCGGGCAGGTGGACTTCGACCTGGCCAAGACCGGCGCGGGCATCCCGCTGACGATCACCGTCGGACTGCGCTATTCGCACGACAAGAAGGAAGGCTTCGACTTCCTGGACTACCGCCTGCCCCGGCTGGGGCTGGCGTTCCCCAACTCCAAGACCTTCGACAAGAGCTGGAGTCAGACGACGGGGAAGGTAGGCCTGGCCTACCAGGTGAACGACGACGTCATGCTCTATGCCAACGCCTCGCGCGGCTATCTGAGCGGCGGCGGGCTGGTGGGCAACTTCCCGGGCATCTACCAGCCCGAGACGGTCACGGCCTACGAGGCGGGCTTCAAGTCGACGCTGATGGAGCGCCGCGTCCAGCTGAACGTCGCGGCCTACCACCAGAAGATCAAGGACATGCAGGTGTTCGTTCAGGACATCGCCGGCTCGCGGATCGACAACGCGGGCAAGGCGCACGTGAAGGGGCTGGAGGCCGAGCTGATCGCCACGCCGGCCCATGGCCTGCGCCTGAACCTGGCGACCACGGCGACCGAGGCCGAGTACGACGACTACACCACCATCAACAACCGCTTCGCCGGCTCGCCCCTGGTCAGCTTCGCGGGCAACCGGCTGGTGCAGACGCCGAAGTACACGATCAGCGCCGGGGCGGAGTACGCGATCGCCACGCCGATCGGCGAGGTGACCCCGCGGGTGGATATCTTCCGCTCGGGCGACCTCTACTTCCTGTCGGCCAACTCGCCGTTCGACCGGCAGGGCGCCTACACCCTGGTCGACGCCAACGTCCGCTGGCGCTCGGCGAACGCGCGCTACTCGGTCGAGGCGTTCGTCCGGAACCTGACCAATAAGGACATCATCTCGAACGACGGCCTGCAGTCGAACACCATCGGCGGCGGCTTCGGTCCCGACAACTACACCTACTATCCGCCCCGCACGTTCGGCGTGCGGCTGGGCGTCGACTTCTAGGGAGTGCGCACGATGGCCGAAACCGGATGGGCGCTGACCAGCCTCTACCACACGGTGGTGAATTGCCGGGACCTGGACGAGTCCGTGGCCTTCTACAGGCTGCTGGGGTTCGAGGTGCTGAACGACCGTCGCCACGTCGAGTGGCCCGACTTCGTCTGCGGCATCTTCGGGCTCAGCCAAGCCAAGGGCCGGGGCGTGCTGATGGTGCTGCCCACCGATCGCGACGGGCCGATGATCGACCTGATCGAGTGGCTGGAGCCCAGGGCCGAGTTCCCCGATCCGCAGCGCCGGGCCACCACGGTGCCGCGGATCATCGCGTTCCGGACGCGCGGCGTCCACGCGGCCCTGGCGGCGCTGAGCGCAGCCGGCGTCGCATTCACCCAAGGGGTGTTCGAGCCGGAGGCGGCGCTGGGGCTGGTGGGGTCCTGCTGCTGCTGGGACCCGAACGGCAACCTGATCGAGCTGATCGAGCTGCAGCCAGGCGTCCGCCACTCGCGGGCCAACGAGGCGCTGGGTCAGGGCGAATGAGCGACCACGGCCACAGCGGATGCGATTGCCACGGCGGCGCCCTCGCGGCCGATCCGCGCGCGGGCGCCCATCCGCAGGCCATGACCGGCGATGAACTGGGGGCGCTGTTCGACCAGGTGTCCAACTGGGGCCGCTGGGGGGCGGACGACGAGCGCGGCGCGCTGAACCACCTGGGCGCGGCCGAGGTGGCGCGGGCCGGGGCGCTGGTGCGGGAGGGGCGGACCGTGAGCCTGTCGCGGAACTTCCCCACCCGGCCGGGGCCGGAGAACCCCTGGCCGGCGCAGCACCACATGATCATCGCCGGCGACGACCCGTGCGTGCCCGGCGTGGATGGGCTGGAGGTGTCGACCGACTATATCGGCATCGCCTTCCACGGCATGTCCTCCAGCCATATGGACGCCCTGTGCCACGTCTTCGCCCAGGGGCGGATGTACAACGGCCATCCGGCCACCGACGTGAAGAGCACCGGGGCGCGCCGCAACACGGTGATGGTCGCGAAGGACGGCATCGTCGGCCGTGGCGTGCTTCTGGACGTGCCGCGCACCCAGGGGGTGGCGTTCGTCGATCCGGACCACATGGTGACCGTCGATGAGCTGATCGCCGCCGAACAGGCCGCCGGGCTGTCGGTGGGGAAGGGCGATCTGCTGATGATCCGGCTGGGCCGCGACGTCCGCCGGGCCACCCATGACGACCAGATCGTGCCCGGCCTGGACCCGCGCGTGGTGGGCTGGCTGCACGAGCGGCAGGTGGCGGTGCTGGGCGGCGACGGGGTGCACGACCCGATCCCCTCGGGCGTGGTCCACCGCGACTGGGCCATGCCGATCCACATGCTGGGGCTGGTGGCCATGGGGCTGCACCTGCTCGACAACCTGGATCTGGAGCCGCTGGCGACGACCTGCGCCGAGCTGGGGCGGTGGGAGTTCCAGCTGGTCGCAGCGCCGCTGCGTATCGAGGGCGGCACGGGTTCGCCCCTCAATCCGATCGCGATTTTCTGAGATGGCGGGTTTCGTCATCGAGACGCGAAACGCTGTTTCGAAATATAACGCGTGTTATGTAATCCTTGAGCCCGGAGAGCGGTGATGAAGTTCGATATCTTCTGCGAGATCCAGCGGCCGTATCCGTGGAACGGCCGGGACGAGGCCAGCCTGTTCCAGGAAATCCTGGCCCATGCACGGGCGGCGGACGTCGCCGGGTTCGACACCTGGTGGCAGGTGGAGCACCACGGGGCGCCGGAGTTCAGCTACGCCTCGGCGCCGGAGCTGGTGCTGACGGCGATCGCCATGGTCACCGAGCGGCTGAGGGTGGGGCATGCGGGCGTGCTGGCGCCGTTCGCCATCAACACCCCGCTCCGGGTGGCCGAGCGGGGGGCGACCCTGGACGTGCTGTCGGGCGGGCGGTTCGAACTGGGCCTGGCCAAGTCGGGCGGCAAGGAATGGGAGACGTTCGGCGTGCAGCCGGACAAGGCCCGCGACCAGGTGCGCGACGCCCTGAAGATGATCCCGCGCATGTGGACCGAGAAAGAGTTCTCGTGGACCTCTGCCGACTACAATGTGCCGCCGCGCGAGATCGTGCCGAAGCCGCTGCAGCAGCCTCACCCGCGCCTGTGGCAGACGTGCGGCTCGCCCGAGAGCTTCTTCATGGCGGGCGAACTGGGCGTGGGCGCGCTGGGCACGACGCTGCTGAGCCCGGTGGCGTTCCTGGGCCAGATGCTGCGCGAGCACGACCGGGGTCTCGCGGCCTGCCAGGAGCCGGCGGGCAAGGTGGTCAACGCCCAGAAGGGCTGCTTCACCTTCGTCCACCTGGCCGACAGCCGGGCCGAGGCCATCGCCAACGGCGCCGCGTGGTCGGCGCTCTGGTACGTCAACGCCGCGGCGGTGGCGTTCAAGGTGCCCCGGCGAGTCTGGTACGACATGATCAAGGCCGGCCTGCACCCCAACTCGGCCCGCGACACGGCGGCCCTGACCGAGCGCGATCCGCACGAGACCGACATCCTGCCCGACGACCCGCCCGTGGTGGTGGTGCTGAAGCGGATGGCCCAGGGCCAGACCATCAGCCACGAGGAGGCGCATGAGGTGCTGGAGCCCCTGGACTGCGTGGTGATCGGCGACCCGGACCACTGCATCGGCAAATTGAGGGGTTACGAGGCCATCGGGGCCGACCGTATGATGTGCATGATGCAGTTCGGGACCATCCCGCACGCGGCGGTGTTGAAGAGCATCGCCCTGACCGGCCGCCACGTCGCGCCGGTGTTCGATCGCCAACGGGAAGGGACGCCAGCCTGAAGCGCCTGCTGATCGCCAACCGGGGCGAGATCGCCATCCGGATCGCCCGCGCGGCCGCCGACCTCGGCGTCGAGACGGTCGCCGTCTATTCCCAGGACGACGCGACGTCGCTGCACGTGAAGCTGGCCGACCAGTCGGTGGCGCTGAACGGCGTCGGGCCACGGGCGTATCTGGATGCGGCGGCGTTGGTCGCGGCGGCGGCCGGGGCGGGGTGCGACGCGGTGCATCCGGGCTACGGGTTCCTCTCCGAGAGCGCGGCGTTCTCGCGGGCGTGCGGCGCGGCGGGCCTGACCTTTGTCGGCGGCAGCCCGGACGCGCTGGACCTGTTCGGCGACAAGGCCCGCGCCCGCAGCTTCGCGGCGGAGCATGGCGTGCCGCTGGCGCGGGGCACCGAGGCGGCGGCCAGCCTGGACGAGGTCCGCGCGCTGCAGGCGGCCGTCGGCGGCCCGATCATGATCAAGGCGCTGGCCGGCGGCGGCGGGCGCGGGATGCGGGTCGTGGCGGCGGGCGAGGATCCGGCGGCGGCCTATGAAACGTGCGCCCGGGAGGCGGAGGGCGCGTTCGGCGACGGGCGGCTCTACGCCGAGGCGGTGATCCCGCGCGCCCGGCATATCGAGGTGCAGATCGCGGCGGACGGGACCGACGCGGTCGCCATCCACGACCGGGAATGCTCGATCCAGCGCCGGCGGCAGAAGCTGATCGAGGTGGCCCCGGCGATCGGCTTGGCCCCCGAGGTTCGGGCGGCGCTGCAGGACGCCTCGGTGCGGATGGCGCGGGCGGCGAAGCTGCGCGGACTGGCGACGTTTGAATATCTGCTCGATGCGGGCGACGGCCGGACCGCCGCGTTCATCGAGACCAATCCGCGCCTGCAGGTCGAGCACACGGTGACCGAGGCGGTCACCGGCCTGGACCTGGTGCAGATCCAGCTGCGGCTGGCTCGGGGCGAGAGCCTGGCGTCGTGCGGCCTGGGCGATGGCCCGCCGCCGGTGGCGGGCGCTGCGATCCAGCTGCGCGTGAACCTGGAGAGCCTGAGCGCCGACGGCCAGGTCAGCAGCGGCGCGGGCGGGATCCTGAGCCGCTACGAGGCGCCCAGCGGGCCAGGCGTGCGCGTCGACGGCTTCGGCTACGGCGGCTATCGGACCAATCCCGCGTTCGACTCGCTGATCGCCAAACTGGTCGTGCAGGGCCCGACCCTGGCCGCCGCCGCCGCGCGCGCGGGACGCGCCGCCGCCGAGTTCCGCATCGAAGGCGCGCCCAGCACCCTGCCGCTGCTGCGGGCGGTGCTGGAGCAGCCTGAGTTCCTGGAGGGCCGGGCCGACACCAACTTCCTGGAGGACCATCTCGCGGCCCTGCTGGCCCGCGCCGCCGCGCTGACGCCTGACGCGGTGGTCGAGGCCGCCGTCGCAGGCGACGCCGCGAAGCGCATCGCCACGCCGCCCGGCACGCAGGCCGCCGCCGCGCCGCTGCGCGGGACCATCGTCAGTCTCGACGTGGCGGCGGGCGACGCCGTCGCCGCCGGCCAGCCGCTGGCGGTGCTGGAAGCCATGAAGATGCAGCATGTGGTGGCCGCGCCGGTCGCCGGCGTGCTGCACAGCTTCGCCGCCGCCGTGGGCGAGACCATGGACGAGGGCGCGCCGCTGGCCTTCATCGAGCCCGGCGAGGCGTCCGACCACACCTTCGCCGCCGAAGAGATCGACCTGGAGCTGATCCGGCCGGACCTGGCCGAGGTGCAGGCGCGGATCGCGCTGACCCTGGACGCCAACCGGCCCGACGCCATCGCCCGGCGGCGGCGCAACAGCCAGCGGACGGCGCGGGAGAACCTGGACGACCTGTTCGACGACGGCACGTTCAAGGAATTCGGCGGCCTGGCCATCGCGGCCCAGAAGCGGCGGCGGTCCGTCGAGGACCTGCAGATCAACACGCCCGCCGACGGCATCGTCACCGGCGTGGGCGAGGTGGGCGGCGCGCGCTGCGTGGCCCTGGCCTACGACTTCACCGTGCTGGCCGGCACGCAGGGGCACTTCAGCCACAAGAAGACCGACCGGATCCTGGAGTTCGCGGAGCACTGGAAGCTGCCGGTGGTCTGGTACACCGAGGGTGGCGGCGGGCGGCCGGGCGACGTGGACGTGGGCGGGCTGTCGGCCTCGTCGCTGGACACCACCAGCTTCACCACCTTCGCGCGGATGTCGGGCGTGGCGCCGCGGATCGCCATCAACTCCGGCCGCTGCTTCGCGGGCAATGCGGTGTTCTTCGGCTGCGCCGACATCACCATCGCCACGGAATATTCGAACATCGGCCTGGGCGGACCGGCGATGATCGAGGGTGGCGGCCTGGGCGTGTTCACCCCGGACGAGATCGGGCCCTCGGCCGTGCAGTACGCCAACGGCGCGCTGGACCTGCTGGTGGCGGACGAGGCGGCGGCGACGGCGGCGGCCCGGCAGCTGCTGGGCGTCTTCCAGGGCGCGACCGACGACTGGACCTGCGCCGACCAGCGGACGCTGCGCCACCTGATCCCGGAGAACCGGGTGCGGGCCTATGACGTGCGCCGGGTGATCGAGACCCTGGCCGACACGGGATCCTGGATCGAGCTGCGCGGCGGCTACGGCAAGGGGATGATCACCGGCTTCCTACGGGTGGAGGGCCGGCCGCTGGGCCTGATCGCCAACGACCCGCGCCATTTGGGCGGCGCTATCGACAGCGAGGGCGCCGAAAAGGGTGGGCGGTTCCTGCAGCTCTGCGACGCGTTCGGCGTGCCGGTGGTGTCGCTGTGCGACACGCCGGGCTTCATGGTCGGGCCGGACAGCGAGGCCACGGCCGCGATCCGCCGGGGCTCGCGGCTGTTCGTGGTGGCGGCGGGGATGAGCGTGCCGCTGTTCGCCGTGGTGCTGCGCAAGGGCTACGGCCTGGGCGCCCAGGCGATGACCGGCGGCGACTTCTCGGCCGCGGCCTTCACGATCGCCTGGCCGACGGCGGAGTTCGGGCCGATGGGCCTGGAGGGCGCCGTGCGCCTGGGCTACCGCAAGGAGCTGGAGGCCGAGACCGACCTGGCCGCCCGCGACGCGCTGTTCCAGAAGCTGGTCGGGCGCATGTACCAGACCGGCAAGGCGATCTCGGTGGCCCAGGTGGGCGAGATCGACGCGGTGATCGACCCGGCCGAGACCCGCGACTGGCTGGTGCGGGGCCTCAAGTCCTGCCCGGCGCGGACACCCGGCGTCAGGCCCCGGTCGTTCATCGACGTCTGGTGATTGCCTGACGTTGCGTGCGGGGTGGAAGGGTCGGGCAAACCCAACCTGGATGCGACCATGAAACTCGACAACACCATCTCCGCCGTGATCACCGGCGGCGCCTCGGGCCTGGGCGCGGCGACCGCGCGGCGGCTGGCGAGCCATGGCGTGAAGGTGGCGCTGTTCGACCTGAACGCCGACCTGGGCGAGGCCCTGGCCAAGGAACTGGGCGGCGTGTTCTGCCTGGCCAACGTCACCTCCAGCGAGGAGATCGACGCGGCCTTCGCCAAGGCCCGCGCGGCCAACGGCCAGGAGCGGATCCTGGTGAACTGCGCCGGCGTCGGCGGCGGGGCCAAGACCGTGTCGCGCGACAAGCAGACCGGCGAGGTGAAGGAATACCCGCTGGAGAACTTCGAACGCATCGTCCAGATCAACCTGATCGGCACGTTCCGCTGCATCACCAAGAGCGCGGCCGGCATGCTGAGCCTGCCGGTGCTGGACGACGGCGATCGCGGCGCCATCGTCAACACCGCCTCGGTGGCGGCCGAGGACGGCCAGATCGGGCAGGTGGCCTACACGGCGTCCAAGGCCGGCATCGTTGGCATGACCCTGACCATCGCCCGCGACCTGTCCAGCGAGGCGATCCGGATCAACACCATCCTGCCCGGCATCTTCGACACGCCGCTGCTGGCCCGCGCCGCCGAGCATGTGAAGGCCGGCTTGTCGGCCTCGGTCCCGTTCCCCAAGCGCCTCGGCCTGAGCGAGGAATACGCCCAGCTCGCCGAGACGATGATCACCAACGGCTATTTCAACGGCGAGGACGTGCGCCTGGACGGTGCGATCCGGATGGCCCCACGCTAGATCAGCACGCCGAGGCGAGCAGCCGTTCGTGGAGGGTGTCCAGTCTGCGGGCGTGGCGGAGCGAGATTCCGCTCAGGTGCTGCAGCAGGGCGCCGGCGTCGGCTGCGTACAGGTCGAAGGCGATGTCGGGCGGTTGGAGAAGACTGTCGTCCAGCTGCGACAGGGATAGGCCGCACATCGACCAGCGCGGAAAGCTGCGCGCGTCGATGCTGGCCAGGAACCGCAGGCGCGCATCCTGGTGGCGCGGGTCCACCAGGATGCGCTCGTAGCAGGCCACGACCGCCAGGGCGGGCCCCTCCAGCACCTGGGCGAAGCTGTTGCCGTCCGCCAGCAGGACGCCCGTTATGGCGTCGCGCCGGTTGCACCGGGCGGAGACGACCAGGATATCCTCCATCGTTTCGGCCCTCGGAGCCGCGGCGTCCTGCGGCGTTCGGCTGGCGTAGAGGAGGCGGCAAAGCATCGGCGCGCGACCAATACGGCTTAGCGGGCGGGATTCAATCCCCGTGCGTCGGCGTCAGGCCGCGACCGCCGAGGCGGCCAGGTGCGCGCGGATCCGCGTCGCGACGGCGGCGTCCGCCGGATTGTAGACCACCATCCCCAGGTCGGGCCGGCCGTCCACCGCGAAGGCGGAGTACTCGAAGGTGATTTCGCCAAGCACAGGATGGCGCAGGCGCTTGAGCCCTTCGCCATAGGTGCGGACGTCGTTCTCACGCCACAACGCCAGGAACTCGGGGCTCGAGCGGGACAGTTCGTCGACCAGCGCTTCGACCTCCGCCGTGGCGCCGGCCCGGGTCGCGTCGGCCCGGAACGCCGCCACCACGAAGCGCGCCACATGCTCCCAGTCATATTGGGCCTCGCGAACGCGCGACTCGCCGAAGATGGCGCGAAGGATGTTGCGGCGCTCCGGGGGCACGGATCCATAGTCGAACAGCACCGCCGCCGCGGCGGCGTTCCAGGCGACGACATCCCAGGTCGCGGTTCGGATGAGGGCCGGGCTCACTTCGAAGGCGTCCAGCAGCCGCTGGAGCCGGGGCGTCACGCCCTCGGACGAGTGGTAGCGAACCTCAGGCGGGTGGCCGAGGCCGATCAGGAACAGGTGCTCGCGTTCGACATCGGTGAGCAGCAGGGCGCGGGCGATCCGGTCGAGGACATCGGCGGAGGGCGCTCCGCCACGCCCTTGCTCGAGCCAGGTGTACCAGGTGGCGCTGATGTTGGCGCGATGGGCGACTTCCTCGCGGCGCAGACCGGGGGTGCGCCGGCGCCCGGCGCTCAGGCCGAAGGCGGCGGGGTCCAGGCGCGTTCGGCGGTCTCGAAGATAGGATCCCAAGGCGTTGTCGGTCATGTCAGCCTGTTAGCGATTATACCCCGATAAGATCACTACTTTACCAGTAAGCGCGTGACTTGGAGAGTGTCTTTGGCCGGAGGGCCAGGAGATATCTCATGCGTGTATTCGTAACCGGCGCGACCGGCTTCGTGGGGTCGGCCGTCGTGCAGGACCTGTTGGCGGCGGGGCACGAGGTTTTGGGTCTGGCGCGCTCGGACGCCAGCGCGGCGACGCTGTCTGCGGCTGGGGCTCAGGTCCACCGCGGCGACCTGAGCGACCTCGACAGCCTGCGCAGCGGCGCGGCGTGGGCCGACGGCGTCATCCACACCGCCTTCAACCACGACTTCTCGAAGTTCGCGGACAACTCGGCCGAGGACCGCCGGGCGATCGAGACGTTCGGAGCGGCGCTCAAGGGTTCGGACCGGCCGCTGCTCGCGACCTCGGGGCTGGCCGGGCTGGCCCAGGGCCGCGTCGCCACGGAAGAGGATGTGCCGCCGCCGCCCGGCGCCGGCTATCCGCGGGCCTCGGAAGCGGCGATCGCCGAGGTGGCCGCGAGCGGCGTGCGGGCCTCGGTCGTCCGCCTCCCGCCGTCGACGCACGGGCGGGGCGACCATGGGTTCGTGCCGATCCTGATCGGCATCGCGCGCCAGACCGGTGTCGCGGCCTATGTGGGCGACGGCGCCAACCGCTGGCCGGCGACGCACCGGACCGACGCGGCGCGGGCCTTCAGGCTGGCGCTGGAGGAGGGCGTAGCAGGCGGCCCCTACCACCCGATCGCCGAGGAAGGCGTCGCGTTCAAGGCCATCGCGGAGGCGATCGGGCGGGGCCTGGGCGTACCGACCCGGTCGCTTTCGGCCGACGAGGCGGCTTCGCACTTCGACTGGTTCGCGAGGTTCGCCGGCGCGGACATCCCGGCGAGCGGCGCCAGAACCCGGGCGCGCCTCGACTGGACGCCCACCGGACCCGGCCTGATCGAGGACATCGAGACCGCCGGCTACTGCGACGGCTAGCGGGTGACTTCGAACGTCAACGTATAGGCGCCGCTGCGGGCGACCGGCTGGATCGGGGCGCCTTCCGTGCGGACCGGATAGCTGGTCTCCAGCACATAGACGCCGGGCTGGGCCAGGGTCACCGCGGCGGCGCCGTCGGCGCCGGTCTTGCCGTCGTGGCTGAACTTCTTGTCGGCGTAGGCGTCGCCGGCGTGCTGGATCTCGAACGCGACGCCCGCGACCGGCTTGCCGTCGTTCAGCAGGCGGAACTTGAACGCCTCGCCGGCATAGATCTCGTTGGGGTGGGTGATGGCCTCGAGCTCGAAGCCCTTGCCGGTCGGCTTCAGCGCCTCGCGGTTGGGGGCGCCCTTGGTGACGTAGGTCTCGGTGCGGGTGTAGCCGACCGAGGTCATGGTCTCGGCGCCGGCGGGGATCGCCGACTCCTCGACGAAGCGCGAGGCGCCGCCGGGCGCCGGACCACCGGGGCCTCGGCCACCGCCGCCCGGTCCGCCCGCGGGCCGCACCATCTTCCAGGCGCCGTCGATCTTGACCCACTTGGATTGGCGCCCGGCGCGCTCGCCGGTGGAGATGCGGTAGGTGCCCGCGTCCGGCACGGCGACGTCGAACGCCGCATATTCCTTCAGCACGGCCACGTTCTCGGCCTTCACCGTCGCGCCGGACGGTCCGGTGACCAGGAAGTCGCCCTCGCCCCGGATCGGGAAGTCGGAGATGAAGTAGTAGGAGTCCGCGACCCCGGCCTGGACCGTGACGAAGGCTCGGCTCGGCGCGAAGGTGTTGGGCGCCAGATAGGGCGTGTGCGCCGCCGCCGCGCCGACGAAAGCCAGGCCGCCGATGAGGGCCGCGAAAGTCGCCGTGCGACGCATGGTCGGAAATCTCCGGAGGGGGTTCAGCGGGTGACTTCGAAGGTCAGGCTGTAGGTGGTGGTCTTGGCGACGGGGACCATCGGCTGGCCTTCGACACGGCCGGGGTAGGTGGCGACCAGCACATAGACGCCGGCGCGATCGAAGGTGATCGCCGCCGCGCCGTCGGCGCCCGTGCGGGTCGAGTTGGTGTAGCGCTGCTCTTCGTAGAGGTCGCCGCCGCGATAGACGGCGTAGGCCACGTCGCCCACCGGCTTGCCGTCGTTGAGGAAGCGCAGCTTGAACGGCTCGCCGGCGAAGATCTCGTTCGGGTGGGTGGTCAGTTCGGCCTCGAAGCCCTGGCCCGTGGGCTTCAGCGCGGCGCGGTCCGGGGCGCCCTTGGTGACGAAGGTCTCGGCGCGCAGATAGGAGACGGCGGTCAGCGTCTCGGCGCCGGCGGGCACCGCGGCCTCCTCGATCGCATTGGCGCCGCCACCGCCGCCACCGCCGCCACCCCCGCCGGGCGCGGCCGCCGGGCGGACCATCTTCCAGGCGCCGTCGATCCTGGCCCACTTGGCGGTGCGGCCGGGACGCTCGCCGGTGGTGATGCGGTAGGTGCCGGCGGCGGGCAGGGCGGCCTCGACGACTGCGAATTCCTTATGGTCGGACGCGGCGGTCGCCTTGACCGGGGCCCCGGTCGGGCCGGTGACCCAGTAGTCGCCGGCGCCCCGGATCGGGAAATCCATGGCGAAGAAATGGTCGGCGGCCATGCCGGACTCGAGGGTGACGAAATCACGCTTGGGGCCGAAGGTGGTGGGCTTTATGTACGGCATGTGGGCGGCGCTCGCCGCCTGGGCGACCAAAAGGGCGACGATCACGCCCGCAAATCCCGCCGTCCGCTGCATTTTCACGCCTCCACCTGAGCCATGCCTTGCTAATGCGAACCATTCGCACATACAAGGGCCGCAACGGGTAAAGGGCGCTTGGGCCCGCCACATTTTTTCGGAGCCGTCATGTCCTCGCTTATCGCCGTCTCGACCCTTCTGGCCAGCGTCGCGGCGCCCAGCGAGGCGGCGGCGCAGACCTGGTCGTTCCATCTCGATCATGTGCTGGGCACGTCGTTCGACATGGCGGTGGAAGCCGGCAGCCGGGCCGAGGCCGGATTCGCCTTCGCCGCCGCCACGGGCGAGATCTCGCGCCTGGACCGGGTGCTGAGCGGCTGGCGCGCGGACAGCGAGCTGTCGGCGCTGAACCGGGTGGCCGAGCGGACGGTCTCGCCCGACCTGTTCGCCGTGCTGTCGGCCTGCGAAACCTGGCGCACCCGCACCGGCGGCGCGTTCAGCGCGCGGCTGGGCGAAGCGGAGGCGGTGAGCACGTCGGCGCAGATCTGCGCCGCCGTCGCGCGCGCCGAGGCGGCCGACGTCGGTCTCGACAAGGCGACCCGCACGGTGGCCCGGCCGGACGACGTGCGGTTCGCCGTGGACGGCCTGGCCAAGGGCTATGTGATCGATGCGGCCATGGGGGCCGCCCGGCGCGCGGCGCCCTGCGCCAAGGCGATGATGATCGACATCGGCGGCGACATCGCCTGTTACGGCGACCGCGACTGGCGGGTGGGGGTCTCGGACCCGGACCAGCTGGCCGACAACGCCGCGCCGGCGGCGGTGATCCGCGTGTCCAACCGCGCCCTGGCGGTCAGCGGCCCCGGGATGCGCGACCGGACGATCGACGGCCAGGCGCAGTCGCACCTGCTGGATCCGAAGACCGGTCGGTCGGCCCCGCGCCGGCAGGCCGCCGTGCTGGCGGCCGACGCCATGACCGCCGACGCGCTGTCGACCGCGCTGGCGGTGATGCCGCGCGCGCAGGGCCTTGCCCTGGCCGAGGCGACGCCGGGGATCGAGGCGATGCTGATCGAGGACGGCCAGGCGTGGAAGACGTCGGGCTGGAACGCGTGCCAGGCGGCCGCGCCGCTGCCCGCCGGCTTCCAGGTGGAGGTCAGCTACACCGTGCCCAAGATCGAGGCGGCGAACTACAAGAAGCCGTTCGTCATCGTCTGGGTGACGGACCTGGAGAAGAACCCGATCAAGACCCTGCTGGTCAGCGGCCTGAAGCAGGACTGGCAGGAAGACAACTACGTCTGGTGGCGGCGCGTGGGCCGCAAGCAGGCGGGGATCGTCGAGGCCATGGGCAAGCCCACCCGCGCGCCGGGCAAGTACAGCATCGGCTGGGACGGGACCGACGCCGACGGCAAGCGCGTGGCGCAGGGCAAGTACCTGATCAACGTCGAGGCCGCCCGCGAGCACGGCGGCCACGCCTATCAGTCGATCGAGGTGACCCTGGGCGCCGCGCCGGCCAATGCGGCGGCGGCGGGCAAGGACGAGCTGGGCGCGACCCAGGTCCGGTACGGGAAGACGAAGTGAAGGCCGACGCCAAGCCGAAGCCCGCCCGGAAGCCCATCAACTGGAAGGTCGAGATCTATAAGCAGTCCCGCGCCTGGCACGGGTACCTCTCGGCCTTCGCGTTCATGGCGCTGATCTTCTTCTCGATCACCGGCCTGCTGCTGAACCACCCCGAGTGGATGACGACGACCAAGGAACAGCCGTCGAAGGAGACGGCCGTGACCCTGGCGGCGGCCGAGCTGGCGACGGCCAAGGCGGCGAAGGATCCGTCCAAGGCGCTGGCCCAGGCGGTGGGCGCCAAGACGCCGCTGATCGGCGCCTACCAGAGCGGGGAGGTCATCGACGAGGAGGCCATGCTGCGCCTGGAGGGGCCGAAGGGCTCGTCGGACGTGGTGGTCGACCTGGCCACCGGCAAGGCCGAGGTGACCGTCAAGCGCGCGCGCCTGATCGACACGATCAACGAGCTGCACCGGGGCAAGAACGCCAGCCTAGCCTGGAAGACGGTGATCGACGCGTCGGCGATCATCATCATCCTGCTGTCGGTGATCGGCTATGTGCTGTTCTTCAGCCTGCGCTTCCGGCTGCGCACCAGTCTGATCCTCACGGGCGTCAGCCTGGCGGGCCTGATCGGCATCGTGGTGTTCTTCACGCCCTAGTGGACGGTCCGCGCCGCCTGGCCGGGCTCGGAGGGGGGCGCCGAGACGGGCGGGCAGGATTCGCAATATGAGTCTGTGGGACCTGGGCGCGTGCCCGCCGTCTAGCCGTCGGCGGCGATGACGACGAAGGGGGCCCAGTAGGCGGGATGGCCCCACTCGGGCCGCCAGCCGGGGAGGGCCGAGCCGTCGGGGCGGCGGCCGGTGCGGACGGTGCGCATGGCCCGCTGCAGCGCCTGGGCCTTGGAAAGGCGCGGGTTCGCCTTCTGGATGGTCAGGGTCTGGACCGTCAGGGCGGCCGTGGCGTCGTCGAACACCCGCCAGTGGCTGACCAGCAGGGCGCGCGCGCCGGCGTAGAGGAAGGCGCGGGCCAGGCCGGACAGGTTGTCGGCGCCCGGCGTGCCGTCGGCGCCGGCGGTGTTGCAGGCCGACAAGATCACCCATTCGGCGGTGAGCTCCAGGGCGGCGGCCTCGGTGGCGGTCAGCACGCCGTCGTCCTGGGCGGTGGCGCGGCTGGGCGGGGTCAGCACCAGACCGGGTTCGTCCAGGCCGGCGACCTCGCGCGACAGCAGGCCGTGGGTGGCGATGGTCACCACGCCGGCGGTGGCGATGTCGGGCGAGGTGCGGATCGCCGCCTCCGTCGCCTTGCCGCCCAGCCGCACCGAGCTCTGCGGCGCGCCCAGGGCGCGCGCCATGGCGCGCAGTTCGTCGGCCGTGCCGGGCAGGGGCACGAAGACCGAGGCCAGGGTTTTGGGGTCGGCAAGGCGGCGGGCGCCCAGGGCGACGCCGCTGATGGTCGGGTCGCCGTAACCCACGAAGGTCCAGCGTTGCGCCGCCGGCCGTTTCGACGGCGCGCTGGTCCGCAGGCTGGCCACGGACGGCAGGGTGGTCATGGCGTAGCGATCGCCGAACCAGGGCGTGGCGGCCAGGGCCAGGGTCGCCGACTTGCCGGGCTGGGGCGCGGCAGTGGTCAGCAGGCTGAGCGGCAGGCCGCCGAAGGCGCCGGAGGTGGTCACGAACAGCCGGTCCACCCCGCCCAGCGCGCCTTCTACCGGCGCGATCAGGTCGCGGTAGAGGCTGTAGGCGGTCGCCAGATCGAACGGCGCGACGTGGCCGTCGGCGACGGGCCGGGACTTGCCGCCGCAGGCGCCGTCGTCCACCTGGCAGCGCAGGCCCCGGATGCGGGCTTCCAGCTCGGCCTGGCCGCCCTCGACCCGGTTCCAGGCCACCTTGGTGCGGGACAAGGCGAAGACGTGGACGTCCTCGCCGGTAGGCACGATGAACAGCATGCCCTCGCCGGGCTTCAGGCGCTTCTGGGCCTGGGCGACGGTCAGCGCGACCGGCGAGATCGTCTCGGCGTAGCGCGGATTGTCCTTTTGCAGGCGGGCGTCCAGGCCGGCCAGTTCGCGGCCGACGGCGTCCAGGGCGGCGCCGACGCGGGCGGCCTGTGCGGGATCGTCCTGCGGGATGGCCTGGGCCAGCTGGCCCTCGATCTGGTGGACCTGCCCCGCCAGGGCCTGGCGGACGCGGGCGTCGCCGGCGGCGGTCTTGCGGGTGAACGCGGCGCGGGCGGCGGTCTGGGCCAGGGCGCGGGCGGCGGGCGAGACCTCAAGGTCCTGGGCGGCGGTGAACGCCTGGTCCTGCAACCGGATCAGCTCGGCGGGCTGCTCGCGCGACGCCAGCCAGGCCAGGCGCAGGTAGCGGCGGAACACCGGCTCGGCCGTGCGGCCAGTCTCCGCGTCGGCGCGGGCGCGGCGGATCGCGGCGTCGGGGTCGGAGCCGACGGCGCTGAGGTCGGCCGAGCGGCGGGCGCGAACGATAGCCACGGCGCGCGACGACAGCTCCTCGGCGCCGGTGTTGGCGGCCATCCGGTGCTGGTTCTCGGCCAGCAGGTCGTAGGTGGCGGCGGTGGTCGGATGCCGCTCGCCCAGCGCGGCGCGGCGGACCGCCAGCGCCTTGCGCAGCATCGGCTCGGCCTCGCCGAACCGGCCCCGGGCGTTCAGGTCGGTCGCCAGCGCGGCATAGGCCTGGGCGGTGGCGGCGTTGGCCTCGCCCTTGGCGGCGCGGACGATCAGCAGGGCGCGGCGGTGCAGCCGTTCGGCCTCGGCGTGCTTGCCGCGGGCGGCCAGGTTGTCGCCCAGGGCGCCGTAGCTGGCCCCGGTGTCGGCGTGTTTCTCGCCCAGCAGTTTGCGGCGGACGGCCAAGGCGCGATGCAGCAGCGGCTCGGCCTCGCCGGCGCGCTTCTGGGCGTCCAGGTTGGCGCCCAGCGCGGCGGTGTCGGCGGCGGTGGCCGGGTGGACGGCGCCGCGCACATCGGTGTCGGTGGCCAGCGCCAGCCGCAGCAGGGCCTCGGCCTCGGCGTGGCGGCCCTGGGCGTCCAGGTTCGACCCCATCCGCGCATAGGCCTGGGCGGTGGCGGCGTCGCGGTCGCCGTAGGCCTCGCGACGGATCGCCAGCGAGCGGCGGTGCAACGGCTCGGCCTCGACGTGGCGGCCCAGGTCATCGAGGGTGGCGGCCAGCGCGCCGATATCGGTGGCCAGGCGCGGGTCCTTGTCGCCCAGCAGGCGGACGTCGGCCTCGATCGCCGCGCGGTACAGCGGTTCGGCCTCGGCGGGTTTGGACTGGGCGCGCAGCACGTCGGCGTAGGCCACGGTGGCGGCCGCCGTCTCGGGGCTCCTGTCGCCGAACATGGCGCGGGTGGCGCCCACCATCTCGCGCCGCAGGGGGGCGGCCTCATCGAACCGGCCGCGCCGCTCCAGCACACCGGCCAGGTTCGACGTGGCCAGCAGGGTCTGCGGATCGAGCGGGCCCAGCGCCTTGCGGTCGATTTCCAGGGCGCGGCGGTAGAAGGGTTCGGCCTCGGCGTCGCGGCCCTGGCGGACCAAGGCCTGGCCGATCCAGGACCAGGAGACGGCGGTGAGCGCGGCGTCCTGGCCATAGGCGCGCTGCTCGATCACGACGCGCTTGCGGGTGACCTGTTCAAGCTTGTTCCACTGGCCCGCCGCGCGCGCGGCCTCGGCCTGGACGACCAGCCCCTGCCAAGCCGTGGTTTCCTGGGCCGTCAGCGCGCGCGGAGGCGCCGACGCGCCGGCGGCGAACGCCGGCCCTCCTGGATATGCAAAGCAAAGCAGCGCGGCGGCCGTCAGGCCCGCGCGCTGAACTCGGGGGCGCATCGGCCCGTCCTCTCACGAATCTCCCAGGGGTTAACCCTACTCGCTTGTCGCGCGAGTCCGCATGGGGCCTGACGCCGCGTTGGCCCCCCCTGCGCCAATATACCCCAGGGTCGCGGCCCGCTGGATCGCCTGGGAGCGGCCGGCGACGCGGAGCTTGCGGGCGGCGTTGGTGACGTGGAAGCGGACCGTGGGCAGGGAGATGGCCACAAGCTCGCCGATCTCCGCGTCGGTCTTGCCCGAGGCGGCCCATTTCAGGCACTGGATCTCGCGACGGGTCAGCCGGGCCGGCGTCTGGTCGGAGCCGCCCACCGCTTCTTCGTAGGTGGCGACGAATCGCAGGGCCAGGATGTGCAATTCGGCGGCATGGGCGGCGAAGGCCGCCTGGACGTCGAAGCCGACATCGGCCGTGGCCCAGACCACCGCGCCGATGACCCCGCCCGGCAGGTAGGCCGGGGCGACGATGGCGGCGCCCACGCCGTAGGTGTCGACCGGCCCCTCGGCGGTGATGGCGTCCAGCGCCCGGTTGGGCCGCCAGGAGCCGAAACGGCCGCCGCTGAATTGGAACGGCTCGGAACAGGCGCGCGAGGCGTGGATGAACGCGGCGCGCAGGGCGAAGCCGTGATCCTCCCAGTAGCGCAGGTCGGGATCGACCCAGTGGAACACCGTCTCGGCCAGGGGCCGCCCGTCGGCGCCGGCCGGGGGGATGGTCGAGGAGATGTCGGTGGCGGCGGCGACGAAGGGCAGGCCGATGCGCGCCCCGATCGCCACGATCTGATGGGCCAGGGACTCGGCGTCGGTAAGCAGGGTCGAAACGGCGACCATCGGCGTCGGCGCGCCCCCTATCACTTCCGCTAGCTTGTTCGCTTGCGCCCCCACCCGCAAGGTCCGCGCCTCGCTCGACGACAAAGAAGCGACAACGATAACGCCCAAGAGGCGAAGGGGAGGAACGATGAAGTTGCGCAAGTGGGCGCCGTCGGCTGCCATTCTGTCGATGGTCTGCATGGCCGGTCAGGTCCAGGCCGCCGAGGCGGACACCGCCGAAGTCGAGGCGGTGATCGTCACCGCCCAGAAGCGGGAACAGAACCTCCAGGACGTTCCGATCGTCGTGAACGTGGTCTCCGGCCAGCAGCTCCAGGACGCGGGCGTCCGCGACGTGAAGGACCTGCAGGTCCTGACTCCCGGCCTCAGCGTCACCTCGTCGACGGGCGGGGCGCAGACCTCCATCCGCATCCGCGGCGTCGGCACGATCGGCGACAACCCGGGCCTGGAATCCTCGGTCGGCACGGTGATCGACGGCGTCTATCGCGCCCGCAGCGGCGTGGCGTTCGGCGACCTGGGCGAGCTGGAGCGGATCGAGGTGCTGAAAGGCCCGCAGGGCACGGTGTTCGGCAAGAACACCTCGGCCGGGGTCATCAATGTCATCACCAAGGCGCCGGAGTTCGACTTCGGGGCCAATGCCGAGCTGACCTACGGCAACCACGACCAGCGCGGCGCCTCGGCCAGCGTCACCGGGCCGATCGGCGAGACGGTGGCCGGCCGGCTGTTCGTCGCGCTGCGCAAGCGCGACGGCTTCTACGACGTCAAGAACGGCGCGGGCCCCAGCACCCAGAAGGACAACGACGACCAGGACGTCTTCACGGTGCGCGGCCAGCTGCTGTGGCTGCCGACCGACACCCTGACCCTGCGCGGGATGGTCGACTACACCGAGCGCAACGAGCACTGCTGCCTGAACGTGACCACCCTGGTGGGCGCGACCGGCGCGATCATCGACGCCCTGGCCGCCGACGAGGGCACCCTGCGCCCCGCCGACCCCTTCCGCCGCCTGGCCTATGCGAACCGGGAGTCGAGCCAGACCATCAAGGACAAGGGCGTCTCGCTGCAGGCCGACTGGGAGATCAACCCGGACATCACCCTGACCTCGATCACCGCGTGGCGCGACTGGTCGAACCGGCAGGCCAACGACATCGACTTCTCGTCGGCCGACATCTGGTACCGGCCCGACGACGGCAAGACGTACGGCAAGTTCGAGACCTTCTCGCAGGAGGTGCGGCTGGCCGGCCGCTCGGGCCCGATCGACTGGATGGTCGGCGGCTACTATTCGGACGAACAGCTGGACACCAGCGCGTTCACGCCGTTCGGCACGTCCTACGAGACCTACTTCGGCCTGCTGCTGTCGGGTGGGACCAATCCCGCGACGGTCTCGGCGCTGACCGGCCTGCCGTTCGGCACGAACTTCGTCGTCGGGCAGGGCGCGTACGACCGCTTCGACCACTCGACCAAGGGCGGGGCGATCTTCACCAACAACACCTGGCACGTCACCGACGCGCTCGAGCTGACCGTGGGCCTGCGCTACACCGACGAGACCAAGAAGGTCTCCGGCCAGTACCGCAACACCGCCCCCGGCCTGGCCTGCGCGGCGGCCATCGCCCGGCCGATCCCGGCGGCGGCCCGCGCCGCCATCTGCGCGCCGGGGGCCGACCCGGCGTTCAACAACGTCGACACCCGCCAGAAGCGCGGCGAGGACCGGCTGGGCGGCACGGCCAAGGCCAGCTACCGCTTCAACCCCCAGCTGATGACCTATGTGTCGTACGCCAACAGCCACAAGAGCGGCGGCTTCAACCTGGACCGCGCCCGCCTGGGCGCCGGCGTCATCAACGTCGACACCAGCTTCGCGGCCGAGACGGTCGAGAGCTACGAGGCGGGCTTCAAGAGCAACCTGTTCGAGAACCGCCTGATCCTGAACGCGGCGGCCTTCGACCAGACGTTCGAGAACTTCCAGCTCAACACCTTCACCGGCATCAGCTTCGTGGTCGCCTCGATCCCGAAGGTGACGTCCAAGGGCGTGGACCTGGACGCGGTGTGGCGCACGCCGGTCAAGGGCCTCACCGCCACCGGCGGCGTGACCTATGCGGTCACGCAGTTCGGCAACTTCGTGCCCGGCGCGGGCGTCGGTCCGCGCCTGCCCACCTCGCGGCTGTCGTACGCCCCGCTGTGGTCGGCGTCGTGGTCGGCGGCCTATGAGACGGAACTGAGCGCGGCGCTGCGGCTGCGGGCCAGCCTGTCGGGCCGCTACACCTCGCCCTACAACACCGGCTCCAACCTCGACCCGCTCAAGAACCAGAAGCAGCTGACGCTGTGGAACGGCCGGGTCGGCCTGGGCTCGGCGGACGAGCGCTGGACAGTCGAGGTGTTCGCGCAGAACCTGACCAACGAGAAGTATTATCAGGTGGTCGTGGACCAGCCGCTGCAGTCCGGGACCTACGCCGCCTTCCTGGGCGCGCCGCGGACCTGGGGCGTGGCGCTCCGGTCGAAGTTCTAGGGAGCGTTCGCCAAGTGGATCTGGAGTTCACCGACGCCGACCTGGCCTTCCGCGACGAGGTGCGGGCCTTCATCGAGGCCAACCTCACGCCGGAGCTCAGGCGCGCCGGTGAGCGCCTGACCAGCGTCTTCTGCGAGCCGCGCCACAGCCTGCCCTGGCAGAAGATTCTGCACGCCAGGGGCTGGGCGGCGCCCAGTTGGCCGAAGGAATACGGCGGGCCGGGCTGGACCGAGGTGCAGCGGGCGATCTTCGCCGCCGAATGCGCCCGGGCGTCCGCGCCAAGCCTGTCGCCCATGGGGCTGAAGATGGTCGGCCCGGTGATCATGGGCTACGGCACGCCGGAGCAGAAGGCGCACTACCTGCCGCGCCTGCTGGCCGGCGAGGACTACTGGTGCCAGGGCTACTCCGAGCCGGGGTCGGGGTCGGACCTGGCGTCGCTTCAGCTTCGGGCTGTAAGTGACGGAGACGATTACGTTCTGGACGGCTCGAAGATCTGGACGACGCACGCCCAGTTCGCCAACCGGATGTTCTGCCTGGTGCGCACCTCGACCGAGGGCAAGCCCCAGCAGGGGATCACCTTCCTGCTGCTGGACATGGCGACGCCCGGCATCTCGGTGAAGCCGATCATCACCCTGGCCGGCGAGCACGAGGTGAACCAGGTGTTCTTCGACGGTGTCCGCGTGCCCAAGTCCGGGCGGGTGGGGCCGGAGAACCAGGGCTGGACGGTGGCCAAGTACCTCCTGGAATTCGAGCGCGGCGGCGGCTCGGCGCCGGGGCTGAAGGTGGGCCTGGAGCGGGCGCAGCGGATCGCCGAGGCGGCCCACGGCGACGATCCCTTCCACCGCCGCCGGCTGGTCGAGGCCGAGATCGCGGTGACGGCCATCGACATGACCGAGCAGATGATCCTGGCGGCGCTGGCGGGGGGCAAGAACCCCGGCCCCGCGTCGTCGATGCTGAAGATCAACGGCACCGAGGCCATGCAGCGGATCGACGAGATCTCGGTCGCGGCCCTTGGCCTCTACGCCGCTGCGGACCAGCCGGCCGCCCGCGAGCCGGGCTCCAACGTCGAGGCCGTGGGGCCGGAGGCGGGGCTGGTCGCCGTGCCGCGCTATCTGAACAACCGGGCCGCCTCGATCTACGGTGGCTCCAACGAGATCCAGAGGGATATCATCGCCCGGCTCGTGCTCGGGCTTTGAGGGAGGAAGACGAATGTCGACGTTCTTGAACCTGCGCAGACCGCCCTACCGCACCTATTCGATCACCCAGCTCTGTCGCGAGTTCGGCGCCACGCCGCGGGCGCTGCGGTTCTACGAGGAACAGGGTCTGCTCTCGCCGGGCCGGCGGGATACGTCGCGCGTGTACTCGTACAAGGACCGCGCCAGGCTGCAGCTGATCCTGCGGGGCCGCCGGGTGGGGCTGTCGATCGCCGAGATCCGGGACATCCTGGACACCTACGACGAGGAGGGGACCGCGGCGCAGGACGCCGAGGCCCTGCGCATCCATCACCGCCGCGTGGAGCAGCTGGAGCAGCAGCGCCGCCATGTGGACGAGGCGATCACCGAGCTTAAGCGCGCCGCCGACCACCTGAAGTGCAAGTTCCCGGCGCTGGAAAAGGGCCTGGATTCGTAACGGCCTGACCTAGTCGCAGGCCCAGGCCTGGAACGAGCGGTCGATCAGCGGGGTGCGGGCGCCCAGCGGCGCGCGGATCGTGAAGGCGGCGCCGCCGTCGCCGTTGACGGTCATCGCGCCGCGCAGATCGCGGACGATGGCCGCGACGATGGACATGCCCAGGCCGCCCGGACGGCCCATGCCGTCGATCAGGCCCTTGCCGTGGTCGGCCACCGTCAGCACCAGCTCATTGCCGTCGCGGCGGCAGGTGATGACCAGACGGCCCCCCGGCTTGCCGTCGTAGGCGTGCTTGGCGGCGTTGATGGCGAACTCGTTGATGGCGATGGCCAGTTGCTGGGCCATGTCGCCGGTCACGCTGGTGAGGTCGGTCTGGATCGAGCAGTTGAGGCCGGTGGTGGCTCCGATCGCCTGGCACAGGCCGGCGAGGAACGGGCTGAGTTCCACCGAGGCGCGGCCGGCGTGATCGTAGAGGTAGCGATGCAGTTCGCCCACAGCCACCAGCCGGGCGCGGCTGGCCTCCAGCGCGGCCGAGGCCAAAGGATCGCGCGAACGGAGCTGCTCGAAGACCAGCATGTCGGCCGCGAGCTGCAGGCTGTTGGCGATGCGGTGGTTCAGTTCCTGGATCTGCCGCTCCTGGCTCGCGAGTTGCGCGCGGGCCGAGGAAAGCTCTCGGGCCAGTCCGGTGTCGTTGGTCATCGCGGCGGCGAACATGAGGGGCGGTCCCAAAACTACTGCAAAGCTTGTTCCTGTGCGGGACGTCGCCTTTTGCGCCGCGTAGTTGTTCAACAACTGGTTGCGGTCGTCTGTTCCAGAGATTGAAGACTAAATTGGGCGAAAGAACGGCGCCCTTCTAATCTCTGCAGACTAAAAGGGCGCCGCGTTAACCTCTTGTTAAGTAGTGGGCGACGTTCAGGCCAGCATTCGCACCTTGGGTTCTCGGTCCCATTGACGGGTGGCCGCGGGTTTCAGGAAGGCTTTGGCGTCGCCGGAGACCTCCACGATCCCCGCGTCCGGCTGGACGTTGGCCTTGTCCAGCAGGGGCTGAGCCTGGGGCGTGTGGCCAATGGCCTTGAGGTGGACGAAGGCGTTGGACACGAAATCGACCGCGGCGCTCTCGCCCAGCAACTCCGCGCAGCCGTCGTCCGACAGCACCAGGGCCACGGCGTCGAACAGCACCGAGGGCGTGCCGGCGAGCTGGCCGTCGGGGACCAGGGTCTTGCCGCCCTTCAGCGTCACCCCGCCGATCTTGGGCGCGATGATCTTGACGCTGGCGCCCGCGCCGACGGCGGCGGCCTTGAGAGCCTCGACGACCGTTCCGTCCGCGCCATCGGTGACCAGGATGCCGACCGCACGGCCATCAAGCGTCTCGGGGTACTTGCCGACGATGCGCAGCGCCGGCGAGGCGTCCATGTCCTGGGTGGGCGCGGCGGCCGGGTTGGCCTTGGGCAGGGGCATGTTGAGGCCGGCGGCGACGCGCTTGGCCAGGTCGCCGTCGACGTTCTGCAGATTGCCCAGGATGCGGTTGCGGACGTGCTCGAAGGCGCACTTCGACAGTTCGAAGACCAGGGCGCTGGCCAGGTGGGCCTGCTCGATCTCGGTCTGGGAGCGGTAGAACAGACGCGCGTGGCTGTAGTGGTCGGCGAAGGTCTCGGCGCGCAGACGCACCTTCGTCCCCTCCAGTGGCGGCGCCGTGGTGCGGAAGCCGCCCTTCGGGTCTTCGCGCGGCCCGCCATCCTCGCCCGCCTCGGCCAGGCTGTTGGGCTCGTAGTTCGCCCGGCCCTTGAACACCTGGGTCTGCATGTGGCCGTCGCGCTGCAGGTTCTGGAAGGGGCAGCCCTTGGACTGGTTGATCGGCAGCTGGTGGAAGTTGACCGTGCCCAGGCGCGACAACTGGGTGTCCTGGTACGAGAACAGCCGGCCCTGCAGCAGCGGGTCTTCCGACACGTCGATGCCCGGGGGCATGTTGGTGGGCAGGAAGGCGGCCTGCTCGGTCTCGGCGAAGAAGTTGTCGGGGTTGCGGTCCAGCACCATGCGGCCGACGACCTGGATCGGGACCAGTTCCTCCGGGATCAGCTTGGTGGCGTCCAGGATGTCGAAGGGCAGGGCGTCGGCCTCGGCCTGGCTGAGGAGCTGCACGCCGAACTCCCACTCGGGGAAGGCGCCGGTGTCGATGGCCTCGAACAGGTCGCGGCGGTGGTAGTCCGGATCGGCGCCGGCGATCTTCACCGCCTCGTCCCAGCCGGTGGACTGCGCGCCGAGCTTGGGCCGCCAGTGGAACTTGACGAAGGTCGCCTCGTCCTTGTCGTTCAGCAGCCGGAACGTGTTGACGCCGAAGCCCTCCATCATCCGCAGGGAGCGCGGAAGGGTGCGGTCGGACATGGCCCACATGATCATGTGAGTGCTCTCCGGCATCAGGCCGATGAAGTCCCAGAAGGTGTCATGCGCGCTGGCCGCCTGCGGATAGCCGCGGTCGGCCTCCATCTTCACGGCGTGAATGAGGTCGGGAAATTTGATGGCGTCCTGGATGAAGAAGACCGGGATGTTGTTGCCCACCAGGTCCCAGTTGCCCTCGGTCGTGTAGAGCTTGACCGCGAACCCGCGCACGTCGCGGGGCGTGTCCACCGAGCCCGCGCCGCCGGCCACGGTCGAGAAGCGGGTGAACACCTCGGTCTTGGCGCCGACCTCGGTGAGGATCTTGGCGCGGGTGTATTTGGCGAGGGACTTGGTCAGCTCGAAATACCCGTGGGCGGCCGAGCCGCGCGCATGGACGATCCGCTCCGGAATCCGCTCGTGGTCGAAGTGCTGGATCTTCTCGCGCAGGACGAAGTCTTCCAGCAGGGACGGCCCACGGGGGCCAGCCTTCAGGGAGTTCTGGTTGTCGCTGAGCGGGACGCCGTGGTTGGTCGTCAGGCGGGTGTCGGGGGTCGAGGCGGTCTGGTGGGTCTCGCCGCCGTTACCGACGGTGGCGGGGGTGGCGCGCGGCGGCGCGCCCTTGGACGTGGGCATGGCTTAGGATCCCTGAACGCGGAAGTGCGATGTTCGCTGGCATCGCTAACGCCCCGCCCGCGGCTTCGTCGCACACCCGTGTTGGAATCTCGCTTAAGTCGGCTGGGCGACCGCTAGACGCAGACGACGCCTGACCGGGCCTCGGTGTAGGCGCCGTTCGCATAGGCCACCTGGCCGTTGACCAGCACGGTGTCGATGCCGGTCGCGGCGCGGACGTAGCGCATGCCGTCGCCCGGCATGTCGAAGGTCGGCAGCTCGGCCTCACGGGCGATGGTGTCGGGGTCGAAGACCACGATGTCGGCGGCCAGGCCGGCCTGCAGGCGGCCACGGTCCTTGAGGCCCCAGATGTCGGCCGTTTCGCCGGTGATCTTGGCCACCGCCTGTTCCAGGCTCATGTGACCGCCCTTGCGGACGAACTCGCTGAACAGATAGCCGGTGTCGCCGTAGGTCGAGAACGAGGCCAGGTGCGCGCCGCCGTCGCTGGCGCCGATGTGGACAAGCGGGTGGGCCAGCATCGGGCCGATCCGGTCGGTGTTGTCATGGCCGATGTCGGCGTCGAGGAAGGCGACGTCCAGGCCGTTCTCCAGGCTGATGTCGATCAGGGCCTGGGCGCAGCCCTGGCCGCGCTCGGCGGCGATGTCGCGCAGGGTGCGGCCGACCATGGCGGCCGGGGCCGCGTCGCCGCCACGGCAGATGAGGCGGCCCAGCATCTTGTCGCCGCCGTCCGGGCCGGCGTCGGCCACCATCTTGGCGACGGTCTCGGGGTCGCGCAGGGCGTGCAGCACGATCTCCGGCGCCTGGCGCAGGACGCGGCTCCAGCGGGGCAGGCGGGCGAAGTAGAGGCTGGGACGCAGGAACGAGAAGCTGAGGTCCAGCGGCCGGGTTTGCATCTGCGGCCACACCTTGGCGCCGCGAGCGAACTGCTCCTCCACCCGGGCCATGATCCGCGGCACGTTCTCCGGCGTGCCGGCGTTGTCGAACACCGGCGAGAAGGTGGTGGTGATGCCGTACTTCAGGCTGAGCTCGGCCAGCTGGTCGATGCGGGCGATGGTGATGTCGGTGGCGTAGAACTCCGGCACGCATTGCAGCATGCGGTCGAACTCGCCCAGCACGGCGCAGAGCGCGTCCAGCTCCTCGAACTGGGCGAAGCGGCTGGGCACCGGGCGGCCGTTCTCGTCCGTGTCCACGAAGCTGGTGGAGAGGCCGACCGCGCCGGCGGCCAGGCACTCGCGCAGCAGGTCCTGCATGGCGACGATCTCGGCGGGCGTGGCGGCGCGCTGCTGGGCGGCCGGGCCCATGACCCACAGGCGGATCACGCTGTGGCCCACCAGCGGGGCGACGTTGATCGACAATCCCGTCTCGATGGCCGCGCGGTAACCGGCGAAGTCTTCCCAGGTCCACTCGAAGGCCTGGGTGAACGCCTCGGGCGGCATCTCCTCGATCTGCTGGAACATGCCCACCACCTGGCGGCGGTCGCCGGCCTTGAGCGGGGCGAGGGAGAGGGAACAGTTGCCGGGAACGACGCAGGTGACGCCGTGCTCCAGGGCCGGCCGGGCCGCGCCGTCCCAGAGCAGCTGGACGTCGAAGTGGGTGTGGGGGTCGATGAACCCCGGCGCCACGACGCGGCCGCCGGCGTCGATGATCCGGCGCGCGTCGCCGGAGACCTGGCCCACGGCGACGATCTTGCCGTCCTTCACCGCCACGTCGCCTCGGAAGGCCTTGGCGCCGGAGCCGTCGACCACCAGGCCGTCGCGCACGATCAGGTCGAACATCAGCTTCCCTCCACGATCCGACGCCAGGACTGGCCGACCAGGTCGCCCAGGCTGGCCGCGCCGCAGTTGTTCATCAGCCGCAGGCCGGTTTCCTCGTCGAGGACCACCGGACCCTCGGCCCCGTTCGGATGCCGCAGCCGCACCAGCAGTTCGGTCGTACCGTCGTGGCCGGGGACCAGATCCACGGCCACGATCACCGCCTCGTCGGCCCTAGGGGTCACGACTTGCGGCTCACGAAACCGGCGGCTCGACGAAGACCACGTCCGACCCCAGCAACAGCCCCGCCGGCTTGCGCATGGCGAAGATGTGCAGGTTCCAGCTGCGGATCGCGTCGACCGCGGTCTCGACCGCCTGGTCGGGGAGGGCCCGCAGGGCGAGCGCCTCCACCGTCTCGTCCGGCCCCGGGGTGACGAACCGGCGCTGGCGAGAAAGGCTCATGGTCAGATGCGCTCGACGATGATCGCCGGGGCCATGCCGCCGGCGGCGCACATGGTGACCAGGCCGCGCTTGAGGTCGCGGCGCTCCAGTTCGTCGACGATGGTGCCGATCAGGATGGCGCCGGTGGCGCCGATCGGGTGGCCCAGGGCCATGGCGCCGCCGTTCACATTGACCTTCTCGCGGTCCAGCTTGAGGTCGCGGATGAACTTCTCGGCGACCACCGCGAAGGCCTCGTTGATTTCCCACAGGTCGATGTCGTCGACGGTCAGGCCGGCCTTCTTCAGCACCTTCAGCGCCGCCGGGACCGGGGCGTTGAGCATCAGGGTCGGGCTATCGCCGACATTGGCCATGGCGATCACCTTGGCGCGGGCCTTGAGGCCGTGCTTGGCGGCGTAGGCCGGCGAGGCCAGCAGCACGGCGCCCGAGCCGTCGACCACGCCCGAGGAATTGCCGGCGTGGTGGAAGTGCTCGATCTTCAGGTCCGGATAGACCTGGTTGATCAGGCCCGCGAACGTGGTGCCCTTGGCGTCCAGGGGCACATTGGCCATGGCCGCGAACGAGGGCTTCAGCGCCGAGAGGCCTTCCAGCGTGGTCTGGGGCCGGGGGAATTCCTCGTGGTCCAGGGCCAGGGAGCCGTCCTCGCGATAGACGGGGACCAGCGCGCGGTTGAAGTGGCCGTTGCGGATGGCGTGGTCGGCGCGCTGCTGGCTGACATAGGCCAGTTCGTCCAGCGCCTCGCGGCTGATGCCCTCCAGGGTGGCGATGGCGTCGGCGCAGACGCCCTGGTGGCTTTGCGGGTGCTTGGCGCGCAGGCGCAGGTTGCCCGAGTCCATCAGCGGCAGGTTGTTCGGGTCCGGCGCCGGGGCGCTGGCGGCCGTGTAGGACATCATCTCGCAGCCGCCCGCGATGACCAGGTCTTCCATGCCCGACATGATCTGGGCGGCGGCCAGGTTCACGGCCGTGATGCCCGAGCCGCAGTAGCGGTCCAGGGTCACGCCGCTGGCGCGGACGTCATAGCCGGCGTCGAGGGCGGCCATGCGGCCCATGTCGCCGCCTTGCTTGCCGCGCTGGGACGAGGTGCCCCAGATGATGTCGTCGACGTCGGCGGTGTTCAGGTTGTTGCGTTCGGCCAGGGCCTTCAGGACCGCGGCGCCCAGGTGCTGCGGGTGATGGTCGGCGAGCGCGCCTTTGCCGACCTTGCCGATGCCGCGGGGCGTCCGGGCGCTATCGATAATCAGGGCTTCGGGCATGGTCTTTCCTCGCGATGCATTGGGGCTAAGCCTTTGGCGGCAAGAGTTCTTCGCCGGACCTAAGGTCAGTCTAGTGGCAATCGCGAGGCGCCAGGGGCCGTAGGACAGGTCGATGAGGCGCCGATCAGGGCAAGGCGGCGGGGTTCTTGCCGGCGAACGCGTCGGCGATGAACTGGATCATCCGCCGGCGCAGGTCGACGCCGTGCCAGGGCTCGCGGGTCGGCCGGGCGGCGAAGGCCGCGCCGAGGGTCGCGTGGGTTTCGCGCGGATAGGTCACCAGCACCACAGGCGCGCCGACCTGCATCATCGCCCGGTGCATCTCCTGCGATTGGCCCAGGGGATCGACGGGGTCCTCCTCGCCCTGGAGCAACAGGAGCGGGGTCTTGGCGTGGCCGACCCGGCTGAGCGGGCTCTGCCGCCAGGCGTCGGCGAAGTTGTCCCACGGTTTCCCGTAGAACCAGCGATCGTAATACGAGCCGTCCTCCGTGCCGTACTCGCTGAACTGGTCGATGACCGGCGCGCCGGCGACCAGGGCCTTGAAGCGGTCGGTGCGGCCGGCGACGAAGCCGGCCATCTCGCCCCCGTAGCTGTAGCCGATCAGGGCCATGCGGTCGGGGTCCAGGGGGTACTTCGCCAGCAGCGCGTCCACGCCGGTCATGATGTCGGTGTAGTCGCCGCCGCCCAAGTCGTTCTTGTTGGCGGCGGAGAAGGCGGCGCCGCGGCCGGTGCTGCCGCGCGGGTTGGGCTGGAACACCGCCCAGCCCTGGGCCACCAGCAGGTTCACCAGAGGCGAATAGCGGTCCTGGAACACGCCGGTCGGACCGCCATGGACATTGACCACCAACGGGATTCGCGCGCCGGCGGCGACCTTGGGCAGGTAGAGCAGGCCCTCGACGGTCAGATCGCCGTTGGTCCAGCTGACCAGCTGGCTGGGCGTGGCGGGCCATTCGGCCGGAACGAGGGCCGGGCCGCCCAGCTTCGTCAGAGGGCCGCCCAGCTTGGGCGCATAGAAGGCCGCCGTCGGCTGGGTGGGTCCGCCGGCCAGCATGGCCCAGCCGGTCTCGCGGGTGTTGGTGTCGATCAGGCCCACCACCGGCTGGCCGGCGTCCAGCCAGCGGATCGCGCCGGTGGTCAGGTCGATGCGGGCGGGGCGTTGGGCGACGCTCACCTGGATCGAGGTGATCACCGCCTTGCCGCCGCGCTCGACGAGGTAGTTGCTTTCGAGTGAGCCTTTCAGGCCGCGGGTCAGGCCCCGCGACGCCTGGGTGCGGAAGTCGTAGCTGAAGAGATCGATGCAGCCGGGCGGGGCGTCGTCCTCGCACTGGCCCTGATAGACCGCGCCGTCGGCGGTCCAGCTGGCGCGGCGCACGGTCGGCGCGACGCCCTTGAGTTCGGTCGCGGCGCCATCGACCTTTACGCGCCAGAGCCGCGACGCCGGCGCGAGGTCCTCGTCGGCCGGGGCAGTGCCCACCAGCAGTTCGTCGCCGGCGGCGTTCCAGCGCGCGCCCTGGACATTGTCGGGGACGGCGACCTCGGCGGCCGCGCCGGTGACCGGGTCGACAATGTAGAGCCGGACCTTTTCGGCGTCGTCGTGGCCGACGCGCACGGCGTCGTCCTTGCGCTTGACCTGGGCCTCGCGGGCGGCGGTCACACCGTCCCCGGCGATGACGGCGATCCGGCGGTCGCCCGGCGCGATCTCGTAGCTCTGGACGCCGGCGGCGACCGCATCTTCGGCGGTCAGGCCCCAGCCGGCGACCACCGCGCCGGCCGCTGGACGCGCCAGGGTCAGCGCCTGGGCCTCGCCGCCCGTCGTCGGCAAACGGTAGAGCCCGTTCGCCTCGCCGCGCTTAGCCAGGAAGAACAGAGCCGTCCCGTCCTTGGCCCAGGCGATGGTGCGTTCGCCCGGTTCCTTGTCGCTGCGGGAGACGGTCACTTGGCGCGCGGTCTTGCCGTCGGTCGACAGCAGCCAGACGTGTGGCTGGCCACCCTCAGCGGTGGAAGCAGTGATTACCGCGGCGACCTGCGCGCCATCGGGCGACAGGGCGATCTCGCGCATGTCGCGGATATTGCGGGCGCTGTCGTTCAGCGGCGGCTCGCCCGCGCGTGCGGCTCCACCGAGCAGGATCAGGCTCGCCCCGAGGGCGGCGGGCAGGACGGCGCGGATCATTGAATTCGTACCCCGTAGACTCGAAGATCAGGGATGGAGACGCGCCGCGCGTCAACTCGGCCTGGGATGAAATAAGCCTGCAACCTGCGCCGACCAGTGGTGGGCGACCAAGGCGCGACGAGACGCCCGGAGGAGAGACCCATGAAGACCCAGATGATGGCGCTGGCGGCCTTGAGCGCGCTGATCGCCGGGCCGACGATGGCCAAGGATGTGGGCGGGGTGGCCTGCACCACGCCGCAGCCGGTGCGCTGCGACGGCGAGACCTGTATCCCGGCGCTGGCCGACCTGGGCAACGCCACCGAGGCCAAGACGGGCCGGAAGTTCTTCCTGGACTATCCGTGCGACGTGAAGCCCGGCGAGAAGCTGACCTTCATCCTGAACCTGCACGGCGCGGGCTCGGTGGGGAACTGGCAGCGCCACTACTTCCCGGCCTCGGACTATGTGCAGAAGTACCGGCTGATCGTGGCGACGCCTACGGCGGCGACGACCTCACCGGTTCGCCGCTGGGACGGCACGGCGGACGACGCCTACCTGCAGAACATCAGCGATTTCGTCTTCGACAGCTTCGGCAAGACCAACATCCGCTCGATGTGGCTGGCGGGGCATAGCCAGGGCGGGTTCACCTCGCGGCGCATCGTCTGCAGCGACTATTTCAAGGGCAAGGTCGACGGCTGGCTCAGCCTGTCCGGCGGCCGGATCGGCCAGGCGCCGTTCGTCAAGCAGTTCGGCCCGCCGAAGGCCGATGGCTCGCCGCCGGATCCGCGTCCGGCGGGCGCCAACCCGATGGCCGGGGACGCGCTCCCCGCCTGCGATTTCTCGCACATCTTCGAGGTGGGCCAGTGGGAGATCGACAGCCTGCCGGCGACGTCGCCCTGGGCCGAGCACTACGCCTGCGGCCCGCGCATCCGCGAGAAGGACATCGTCGACACCAAGCCCGGCCACGTCTGGGACTACGCCCGCGCCGGCTACAAGGTGTGGGGGATGAAGGCGCGGCCGGGGACGGCGGAGGTCTACGACTATCCCACGTGCAAGGGCGGCCGCATCGTCGCCGACGTGGTGCGGATGGACAAGGGCCACACCGAGGGCCTGGAGCCCAACATCACCGAGGCGCTGATCAAGAAGATCGTCGCCGCGCCCGGCGGCAAGGCTCAGGCGGGCGGCAAATAGCGCCGTCGCGCGTCGGGGAGGATGCGGGCCAGGCGTTCGGCCACCGCATCCTGCCCGGCGTCGTCGGCCAGCAGGTCCTGGCGGACCTCCAGCTCCACATAGTCCAGGCCCCGGCCGATGGCGTGGTGGGGGATCGTGAAGTCCACGTCGTCCATGCGGTAGGGCTCGTTGTCGCCCACGGCGGGCGCGTCGGGCTCGGCGCGCAGGGCCGCCAGCATGGCCCGGGAGAAGGCGCTGTCGCCCAGGTGCAGCACGCCGAACCGCCAGGGCCGCGCGAACGCCTGCATCACCGGGGTGAAGGAGTGCAGGGCGACCACGATCGTCGGCAGGCCACGGGCCGCGCGGGCGTCCAGTTCCCGGGCGATCCGGGCGTGGTACGGGGCGAACACCTCGGCCACCCGCAGCGCGCGGTCGGCGGGCGACAGGTCGCGGTTGCCGGGGATCGGCGTGGCGTCGCTCTCGACGGGCATGGAGTCCGGCCGGGCGGGATCGCGATTGCAGTCGATGACCAGGCGCGAATAGCGCTGGGCGATGAACGTCGCGTCCAGCGCCGCGCTCAGCCGCTGTCCCAGCCCGGCGACGCCGATGTCCCAGGCGATGTGCCGGCTCAGATCCGGCTCCGAGAGCCCCAGATCGCCAAGCTGCGCCGGTATGCCGCGGCCCGCGTGGTCTCCCAGGAGCAGAAAGGGCGATGCGGCGCCTGAATTGGTAACAGCGACAGCTTCACCATCCGACTCGTCGAGGAGCCGCGTGGACCGCGCTTCGGAATCGACGGAGCTATACTGCAATGCCGCTGGTCTCCATCCGTCATCGGACCACCTACCGCTACCGCAACCCGGTGGCGTTCGGCGAGCATCGGGTGATGTACAGGCCGCTGGAAAGCTTCGACCAGCGCATCGTCTCTACCGCGCTGGAGGTCGGTCCCGAGCCGGCGATGCTGCGTCACGTACAGGAAGCCAGTGGCGCGACCGTGGCGGTGGTGCGCTTCGACGAGCGCGCCGATCGCCTGAGTTTCGAGAGCCAGGTGACCCTGGATCATGTGCCCCAGACGGCGTTCGAGCTGGAAGGCGCCGCAGCCGCGATCGGCGTGGACGCCTTCGCCTATGACCCCGAGGAGGCCGCCGACCTGGCCCGGGCCATGGTGCGCCAGCATGCCGACGACGGCGAGGTCGAGGCCTGGGCGCGGCGGTTCGTGCGGCCGGTCGGGCGGACCCGCCTGTCGACCGTGCTGTCGGACATGACCCACGGCATTCGCGGCGAGCTGACCTATGGTACGCGGCTGGACGGCGCGCCGCAGGCGCCCGCGGAGACACTCGCCGCGCGCACCGGAAGCTGCCGCGACTTCGCCGTGCTGATGGCCGAGGCGGTGCGCAGCCTGGGCCTCGCGGCGCGGTTCACCTCCGGCTATGTCTACAGCGGCTCGCCCAAGGCGGCGCGCACCGGCGGCGGCCACACCCACGCCTGGGTTCGGGTCTATCTCCCCGGTTGCGGCTGGACCGACTTCGATCCCACCAACGGCATCGTCGGCGGCCATGACCTGGTCAGGGTGGCCGAGGTGGTCAATCCGCGCGCGGCGCTGCCTCTGCATGGCGCATGGTCGGGTTTGAAGTCCGATTTCCTGGGCATGGATGTGGAAGTCGACGTCAAGGTCTGCGATGCGGCGCAACCAGCGGCCGACTTGAGGGTTGCGCACGGGCGATAGTCCCATGGAGCTTTAATGCGCATCCGGTGCGGTTACGAGATCACCTACGAATGTCCCGCTCCGACCCCCATGCTGTTGATGCTCAACGTCAGGCCCGAGCGGTTGTCGGACCTTGAGTCTCCGGACCTGATCCGCAGCAACCCATTGATCGACCTGACCCAGTATCGGGACCAGTTCGGCAACCTGTGCAGCCGGATCCTGGCCCCCGCCGGGCGGTTCACCGTGTCGGCCGATTTCGTGATCCGCGACTCCGGCCGGCCCGACGAGATCTTCCCCGATGCGGAGCAGATGCCGGTCGACCGGCTGCCGGACGACGTGATCGTCTTCCTGCTGGGCTCCCGCTACGTGGAGACCCAGGAACTGAACGACCTGGCGTGGAAGCTGTTCGGCGACATTCCGCCCGGTTGGGCGCGAGCCCAGGCCATCGTGAAGTACGCGCACGAGCGGATCACCTTCGGCTACCAGCACGCCCGCCCGACCAAGACCGCGACCCAGGCGCACGAGGAGCAGCTGGGCGTCTGTCGGGACTATGCGCACCTGGCCATCGCGCTGTGCCGCTGCATGAACATCCCGGCGCGCTACTGCACGGGCTACATGGGCGACATCGGCATCCCGGTCGAAGGGGTGATGGATTTCAGCGCCTGGATGGAAGTCTACCTGGGCGGCGCGTGGCGGACGCTGGACGCGCGGCACAACAAGCCGCGGATCGGCCGGGTCATGATGGCCATGGGCCGCGACGCAACGGATGTTGCCATCATCACCCATTTCGGCCCGGCCACCCTTGCCGAGTTCAAGGTGATCTCGGATGAACTTCCCGACTAACGGGAGGTTCGGCATGCGGAACGGGTGGATGTCGCGCGGGGCGGGGGTGGCGCTTGTCCTGGCGCTGAGCGCGGGCGCGGCGATGGCGCAAGATTTCGACGCGACCCTGGCGAAGCACTTCGCGGCGGTGAGCGGGCGGGACCTGCCGGCGCTGGAGTCCACCCTGACGCCGGGCGCCGAGCTGACGCTGATCCTGCCCAACGCCACGCGCACGACGACGCGGCAGGCCTTCATCGATTTCCACAAGGATTTCTTCGCCGACAAGACCTGGACCATGCGCTTCGAGCCGGTGGCCAAGACCGTGACGGGCGACATGGCGGTGGTCAGCGTCCGCACCCGCTGGGACGGCCAGGACGAGGGCAAGCCGGTCTGGAGCGAGAGTTGGCTGACCCTGGTGTTCCGCAAGGACGCCGGGCGCTGGGGCCTGATCCACGACCAGAACACCCGCATCCGCACGGGCCCCTGAGCGTCAGGCGGTCGGCAGCGCCAGCGAGGCCTGGCCGAAGGCGTAGCGCCATCCGTCAGGCGTGCGGACATAGGTGTCGCTGAACCAAAGCGTCCGGTCCGAGGCCTTGCCGGCGGTGACGTACTTCAGGCGCAGCTTGGCGGTGACCACGGCGGTGTCGGCGCCGAACATCCGCACCGTCTGACTGCCGGGCTCCTCGTCCTGGATCTCGTAGACGATGGATTTGGCGCGGGCTTCCTTCAGCAGATCGTCGCGGGTGACCACGGCGCCGGAGCCGACCACCAGGATCATCTGCGGGTGCAGGATCTTGGCCATGGTCTCGGCGTCGTTGGCCTTCACGGCGGCCTGATAGCGGACGTCCAGCGCCGCGATGATCGCGCGGTCATCGGCGGCGTGGGCCGCGCCGGCGGACAGGGCCATGGCGGCGGCGGCGAGGGTGCGTTTCATCGTGGCGTCCCGGGGTTCTTTCGACAGGCGATAGCCCGGAGGCATGGCCTCCGCTCGCGGGAAACGGCCGCGATAGACCCGGCTTTCGAAATATTGGTGTAATGTGCCGTTGCGAAGATGACGCTGCGTTCAATTATTTCGGCGTACCCGAAAGCGCGCATTCCTTTTGGGGGAGATTTCCATGAGCACCGCCCGTTTCGGCGTCCTGGCCCTGATGGCCTCCACCGCCCTGCTGTCGAGCTGCGCCACCGATACCTCGGCGCCTAGCGCCGCGGCCCAGGGCTCGGCGATCAACGCGGCGGCGACGACGCCGGCCAGCGTCGACAACTTCATGCTGGTGGACGCCAATCTCGAGGCGCACGAGCTGTACCGCCTGGCCGACGCGCCGGCCGTGGTGATCGTGACCCAGGCCAATGGCGACAAGGCGATCCAGGGCCTGGCGCCGCAGCTCAAGACCCTGGCCTCGACCTACGGCGCCAAGGGCGTCGAGTTCATGATGCTGAACTCCAGCCTGAGGGACAGCCGCGAGGCGATCCTGGCCGAAGCGGGCAAGGCCGGTTTCGCCATCCCGATCCTGATGGATTCGAACCAACTGATCGGCGAGGGCCTGGGCGTGACCCGCTCGGCCGAGGCGTTCGTGATCAATCCCAAGACCTGGACCGTCGCCTATCGCGGCCCGGTCGCTGGCGTCGGCGCGGCGCTGGACGCCCTGGCCGCCGGCCAGCTGATCCCGGCCTCGACCGTGGCCCTGAACGGCGCGGCGATCGCCTTCCCCGAGCGGGGCGGCGGCGCGAAGATCAGCTATGTGAAGGACGTCGCCCCGATCCTGGACGCCAAGTGCGTGGCCTGCCACCAGGAGGGCGGCATCGGCCCCTTCGCGATGACCAACTACGAGATGGTCAAGGGTTTCTCGCCGATGATCCGCGAGGTCATTCGCACCGACCGGATGCCGCCCTACAACGCCGACCCGCACGTCGGTAAGTTCGCGGACGACAAGAACCTGTCCCCGGCCGAGATCAAGACCCTGGTCCACTGGATCGAAGCCGGTGCGCCGCGCGGCGAGGGCAAGGATCCGCTCGGCGCCGTGAAGCGCGTCGCCGCCGAATGGCCGCTGGGCAAGCCGGACATGGTTCTGACCATCCCACCCTACAAGGTGCCCGCTTCGGGCGTCGTCGACTACCAGCGCCCCGCCATCATGAACCCGGCGACCGAAGGCCGCTGGATCCGCGCCACCACCGTGAAGCCGGGCGACCGGCAGTCGGTCCACCACATCCTGACCGGCTGGATGGCCGAGATGCCCGCGAATGGCCAGTCCTCCGAGACCCGCTGGAAGGGCTCCGTCGGCGGCTACGCGGTGGGCGCCGAGTCGAACGTCTACGCCTCGAACGCGGGCAGCTACCTGCCCAAGGGCGGGGCGATCGGCTTCCAGATGCACTACACGCCGTACGGCAAGGAGGCGACGGACGCCTCGCAGATCGGTGTCTACTTCTACGACAAGCCGCCCGAGCTGATGATGCGCAGCGTGGTCGTCATCGACACCAGCATCACGATCGCGCCGAACACGGGCCGGGCCAAGGAAGTGGCCTATGTCGAGTTCCCGAACGACGCGCTGCTGTATTCGGCGTTCCCGCACGCTCACTATCGCGCCTACGCCAACGACCTGTGGCTGCAGACGCCGGACGGCAAGAAGACCTTGCTGCTCAGCATGCCGCGCTACGACTTCAACTGGCAGCGCGCCTACACCTTCGAAAAGCCGATCAAGATCCCGGCGGGCTCGCGGGTGATCGCCAACTACACCTACGACAACTCCAAGCGGAACCCGGCCAACCCCGACCCGAACATCAAGGTCACCTGGGGCGAGCAGAGCAACGAGGAGATGCTGTTCACGCAGCTGTCGTTCCGCTGGCTGGATGAGACGGCGGCCAAGCAGGTCGACAGCGACGCCCGGTTCGCCCCCACCCGCCTGATGGGCATGATGGACGACAACCTGGACGGCAAGCTGCAGAAGGCCGAGCTGAAGGGCCAGATGGGCTCGATGATCGTCGGCTACTTCGACCGCCTGGACGCCAACAAGGACGGCGCGATCGACAAGGCCGAACTGGCCGCGGGTCAGGCCCTGCTGCCCGGCCGCCGCCGCGAAACGGCGGAGGCGCCAAAGGCGGCCAGCCCGGTCGGCGGCCGCTAACACGGATGCGGATGACGCTGCGATCCCTGGCCGGTGCGCTTGCTTTGCAGGCCGCCGTCCTGGTCGCAGCGCCCTCCGTCGCCGCCGAGGCGCCTGAGGCGCTCGTCCAGCGGCAGGTCGAGGCCTACAATGCGGGCGACGTCCAGGCCTTCGCGAACACCTACGCCGACGATGTCGAATTGTTCGAACTGGGGGCGGACTCGAAGCCGTTCCTGCGCGGTCGCGCGGCGTTGATCGCCGAGTACGGCCCGATGTTCGCAAAGGCCAAGCCCAAGGCGACCATTCTGCATCGCACCGTCAGCGGCGCCTTCGTCACCGACCACGAGCGCGTGACGGCAGGGCCGCGGACCGTGGAGTCCGTGGCCGTCTACCAGGTCGAGAGCGACAAGATCCGACGGGTCTGGTTCACGCCTTAACGCCCAATTTCTTGCTTTCTCGCTGCTCCGGCCGATCGTCCGGCATCCAGCTGCCGGAGTAGAGTGGAACGTCGCGGCAAGGTCGCGGCCCGATCTTTGATCGAAAGATTGTTGAGGATCTCCGCGAGTGAAAGCTGACCAGCAATATACCCACCTATGTAGTGAAGCCTGCTAGTTGTCTGCAGCGGGAACCCATCAATATTCCGGAAGGGCCCAAATAGCGCTTCTAGTGCGATCTCAAGCTTCGTCTTCGACGCGCTATGAGCAACGGTATTCCGAGCTCTATTCAGTAGAGAAAGAATTTCAACCAGACGATCTAGGTTATCTTTCTGCGGCCACAGCGCCCTGAGAAGGCGAGCCTTCATCGCGAATGACAAGTCCGAGGCGAGAATGGGCTCAGGGTTGGGCAGCAGAACGCCCAGGGCATGTTCAATCTCTCTCTCAACGTAGAGGTGCGCGCCCATCAAGGCCATCGCATCGACGCCGAGGGCGGAAAATATCTCCTTGTAGATCGCTTCAGAGCGAGCGCGATCTGGTCGCTTCATAACTAAGCCGCCGTTTCCTGGGCGTAGCCGAGCTGTTCGTTCAGGCGTTCGAGGACGGTAATCGCCGCCTCGGGGATCACGGTGCCGGGGGCGAAGATCGCGGCCACGCCCATGTCCTCCAGCGCCTTGAAGTCCTCGGGCGGGATCACGCCGCCGACGAACACCAGGATGTCGGGCCGGCCCAGTTTCTTCAGTTCGGCCTTCAGCTCCGGCACCAGGGTCAGGTGGCCGGCGGCCAGGGAGCTGGCGCCCACCGCATGGACGCCGGTCTCGACGGCTTCGGCGGCGGCTTCGGCCGGGGTCTGGAACAGGTCGCCGATCTCGACCTCGAAGCCCAGGTCGGCGAAGCCCGAGGCGATCACCTTCTGGCCGCGGTCGTGGCCGTCTTGGCCCATCTTGGCGACCATGATCCGGGGCTTCTTGCCGTCAGCCTGAGCAAACGCCTCGGTCATGGCGCGGGCGCGGTCCGAGGCGGCGGTGGCGCCGGCTTCGCGCAGGTAGACGCCTTTCACCGCGTCGGCGTGGGCCTTGTGGCGGTTGAACACCTTCTCCAGGGCGAAGCTGATCTCGCCGACGGTGGCCTTGGCGCGGGCGGCCTCGACGGCCAGCTCCAGCAGGTTGGCCTTGCCCGAGGCGCCGGTGGTCAGGGCGTCCAGGGCGGCGGCCACGGCCTCAGGGTCGCGCTCGGCCTTCAGGCGGCGCAGCTTTTCGAGCTGGGCGGTGCGCACGGCGCTGTTGTCGACCTTCAGCATCGGGATGACGTCGGGCACGTCGGGGCGGTAGCGGTTCACCCCGACCACGCTCTGCTTGCCGCTGTCGATGCGGGCCTGGATGCGGGCCGAGGCTTCCTCGATCCGGCGCTTGGGCAGGCCCTCCTCGATGGCCTTGGCCATGCCGCCCAGCGCTTCCACCTCGGCGATATGGGTCAGGGCGCGCTTGGCCAGGTCGGCGGTCAGGCGCTCGATGTAGTAGCTGCCGCCCCAGGGATCCACGACGCGGTTCTGGCCGCTTTCGAGCTGCAGGAACAACTGGGTGTTGCGCGCGATCCGGGCCGAGAAGTCGGTCGGCAGGGCCAGGGCTTCGTCCAGGGAGTTGGTGTGCAGGCTCTGGGTCTGGCCGCCCGTGGCGCCCATGGCCTCGACCGCCGTGCGCGGCACGTTGTTGAACACGTCCTGGGCCGCCAGGGACCAGCCGCTGGTCTGGGTGTGGGCCCGCAGCGCCAGCGAGCGGGCGTCCTTCGGGTCGAACTCGGCCTTCATCAGCTTGGCCCACAGCAGGCGGCTGGCGCGCTGTTTGGCGACCTCCATGAACATGTTCATGCCGGCGCACCAGAAGAACGACAGGCGCGGCGCGAACTGGTCGACCGTCATGCCGGCCGCGACGCCGGCGCGGACGTATTCGATGCCGTCGGCCAGGGTATAGGCCAGCTCCAGGTCCAGCGTCGCCCCGGCTTCCTGCATGTGGTAGCCGCTGATCGAGATCGAGTTGAACCGCGGCATTTCCTTCGACGTGTAGGCGAAGATGTCCGCGATGATCCGCATTGAGGGGCCGGGCGGGTAGATGTAGGTGTTCCGGGTCAGGAACTCCTTCAGGATGTCGTTCTGGATCGTGCCGGCCAGCTTCGCGTGCGGCACGCCCTGTTCTTCCGCCGCCACGATGTAGAGCGCCAGGATCGGCAGCACGGCGCCGTTCATCGTCATCGACACGGTCATCTGGTCGAGCGGGATGCCGTCGAACAGGGTGCGCATGTCGTAGATGCTGTCGATGGCGACGCCCGCCATGCCGACGTCGCCGGTCACGCGCGGGTGGTCGCTGTCGTATCCCCGGTGGGTGGCCAGGTCGAAGGCGATCGACAGGCCCTTTTGACCGGCCGCCAGGTTGCGGCGGTAGAAGGCGTTGCTGTCCTCGGCCGTGGAGAAGCCCGCGTACTGGCGGATCGTCCACGGGTTGGTGGCGTACATGGTCGGATAGGGGCCGCGCGTGAACGGGGCCAGTCCTGGGAAGCCGCCCAAGGCGACCAGGCCCTCGATGTCGGCGGCGTCATAGGCCGGGCGGATGTCGATGCCTTCCGGCGTGGCCCAGGGCTCGCCGGTGGTCTTGGGCGTCGGGCCGATGTCGCCGTCGTAGGGCAGGGTGGAGAAGTCGGGGAAGGTGCTCACGCGGTGACCTCATGCTTCTCGGAGAGCCGCACAGGCGTCAACGCGGGGCCATGGCTGTCGGGTCCGGGCAGGCGCGCGGCGGCCGGATCGAGTTCGGCGGCCTTGGCGCTCTCGACCTCCACCCGCGCGTCGGCCGTGGGGGGGAAGGCGGTGACGCCCAGTATCTTCGGGTCGCCCCGCGCGGTCACGGCGGCCGCCACGTCGCGGGCGATCAGGCCGGTCTCCAAGGCCGCGATGATTCCGCCGGCCGCCTCGATGGCCTGCAGGCGATCCCAGGCGGCGCGGGCGATCTGGTCGGTGAGGGTCTCGAGATAGCCGGAGCCGGCGGCCGGGTCGGCGACGCGGCCCACGGCCGCCTCTTCCATCAGCACCAGCTGGGCGTTGCGGCTCTGGCGACGGCCGAAGGTGGTGGGCAGGCCAAGCGCGTCGGTGAAGGTCCCCAGCACCACGGCGTCCGCGCCCCCGGCCGCCGCGCCGAACCCGGCGACGCTGAGGCGGATCATGTTGGTCCAGGGGTCCTGGGCGGTGAGCATCCGGCGCGACGTCCGCGCCTCGATCCGAGCCTGGGCCGCGCCGCCGGAGGCCGTGGCGATGCGGGCGAACACGGCGCGGGCGGCGCGCAGCTTGGCCAGGGTCAGGAAATAGTCGCCGTCGGCCGCCAGCCCCAGGGTGATGCGGGCGAAGGCGTCGGCGACCGGCAGGCCGGCGCGGACCAGGGCCTTGGCGTAGGCGATGGCCGAGGCGGCCGCCACCGCCACCTCTAGCGCCTCCCCGCCGCCGGCCTCGTGGGCGACGCGACCGGACGCCAGGAACAACTGCGCCTGGGGGTAGGTCTGGGCCAGCCGCGCGCCGACCGTCGCGGCGCTGATCAGGTGGGCCTCGATGGGGCCGGGGCTGACGCCGGTCTCGGCGAAGGCGCCGAGCGGATCCAGGTTGAAGGCCAGCAGGGCGGTGGGCGAGGCCTTGGCGACCGCGTGCAGGGCGTCGGCGGCCTTGGGCCCGAGGAAGCCCGCGTCCACGCCCACGGACGCCAGCTCGACGATCACGCCCTTCAGGGCGCGGGTCAGCGCCTCGGCGGTCGCGTGGCCCTTCACGATCACCGAGGCCGCGCCGCCCTCCAGGTCGGCCAGCAGTTCGGCGTTCACGCGGGCCGGATCGGGGTGGGCGGACAGCACCCGGGCGTCCCAGGGCCGCTCGCCGTCGAAGGGGCGGGGCGGGAAGGCCACGGGCGCCTCGCTGGCCGCGTACAGCGGCGCGATCGTCAGGCCCTCGGCGGTCGACTTGATCAGGCTTTCGAACGGCTTGTCGCCCAGCGTCTTGGCGACCAGGGCGCGCCAGGCGTCCTCTCCGGCCAGCGGGATTCCAGGGTCGAGAAGCGCAGCGTCGGCCATGGGCGGAATTGCGCCCGCCGACGCGCGGGCGTCAAGTTCACGCAAGGGGAGTGGAGGGGCCCTAGGCCGATGGCTCGCCGACTAGGCGCCAGCTCCGTTGCTGGGTCACGAAGACCCGATTTCCGATCTCCTCGGGCGCCGACCCGCGCAGCACCGCGGTGAGGTCGCGCGCCATCGCCGGGCTGCGGATGTAATAGCTGTGCAGGGTCAGCGGGTCGGCGTCGCCGGCCACGTTGCGGCAGTCCACCAGGACGATCTTCTTGGGGATCATGTCGATCAGGCGCGGCCCGTCCGAGCCCAGCCGGTCGGGATTGGTCTTGGTCTTGTCCGAGATCAGCAGCGCCCGGTCGTTGGGATTGAAATAGACCGTCACCTGGCGGGCCAGGCGCGGCAGCAGCTTCAGCTTGGTGTCGTACTCGAACGTGTCGTCGTCCTCGTCGGGCGCCGCCATCAGGATCTGGTCGAAGAAGCGGTTGAGGGCGGTGGGCTCCTTGGCGATCAGCGCCTGCAGGCCCTGGCGCAGCACATAGTTGCCCATGCTGTGGGCCAGCAGGTGCAGCCGGCGCTGGCAGTATTCCTCGCTATCCAGCTTCACCAGATAGTCGCGCAGCTTCAGATAGGCGCGCGCCAGGGCGGGGCCCGAGGCGCGGGCGTCCTCGCGGTCGCTGTAGTAGGACATCAGCGGCACCGCCTGGCCGTCCGACGGCCAGCTGAACACCACGACGTTGACGGCGCGCCCGTCGATCACCAGCTCGTCCGCCAGCCGGGCTGCGGCCTCCAGCGCGCCGGTGAAGCTGACGTTGAAGCCGTGGATGAACACCACGGTGTCGGACAGGCCGCCCTTCATCAGCAGGCGCAGGTCGTCGAGGAATTTCTCGGAGCCGCCCTTGATGCCCGTCGCGGTGGCCCGCTCGGGATAGACGGTGACGCCGGCCAGCTGCGGGCCGGACTGGCCGCGATTGAACTCGGCGTAGCCGAAGCGCAGGGCGGCGACGCCGTCGGGATTGAACTTGCCGCCGAAGGCCTGGAGCTTGTTGGCGGGCTGGTGGTTCCGGTTGGTGGCGAAGAAGACTTTGATATCGGCCATGACGTAACCCCCGGATGAAGCTTGGGGGCGAGTTTGGCCAACTTGAGCGCGCATTCGCAACGTTGTTCTGCCGGCGTCACCCCAGGCAGATCTGGCCTTCGACCACCATCGCCTGGGCGTGATCCAGCAGCGGTCCAGGATCGAACAGCACGCCGCCGGCGACCAGGATCACCAGGGCGATGCGGCGGCCGACGGCGACCGTAAGGCTGGCCGCCAGCGCCAGGGTCCCACAACAGAGCATCTGATCAGGCCGCCGCGCCGACCGACGGGTCCATACGGACGTGGCGGCGATGGGCGGTCAGGGTGGACTGGGTCATGGCTCGGAACTCCCGGGATTGGGCGGCGCCAATACTTCACCATATGGCGAACTGTTGTTTGCGGCGTCACCCGTGTCAACATGAAGACGTGGGCGAGGGGTGTTGCCCGACAGTCCGTGTTCGCGTACGACGTAAATCTAACAACCGTTCGATTGAGGACCCGCACCATGGCCCTGCCGCCCGTTCTGCGTGATCGTCTCCGCCTGCCGCTGATCGGCAGCCCGCTGTTCATCATCTCCGGCCCGGAGCTGGTGATCGCGCAGTGCAAGGCCGGGATCGTCGGCTCGTTCCCGGCGCTGAACGCGCGGCCGGCCTCGATGCTGGACGAGTGGCTGCACCAGATCACCGAGGAGCTGGCCATCTGGGACCGCGACCACCCCGACACGCCGTCGGCGCCCTTCGCCGTGAACCACATCGTCCACAAGTCCAGCGACCGCCTGGAACACGACGTCGAGGCCTCCACTAAGTGGAAGGTCCCGGTGATCATCACCTCGCTGGGCGCGCGGGAGGACGTGAACGCGGCCGTCCACTCCTATGGCGGCGTCGTGCTGCATGACGTGATCAACGACAAGTTCGCCCACAAGGCCATCGAGAAGGGCGCGGACGGCCTGATCCCCGTGGCGGCCGGCGCCGGCGGCCACGCCGGGCACCTGTCGCCCTTCGCGCTGATCCAGGCGCTGCGCGAATGGTTCGACGGGCCGATCGCGCTGTCGGGCTCCATCGCGCATGGCCGCTCGATCCTGGGCGCCCAGGCCATGGGCGCGGACCTGGCCTATGCGGGCTCGGCGTTCATCGCCACGCAGGAGGCGCGGGCGGACCCGGCCTACCAGGAGATGATCGTGGCCTCGAGCGGCGAGGACATCACCTATACGAACCTGTTCACGGGCGTGCACGGCAACTACCTGACGCCGTCCATCGTCGCGGCGGGCCTCGACCCCAACGACCTGCCCAAGTCCGATCCTTCGGCGATGAACTTCGGCTCGGGCGGCAACCAGAAGGCCAAGGCCTGGCGCGACATCTGGGGCTGCGGGCAGGGCATCGGCGCGGTGAAGAGCGTTCCGACCGCCGCCGAACTGGTGGGCCGCCTGTCCGACGAGTACGAGGCGGCCAAGGCCGAACTCGCCGCCAAGACGGCCTTCACTGCGGGCCGGGTGCTGCAAGCCGCCAAGTAGGGTTCAGAAAAACTACGGCGTCCCTCAGCTTAATCCCAGTTAGTCGATAGGATTAAGAGGTCTAGGTTCCCCTCAACCAAAACCGAGGGGACTCGAGATGACTACGCCTGCGCTTCGCCCGACCGCATCCGCCGCCTTCCTGGGCCTGCTTCTCTGCGGCGTTGCGCCTGCGGCTGTCGCGCAAACCATCGCCACGGCCGCGCCGGCGGTAGATACGGCCGCCACGGCGGACGCGGCGGAAAACGACGCTGGCGCCACCGTCGGCGAGGTGACCGTCACCGCCCGTCGTCGTCAGGAAACGGTGCAGTCGGTGCCGCTCGCGGTCTCGGTCATCGGTGGCGACAAGGTCGACGCGACCGGCGCGTTCAACGTCGGCCGCCTTCAGCAGCTGACGCCCAGCCTGCAGTACTATTCGTCCAACCCGCGCAACACCGCGGTCAACATCCGCGGCCTCGGCGTGCCGTTCGGCCTGACCAGCGACGGCTTCGAACAGGGCGTCGGCTTCTATGTGGACGACGTCTATAACGCCCGCGTGGCGACGGCGACGTTCGACTTCCTCGACGTCTCGCGGATCGAAGTGCTGCGCGGCCCGCAGGGCACGCTCTACGGCAAGAACACCACCGCCGGCGCGGTCAACATCACCACCAACCAGCCGACGTTCGACTTCGAGGCCAAGGCCGAGGTGTCGGTCGGCAACCTCGCGTTCAAGCAGGCCAAGGCCGCCGTGTCCGGTCCGCTGACCGACACCATCGCGGCGCGCCTGGCGATCTCGACCACCAGCCGCCGCGGGACGATCTACAACGTCACCAGCCGCCAGCACGTCAATGCCCAGGACAATCTCGGGATCCGGGGCCAGATCCTCTACAAGCCCAGCGACGACCTCGCGGTGACGTTCGCGGCCGACTACAGCAAGCAGGACGCGGCGTGCTGCGCCCAGATCTTCGTCCGCACCGGCGCGACCCAGCGGCCGCTGAACCGCCAGTACGCCGCCCTGGCCGCCGCCCAGGGCTACACGGTGGTCAGCACCAATCCCTTCGACCGGCTGACGGACGTCGATGCCAACCTGAACGCGGGCAACAAGATCGGCGGGGCCTCGGCCCGCGTGGTCTGGAATGTCGGTCCCGGCACGCTGACGTCGATCACCGCCTGGCGCTTCTGGGACTGGAAGCCCGAGAACGACCGTGACTTCCTGAGCCTGTCCATCGTCTCCAAGTCGCAGAACCCCTCGCAGCAGGACCAGTATTCGCAGGAGCTGCGCTACAACTACGGGACCGAGCGGCTGGACGTCGTGGTGGGCGCCTTCGCCTTCAAGCAGCGGATCGACACCCAGGGCACCGAACAGCAGGGCCCGGCCTCCAGCCGTTGGAACATCACGCCCAGCAACGTGCTGTCGAACGATCCGACCGTCCTGGACGGCCTGATCGCGCGCAACACCCAGTATCTGAAGAACACCAGCTTCGCCCTGTTCGGGCAGGCCAGCTGGAAGGTCACCGACGCGTTCACGATCCAACCGGGCGTGCGGCTCAACTACGACAAGAAGGAAGGCTACTATCAGCGCCTGGTCTTCGACGGTCAGGGGCTTCCCGTACTATTCGGCCAGACCGGCGCCCGGCGCGTCGCCCAACTGGCGGTCTTCACGCCGCAGCTCAGCGAACCCAGCTTCGACGACTGGAACTTCAGCTACGACCTGACGGCCAGCTACCAGATCGCGCGCGACGTGCTGGGCTATGCGACCTACGCCAAGAGCTTCAAGAGCGGCGGGATCAACCAGAACGGCTTGCCCACCGACGCCGCGGGCAATCCCATCCTGGCGGCCGGCACGATCAAGCCCGAGGACGTCAATCACTTCGAGGCCGGCCTGAAGACCCAGTTCTGGGATCGCCGTGCGACGCTGAACCTCTCGGCCTTCCGCACCGACATCAAGGACTACCAGGCGACGGTGGCCAACGGTCAGCTGGGCGTGCTGCGCGGCTACCTGGCCAATGCCGGCAAGGTCCGCAGCCAGGGCTTCGAGGTCGACTTCCAGATCCGGCCCAGCGAGCGGTTCACCGCCTATGCGAACGGCGCCTACACCGATGCGACCTATCGCAAGTTCGTCGACGCGCCGTGCCCGCCGGAACTGTCGGGCGGCGCCACCGTCGCCGCCGGCCAGACGCCCAGCGCGCCCGGCACGCCGGGCGGCCTGAGCCCCGCCAACTGCGATATCTCGGGCCAGCGCCTGCCGGGCGTGTCGAAGTGGAGCTTCTCGTTCGGCGCGGAGGCGAACCTTCCGGCGACCTTCCTGGGCAATGAGGGCGAAGTCTATCTGGGCTACGACGGCAGCTACCGCTCCAACTTCTCGTCGAACGCCTCGCCCTCGGCCTACACCTGGGTGGACGGCTACGGTCTGTCGAACTTCCGCGCCGGCTTCCGCACCGCCGACGGCCTCAACGTCTTCGGGTGGGTCCGCAATGCGTTCGACGAGGACTACTTCGAGCAACTGGCGGTCGGCCCCAGCAACACCGGCCTCATCGCCGGGAACCCCGGGGATCCGCGCACCTGGGGCGTGACGATCAAGGCCGCGTTCTAAGCGACCGATCACCCATCGGAGGCGGTCGCAGAAAATCTGCGGTCGCTTCCACACTAATCCCACTTAACTGCTGGGAATAAGCTGGCCTATTTACGCTCTGGCTTCTGGGGGCGCGCGAGCGCGTGGCTCCCGCAGGCCAGGGTATGCGTTCTAGGCCTGCCATCCACAGGGACCGCTGCACATGACCTTTGACCCGACCCTGAGCCGCCGCCGCCTGATCGCCGCGGGCGCGGCCGTCGCCGGCGCCGCCGCGCTGCCGGGCCTGGCGCAAGCCCAGGCGCGCAAGCCCCTGACCCTGCTCAACGTCAGCTACGACCCGACCCGTGAGCTCTACAAGGACGTCAACGCCGCCTTCGGCGCGTTCTGGCGGAAGCGGACGGGCCAGACGCTGACCATCAACCAAAGCCACGGCGGATCGGGCAAGCAGGCCCGCGCGGTGATCGACGGCCTGGAGGCCGACGTCGTCACCCTGGCCCTGGCCTACGACATCGACGAGATCGCCACCCGGGCCAAGCTGCTGCCGGCCAACTGGCAGAGCCGCCTGCGCAACAACTCCGCGCCCTACACCTCGACCATCGTGTTCCTGGTGCGGAAGGGAAATCCCAAGGCGATCCGCGACTGGTCCGACCTGATCAAGCCGGGCGTGCAGGTGATCACCCCCAACCCCAAGACCTCGGGCGGCGCGCGCTGGAACTACCTGGCCGCCTACGCCTGGGCGGTGAAGCAGCCGGGCGGCACGCCGGCCAAGGCCGAGGCCTATCTGTCGGCGCTGTTCAAGAACGTGCCCGTGCTGGACACCGGCGCCCGCGGCTCGACCACCACCTTCGCGGAACGTGGCCTGGGCGACGTGCTGCTGGCCTGGGAGAACGAGGCCTATCTCTCGCTGGAGGAGTTCGGGCCGAAGTTCGACATCGTCTATCCCAGCCTGTCGATCCTGGCCGAGCCCACCGTGGCGCTGGTGGACAAGAACGTCGACCGGCACGGCACGCGGCTGGCGGCCACCGGCTATCTGAACTTCCTCTACAGCCCGCTGGCCCAGGACCTGATCGGCAAGCACCACTTCCGGCCGCGCGATCCCAAGGCGCTGGCCAAGTATGGCGCGAAGTTCAGGAAGCTGCCCCTGGTGACCATCGACGGCCAGTTCGGCGGCTGGCAGAAGGCCCAGGCGACCCACTTCGCCGACGGCGGCGTCTTCGACCGCATCTACAAGAGCTAGGTCCTCGATGACGGCAGCCGCCCTGGCGCCCCTGGCGGGGAAGCCTCGATCGCGTTGGAAACAGCCCAGCATCCTGCCGGGCTTCCCGCTCGCCATGGGCTGGACCCTGACCTACCTGGGTCTGGTCGTGGTGCTGCCGCTGATCGCCCTGGTGGTGCGGCCGTGGGAGCTGGGGCTGTCCGTAACCTGGTCGACGCTGACCGAGCCCCGCGTGCTGGCGGCGCTGCGCCTCAGCTTCGGGTCGGCGTTCCTGGCGGCGCTGACCAATGTGCCCATCGGCCTGCTCGTGGCCTGGACCCTGACCCGCTACGAATTCCCCGGCCGCCGGCTGATCGACGCCTTCGTGGATCTGCCGTTCGCCCTGCCCACGGCCGTGGCCGGCATCGCGCTGACCGCCATCTACGGACCCAATGGGCCGCTGGGCGAACTCTTCGCGAAGATCGGCATCAAGACCGCCTACAGCCCCGTCGGCATCTACATCGCCCTGCTGTTCATCGGCCTGCCGTTCGTGGTGCGAACGATCCAGCCGGTGCTCCAGGACCTGGACCGCGAGGTCGAGGAGGCGGCGCACACCCTGGGCGCCACCAATCTGCAGCGTTTCTGGCTGGTGGTCCTGCCGGCGGTGCTGCCGGCGCTGCTGTCGGGCTTCAGCCTGGCCTTCGCCCGCGCGGTCGGCGAGTACGGCAGCGTGATCTTCATCGCCGGCAACATGCCGATGAAGTCCGAGATCGCGCCGCTGCTGATCGTCATCAAGCTGGAACAGTACGACTATGCCGGCGCGGCCTCGGTGGGCCTGGCGATGCTGGCCATCTCGTTCGGCGGCCTGCTGGCGATGAACGGCGTGCAGCTGTTCCTGGCCCGCCGGGGCCGCGTATGACCCTGCTTCGCCAAGGCTTCGCCGGGCTGCGACCGGCCGCGCTGCAGGACAAGGTCCTGCGAAGCTCCGCCAGGAGCGAAGCAGGATGAATCCCTCCATCCGCCTGCCGGGCATCGCGCCGCTGTTCGTGGCGTTGACCCTGGCCATCCTGGGCGTGCTCATCGTCTTTCCGCTGGGCGTGGTCTTCCAGCAGGCGTTCTCCAAGGGCTTCGCGGCCTATCTGGAGCCGTTGACCCAGCCGGACGCCCTCCACGCGATCCGCCTGACGCTGATCGTCGCCGCGATCTCGGTGCCGCTGAACGCGGTGTTCGGCGTGGCCGCCGCCTGGGCGGTCGCCAGGTTCGAGTTCAAGGGCAAGAGCCTGCTGGTCACCTTCATCGACCTGCCGTTCTCGATGTCGCCGGTGGTCTCGGGCCTGGTGTGGGTGCTGCTGTTCGGCGCCCAGGGCTGGTTCGGGCCCTGGCTGCAGGAGCACAACGTCAAGATCATCTTCGCTACCAGCGGCCTGGTCCTGGCCACGGTGCTGGTCACCCTGCCGTTCGTCGCCCGCGAGCTGATCCCGCTGATGCAGGACCAGGGCGCGGACGAGGAGGCGGCGGCCCTGACCCTGGGCGCCGGCGGCTTCACCACCTTCTGGCGGGTGACCCTGCCCAACATCAAGTGGGCGCTGCTGTATGGCGTCCTTCTGTGCAACGCCCGCGCCATGGGTGAGTTCGGCGCGGTCTCCGTGGTTTCCGGGAGCGTCCGTGGCTTGACCACCACTTTGCCGCTCCACGTCGAGGTGCTCTACAATGACTACGAATTCGTCGGCGCCTTCGCGGCGGCCTCCATCCTGGCCAGCCTCGGACTCGTCACCCTGGTCATCAAGACCTTCCTCGAATGGCGTCATTCCGGTGAACTTTCGGCAGGCCGACGACACTAGCGCTTCCGTGAATGCTCTTGAGATCAAGGGCATCTCCAAGGCGTATGGCCGCTTCCCGGCCCTCAAGAACGTTTCGCTGCAGGCCAAGGACAAGGAGTTCCTGGCGCTGCTCGGGCCGTCCGGCTCGGGCAAGACCACGCTGCTGCGCGTGCTGGCCGGCCTGGAACAGCCCGACGCGGGCGAGGTGCGATTCGCCGGCGAGGACTTCCTGGCGCTGCCCGTTCGGCGGCGGAAGGTGGGGATGGTGTTCCAGCACTATGCTCTGTTCCGCCACATGACCGTGGCCCAGAACATCGCGTTCGGCCTCACGGTCCGGAAGCGGTCGGAGAAGCCTGCCAAGTCCGAGATCGCCGACCGCGTGGCCCACCTGCTGCAGCTGGTGCAGCTGGAAGGCCTGGACAAGCGCTTCCCCTCGCAACTGTCCGGCGGCCAGCGCCAGCGCGTGGCCCTGGCCCGCGCTCTGGCGATCGAGCCCAAGATGCTGCTGCTGGACGAGCCGTTCGGCGCGCTGGACGCCCAGGTCCGCCGCGAACTGCGCCGCTGGCTGCGCGAGCTGCACGACCGCGCCGGCGTCACCACCGTCTTCGTCACCCACGACCAGGAAGAGGCGCTCGACCTGGCCGACCGCGTGGCGATCCTGAAGGACGGCGAACTGATCCAGCTGGGCACGCCCAACCAGGTCTATGAGCACCCGGCCACGCCGTTCGTGTTCGACTTCCTGGGCCAGGCCTGCCGCATGCCGGGCGTGGTCGAAAAGGGCCGCCTGCTGATCGCCGACTGGGAGTCCGAGGCGCCCGCCGGCGCGGCGGACGGCGCGGTCGACGTGTTCTTCCGTCCTGACGAGGTGGCCTTCGCGCCCGCTGACGGCGCGGGGCTCTCCGCCCTGGTGCGCGGCGTCACCCAGCGCGGGCCGGACGTGCGGATCGACTGCGTGATCGAGGGCCAGACCGTGGAGCTTCAGGCCCATGGCCCGACCCTGCCGCCGGGCGTCACCACCGGGCTGTCGGTGCGGATCAAGCCGCTTCGTCCACAGGTTTACGCCACCGCTTGAATCCAAACGGCCGGGTCGCGCGTTCAGGGGACATGACCGAACCCACCCTCCAGCGCCGCTTCTGCGTCCACGGGGTCGCTGAGTCGGCCTCGCGCGCGCACGTCATCGAGGGCGTCAGCTTCGAGGACGCCGCCCTGCACTTCGTGGGCGACCACCATCCGGTGGCCAACGCCGACGAGCAGGTCAGCCTCTACGTCGAGGACCTGGAGACCGGCGAGCGCCAGTGCTTCCGCATCGACACCGAGACCGGCGAAACCGCGCCCTGCGGCTGAGTTAGCCCCTGTTGGCCGCCAGCCAGCGGTCCATCTCGGGCACGCGGGCCTGGATCACGTCCAGGCGGTTGCGGATGGCGGCTTCGGCCTTCTCGATCTCGCCCTTGGTCGACGCCGGCACCGTGGCCTTCAGCGTCGCCAGCTTCCGCAGCATGGCCGGGTCGCGGGACGCCTGCGCCAGTTCGGCGAAATAGGTGATCCGGCTGGCGGGCTCCAGGAATGCCTCCAGCTTGGTCCGGTTTACCATGGCGAAGTCGTAGGCCTTGTCCGGGAACCCCTGCGCGACGGCGGCGACGATGCCGGGAACCTGGGTGGGCGAGGGCTCGCCGCTCAGCGCCAGCGCCAGCGCCTTGTTGGCCAGCGCGGGATCGTCGCTGGCGCCCAGGTAGCCGTACAGGCGGCTGCGATCGGTGGGGTCCTTCGACGCCTTGGCCATGGCGTGGATCGCCTCCCAGGTCGGGGCGTCCGCATTGGCGGCGACGATGGCCAGGACGGTGCTGCGGCCGGCGCCGGACAGGCTGGCGGGGTCCTTCACCCACGCGGCGAACCGCTTGCGCGCTTCGGCGACGACCGCGCCGTCGTGCAGTTCGCCCAGGGTGGTCAGCACGCCCCGGCGGGTGACGGCGTCGTTGTCGGCTTCTCCCGCCTTGGCGTCCCAGCCCAGCCGCGCGGCGATCGGCGCGAGCTGCGCGCGGGCGAAGTCGCGATAGGCGGCCTGGCCCGGCCGGTCCCCGTACAGCCCGTCGATGGCGCCGAGCTGGCTGGACAAGGTGTCGAGCACGATGGGGTCGGCGTCGGCGGGCGTGTTCCTGGCCAGGGCCAGGAAATCGCTCATCGGCGCGACGCCGGCCTCGCCAAGGGCGCGGCTGTCGTACAGCAGGCCCAGCTGGTTGGCGGCGGTCAGCTTGGGGAAGGTCGGCGCCAGCTTGGCCCACAACGCCGGCGAATAGGCGCTGCGGAAATACCCGGTCTGCCCGGAATTGACGATCACCGGGGCGCCCAGTGGGACGGTCTTCGGCGCCTTGGCGCTGACCACTTCCAGCACTTGGCCATTAGGGCCCTGGACGTTGACCGGCGTGCGCCAGGTCTGCGGCGCGCGCTGGCTCTCGTCGACGCCGAACCTCGACTGGGTGAGGGCGATTCCGCCGGCGGTCTCGGTCGCCTGGATCAGCGGCACGCCGGGCTGCAGCAGGAAGTCGTGGGCGACGTCGGCGACCCTCCTGGTCGGGGCGGCCTTGTCCAGCGCGGTCCACAGGTCGCCGCTGACCGCGTTCTTGTAGGCGTGCTGCTTGATGTAGCTGCGCACCCCGGCCTTGAAGGCGTCCTCGCCCACATAGGTCTCCAGCATGCGGATCACCGCCTGACCCTTCTGGTAGGTGATCGAGTCGAAAGCGTTGGCCGCGGCGAAGACGTCGGGGATGTCGGCGATCACCGGGTGGGCGCCGGCACGGCTGTCCAGGCGCATGGCGCTCTGCTGGCCGGACTGGGTCAGCAGCCAGACGTTCCATTCCGGGTGGAAATGGTCGGTAGCCTTGTTCTCCATCCACGAGGCGAAGCCCTCGTTCAGCCAGAGGTCGTCCCACCAGTCCATGGTGACCAGGTCGCCGAACCACTGGTGCGCCATCTCGTGGGCGATGGTGATGAAGACGTTCTGTCGGTCGGTCTCGGTCGAGATCTTCGGGTCGATCAACAGGGCGGAGTCGAAATAGAAAATCGCCCCCCAGTTCTCCATGGCCGAGAAGAACTGGCTGTTCCCCGGGCCGGCCACCAGGTCCAGCTTGGGCAGCGGGTAGGGGGTGTCGAACCAGTCGTCGTAATAGGTCAGCAGCTTCACGGCGGCGTCGAGCGCGTACTGGCCCTTGGCCGCGTCGCCCTTGCGGACGACGACGCCCACGTCGGTCTTGCCGACCTGGCTGTGGATCCGTTCAAAGTCGCCCAGCGCCAGAAACAGCAGGTACGAGCTCATCTTCGGGCTGACGGCGAAGCGGACGGTGTGGGTCGTCGGCGCGCCTGGTGCGCGACGCTGCAGATTTTCCTTCATGTTCGCCGCAAGAGGGTCGCTCGGCCGACCGCTCGTGATCACCTCTTCCTCCGGCATGTTCGACACGGCCATCTGGCCGTCCGGCGCCTCGACGGTCAGCGCGAACACCGCCTTCACGCCCGGCTCGTCCCACATCGGCGCGAACCGCCGTGCGTCCGAGTTCTCGAACTGGGTGAACAGCGCCCGATGCTTGCTGCCGTCGGCGTTTTCGTAGTCCAGGGCGAACAAGCCCGAAGCCTGCTGATAGATCTTGCCGGCGTAGTCGATGGACAGCGTGTACTTGCCCGGCGCCAGCGCCGTGGGGAACACGAAGGCGGCGGTCTGTTGCTCCTCGTCCAGCACGATCCGGGGCGCGTTCGCCTGGCCGGACAGGCTGACCTTGCCGAAGGTCAGGTCGGCGGCGTTCAGCACGATGCGGTCGGTGGGCCGCACGACCGTCAGATCGATCCTGGCCACGCCCTTGAACGTCAGGGCCTCGGCGTTGGGGGCCAAGTGAATGTCGTAGCGGTCCGGCCGCACGTCCGTGGGCAGGACGATCCGCTTGGCCGCAGCCGGTTTGGCGGGCGCGCCGGCGGCCAGGGCCGGTGAGGCGATCGCCAGGAATGTTAGGGCGACGGCGGCAAGAAATTTCATCAAGAGCGACTCTATCGGCAAAAATGAACCGCATACGATAGAGATGGAGTGAGGCTGTTCCTAGGCGGGCTTCCGACCGTTCATCTCATCCCCGGCATCCGCTGGCAGACGGATGAACCAGAACATCGAGATCATCGTCACCAGGCCCACGACGATGAAGGCCGGCGACACCACCTCCACGGTGAGCCGCGTCCGCCCCTGCAGCGTCATCAACAGGTGCAGCAGGCTGGCCGACAGGCCAATGCCGATCGACTGGACCAACTGCTGCACCATCGACGAGGTGGTGGCCGCCCGGCTCATCTCCTCGGACTCGATCTCGGCGTAGGCCATACCGTTCAGCGAGGTGAACTGCAGCGAGCGGAAGAAGCCGCCGGCGCCCAGCACGATCATGATCGCCCAGTGCGGCCAGTCGGGCCGGAAGAACGAGTAGGCGATGAAGCTGACGCCGACGATCACGGCGTTGACCAGCAGCACCGAGCGGAAGCCGAAGCGGCGCAGGATCGGCGGGGCGGTGGTCTTCATCACCAGGGCACCCACGGCCGAGATGAAGGTCATCAGGCCGGCGGCGAAGGCGCTCATCCCGAACGCCACCTGCAACAGCATGGCCAGCAGGAAGGGGTTGGCGCCCATGGCCACGCGCATGAACGCGCCGCCGATCACCGAGGCGCGGAAGGTGGCTTTCCGGAAGATGTTCAGCTGGATCACCGCGTGCGGCGTGTGTCCGGCGTGCCAGCCATAGAGGCCGAGGCTGGCGAACCCCAGCCCGAAGAGGCCGGCGACGGCCAGCGGACTCAGCGCGTCGCGGCCCAGGTTCTCGAAGCCGAAGATCAGGGCGGCCAGACCCAGGCCGGTCATGACGATGCCGGGGATGTCGACGCGCGGCGCCTGCTGCTCGCGGACGTTGGGGACATGCCGCCAGACCAGGAACAGGCCGGTGACCGCCACAGGCAGGTTCAGGAAGAAGATCCAGCGCCAGTCGGCGAAGGTGACGATGGCCCCGCCGACCACCGGCCCGATCACCGGTCCCAGCAGGGCGGGCATGGTCAGCACCGACATGGCCCCGACCAGCTCGGTCTTGGGCGTCGTGCGCAGCAGCACCAGCCGGCCCACCGGCGCCAAGGTCGCGCCCGCCGCGCCCTGCGCGAACCGGGCCAGCACCAGCTGCCACAGGTCCTGGGTGAAGCCGCAGGCGACCGATCCCGCCGCGTAGAGCACGATCGAGCACATGAAGACCCGGCGTGCGCCGAAACGGTCGGCCAGCCAGCCGCTGAGTGGCAGGAAGATCGCTGCCGACAGCATGTAGACGGTGATGGCGACGTTGAGCCTGAGCGGCTCGACATCGAACGCGCGGGCCATGGCGGGCAGGGCGTTGGTGATCACCGTGGCGTTCAGCGTCTGCATCATCAGCGCCGAGCCGATGATCGCGGGCACGACCCAGCCGCGGGCGACCTTGCCCGAGTCCTTGGGCGCGGCGGCTTCGGGGACCGGGCCGTCGATGGGCTCGTCGGTAGGGCTCATGCGTCCACCAGGCGGGTGAGGGCGGCGGCGGCGGCCTCCAGCAGGGCGCGGTCCTCGGGCGGCAGGCGGGCCAGGCGGGCCGCCAGCCAGTCGTTCCGCGAGGCGCGGATGATCTCCAGCTTGGCCATCCCGGCGGGCGTGATCGCCAGACCGGACCGGCGGCCGTCCAGGGCGTCGTCGCTCCGGGCCACCAGGCCCTCGGCCTCCAGGCGCTTGATGTGCGCGCTCATGGTCGGGCGCGAGATCTTCTCGGCGTCGGCCAGGGCGCTGACGCCCACGCCGGGATGCTTGGTGATGTGGCCCAGCAGCAGAGCGTCCTGCGCGGACAGGCCGACCTTCTGGGCTTCGAGGCGCAGGCGTCGCGAGACCCGCAGCAGGGCGGGTCGCAGCGCTTCGGCCAGGGCGACGATGTCGGGCGGGGTGTCGGGCATGATAGTTAGGTTGTCTAACTATCTAGTTTGTCGCGAGCGGCGATGCAAGCTTGCGATCGCGCCTCAGGCGTTGGAGATCAGCACGCACGCGCCAAGCCTGGGAGACGCCCGATGATCACCGTCTATTCGTACCGCTGGGTTCCCGACTTCGCGCAGGGCCTGGTGCGCGACCTGCGGGTCCGCTGGGCGCTGGAGGAGGTGGGCCGGGACTACGACCAATGGCGGATCGGTCTGGGCGAGGAGCAGAACACGCCGGCCTATCGGGCGTGCCAGCCCTACGGCCAGGTCCCGGTCTATGCCGAGGGCGACCTGGTGCTGTTCGAGTCCGGCGCCATCGTCCTGCACATCGGCGAGACGTGCGAGGTCCTGCTGCCGTCCGAGCCCAAGGCGCGGGCCCGGGCGACCTGCTGGCTGTTCTCGGCGCTGAACACCATCGAGCCGGGGATCCAGGAACTGGCTGCCATCGACCTGTTCCACGCCGAGGAGGCCTGGACCCGCGAGCGGCGGCCGCAGGTGGAGGATTGGGTCCGGCGGCGTCTCGGCGAACTCGCCGCCTGGCTGGGCGACAAGGAGTATCTGGAGGGCGCGTTCACCGCCGGCGACCTGATGATGGCCACCGTCCTGCGCAACCTGCGCCAGACCGACATCGTGACGACGGACCCGACGCTCGGCCCCTACCTGGAGCGCTGCGAGGCGAGGCCGGCGTTCCAGCGCGCCCTGGCCGACCAGATGGCCAGCTTCGACGCCCAGCCGAGCTGACCTCCTCTCCCCCCGTGGCGAAGCCCGAGGGAAGAGGAGGCGCTTCAGCTCAGAGGACGCCCAGCATCTCCGCCACCAGCGGGTGGCGGACGATGTCGCGGTCCTGGAGGCGGACCACGGCGATGTTGCTGACCGCTTCCAGCTTCGCCGCCACCGGGCCGAGACCGGAGAATTCCGGCAGCAGGTCCGACTGGTCGGGGTCGCCGGTGACCACCATCGTCGAGTGCCAGCCCAGGCGGGTCAGCAGCATCTTGATCTGCACGTAGGTGCAGTTCTGCGCCTCGTCGATCACCACGAAGGCGTTGTTGAGCGTGCGGCCGCGCATGAAGCCCACCGGCGCGATCTCGATGGCGCCCTCGCTCATCAGCGCACGGACCCGCTTCATGGAGAGCCGGTCCGACAGGGCGTCGTAGAGCGGGCGCAGATAGGGGGCCAGCTTGTCCTCGGCGTCGCCGGGCAGGAAGCCGATGCTTTCACCGGCTTCCACGGCGGGTCGTGAGAGCACGATGCGTCCGACGCGCCCAGCCTCCAGGGCCTCCACGGCCTTGGCGATGGCGAGGTAGGTCTTGCCGGTGCCGGCCGGGCCCAGCGCCAGGACCAGGTTCTTGGCGTCGACGGCGTCGATCAGCTGCTGCTGGCCGGGCGACTTGGCCTTGATCGTCTTGACGTAACTCTGCTCGCGGTCGTCGTTGTGATGCTGGAGCGGCGACCAGCCCCTATCCACTGGCAACCGGCGAATTTTATCGTCCCCATGGAATTGACCGGCATCGAACGCGCCTTCGCGCACTTGTCGCTTCAGAGCCCGTTTCGTCATGAGGCCTCCTAGGGGGCAAGAAAAAAGGGCGTCCCAAACTGGGAGCGCCCTTCGAAAGATTGAAAGAAAACGATGTGTCGGCGGCATGCCGGGCGGCCCAAACGAGAGCCGGGCGGCCCTTCACCATCTGCGGATCCGGGCGCAACAGCCCGGTGGAACAACAGACCCAGCGCCATCCACCCCGTCCAGCGCGAGAACACGAAGGCGAAACCTTCGCGGCGATGCCACGAGGGCTCTCGCCCTCTCGAATCGCATCACTACAATGATGCTAACGTCCTTTATGAGCGGTTAACCAGCCCTAGCCGGCAAGAAATGAGGTGAGGCATTGAGCGTCTACAACTTAGGCAATGTGACACCTGAGCTACCAAATGATGACGAATACTGGATCGCGCCGACGGCCGCCGTTATGGGCCGTGTGATTCTGAAGAAGAACGCTTCGGTTTGGTGGGGTGCGACACTTCGTGGCGACAATGATCCGATCACCATCGGCGAGGGCTCCAACGTCCAGGACGGCAGCGTCCTGCACACCGACCACGGCGCGCCCCTGACGCTGGGCGCCAATGTGACGGTCGGCCATCTGGTGATGCTGCACGGCTGCGAGATCGGCGACGGCTCGCTGGTGGGCATCGGCTCGGTGGTGTTGAACGGGGCCAGGATCGGGAAGAACTGCCTGATCGGCGCCAACTGCCTGATCACCGAGGGCAAGGAGATTCCGGACAACTCCCTGGTCATGGGCGCGCCCGGCAAGGTGATCCGCGAACTCAGCCCCGAACAGGCCGCCCGCGTGGCCATCGGCGCCCAGCACTACGTGGAGAACTGGAAACGCTACAAGCGCGAGCTCAGCCTGGTCTCTTGACGTCCCTAGCGTCGCCCATCGACGCTCCGGGCAAACGGGAGGACGACGACATGGCCTACGAATTCATCAAGGTCGACCGCGACGGGCCGATCACCACCTTCACGCTGAACCGGCCGGAGGTGATGAACGCCATGCACTCGCCGGCGCACTTCGAGATGCACGAGGCGCTGGACGCCTTCGCCGCCGATCCGGAGCAGTGGGTGGGGATCGTCACCGGGGCGGGCGACCGCGCGTTCTCGGCCGGCAACGACCTGAAGCATCAGGCGGGCGGCGGTAAGATGGGCAGTCCGCCGTCGGGCTTCGCGGGCCTCACCGCGCGGTTCGACCTGACCAAGCCGCTGATCGCGGCGGTGAACGGCGTGGCCATGGGCGGCGGCTTCGAGATCGCGCTGGCCTGCGACATCATCGTCGCGTCGGAGGCTGCGGTATTCGCCTTGCCTGAGCCGCGCGTGGGTCTGGCCGCCCTGGCCGGCGGTCTGCACCGGCTGCCCCGCGCCATCGGGACCAAGCGGGCGATGGGCATGATCCTGACCGCGCGCCGCGTCTCGGCGGCCGAGGGCAAGGAGCTGGGCTTCGTCCATGAGGTGACCGCGCCGCAGGACCTGATCCGCACCGCCACCGACCTCGCCAAGTCGATCTGCGAGCTGGGCCCGATGTCGATCCGCGCCTCGAAGCAGGCGGTCTATCAGGGCCTGGACGAACCCAGCCTGGAAGCCGCGCTCAAGGGCCAGAACAAGTATCCGGCCGTGGCCGCGCTCTACACATCCGAGGACTTCAAGGAGGGCCCCCTGGCGTTTGCGCAGAAGCGCGCCCCGAAGTGGCAGGGGCGCTGATGGTCCGGATCCGCCAACTCTTCAGCTTCCAAGGCCGGGCGCGGCGGGGCGTCTACTGGCTCTCCACCGTGCCGCTGGCGCTGATCATGTTGGTCGCCGTCGGCCTGACCATGGCGGAGGACGAGCGGGTCCCGGTCGCGGTGATCGTCTTCGCCGTCGCCGTGATCGCCGTCACGCTGCTGGGGATCATCGCCGTCAGCGTCAGGCGGCTGCATGACCGCAACAAGTCCGGCTGGTGGATGTTGCTCTACTGGCTGGCGCCGACGCTGCTCGCGCCGGGGGTGGAAGGCGAGGCGGCGTTGATCTCCCTGCCGATCCCAGGGGCGAACACGGTGTTCGCCTTGCTGAGTGTCGGCTTGTCCGTCTGGAGCTTCGTCGATCTGGCGTGTCTCAAGGGCTCGCCGCGCGGGAATCGGTTCGGCCCGGACCCCTTGGGCCGGGAGACCGTCGAAGTCTTCAGCTAACGCGCAACGCCCGTTTGTTATCGGCCCGCAATATTGCCGCACCGCACCAATCCCGTCACATTCCGGGCGAGCTACGGGGACGGCGTGATGGTGGATCTGGAAGCGCTTGGCGGCGCGGCGACCGGCGGGCTGATCGCCAGCCAGTTCGAGAAGCCGACCGGCCAGACCGGGGAGCATGATAACGCCTGCGCCGACTGCGGGACCGAGACGGTCGGCCCTTTCTGCCACAACTGCGGCAACCCCAGCCACGTCCACCGCACCCTGCTGCACCTGGGCGAGGAACTGCTGCACGGGGTGATGCACTTCGACAGCCGCACCTGGCGGACGTTGCCGCTGCTGGTGTTCCGCCCCGGACGGCTGACGCGCGAATGGTCGCTGGGCAAGCGGACCCGCTATGTCTCGCCGCTGGCTATGTTCCTGTTCACGATGTTCGTCATGTTCATGGCGCTCAGCTATGCGCCTGAGCCGAAGGAATCGACGCTGGGCCGCCAGGCCGTGGCCACCGCCGACCTCGCGCGGAAGAACACCGACGTCGCCAACGCCCGCGCCGCGCTGAACACAGCCCCGCCAGCCGCCCATGCCGCCGCCGAGGCCGCCCTGAAGGCGGCCCAGGCCGAGCAGGCGAAGGCCAACGCCCGTATCGGCAACACGCCCAAAGCCGCCGAGGTCGACGGGTGGGAAGAAGACCTGGCGCACGACGCCAAGTCCGGAAAGTTCAAGGTCAACATCGGCAATGGCAAGACCAACCAGAAGCTCAGCGCGAAGCTGAACCACAAGCTCGAGAACCCCGAGCTGGCGCTCTACAAGCTGCAGCAGACGTTCTACAAATTCTCGTTCCTGCTGATCCCGATCTCAATTCCCTTCGTTGCCCTGTTGTTCGTCTGGAAGCGCGGCTTCACGCTCTACGACCACGGGGTGTTCGTCCTCTATTCGCTGACCTTCATGTCGCTGCTGGCGATGGTGGTCGGGACCTGCACCCGGATCGGCGGCTTCTGGGGCGCGGCGGCCATCGCGGTCACGCCCTTCATCGTCCCGGTGCACATGTACTACCAGCTGCAAGGCGCCTACGGCCTGCGGACGTTTTCGGCCCTGTGGCGCACCGTGTTCCTGCTGGTGTTCTGCTCGATCGCCCTGACGTTCTTCCTGCTGGCGATCATCATGCTCAACCTGGCCTGACGCCCCAAACCCAGCCGCCAAAAGGGTGACGCCTGCGTCACTTTTTGGTGCGGGCGGCCTTGTTTCGACCGGCGGCCTTTGTCACGGTGCCCGCAAACTAAACACCGTTCAGGGGAGGGCGGCCACGTGGACCGCTACGACTACATCATCATCGGCGCCGGCTCGGCCGGCTGCGTGCTGGCCAACCGCCTGACCGAGGACGGGACCAAGACGGTCCTGCTGCTGGAAGCCGGCGGCAAGGACAACTCGCTGATGATCAAGATGCCCGCCGGCGTCGGCGGCTTGATCAATACCAAAAGCGCCCAGAACTGGGGCTTCTGGACCGAGGGCGAGCCCAACCTGGACGACCGCAAGCTGTGGTGGCCGCGTGGCAAGGGCTGGGGCGGATCGTCGTCGATCAACGGCATGATCTACATCCGCGGCCACGCCCGCGACTACGACCAGTGGCGTCAGATGGGCCTGGGCGGCTGGGGCTATGCCGACGTGCTGCCCTACTTCAAGCGCTCGGAAAGCCTGGAGGGCGGCGGCGACCCCTGGCACGGCGGCGAGGGCCCGCTGAAGGTGTCGAAGGCTTCGTCTCCGCACCCCATCTACAAGGCGACGATCGAGGCGGGCGGCCAGGCCGGCTATCCGCTGACCAAGGACTTCAACGGCTTCCAGCAGGAAGGCTGGGGTCCGTACCAGCTGACCATCCACGACGGCGAGCGCTGGAGCGCCGCGCGCGGCTATCTGCACCCCGTGCTCAGCCGGTCGAACCTGACCGCCCTGACCGGCGCGCGTACGACGAAGATCGTCATCGAGAACGGCCGCGCCACCGGCGTCGAGATCCAGGAAGAGAAGGGCGGCCGCCGCGTCGTCCACGCCAGCGCCGAGGTGTTGCTATGCGCCGGCGCGGTGCAGTCGCCGCACATCCTGCAGCTGTCAGGGGTGGGCGATCCCGACGACCTGACCAAGCACGGCATCCCTGTCGTCCATGAACTCAAGGGTGTCGGCGCCAACCTCCAGGATCACCTGGACGTCTGCATGTCCTGGGAATGCCCGCAGCCGATCACGCTGTATTCCCTGCGCAAGGGGCTGATCAAAACCCTCAGCGTCGGCCTCAGCTACATGCTGTTCAAGAAGGGCCTGGGCCGGCAGCAATTCCTGGAGTCCGGGGCGTTCCTGCGCTCGCGGCCCGATCTGGACCGCCCGGACCTGCAGATCCACACGGTGCTGGCCATCATGCAGGACCACGGCAAGGTGCAGGTGGCCAAGGACGGCTTCACCTTCCACGTCTGCCAGCTCCGGCCTGAGAGCCGCGGCAAGGTCAGCCTGAAATCGGCCGACCCGATGGACGATCCGGCGATCTTCGCCAACTACCTCGCCACCGAGGAAGACCGCCGCGCGCTGCGCGAGGGCGTGAAGATGATGCGCGAGGTCGCCAAACAGCCGGCGCTCGCTCCTTACGTCTGCGGCGAGCATGCGCCGGGGCCGGCGGTGCAGACCGACGCCGAGATCGACGCCTGGATCCGCCGCACGGGCGAGACGATCTACCACCCCGTCGGGACTTGCCGCATGGGCGTGGCGGGCGACGCCATGGCGGTGGTCGATAGCGACTGCCGCGTCCTGGGTCTTCAAGGCCTGCGGGTGGTCGACGCCTCGGTCATGCCGACGCTGGTTGGCGGCAACACCAACGCCCCCACCATCATGATCGCCGAGAAGATCTCCGACGCGATCCGCGGCAAGGCGTTCCTCCCGGCCGACGACGCCCCGGTCTACGCCGACAGCGCCCAGGCGGCTTAAAGCGCGCGGCGCTAACCTCCTCTCTCCACGCGACGCGACGGGGAGAGGGGGGCCGCTCGCTAGTCCAGCGCCCGGCTCAACGGCCGTCCTATCGCTAGGACCACGATGCAGCCTGCGCCGGAGATCGCGGCGTGCAGCAGCCAGAACGCCGTCGGCGTCATGGTCTCGTAGTACGCGCCGATCACCCCGCTCAGATAGTTGGCGACGAAGTTGGTCAGGAACGCCAGACCCATCACGGCGCCGCCCAGCGACGCCGGCGCGTTGCGCGAGCAGATCGCCAGGGTGACCGGCCAGTTGTAGACGAAGCCGATCCCGTACATCAGGAAGCAGAAGACGCCCCAGCCGACGCCCACCGGATGGCCCGCCGCGACCAGCATCGACGCGGCGACCAGCGCCAGCATGCCGATCATCCCGTAGAAGCTGCCCCAGCCCAGGCGGCCCAGGTCGCTCTCGCGCGCACCCCGTTCCCGCCGCCACGCCCACCAGCGCAGCACCAGCGGTATCGCCAGGATGCAGAACAAGCCGTCCAGCGCCGCGAACCAGGTGACCGGCATCTGGAAGCCGAAAACGTTCCGATCGACGTTGTCGCGCACCCAGATGTTGAAGACGTTGAACTCCTGGGCGTAGGCCGTGCTGTAGAAGGTGCTGATGACCAGCATGGCGACGAGGGCGGCGAACGTGCGCCGGTCCGCGGCGCTGGCCGGGGCGCGGTTCTTCGCCCGCCGCACCGGCGGATGGTCGGGAATATGCTTGCGCCCCGCGACATAGACCGCCGCGCCCAGGACCATCCCGCCGGCGGCCAAGCCGAACCCCAGGTGCCAGCCGTAGAGCTCACCCACCGTGCCGCAGACCAGCGGGGCGACGAAGGCGCCGACGTTGATACCCAGGTTGAACAGCGAGAACGCCGACGTCCGCCGCGGATCGTTACGGGCGTAGAGATCGCCCACCTGCGCCGAGATATTGCCCTTCAGGCAGCCGCTGCCGAGGATGAGCAGCAGCAGGGCGATCAGGAACGAAACCTCGAACGCCATCAGCAGATGGCCCAGCGCCATCAGCAAGGCGCCGACCAGCACCGTCGTCCGACGTCCCCACACCTGGTCGCCCAGCCAGCCGCCGATGATCGGCGTGAAGTAGACGAACCCGGTGTAGAGCCCGAAGATCTGCGACGACAGCGCCTGGATCGACAGCGGCCCGAACACGCTCTCAAGCGCGGAACGGAAGCCTGCCATGCCGGCGATGGTCTCGATATGGCCCGGCGTCAGCGCCTGGTCGACCATGTAGAGCACCAGCAGCGCCTGCATCCCATAGAACGAGAAGCGCTCCCAGGCCTCGGTGAAGGCCAGGTAGGCCAGCCCACGCGGATGGGGCTCGCCGCCGGCCGCGCCGGCGAAGGGGATGGATGCTGCGGTCATGACGCCCCGGCGTGGATGCTGGTCCGAAGCGTGCGGGGCCGGCGGGTCGTGGGCCACGGCCCGCAACCGATGACTTGCCGATGATTTGCCGATGGCGGCTCGCGAGCGGCGGGCATAAACCTGCGCTCGCGGAACATCGACATTGGCGCTTGGCGCTATCAGCGGTATCCGGTCGGCCTTGAACGCATGCTGGACGGTGGGTTCTGAAACCACGGCGTAGAAGCGATGGCATGCCGATGAGGCCCCGATGATCGGGCCAGGCGGCGCGGGCCAACCCGGATTGGCGGCTGAGCCGAGCTTCATGCTGGGCGGCCTGGACGTGCGCCCGACGACACGCGAGGTCATCAGCGCCGAGGGCTCGGAGGTTCTGGAGCCGCGCGTCATGCAGGTGCTGGTCGCCTTGGCGCGACGGCAGGGCCAGGTGGTTTCCCGGAGTGAACTGATCGACGCCTGCTGGGGCGGCCGCGCGGTGGGGGACGACGCCATCAACCGCTGCATCCAGGCGATCCGGCGGCTGGCGGACAAGCGCGGCGGCTTCGCCGTCCTGACCGTGGCGCGTGTCGGCTACCGGCTCGACGAACGGGGCGTCGCAAGCGCGGATGCAGGCGACAAGGCGACGGCTTCACCCCGGCCCGCCGCCAACGAGCGTCGGCACTTGACCGTCCTGGCCTGCGGCCTGACGCGGGCCGCCGGGGTCGATCCTGAAGACTGGTACGTCATCGCCCGCGACTGGCGGCAGACAGCGAGCGCTGTGGCGCGCCGGTTCGGGGCGCATGTCGAGGCGGGCCGCGGCGACCGGCTGATCGCCTACTTCGGCTACCCCGACGGCCTGGAGGACGCCGCGCAGCGCGCCGTTCGCGCGGGCCTGGCCATCGCGGCCCAGCAGCCCGGCCTTTCGGTCCGGGGCGGAATCCACGCCGGCCTGGTCGTGGTCGCCAACGACGGCGCGGAGGTCGAGCTGTTCGGCGAAGCGCCCGAGATCGCGCTGCGAGCGCTGGCGGCGGCGCCGCCCGGCGGCGTCGCGATGACAGGCGCGGTCCACGACGTGGTGTCCGACGTCGTAGTCGCCGCGTCGCTGGGCCGGCTGGCGTCCGACGATGGCCGTGCGCAAACGCGCCTCTATCGCGTGGTCTCGGCCGGCCGGGCCGGGGGCCGAGGCTTCGCGCCACGCGAGGCCACGCCGTTCGTCGGCCGCGAGGATGAGGCGCGCCTGCTGGCCGACCGCTGGGCGCGCGTACTGGACGGCGAAGGCCGCTTCGCCCTGGTCGCGGGCGAGCCCGGCATCGGCAAGACCCGCCTGGTCCAGGAATTCAAGGCCGGGCTGCAAGGCGGCGAGCACCGCGTGATCGAATGCGGCGGCGCGATGCTGTTTGCGACCTCGCCGTTCCACGCGGTCGTCCAGATCCTGCAGCAGGGCCTCGGCTGGAACGACACCGACACGCCGGCTGAGCGACACGCGGGCCTGGAGCAGGCGCTGGCGTCCACCGGCCTGAACCTCGACGAGACGGTCCCGCTGATCGGCGACCTTTTGGGCCTGCCGCTGCCCGCGGCCTATGCGCCCCTGACCCTGACGCCGGATCAGCGCCGCGGCCGCTTGCTGGCGTCACTGGCCGCGTGGGTGTCCGCCGCCGCGCGGGAGATGCCGCTGCTGCTGGTCGTCGAGGACCTGCAGTGGATCGATCCGTCCTCGCTGGAACTGCTGCGGATGCTGGCCGAGCAAGGCGCCACCTCGCGCGTCATGCTGCTGTGCACCGCGCGGCCGGAGTTTCAAGCCCCGTGGCCGACCCGCTCGCACCACACCCAGCTCAATCTCGCGGGCTTGGCCGCGCGGCCGATGCGGGCGCTGGTGGCCGGGCTGGTCGCCCGGGCCGGGATGACGGAGGACCTGGCCACGGCCGTCATCGCGCGCGCCGATGGCGTGCCGCTCTTCGCGGAGGAGCTGACCCGGCTGATGCTGGATGGCGAGGGCAACCGCGCGCCCGGTGCGATCGAGGCCGGCTTGATCCCCGCCACCCTGCTGGATTCCCTGGCCGCGCGTCTGGACCGGCTGAGCGACGGCAAGAGCGTGGCCCAGCTGGGCGCGGTCCTGGGCCGGCAATTCTCGCATGACCTTCTGAGGGCCGTCTCTCCCTTGGCGGACGACGTGCTGCAGGCGGGTCTGTCGGAGCTGGCCGATGCGGAACTGATCTATGTTCGCGGGGCGGCGCCCGAGGCGACCTATCAGTTCAAGCACGCCCTGATCCAGGACGCGGCCTACGCGACGCTGCTGAAGTCGCGCCGGCGCGAGCTGCATGCCATCGTCGCCCGCGCCATCGCCGCTCGGGACGAGGACGCCCCGGAGGCGCGGCCGGAGGTGTTGGCGCACCACTGGACCGAGGCCGGCGAGACCGAGCAGGCGGTCGCGGCCTGGCGGCTCGCGGCGACCACGGCCGAAGCGCGGAATGCCTTCAGCGAAGGACAGGAGGATTGCCGCCGCGCCATCTCCGTTCTGCTGACCCTGCCCGAAACCGCGTCGCGCGACGCGCTCGAACTCGAGCTGGGGATGGCGCTGGCCCGGATGACGACCGCCACGCAGGGCCCGCAATCGGCGGAAACGGCGAGGCTCGCCGCGCGCAACCTCGTCCTGGCCGAGCACGGCCACGACGTGGGCTCCAACACTGCCAGCCGTATCCTCACCTTCTCCTTTCATGTGATCGCCGCCCAGTGGCGACAGGTTGCGGAGCAGGCCGACGAGATGGCCGCCTTCGCTGCGCAGGTTCCCGCTGATACGGAGCCGCGCTGGCTGCGCTATGCCCAGGCCATGGCGCCCTTTACCCGCTTCAACAGCGAGTACTACGGCGGGGACCTCAGGGGGGCCGAGGCGCAGTTCCGCGCCTTCGAGGCGTTCCATGACGGCGGTGGCTACGAGCAACGGATCAGTTCGACCATGGCGCTCAGCAATGGGGCGCAGCTCGCGTGCTGGCTGGGCCGCCCCGATTTTGCCGCGGCGCGGAGCGCCAAAGCGCAGGCCTGGGCCGCTGAGACCGGCAACCCCTACGAAGTCGCCATCGCCGGCGCCCTTGGCGCGCTGCTGCGGGTCGGTCTGGGGGAGGTGGATCAGGCCGGGGACCTGGCGGCGAAGGCGCTGAACCTCGCCGACGACGAGGGCTTCCCGCAGGCCGGGGGCTGGGCGCGGGTCGCCCTGGGCCGGGTTCGCGCCCAGGGCGGCGCGCCTGGCGAGGGCATCGCGTTGATCCGCAAAGCCATAGACGACCTGGCGGCGATCCAGACGCGGGTCTCGATGCCGTGGTTCCTGACCTGGCTGGCCGAGGCCCAGGCGCTCGACGGACAGCACGCGGAGGCGCTTGCCAGCCTGGAGGACGCGCTGGCGGTCAATCCCGACGAGCGCCTCTATCGACCCGCCACCCTGATCAGCCGTGGCGAGCTGCGGGCGCGAATGGGGCAGGGCGATCTGGCGGAGCTCGATTTCCGGGCGGCGATCGAGGAGGCCGGGGACATGGGCGCCGCGGGTTACGACCTTCGCGCGGCCACGGGTCTGGCCAGATCGCTGTCCGTCCGTGGCGCGACCGAGGAGGCTGCCGCCGTTCTTCGCCGACGGCTGGACGGACCCATCGCGGGATTCGATACGGTCCATGTTCGCGCCGCGCGATCGTTGGACGCGGAGCTCTCGCGCTGACCGCGCGCGCGTCGCCCTAGCGGCGCTCAACCTCCCGGGCGTGGGCCAGCGCCGGGCCGAGGAAATAATTCCCCTCGTGGCAGGCGTACTCGTACATCGGCACCTTGCTGGCCAGGAACGGCATCTCCGCGCGCCAGGTCTGTGTGTAGGCGGTGGGGTCGGCGACGGTGAATTCGTAGAGAAGCGCGCTCGGTCCGGTGCGGGTGAAACGTTCGGTCACCGTCGCATCGGCGGAAATCTTCAAACGGCCAAAGCGCGAGAAGCCGGACGCGCTGAAGTTGGTGCTCTCGATCACCAGGGTCTCGCGCTCCCACCAGCCGATGGCGTCCCCCGCCCACGACCGCACGGCGGCCGGCGCGTGCGAACGGTCGCCCAGCCGCACGATCCGCGCATCGTTGAATTTCTCGGCCACCAGCACCACGCTGTCCCGGGTCTGCAGGATCTGCAGGAAATTGCCGTCGGGACTGTTCAGGTTCGGCGGATAGCCACCTTCGGAGGCCACGCACCGTTCGGTGACCGAGCGCTCCTCCGGGTTGTCCATCGGCGTCTCGTAGGTGGGATCGTCGTAGTGGAACCGCTCGACGATCTCGGGGCGGAGCGGAAGCCGCCCGTTTGCGGGATCCACGATCCAGGAGGTCCGGATCTCTCCTCGCACGCGCGCGAACCCGTCGCCGATCTCCCAGAATTCGGATTCCTTCTGGCCAAGTGGATCGACCTGGCCCGCGGCGTTCCCGGTGCGGTCGATGGCGGCCTCCGCGACGCGCGCCTCCTCCGGGGTGATCACCAGGCGGTCGAATATCTTCGGCCGTTCGAGTCGTGTGTACGACGCATTGGTCCAGATGCCCTGCAGGTCAGGCTGGCCGTCGCGTGTGCGTGGCGCGCGATACTCGCGCCCGCCGCCGCGCGCCGCCTGCGGGACCAGGCTGGCCGCTGCGATGGCCCCAAGGATCGAACGGCGGTTCATGGGCCGCTCGATATCCGGCGCGGACTTGTTCACAGCTTCGGCCGCAGGCGGTGGATGGCCAGGTAAGCCAGCGCGGCGACGAACGGCGTCACGATCCCAACCAGGGTGTTCGTGGGATCTTCGCTCAGGAGGGCGATGAGGATCACCAGGTTGATCGCGATGCCGGCCAGAGGCGGCAGCGGGAAGAACGGCATCCTGTAAGGTCGCGGGAGGTCGGGCTCGCTGCGCCGCAGGCCCAGCGCCGCCAGGTCCACCGCGATATTGACCAGGATGGCGAAGGTTGCGCCGATGGCCATCAGCGACATGTAGGCGCCGCTGGAGGCGAGTGCGCCGGCGATCACCACGCTGGCGAGGAGGGCCGCGCGGGGCGTCCCCGACGGCGCTACCTGGGCCAGGACGCTTGGGAGGATGCCGCTGCGCGCCATGCCGAAGGCGATCCGGGACACCGACATCACCACCAGGTTGGCGATCGCGGCGACCGAGATCATCGCGAAGGCCGTGGTGACCAAGCCGCCGGCGGGACCGAGGACGGTCTCCACCGCATCGGCGACGGGCAGGTTGCTGGCGGCGATCTGATCGACGGTGAGCGCGTGCAGCAGGCCCGCGTTCACCAGCAAGTAGAGCCCGGTCACCACCGCGATCCCGGTGAAGGTCGCCCGCGCCAGGTTCTTCTCCGGCGCGTGCACCTCCTCGCAGAAATAGGCGCAGGTGTTCCAGCCGGAGTAGGTGTTGAGGATCGCCCGCAGAGCTATGGCGACGCCGGCGATCGTCAGCGCCGGGTGGGCGGCCAGTGCGGGGGCGGCGATGGACGGCCCCGGCGCGGCGAAGCAGAGCCCGACGATCACCAACAGCGCGATCGCCTTCAGGGCGCTGCCGATGTTCTGCGACAGGCCGCTGACGCTGGTGCCCAGCCAGTTCACCAGCCAGCAGGCCCCGATCACGGCGACGGCCAGGGCGCCCGTGGGAGCGCCGGGCAGGACGCCGAAGCGCTGGGTGAATTCGGCGAACGCCACCGCGATGAACGCGACGGCGAACAGGTTGGTGAACCAGTCGCTCCAGCCGACGACCGCGCCAGGCACGCGTCCGAACGCCCGCTCGACGAATGCATACGGCCCGCCGGCGCGGGGGATCGCGGCGCCCAGCTCGACCAGGGCGAACGCATCGATCAGCGTGAAAAGGCCGACGGCGGCCCAGGCCAGGAGGATCCAGACCGGATCATGCAGGGCGCCCGCCACGATGCCGGGGGTCCGCAGAATTCCCTGGCCGACGACCCCGCCCACCACGACGGCGATGCCGAAGCCCAGCCCCAGCACCCGCAGCAGTTCACCGCGCGAGGCGTGCGGCCGGCCGGCCGCAGGTGTTGCAACTGTCATCGTCCGCCCCGTGAAGCCGCCGCTCTCGCGACACCCTCAGCTGTACGAGCGGTGCGGAGCCGGGCGACACGGCCTGAAAACGATGGGTTGCCGATGAATTGCCGATGATCCGCCAAAGCCGGCGGCGCCGTTCACGCATCGCGAACGGCGCCCGGCGCCATTCGCGTAGCTGGAGCGTCAACCCGCGCATCGGCGGATGCGGGGCGAAACGGCGGCGCTACGGTCTGGTCATCGACCCGTCCGAACAGCGAGCCACCCACATGAAAAGCCTCTCGATCCTCGCCGCAGCCTTCGTGCTGGGCTTCACCGCCGCGGCCGCCCAGGCCGGAGCCGCCAACGCCGCCGACACCGCCAGCCTCACCGTCACGTTCAAGGGCGTGAAGGAAAAGACCGGGGCCATCCTGTTCACGGTGGTGAGCGAAGAGGGCTATGACGGCAAGGCTCCGGCCGTCGCGCAGGACATGCTGCCGGTCAGCGCGGATACGGTCAGCAAGACCTTCACCGGCCTGGCCCCCGGCCGCTACGCGATCAAGGCGTTTCACGACGTGAACGGCGACGGGAAGATGGGGACCAACCCCTTCGGCATGCCAGTCGAGCCTTTCGCCTTCTCGAACAACGCGGTGGGCAATATGGGTCCCGCCAAGTGGGAGGCTGCCGCCTTCGAGGTGAAGGCCGGCGCCAACACCCAATCCATCGACATCGACTGAGCCCGGAGCGCCCGAACCATGGATCGTCGTCACTTCCTGAGCGCGCTCGGCGGCGCTGCCGCCACCGCCATCCTGACCCCCGAGATCGCCCAGGCCGCCGCCCAGATGGGGCAGGGCGGCGTCGACTGGCAGGTGGCCTTCGCCGACCTGGAGACGGACGTGCCGCGCACCGGCATGAAGCTGGTCCAGGGTCGCGCGCCGCAGGGCCTGGCCGGCAGCCTCTATCGCAACGGTCCGGGCAAGTTCCATCGGCCGGGTGGCTCGGTGAAGCACTGGTTCGACGGCGACGGCCTGATGCGGGCGTTTCGCATCTCGGACGGGGCGGCCACGATGGAGGCCCGCTTCATCGACACGCCCAAGCGCCGCGCCGACGCGGCCGCGGGCGCCGTGATCACGCCGGGCTTCGGCACCCCGGCCGGCCCCGGCGCCAAGATCCGCAACAACGACGACGTCAACGCCGCCAACATCTCGGTCATGCCGGTGAACGGCGAGCTGTGGGCGCTGTGGGAGGCTGGCTCGCCGATCGCGCTGGACCCCTCGGACCTCTCGACAAAAGGGATCAAGACCCTGCGGCCCGACCTGCAGCACGTGCCGTTCCTGGCCCACCCGCGCCGCGAGGCCGGCGGCGACACCTGGAGCCTGGGCGTGAACGGCAAGCAGGCCCTGGTTTGGCGCCTGGGTCCGGACGGCGCCGTGAAGTCGGCCGACATGCTGGACCTGCCGGTCGCCAGCTACATCCACGACTTCACCGCGACCAAGACCAAGCTGATCCTGGTGCTGCAGCCGTGGGTCCAGGACCGTATGGTCATGCCTTACAACGACAGCTTCACCTGGCGCCCCGAGCTGGGGACCAAGGTGCTGGTGGTGGAGAAGGACGACCTCTCCAAGCGCCGGATCTACGAGCTGCCCTCGGCCTTCGCCTTCCACTACGGCTCGGCCTGGGAGGAGACCGACGGCACGATCCGCTTCGACGGCTGCTTCAGTCCGGACTCCCGCTTCGCCACCGAGAACGGCAAGGCGTTGATGACCGGGACCTGGAAGCCGCAGGGCGCGGCGATCCTCAATCTTGTGACCCTGCGCCCCGACGGCCGGGCCAGCATGGAGTCCACCGGCGTCGCGGCCGAGTTCCCGCGCACCGACGGCCGGGTCGCGGGCGGCCCGCGCCGCTACACCGTCCACGCGACGGCCGCCGCGCCCAACGCGCCGCTGTTCCACGGCGTGGCCAGCCACGACTGGAAGACGGGCAAGTCCGACGCCTTCGACTTCGGGATCCACCAGCTGATGGAGGAGGCGGTGTTCGTCGCCCGGCCCGGCGGCTCGGACGAGCTGGACGGCTGGCTGCTGGCGCCCTCGGTCAACACCAAGGCCAAGGTCACCGAACTGCACGTCTTCGACGCCCGCCGCATCGCCGCCGGTCCACTCGGCACCTGGCGCGCCGACCGGGCGTTGCCGGTCAGCCTGCACGGCGCGTTCGTGAGAGCCTAGGGCGCCGCGGCCCCGCCCGGTGCGGGCAGGACGGTCAGCTTGTAGGCGGCCTCCGGCTTCAGCCAGGTCTGGGCGGCGCGCTTCACATCGGCGGCGGTGACCTTCTCGGTGCCGGGGATGATCTCGCGGATCGAGTCCAGGCGGCGCGGATCGGCCTGGGCGCCGCTGAGCTCGCCCAGCCAGTAGCCGTTGGTGACGCGGGTCCGCTGGAGGCCCTCGATCCGGGGCTTCTTGGCGCGGCTCAGCTCGTCGGCGCCGACCTCGGTGGTGCGCAGGTCGGCGGCGATCTCCTGGGTGTCGGCGAAGAAGCCGGCCAGCTTCTCGGGCGGCACCTCGACGTTGGCCGCCAGATAGCCCCAGCCGGTCCAGACCAGGCTGTGCTGCGAGTTCACGTCCGGGGAATAGGTCGCCCCCTGCGCCTCGCGCAACTGGTCGGTGAGGCGCAGCTTCATCACCTCGCGCAGGACCGCGGTGTCGCGCGCCCGCTGCGGATCGGCCCAGTAGTCGCTGGTCGGCCAGGCGATGAAGCCGATAGCCTGGTCGGCGCGGCCCTTGTGGGTCAGGGTCACCGTCTGGGGACCGGCTTTCGGGAAGGTCACCACCCGCGCCGCCGCCGGGACGGTCTTGGCCTCGGCGCGCCGGGGCAGGGCGCCGAAGGTCGAGGCCGTCGCCGCGATGGCCTGATCGACGGTGACGTCGCCGACGATCACCACCTCCACCGGGCCGGTCGACAGGTCGGGCATGATCTCGGCCTTGATGTCGTCCAGCTTGGCGGTCGCCATCTCGTCGCGGCTGGGGAAGGTCCAGCGGCGGTCGCCGGAATGGAGCAGGCCCGGCAAGTCGCGGGCCATGACGCCGTTGTCGGTGGCCTCGTACTGATCGTGGATCGTGCGCGACGCCGCCTTGATCCGCGCCAGCGCCGCCTCGCGCCAGCCGGGCTCCGTCATATAGGCGGCCAGCACCTGCAGCTGCGTCGGCAGGTCGCCCGTGCGGGTGCCGCCGGACAGGACGTAGGCGTCGTCGGTGATGCCGAACCGGCCGCCATAGACCTTGGACGCCAGCACGCGCTCCATGTCCTCGACGCCGATCTTGGCCAGGCCGCCCTCGATGATGGCGTTCGAGGCCCAGAACGGGCTTTGGCGATCCTTGGCCAGCCCCAGCATGCCGCTGCCGGCGTTGACGCGCACCAGTACCTCGTCGTCGCGGAAGGCGGTCGGCTTCACGGTCAGGCGGACGCCGTTCTCGAACCGGACGAAGGTGGTCCCGAGGTCGGCGATCTCACGCCGCTCGGCGACCTTGCCCACCGCGCCGAAGGTTTCGTAGGGCCAGGCGATCTGCTGGGTCTGGGTCGGTGGCGTCACCGCCACCTGTTGCGAGGTGGTCAGCGCGGCCAGCAGCGTGGCTTCCCCACCCTCGATGGGCGTGGGCGAGGCCATGAACACCAGGGGCCCCTGGCCCTGGAAGACGCTCTTCAGCGCCGCGTTCACGGTCGCCGCGGTCAGGCCCTTCACGTCGGCCTCGAAGTAGGTCTGGTCGTCGACCGGTGAGGTGACCACGGTGTGGTCGGCCAAAGAGCCCACGATCTCGCTCGCCAGATCCGCCGGGCGGCGGGTGGCGGCGCCGGCGACGGCGGCCTTCACGGCGGTGCGGATTTCCTCGATCTCGCGGTCCAACTCGTCCTGGCGCACGCCGTACTGGACGATGCGGCGCTGTTCCTGCTCGGCGGCGGCCAGGGCTTCGCGCCAGCGGCCGGACTCGGCGTTCACGCCGATGGTGGCCACCTCGGCCGCGTCGTCCTGCTCGCCCTTGGATGCGCCCGCGCCGAGGAACGGCGGATTGGCGCCGCGGGCGATGGCGGAATAGCGGCGGTTCAGCACCGCCAGGCCCAGGCCCTCGACCAGGTCGCGCCGGCGCTTGGCCGTGGTGTCCTGCGACAGGTCGGCCGGGCTGACCCACGCCACCTGCAGCGACTGGGTGACGCCGGGGTCGACCACCAGCCGCGCCTCGGCCTTGCGGGGCGCGATGGGGCCCTGGTCGGGCTCGGGCAGGGCGGGCGCCTTGGCCTTCCATTCGCCGAACGCGGCCTTGATCTTGGCTTCCATGACGTCGACGTCGAAGTCGCCGACGGCCACGAACACCGCCCGGTCGGGCCGATACCAGTGATTATAGTAGTCGGTGATCAGGCTGGCGGGGGCGGTCTTCAGCACCTCGACCTTGCCGATCGGCAGGCGAGTGGGCAGGCGCTGGCCCTTCAGCAGGAAGTTCAGCCGCTGGATCACCACCCGATAGCCGGGGGTGTCGCGGGCGCGCTCCTCGGACAGGACGATGCCTCGTTCGCGATCCACGGCGGCCGGATCGATGGTCAGGTTGAACGCCGCCTCGCGCAGCAGCTTCAGCGAGGTGTCGACCGTCTCCGTGTCCGTGCGCGGCAGGTCCAGCTTGTAGGTCGTCTCCGAGAAGCTGGTCGAGGCGTTGGTGTCGGCGCCGAACGCCAGGCCCAGGCGCTCGAGGATCTTCACCATCTCGCCTTCCTTGACCTCCTTCGAGCCGTTGAAGGCCATGTGTTCGAGGAAGTGGGCGAGGCCGGCCTGGGCGTCGGTCTCCATCATCGAGCCGGTGGCGAACCACAGGCGGAAGGCGGCCTGGCCGGCGGGGATCGTCTGCTTGCGGATCGCATAGCGCATGCCGTTGGGCAGGGCGCCGAAGCGGATGGCGGGGTCGGCCTTCAGGTCGGAGCGCACTTGGGGCCATTCTCCGGGCGCCAGTTTCGCGGCGGCCGCTGGAACCGGGGCTTGCGCGACGGCGGGCTGGGCAAGGGCGAAGGTGAGCGCGGCGGCGAGTGCGGGGCCTGCGCCCGGAAGACGGATCATCAAGACTGCCTGGAAAGGTGCATATAACGGCGCGCACAATCGCCAAGGCGCATGGCGGCGGCAAGGCGCGAAAGCGGCACGCTCGCGCTTCGCCGCGACACGGCTTACATACGGACCCGATGAGCACCGTCTATTTCGAAGCGCCCGCGCCGGGCGGATCGCGTCAACCGCACCCGGGCGAGCCGGACTTCCGGCCCGCGCCGGAGCCCATCGTCAATGCGCCATGGCCCGTGGTGGTGCTGACGGTCAGCATCGTCCTGGCCTATCTGGTGCAGAGCCGGTTCCCGCTGCCGCTGGTCAGCGAGGCGTTCGCCTTTTCGCCGGCGCTGATGCTGCAAGGGCATCCGGAGCGGCTGGTCAGCTCGTTGTTCGTTCACGGCAGTTGGGCGCACGCGCTGATGAACGCAGCCTTCATCCTGGCCTTCGGGGCGCCCGTGGGGCGGTTCCTGGGACAGCGGCCGGGCGGCGTCGTCTCGTTCTTCCTCTTCTATCTGGTGTGCGGGGTGCTGGCCTGCCTGGGCTTCGCGGCCGTGCACTGGGGGCAGGAGGCGGCCCTGGTGGGCGCGTCCGGCGCAGCCTCGGGCCTGATGGGCGCGGCGGCGCGGATCATCGGCGGGGAGGGCGGCCGCCCCGGCCCGATGTTCTCCAAGGCGGTGACCGGCATGGGCACGGCCTGGATCATCGTCAACGTGATCATGGCTTTCACGGGCGGCGCGCTGATTCCCGGCGCGGGCGAGGCGGGGGTCGGCTGGGAGGCCCACCTGGCCGGTTTCGCGGCGGGCGTCCTGCTGATCGGGCCGTTCGGCTGGCTGGCGGGCAAGCGCTAAGCGTCACGGCGCTCACGCGTGCGTGACAGGCGCATGCATTGTGTCGTTCCTGAAACTGGGCGACGGTGTTCGTCCACAGAACGGGAACAGGAGGCCTCATGCTGGTCTCACAGATTCTCCGCACCAAGGGAGACACCGTCTTCACCATCAAGCCGGCGGACACCGTCGGCGCGGTTGCGGAACTACTGCATTCCAGGGGCATCGGCGCCCTTGTTGTTCTCGATGCCGAGCGGGTCGCCGGCATCGTATCCGAGCGTGACATCGTGCGGGCCCTGGCCTCGCACGGCGCCACGGCGATGACACGGCCGGTTTCGGACTTCATGACCGTGAACGTGCTGTTCGCCGATCCCGGCGAAACGATCGATTCTCTGCTGTCCAAGATGACGGACCGCCGGATTCGCCACCTCCCGGTTTGCAAGGCCGAGCGGTTGGTGGGCATCGTGTCGATCGGCGACCTGGTGAAGTGGAAGATTTCCGAGGTCGAGGCCGAGGCCGACGGCCTGAAGGCCTACATCGCGGCCAGCTAGATCTGAGCAGGACCCCCCTCCCTAAGCGGAGGGCTGAAAGCCGGCGGTGCGTCGGTGACGGGCGGGGAAGGGGACGGACCCTTCTCCGCCCGGTTCGGTCTGCGCTACATCGCCGTCGTGAGCGGCTCCGGGACGCCCGAGATGGCCGCGTCGGCCAGGGTGTAGGCCTCCAGGACCTCGGCGGTGGCGTCGCGGGCGCGCAGCAGGGCCTCGCGCAGGGTGCAGGTCGCCAGGTCCGGGCAGTCGGCGCATTTGCGGAAGCCCAATCGCGGACTCACGCAGGGCGCCAGGGCCAGGGGACCGTCGATGACGCGGATGATCTCCGCGAAGGTGACCTCGCCGGCGGGGCGAGCCAGGACATAGCCGCCGAATTTGCCGCGGCGACTCACCACGATCTGATTGCGGGAGAGTTCCAGGAGAATCGCCTCCAGGAACTTGCGCGGGGCGTCGGCGCGAACGGACAGCTCTCCGGCGCTCACCTGGACGCCGTCGGCGCGCGCCAGCTCGACCAGCGCCCGCAATCCGTACTTGGCCTTCTGTGACAGCATCCGCGTCTCCCCGGCGAAGTTGTGGCGGGCGCGCGGGGCGGGCGCAAGGCGGCTCCCGTCTCGCGTGCGTGCGGCATCGTCTCCTCCGTGCGCCGGACCCGGCTCCCAGCCGCATGATCCCAGGCACGTCTGTCCACGCGCGCGCGTGCACGCGAGGAAAGCCTTTCTCTTCCCGGGGAAGAGGCCGGTCGCGGCGTGCCGCATCCCGCCGGTTTATGAGATTCTTCGCGACTCCCTGTTGACGGGGGGCGGAGGCGCCAATAGATAGCCGCCTCCGCTCGGAAACGGGCGGCGACGAACGGATCACCGGGGACGCAAGTCCTTGATAATCCTGACGAAGCCGCACTTGTCCCGAGAGGTCGACAGTTCCGTCGAGGTGGTCTGGAGAGCTTGCTCTCCGCGGCCGACGAGGCGGGGCCTGGCTAGAAGATCCGGGGTTCCCGGGGATCGGCCAGGGTCCTGAAAAGGACCGGTTGACACCCAGGAGGCCGGCAACTAGATAGCCGCCTCCGCTCGGGGCGGGGACGACGACGAAGAGTTCGACGGGGACGCAAGTTCCTGAAAAACTTCTCCAAGTCGGCCAGCTCCGAGACGTCGGCAGCCTTACGGCGGCGGCGCGGAAAGCCTGGCTTTCCAAGCTTCCAAGGTAGGGCCCGGCAGAGGCTCCGGTTCTTCCGGAAACTCTACCGGGATCCTGAAAAGGATCGGTTGACACCTAGGGGGTCGGCCACTAAGTAGCCGCCTCCCGCTCGGAACGGGGCTCACATCGAAAAGAACGGCAGGCGTCGAACAAGGCGCTTGATATTCGGTTCGAAATGAGTATTTTCCCGAGCTCCAATCGAATCGCTACGGACCTAGAGGGAAGCCCCTCGGCAGCCCGCGGTGATTTTTGCGGCCAAATCTGAGGGTTCTCGGAATTGTCGCAAAGCCTCAAAAAGGCCGGTTGACACGAAAGAGGCCGGTCACTAGATAGCCGCCTCCGCCGACCACCGGCGCTAAACAGTGGGCTCGGCGAAAGCCGGTGCGGGTCTTTGACATCGTTGAATTGGAAAGAGAAACGCAGGCGGCGGCGTCCTTGCGTCAGGCTTAACCAGCCTGGCATCGACGCTGATCGGATTGCGGTCTTTTTTGAAGACACCATGAATATGGTCGAACTTCGGTTCGGCTAGAATTTGTGGGAACTCGTCAAAGAATACGCAAACTATAGCCAGCCGGTTCCTTCGGGGACTGGTAGCGCTGAAGGTCAGAAGTCAACTCAACCTGAGAGTTTGATCCTGGCTCAGAGCGAACGCTGGCGGCAGGCCTAATACATGCAAGTCGAGCGGCCACTTCGGTGGCAGCGGCGGACGGGTGAGTAACGCGTGGGAATGTGCCCTTTGGTACGGAACAACTGAGGGAAACTTCAGCTAATACCGTATGTGCCCTTCGGGGGAAAGATTTATTGCCATTGGAGCAGCCCGCGTTGGATTAGGTAGTTGGTGAGGTAAAGGCTCACCAAGCCGACGATCCATAGCTGGTCTGAGAGGATGATCAGCCACACTGGGACTGAGACACGGCCCAGACTCCTACGGGAGGCAGCAGTAGGGAATCTTGCGCAATGGGCGAAAGCCTGACGCAGCCATGCCGCGTGAATGATGAAGGTCTTAGGATTGTAAAATTCTTTCACCGGGGAAGATAATGACGGTACCCGGAGAAGAAGCCCCGGCTAACTTCGTGCCAGCAGCCGCGGTAATACGAAGGGGGCTAGCGTTGCTCGGAATTACTGGGCGTAAAGGGCGCGTAGGCGGATAGTTTAGTCAGAGGTAAAAGCCCAGGGCTCAACCTTGGAACTGCCTTTGATACTGGCTATCTTGAGTTCGGGAGAGGTGAGTGGAATGCCGAGTGTAGAGGTGAAATTCGTAGATATTCGGCGGAACACCAGTGGCGAAGGCGACTCACTGGCCCGATACTGACGCTGAGGCGCGAAAGCGTGGGGAGCAAACAGGATTAGATACCCTGGTAGTCCACGCTGTAAACGATGAGTGCTAGTTGTCGGCATGCATGCATGTCGGTGACGCAGCTAACGCATTAAGCACTCCGCCTGGGGAGTACGGTCGCAAGATTAAAACTCAAAGGAATTGACGGGGGCCCGCACAAGCGGTGGAGCATGTGGTTTAATTCGAAGCAACGCGCAGAACCTTACCACCTTTTGACATGTCCTGATCGCTGGAGAGATCCAGTTTTCCCTTCGGGGACCGGGACACAGGTGCTGCATGGCTGTCGTCAGCTCGTGTCGTGAGATGTTGGGTTAAGTCCCGCAACGAGCGCAACCCTCGCCATTAGTTGCCAGCATTAAGTTGGGCACTCTAGTGGGACTGCCGGAGCTAATCCGGAGGAAGGCGGGGATGACGTCAAGTCCTCATGGCCCTTACGGGGTGGGCTACACACGTGCTACAATGGCGACTACAGAGGGTTGCAACCCAGCGATGGTGAGCTAATCCCCAAAAGTCGTCTCAGTTCGGATTGCACTCTGCAACTCGAGTGCATGAAGTCGGAATCGCTAGTAATCGCGGATCAGCATGCCGCGGTGAATACGTTCCCGGGCCTTGTACACACCGCCCGTCACATCATGGGAGTTGGCTTTACCCGAAGGCGGTGCGCTAACCAGCAATGGAGGCAGCCGACCACGGTAGGGTCAGCGACTGGGATGAAGTCGTAACAAGGTAGCCGTAGGGGAACCTGCGGCTGGATCACCTCCTTTCTAAGGATGGATCTCCAGAGAGCTCACGTTCTCTATTGATCTTCCAAAGACACCTAAACAGGTGCGGGACGCCGCCGTCTTCGTTTCTCTTTCCGCTGACACCGCTGCCGCTTAAGGCAGACGGTGCGATCGCGCATTCAAGCGCCAGGCTCTTACGTAGAGCGGGTGCTTGAGCGGACCGCTTCAAGGGCCTGTAGCTCAGTTGGTTAGAGCACACGCCTGATAAGCGTGAGGTCGGCGGTTCGAGTCCGCCTGGGCCCACCACACTTTATGATTATGTGTGACCCTCGGGCGGGGCGGACGACGTATCGATGACGGCTCCCAGCTGTGCCGGCCTCCCGTGAAAGAGGGGCCATAGCTCAGTTGGTAGAGCGCGTGCTTTGCAAGCATGAGGTCGTCGGTTCGATCCCGTCTGGCTCCACCACCACCGTCCGCAAGCGATCGCGAACAGCAAACGAAGTTTCCGCTTCGGCTAAGGCTCATGGCCTGGTCGACGGCGGCATCTGAAATCGTGAATTGAAGGGTTCGTCCGGCCCCCGCCTCTCGCAAGAGAGATCGGGAGTTTGGAGGACGGATCCGAGAAGACATCATTGTCTGACTACAAAGCGAATGTGTGTGCAGTCGGGGTCCTCACCTCGACGGCGACCAACACGCATGAGTTTTGCTGAGAACGATCAAGCGCATAAGGGCTTCTGACGGATGCCTTGGCATTGAGAGGCGATGAAGGACGTGGCACGCTGCGATAAGATCCGGGGAGGCGCGAGCACCCTTTGATCCGGATATTTCCGAATGGGGAAACCCACCTTTACAGTCTGCGAATGTGAACTTCAGCTTCGGCTGGAGTTCTGGTTCGTAGGTTGTTCAAAGGTATAATGACCTGAATACATAGGGTTCATTAAGCAAACCCGGGGAACTGAAACATCTCAGTACCCGGAGGAAAGGACATCAACCGAGACTCCCGTAGTAGTGGCGAGCGAACCGGGACCAGGCCAGTGCTGTCGTGA
>JAHJME010000031.1 GCA_018821435.1 Alphaproteobacteria bacterium
CCGCGGCGCGCCGCCAGCCACGTTGCATCCGACGCAATTGCCCTTGCGATCATTGCGTTCGACGCCCTCCCGGACCCGACCGATAAGCCGCCTCGCAAGACGACGGGGGTACGGCATGCGCAAGATCTTGATGATGGCGGCGGGGCTCGCGGCCTTGGCCCAGCCGGCCTGGGCGGAGGCGGACGCCGCGCCCGACGCCGGCGTCGCCGAACTGGTGGTCGTCGGCAGCCGTGGCGCGCCGCGCCTGGCCACCGAAACCGCCGCGCCCGTCGACGTGCTGTCCGGCGCGGAGGTTGCGGCGCGCGGCTACAACGACCTGACCAAGGTCCTGGAATTCCTGTCGCCGTCGTTCAACTATCCCCGCGCCTCGTCCGGACCGTCGGTGGCCGGCGCCCGGCCCGCGACGCTTCGCGGCCTCAGCCCCGACCAGACGCTGGTGCTGGTGAACGGCCACCGCCGCCACGCCTCGTCGATCATCACCTTCAACAACGGCGCGTACCGGGGCTCGGTGCCGGTCGACTACAACACCCTGCCCATCACCGCGATCGGCCGGGTCGAGATCCTGCGCGACGGCGCCGCGGCCCAGTACGGCTCGGACGCCATCGCCGGCGTGATCAACATCGTGCTGCGCGACGACGCCGAGGGCGGCCACGCCTCGGTCCAGTATGGCGAGACCGATCGCGGCGACGGCCAGACCACCATCGTCACGGCGCGCCAGGGCTTCCGGCTGGGCCAGGACGGCTTCCTCTCCATCGCCGGCGAAGTCCGCGACCGGGGCGACACCAACGCCGCCGAGATCGATCCGCGCTTCGGCCGGATCACCTCCACCTTCGGCGATCCCCAGACAACCGACATCGACCTGACCGCCAACGCCGAACTGCCGCTGACCGGCGACATCAAGCTGTACGGCTTCGCCACCTATGCCCGCCGCGACAGCGAGATGAGCCCGCTGTTCCGCGCGCCTACCGTCTCGCCCAGCTTCTATCCCAACGGCTTCCTGCCGCGCGTGAACCTGGACCTGAAGGACATCGGCGCGAACCTGGGCGCCACGGGCACGATCGCCGGCTGGACCTGGGACCTGTCCGAGACCTACGGCTATTCCAAGGGCGACTACCGGGTGGGGACCAGCGTCAACACCTCGCTGGGCGCGGCCAGCCCGACCCGCTTCTACGGCGGCGGCGCGCGCTATTCGCAGAACCTGGTGAACCTGACCCTCGATCGCGGTTTCGAGGTCGCGGCCGGCGCTCACCTGGCGGCCGGCGCCGAGTATCGCCACGAGGCCTATCGCCTTGTGCGCGGCGACCAGCCGTCGCTCACCTTGGCCGGCGCCCAGGGCTTCCCGGGCTTCAACCCGACCACCCCGGTGGATGCGAAGCGCCACGCGGTCAGCGCGTTCGTCGACGGCGAGCTCAGCCTGATCGAGGGCCTCGATCTGGGGCTGGCCGGCCGCTACGAGGACTACAGCGACTTCGGGACCCAGGCGACCGGCAAGGCCTCGGTCTTCTGGCGGCCGCACGAGTTGGTCGCGCTCCGGGCCACCGCCAGCACCGGCTTGCGCGCACCCTCGCTGCAGCAGCAGTTCTTCTCCACCGTCACCAGCCAGAACAACGCCGGCGTCCTGCAGAACGTCGGCACCTTCGCGGTGAACGACCCGATCTCCATCGCGCTCGGCTCCAGCCCGCTGAAGGCCGAAAGCTCGACCAGCTATTCCGCCGGCGTGGTGCTGACCCCGGGCCATGGCCTGACCCTCAGCGTCGACCTGTTCCAGATCGACATCGACGACCGCATCGCCCTGTCGGAGAACCTCCAGGGCGCGGCCGTGGCGGCGATCCTGAAGGCCAACGGCGTGACCAACGCCGCCGTCGCCCGCTTCTTCACCAACGCCGCCGACACCCGCACCAAGGGCTGGGAAGCTACCCTGCGCTGGGACCGCCAACTCACGCCGGACGCGCGGCTGGCGGTGACCCTGGGCTACGGCGCCTTCGACACCGACGTCCTGCGCCAGGCCACCAACCCCGTGCTGCCGGCCAGCCCGCTGCTGGGCGCCGCCTCCATCGATCTCGCGACCGACGGCCAGCCGCGCAACAAGCTGGTCCTGAACACCGAGCTCGCCTGGGCCGACTGGCGGTTCATCGCCGACGTGACCAATTTCGGCGCCCACCGGGCCACCTCGCCCCTGGGCGGCGCAAATCAGGTGATGGACGGCCGCACCTCCATCGACCTGTCGGCCGCCTATCGCTTCCGCGACCGCTTCACGGTGATGGTCGGCGTCCTGAACGCCGCCGACGAATATCCCGACCGCCTGCGCGGCGAGGCGACCGGACGGCCGTTCAGCGAGGCCGATCCGCTGGGCGTCAACGGGCGCGAATACTACGTGCGGCTGACGGCGGAGTTCTGAGCATGCGCGCTGTCATCCTCGGCCTCGCGGCCGCCCTCGGTCTCGCCGCGCCGGCCGGCGCCTGGACCCGGCCCGGCCACATGGTCACCGCCGCCATCGCCTACGACGAGATCATCCGCCTGCGCCCGGACCTGTTGACGGCCCTGGCCACGATCCTCGACGCCCATCCCGACCGCGGCCCGTTCCAGGTCGCGATCGACCGCACCACCGGCGCCGAGCGCGCCCGGCGGATGTTCCTGGAATGCGCCCGATGGCCCGATGACGTGCGGCTGTCCGGCCACGATCACCCGACCTGGCACGCCACGCTCTGGCCGGTGATCACGCCGGACGCGTCGGCCGAGACCCGTGCGCGTCTGGCGCGGCGCGGCGACACGCCGTCGGGCGAGGCGCTGCCGGCGCTTGCGCTCAACTACGCCGTGCTCAGCGACCCCCGCGCCACGCCGACCGCCCGGGCCGAGGCGCTGTGCTGGGTGCTGCACGTCACCGGCGACATCCACCAGCCGCTGCACACCGGCGAGCTGTTCTCGGCCGCCTATCCCACCGGCGATGCGGGCGGCGGACGCCAGTTCGTGCGCGACCCGCTGGGCGATGGCCCGATCTCTCTGCACTGGCTGTGGGACGACAGCGTCAGCCGCTCGGGCCTGGCCGCCGACGCCGACCGCAAGGGCCGCGAGCTTGAGACCGCCCATCCGCGCGCCGCGTTCAAGACGTCGGGCCCCTTCACGCCGGACCGCTTCGCGTCATGGGCTCGCGAGGAGAGCTATCCGCTGGCGGTATCGACGGCCTATGGCGCCGGCGTGCCCACCGCGTCCACCGAGGCCGCCGCGCCTGCCGTTCCCGCCGCGACGTGGCAGGAGATCCAGCGGCAAGCCGAGGCGCGCGTGGCCCTGGCCGGCTACCGCATGGCCGACGTGGTGATCGCCGCGTTCGACGCGGCCGGTCGTTAGGCGAACGCCGCGCCGCAGGCCGCGGCGTCGGCGGGCGCCAGGCCGGTCGCGCGCTGGCCCGAGCTGGCCTCCTCGGCCAGCCAGCGCCACATCGCCGCCACCGCGGGCGCGCGGATGCGGCTGGCGCGTCCCACCAGCCGGTAGCCGCCGGGATAGCGCGCCGAGGGCAGGCCCAGGCTGACCAGTCGGCCGGTCTTCAGGTGCGAGGCCACCGTCACGCCCATGCCGGACGCCACGCCCCAGCCGGCGGCGGCGGCTTCGTACAGCGCATAGGCCATGTCGAAGGTGTCGGTCGCCTTGAGCGGCAGGCCGTTCGCCCCCGTCGCCTCGCTCCACCACGACCACATCCCCGGCGCCTGCACGGGCGCCAGCAGCCGCTGGCTGCCCAGGTCGATCCGGCCTTCGCGGAACGCCGCCGCCAGGTCGGGCGACGCCACCGGGGCCACGTGGACGTCCAGCAGATGCTGGGTGTGCAGACCCAGCGCGTCCACGTCCGAGGCGCAGACCCCGAGGTCGGCCTCGCCGGATCGGATCGCCTCGGCGGTTCGCGTGGTCTGGATCGACACCTCGATGTCCGGCCAGCTTTCGCGGAATCGCTCCAGCCGGGGGATCAGCCAGGACATCGCCAGCGAGTGGGACAGCGACAGGGTCACCTTCTCCGAAGCGCGTCGGCCGCTAAGCTCCAGCGCCGCCTGGGTGATGTTGCGATACATCGGCTCCAGGGTGTCCAGGCACTCCTGACCGGCCTGGGTCAGGCGCATGCCGCCCGGCTGGCGATCGAAGATGTCGCGGCCGACGAACGCATGGAAGGCCTGGATCCGTCGCGAGAACGCTGCCGGCGACAGCGCGCAGCGCTGGGCGGCGATCCGGAAGCTGGGCGCCCGCGCCGCCTCGATGAACGCCTCGATCACTTCCAGCCGGGGGATTCTTCGGGTCATGGCGCGCCGTCTCGGGGGAGGAGCCTGGGCGCTTACCGGAAAAGCCTACGGGGTTTTGTGACAGCGCGGGGCGGCTACTCGAAGATCGCCACCGCCCGGATCCAGCCCGCCGACGCGCCGGCGATCTTCACCGGGAAGCAGGAGAGGGTGAAGCCGGTGGCGGGCAGGGCCTCCAGGTTGGTCAGCTTCTCGATCTGATAGTACTCGCGCAGCCGGCCGGCCTTATGGCCTTCCCAGATGATCTTCGGATCGTGAGTCTCGGCCCATTTGCGCGCGGTGTGCGAGAACGGCGCGTCCCAGGACCAGGCGTCGGTGCCCACCACCTTCACCCCGCGCTCGGTCAGGTAGAGCGTCGCCTCCTCGCCCATGCCGCAACCCTTGTGGATGTAGTCCGGGTCGCCGTAGGCGGCGCCGGCGGCGGTGTTCACCAGCACGATGTCCAGCGGCTGGAGCGCGTGGCCGATGCGCGTCAGCTCCGCCTCCACGTCGGCGCCCGTGGCGACATAGCCGTCCGCAAACCAGCGGAAATCCAGCTTCACGCCCGGCTGCAGGAAATACTCCAGCGGGCCCTCGTCGATGGTCGGCGCGGGGCGGCTGGTCCCGGCCGCGTCGGTGGTCGAATGGAAGTGCCACGGCGCGTCCATGTGGGTGCCGTTGTGGGTGGACAGCCGCACCTGCTCCACCGCCCAGCCCTCGCCGTCGGGCAGGTCCTCGGCGGTCAGCCCCGGGAAGAACGAGGCGATCTGGCCGACCGTCTCCTTGTGCCGCGAATAGGTGATCTGGGGGCGCATCACCTCGGGGTCCGAGACGATGTCGTTGGTGATCGGGATCGACAGGTCGACCAGCCGGCGGGCCATGGGGTTTCCTCGGAGTGTCTTGGTCTTGCCCCGACCTTAGGCCAGCCGGCGGGCGAGGAAACCCTGGAAGACCGCGATGGCCGCGTGGACCGCCAGCGCCAGCATCGCGTTCAGCCATGGTCCCCCGCCGTCCGCAGGCCATGCGGCCATAAGCGGCCATTGACGCCGCCGGCCAAGCGCCCGCTTAAGAGCGCGTGTCGCCGCCGTCCGCCCATCCTCCGGCCAATCAGGTCCTGCTCGGCATCGCCTTCCGCGTGGCGGCGATGGCCTGCATGGCGTGCCTGTCGGCGATCGTGAAGTGGACGGGGTCGCGCGGCATTCCGGTCTTCGAGATCATCCTCTTCCGCAACCTGTTCGCCTTCGTGCCCCTGGGCCTCTACATCGCGCGCACCACCGGCTGGGAAGTGCTGAAGACCAAGCGGCCGTTCGGCCACCTGGCCCGCGCCACGGTCGGGCTGACGGGCATGATCTGCGGCTTCTCGGCGGTTCAGTACCTGCCGTTGACCGAGGCCACGGCGCTGCAGTTCACCTCGCCGCTGTTCATGACCGCGCTGTCGGCGATGCTACTGTCGGAGAAGGTGGGCCGCCATCGCTGGGCCGCGGTGATCGTGGGCTTCCTGGGCGTGCTGATCATGGCGCGGCCGCTGCCGGGCCACATGAACGTCATCGGCGTCACCCTGGGCATCCTGTCCGCCCTCGGCGCGGCGGGGGCCATGGTCGCCATCCGCCAGATCGCCGACACCGAGCGCGGCCCGACCATCGTCTTCTACTTCACCCTGGGCGGCGTCGTGCTGGGCGCCGTGGGCTCGATGTTCCACTGGGTCACACCCGACCCGCGGACTCTGATCATGCTGATCGTCGCGGGATTGATCGGCGGAGTGGGGCAGCTGTTCCTGACCGAGGCGCTGCGCCAGGCGCCCATCGGGGTCATCGCGCCGTTCGACTACACCCAGCTGGTCTGGGCCGCGGTCCTGGGCCTGGTGATCTGGGGCGAGCTGCCCCATCCGCTGACCCTGGTCGGCGCGGTGCTGGTGGCGGCCAGCGGGGTCTACATCCTGCACCGGGAACTGCGCCGTTTCCGCACCGCCTGAGGCCTCGCTGCGGAATTGACACAACGGCGTTACAGGCGGACGCTGGTCGGGTTCAGGTTCCGGAGCGACCCCATGCTCAAGACATCCCACCTTCTCGCCCTCGCCGCCGGCGTGGGTCTGATCGCCGGCGCCGGCGCCAGCCAGGCGGCGGTCACCGTGCTGGGCGGCGGCATGGCCAAGGAATGCTCGGACGCGGCGCTGGGCGGCGAGTCGGACACCAAGTTCGAGGACATCTGCAGCCAGGCGCTGGAAACCGAGATCCTCAGCCTCCGCGACCGGGCCGGCACTTATGTGAACCGCGGCGTGCTGAAGCTGCGGCGCAAGGACTTCGGCGGCGCGCAGTTCGATTTCGACCGCGCCATCCAGACCAAGCCCGACCTGGGCGAGGCCTATGTGAACAGGGGCGCGGCGTCGGTCGGCGCGCGGCGGTATTCCGAGGGCTTGGCCGACATCAACAAGGCGCTGGCGCTGGGCGTCGATGAGCCGGAAAAGGCCTATTACAACCGGGCCCTGGCCTATGAAGGCCTCGACGAGATGAAGGCCGCCTACTTCGACTACCAAAAGGCCATCGAACTCAAGCCGGAGTGGGACCAGCCGAAGAAGGAATTGGCCCGCTTCACGGTGGAACGCCGCTAGGCTCTGGCCGTTCGACACCTGGAAGGTGTCCCATGCGTTCACACATCGTTTTCAGCGTTCTCGCCCTCGCCGTGGCCACGCCGGCCGCCGCTCAGGTGAACCCGTTCCAGCTGGATGACCTGCGCGCCCAGCAGCAGGCGGCAGAACGGCGCTCCATCGACCAGTCGAACCAGATCCAGGCGCTGGAGGGCCGGCTGCGCGCCGACCAGGCCGTCGCCGATCTGGCCGCGCTGCGGGCAGGCGCGCCGCTGCCGCAAATGCGCTATTCTGATCCCACGGTCGGCGCCGCGACCGTGACGCCACAGAAGTATCCGTCCATGCCCGACACCGCGCTCGCCGACTCCAACAAGCGCGTCCAGGACGCCGCCCGGAACCGCCGCTGAGATGCGTTGGCAGGGGGGCGAGGGCGGCGGCAATATCGAGGACCGGCGCGGCATGGGCGCGGTCGGCGTCGGCGGCATGGGCGTCGGCGGCGTGGTCCTGGCCCTGGTGGGCTACTTCTTCTTCGGCATCGACCCGTCCACGACGATGAGCGTGGTCAACGGCGCCGCGCCCCAGGCGCAGCAGCAGGAGGGCGTGCGGGGCACGCCGGCCGACGACGCCGGCCGTTTCGTCGATGTGGTCAGCCACAATGTCGATCAGGTGTGGAGCCAGCAGATCCGCGGCTACAAGCCGCCGGACGGCATCGTCCTCTACGACCAGGCCACGGGCACCGGCTGCGGGATGGGCCAGTCGGCCATGGGGCCGTTCTATTGCCCGGCCGATCGCAAGGTCTATCTGGACCTGTCGTTCTGGCAGGAGCTGGAGACCAGGTTCGGCGGCGGCGGCGAGGCGGCCCGCGCCTATGTCATCGCCCACGAGATCGGCCACCACGTCCAGAACCTGATCGGCGCCAGCGAGCAGGCCCAGCGGATGGGGGCCAAAGGCGCCGAGAGCGGCTCGGTCCGCCTGGAGTTGCAGGCCGACTGCTACGCCGGCGTCTGGGCGGCCCATGCGTCCGAAGTCTCGAACGGCCAGGTCTCGCTCAATCCCAGCGACATCGAGGACGGCCTGCGCGCCGCCTCCGCCGTCGGCGACGACACCCTGCAGAAGAAGGCCCAGGGCCGCGTCATGCCCGACGCCTTCACCCACGGCTCGTCGGAACAGCGTATGCGCTGGTTCCGCAAAGGCTCCGAAACCGGCAATCCGGACGCCTGCGATACGTTCGGCGCAGGCCGGCTGTAGCGGCGCGCAATTGCTCCCCTTTCGGGGGAGCTGTCGGCGAATGCCGACTGAGGGGGGTCCTCCGCCACGTTTGAGCGGACCCCCTCCGGCGCTTCGCGCCACCTCCCGCGAAGGGGAGGAACTAGAGTTAGATCGGCATATGGGGCAGGGGCTCCCAGTGCAGGCAGACGCCGACGCAGCGCCGCGCCAGCAGGTCGCCCGGATCGATCAGCTCCAGCTTCACGTCCTCGTCGTCCAGCACCAGCGGCACCTCGGTGCAGCCGGCGATCAGCACCTCGGCGCCCAGCACGCGCAGTTCCTCGGCATAGCCCTGCATCTCGCGGGTCACGTCGTCGCTGAGATCGCCGGCCTTGATCCGGTACAGCGTGACCATGAACGCCTCCTGCCGCTCGGGGGGCAGGGTGACCAGGCTCATGGCGCGGGCGGCCAGATACTCGCGATAGAGCTTCAGCGCGCCCTTGGTGCCCAGCACGCCGGCCCGCATGGCTCCCTCGCTGCCGGCCTCCTCGGCGCCCAGGCCGATCATGTCGATCAGCGGCAGGCCCGAGGCCCGCTGGATCAGGTCGGCGTGGGCATGGGCGGTATTGCACGGCATGGCCAGCACCTCGGCCCCGGCGCCCTGCAGCGCGCCGGCCATCTCGGCCAGCACGGCGCCCGCGCCCGAGCCCGGCACGTTGCGGTCGGGCGCACGGGGGTTGATGTCGGCGATGACCCGGAGGTGATCCTGGTCCTTCTCGGCCGGCGTATAGGCTTGCAGCCGGGCCAGGAACTCGACCGTCGCGGCCGGTCCCATGCCGCCCAGCACGCCCAGGGTCAGCGGCTCGTCGGCGCTCAAAGCTTGCCCTCCAGCTCGCCCTGATAGCCGAACAGGCCCTGGGCTCCGCCGGTGTGCAGGAAGACCACCGTCTCGCCGTCGAAGTCGCCGCGGTTCGACAGGGCGATCAGGCCCTTCATCGCCTTGCCGGTATAGACCGGGTCCAGCAGGATTGCGTCGGTCCGGGCGATGGTCTTCAGGGCGTCGATCACCGCGTCGTCGATCAGGCCATAGCCGGCGCCGACGAAGTCGCAATTGGCCACCACCAGGTCGCGGGTCACCCGCTCCTCATGCCCCATCAGCGCCGCCGTCTCGCGGGCCAGCTTGTAGACGTTGGCTTCCTGGGTCTCCTTCGGCGCGCGCACGCCGATGCCCAGCACCGGGATATCGGCGCCCATCACCGCCAGGCCGGCCACTAGGCCCGCGTGCGTGCCGGCGCTGCCGGTCGCCGTGACGATCCGGTCGATCTCCAGGCCCATCTCGTTGGCCTGGGCCACCAGTTCGAAGGCGCACTCCACATAGCCCAGCGCGCCGATGCTGTTCGAGCCGCCGCCGGGGATGACATAGGGCCGCCCACCCGCCGCGGCGACTTCGGCCGCCACCTCGGCCAGCTGCTGGTTCATGTCGGTTCCGCCGGGCACGGTGCGGATCTTGGCGCCCATCAACTCGTCCAGCAGGACGTTGCCCGAGCGCGTGTAATCCACGGCCGTGGAGCCGGTCCGGGCCTCCAGGATGATCTCGCACTTCATGCCGAACTTGGCCGCCGCCGCCGCCGTCTGGCGCACGTGGTTCGACTGCACCGCGCCCTGGGTGACCAGGGTATCGACGTCGTTGGCCAGGGCGTCGCCCAGGAGGTATTCGAGCTTGCGCGTCTTGTTGCCGCCACCGGCCAGGCCGGTGCAGTCGTCGCGCTTGATCCACAGCGCCGGGCCGCCGCCGCCCGGCCGCACCAGATGCTCGGTCAGGCCCGGCAAGGGCTCGAACGGCGTGGGAAGATGGGCGAACCGGACGGGATTGAAGCGGGCGAGATGCATGCCCGCTCTGCTAGCCCTGAACCGCTACGGCTTCAACTTCCGCGGCAGGGCGGCCACTTCCTCGGGGCTCAGCTTGACGATGGAATCCACGATGCACTGGCTGGGGAAGCCGCCGCGCGAGATGGCGATGTCCATGTCGATCGGTTTGCAGATGATCGATGCGCCGGGCGGGCTGCGGGTGATGATCGGGTCCGACGAGATGGCGCCGGCCAGGCAGCCGCCGTTCATGGTGACCCGATAGGTGTCCTTGCCGCGCACGTCGATCAGCAGGGTGTTGCGGTCGGCGATGGTGTGGTTGCGGATCTCGCTGCTGCGGATGCACTGGCCGGCGGGCAGGCCCGTGCCGGGCGCCGGGGCCGGCGTGGCCAGGGGCGGGGGTTTGGCGGCGAACGCGGACCCCGAGAGGGCGGCGGCGCTCAGGGCCAGGGCGACGACTGCCAGTTTCATTGGCCGTTCTCCTCAGTTCATCCCCCAGGTGATGATACGCGCGGCAGAGGCCCAAGTCTTCGCATTTGAAGCTGGCGGGCGTCTGACAACAGGCTTACTTTGCGGGTCTCCTCGGGGGGCCGCGCGCAAGCGGCTGAGAGGTGGGTGAGCCCACGACCCGTCGAACCTGATCCGGGTCATGCCGGCGAAGGGAAGGGCCGATACCCCGCCTGACGCCCGTGATCCGTCCGCAGCTTAGGGACGCACACGATGAACAAGCCCACCGGCAAGCTGGCCGCCGCCGCCATCCCCACCGGCGAACGCCCGGGCTCCAAGAAGGTCTATCAGCCCGGGGTGCTCTGGCCCGACATCCGCGTGCCGTTCCGCGAGGTGGCCGTCCACCCCAGCGCCAACGAGCCGGCGCTGACGCTGTACGATCCGTCCGGCCCCTATACCGACCCCACCGTCAGCATCGACATCGAGAAGGGCCTGCAGAAGACCCGCGAGCCCTGGGTCGTGTCGCGCGGCGATATCGAGCTGGTGGAGAACCCCCGCGAGGTGAAGCCCGAGGACAACGGCTTCGCCAAGGGCCAGCACCTGGCGCCCGAGTTCACCGCGCCCCGCCGGGTCTACCGCGCCAAGGCCGGCGCCAACGTCACCCAGCTGGAATATGCCCGCCGGGGGATCATCACGCCCGAGATGGAATACGTCGCCATCCGCGAGAACCTGCGCCGCAAGGAGACCGACGCGTTCATCCGCGACGGCGAGGACTTCGGCGCCGAGATCCCGGATTTCTGCACGCCCGAGTTCGTGCGCGACGAGATCGCCCGCGGCCGGGCCATCATCCCGGCCAACATCAACCACACCGAACTCGAGCCGATGATCATCGGCCGCAACTTCCTGGTGAAGATCAACGCCAACATCGGCAACTCGGCCGTCCTCAGCCACGTCTCCGACGAGGTGGACAAGATGGTCTGGTCGATCCGCTGCGGCGGCGACACGGTCATGGACCTGTCCACCGGGCGCAACATCCACAACATCCGCGACTGGATCGTTCGCAACAGCCCGGTGCCGATCGGCACCGTGCCGATCTACCAGGCCCTGGAGAAGGTCAACGGCGTGGCCGAGGACCTGACGTGGGAGGTCTTCCGCGACACCCTGATCGAACAGGCCGAGCAGGGCGTGGACTACTTCACCATCCACGCCGGCGTGCGCCTGGCCTATGTGCCGCTGACCGCCACCCGCGTCACCGGCATCGTCAGCCGCGGCGGCTCGATCATGGCCAAGTGGTGCCTCAGCCACCACAAGGAGAACTTCCTCTACGAGCACTTCGAGGACATCTGCGAGATCATGAAGGCGTATGACGTCTCGTTCTCGCTCGGCGACGGCCTGCGCCCCGGCTGCATCGCCGACGCCAACGACGCCGCCCAGTTCGGCGAACTGGAGACCCTGGGCGAGCTCACCCAGATCGCCTGGAAGCACAATGTCCAGGTGATGATCGAAGGCCCCGGCCACGTGCCGATGCACAAGATCAAGGCCAACATGGACAAGCAGCTGAAGGTTTGCGGCGAGGCCCCCTTCTACACCCTCGGTCCGTTGACCACCGACGTGGCCCCTGGCTACGACCACATCACCTCGGCCATCGGGGCTGCGATGATCGGCTGGTTCGGCACCGCGATGCTTTGCTACGTCACGCCCAAGGAGCACCTGGGCCTGCCGAACCGCGAGGACGTGAAGGTCGGCGTGATGACCTACAAGCTGGCCGCCCACGCCGCCGACCTGGCGAAGGGGCATCCCACCGCGCGGGCCTGGGACGACGCCATCAGCCGCGCCCGGTTCGAGTTCCGCTGGGAGGACCAGTTCAACCTGGGCATCGATCCCGAGACGGCGCGCGAATACCACGACGAGAGCCTGCCCAAGGAGGCGTTCAAGACGGCCCACTTCTGCTCCATGTGCGGTCCCAAGTTCTGCTCGATGAAGATCAGCCAGGACATCCGCGAACAGGCGCGCGGCCAGAACGATGTCGCGGCGGGGATGCAGGAGATGGCCCAGAAGTTCCGCGAGAGCGGCAACGAGATCCTGGTGCCGATCACGCCGGCGGAATAGTCGAACGATCTTTAATCCAAAGCCGCACCGCTACGTCCGAGACTGACGTAGCGGTGCGGTATTCTTCCCCTGTTCTGAAACGGCTCAGGGGAAAATATGAAATCCAACCTTCTCACCACCATTGCGGTCATGGCCGCTGTCCTGTTCGCCGGCGCCGCCCGCGCCGCGCCGGTCCTCGATCAACAGGCCTTGCCGTTGGGCGGCAGCTTCTATGAAGCCTTGGAATGGCAACAGACGGTCACCGCCGGGACGACGGGCCGTCTCAGCGGGATCACCCTCTATGGCGCCGGCACGAACGTGACGGTGCGGGTCAACGCCGGGGACGGGTTCTATTCCGGCCCCTACGCCTTCTCGCAGGCGGTTCAGCTCGCGTCGGGCGGGACGTTCATCGACACGTCCTCGGCCGACATCCAACTGGCCGCCGGCCAGCGCTTCGTGATCGACCTGATCAACGGTTTCGGCGGCAATATCTCGGCCGCCGCGACGCCCTATCCGGACGGTCACCTGTTCCTCAACTTCGGCGCGCCAAGCGACGTTACGGCGTGCTGCAACAGCGGTCTGGCCTTCCAGACCTTCATGGACGGGGACACGGCTGTTCCCGAACCCGGCGCCTGGCCCCTGATGATCCTGGGGTTCAGCGGCGCCGGCGCGGCTCTGCGCCGCCGTCGGGCCGGGTTCGCACCCGCCTGATCCGATCGCTTAGATCCTGACTTGGCCTGCGATCCTCGGCGCCGGGGATCGCAGGCCTTTTGCTGTCAGACTGGTCGGCGTCTGCCCACGCGGACATCGGAACGGCGCCCGTCGCGGGATGGAGTCGGTTGGTCGTCGATTGGCTCCCCAGGGCGCTTGTCCTGCATTAGCGTCCGGCCAACAGAGGTATGGGAGTTGGCGTATGCGTGGCGTGTTGGCGGTAAGCGCGGGGTTGGCGGCGATGGTCGTGTCCGCCTGTTCGAAACCGGAGGCGCCGGCCGGTCCGCCCCATGTCGTCGCGGCCAGCGATATCGAGGCGGGCCGCTATCTGGCGATGATCGGCAGTTGCAACGACTGCCACACCCCCGGCTATCCCCAGAGCGGCGGCAAGACGCCGGAGACCGACCGGCTGGTGGGCAATCCCGTCGGCTATCACGGCCCCTGGGGCACGTCCTACGCCAGTAACCTGCGCATCCTGGCCCAGAGCACCACCGAAGACGGCTGGGTCGAGCTCCTGAAGACCAAGCGGCTGCTGCCGCCCATGCCGACCCAGAACATCGCCAAGATGACCGAAACCGACCTGCGCAATCTCTACCGGTATATCCATTCGCTGGGCGCGGCCGGCCAGGCGGAGCCCGAGAACCTGCCGCCCGGCGTCACGCCTAGCGGGCCTTACGAGAACATGTCGGTGGTGGCGCCCAAGACCTAGGCGGCCAGTACGCGCCGGCGCCGCAGCGCCGAGCCGGCGGCTCCGAACCCGAGGATCATCAGCGCCCAGGTGCCTGGTTCGGGCACGACGGTCCCGACGTCCGCATCGTTGAACACTCGGACGCTCGTGACACTGCCCTTGATGTCATAGGCCTGGTCGTAGCCACGCCCGGCGTTCTGCACCTGACGCAGGAACCCGGAGAGCCCCGTGCCGCTCGCGGGACTCCACGGTTCGGCCATGTCGAACGCGATCAGGGTCGGCGAGCTGAAGTTCGAGCTGGCGGTGTGGTAGTCGGTCGCCTCGCCGCCGACGGGCGAAGGGACGTACTGGGCGCCTTGAGCACCCATGTAGAGTCCGCCGCTCGGGCTCGCGGGGTAGTTTACCCGCTCGATGCTCCCGTACGGATAGATATCGTCCTGGAAGTCCATCACGTCGGTTCGGCCATTGATCGTCAGCGACAGTGACAAGATCGGTGAGGCCGCGCCGTAGCCGGAGCGGATGTAGTCGAACACACCGCCGCCGGGGCTATAGATGGACGTTGTGCCGACCGTGGGATCGAAGGTGTAGGTGGCGGTGTAGTTCATGCCGACCAGGCTGGCCGACCCGAAGGTCATGTCCGAAACCGATTGGGTGACGACGCCCGTGAACACGGCGACCAGAGAGGCCGCCTGGGCCGATCCTGTCGCGCATGACAGCACCGCGACGGCTGCACCGGCAGCCAGAAAACGCTTGAGACGCATCACAGGAACTCCCCCAAAGTCCGCCGGGACTGAACGCTCGCGGCGGTTTTCACAGGCTGACGGGGCAGGGCGTGTTCGGCAGCCCCCGAATGGGGGTGGGATTTCCTGCCATTCTCGCGCTACAGGGGAACTTGGGGCGAATTCCTCGCGCCTGGGGCGACAATGCGGCGCCTACAGCGGCCCTTTCAGGCCTCGCCGCGGCGGATCGCAGGCCGCGGTCATCCACCGCTGCATCTCCCCCAAGGCCTGGTCGCGGTCGTGGCCTGTCAGCTTTCCCGCCTTCTCCAGGTCCCGATAGATGCCGCGCGCCTCGCCCCAGGTTGCGCAGGCTTGAGGGTATCTGCCGCCGTTGTAGTAGACGCCGCCGACGCTCTTCAGCGTGGCGGCCATGCTGCGGCGTGGCCCCGGGGCGTTGTCCGATTGGCTGACGATCTGCCGGTGCGCGGCCACCACCTCGTCGGCCATCGCATAGCTTTCGGCGAAACGCTTCAGGTCGGCCAGCACCATCGCGCGGACCTCGCCCACCACCGCGAACAGACCCGTCGCACCCCGGTCCGCCGGGTCCCGCGCGCGCATCTGACGGGTGATCGCCACCGCCCGGTCCACCGAGGCATAGGCGTCGGCGTCGCGGTCCATCGCGCTCAGCACGGCGGCCCGGTACCAGAGCGAGATGGCCAGCTTGCGCAGGACTTCCGGAGAGTCCGGTTCGCGCCTGGCCAGCGCCTCGTTGATCGCCACGGCCTCTGTCACGGCAGGCAGCGCGGCAGCATCGTCCTTGAGCTCGTGATGCGCCTCGGCCCGCAGGCGCAGGATCGCCGAGTGCGCCTTCATCACGCCCGTCTCGCTCCGCAGCGCCGGGGGCAGTCCGGCGATGAACGCCTCGGCCCGCCGGAAGGGCTCCAGGCTCCTGGCGTACTCCCCGTCCCAGCCCCAGGAGTCGCCCTCGGCCTGGATCGCGGTGGCGTAGATGCGGGCCGCCTCGGGGTCGGTCCCGGCGAAGGGCTTCAGCAGCCGCTGCACCTCGATCGTCTGCTTGCGGGCCAGCGCGATCTCGCTGTTGTTGTACAGGTTCACCCCCGCCTGCTCGATCAGCAGGTCGGCCATGGCGCGCCGCACCTTCGGATCGTCCGGCGCCTCGGCATAGGCCCGGCCCAGCACCGTCTCGGCCTTCTTCAGCAGGACGTTGGCGTCGGCCGCCTTGCCTAGCTGGCTCTGCTGGCCGCTGCCGGTCACCTGGGCCAGCCGCACATAGCCGCGCCCGGCCTCGACCCGGACGTCCAGCGGCGCGTCGGGGTTGGCGGTCAGGGCGTCCAGATAGGTCAGGCCAGTGCGCGCCAGCACGTCGCGGGCCCTGGTCGCGCCCTGGACCTTGCTGACCTCGTTGTAGACGTCGAACAGCATGGTCGTGGCGATCTGGCGGGTCTGCTGGAACCGGGCCTCGGCCTCGGCGCGGGCCGCCTGCGCCTGGTGGTTGGCGACCAGGGTGACGATCAGGGCGGCGACCAGCAGCACGCTGGCCGTCGCCGCGCCACCCACCGCCAGCCGGTGCCGGGCCACGAACTTGCCGAAGACGTAGCGCCGGCCGCCGTCCATCGCCGCCACCGGGAATCCGGCGCGATATGCGATCATGTCGCCGCGCAGCGCCTCGACGGTGGAATAGCGCGCGGCCGGGTCCTCCGCCGTCGCCCGCGCGACGATGGCCGCCAGTTCGGCGTCGGGCGCGTCGCCCCGCGTCAGCCACGCCAGCACCTGGCCCAGGGAATAAATGTCCGACAGAGTCGTGGACGGTGCGCCCAGGATCCGTTCGGGCGCGGCGAAGCCCCGGGTGTGCAGGCCGCCCTCGCCGACGGTCGCGGGACCCCGCGCGCCGGAGGTGATCGCCGGCGACGAGATCCCGAAGTCGATCAGCTTGGGCTGCCCGGCCGTGTCGACCAGGATGTTGGACAGCGTGATGTCGCCGTGCACCACCAGGTTCTGGTGCGCGAACGCCACGGCCGAGGTCGCCGCCAGGAACAGGTCCAGCCGCGCGTCCCGCGACGGCGCCTCGGCCTCGCGCCAGTCGGCCAGCGGCCGGCCCTCGACGAACTCCATGACGATGTAGGGCTCGCCGGCGTCGGTCTCGCCGCCGTCGAACAGCCGCGCGATATTGGGGTGGGCCAGCCGCGCCAGGGTCTGCCGCTCGCGCCGGAACCGTTCGATCAAGGCGCCGGACAGGGCGCCCGGCCGGATGACCTTGATCGCCACCGTATGCTCGAAGTCGCCGGCGGCGCGCTCGCCGCGATAGACCGCGCCCATGCCGCCCTGGCCCACCAGGCCGATGATCCGATAGGCGCCGATCCGCTCGGGCAGGGGGCCCACGCCGGCCTTCAGCGGCGCGCCGCCGGTGGCGAACGCCAGCTTCGCGTCGGCGCCGCCGCCCAGCAGCGCCAGGGCTCGCGCGCGGACCGCCGGCGGCGCCCGCTGCCTCGAGATCCAGTCCGCCCGGGCGTCCGAAGGCTGCGCCATCGCCCGCTCCAGCAGATCGAGCGCGCGGGCTTCGCTCGGGCGGTCAGCCATGCTGCGGCTGGAGCGCCTCGTAGAGCCAGAGCCGCGCGGCCTGCCAGCGCCGCTTCACCGTCGATTCAGACAGCTTCAGCACCACGGCGATGTCGGCGATCTCCATACCGCCGAAATAGCGCATCTCGACGATGTCGGCCCGCTCGCGGTCGATCTTCGCCAGTTCGTCCAGCGCCGCGTTGACCTCTTCCAGATCGGCGTTGCCCACATCGGGGATGTTGGTCTTCAGCTCGACCTTCTGGTGCTGGCGCTTGTGGCGGCCCTTGGCGCGCACGTGCTCGACCAGGGCGCGGCGCATCATCACCGAGGTCAGGGCCATGAAGTGGGCCCGGTCCTGCCAGTCGATCTGTTCCAGCACGATCAGCTTCAGGATGGTCTCGTGGACCAGGTCGCCGACCGACAGCGACACATTGCGTTCGCCGCGCAGCATGGCCGCCGCGCTGACGGTCAGTTCGGCATAAAGGATGTCGAACAGCCGGTCGCGCGCCACGCGGTCGCCCCGCCGCCAGGCCGTCAGCAGGACCCGTACATCGTCGCTCTGCACGCGCTGCAACATGGCCGCGATAGTGCGAACGCGTCACCCCACTGGCAAGCGCCCGCACGCCCTGGGCGAAAAAATAAGAAAAATGAACGTCGGGTGGCCCGTGACGCCGCGTTTCGACGCCTATGCCTGATGAGCGGTCCCCGTGTCGGTCCGCTCGTTCGGGCGCCGCCCGGCCTTAGCGGTCCGTGTACCCGCGAAAGGTCGGCGGCGTTCGATCCCCTCGGAAGGGGCTAATCCTTGGCGTTCGCCGTCGCCGACTTGGTCGGCCACACGCGGACCGCGACGGCGATGGTCACCGAGCCCAGGATGGCGGCCAGGGCGCCGGTCCATTGGATCAGGTTCATGCCGACGGCGGCGTAATGGCCGGTCATGGCTCCGGACAGGAACACGAGGCAGGCCGAACTCCAGTCGACCAGATCCTTTTTCGTGATGTCGTTGGGCATTGCGGTCGTCCCTGGCGGTTCGTGTCTAAGCCGCGATGATGCGATGCACACGGATGCCAAAACCTTACCGATGCTGCGATGCGGCGAGGGGCCGCACCAAGGCGCGTCACTCGCTTTCGCAGACCGCCGTCCAATCGTCGTTGGGGGCCTTCGCCCGGATCGCGGCCAGGGTCTGCGGCGGCCGGGCGACGTCGAGGGCGGCGCTGTAGAACGAACTGGCCGAGGCGCTGGGCGCCGCGCGGTTGGCGACGGTCAGGGCGGCCGGGGTCTGGCCGGCGGCGGTCATCCGGTAGATCCGCGTCTGCTCCGAGATCCCGAAGCTCTGGCAGGCGACCAGCGTCAGCGCGACGCCGCGCACCCTGAGCGCTTCGGCCACATCGTATGGCGGGGGCTCGCCTATGGCGGACCAGCCGAAGCTGATCGATCCCGCTTTCATGTCGATGGCCGCGTCGAACTTGCCCAACGCGCCCACGCCGTTGCCGCCCGGGCCGGGTTTCGCCGACCACCGCACGCCGGGCGTCGCCGCCTTGATTTGGGCCAGGCTCAGCGGGCCGGCGGTGCGCGCCGTGGCCACGGCGATCAGGGCGTCCGCGAGCGGGCCGGCGGCGGCGGCCATGCCCCAGCCCTCCTTGCAGCTGTCGGCGGCCCATTTCCGGGCCTGCGGGTTCTTGGCGATCATCTCGCGCTGGCAGCGGACCATGAACTGGGCCTCGGTCTCCCTTGCGCCCGTGGCGACCGGGGCAGGGGGCGTGGCCGGCGCGGTCGCCTGGGCTGGCCCCACCGGCTCGGCGGTGAACCCGCCGGTCTGCGGATTGAACGCCAGGGTCAGTCCGCACATCGCCTGTCCGTTCGCGCAGGCGGGCGCGGTCAGCGCGATCTGCACCGTGCGCGGCGTGGTGTTCAGCACGCGGTAGGCGCGCACCTGCTGGCGATAGACCCGCTGGGCGTTGTTGCGGGCGTCGGTGACATAGATCTCGATGAAGGCCTGGTTGTTGGTCTGGAAGATCCCCGGCCGCCCGGCGCACGCGTAGTCGCCTTCGCTGATCAGGAAGTCCGGCCGCGCGTCGCCGGTGAAGTCGTGGACCAGCACATAGGGCTTGGCCACCGGCCGTCCCCCGGCGCGCTGACAGGCCTGGTCCAGCTGGGCGATCTTGGCGGCCACCTGTGGCGGCGCGTTTCCCTGCGCCAGGGCCGGCGAGGCCAGGCCCGCGACCAGTCCCGCCAAGACGACGATCCACGCCAACCTGTTCATCGCACCAACCCCATGCCGCGTTCGCCCGACACTAGGCGCCGCGGGGGACGAGGTCGACAGCGCTCGCCTCAGATGCGTAAGCCGCGCCTATTCGGACCGCAGCGCGGGCGCCGGCCGCTTCGACAGCGCCTGGAACGACGCCAGCAGCCCGCCCACCGCCGCCAGACCCGAGGCGCCCGCCAGCAGGGCCGCGACGCCCGCCCAGTCCACGCTCCACTTGGCCTCGAACACCTGGGTCACCACCGGCCAGGCGGCGGCGTAGCCCAGCCCCACGCCCGCGGCGCCGGCGATCAGGCCCACCAGGCCGTACTCGATCACATAGGCCGCCAGGACCTGGGCGCGACTGGCCCCCAGCACCTTGAGGATCGCCGCCTCCCGCGTCCGCTCCTGCGCCCGCGCCGCGATGGCGCCGGCCAGGACCAGCAGGGCGGCCATCAGCGCCACCGCCGCCGCGCCGCGCACCGCCAGCGCCACGCGGTCGAACATGTCCGTGGCGGCCTCAAGCTGTTCGCGGACCGAGATGACGTTCACCTCCGGGAAGTCGGCGCCCAGCATGCGGACGATCCGCTGCTCCTCGGCCAGGCTGGCCTTGGCGATGGCCACGTGGCGCGGCGTGGCGCCCTCCAGGGCGTTCGGGGTCAGCACGATGGGGAAGCCCGCGCCGAAGCTGCCGAAGTCCACCCGGCGGATGGCGGCCACCTTGACGTCGATCTCGGCGCCCAGCACCGACAGCTTGATCATGTCGCCGATCTTCAGGTTTCCGCCCTCGGCCGGATCGCGGGAGACGGCCACCAGCGGCGGGCCGCTGTAGTCGGCCGGCCACCACTTGCCCTGGAACACGCCGGCGTTCGGCGGCTCGGCCCCCAGCGCCGACAGGCTGACGTCGTTGTCGTAGGCCCAGCGCGCGCCCGGCGGGATCTTGTCGATGTCCACCGGCACGCCGCGCACGGCCAGGATCCGGCCGGTGAAGAACGGCGCCCGCAGATAGGTGTCCTGGTCCGGCGTGCGGCCGAACCCGCGCGCGATCTCGGCGTCGAACGCCGCGACCTTGTCGCCGGGGATCTCGGTGAAGATCAGCGCCGGCGCGGTCTGCGGCGCCACGATGGAGATTTGCCGCAGCAGGCTGGACTGGATCAGCACCACCGCCGCCAGCAGGGCCACGCCTAGGCCGATGGCCGGCGCCGCCGTCCGCGCCGCCGAGCGCGGTCCGGCCAGGTTGGCCAGCGCGATCCGCATCGATCCCCGCGTGCCGCCGCGCAGCCGGCCCGCCAGCTTCGCCGCCCCCCAGCCGAACGCCCACAGGACGCCGAACGACGCCGCGACCCCGGCGATCATGATGCTGGCCGCCAGCGGCGTCGGGGCGGTGACGATGGCTAAACCACCCAGGCCCAGCGCCGCCAGGATCGCCCCGATCATCTCCGGTCCGAACCGGAGCTTTCCCGACAGGTCGCTGCGGAACAGGCTGGCCGGCGGCGTGGTCCGCGCCCGGGCCAGCGGCGCCAGCGAGAACGCCGCCGCCGACAGCAGGCCGAACGTCGCCGCCCGCGCCAGCGGCCACGGATAGATCGCGAACAGCGCCGGGACCGGCAGCTCGTCCTGGATCGCCGCGCCCAGCAGCAGCGGCGTCGCAGCGCCCAACACCAGCCCGATGACCACCCCGGCCAGGGCCAGCAGCCCGATCTGGGCCAGGTACATGTCGCGGATCAGCCCGCTCTCGGCGCCCAGCGCCTTCAGCGTGGCGATCGCCGGCTTGCGGCCGTCCACATAGGCGCTGACCGCTCCGAACACGCCCAGGCCGCCGGCCACCAGCGAGGCCAGGCCGATGAAGCCCAGGAAGTATTCCAGCTGGTCGATGATCCGGCTGACGCCCGGCGCCGCGTCGTTGCGGTCGCGAATGCGGAAGCGGCCCTTCATACTGTCGCGCACCTCGGCCTTGGCGTCGGCCAGCGGCAGATCGGGGCGGAGCGAAATCCGCACCGTCTCGCCGAACGGCAGGCCCGGCGTCAGGAACCCGCCCTGCTCCAGCGCCCCGGTCCGGGTCAGCAGGCGCGGCCCCAGCGAGAAGCCGCGCGACAGCCGGTCCGGCTCGGCCTCCAGCACGGCGTTGGCCCGCATCGGCACATTGCCCACCAGGAAGCGGTCGCCCAGTTTCAGGTGCAGCCGGTCCAGCAGCGCCTGCTCCACCGCCGCGCCCCACACCCCGTCGCGCGGGGCCAGCGCCACGGCCAGCGACGGCGCGCCGTTGATCGTCACCGCGCCCGCCAGCGGATAGGCGCCGTCGACGCCACGCAGCTCGACCAGCCGGCGCTCGCCGCTGGGCGCCTCGGCCATGGCCTGCGACGCCGTCGCGTAGGTCGTCTTGCCCAGCCGGTCGATCCAGCCCCGCTCGATCGGCGTGAACCGGCGCTGGCTGGCCGAGACCGCCATGTCGCCGCCCAGAATCTCGCGCGCCTGGGTCGCCAGGCCCTGCCGGAACGCCTCGGCCGTCGAGCTGGCCGCCGCGATCGCCGCCACGCCCAGCGCCAGGCAGGCCAGGAAGATGCGGAAGCCCTTGACCCCGCTCCGAAGCTCCCGCGCGGCGAACCGCAGCCACAAGGGCGTCATGCGGGCTCGACCGGTCGGCCGTCGCGCAGGGTGACGACCCGCTGCGCCCGCGCCGCCAGCGCCGGGTCGTGGGTCACCAGCAGCAGCGCGGCCCCGGTGTGCTCCACCAGCTCGAACAGCAGGTCGGCCACGTGCCGGGCGTTGTTGGAATCCAGGTTGCCGGTCGGCTCGTCGGCGAACAGCAGGGCCGGGGAGGGGGCCAGCGCGCGCGCCAGGGCGACCCGCTGCTGCTCGCCGCCCGAGAGCTGATGGGGATAGTGCCGGGCGCGGGCGCCCAGCCCCACGCGGTCCAGCCAGACGCGGGCCTCGTCCATCGCCCCGGCCTTGCGGGCGATCTCCATCGGCGCGGCCACGTTCTCTTCGGCCGTCATGTTCGGCAGCAGGTGGAACGACTGGAAGACCAGGCTGACCCGTCCGCGCCGGAGCTTCGCCCGCCCATCCTCGCTCAGCCGGCTGAGGTCCTGGCCGAACAGGCGGACCACACCGGCGCTGGGCTGCTCCAGCCCGGCGGCTACCGCGATCAGCGACGACTTGCCCGACCCCGACGGTCCCACCAGCGCCACACGTTCGCCGTCAGCCAGGGTTAGATCGAGGTTGCGCAGGATCTCCACGGGTCCTGCCGCGGACGGCAACGTCAGGCCCACGTTCTCCAGGACCAGCGGCGGCGTATCGTTCAAGAGAATTCCCACGGTTGAGCGGACAGCGCTCTCCCTTACATAGGACGAACATGGCTGCGCCAAGACCCACACGCCGAAGCTTCGCGTTCCTGCCGTTGATCGTGGCGGCCGGACCGGCGTTCGCGGCGCGGATCAAGGTGGTCACCGTGCTGGGGGATTCGATCACCGCCGGCTATGGCCTGCCGGTCGCCGCGGCCCTGCCGGCCCAGCTCCACTTGGCCCTGACGAAGCTGGGCGCCGCCAACCTCGTCCGCGCCGCGGGCGTCAGCGGCGACACCACCGCCGGCGGTTTGGCCCGCGTCGACTTCAGCGTGAAGAAGGACACCGACGTGGTCGTCATCGCCCTGGGCGCCAACGACCTGTTGCAAGGCCAGGATCCGAAGCGCACCCGCGCCAACCTGGACGGCATCATCAGGAAGCTGAAGGCGCGGAAGATCGGCGTGGTGCTGGCCGGCATCGCCGCGCCGGTGGAGATCGGCGGCGGCTACGCCCGCGACTTCAACGCCGTCTTCCCGGCGCTGGCCCGCGCCCACGGCGTGCCGCTCTATCCCAACCTGCTGGACGGCGTGGCGCGTACGCCGACGCTGAACCAGCCCGACGGCATCCACCCCAACGCCCGCGGCGCCCAGATCATCGCCGCGCGCCTCGCCCCCACCGTCGCCAAGGCGCTCGCCGCCCGGGCGTGAGGCGTGCCACACTCCCGAAAACGATCGGGAGGAAGAGCATGCTGACGTGGCGCATCGGGGACGTGACCGTCTCCCGGATCGTGGAGATGGAAACCACCGGCGGCGCCCGCTTCCTGCTGCCCCAGGCCACCTACGAGGCGGTGCGCGAGATCCCCTGGCTGGCGCCCCACTTCGCCGACGAGGTGGGCAAGCTGAAGATGAGTATCCACGCCCTGGTGGTCGAGACGCCGACGCGGCGGATCATCGTCGACACCTGCATCGGCAACGACAAGCAGCGCGAGATGCGGCCGTGGAGCAATCTACAGACCACCTTCCTCACCGACCTCGAAGCGGCCGGCTTCGCCCGCGACAGCATCGACACCGTGCTGTGCACCCACCTGCACGTGGATCACGTGGGCTGGAACACCATGCTGGTCGACGGCGCCTGGGTCCCGACGTTCCCCAAGGCGCGGTACCTGATCGGCCGCGCCGAGTATGAGCATTGGCGCGCGGAGGAGGACGGCGTGGAGGATGTCTCGACGTCCTATTTCCACGACAGCGTGAAGCCGGTCTGGGACGCGGGCCTCGTCGATCTGGTCGAGACCGATCACCAGGTCTGCGACGAGGTCAGTCTGGAGCCCACGCTGGGCCACACCCCCGGCCACGTCTCGATCCGCATCCGCTCCAAGGGCGAGGACGCGCTGATCACCGGCGACTTCACCCACCACCCCTGCCAGCTCGCCCATCCCGAATGGGCGGCCCAGGTGGACTTCGACCAGGCCGCCTCGACCGCCACGCGTCGGCGGGTCTATGCGGCGCTGGAGGGCTCCAACACCCTGGTCATCGGCACCCACTTCGCCAACCCCTGCGCCGGCCACATCGTGCGCGACGGCGAGGCCTGGCGGTTGCAGGTCTAACCCACCGACCGCCGCACCGTGCTGCTGAGGTCGTCGATGGTGACCGGCTTGCGCAGCACCACCGCGCCGGTGATGGCGTCCAGGGCCAGCGAGTCCGCATAGCCGCTGCAGAATACGATCGGCAGGTGCGGGTGGCGCACGCGCATCCGGTGCGCCACCTCCGCCCCGGTCATGCCCGGCATGGCGTAGTCCAGCACCACCGCGTCCGGCGGACTGGCGTCCACCATCGCCAGGCCGGACGGCCCGTTCGCCGCGCCACGCACCGAGAAGCCCTCGGCGCCCAGGCCGTCGCACAGGATCTGGCGAACCTGGTCGTCATCGTCGATCACCACCACGCTCAGGCTGCGCGCCGTCATGACGGCGGCCGTCCGCGTGGGACTGGCCGGAGCGTCGGCGACCGGGGGCTCGGCGCGAGGCAGGGTGATCCGCACCGTCGTTCCCTGGCTGACCGCGCTCTCGATCTCGCAGCGCCCGCCGCACTGGCGCGCGAAGGCGGCCACCTGCGCCAGGCCCAGGCCCGAACCCTGATGGCTCTTGGTGGTGAAGAACGGCTCGGTGGCCCGCGCCAGCACCTCGGGCGCCATCCCCTTGCCGGTGTCGCGCACCTCGACCGTCACGGCCTCGGCGTCCGCGCGGGTGCGTAGTTCGATCCGCCCGCCATCCGGCATCGCGTCGCGGGCATTGACCACCAGGTTCAGCACGGCCAGTTCGAGTTGGGTGGCGTCTGTCCTGGCCCACATCCCCGCCGCGCCGAGGTCCAGCGCCAGGTCCACCTCGGCGCCCAGGGCATGGCCGCGCAGGCTGTCGTTCTGGCGCAGCGCCTCGTCCACCTCCACCGCCCGCAGGTTCAGCCGCTGGGTGCGCGAGAACGCCAGCAGGTGGCCCGCCACCTTCGCGCCCCGGTGCGCGGCCTCCAGCGCGGTGTCCACGAACCGCCGGCGCGGCTCGCTCTCCTCGATGGTCCGCTGCAGCAGTTCCAGGTAGCCGATGATCGGCGTCAGCAGGTTGTTGAAGTCGTGCGCCACGCCGCCGGTCAGCTTGCCGATGGCCTCGACCTTCTGCGCCTGCATGAGCGCCTGTTCGGCCCGCACGCGTTCGGCGGCCTGGCGATCCACCTCCTCCAGCGCCTGTTCCAGTTCGGCGGTCCGCGTCCGCAGGCCCTGTTCCAGGCGCGTATTCTCGCGCCGCAGGTCGCGCACCGTCAGCGCCCGCGAGATCACCGGCAGCAGGGTGCTGAGCCGCAGCGGCTTCAAGACATAGTCCATCGCGCCGTCGCGCATGGCCTCCACCGCCGAGGAAATGCTGCCTTCGCCGGTCATGATCACCACGGCCAGGTCGGGGTCGCGGGCCCGCATCTCGTGCATCAGCGTCAGGCCGCCGATCCCCGGCATCACCAGGTCGGTCAGCAGCAGGTCGAAGGCGTCCGGCTTGAACGCGGCGAGCGCCGCCGCCGGGTCGGTGAACGCCGCCACCTCGTAGCCGTGGCCGCTCAAGGTGGACTGAAGCGCCTGCAGGTTGGCGGCCTCGTCGTCGACGATCAGCAGCCGGGGCGGGCCCTCTTCCGTCAGGGGGGCCGCCCTGCTCACTCGGCGGCCTTTCGGTGGTGGCGGGCCAGGGCCGCGCGCACCTCGCGCAGCTTCGGCGGCTTGCTCAGCACCACGTCGATGTTGGGGATGCCCTCGACCCCGGACAACATCCCCTGGCCCCAGCCGGTCAGCAGGATCACCGGGGTGTCGGGCGAGGCCGCCTTGACCGCGGCGGCTACCTCCCGGCCGTTGACGTAGGGCATGCCCAGGTCGGTGATCACCGCGTCGAAGGGTTGTCCGTCCTGGCCCTCGGCGAAGGCGTCGATCCCGGCCTGGCCGTCGTTCGCCGGGGTGATCAGGTGGCCGTCGTTGCCCAGCGCGTCGCTCAGCGCCTTCAGCAGCACCGGGTCGTCGTCAACCAGCAGCAGGCGCAGGGGCGGCGGGATCTCGATCTCCGCCTCGCCCTTCGCCGCATTGCGCGTGGCCGCCGGGAAGATCAGCGAGAACGTCGTGCCCTCGCCGGGCGCCGACTGGACGTCCACCTCGGCTCCATGCCGCTGGGCCACGCCGTACACCATGGCCAGGCCCAGGCCGGTGCCCCGCTCGCCCTTGGTGGTGAAGAACGGCTCCATGCAACGCCGGCGCGCCTCGGCGTCCATGCCCACGCCGCTGTCGCCCACGTCGATCCGCACCCAGCCGGGCTCGTCCGCCGGGGCCGTGCGCAGGGTCAGCGTCCCGCCGTCCGGCATGGCGTCGATGGCGTTGAACACCAGGTTGGTCAGGGCCTCGCGGATCTCGCTCTCGGCGCCCAGCACCAGCGGCAGGTCCTGGGCGAAGTCGGTGTCGACCGTGATCACCGCGCCGCGCTGCATCGACATGTCGGCCCAGCGGGGCCGGGTCAGGTCCAGCACGTGTCGCGCCAGCTCGCTCAACTGCACCGGCGCGCCCGGAAGCTGCGGCTCGCGCTGGCGGTAGAACTCGCGCATCCGCCCGATGGTGTGGCCCACGTCCTCGACCGCGCGCCGGATCACTTCCAGCTGGTTGCGGGCGGTGGGGCTCAGCCCCTTCTCGGTCTCCAGCATCGCCTCGGTGTAGAGCGCCACCGGCGACAGGGCGTTGTTGATGTCGTGGGCGATGCCGCTGGCCATCTGGCCCAGCGCCCGCAGCCGCTCCTGCTGCATCACCGACTGCTGGCTCTGGCGCAGGTCGTCGTAGGCGGTCTGCAAGGCGCCGTAGAGCTGGGCCTGGTGCGCCGCCAGCGCCACATGCTCGCTGAGCTGGCGCAGGAACTCGCAGTCGGCGCTGACGAACGCGTCGGCCTTGAGGCGCGCCGCGATGAAGCAGCCGAACACCTTGCTCTCGATCTGCAGCGGCGCGGCCACCAGTGACTGCAGCCCGGTCAGCGCCAGCTGCGCCTGGAACGGCGAGGCGATGGCCGAGATATCCGGCTCGTAGAGCACGGAACCCTGGATGCACTTGGTCAGGTGGTTCTCGTCGATCTCGAACGTCATCGCCGCCAGCGAGAGGCCCAGTTCCGGGCTGTTCGTGCCGACCGACGTCACCGTCAGCCGCCGGGCGTCGGCGTCATAGGTGCAGAGGCAGGCGAAATCGACGGGAAGCTGCTGCTCCACGCTGCGCACCGCCACCTGGTAGATGCTGTCCAGGTCCTGACGGTCGCCGATCGCCCGGGTGATCTGGTGCAGCAGGCTCAGCCGCGCCAGCTGCGTCAGCGCCTTCTCGTCGGCGCGGCGCCGTTCCACGCTCTCGCGGTCCAGGTTCTCGTGCGCCGACATCAGTTCGCCGGTGCGCTCCGCCACCTGCTGGTCGAGGACGGCGTTCAGCGCCGCCAAGTCCGCTTCGGCGCTGGCGCGGTCGCGCATGTCCTCCGAGGCCATCTTCATGACCCACAGGACCACGACCAGATAGCCGGCGATCTTGCCGACGTGGGCGATCATCGCCTGGCCGTCGGCTGGGGCGCTGGAATAGAGCATCGCCAGGTGGCCGATGAGCAGCGCGCTGCCCGCCCAGGCGATCGGCAGGGTCAGCCGGTGGCGGCCCCGTAGCCGCCAGGCCCAGATCGACACGGCCAGCCAAAGCAGCGGCACCGCGAACAGGGCGGGGCGGGTCACGCCCAGCGGGTTCGGCGGCAGATAGGCCGGAACCTGCTGGAAGATCAGGAACAGCAGGCCCGCCAGCACCAGGGTCGCCCCCACGAACCCGGCGATCCCGCCCCGACCCCGCGACAGGCGCCACAGCGCGCCGGCCACTCCGATCGGCAGCAGATAGGCCGAAGGCGACCACGTCGCGGGCCGCAGGAGGCCCCGCGCGGTGGTGATCGGGCTCAGCACGCCGATCCAGTCGATGTTGACCAGCACATGGATGACGTCGAGCGAGAAGGTCAGGGCGAAGCCGACGGACAGCCACCGGGCGAAATCGCTCTTGGTGTGCGCGCCCATGTCCCAGAGCTGCATGGCCAGGATGCCCGACAGCACCGCGACGCCGGTGTCCAGGATCGTATGGAGCTCGGGGTATTCGGCGCCGCTGATCGCGAGCACGACGGCAGCGGCCGCGAACAGCAGCAACACGGCGACGGCAGAGCGGGGCAGCCCCCTGGCCCCAGTCAACGTGGTCATCAAACGACCCTCGACCCCCACACACGGTCAACCCGACCGTATCGCCTCGATACAATCAGGCGATGTGAAGATTCCTACCTCAACCGATAAGCCGCGCAAGCGCGTTAAGGTTGCGGCCCTGACACAGTTTCCGGCGGGTCAGGTGGCGCGGAAGCGGATCGGCATGGCCTTCGGGCCGGAGATGAAGTTCGAGGCCAGCCACTCCACCGGCGCGGCCAGTTCGAAGGTCCCCATGCGCGTCAGCACCTCGCGCAGCATCGCGTCGATCTCGATCCGGGCGATGTGCTGGCCCAGGCAGCCATGGGGTCCGGTGCCGAACGCGATGTGCGGGTTCTCCGCCCGCGACAGGTCCAGCACGCCGGGCCGGTCGAACACCGCCGGGTCGCGATTGGCGGCGCCGAAGTACATGACCACCTTGTCGCCGGCCTTGATCTGCTGGCCGCCCAGTTCGGCGTCGCGCTTGGCGGTGCGGCGCATGTAGATCACCGGGCTGGTCCAGCGCAGCAGCTCTTCCCGCGCGCGCGGCAACCGCCCCTCCAGATCGGCCATCAGCCACGCGTACTGGTCGGGGTTCTCCATCAAGGCGACCAGCCCGCCGGACAGCAGGTTGCGGGTCGTGTCCCCGCCCGCGTCCACCAGCAGCAGGAAGAACAGCAGGAACTCCATGTCCTCCAGCTTGCGGCCGTCCACCTCGCAGGCCAGCAGCTTGGAGGCCAGGTCGTCGCCCGGCCGGGCGCGCTTCTCGGCGATCACCTTCGAGCCGTACTCGAACATCTTCATCACCGCCTGGCCGCCGGCGCCGGGCGGCAGCGCCTCGGGCGCGGTGTGGATGATCTCGGTCAGCTTGTAGAGCTCGCGCCCGTCGCTCAGCGGCAGCCCCATCAGCTCGGCGATCACGAACGAGGGCATCTCGCCGGCCACCTCGTCCACGAAATCGCACGCGCCCTTTTCGATCACCGCATCGACGATCTGCTTGGCCAGTTGCTGGATCCGCTCGCCCCGCAGCCGCGCCGAGGGCTCGGTGAACTCGGACCGGATCAGCTTGCGGAACCCGGTGTGCTCCGGCGGGTCCATCATCAGCATCATCTTGTAGGGGCCGAACCCGCCGGCCTCGGCCAGGGGATCGCTGATCATGATGGTGGGTTCGGAGGAATAGGTCTGGAAGTCGCGGTCCACCGCCCAGACGTCCGCATGCCGGGTCACCGCCCAGAAGCCCTTCCCGTCTGGCTCCTCGTGCCAGCGCACGGGGGCGTTCTCTCGCAGCCAGTCGTACTGGGCGTGGGGCTGGCCGGCGGCGAAGCTGGCCGGTGAAAGCAGGTCGATCTTCATGTCGTCCGTCCCACACGTTTGTCAGGATTGGACGTGCTTGACCGCGGGTCACGCAAGCGAGCGATGCACAGGCGCCCGAATTTCTCGCAAGGAATTGAGAGTCGCGACCGAGGCCTGTGAGGCCGAGCGCCTATCGGGGTGAGCTACGGCCGCACAGAGTCCGCGGCCGGGCTTCAAATCCGAAAGGCGTGTCTCATGACACATCGGCTCTTGGCCGCGACCTGCGTCGCGGCGCTCTGCACGTTTGCCGCCGGTTCAGCGGGTGCGGCGACCACGATCAACTTCAGCGGCTACCAGTTCGGCCTCAACCCGGGCGAGACCCTGGTGACGGACTTCGATTCGCCGCTGACCACGGCGCCCGGCTTCACCCTGAGCGGGCCGGGGAGCCTGCTTACCGGCACGACCGACGCCGGCGCGGCGCCGGCCACCAGCCTGACCACCTGGGACACCACCCAGTACCTCAGCGTGCTGGGCGGCGACTACGAGGTCCTGGCCACGCCGCAGATCAGCGAGATCAGTTTCTACCTGGGCTCGGCCGACACCTATAACAAGTTCACCTTCACCCACCCCGGCGGCGCCACCGAGGTGTTCACCGGCGTCGACCTGGCCGCTGCGGTGTCCGAAGGCGACGACGGCAATCGCGACGCCCTCGACACCAACGGCCGCTACACCTTCAACTTCTCCGCCCCGATCGATAGCGTGCGGCTGGATTCCAGCGAGAACTCCCTGGAGGTCAGCAATATCGGCGCGGTCATGCCAGTGCCCGAGCCCACGTCCTGGGCGCTGATGATCATGGGCTTCGGCGGGGTCGGCGCGCTGCTGCGCGTTCGTCGACGCCTTGGCATTCCGTTCGCGATGCCGGTCTAGACGCGTCAGGCGGGTCCCGGCCCGACGCCCCTCGGCGCCGGGGTCCGCTGTCACGCCAGCGCGATGCGATTCAGGTGCGCCGACATGGCGTCGAGGAAAGCCCGCGACTTGGCCGGAGTATGCCGGGCCGACGGCGACAGCGCGTAGATCGGCGCCGCGGCGCTTCTCCAGTCGGGCAGCACCCGCTCCATCCGCCCGCTGGCCAGCTCGACCGCCACGTCGGCCTGGGACTTCAGCGCGATGCCGAAGCCCGCCAGCGCCCAGTCCTGCACCACGTCGCCGCTGTTCGCCCGCAGCCGCGCCATCGCCCCGACCTCCACCGCCACGCCGCCGGGACCTTCCAGCCGCCAGGGAACCGCCGGGTCGTAGCGCAGGCACTCGTGGTCCGAGAGGTCCTCGATCGCGCCCGGCCGGCCCCGACGCGCCAAGTAGTCCGGCGTCGCCACCAGGATGCGGTGGTTGTCGAACCGCCAGTGCAGGATCGCCGTGGAATCCTGCGGCGGCCCGATCCGCACGGCCACGTCGATCCGGGTCTCGGTCATGTCCACCATCCGGTCGTCCAGCAGCAGCTCCGCCGTCAGTCTCGGATGCCGCTCGGTCAGCGCCGCCAGCACCGGAGCCACATGGATCCGGCCCAGCGAGATCGGCGCGCTCACCCGCAGCACCCCGTGCGGGGCGTCGCGTCCGCCGGTCAGCCCTGCCTCCGCCGCCGCCAGCGCGTCCAGCGCCAGGTCCACGTGCGGCAGCAGCGCCAGCCCTTCTTCGGTCAGCGACAGCTTGCGGGTGGTGCGGTGAACCAGCCGCTGGCCCGCCCGCCGTTCCAGGGCCGTCAGCCGCTTGCTGACCACCGCCACGCCCACACCCAGGTCCCGCGCCGCCGCCGACAGGCTGCCCAGGGCGACGATCCGCTGGAATGTGCGCAGCTCGTTCAGGTCGTCCAGCATTCTCAACCCGCCTTCAAGAATTCATTCCCTTGTCGGCGCATCCTCGACGGGAAGGCAAGGGCGCGGCGCGGCGCCTAGAACACGATCGTCCAGCTCTCGGCGCCGTCGTACCGCCCGGCCTTGCCGTAGCAGATCAAGCCCGGCCGCTCCGCGCTGGCCTGCGGCTTCTTCAGCGTCCACTTCAACTGCTTGCAGGGCCAGTCGCCCACGGCCTCCTCGCCGACGACCGTGATCGTCCCCGTCGACTGGGCGCCCTTCCAGCTGATCGTCTCGCCCAGGGCCAGGCCGCCCAGCTTCTTCTCCCAGGCCTTGTACGAGCCATCCAGGCGGACGATCTGCTGCGCCCAGGCGTCGAAGCTGTAGCCGCCCTCGCAGTCGTTGCACTTCACCTTGCTGAACTCGACGAAGGCCTTCCGGTCGGCTTCCAGCTCGGGGGAGAAGGCCAGGTCGGAGGGGTACTTCACCGTCCGCGCGCCGACGTTGATCGGCCAGGGCGCGGGGCCGGACATAGGGGCCGTGGTCTCGGCGGCGGCATACTGCTGAGACGGCTCGGCCTCGGCCTCGGCTTCGACGCCCTGCGCCTCTGCGGCCGGCGCGGCGGCCGGCCGTGGCTGGGCGGCGTTCTGGATGGCGGCGGCGGCGGCCTGCCGCGCCAGGTTCTTCAGGAACCCGCTCTGCGCGGCGGCGGGGCCGGCCAGGGCCAGCGTCAGGCCGGCGGCGGCCAGGAGAACGAACTTCGACATGCACACTCCGGTTGGCCGGCAGACCCGGCTCCCTGTTGATTTTGGACAAGCTTGGCTTTGGGGGCGGCCGTCTCCCATGCCCCCGCGGGGCGGGTCAAACAGCGCTTCCGCAGTCCGGAGCGGCGGAAATGCAGAGCGGGCCACGGAGCGGGGGCGCGGCGTTGGCCTTGATGGCGATGGCCAGGGTTACGGCCAGGACGGCGACGGCCATGAGGGTCTTCGACATGCGTGCGAGCTAAGCCTTGGCCGCATTCGCCGCCCGCCGCTTGCGTCCAACAGCGCTGCTGTCGCGACGGACGCCGTTTCGGCGCCGCCGCCGCCGTTCGCCGAACGTATGTTCCCCCGTGTGCGTCGCCTGCCCTAAGGTGGCGCGGCAACAGGAGGGACTTGGGTGAGCGGTATCGTCTGGATCATTGCCGTCGTGGCGGTCGTCGGCCTCTACGTCTGGTACGTCGCGATCGTGAAGCGGAAGAACCGGGTGGCCGAGGCGCTCTCGGGCATCGACGTCCAGCTGTCCCAGCGCCACGAGCTGATCCCCAACGTGCTGGCCATCGCCAAGCGCTACCTGGCGCACGAACAGACCCTGCTGGCCGACATCGCCCGTCTGCGCACCACCGGCCAGGAGCGGCTGGGCAGTTCCGATCCGAAAGCCATCGCCGAGAAGTTCGCCGCCGAGAACCAGCTGGGCGTCGGCCTGGGCCGCCTGTTCGCGGTGGCCGAAGGCTATCCCGAGCTCAAGAGCGACGCCCTGATGGTCAAGGCCCAGGCGACCTATCAGGAGGTGGAGACCAACGTCGCCGCCGCGCGCCGTTTCTACAACGCCTCGGTCACGGCTTTGCGCAACGCCTGCCAGATCTTCCCCGGCCAGTTGGTCGCCGGCTTGGCTGGCGTGGGCCAGATGCCGCCCTTCTTCGAGGCGCCCGTCGAGCATCGCGGCGCCGTGAACGCCGCCGACCACCTGTGAGCGAACGGCCCGACAGGTCGGGCGCCGCCGGCGCGCTGTTCGGCGCGATGGGTCTGGGCCTCGTGGTCTGGGTCGCGATCCTCTGGGCGTCGATCCACAAGGATCCGGGGATCGGCGGCTGGCTGACCGGTATCTTCGCCGGCGGGTTCATGGGCCTGCTGATCGCCGGGGCAGGGGCCTGGGCGGTGATGATCTTCGTCCTGCGCCCCGCGCGCCGCGTCGAGGACCAGGCCGCCGCCATTCCCCTCGACGACGAGATGGCCGCCATCCTGGCGGAGCTGGAGGTCGCGCGCCTGCGCACCAAGCAGCAGGTCAACGCGGGCGCGGCGTGGCGCGTGCCGCTCTGCATGGTCGGCGCCGTCGCCCTCTGGATCGGCGGTGACTCCGGCTCGGGTTCCGGCGACCTCTTCGACATCGTGCCCATGCTCGTGGCCGCCGGTGTCCTGGGGTACGTCTGGGCGGGCGCCGAGCTGGGGTCGCGCTATCGCCGGCTCTACAAGGAGCGCGTCCTTCCCCGGCTCGCCGCCGGGTTCGGCAATCTGGCCTGGCGTCCGGGTCAACCGCCGCTGGACGAGTTCCGGCGTCACCGCCTGTTCCCCGAGTGGGACGCCTGCGACGCCGACGACGAGATCCATGGCGAATATCGCGGGATGCCGCTGTCGATCATCGAGCTGAAGCTGACCAAGGGCTCCGGCGAAGACAAGCGGGTGATCTTCAACGGCCTGACCTGCGCCGTCACCCTGCCGCGCGGCCTCACCGGGACGACGGTGGTCATCCCCGATCGCGGCCTGCTGGGCAACATGGCCGAGCGCCTGCGCGGCGGGCCGTGCCAGCCCGTGCGGCTGGAGGATCCGCGCTTCGAGAAGGCCTATGAGGTCTATGGCTCCGACCAGGTCTCGGCCCGCGCCCTGCTGACCCCGGCGTTCATGGAACGGTTCATGGCCCTGGCGGCGTCCGGCCACTTCGGCGCGCCCGCCGCCCTGGTCCAGGACAACCGCCTGCTGATGGCGCTGGACGTCAACGGCCGCGACCTGTTCGAACCGCCCAGCTACGGCAAGCCCGCCGCCAGCCGCGAGGCCCTGACCCAGCTGCATGACGACATCGCCGCGGTGCTCAAGGCCGCCGACGCCATCATCGACCTCGACCAGGCCGCCCGCCTCCAACCCCGGTCCTAACCCTGCGACACGACGCCATGGGATTACCCAAAATGGGGGTATGCCCCTGAACTTTACCGAAAATTGCGATCTTTAGATCATTCCGAATGGGAAATTCCCACTTGCGGGAATGAACAGAAGAGCCCGCGTCGCCGGACATGAGCCTTGCCGATCCCAGCCTCGCGAACCTCGGCTCGCGCATCGACCTGCGCAAGGCGACCGTCCTGCTGGTCGAGCCGAACAACCAGGCCATGGACGTGCTGACCCAGATCTTCCTGGGCTTCGGGGCCAGCCACACTCTGCGCGCCGCCTCGTTCGAGGAAGCCCAGCAGGCGGTCCACGGCAACATCGTCGACCTGATCGCCTGCGAGGCCACGCTGCAGCCGGAGGAGCCGGACGGCTACGAGTTCGTCAGCTGGCTCCGCCGCTCGGGGCTGGATCCCAACGCCTTCGCCCCCGTGCTGCTGGTCTCGTCGCACACCAGCGGGCGCAACGTCTCCCGCGCCCGCGACTGCGGCGCCCACTTCATGGTGTCCAAGCCGCTGGCGCCGGCGGTGCTGCTGCAGCGCATCCTCTGGATCGCCCAGAACAATCGCACCTTCGTCAGCTGCGACGTCTATTCCGGCCCGGACCGCCGCTTCCAGAACGTGGGGCCGCCCGACGGGATCGGCCGCCGGCACAACGACCTGCCGGCCGAGGTCGGCGAGGCCGCGGGCGCGAACATGGCCCAGGACGAAATCGACAGCCTTCTCACGCCGCAAAAGGTCGCCCGATGAGCTCGGTCAACTTCATCCGTCGCCCGAACCGGCTGGGCAAGCTGATCTCGACGCCCGGCGGCCGCAAGCTGGGCGAGGCCGTGGCCATGGCCGAGTCCGGCATCGAGACCCTGCGTCCCGCCCTGCAGGCCGAGGTGGACGCCGCGCTGGACCGGCTGCGCGCCGCCGCCGGGCGCACCGACGCCGCGGCGCATGCCGAGGTCTATGCCTGCGCCACCGCCATCGTCGGCGCGGCGGGCCTGTGCGGCCTGACCCGGGTGGGCGAGGTGGCCTACAATCTCTGCGAACTGTCCGACCGCTATATCGAAGCCGGCGTCTGGAACGAGGCGGCCATCGCCGCGCACATTCAGACCATGGGTGTCCTGCGCATGGCCAACCTGCCCGACGATTCACCCGACGCCCAGGCGGTGCTGGATGGTCTGAAAGCCCTGGTCCGCCGCGCCGAGGAAAAGGCCGCCCAGAGCGAGGGCTGAAACGAAAACGGCCCCGATCCGAAGACCGGGGCCGTCACAACGAACCGGAAAAATACGCAATCCGAAACGCCGAAGCGCCTATGTGGGGCGCCCCGGCGGAACAACAAGCGTGGCCTTGGACTAAAGGCCCTTGGCCGGGTTGATCAGGTACTTCTCGCCGGTGGTCTTCTTGTTGTAGGCGGCGATCACCTCGGGCTGCAGCGCCTCGGCCAGCGAGATCTCGGCCGTGTAGTGGCTGGCGAAGGTGGTCTTCAGCTCATCGGCCACGCGCTGGCGCAGCCGCTGCCCGCCCTCGGCGCCCAGCTTCACCAGGAACGGCGTCAGCAGCCAGCCGCCCACGCTCCACGACAGGCCGTAGCTGCGGGCCAGTTCGGTCGGGCGCATGTCCAGGCCGCCATAGATATAGACCTGCTTGAAGGTGCTGGAGCCGTAGCGGCTGTAGGCGCCGCCCTTGGCGTTGGCCGCCGCTTCCATGCCGGCCAGGATCTGGCTGGCCAGCTTGCCGCCGCCGATGGCGTCGAAGGCGATGGTCGCGCCGGTCTCGATCAGCGCGGCCGTCAGCTCGTCCTGGAAGTTGGCCGAGGTCGAATCGACCACGTGCTTGGCGCCGATGTCCGTCAGGATCTTCGCCTGCTCGGCGCTGCGGACGATGTTCACCAGCTGGATGCCGTCCTTCAGGCAGATCTTGTTCAGCATCTGGCCCAGGTTCGAGGCGGCGGCGGTGTGGACCAGCGCCGTGTGGCCCTCGGCCCGCATGGTCTCGGTCATGCCCAGCGCCGTCAGCGGATTGACGAAGCACGACGCGCCGTCGGCGGCGCTGGCGCCGGCCGGCAGCGGCAGCACGTCGCCGGCCTTCACGGTGCGGTACTGGGCGTACATGGCCCCGCCCAGCAGGGCGACGGTCTTGCCCACCAGCGCCTGGGCGGCGGCGTCCGGCCCCGCCGCGATCACCACGCCCGCGCCCTCGTTGCCCACGGGCAGCGACTCGTCGAGACGCGCCTTCACGGCCTTCAGGAAATGCTCCGGCACCTTGGCCGAGGTCACGCCGCCGGCGCTCTTCAGCGTCGACAGGTCGGCCGGTCCCAGCAGCAGGCCCAGGTCCGACGGGTTCAGGGGCGAGCCCTCGATCCGCACCAGCACCTCGTCGCCCACCGGGGCGGCCACGGCCACCTCGGCCAGGCTGAGCTCCAGCTCGCCGCTGCTCTTGATGATGGACCGCAGCTGCAGCCCCTTGTCCGGAACACCGGCCATTCGTCGCCTCCCTTGGCTTTACGTTGTCAGGAGATGCACATGGCGGCTCTTGGTCGGACAGCCAAGGCCCTGAATGCAAGAAAGGCGGTCCTCTCGGACCGCCCTCTGCCGCTTCATTTGATCCGCACAGGACCGAAATCCTGGAAGCGCCGCGGGGGCCCCACGCCCCGGCGACTGGTTTCCCGGTCGCCGTTAGTCAGCGTCATCCTCCAGACAGGTTCGCGGAACAAGCCCCTTGGGCCTCTGCGCCGCATTTCCCCCTGCGCGTGTGGCGGACGGGCCACGCCCCGAAATGGCCCCAATCCGGACCTTCGGCGGCCACAGCCCGCCTGTTTATAGGAACCGTCGGCTGGCCCGCTTCCTGGTCCGGATCCTGAACAGCCCCCCCAGCCCCCCTGATCGGGCGCCTGGTCAGCCGACACCTCCCCCCACATTGCCGCGCTAGCGAACCGCCTTCAGCTCGACCTCGCCGTCGCCCAGCCTGACCACGTCGCCGACGGTCTTGCCCAGCAGCGCGCGGGCCAGCGGCGAGACGTAGGACACGCTGCCCTTGGCCGGATCGGCCTCGTCCTCGCCGACGATGCGGAAGGTCTGGCGGCGTCCGTCCTCGCGCTCGATCTCCACCGTGCGGCCGAACAGGGCCGTCTCGGCCGCGCCTTCGGGTTCGGTGAGCTGGGCCGTGCCCCGGCGCGCGGACCAGTAGCGCAGGTCCCGCGTCGCCCGCGCCATGGCGGTGCGGTCGGCGGCCACCCCGCCCTCGGCCTGGGCCGTGGAATAGGCCGCCCGCGCCTCGGCCAGGGCGGTCTCGATCGCCGCCAGGCCGCTGGCCGTCACCAGGTTCGGATGCGCCGAGATCGGCCGGTCCGGCAGGTCCGCCGCCTGAGCCTCGTAATCTTCTTCCCGGGTGAACGCGACCGCCATGCCGGGACTCTAGGGCCGCGAGGGGACGAAGGGAAATCGCCCACCTTGCCGGGCCTGGCGGCTAGGCCGCGCGGCGTCGCGTCGCCGGCGCCGGGTGGGCCGCGGCCAGTTCCAGCAGCGCCTCGGTCCCCAGGCCGGCGGCCAGCTCGGCCAGCGCCCGCAACCGCATCGCGGCCTCCAGGCCGCCATAGCCCTTCAGACCCTCGGTCAGGATCTGGAGTTCGCCAAACAGATATTCGATCTCGCGTCCGGTGGTGCTCATCGTCTTCCCCCCTATTCGGTTCGTCAATGATTCCAGCCGTTAGCCATGAGGGGGAGGGTGCAGATCGCCTCAGCGTATTTCTACGGTAACGACGATTTGCCATTTTCCGCGCGCGGCAGGGTCGGTGCGCGGCGGCCTTTTCGCCGCTATGCTGCGCCGCTCACGGAGGATTCCCATGGCGGGCTTGAAGGACAAACGCGGTTTCATCGACAAGGACCGCCTGGACCTGTCCGAGCGCAAGGCCGTCGAATACTGGATGAAGCGCTGGGGCGTGACCCAGGATCAGATCACCGCCGCCCACCGCAAGGTCGGCCGCCTGACCAAGGACATCGCCGCCGAGCTGGGCAAGAAGCGCTGATCCATGCGGACCCTCATCCTGACCCTCGCCGCCTTCGGCCTCACCGCCTGCGCCACCGCCGCGCCGCCCCCCGCCGCGAAGCCCATCGTCTACACCGGCACGCCGCAGGAACAGTGGGAGCAGGGGCAGAAGGCGTATGAGGCCTGGTCGGCCGCCCGGCCCGGCTGGATCGTCACCCCCACCGGCCTCCAGGCGCACCGGATCAAGGCCGCCAAGGCCTCGGCCCCGCGACCGGTCCCCAGCGACACGGTGACCATCCACTACACCGGCCGCTTCATCGACGGCCGGGTGTTCGACAGCTCCAAGGAACGCGGCGAGCCCGCCACCTTCCCGCTGCCCCGCCTGATCCGCGGCTGGCAGGAGGGCGTGCCGATGATGCGCGTCGGCGAGACCTGGGAATTCGTCATCCCCTCCGACATCGCCTACGGCGAGCGCTACCGCGACCCGATCCCCGCCAACAGCACCCTGCTGTTCGAGATCGAGCTGATCGGCGTCGGCGGCGAGTAAGGGCGTCTAGCCCGCCGACTCTCCGGTCGCGCCGCCGCCGCTCAGCCGCGGATTCGCCCGCCACCGTCCGGGCGGCGGCGGGGACCACGGGGCGTCCTCCGGCGTGTCGCGCTCGGGCACGCCCGTCGTCGGGTTGGGCGTGAAGCCCACCACGCGCATCCATCCGTCGTCGCGCTCCTCGACGCGGAAGTGCCGGAACAGCAGCCGCTGCGGCTCGCGGGGCGGCAGGTCCGCCTCCACCGGTTTCGTCCGGCCATAGGTTCGCGGCGCCATGTGCCCCAGCATCCAACGCAGCTGCGTCAACTGCACGTGCGTCACGTACGCGGTGTCCGGCGACGCCGCCGAGGCCATCTCCCAACCCTGGTCGCAGAACCGCTCCGCCTGCACCTCGCGCGCGGTCCGCATGATCTCGGCGAACTCCGGAAAGCGCTTGCGCCACAGATAGACGGTGGAAAAGCAGGGCATCGCCGGGTCCCGGCAGATCCCGCTCACGCTCTCCCCCTCGCATAGCCGGCGATAGATCTCCTGCGCCGTCGCCGGGCAATAGGTGGATCCCGATCCGCCGCGCCCGGTGTGCCCGCTCTCCACCCGCGCCCGCTTCAACCGCTCGGCGAACCGTGGCCGCGTCTTGGTCCAGTGCTCGATGCCGCCGCGCCCCGGCATCGTTGGATCGCGGCTGATCGAAGCCTGGCTCTCGCCCGACGCCACCCGCGCAAGAAACGTCCGCACCACGGACAGGGAATAATACACAGGCGTTCGCCGCCCGCCCGGCCGCGCCGGAACGTCGCTATCGCTCATCGAAATGTCCTGGAAGGATAGAGGGGAGGGGCGTCGCGGCCGCCTCGCGGGCGCACCGATCAACGCTGGCTGAACCCTCTCAAATTCGCGCGCGAATGTCAAGAACAAAAGAAGAACTTACGACAATGCTCCTCTCCCAGGCGCGGCGCGCCGTGGGCGAGGCCGGGTGAGGGCGGCGCTGATTCCGAGCGTGCCGCTCTCCTTGGATCAAGGGCCCGTCGCGCGCCGCGAACGCATCGCCGACCGCGCGACGGGCGTCGTGACCGTCAGCCGCCCGCGCCCAGGGTGACCAGCAGCTCGTCCAGCTGTCCGAACTGCTCGGGCATGCCTTCGTCCATCCCGACCATGGCCGCGTCGAGGGCTTCCTTCGACGGATAGAGTTCGTGCAGGACCAGCAGCGTCTTGCCGTCCGTCTCCTCGAACGTGACCGTGGTCACGGCGGCGTCGGCGCTCTCGTCGTTGGTCCAGACGAGGCGCGAGGGCGGGACGACTTCGAGGTACTTGCCGAAAAAGGCGAAGGACGTCGCGGCGTCCTTGCCGAACTCCAGGCGGTACTGGCCGCCGACCCGGACATCCATCTCGCAGGACCGCAGCGGCACGCCGCTCGATTTCGGCGCCCACCACAACTTCATCAGCTCGGGCTTGGTCCAGGCGTCGAACACGATGCGGGCGGGGCCGTCGAACGTTCGCGTGACGACCAGCTCGCGCTCGGATTTCCGTTCCACCGTCGTGTGGTTACCCATCGGTCTTCTCCTTGCGTTTCAAATGCTCGACGACCTCGTCCAAGGCGTCGAAGCGTGCGGCCCAGACCTGGCGATAGCTCTCGATCCAGGCCGCCTCTTCCTCCAACCTGCGCAGGCCCAGCCTGCAGGTCCGCACCCGCCCGATCTTCTGGGTCGTGACGAACCCGGCGTGCTCCAGGACGCTGACGTGCTTCTTCATGCCGGTGAGGGTCATGTGAAACCGGTCGGCCAGCTCCGTGATCGAAGCGTCCGACCGCCCAAGCTGCTCCAGCACGCCCCGCCGGGTGGCGTCAGAGAGCGCGGCGAACGCGGTGTCGAGGTGCGTATGCTGAACCATATGGTTCAGTATGTAGCGCGCGGATTACGGACACGCAAGAGGCGACCGCCCCGCGGGTCCAGCCTCATTCAATCGCGGAGAATTCAATACCTCCGCTCATCCCGGCGAACGCCGGGACCCAGATCTCGAAGCTGGAAAGCGGATCGGAGGGGCTCGGCGTGTCTGGAGCCCACATCCGAGCTCTTCCATATGGGTCCCGGCCTTCGCCGGGATGAGCGGTCTTGAGGATCGCCCCTCGACCCCCAATCCCCCACGCCCCGCATGGACGGACGCCGATCTTTGCCGCCATGGTCGCGGATGGACGACTCGCCGCCGAAGCAGACACGGCTCAAGGGGCCCGAGCGGCGGAACCGATTCCTCGACGCCGCCGCCGAGATCGTGATCGAGCAGGGGGTGTCCGCCGTCACCATGGACGGGGTGGCGGCGCGGAGCGGGGTCAACAAGGCGCTGGGCTACCGCTACTTCTGCGGCCGCGACGACCTGCTGGACGCCCTGTTCGACCGCGAGGTCCAGCGCCACGCCAGTCGGGTGGAGCACGAGATCTCCCGCGACGCGAGCTTCGAGGCCTGGGTGCGCTACGGCCTGCGCCACTGGTTCCGGCGCATGGACGAGAGCGGCGAACTGTTTCTGCGGCTGACCAGCGACAACGGCCCGCTGGCCGCCAAGGCCGCCGCGCGCCGCCAGGCCGACGCGGCCGCCTGGGCCCAGGGCCTGCGGCGCGTGTTCGGAATCTCCGAGCGGCCGGCCCAGCATCTGGCCGCCTTCCTGGTGGCCGGGACCGCAGGCGCGCTGTCGGTGCGCAACGGCCAGGACGACGAGGCGGTGATCGAGACGATCACGGTCTCCATCCTCGCCGCCGCCGAGGCCTTGAAAGCCCGGGAGGTGCGGTGAGCCGGCCTTGCGGATCGGATCATGTAACGCTAGCGTGACTTAACAGGCGCCCGACCACGAGGCGCCATGGGGGAGCGAGATCATGACCATGCAGATTGGCCGGCGCGGTTCTTTGGCGGTCCTGGCCGGACTGGCGTTCGGCGCGACGGCGCAGGCCGCGCCGCGGAAGGGTTCGCCCCTCCCGGACATCACCATCTACCACCTTGAAGGCCGCCGTTCCGAGCGGATCGTCTGGCTGATGGAAGAGCTGGGCTTCCCCTACAAGCTGGAGTTCAAGCGCGGCGACCTGATGGGCTCCATGGCGGCGATCCGCGCGCTCAGCCCTATCGTGCCGATGGCGCCCACGGTGAAGTACGGCGACCAGATCCTGGTGGAGTCCGGCGCGATCATGGATCTGATCGTCACCCGCCACGCCCCGGACCGGCTGCGGCCCGCCGAAGCCAGTCGCGACTTCCCGAACCACCTGGTGTTCATGCACTACGCCGAGGGCAGCCTGGCGGCGCGGCTGTTCTCCGACTACCGCGCCTGGCGGGCCCAGCCGCCGAAGACGCGCTCGCCCATGGTCGACTCCGAGGCCTGCGTGCAGTTCGCCGAAGATCACCTGACCCGGCATCCCTGGTTCGGCGGCGCCGACTTCTCCACCGCCGACATCATGATGATGTTCCCGCTCAATGTGGCGACCAGCCTCAACCTGGTGGACGCCGCCCAGTTTCCGAAGGTCGCGGCCTGGAAGGCCAAGACCGAGGCGCGCCCGGCCTACCAGCGCATGCTGGCCAAGGCCCGGCCCGACGGCTTGATCGGCGCGCTGCCGGCCCTGCCGGCGCACGCGCCCTCCGGCCCGCGCGCTCCGCGCACCCCGCCCGCCAATTAGAGAGTGTCCGCCATGACTGAGAGCCGCCAGATCCACCTCGTCCGCCGACCCCGGGGTGTCCCCGTGGCCGAGGACTTCGCGGTCGTCCCCGTCGCCACGCCGGACGCCGGCGCGGGCGAGGTCCAGCTCCAGACGCTGCTGATGTCGGTTGACCCCTACATGCGGCCCCGGCTGGACGCCGACCAGCCGCTGGACGTGGCCCTGCTGGGTGGCGGCATCGCCCGCGTGGTCCAGTCGCGGCACGACGGCTTCCGCGAGGGCGACCTGGTCCGCCACATGGCCGGGATGCGCGAGCGGTTCGTCTCGGACGGCCGTGGCCTGACGCCGCTGAAGGTCGATCCCGACCTGCCGCTCAGCGTCTATATGCACGCCCTGGGCGGCACGGGCCTCACCGCCTACGGCGGCCTGCTGGAAGTGGGCGCGCTGAAGGACGGCGAGCAGGTCTTCGTCTCCACCGCCGGCGGCGCCGTGGGCTCGGTGGTGGCCCAGATCGCCAAGCTGAAGGGCTGCTATGTCGTCGGCACGACCGGCTCGGACGAGAAGGCGGCCTGGCTGCGCGACGTCGCGGGCCTGGACGCGGTGATCAACTACAAGTCCGGCCCCTTGGCCCCCGCCCTGAAGGCCGTCACGCCCAAGGGCATCGATGTCTATTTCGAGAATGTCGGCGGCGCGCACCTGGACGCCGCGTTGGCCCGGATGAACGTCCGTGGCCGCATCCCGGTCTGCGGGATGATCTCGACCTACAACGGCGACCGCGAGGGCGTTCGCAACCTGTCGAACCTGATCTACAGCCGCATCCGCATGGAAGGCTTCGTGGCCAGCGACTTCGGCCATCTGCGCGAGCGCTTCGAGGCCGATGTGACCGCCTGGCTCAAGGCGGGCCAGATCAAATACCAGGAGACAATTCTGGATGGCTTCGAGCGCGCGCCCGAGGGACTGATCGGCCTGTTCGAGGGCCGTAACGCCGGCAAGATGCTGATCCGCGTCGCCGCTTGACGCCAACAGCTTCGCCTTAGGTTCCCAGTGTCGGGTACAAATATTTATATGTGTGAAAGAAACATCTAATGTCTGATACAATATATAAGACTTAGTTTTCGAAAGTATTTCGGCAATTGTCGGCGACCAGACTTGGGTTTTCGCACATCCGCGCCTAGGCATTCCCGATCGGGATTCGTCTCCCGTCTGGACGGGAGCAAATGGAGTTTCGCAATTTTCTGCTCGCCGCCCTGCGGCCGGAAGACGCTGCGGCCCTAATTCCTCGTCTGAAGGAAGTGACGCTCTCGAACGGCAAGGTGCTGTTCGAGAAGGGCGACACGGTCGACGCGCTGTACTTTCCCAGCAGCGCCTGCATTTCAGTGGTGGCCGAACTGCGCGACGGCAAGACGGTGGAAATCGCCACCGTGGGACGCGAAAGCGCCGCCGGCCTGCTTGACGTCTTGACCGAGCGTCCGTCCGCCAACCGCGCGTTCGTGCAGATCGCGGGCGCGGCCTTCTCGCTCCCGGCCGCCGACTTCCGCGAACGCCTGCGCGAGAGCCCGGCGCTGATGCGCCTGGTCCTGCTGCACGTGCGCGCCAATGCGCGCCAGGCCGAGACGGCGGTGGCCTGCAACGTCACCCACACCGCCGACAGCCGCCTGGCCCGTTGGCTGCTGATGACCCAGGATCGGATCGGCGCGGCGGCCTTCCCGCTGACCCAGGACTACATGGCGGTGATGACCGGCGTGCAGCGCTCCACCGTCAGCCTGATGGCCGCGGGCCTGAAGAAGGCCGGGATCATCGACTATTCCCGGGGCCATGTGACGATCGTCGACCGGCCCCGCCTCGTCGCCCACGCCTGCGAATGCTACGAGACCGTGCACAGCCAGTTCGAGAGCCTCCGCGTCGACGACTAGGCGCGCCCGTCCGCCGTCACCGCGAACCCCTCGTACCCCTTCGCCGCGACCTCGGCGCACTTGTCGCGGTAGGCCGGGAAGCCGCCGATGTAAGGCATGAACACGCGGGGTTTTCCGGGCACGTTCGCGCCCATGTACCAGGAGTTGGCCTGGGGATAGACGGTCAGGTCGGCCACCTCGTTGACGTGCGCCACCCACATCTCCTGGGCCTCTTCCGTGGCTTCGATGGCCCCGGCCTGGCGCTGGCCCATCCAGGCGATGCAGTCGGAGATCCACTCCACATGCTGCTCGATGGACACCGCCATGTTGGACAGCACCGACGGGCTGCCCGGTCCCGTGACGATGAACAGGTTGGGGAAACCCGCCACCATCAGGCCCAGGTAGCTCTTCGGCCCCTCGGCCCAGCTGTCGCTCAAGCGCGCCCCGCCCCTGCCACGGATGCCGATCTTGCTCAGCGCCCCGGTCATGGCGTCGAAGCCGATGGCATAGACGATGGCGTCGAACGCCTGCTCGCCCGCCGTGGTCCGTACCCCGGTCGGCGTGATCGCGGTGATCGGTGTGTCGGTCAGGTCGACCAGGCTGACGTTCGGGCGGTTGAACGTCTCGTAGTAGCCGGTGTCCACGCAGATCCGCTTCGAGCCGATGGGATAGGTCTTGGGGATCAGCTTCTCGGCGGTGACCGGATCCTTGACCGTGCCGCGGATCTTGTCGGCCACGAACTGGACGGCGGTGTCGTTCGCGTCCTTGCTGAAGATCAAATCGCTGTAGGCGCCCAGCAGGCTGAAGCCGCCCCGGGCCCACCGCTCCTCGAACGCCGCCGTCCGCTGTTCGGGCGCGGCCTCCAGCGCCACGTCCTCCCGCTGCTGGACGGCTCGGATCGCGAAGCCGGCGTCGCGCGCCTCGCGCCGGTACTGGGCGCGATTGTTCGCCCAGTCGGCGGCGATCTGCGGATCGGTCGGATGGTTGTGCGCGGGCACGCTGAAGTTCGGCGTCCGCTGGAAGATGGTGAGGTGGGCGGCCTGGGTGGCGATCTGCGGGATCGCCTGGATGGCCGACGATCCCGTGCCGATCACCGCCACCCGCTGGCCGGCGAAATCGACGCCCTCGGGCCAGCGGTGGGTGTGATAGCTGCGGCCCGAGAAGCTCTCGGCGCCGGGCATGTCCGGCTCCTTGGCCACCGACAGGCAGCCGGTCGCCATCACCACGTGCCGGGCGCTGATCTGTTCGTCCTGGTCGGTTGTCACCGTCCAACGTCGCGCCGCGTCGTCGTAGATCGCCGCGGTGACCCTGGTCTCAAGCTGGATGCCCGAGCGCAGGGCGAACCGGTCGGCCACGTGGTTCAGATAGCGGAGCAGTTCCGGCTGGGCGGCGTAGCGCTCGCTCCACTGCCATTCGGCGTCGAGCTCGGAGGAGAAGGAGTAGCAGTATTCCTGGCTCTCAATATCGACCCGCGCGCCGGGATAGCGGTTCCAGTACCAGGTGCCGCCCACGCTGGGTCCGGCCTCGTACACCCGCGCCGTCAGGCCCAGCGTCCGCAACCGGTGCAGCATGTAGAGCCCGGAGAAGCCGGCCCCGACGATCGCCACGTCATAGGACTCAAGTCTTGCGCCGTCCGCCATCGTCGTCCTCCCAGACCGTCTCTTGTTTTGCGGCCAGGATAGCGGAGTTACGCCAGAACAGGAAAAGGGCGCAGTCGGATGACTGCGCCCTCGGCCTAACGGTCTATGTCTGCGGCCCGCTTACTGGGGCGGGGTGGCGGTCTCGGGCTGCGGCGCCTCGGTCGCGGGCTCCGGCGCCACGGTCGGCGGCGTCGCCGGAACGGCGGCGGGCGCCTCGCTGGCCGGCGGCAGCGCGATCAGCGGCGGATTGACCTGCGTCGGAGCCGTCGTGCCCGGCGTGGCCGAGTACGGCTGCGGACCATCCGGCAGCACCGCGGTGGTGCTGGCGTTGACGCCGGTCTCACCCGCGCTGGGCGCGGCGGCGGCCGGGCGGGCGCGAGCGGTTGTGCGGGCGGCCGGAACCGAAACGCTGGGGCTCTCGACGCGGGGCGGGGCGGGCGGCGGCAGGGCCTCGTTCGCCGCCATCTGGGCCGGCGGCGCGATCGGGGTCAGCGGCGCCGCGGCCATCTCGCTGGTGGTCGCCGAACCGGCGGCCAGTTCCGGCACGCCTTCCGGCGCACGGCTCATGTACCAGCCACCGGCGGCCAGGGCGCCCAGGCCGACGACGGCCGCGGCGATGGCGGCCGGGGCCACGCTGTTCGACTTCGCCGCGCGCACGTTGCGCGTCCCGCCGATCGGCGCCGCGAGGCCCACGGGCTCATCCGCCACGAAGGTCTTCTCGGGGGTGCTGATCGGGCGATCCAGCGCCATCGGCGCCTCGTAGTCCCGTTCCGCCGCGAAGCTGCGCGGCTCGGGGGTCACGACGGTGGTCACGATCGGGGCGGCGGGGGCGGCGGTCTTGCGGCCGCCGAAGCCCTTGCGCTTGCGGTTACGGTCCCACACCGGCTGGGCGGCGAACATCACGCCTTCCTGGTCGGTGATCGGATTTTCAGACTCACGTCCGTTGAAGTCCATCGACATCTGTTGTCCCTCCAAGGATCTGTCGGCGAAACAAACGGTGTTATTGCCAAGGGGTTCCAATTAAGCTGAGCCGACATACGGCTGAGCTTGCCATTACCTGAACGCATCATCGAATTCTGAACCAAATACCGACACGCCAGCGCCACAATCGGCCGCGCCCGCAAAAACGTCCGCCGTTGTCGCTTCTCCCTTGCAGCGGCGCTTGACCGCCACGACCGGCTCTCGCCAAGGTCAACGCCGCGACTGGAGGTGCGGATGCGGCTCAATGCCAGGATCAAACGCGATTGGCGGTTCTGGAAAGGGCTGAGCAGGACCCTGAAGCGGGTCAAGACCATTGCCCGGGACTCCGACAACCTGATTTGCGATGACCTCCAGGCGGCGGTCGAACAGTGGCGCAACAACCCCGCCATGACGTTCGAAGGCCGCACGGTGACCTATGGCGAGCTCGACGCCATGGCCAATCGCTACGCCCACTGGGCCAAGGGTGTGAACCTGCGCCGCGGCCAGACCGTGGCGCTGTTCATGCCCAACCGGCTGGAATATTTCGCCGTCTGGTACGGCCTGTCCAAGGTCGGCGTGGTCACCGCGCTGATAAACAACCAGCTCTCCGGGCTGCCGCTGGCCCACTGCCTGAACATCGCCGGCGCCAACCACGTCATCGTCGACGTCGACACCTCGCCGATCTTCGAACAGGCCAAGGCGTCGCTGGAACGGCCCATGCAGCAATGGATCCTGGGCCCGGCCCAGGGCGACCAGCGCGATCTGGTCCAGGCGCTGAAGAGCTGCAGCCAGTTGCCGCCCGACCGCTCGGTGCGCGAGGACATGGTCGCCGGCGACACCGCCCTGCTGATCTTCACCTCCGGCACCACCGGCCTGCCCAAGGCCGCGCGCATCACCCACATGCGCGCGCAGCTCTACATGCGCGGTTTCGCCGGCTCGACGGGGGCCACGGCGAAGGACCGCATCTATGTGACCCTGCCGCTCTACCACGCCACCGGCGGTCTCTGCGCCCTGGGCGCGGCGTTCCTGAACGGGGGTTCGGTGGTGCTGCGGCGCAAGTTCTCGGCCACCCATTTCTGGCCCGAGATCATCGACCAGGGCTGCACGATGTTCGTCTACATCGGCGAGCTGTGCCGCTACCTGGTGAACCACGACGCCAGCGAGGACGAGACCCGGCACAAGATCCGCATGGCCTTCGGCAACGGCCTGCGCCCCGACATCTGGCCGGCGATGAAGCAGCGCTTCCGCATCCCGGAGATCCTGGAGTTCTACGGCTCCACCGAGGGCAATGTGTCGATGTTCAATTTCGACGGCCGGGAAGGGGCTATCGGCCGGATTCCGAAGTGGCTGCGCAAACGGTTCAATTCGCGCCTGGTGCAGTACGATGTCGAACGCGAAGAGGTGGTTCGGGGAACCGACGGGCTATGCATCGAGTGCGGGCCGGGTCAGGTCGGCCAGTGCCTCGGCATGATCAACGGCGGCGATGTCCGCTCCGAGTTCGTGGGCTACCTCGATAAGGCCGCGTCCGAGAAGAAGGTCCTGCAGAACGTCTTCGCCCGGGGCGACGCCTGGTTCGCCACCGGCGACCTGATGAAGATGGACGCCGACGGCTACTTCTATTTCGTCGACCGGATTGGCGACACCTTCCGCTGGAAGGGCGAGAACGTCTCGACCAACGAGGTGGCCGAACGAATCCAGGTCTTCCCCGGCATCGACCAGGCCAATGTCTATGGCGTGGAGGTCGAGGGCGCGGACGGCCGGGCCGGCATGGCGGCCCTGGTGGTCGACGGCGCGTTCGACGCCCAGGCGTTCGGGGAGCATGTCGCCCGCGAGCTGCCGGCCTATGCCCAACCGCTGTTCGTGCGGATCCTGCCGGCGCTGGACACCACCGGCACCTTCAAGATCCGCAAGATGGACCTGGTGGCCGACGGCTACGATCCGGCGAAGATCAAGGGGCCGCTGTTCTTCCACGACCCGAAGAAGGGCTATGTGAAGATCACCAAGTCGGTGTTCGACAAGCTCACGGCCGGCGCGTTGAAGTTCTAGCAGCTCCACGGCGACACAACGCCCGTTGCCGCATGCTCGGGGAAAAGTACTTTACATCACAAAGTGCTTTTCATAGAACCGCCGCACACCACGGAGCGGCCCCATGACCGACCAGAACCAATCGCTGCGCGACGACATCGCCTTCCTGCGCGACCTTGCCGAGGCCGGCCGCGACCGGCCGATGATCGGCGGCTCGATCCTGCTGATGGTGGGATCGATCTTCGGCGTGGCCAGCCTCGTCGTCTGGTATCTGGCCAGCGTCCGGGGCCTGGGCGGGGTGATGTACAGCATCGTCTGGGGTTTCGCGTTCGTCCTCTATATGGCCTTCCTGATCCCCCTGTTGCGGCGGCTGCCCAAGACGGCCGGCGCATCCCAGGCGGCTGCGGGCGTCGCCTGGTCCGCCGTCGGGTTGGCGATCTTCGTGGTCTTCGTCAGCCTGTGGGTGCTGAGCTATCGGCTCCACATTCCCAACCTGATGCTGGTGTTCCCCAGCATCCTGATGGGGCTCTACGGCGCGAGCTGGTTCGTGGCCGCGACCCTCCTTCGGCAGCGTTGGCTGCACCTCATCGCGGTCGCGTCCTTCGGCATGGCGTTGGTCAACGCCTGGTTCGCCTCGGGACACACCGTCTGGCTGATATACGGCGTCAGCCTGCTGGCCCTGCTCGCCGCGCCCGGCTTCGTGCTGATGCGCCAGGGTCGGACGGCGGCCTGATCATGGCCGACGACTTCGATATCGAACGCATCGACGAGGTCATCCACGGCAGGCTCCGGCTGGGCGTGATGGCCTACCTTTCCAGCGGCGGCATGGCGGACTTCAACGAACTCAAAGCCCGCCTCCAGGCAACCGACGGCAACCTCTCCGTCCATCTGCGCAAGCTTGAGGACGCCGGCTACGTCGCCATCGACAAGAGCTTCGTCGGCAAGAAGCCCCTGACCCGCGTCGCCCTCACCGAAACCGGCCGCACCGCCTTCGTCCAGTATCTGGACGCCATGGCCCGGCTCGTGAACCCGAACCCCTAAGGACCCTCTCACATGCTGAAAGCCCTCCTCGGCGGCCTGACCGCCGCGATGATCCTTGCTGCCCCGGCCACGGCCACGCCGAAGGACCCCAACAAGCTGTTCTCCGACTCGAAGATCGTGGTCCGCGACCGGTTCTCGGTCGAGGTGGCGGGCAAGGGGCCGGACATCGTCTTCATCCCCGGCCTCACCTCGGGCCGCGCGACCTGGAAGGCCTCGGCGGACCGGCTGCGCGCGACCCACCGGGTGCACCTGATCCAGATCGCCGGGTTCGCCGGCGAGCCCGCTCGGGCCAATAAGGACGGCGATGTGTTCGTGCCCACGGCCGAGGCCATCGACGCCTACCTGGTCGATCGGAAGCTGGGGCCGGTGACGGTGGTCGGCCATTCGCTGGGCGGCTCGATGGCGCTCTATCTCGCCCAGAAGCATCCCGAGCACGTGAAGCGCGTCATGGTCGTGGATTCCATGCCCTTCCTCGCCCAGATGTTCGGCGGCGCGCAGATGACGCCGGAGAGCGCCAAGCCGATGGCCACGGCCATGCGCGACGGCATGGCCCAGGGCGGCGAGACCTACGCCGCCGGCTTGAAGCGTCAGATCGGCCAGATGGCGAAGGGCGACGCCGACAAGCAGATGATCACCGACTGGGGGCTGACCAGCGATCCCACGGTCGCCGGCCGCGCCATGTACGACTTGCTGCTGCTGGACCAGCGCCCGGGCTTGAGCCAGACCAAGGTCCCGCTCACCGTGGTCTATCCCGACAATGCGCCGGCCGGCGCCAAGGCGGGCATGATGGATGGCTACTACGCCGGGGCCTATAAGCCGGCCCCGGCCGTGACCCTCAAGCGGGTCGATGCGTCGCTTCATTTCGTGATGCTGGACCAGCCCCAGGCCTTCGCCGAGGCGCTCGACGCCTTTCTGTCGCAGCCCTAGGCGCTCTCGCGAGACGGGGGAATCCAGCCTATATCGGCAGGTATGCTGGAAGCCCCCCCTCCGCCCTCGAGTGAGGCCGCGCCCCTGAAGGGCGCCGCGCTCATCAAGGACGAGGTCAAGCGCCTGCCCGACCGTCCCGGCGTCTATCGGATGATGGGCGAGGACGGCGAGGTGCTCTACGTCGGCAAGGCGCGCTCGCTCAAGAAGCGGGTGATCCAGTACGCCCAGGGCCGCTTCCACACCCAGCGCATCGCCCACATGGTCGACCTGACGCGCTCGATGGAGTTCGTCACCACCCGCACCGAGACCGACGCCCTGCTGCTCGAGATCAACCTGATCAAGCAGCTGAAGCCGCGCTTCAACGTCCTGCTGCGCGACGACAAGAGCTTCCCCGAGATCGTCATTCGTCGCGAGCACCCGGCCGCCCAACTGCGCAAGCACCGCGGCGCCCACACCATAAAGGGCGACTACTTCGGCCCCTTCGCCAGCGCGCACTCGGTGACCAAGACCCTGAACACCCTGCAGAAAGCGTTCCTGCTGCGCTCCTGCTCGGACAGCGTCTACGAGAGCCGCACCCGGCCTTGCATGCTGCACCAGATCAAGCGGTGCGCTGCGCCCTGCACCGGCCTCATCGCCCTGGACGACTACGCCGGGCTGGTGGACCAGGCCGAGGATTTCCTGCGCGGCAAATCCCGCAAGGTGATGCAGCGCCTCTCCGAGAGCATGCAAGCCGCCTCCGACGACATGGAGTTCGAGCTGGCGGCGCGCCTGCGCGACCGCATCCGCGCCCTGGCCTCGGTGGCCCAGGAGCAGCAGATCAATCCGGAGACCCTGGAAGAGGCCGACGTCTTCGCGCTCCACGCCGAGGGCGGCCAGGCCTGTGTGCAGGTGTTCTTCTTCCGCGCCGGCCAGAACTGGGGCAACCGGGCCTACTTCCCCCGTGTGGACCGGAGCGACGAAGACCTCGACATCATGGGCGCCTTCCTGGGCCAGTTCTACGACGACAAGCCGATCCCCAAGGTGGTGCTGGTCAACATCCTGCCCGCCGAGCAGGCGCTGTTGCAGGAGGCCTTCGCCCAGAAGTCCGGCCGCAAGGTCGAGATCTCCCGGCCTCAGCGTGGCGAGAAGAAGCAGCTGGTCGAGCACGCCTTCAACAATGCGCGCGAGGCGCTGGGTCGGAAGATGGCCGAAAGCTCGGCCCAGTCGAAGCTGCTGGCCGGCGTCTGCGAGGCGTTCGGCCTGGAGACCCAGCCCGAGCGGATCGAAGTCTACGACAACAGCCACATCATGGGCACGAACGCCGTCGGCGGCATGATCGTCGCCGGGCCCGAGGGCTTCCAGAAGAGCCAGTACCGCAAGTTCAATATCAAGAGCACCGAGATCACCCCCGGCGACGACTTCGGGATGATGAAGGAGGTGCTGCGCCGCCGCTTCGCCCGTCTGGTGAAGGAAGAGGAGGAAGGTGAGGGCGCCATCCGTCCCGACCTGGTGCTGATCGACGGCGGCGCCGGTCAGATCGCGGCGGTGATGGAGGTCATGGCCGACCTGGGCGTCGACGACATCCCGGTCGTCGGGGTGGCCAAGGGGCTGGATCGCGACGCCGGGATGGAGCGCTTCTTCATCCCCGGCAAGGAGCCGTTCCGCTTCGATCACAAGTCGCCGGTGCTCTACTACCTGCAGCGCCTGCGCGACGAAGCCCACCGCTTCGCCATCGGCACCCACCGCGCGCGCCGCGCCATCGATATGAAGAAGAACCCGCTCGACGAGATCGACGGGATCGGCCCCGGCAAGAAGCGCGCCCTGCTGCACGCCTTCGGATCGGCGCGCGGCGTCAGCCGGGCCAGCGTCGACGACCTGGCGAAGGTCGAGGGCGTGTCCGAGCCCCTGGCCCAGCGGGTGTACGACCACTTCCGGAAGTAGGCCCGGCATGTTGCGGGCCGTCTCGCTGCTGCTCCCCGCGCTGATCCCGTCGTGGCGGTTCTTCGACGCGATCGGCCCGTCGCCCCGCGTCGAATACGCCCTGCTGCCGGCGGCCGACGCCGCCCCCCGTCCCTGGCGCGAGTTCCGGCCCCGGCCGGCGCACCTGTCGCTCGCCGCGATGCTGGGCCGGCTGGTCTGGAATCCGCGCTGGAACGAGACGCTCTTCCTGGTGAGCTGCGCCGAACGGCTGATGGACCAGCCGACCGCCCACAGCGAGGACGAGATCTTCCGGCGCATCGACGCCGACGTCGGCGGCGCGGCGTCGCAGCCCTGGCTCTGCTTCCGCCTGGTCTTCCTGAGCCGTGAGGGCGACGCGATCACGCGGGACGTGCTGTTCCAGTCCGAACCGCGACGGCGAGCGGACGTCGCATGAGCTTCGAGACCGCCGTCCGCCTCACGGAAGTGCTGCTGTCGCTGGCGCTGATCCAGCAGAGCCTGGAGCATCTGCGGGGCCAGCCGGCCGAACGCGCGCTGTTCCTGGCCCGGGCGGCGCTGTGCCTGCTGGTCATCCTGGGCGTGGCCTCGCCGTGGCCGCTGGTGGGTCTGGCGATGCTGTCGCTGCTGATCCTTCAGCGTTTCCATGGTCCGTACAACGGCGGTAGCGACCGCATGGGCCTGCTGGCGCTCTGGTGCCTGACGCTGTCCCAGCTGATGCCGAGCCAGGCGTGGCGCGAAGTCGTCTTCGGCTATCTGGGCCTGCAGCTCGTGCTGTCCTACCTCATCGCCGGGGGGGTGAAGATCGTGAACCCGGACTGGCGGAGCGGCCGGGCCCTGCGCGACGTGTTCCAGTTCTCCGCCTATCCGGTGAGCGAGCATCTGCGGCGCTGGGCGGACCGGCCGCGCGCGATGCTGGCCATGTCGTGGGCCGTCATGCTGTTCGAGCTGGCGTTTCCGCTGACCTTGCTGTCTCAGCCGGTGCTGGTCGTTGGGCTCGTCGTCGCGGCGACGTTCCACCTGGCCAACGCCTGCCTGTTCGGGCTGAACCGGTTCTTCTGGACCTGGCTCGCGGTCTATCCGGCGATCCTGTGGCTGCAGGACAGGCTGTTCTGAACGGGCCGCTCTGCACATCCGCAGAACCCACCCGCAAACACGCCGATTTCTCATGCGATCCATGTCGCATATCCATCCTCTGGCGCGTCCTTGGGGCGTAGATCGCTTCGAGGAGACAGACCGATGACCACCGCCACCGCCCCCGACATCATCGACGCCACGTTCCGCGTGGTGGCCACCACCGCTCTGCCGCGTCCGTCGCCGAACCGGCAGCGGGCGGCCGTGCGGATCGTGCTGTGGAACGTCGCGTTCATGGCGGCGGCCGTGGCGCTGCCGATCCTGTTCTGAGGCGACGCGGTCCGGCCGTCCGTCGCGTCGCGGGGCCGGTCCGTGGAATCCCGGCGCCCTTCCGGGCCCGAAGCAGCTAAGCTTGGAACGAAGCTTAAGCCTGGACGCTCGTTCCCTATATGAAGTCCCTCCCGAACATCCTCACCGGATCGCGCCTCGTCATGGCGCTGTTCATGTTCGTGGCGTTCGCCGCGGCGGCCGGCGCGGTGCCGTACTTCTCCAACCGGCTCGAGCCCGACATCCAGTTCGCGCTGCAGCGGTGGGCGGTCTACGCCTTCGTCGTGGCGGCGCTGACCGACTTCGTCGACGGCTGGCTGGCGCGGAAGCTGAATGCCGAGACGGTCTGGGGCGCGATCCTGGACCCCATCGGCGACAAGGTGCTGGTCTGCGGCGCCATCCTGGGGCTGATGTCGCTGGGTCCCCAGCCGTGGGTCGTGCTGCCGGCCGGCCTGATCCTGTTCCGCGAGTTCACCGTCAGCGCGCTGCGCGAAGTGGGCGCCGGCAAGGGCGTGAAGCTGCCGGTCACCCTGCTGGCCAAGTGGAAGACGACGCTTCAGCTCACGGCGCTGGCCATGGAGCTGATCGTCGCCGCCTGGGGCGCGTTCCCGCTGCTGCCGCAGGACGGCACCGCCTTCCGCGCCGGCTTCGAAGTGGCGGCGCACAGCCTGTTCTGGATCGCCGCCCTGGTCACCCTGATCACTGGCGTCCAGTACTGGGAACAGACGCGCAAGGCGCTGGCGGCTCAACCCACCGCGCCGTAGGCGTCCCGCCAGAAGTCCTTGTGCGCCGACGGCGGATCGGGGCTGTCGAACACCCGCTGGGTCAGCATGATCGCCGTCAGGCCCTTGGCCGGGTCGTTGAACCAGCTGGTCCCGAAGCCGCCGTCCCAGCCGAACGCCCCCGGCTGCACGCCATAGGGGCTGGCCGCGACCTGGACGCCCAGGCCCAGGCCCCAGCCCCGGCCCGACCCCAGGATCATCTCGCCGTCCTTCATCTGGGCCGGCGTCAGGCAATTGGTGGTCATCGCCTTCAGCGAGGCCTCGGACAGCAGGCGCTTCCCGTCTGGCGCCAAGCCGCTGAACAGGAATTTGGCGAACCCGCCGAAGTCCTCCGCCGTGGAGACGAGGCCGGAGTCGCCCGCCGGGAACCTGGGCGCCTTCAGGAACATGTCGTTGTACGGCGCGAACGGGACCAGCTTGCCGTTGTCGTTCATGTAGCCGGTGATCAGCCGGCTGGCCTTCTCCGGGGGGCAGTAGAACGCGGTGTCCGTCATGCCCAGCGGTCCCAGGATCCGTTCCTGGAACACCGTCTCCAGCGGCTTGCCCGCCGCGCGCGCCACCAGGACGCCCAGCACATTGGCGCCGGCGGTATAGAGCCAGCGTTCGCCCGGCTGCGCCTGCAGGGGCAGGGCGCCCATGGCCTTCATCCAGCTATCCGGCGTGTAGGGCGCCGAGGGGTTGGGCATGCCGAAGCCCGGCAGGTCGGCCGTCGCCTTCACGAACGGGGCGTCGGGGTTGAAGTCGATGCCCCAGCCCAGGCGGAAGCTGAGCACGTCTTCCAGGGTGATCGGCCGGGCCGCGGGGACCGTGTCGTCCAGCGGGCCGTCCATGCGCTTCAGCACCCGGCGGTTGGCCAGCTCGGGCGCGAGCCGGTCGATCGGCTCGTCCAGCTTCAGCTTGCCCTCCTCGATCAGCATCCACGCCGCGACCGCCGTGATCGGCTTGGTCATCGAGGCGATGCGGAAGATGGTGTCGCGGGCGACCGGCGGTTGGCCGCTCAGGGTCATGCCGCCCACCGGCCAGATGTGGGTCTGGTCGCCGCGCGCCACGAGGGCCACCAGGCCCGGAGGCTGGCCCTTGGCGACGTTGGCCTTCAGGTCGGCTTCGAGCCGGGCCAGTCCTGTTTCAGTGAATTGCATCGCGCGTTTCTCCGGCGGCTTGCGCCCACAGGCGGCGAGACCCGTCACGGCGGCCGTGCCGATCAGGGCGTGACGGCGGCTCATCCAGGCGAACTCGGACATGTCGGGCTCCATTGCGTTTCCACGCGTAGGACGAACGGGCCGGGGCCGATCCGACAAAGTCTTTCAGCACTCCGCCAGATTGACGGCCAGGCCGCCCAGGGACGTCTCCTTGTAGATGGCGCTCATGTCCTCGCCAGTGCGCTTCATGGTGGCGATCACCTTGTCCAGGCTGACCGTGTGCTGGCCGTCGCCCAGCATGGCCAGGCGCTGGGCGTCGATCGCCTTCACCGCGCCCATGGCGTTGCGCTCGATGCAGGGGATCTGCACCAGGCCGCCGATGGGATCGCAGGTCAGGCCCAGATTGTGCTCCATGCCGATCTCGGCGGCGTTCTCGATCTGGGCGTTCGTCGCGCCCAAGGCCGCCGCCAGCCCCGCCGCCGCCATCGAGCAGGCGACGCCGACCTCGCCCTGGCAGCCCACCTCGGCCCCCGAGATCGAGGCGTTGGTCTTGTACAGCGCCCCGATCGCCGCCGCCGTCAGCAGGAAGGTGCGCCGTCCCGCCGCCGTGCCCTGGTGGAAGCGATCATAGTAGCGCAGCACGGCCGGCAGCAGCCCGGCGGCGCCGTTGGTGGGGGCGGTGACTACGCGCCCTCCAGCGGCATTTTCCTCATTTACGGCCAAGGCCCAGAGGTTGACCCAGTCCAGGGCGGCCAGCGGATCGGCGATACGCTTGTCGGCGTCCTCGACCAGGCTGCGCCAGATGGCATTGGCGCGACGCTGTACCTTCAGGGCGCCGGGGAGGATGCCCGGCGTGCGCATGCCGCGATCGATGCAGGCGTACATGGCGTCGGTGATCTCATCGAGGCCGGCGGCGATCTCGGCCTCGGAGCGCAGCACCAGCTCGTTGGCGGTCATCAGGCCGGCGATGGTCAGGCCCGCCGCCTCGGCCTGGGCCAGCAGGTCGGCGCCGCTCTCGAACGGGAAGGGCGCGGGCAACGCGCGCTCGGGCGCGGTGTTCTGGCCGAACTCGTCCTCGTCGCGGACGAAGCCGCCGCCGACGGAGAAATAGACCCGGCTGTCCAGCGGCTGGCCGCCTGCGTCGAACGCCGTGAACATCATGGCGTTGGGATGCTGGGGCAGGCGGGTGCGGCCTTCCCAGAGCAGGTCGCTGGCCTCGTCGAAGGCGATCTCGTGCGTGCCGCCCAGCGTCATGCGCCCGGTCTCGCGGACGGCGGCGATCACCGCGTCGGCGGCGTCGGGGTCCAGGGTCCGGGGCTCGAAGCCCGCCAGCCCCAGGATCACCGCCCGGTCGGTGGCGTGGCCGCGCCCGGTCAGGGCCAGCGAGGCGTAGAGGGTCGTCTGCACCCGCGCCGTCCGCGCCAGGTCCGGCCCCAGCCGCGCCAGGAACCGGTGCGCGGCGGTCATCGGGCCCATGGTGTGGGAGCTGGACGGACCGACGCCCAGCTTGAAGAGGTCGAACACGCTGACGTTCATGCGGTGAAAACTCGTCGTCCAAGCCAAGCGAAGCGCAAGGCGGGACCCGAAATCCCGTGCGCGTGGGTCGGATCGATCCTGCGGATCGTCCGAAATGACAACCTCTTATTGCGGGCGCCCCCCATGGCTCAGCCTATGGCGCGCCGTGCGGACCCTCAGCCGGAGTCCGCGCGGGGGGTATTGGCGGGATCATCGTCCTCGGCGGCTATATCCTCGGCGACAATGTCCGCGTGGGGCGGCCAGTTGATGACGCGGTCCGGGTCCGGGCGGTCGACGCGCGGGGCGGGATCGGGGGACCAGTCGGGATCGGGCAGATCGCGCCACCGGGCGGCGACGTCCGCCGGCAGGTCCAGGACCCGGCAGGCGTGGCGCACGACCGCATCGACGTCGTAGTCGAGGAAGTCGGGCTCGTCCCACCAGTCGTCGAGCTCGCGGTCGAAGCGATGGACCAGCGCGGTCTCGCGGTCGCGATCGCCGTCGGCGACCCGGGCGATGACGCGGACGACGCCGGTCTGGACGTCGTCGATGTGTTCGGCTTGGAAGAGGTCCGCCGGGTCGGGGTCCGGCTCGGCCCGGCTCTTCAGCCAGGTCTCATGTCGGGCGGCCTCGCGCGCGGCCTTGGCGCGGTCGGCCTGCAGCCGGGCCAGCAGGGCCAGGGTCTGGCGCATGGACCGGGAGAGCTGGGTCGCGGCGCGCGAAAGCTGGGCGAGCTGATCGGGCTGGGTCGTGTCCAGCAGGCAGGCGTGCACGTGCTCGGCGGCCTGAAGATTCAGGCTGGCCACCCGCGCCAACATGGCGTCGGCCTGTTCGATCACGGGCGGGAGACTGCTCATGTTGGGGAGTGAACCACAGGGGTGCGTCAGAAGCGGTCGTAGCCGATGGGTTGGTCGACGGTGGGGCGCCGCGGGGCAACCGGCGCTCGCCAACCATGCCAGCGGGATCCACTCTACAAGCCCCGCGCCCTTGGCCGCCTCGGTCACGGGCGCGGACCTGGCGTTCAGGCTGGGGCGCGTTGGCCCTCTAGCACAGCCTCCAGGCCGACGTGGCCCCGGAAGCCGCCCGCACTTTCCGCGGGTTCCTCATGCTCGATGGCGAGGGCGAAGCGGACGGCGGGGTCCTTTTCCATCCGCGCCCGCAGCGCCTGGACCGCGGGGAATTCCGCCGGGTCGATGGCCTGGTGGAAGTCGTTCCAGCGGGAGATTCCCATGAAATAGGCTTCGGCCAGGGTGGGGCCGTCGCCGACCATACAGTCGCGGCCGGCCAGCAGGGCCTCCAGCTGCGCGTGCGCCTTGCGGACTTTCCGGCGGCCGTTGGGGATGAGCACGGCCTTGTCCGCCTCGCTGGCGCCTTCCACCGTCTGCCACAGCGGGCTGAAGCTGCTGAAGAAAGTGGTCGTGAGGAAGGCCAGCATCTCGTTCAGCCGGTCGAAGCCGGGTTGGCCCGGGCGGGCTCCCATGCGGGGGTCGCCGGACGTGGCGGCGATGTGCTGCAGGATGGCCTGGGTCTGGCTGAACGTCGCGCCGTCGGCGGTCATCAGGGTGGGTGTCTCGCCCAGCGGGTTCAGGCGCTTGTAGGCGGGGCTCGACACCTCGCCCGGCATCTGGATGCGGCACAGGCGATAGGGCCTGCCCGACCATTCCAGGGCCACGATGGCGCCGAACGAACAGCCCTCGGGCACGCCGTAGAAGAGGATGGGGTCCATGGTCGTCTCCAGGTTCGCGTTAGGGCTGAAGCTGGCGACGTGGACGTTGCGGCGATAGAGGAAGAAATGTGGACCTATCGTCCACGTTCATGGACGATGAGATGCTCAACGCCAACGACCTCTTCCTGTTCGCCCAGGCCGTGGAGAGCGGCGGCTTCGCCCCGGCGGCGCGCCGGCTGGGCCTTCCGAAGTCGACCATCAGCAAGCGCGTAGGAGAACTGGAGGCGCGGCTGGGGGCCCGGCTGGTGCATCGCACCTCGCGCAGCTTCGTCCTGACCGATGTTGGCCGCGATGTTTACGCCCATGCTCGCGCCGCCCTGATCGAGGTGGAGGGCGCCGAGGCCGCGGTGCAGCGACGCCAGGCCGAGCCGGCGGGGGTCGTGCGCCTTACCGCCTCGATCCCCACCGTCCAGTTCGAGCTGGCCGCGCGCCTGCCGCAACTGGCGGTGCGTCACCCGAAGCTGCATGTGGTGGTCCACGCCACGGACCGGTTCGTCGATATCGCCCAGGAGGGCTTCGACATCGCGATCCGCAGCCACTTCGCCCCGCTGCCGGATTCCGGCCTGGTCCAGCGGCGCCTGCGGGTGGAGCCGTTCGTGCTGGTGGCGTCGCCGGATTATCTGGCCGGGCGCGGGACACCGCGGACGCCGGCGGACCTGGCCGCCCACGACGCGCTCCTGGCCGGCCCATCGTTCGCGGCCTGGAAGCTGCGCCACGCCGACGGCGGGGAGGCCGTGGTCACGCCCAAGGCGCGGATGACCGCCGACGAATCCATGCTGTTGCTGAGCGCCGCCGCCCAGGGCCTTGGCGTCGCCGTTCTGCCGGAGCCGTTCTGCCGGTCCGACATCGCCGGCGGCCAGCTGGTCCGGATTCTGCCGGACTGGACTGCGGGCGAGGTGACAACCACCATCCTGACACCGCACCGCCGGGGCCAGCTTCCCAGCGTCCGTGCGGTGGTGGACTTCCTGGTTGCCGGCTAGCTCATCGGGTTCGCCGGCGGGGCGGGTTCGGGGAGGGGGATGAACTCGGCGTGGTCGGCGTCGGGCAGTTTCATGCGGCCGGCGCGCCAGTCGGCCTTGGCCTGTTCCAGGCGCTCCTTGGACGAGGAGACGAAGTTCCATTCGATGAAGCGCGGGCCCACGGGCTCGCCGCCCAGCAGCATGACGATGGCGTCGCGCACGGCGGTGAACAGTACCGGCTCGCCGGGCTTGAAGACGATCATCTGGCCGGCGTGGAATTCGCGGCCGTCCACCTCGACCACGCCTTCGGCCACATAGGCCGCGCGCTCGGGGTATTCGGCGGGCAGCTCGGCGCGGCCGCCGGCCTTCAGGTTCCAGTGGCAGTAGAACATCGGCGAGAGAGTCTTCACCTTGGCCTCGGCGCCCCAGCCCTTGCCGGCCACCAGCCGGCTCCAGAGCTTGCCGTCCGGGCTCTCGTAGGTGGGCAGGTCCGCCGGGAGATGGTTGGCGAAGCTGGGGTCAGTCTCCTCGTGCTCGGTGGGCAGGGCGACCCAGGCCTGGATGCCGTGCATCTTGCCGCCGTTGGCGCGCAGGGTCTCGAACCGCTCGGAGTGGGTGATGCCCTTCCCGGCGGTCATCCAGTTGACCTCGCCCGGATTGATCTCCTGGATCGCGCCGACGCTGTCGCGGTGGGTGATGTGGCCGTCGAACAGATAGGTCACGGTCGACAGGCCGATGTGCGGGTGCGGCCGGACGTCGACGTTGCGGCCGAAGCCGGCCTGGAACTCGACCGGCCCCATGTGGTCGAAGAACACGAACGGCCCGACCATCCGGTGCGAATGGAAGGGCAGGACGCGCCCGACCTCGAAGCCGCCGAGATCCTTGCGGCGCTGGTCGATGACGAGTTCGATCATGGGGAAGGCTCCTGCGGCGGAGGCCTAGCTTTGCGCACTCACGTACGGGCTGACCAGCCCCAGCGGCGCGGCGGTGGTGTTCTTGACCGAGCGGATCACGATCCGGCTCTCGATGTTGGAGACCAGGCCCAGGCTCAGGATCTTCTCGCGCAGGAAGTCGTCGAAGGCGTGCATGTCGCGGGTGACGATCCGCAGCTCATAGTCGGCCGAGCCGGTGACCGTGGCGCACTGCACCACCTCGGCCAGCTTGGTGATGGCGGTCTCGAAGGCGTCGAGGTTGTCCTTGGTCGGCAGCGACAGCTTGACGGTGCAATAGACCTCGAACCCAAGGCCCAGCTTGTCGCGGTCCAGGATGGTCACGCGGCGCTGGATCACGCCCGCGTCTTCCAGTCGTTTGATGCGCCGCCAGCAGGGGCTGGAGGACAATCCCACACGGTCGGCGATCTCGGCGACGGACAGGCCGGCGTCGTGCTGGATCAAATCCAGAATCTTGGCATCGACCGCGTCGAGGGTCTCGGACAACAATTCCTCCTGTAATTGGCATGAGAGCATATTGTTCTTGCCCCGGAACCACCGTGCCGGGGCATGCTTTTGGCAAGCAATTGCGGCGCACTTATATGATCGTGCAATCCGTTAGGGGAGGCCCGAAAGGAAAAAAATTGCGATGCGGCACCAGGATGTGACGCTCGACGACAAATTTCTGCTCACGGACGGCCGGGTCTTCATCACCGGCGTCCAGACGCTGCTCCGTGTCCTGATGGATCAGCACCGGTTGGATCGGGCGGCCGGGCTCAATACGGCGGGGTTTGTCTCGGGCTATCGCGGCTCGCCGCTGGGCGGCCTCGACCAGCAGGCCGCGCGCGCGGGCAAGCACCTCAAGGCCGCCGAGGTGGTGTTCAAGGAGGGCCTGAACGAGGACCTCGCGGCCACCGCCGTCTGGGGCAGCCAGCAGGCAAATCTGTTCCCGCAGGCGAAGTACGATGGCGTCTTCGGCATGTGGTACGGGAAAGCGCCGGGCGTGGACCGCACCGGCGACGTCTTCAAGCACGCCAACTTCGCCGGCGTGTTCCCCAAGGGCGGGGTGCTGGCCGTGGCCGGCGACGACCACAACTGCAAATCCTCCACCCTGCCGTCGCAGTCGGAATACGCGTTCCAGGACTTCGAGATGCCGGTGCTGTCGCCGGCCGACGTCCAGGAGGTGCTGGACTACGGCCTGATGGGCATCGCCATGTCGCGCTTCTCGGGCCTGTGGGTCGGGATGATCGCGCTGGCCGACACCATGGACTCGGGCGCGACCATCGACGTCTCGCTGGACCGCCATCGGTTCGTCACGCCGGAGAACTTCCGCCTTCCGCAGGGCGGACTCGGAATCCGCCTGAAGGACCAGCCGCTCGACAAGGAGCGGCGCCTGCGGACTCAGAAGATTCCCGCCGCCCTGGCCTTCGCGCGCGCCAACCGCATCGACCGGATCATGCTGGGCGCCGCGCGCCCGCGCCTGGGCATCGTCTGCCAGGGCCAGGCCTACAAGGACGTGATCGAGGCGTTCGCCGCCATGGGCATCACCACGGCGGAAGCCGCCAGCCTGGGCGTCGCCATCTACAAGGTCGGCATGCCGTGGCCGCTTGAGCCGGTCGGCATCCGCGCGTTCGCCGCCGGTCTCGAAACCCTGATGGTCATCGAGCACAAGCGGCCGCTGATCGAGGTTCAGGCCCGCGCCGCGCTGTACGACCTGCCCGCCCAAGCCCGCCCGCGGATCATCGGCAAGACCGACGAGAGCGGCGCGCCGCTGCTGTCGGAACTGACCTCGCTGTCGGTGGCGGAAATCGCCCTGGCGATCGCCGACCGCCTGCCGGCCGGCCCGCACATGGACCGGGTGTACGACTATCTGAACCGGGTCTCGGCCGCCTCCATGGCCGCCGTGACGCTGTCGGCCGACCAGCAGCGCAAGCCGTTCTTCTGCTCGGGCTGCCCGCACAACACCTCGACGCGCTTGCCCGAGGGGTCGCGCGCCCTGGCCGGCATCGGCTGTCACTACATGGCCAGCTTCAACGACCCGTCGACCGACCTCAACAGCCACATGGGCGGCGAGGGTCTGAGCTGGGTCGGGGCCTCGCCGTTCACCGACGAGAAGCACGTCTTCGTCAATCTGGGCGACGGCACCTACAACCACTCCGGCTCGCTGGCGATCCGGGCCGCCGTCGCGGCCGGCGCCAACATGACCTACAAGCTGCTGTTCAACGACGCCGTGGCCATGACCGGCGGCCAGGCGGCCGAGAGCGGCTTCACCGTCCCGCAGATCACCTGGCAACTCGCCGCCGAGGGCGTGAAGACCGTGGTGGTCGTGGCCGCCGAGCCCGAGCGCTACCAGACCGTCACCGACCTGGCGCCCGGCGTGGAAGTGCGCCCGCGCATCGAGCTGATGAAGGTGCAGCGCCAGCTGCGCGACACCCCCGGCGTCACGGTGCTGATCTACGACCAGGTCTGCGCCACCGAGAAGCGCCGGCGGCGGAAGCGCGGCAAGATGGCCGCGGCGCCGCTGCGGGTGATGATCAACCCGCTGGTCTGCGAAGGCTGCGGCGACTGCTCCAAGGCGTCGAACTGCGTCTCGGTCGAGCCGCTGAACACCGAGTTCGGCCGCAAGCGGAAGATCAACCAGTCCAGCTGCAACCAGGATTACTCCTGCCTGGACGGCTTCTGCCCGTCGTTCATCACCCTGGAAGGCGCCGAGAACGCGCACCACGAGGCGGGCCCGGCGCTGACTGCCGACTCCACGCCGTTGCCGGTGTTCCAGGAGCTCAAGGGCGTCCAGAACATCGTCTTCACCGGCGTGGGCGGCACGGGGGTCACCACCGTCGCCTCGATCCTGGCCATGGCCGCCCACGTGGACGGCCGCTCGGCCTCGGTGGTGGACATGACCGGCCTGGCCCAGAAGGGCGGGGCGGTGTTCAGCCACGTCCGCATCGGCGAGACCGAGACCACGACGATCGGCGGGCGGGTCCCGGCGGCGAGCGCCAACGTGCTGATCGCCTGCGACCTGCTGTCGGCCGCCGGCCCGGACGCGCTGTCGCTCTACGCCAAGGACCGCACGGTGGCGGTCGGCAACGCCGACTTCGCGCCGACCGCCGACTTCGTCACGGATCGCGACGTCCGCTTCGACGCCGACGAGCAGGGCAAGCGGATCGCGGCGGCGACCAAGAGCTACGACGCCGCGCCGGCCAGCCATCTGGCCGAGAGCAACATGGGCGACGCCATCTACGCCAACATGATCATGCTGGGCTTCGCCTGGCAGAAGGGCGTGGTCCCGGTCTCCAGCCGCGCGCTCTATCGCTCGATCCGGCTGAACGGCGTGGAGGTCGAGGCCAACCTCCAGGCCTTCGAACTGGGTCGCAAGGCGGCGTTCGATCCGACCGCGCGCGGCAAGCGCGAGGACGACGTGCCGACACCAGAGACCATGCCGCTGGACGATCTGATCGCGCACCGCGTGAAGGAACTGACGGCCTATCAGGACCAGGCCTACGCCGACCGCTACCGGGCCAAGGTGGAGCGGGTGCGCGCGGCGGAGGCGCCCCTGGGCTCCGACGCCCTGACCCGCGCCACGGCGGTCAGCCTCTACAAGCTGATGGCCTACAAGGACGAGTACGAGGTCGCGCGCCTCTATTCGGACGGCCGGTTCGCCACGTACCGCGAGCAGACGTTCAAGGGCGGCAAGGCCAAGGTCTGGCTCTCGCCCCCGATCCTCGCCCGCAAGGGTCCGGACGGGAAGCCGATGAAGATGGCCTTCTCGCCCTGGATGCTGGACCTGGCGTTCCCGACGCTGGCCAAGCTCAAGGGCTTGCGCGGCGGCCCGCTGGACATCTTCGGCTACACCGCCGAGCGCAAGATGGAGCGCGGCCTGCTCGCCGACTTCGAAGCCGATCTCGAGCGGGTTGTGGGAGGCCTGAACAAGGACCGCCTGAAACTCGCCGCGCAGATCGCTGCCGTCCCGCAGCAGATCCGGGGCTACGGCCACGTGAAGGACGCGTCGGTGGGGCCGGCGAAGGCCGAGGCGAAGCGGTTGTGGGCGGAGTGGGAGAAGGTGAAGGAACTGGCGCCGGCCTAAGCCCGATCGCCACTCACAACCATCGCTGAGCCTTCTCCCCTTGCGGGAGAAGGTGGCAGCGGAGGGCTGACGGGTGAGGGGTTGCGCTCCCTTGTCCGATCCTGTGCGCGCCGCAGGCGGGGTTATTCGACCACGAACCACACGAACCACACGAACGGTGTCCAGAATCCGCGGCCCTCGCGAGCGGGCAAGGCCGGTTCGTGTGATTCGTGTGGTTCGTGGTCGACCTTGTCGGCGCTGACGCGCCATGGCGGCTGAAGGGCTTGCACGGCCGCTCATCCGACCTGCTTTGCAGGCCACCCCCGCCTTCGCGGGGGGCAGGCTCTTCTCCCGCAAGGGGAGAAGGCTCATGACTGTCGATCGGGCCTAGTAGCTCTGCGAGATCGTCACCGTCTGCGAGAAATCGCCCTTGAGGGCGTCCTTCTCGCGGATGAAGACATAGAGTCGACCGCCATCGCCCCAGTTCATCTTGAGCTCCGGGTCGGAGTCGATCTGCAGCAGCATCCGCCACTGCTTCGAGGCCCGCTCGATAGCGGGTGTGATCTCCGTTTCACCATATTCGGTCGGCAACCCGCGACGCATCAGCTCGCAGGAGATTGCCATCTGCTCATCCTGGATCTCGGAAGGATAGCCGCCGATCCGATGCTGGGGCGCCTCGCCAAAGGGCGCGTCCGGCGCGTCAGCGAGTTCGTCGAGTTCTTCGTCCCCGAGGTCAATTTCGGTCAGGTCGACGCCCAGCCAATCCAGGCTGGGAACCGACCTGTGCTTCGCGAAGGCTATCCGCCGCTCTACAAATGACGAGGCCAAGCGTCGGTCTTCACGCTTTTCAACCCGCGCCGGCGGTTCCGCGGCCCACCCTGACGGTTCGTCAGTGCTGACGATGCGGACGAGATCGGCAAAGCCGTAACGCGCTTCATCGACGAACGCGTAGAGGCGTCCGGCGGGCGGAAGCCATTCGGGACCATCGTGATTTCGGACATCAGCAAGATCGATCTGCGCGATAAAGGTGCGTGGCCGCCGGCCATCGGCAGGCCAGTCAAAGCCGGCGGGTAACTCCGGATTGCCGCCAAGCTTTGAGAATCCCGATTCCGTCGCGGGCGTCAGTAGCAAGGTCGGCCGCGCCAAGCGCGACATTCGCGCCTTGATGCGTGGCGCTTCGTCTGAAGACCGAGCCGGGGCGTTGCGCCGCTTGCGAACGTAGGTCCAGTGCTGCGTCAGTGCGACCAGGGCAACGACAGCGATCATGGCCAGCAGGCACGCCAAGCCCGCAAGAAGCGCGATGGCGAACACGCGAACGAGTTCAAGAATTTCCATGCGAGAACCGAGCGTCCAAGGCCACGCTTGTAGAACACGCGGGATGACACAACGGTCAAGAACAAATGTGAAACATCCTAGCTCGCCGGCGGCGTCATCTCAACCGTCACCCGTCCATCCGTTCCCTCAACCACCTTCAACCCCGAGCGGGGATCGATCTCGCCCAGGTCGATGTCTTCCTTCGGCGTGATCACCCACGTCCGCCGGCCCGCCACCGCCAACACCAGCTTGCCCTTGCCCCAGTGCTGCGTGGCGAAGGCCTTGAGCGCCATGTACATCGGGTTTCTGCGCCAGGCCTGGGGGTTGGCGGCGTCGCAGCGGGCGATGAGCCAGAGGCCGTCCGGGTCCTGGTCCAGGACCACCTTGGTCTGGTCGGGCCGGAAGCGGTGGGGCATCTCCGGGTCCATGAGCCAGACGCACTCGAAGGTGCGGCAACTGTGCGGGCGGGTGTCGTAGATTCCGCAGCCGGCGCCGGGCTGGAGGTGGGCGCACCACTGGCCCATCGGCTTGGCCAGCTCGCTCACCGCCAGCAGCTTGCAGCAGAGGGTGCAGGGGCCGCAGGACTTCTGGCGTGCCGACATGGCGCCACGGCTACCTGAAGGATCGGCCGGCGGCTAGCGGGCCTAAGCGGCCACGCTCAGGGCGTAGCGCCGGCAATGCTCCAGATAGGCCGCCTCGTGCACCGAGATCAGCTCGACGACGCTGGACCAGAGCCAGGACGGGGCGTCCAGGGTGGCGGTGCGCGCCCGGTTCAGGTCGGTGCGCCAGGCGTCGCGGGTGGCCGCGTCCATCTGGCGGCCGTGGGCGCGGCCGACGACGCCGGCGAGGTAGTAGGCCAGGGTCGTGGCCTCCTGGCGGCTCAGGCGCTCCACCTCGATCTTCAGGTCCTGCGGCATGAGCTCGCGCATGACCACGGCGGTGTCCTGGAGCCGCGCGGCGATCATCCGTTCGCCGAGGTGCGGGGAGAGGGCTCGCGCCCCGGTCACCACGCGGACCGCGTTGTCGCGGGGCATGGTCAGGTCCGGCGCCCGTGGCGCGGCGGCGCGAACCGCCTCCTTGATGTCCACGAGGCACAGCGTCGAGCGGGCGCCTTCGCCGACCCGCAGCATGGCGGCGTAGCGCAGGCGGCCCAGCGAACTGCAACCCTTGATCCAGTAGGCGGCGTCGACCATCTCGACCGGCGGATGGTCGTCGCGGCCTTGCAGGCCGCCGATCATCTCGTGCAGCGCCTTTTCCTGGAACAGGGCGCGCAGGTCGGCCTGTTCGTCGGGCGACAGGGGCCAGAACTTGCGGCCCAGCGGCACCATGGGCTTGACGGTGTCGAGCCGCTCCTGGGCCAGGTGCCGCCAGCGCCGGCGGACGGCGTGCTCGAGCAGGCCCTGGATGACGCGCGGGCGGTTGCTCTTGTCGCGGGGCTTGTCGAACTTGCCTGCCAGCGCCGCCTCGTAGCCGGCGGCGAGGTTCTCCAGGATGCGGGCGGTGGTGACCCCGGGCAGGTCCGAGCCGCGCGCCGCCGAGGCCAGGGACAGGCCCAGCCGGATCAGATCGTGTGCGGGATTGCCGATCACCGTCTGGTCCAGGTCGCGGATCTGCACGGCCACCCGGCCCTTGGCGTCGGCCAGCGGACCCAGGTTGCCCACGTGGCAGTCGCCGCAGATCCAGACCGGTGGACCCTCGGGCGTCTTGCCCGCGCCCTCCTCGAGCCAGGCATAAAACTTCGCGGTGCTGCCCCGCACATAGGCGTGGGCCGACCGGGCCATCTTCAGGTTTCGCGTCGCCGTCAGCCTGGCCGCGCGCTCTTCGCGCGAGGTTCCGACGTCGTTGGCCGCCCGGGGACTTATGGTCATGCTCAAGCGGCAACGCCGCCTGGGCTGCTACGTTCCGCCGCCGGCGCGCTAGCGGGCAACGCCCACCCAGATCACGTGCTTCGGCCCCTTGCCCGACGGGCTGGCGCCCACCTTGTGCTCGGTGACGGTGAAGCCGGCGTGGGCGAACCGGCGGGCGAACTTGTCGTCGGGGGCGGCCGACCAGATCGACACCACCCCGCCCGGCGTCACGGCGCGCTTCAGGATGGTCAGGCCGTGCAGGGAATAGAGGCTGTCGTTGGCGTCGCGGTTCAGGCCGTCGGGGCCGTTGTCCACGTCCATCAGGATCATGTCGTACAGCGGCTTGGGCTCGACCAGCTGGTCGGCGACGTCGCCCCGGACGATCTTCACCCGGGGGTCGGAGAGGCTGTCGCCATACAGCCCGCCCAGATGGCCGCCGCCCCAGGCGATCACCTCGGGCACCAGTTCGGACACCACGATCCTGGCGTCCTTCGGCAGGTCGGCCACGGCGGCGCGTAGGGTGAAGCCCATCCCTAAGCCGCCGATCAGGACGCGCGGGGCCTGACGGCTGGCGGCCTTGGCCCAGGCCAGCTTGAACAGCGCCACCTCGGAGCCGTAGAGGCGGCTGTTCATCAGCTCGATGTTGCCGGACATGATCGAGTAGTCCTGGCCGCGCTGCATGAGCTTGAGCTCGCCGCCGCCGGGGATCTGGGCCGTGTCGAGGTGGATCCAGGGATTCATCGTCGCTCCATCGTGGGGCCCTCCATACAGCTCTTCGCTGTCGCCACGTCATCCGCTTTAGGGTTGGCGCCAAGACGGGCTGTCGTAGTTTGGCGGTCCCAGCAGGAGGACTTTCCCATGGCCGACTTCGGCGGCGACACCGATCTCGAAGCCTTCCGCACGGAAGCGAAGACCTGGCTCGAAGCCAACTTCCCCGCGGCGCTGAAGGGCAAGGCCAGCCTGGGGACCGCCGAGGTCCGGGTGAACGATCCCGACTTGGCCAAGTGGCGCAAGGCCATGGGCGAGAAGGGCTGGGGCACCCCCACGTGGCCGAAGGAGTATGGCGGCGGCGGGCTCTCGCCCCAGCAGGCGCGCGTGCTGCTGCAGGAAATGACCAAGATCGGCGCGTTCAACCCGCTGATGTTCGGCATGGGCGTGACGATGATCGGCCCGACGATCATGGACTACGGCACCGAGGCGCAGAAGCAGAAGCACCTGCCGCCCATCGTTCGCGGCGACGTGCAGTGGTGCGTCGGCTACTCCGAGCCCAACGCCGGGTCGGACCTGGCCAGCCTGCAGACCAAGGCCGTGGACAACGGCGACGGCTGGACCATCAACGGGCAAAAGACGTGGACCAGCGGGGCCCAATACTCCGACTGGTGCGGCTGCCTGGTGCGCACCGACCCCTCGGCCAAGAAGCACGAGGGGATCAGCTTCATGCTGATCGACATGCACCAGAAGGAGATCGAGACGCGGCCGATCGCGTTGATCGCCGGCGCTTCGCCGTTCTGCGAAACCTTCTTCACCGACGCCAAGGCGCCCAAGGACGCCTTGCTGGGCCAGCTGAACGTGGGTTGGACCGTGGGCAAGCGCCTGCTGCAGCACGAGCGGGCCAGCCAGACCGGGGCGTCCACGGGCGGCCGTCCGCCGGCGCCGCTGTCGGACATCGCCAAGAAATATGTCGGCGTGGACGACCACGGTCGGATCGCCGACAGCGACCTGCGCACCCGGGTGATCAAGCACCAGATGGACGCCAAGGTGCACGGCCTGACGCTGGCCCGCGCCGTGGCCGAGGCTAAGGGCAACAACAGTCCCGGCAACGCCGCCTCGGTGCTGAAGAACTCGGCCACCCACGTGGCCCAGACCCGCGCCGAACTGTCCCTGGAGATCATGGGCCACCAGGGCCTGGGCTGGGAGGGCGGCGACTTCAAGCCCGAGGAGCTGGAGACCGTGCGCGGCTGGCTGTTCGGCAAGGCGATGTCGATCTACGGCGGCTCGTCCGAGATCCAGAACAACATCGTCTCCAAGCGCATTCTCAGCCTGCCGGACACGACCCAGTCGACGTGATGGAATGGCGCGTCATCGCCGGAAGATGACCGCCAAGACGCCAAGACGCCAAGTTCGCCAAGAGACTCATGTCTCCGCGACCCCTTGGCGTCCTTGGCGTCTTGGCGGTGAACGACAGCGCCTGCGACGCGACGGGGTCTTAGACCGCTGGCTTCTTCAAGCCCGCCAGGAACGCCCTCAGGTCGGCGGCGGACTTGTCGGGGAGCTGTTCCATCGGCACGTGGCCGCCTTCGGGATAGACGACCAGCTTCGCACCGGGGATCGCGCCGGCCAGCTTGCGGGAGTTGTCGGCGGGGATGACCTGGTCCTTCTCGCCGACCATCACCAGGGTCGGGACGGTGATCGCCTTGAAGGTCTCGGGCGTCACCTTGGCGCCGGGCGGGCCGCCGCGGCCGCCGGTCAGGATGGCGCGGTGGCCGGGTGCGCGGGCCAGCTCGACATAGCGGGTGACGATGGCCGGGGTGACCAGGCTTTCGTCCTCGTAGGCCTGCTTCAGCCCCTTCTCGGCCATCAGCTTGGGGTCGGCGTTGCGCAGCGCCCAGCGCCCGACCGGGTTGGACAGCAGCTTGAACACCATCGGCTGGCCCTTGGGCTTCTCCGAAGACGGCCAGCCGCCGGCGTCCACCAGCACCAGGCCGTTCAGCTTGTCCTGATGCTGCAGAGCGTAGTTCCACGAGACGCCGCCGCCCATGGAATTGCCGCCGATGACGAAGCGCTGGACGCCCAGGCCGCTGACCACCTGGTCCACCACCGCCACGCTGCGGTCGGTGGAGGGGACGTAGTCGGTCGGCGCCCGCGTCAGGCCGTGGCCGGGCAAGTCCAGGCTGATGACGCGGTAGTCGGGCAGGCGTGCGACCCAGGGCTCCCAGGCGTGCAGCGAGGCCGAGAAGCCGTGGACCAGCACCACGACCGGCGCATCGCGCGGGCCCTGGTCGCGGTAGTGAACGTGCAGGCCGCCGGGCAAGTCCATGTAGCGCGAGGCCGGGCTGGCGTACTTCGCCTCCAGCTTGGGGTAGGGGATGTCCCGCGCGCAGGCGGTGACCAGGCTGGCCGCGAAGCACAGCGCCAGAAGCCGTAGGAACGATCGCAAAGCCCACCCCCGATGTTCAAGTGGCGGACGCTGCGGCGCTTGCCCCAGCGTCGGTCAAGCGAGGCTCTAAGTCTGGGTGATGGCCCGGCAGGCGAAGGCGATGCGGATGGCGCCCACCGACTCGGGCGCCGGCGCGGCCCAGGGCGTGACCACGAACTTCGGCGAGCGCCAGCTTTTGCCGGCCAGTCCCGGCGCGTCGTGGAAGATCTCGTCGACCACACGCGACAGGCCCTTGCGGCAGTCGAACTCGCTCAGGCTCTCGACCGAGCGGAAGTCGAACCCGTCGCGCCGCAGCGGCTTGTCGGAATCGTAGGCCGTCCAGGCCTTGCGCACCCCATCCTCGGCGTGGGCGTGATGGCGCATGTAGACCCAGGTGTCGTCGCTGGCGGTGACCAGGGTCCAGCCGGCCTTTTCCAGGCCGAACGGTGCGGCGGCGGCCGGAGCGGCGACGAGGATCGACAGGGCGGTGAGGAGGGCGCGCATCGCGGGCACAACGCCCTGAACGGCCGCTTCTGTCCAGCGCGCGCCGCGTCAACGACCGCTCGTCGCGCCGATGAACGCGTTCATCGAAGCTGCAATAAGTCGGCGATCCCGACATGCTAGCCCTAGGTAAAAGCGCCGTGTTGGGGTTGCTGAACGTGATCGATTCCGAGGATCTCAGGATCCGTCAGCTCGTCGAGGCGATGGAGCCCGGCGACTTCCGCGCCATGCTGCAGACGGCGCTGCATCACGAGGGCTTGGGCGAGACGCGCGCCGCGGCGGCCACCTACCGCACGGCGATGCAGGCGATCCCCAAGTTCCTGTCGCCGGCCCTTCGTCCCGTGCTGGACCACGCCAAGGCGGTGGTCGACGCCAATGACGGCGAACTGGCCCGTTTCCTCGACGAACGGCTGGATCCGATCCGGGCGCGCCACGCCGACGCGCCGCTGGACCGGGTGGAGCAGTCTCGGGACATCCTGCTACGTCGCCGCCGCGTCTTCCGCCCGCAGCCCAGCTTCATGTACGTGCCGCAGCTTCCGGCCATCGAATTCTACGACCGCGACCTGTTCCCGTGGCTGGACACGCTGGAGGCGGCGACGGCCGATATCCAGGCCGAACTGACCCAGGTGCTGGCCGGCGGCCCCGAGGCGCTGGAGCCCTACATCGCCATCGACGGCACGCCGCAGCCGCGCTGGCGGGAACTGGCCAACTCCCGCCGCTGGGGCGTGTTCTATCTCTGGCGGGCCGGGGCGCCGGTGGCGGAGAACCTGGCGCGCTGCCCGAAGACCGCGCGGGCGCTGGAGAGCTGGCCGCAATGCCGGCTGGAGGGCACCGGCCCCACGGCCGTGTTCTCGATCCTGGATTCCAGGACGCGGATCCCGCCGCACGTGGGGGTCAACAATGCCCGGCTGATCGTGCATGTGCCGCTGGTCGTGCCGCCGGGCTGCGGCTTCCGGGTCGGCGCCGAGCAGCGGTCGTGGGAGCCGGGCAAGGCGTTCGTCTTCGACGACACCATCGAGCACGAGGCCTGGAACGACAGCGACCAGCCCCGCGCCGTGCTGATCCTGGACTGCTGGAACCCGTTCCTCAGCGCGGCCGAGCGCGAGATGGTCACCGAACTCACCGCCGGGGTCAGCGACTACTACGGCGACCTGCCAGGCTATGCGCGCGGCGCCGAAGGCTGACCGAATCTGAACCGGACCTAAACATCGCCCTCAGGCAGGCCTCAGCCGCGATGGCGCAAACCTTGCTGCATGCCGCGCAGATGCGGACTTAGAAGCTCAAGGTGACGCCATGGCGACCTCCCACGCCATCGACTGGGTCCTTCTGGACCACAATGCCGCCCACCCCGTCGACATCGGCGACATGGTGTCGGTCGACGCCGGTGGGATGCCGATCTATCGCGTGGTCGCCCTGGAGGGCCGCTCGGTCTGGCTGGACGACGAGCGGCACACCAGCGCCCAGGTCATCCCGCTGGACCGCTTCCGCTGGCGCGGCGAGCAGGCTTAAGGCCTACATCGCCTTCGCCGCCGCCCGCGCCGCGTTGAGGAACGCCGCGCGCGCCACGCTCAGCTCCCGGCCCGTCGCCTGCGGCCAGGCCGCGTTGGTGACGATGACGATGCGGTCGTCGCGGAAGACGGTGATCGACTGGCCGAAGATGCCGCGCGCCTCGAACGCGCCGTTGTCGGGCATCCACCAGAAATAGCCGTAGCCGCGCTCGCGGGTCCCGTTGGTGATCTGCGGCGTGGTCGCCTGGGCGGTCCAGTCCGCCGGCAGGATCTGTTTGTCCCCCGCCTTGCCGCCGTCCAGCATGAACTGACCGACGCGCGCGTAGTCCTTCAGCGTGATCGACATGCAGCAGCCGCCGCGCTCGTGGCCGGCCGGATCGACCACCCAGATGGCGTCCCGCTCCATGCCGTACGGCTTCCAGATCTTCTCCGAGGCGTATTGCGAGAGGCTCTTGCCCACGGCGTTGGAGACCAGGATGCCGACCAGGTCGGTCTCGCCGGTGCTGTAGTTGAACATCGTCCCCGGCTCATGGGCGCGGGGCAGCTTGCTCATGTAGGCGACCAGGGGGTTCTTGCCCGCTTCGAACGGCAGGGTCCCCGACTGCGCCACGTCGGACTTCGGGTCGACGTAGTCCTCGTTCCACTTCACCCCCGAACTCATCATCAGGAGCTGGCGGATGGTGACGCCGTCGTAGGCCGAGCCCTTGAGGTCGGGGATGTAGTCGGTGACCGGCGCGCCGAGGCTCTTGATCTTGCCGTCCTGGATCGCGGCGCCGACCAGGGTGGAGGTCACCGATTTGGCCACCGAGAACGAGGTCCAGCGGTCCTCCGGCTTGCGGCCCATGCCGTAGCGCTCCAGCACCACCTTGCCGTCCTTGAGCACGACGACGCCGGAGACGTTGTAGGCCTTCATGTAATCGTCGACCGACAGCGTCTTGCCGCCATATTCGAAGGTGAAGTCGATCTGCTTGTCGGCCTTGGGCAGCGGATGGACCTTGGTCCCGCGCTTCACCGTCTCGACGCGGTAGACGCTCTCGATGTCGCGGTACCAGTCGGATTGCTGCTGCGGCGTCCAGACCAGGATCGAGGGGATGCCCGGCTTTGTCGGCACCTGAGCGTGCGCCATGCCGCCCGCCAGCGCCGCCGCGACGGCCAGTCCGAGAATTTTGCGCATGTGTTCACTCCCCCGCTTTGATTTGCGGGGAAGCTAAGGGTCGCCGCGCGACTGAACAACGCTCCGCGCCTCAATACATCGGCTCGTCATGGCCGGAACGTCACGCCGCCAGCGCGGGTGACGCCTTCGCCAGGGGCAGGGCCTCGGCGCGTTCGGCCAGCAAGGCGCGTTCCAGGCTGGTCTCGCCGGCGCGTCCGGCGGCGGCGATCAAGGTCAGGTCCAGGACGTCGCGCTGGGCATGGCTGCCGCCGAAGCGGCCCGCGCGGCTGCGGACCTCCCGGAGGAGATCGATGGCGCGGGCATTGTCGCCCCGCCCGAACGCCACCAGCGCCTGGCCCACCGGCAGACCGACGTCGCGGGTGAACATGGCGTTGTCGCCGGGCCCGTTCACGGCGGCGATCATGGTCGCGATCGCGTCATCGGCGTCGGCGTGACGGCCCGCGCCCACATAGGCCATCACCGCGTGCACGTCGTCGAAGGCGTAGCCGCCGCGCGGCTGGCCGGCATAGATCGCGGCCAGCGGCGCCCAGCGGTCGCCGACATCGACGCCGCGCAGCTTCAGCCGCCAGAGCAGGGCGGCGGCGTCGACCATGTCGAAGGCCATGCTGGAGCGGTCGCCATAGATCGGTCCGTCATAGAGGCTCAGCACCTCGTCGATCTCGCCCAGCCCCAGGTGGAAGAGCGCTTGGTGCCAGTAGTTGTGGATCGCGAAGAAGCTCTCGTGGGTCCAGGGCGAACCGTCCCGACGCATCCAGGCGACGCCTTCCGCGCGGCGGTCCTGCATCTCCAGCACATGCGCCACGGCGTGCTGCGCCCAGTTGTTGCGCGGCTCCAGGTCGATGGCCTCGCGCCCCGCCGCCTCGGCGCGGTCGTAGAGGGCGGTCTCTTCCAGTCCGAAGGCGTGCATGCCCAGGATCGCGTGCCGGTTCGGCATGTCGGCCGACCAGGCGGGCAGGGCGCGGCCGATCCGGTCGCGCAGCATCCGCGAGTCGCCCAGCAGGAAGTCCATCAACTGGCCGGTCTGCAGCGCCAGCACGTCGCGCGGATGGGCGATGGCGACGTCTTCGAGAATTCGGCCGGCCGCCTGGAGCTCGCCGGCCATGATCTTCGCGACCGCCGCCCGGTGGCCCGCCTCACGGGTGGTGGCCGGCAGGTCCTTGGCGAGGTCGAAGGCGCGCACGCCGATCTTCGCCGTCGCCACGTCGGCGCCGACCAGGGTCATGTAGCCCATCAGCAGGTGGGCCATGACGAAGTCCGGGCTGTCGGCCACCGCTTGCTGCAGCAGCGGGAACGGCTCGCCCGCGTAGCAGTGGTAGGCGTCGAGCGCCCGCTGGTAGAGGTCGGCCGCCGCGACGCTCGCGCCCGACAGCTCGTGTCCGTACGGATCCTTGACGGCCATCTCATCGCCCCTCGTGGAGAGAGGCCGAGTTTGCGGCCCGCACGGTCGCCGGTCAAACGCCCGCGCCTCGCGCTTCCTCACGACCGACCGAGATTTTCTCAGGTGCGGACGGCCATCGGGCCTATTATATGTTGATCATAATATGATGAATTTCGAGGGTATTGAGATGCAGCAGGCCGTCATCGCGGGTTATGTCCGCACCCCCTTCACCTTTGCTCGCAAGGGCGCTTTGGCCGGTGTCCGGCCCGACGATCTGGCCGCCATCGCGATCAAGGCGCTGGTCGAGCGGACGGGCATCGATCCGGCCACGCTGGAGGACGTGTTGCTGGGCTGCGCCTATCCCGAGGCGGCCCAGGGCAACAACATCGCGCGGATCGCCAGCCTGCTGGCCGGGCTGCCGATCGAGGTGGCGGGCGCGACGGTGAACCGGTTCTGCGGATCGTCGATGTCGGCGATCCACATCGCGGCGGGTCAGATCGCCATCGGCGCGGGCGACGCCTTCATCGCCGGCGGCGTGGAATCCATGACCCAGGTGCCGCAGGGCGGCTTCAACTTCTCGCCGAACCCCAGCCTGCTGGAAGCCTACATCTCCATGGGCGAGACGGCCGAGAACGTGGCGGCGCAGTACGGCGTGTCCCGCGCCGCGCAGGAGGAGCTGGCCTTTGCCTCGCAGCAGAAGGCCGCCCAGGCGCAGGCGGCCGGCCGGCTGCGCGACGAGATCGTCGGCGTGATGACCGAGGCGGGGCTGATCGACGCCGATGGCTGTCTGCGTCCGCAGACGACGCTGGAGGGCCTAGCCGGATTGAAGCCCGCGTTCCGGCCCGACGGAACGGTGACGGCCGGTACGGCCTCGCCCCTGACCGACGGCGCGTCGGCGACGCTGGTCACCTCGGAGGCCTATGCCCAGGCGCATGGCCTGGAACCAATGGCCCGCATCCGCGCGGTGGCGGTGGCCGGCTGTCCGCCGGAGATCATGGGCATGGGTCCGGTCCCCGCGACCCGCAAGGCGCTGGCCCGCGCCGGCCTGACCATCGACGATATCGACGTGGTCGAGATCAACGAGGCGTTCGGCAGCCAGGCGGTGGCCTGTATCCGCGAATTGGGCATCCCGCTGGAGAAGGTCAATATCGACGGCGGCGGCCTCTCGATCGGCCACCCGCTGGGCGCGACCGGCGCGCGGATCACGGGCAAGGCGGCGCAGATCCTGAAGCGCGAGAGCAAGCGCTATGCGCTGTCGACCCAGTGCATCGGCGGCGGCCAGGGGGTGGCGACCATCCTGGAGGCGGCGTGATCGCCGTTTCCTGACGCCGCAATCCGCGATACGCGGAGGGCATGGCCGAATTCGACTTTGACGCGGTTGTGGTGGGGGCGGGCGCCGTCGGGCTGGCGTGCGGATATGCGCTGGGCAAGCGCGGCCTCACGGTGGCGGTGCTGGAGCAGGACGTGGCCATCGGCCAAGGCGTCTCGTCGCGGAACTCCGAGGTGATCCACGGCGGGCTCTACTATCCGACCGGCTCGCTGAAGGCCCGGCTGTGCGTCGAGGGCCGGCGGATGCTGTACGCGTTCTGCGACGGCCATCACGTGGAGTACGACCGCTGCGGCAAGCTGGTGGTGGCGGAGGCTGAGAGCGACCTGGAACGCCTGGACGCCATCCTGGCCCAGGCCCACGCCAACGATGTCGAGGGCATGGAGACGCTGTCCAAGGCCCAGGCGCTGGCGATGGAGCCCGAGCTGGCCTGCGAGGGCGCGCTGCTGTCGCCGATGAGCGGGGTGTTCGAGAGCCACGCCTATATGCTGGCCCTGCAGGGCGAGATCGAGGCCGCCGGCGGGGCGGTGGTGCTGTCCACGCCGTTCGAGGGCGCCACGCCCCTGGACGGTGGCGGCTTCTCGGTCCGGGCCGGCGGCGTCGAGCCCACGGTGCTGACCTGCCGCTATCTGGTGACGGCGCCCGGCCTGTCGGCCCAGCATGTGGCGGCCGAGATCGAGGGCTTCCCCAAGGCGGTGATCCCCGAGGCCCATTTCGGCAAGGGCATCTACTTCCGTCTGGCCGGCAAGGCGCCGTTCCAGCGGCTGATCTATCCGCCGCCGATCCCCGGCGCGCTGGGCACCCACTATCGCCGCGACCTGGGCGGGCAGGGGGTGTTCGGGCCGGACCTGAACTATGTGGACCAGCCGGACTACACGGTCGATCCTTCCGCCGCGCCGGCGTTCTACGCCTATATCCGCAAGTTCTGGCCGGGGCTGCCGGACGGGGCGCTGAGTCCGGACTACGCGGGCGTGCGACCCAAGATCCATGGGCCGGGCGAGACCCAGCCCGACTTCAGGTTGGACGCGGCCGATGTGCATGGCCTGCCGGGCCTGGTGGCGCTGTTCGGGATCGAGAGCCCTGGGCTGACGAGTTCGCTGGCGATCGGCGAAGAGGTGGCCGGGCGGCTGGGGCTGTAAATTCCTCCCCATCGGGGGAGGGGGACCGCGAAGCGGTGGAGGGGGTCACCCCGGCGTTTGAGCGCACCCCCTCCGTCGGCTGCGCCGACACCTCCCCCGACGGGGAGGAATTTTTTGAATTCCCCGACGGCATCGCGCTCTATTCCCGGCCAGGGAGAACCGCGTCATGAAGAACCGCATCACCGAACTGCTGGGGGTGAAATACCCCATCGTCCAGGCGCCCATGGGCTGGATCGCCCGGGCGCAGCTGGCCAGCGCCGTGTCTAACGCCGGTGGCCTGGGCATCATCGAGACTTCTTCCGGCCGCCTCGACGAGGTGCGCGAGGAGGTGAAGAAGATGAAGACGCTCACCGACAAGCCGTGGGGCATCAACGTCGCCCAGGCGTTCGTGCGCGATCCGGACATCGTCAGCTTCGTGGCCGATCAGGGGGTCAAGTTCGTCACCACCTCGGCGGGCGATCCGAACAAGTATTGCGAGGCGCTGAAGTCCAAGGGGCTGACGGTCTTCCATGTGGTGCCGAACATGGCCTCGGCGGAAAAGGCCATCGCGGCGGGCGTCGACGGCCTGGTGGTCGAAGGCGGCGAGGGCGGCGGGTTCAAGAACGCCCGCGACGTGGCGACGATGGTTTTGCTGCCGCTGGTCTGTTCGCGGACGGACCTGCCGGTGATCGCCGCGGGTGGGATCACCGACGGCCGGTCCATGGCCGCCGCCTTCGCGCTGGGGGCCGAGGCGGTGCAGATGGGCACGCGGATGGTCTCGGCGGCCGAGAGCCCGGTGCATCAGAACTGGAAGGACATGATCGTCGGCGCGAAGGAGACGGACACCGTCTTCCTGAACCGCCAGGGTCCCGGCCCGGCGCTACGGGCGCTGCGCACCGAGAAGACCACCCGCTTCGAGCTGGAGCCGCCGTCGAACATCATGGCCGAGATGGCCAATGCCCTGGCGCTCTACTTCGGCGGCGACATGGAGGCGGCCATCGCGCTGTCGGGCCAGGTGGCCGGCCGCATCGACAGCGTAAAGCCGGTGGCGCAGATCATCCGCGAGACGGTCGAGGAGTTCGAAGCGGTGACCGCGGAGCTGGGCCGCAAGTACGGGAAGGTCGGCGAGCCGGCGTGACGCGGGGCGGAAACCCCCTCCCCCTTCGGGACCTCCCCCAAGAGGGGAGGACCTTTTCGAGCCAGGGTGCTCCCCCTCTGGGGGAGCCCGCGAAAGCGAGAGGGGTTACTTCGGCAGCGTCCCGAGCCAGTTCAGGATTTCGGTCTCCAGCCGGATGCGGGCGGTGTTCCAACTGTGATCGGTGGCGACGTGGACGATGGCGGCGCGGCCGCCGGCCTTCTTCACGTTCATGAACAGCGTCTCGGCGCCGGGCGCCAAGCCGTCGTCGGAGGTCAGGACCAGCAGCCGAGTCTTGGCCAAGCCCGGCGTGGCGGCGGCGAAACTGTAGGGGCCGAGTGTGGCGATCTGGTCGGCCATGCTCTCGGCGGTGACGCCGGCCAGGGCTTCCATGTTGTCGGCGGCGAGCGCCACGCGCTGGGCCTTGGGCGCCGCGCTGGGCGCGCTCATGTCGGCCGCCGAAATCAGCGCCGCGCCGGCGAGTTCGGGATCGGACGCCGCCACCTGCGACGTGACCCAGCCGCCCATGCTGTGGCCCATCAGGACCAGCCGCCGGGTTTCCACCTGCAGCCGCTTGGCGTTTTCGGGCGCGCGGACGTAGGCCAGCACCGCGCGGGCATCGTCGAGGTTGCCCTTGAAGCTGAAGTCGCCCGGACTGCCCCACGAGCCGCGATAGTTGAAGGTGACCGCGTTCCAGCCGGCGCGACGAAGCGCTTGGGCCAGGTCGAGGTTCTTCTCGTTGCCGGGCAGGCCGTGGGCCAGGATCACCGTCGGGTGGGGGCCGGGACCGGCGGCGATATAGGCCAGGCCATTGATCTGCACGCCGCCGCTGGGGATATGCAGCACTTCGGAGCGCGCCGGGTTCGCCTTGTCCACCGGCGGGTCGGTGAAGATGGCCGCGGGTGGACGCGCCGGCTGGGCCAAGGCGCCGGAGCCGATCGCGAGCGCGGCGCAGGCCGCCAGCAGCAGAGACTTCATCGTCATCCCTTCAGATTTCGCCCACGACCGCGCGCAGCGCCTCGGCGGGCGATGCATCTTCCAGATGGATCAGCGCCCAGACGCCGAAGAAAAGCCAGGGCCATAGCGACCCCTCGGCCGGCGGCCCGCCCAGGCGGCGCACGGCGTCGATCTTGGCCAGCCCGCGGCGGATGTCGGCGGCGCGGGGTGCGATCCAGGTCTCGACCGGCACGGTGAAGCCCTGCTTCTTCGCCCAGGGCGCGGCGGCCGGGCAGGCGTGCTCCAGCCACTTGCGCAGCAGCCACTTGCCGTAGCCGCCGCGGACCTTGAAACGGTCGGGCAGGGACCAGGCAAAGGCGGCGACCTCGCGGTCCAGGAAAGGGGTGCGCCCCTCCAGCCCATGCGCCATCAGGCAGCGGTCCAGCTTCAGCAGCAGGTCGTTGGGCAGCCAGGTGACCACGTCGGCCCACTGGGCGCCCTGCAGGGCCGTGAGCCCCCTGGGCGCGCGGGCCTGTTCGCGCCAGGCGGCCAGCACCTCCGGCCGCGCGCCGCGCGGTTCGGCGGGTCGTCCGCCCAGGAGTTTCGGGCGTAGCGCTCGGCGGTAGCGGCCGTAGCCGCCGAACAGCTCGTCGCCGCCCTCGCCGGTAAGCACGACGGTCAGGGTCCCCTTAGCCGCCTCGGCCAGCTTGTAGGTGGGGAGGGCGGCGTAATCGGCCGTGGGGTCGTCCAGCGCCCAGGCGACCTGCGGCAGGATCCGCCAGAAGTCCGCCTCGCCGAAGGTGGTCTCGCGCCAGTCCAGGTTCAGGGCGCGGGCGACCGTCTCAGCCTGCCGCCGCTCGTCCTTCGCGCCCGGCGCGTCGAAGCCGCAGGTGAAGGCGGTGACGGGGCGCTCGTTGAGCCGCGACATCAGGGTGGCGATGGCGGTCGAGTCGATCCCGCCGGAGAGGAACAGGCCGTAGGGGACGTCGGAACGCTGGTGAACGCGGACGCTGTCTTCGAGCACGGCGTCGAGGCGGGTGAGGAGCTCTTGGTCCTCCCCGTCCTCGTTGGGACGGGGGAGGAGCGGCGATTTGCGCTTCCCGCTGACGATCCGGCCGTCGCGGACCTCGACCACTTCGCCGGGGGCCAGACGGCGCAGGCCCTGGAACGGGGTGCGTTCGCCCAAGACGTAGTTCAGGTCGACCAGCTCGCGGGCGGCGCCCTCGTCCAGCACCTTGGTCATCAGGCCGGCGGCGAAGAAGGCCCGGGGTTCCGAGGCGAAGGCCAGGCCGCCGGCGTGTTCCATGATGTAGAGCGGCTTGATCCCGAACGGGTCGCGGGCCAGCCAGGCGCGGCCGTCCGGTCCGATCAGGCAGAAGGCATACATGCCGCGCAGCCGGGCGAACGCGGCCTCGCCCTCCCGGGCATACAGGTGCAGCAGGGGCTCGAAGTCCGAGCCGGTGGCGGTCGAGAGGCCGAAGTCCTTGGCCAGCTCGACGTAGTTGTAGATTTCGCCGTTGCCGATGACCGTGCCGCCGGCGGCGTGCAGCGGCTGCCAGCCGCCCTCCAGGTCGATGATCGACAGGCGGGCATGCGCCAGCGCGGCCTCGGCCAGGGACTCCAGCCGCACGCCGTCCGGCCCGCGATGCTGGAGCGCGCGAATCATCGGTTCGACGGCGGCTTGACCCGCGCCGCCGAGCTGGCCGGCGATGCCGCACATCAGCCGGCTCCGTAGTCGGCGAACAGCGCCTTCCACTGGGCCACGACGGCGGCCTCGGAAAACTCGGCGTCGACGCGTCGTCCGCCGGCGGCGGCCAGGCGCGCGCGCAGCGTGGGCTCGGCCAGCAGGCGGCGCACGCCGGCGGCCAGGGCGTCGGGGTCGTCCACCGGGACCAGCAGGCCATCGGCGTCGTCCTGGATCAGGGCCTTGGGGCCCTGGCTGGCGGCGGCGATCACCGGCAGGCCGTGGGCCCAGCTCTGGATCACCACATTGCCCAGCGGTTCGAAGCGTGAGGGGAAGACGCAGACGTCGGCGGTTCGGTAGAGCGCCGAGGCGTCGGTCCGCCAGCCCAGGAAGCGGACGCGGTTCGCCACGCCCAACGCCTCGGCCATGCCCTTCAGCTTGGCTTCCAGCGGCCCGACGCCGGCGATCCATAGCCAGGCGTCCGGAAGTTGGGTCAGGGCCTGGAGGCTGATGTCGTGAGCCTTGTTCTCATGCAGGCGGCCCATGGCCAGCAGCAGCGGCGCATCGGCCGGCGTGTCCAGGCTGGCGCGGTCCACCGGCCCGGCGTTCGGCGGCGCGGCGGCGAAGTTGGGGATGCAGCTGACCCGCCCCGCCGGCCAGCCCTGGTCGACGATCCAGTCGGCGATGTCCTCGGTGTTGGCCACCAGGTGGTCGAAGCCCTTGTAGTATTTCAGGCTGTAGTAGCCGCCCAGCCGGCCGATCCGCGCCCAGGGTCCGCGCGGGGTGTGCCGCGCCGCGCGGTTCATCCAGGCCAGCGCCACCTTGGTCTTCTGGAGGGTGGCGAATCCGGCGGCGGCGGGCTTGGTCAGGATGTCGATCGGCCCGCCGAACCGCAGCACCTTTACCGGCACGCCCGCCTTGCGCAGCCGCGCCTGGCGGACGGGATTGGCGCGGATGGCGGCGGCCTCGGCGACCCCGGCGCGGTGCAGCGCCTTCACGAGGTCGACGAAATAGGTTTCCGCTCCGCCTTCGCCGGCCGTGCCCAGGAGGTGAAGGACGCTCATTGGGGTGCGACTCTAATGGCTTCCGGCCATTCGCCCAAGCGCTTGAAGCGCGCCCAGTCTGCCCCTATAACCCGCGCCTCGCGCGTCGGGCGCTCTGATGTGGCTGGGTAGCTCAGCTGGTTAGAGCGGTGGATTCATAACCCACAGGTCGGCGGTTCAAGTCCGCCCCCCGCCACCAGGGCGCCCGTCGCGCGAATTTCCCCTACTCCAGCATCGCCGCCAGGCGGCGCACCGTCCCCCAGCCGCGGATCGTGCCTATGCCGGAGCGTTCGCGCGACAGCCGGGCCACCACCCGCGACGTGCCAGGCGGCTCGGGCGTGTAGATCCACAGGTCGCCATCGACCAGGGCCACCTTTTCCCGGGGGCTGGCGCGTGCGGCCAGGTCGGCGAACGCCGCCTCGCCGATCGGCCGGCGCATGACGCGCACGGCGATGTGGGCCGGATCGCGCTCGGTCTCCTCAGGGAACGGGTTGGCGGCCATCAGCCTCTGGAATGCCGCCGCCGTGCGGACGATCGTGTCGATGCGCTTGCCGAAGGCCTGCTCGAAGGCGTCCTCCAACCGGGTTTCCAGTTTCGAGATCGAGGTCCGCGTCGTCTCGAAAACCGCGTTGCCCGTGGCGAGGAAGGTGCGGGGCCGTTCCAGACCGAGGCCCTCCAGCACCTGCAGCCAGTCGGCGTTCCGCAGCCGGCGCTCCCGGCCGAGCGTGATGCTGTAGAGCAGGGCGACGTAGGCGGTCATCGCGCCCGTCGGATCAGGCCGCGTCGCGGGCCTCGGCGGCCACGGCGGGGTCGGGGGGCGTGTTGATGGTCAGCATGGCGTCGTAGCCCTGGGCCTCGGCCTTGTGCGCCGCGTTGCTGGCGGCGGCCACGGCGGTGTCCAGGGTCGAATAGGGCCCGAAGTGCTTGCCGTTGAGGCCGACCTTCCAGACGCCGTCCACAAGATCGACCGTGTAGTTCACCTGGGCCATGACGCGCCTCGCCGGAAGATTGCGGAATCGAATCAGATTCGCGCCTGCAACGCGAGTGTTCGGCAAACATAGCGCCGCTTGAGCGGCATTCCCCTGATTGGGGAACCCGGTTCGCGTCTGGCACGGCGTTTGTTGCGTAACACGTTAGGCGGACCAAAACGGGACGCCAGTCGATGGAGACAGGCCCATGGCGTCTTCCGTTGTTGTAGCCCGCAGTAAGACGGACGGGCTCGAGTATCTCGCCGCTGGGGCGCACGTGGTCTGGACGGAAGCGTCCGATCTGGCTCAGCAATTCACCAATGTCCGAGAGGCCACGCGCGCCGCGATGCGCCTGCCCAGCCGGTTCCGGGCGTTCGCCCTGCCGGTCGTGCAAGCGCTCAACTGAGCGGCGCTCAGGGGGCGGCCTCGCCCCACTCGCTCCAGCCGGCGAACCGGGGTGTCCCCGGAATGTACATGCTGTCGCGACGCTCGACCTTGAACCCCGCGGCCTCGACGGCCGCGGTGACGGGGCGGGTCAGGTGACAGCCGCCGGCGATGGCTTTCCAGACCGGTTCGATCCGCCGTTGCCACTTTGCGACGTCAGGGTCGGGGGCCAGGCCGTGTTCGCAGTACAGGAACCGTCCGCCGGGCTTCAGCACCCGTCGCGCTTCGCCCAGCGCCGCCGCCGGCGTGTGCACCGAGCACAGCGTGAAGGTGCAGACCACGCAGTCGAAGCTGGCGGCGTCGAACGGCAGGGCCTCGGCCGTGCCATCCTCGACCTTCACCGCTAGCCGCGGGTCGCGCGGGGCGGCCTCAGCGATGGTGCGCAGTTCGGCGGCGGGATCGACGCCGGTGACGCTCTCCACCTTGTCCGCGTCATAGAGAGACAGGTTCAGGCCCATGCCGATGCCCAGTTCCAGCACCCGGCCTTGCGCCTTGGGCACGACCTTGGCGCGCTGCTTCATCACCGGCGACGACGAGCAGGCGCATTTCAGGAACTTCGGCAGGATGTAGCGGTCGTAAAGCGAGGCCATGCGCGCAACATGGCCCGGTTAGTTCGGCTCGTACACCTTTGGCGCGGGGGCCAGGGCCACAGGCCCCAGGGTCGTCTGGCCGGCCTCGAAGTTGAGGGTGGCGCGGGCCAGGTCGCCCTCCTGGCGGGCGGCGGCCACTTCGGCGGCGGCGGCGGCGCGGTCCTGGGGGATGGTCCCGGTGGTCCCCATGGCGCTGAGCGCGCGCGGGGCCTGGCGCAGCGAGGCGTCCAGCACGCCGAGCAGCCGTCCATCGGTCCCGACCGTGAGCGTCCCGGAATTGACCCCGATCACCGCGTCGCCGGCGGTGAGGCCGCCGCGCTTGACGCTCATCTGGCCGCCGGCGTTGGTCCAGTTCCGGACTGCGCTGGGCCAGTCCTGGCCCTTGAAGGCGCTGATCTTCGACAGGCGACCGTCCCACTCGACGGAGATCGGCTTCTCGCCGGCGATCCGGCCCAGCAGGCCGGTGAGCTGGGCCTTGCCGTTCTTGACCGACAGCCAGGCGCCGGCCTCGTCGCCCACCTCGCTGGGCGCCTGGCGCAGGTGGAATTCCACGTGCTCGGCCGCCTGCAAGCCGAACGGCTGCGCGCCCGCCGCCGGCTGGAAGGTCAGGCCGGAGCCTTCGAAGGAGACATTGGGCGGGGTGTTCTGGAAGTGGCTGAGGCTGGCGCGGAGCAGCTTGCCGGTCACCTGCACCGGCCCGCCCACCGGCCGCACGAAGGTGAGGCCGTCCGGGGTGGCGAGGATCCAGGTGGTGGGGGCGTGCATGAACGCCTGGCCCTCCAGCTTCGGCGTCTCCAGCGCCCAGCCGGAGCGGTCGCGGATGCGGGCCTCGGTGAGCGTGACGTTCAGGCGGAAGGGATAGCCGCCGATGCCGCGATCCTTCCACGCCACCTCGTAGCCGGCCTGTTTCAGGGCGGCGACGCCCGCGTCCATCCGCGCCTTCACCTCGCCCCGCGCCCAGATCCAGGCGCCGGTCCAGGCGATGACCGCGACGAGGGCGATGCCGAAGGTGATGTAGAGGCGCAGCCGGCTGAGTTTGCGGGGCGCGGTCGGATCGGGCACAGACATGGGGGACTTGTTCGAGGGGTGGAATGGCGTCGGAACGGTGGGTCTTCGGCTACGGATCGCTGATGTGGCGGCCAGGGTTCCCGTTCGCGGAGCGGCGAGCCGCCACCTTACACGGGCGCCGCCGGGCCTTCTGCATCTATTCCGTCCACCATCGCGGCACCTACGAGCGGCCGGGCCTGGTGCTGGGGCTGGCGCCGGGCGGGGCGTGCCGGGGCGCCGCCTATCGGGTGGCCGAGGCGGACTGGGCCGAGACCTACGCCTATCTGCTGGAGCGCGAGCAGCCGACCGAGACCTATATCGAGGCCCGCCGCGACATCCGCCTGGACGACGGCAAGCGGGTCTCGTCGCTGGTGTTTATGTCCGACGTCCATCACGCCCAGTGGGCAGGCGCGTTGACCCTGGAACGTCAGGCCGAGTTGATCGCCGGGGCCACGGGCCTGTCGGGCCGCAACGTCGATTACCTCCGCGACCTGGTCGAACATCTGCGCGAGATGCGGGTGCGCGACGCCGGCATGGAGCGGTTGCTGGGGATGGTCGAGGCGGCCTAGAGCCCCACCAGCGCCGCCGACCCGGCCTCGATGCGCTCTTCCAGCAGGCGCATGAACTCGGCGCGCTTCAGGCCGGGCGGGATCGGCTCCAGGTACTCATAGACGATAAGGCCGGGGGTCAGCGTCAGGCCCTTGGCCGACCAGTGCTCGCCGGCGTTGGTCGCCACGGGATACACCGGCACGTTCAGTTCCTTGTAGAGGGCGGCGATGCCGGGCTTGTAATCGGGCGCGGCGCCGATCGGCTGGCGGGTGCCCTCCGGGAAGATCACCAGCTGGGCGCCCCATTTGAAGCGGTCGACGCCCTCGCGGATCAGCTGGCGCATGGTCTTGGCTGCCCCGGCGCGGTCGATGACGATCGCCCCGGCCTTCTTGCCGTACCAGCCGAACCAGGGAATCCAGGCCAGTTCCTTCTTCATGACGAAGGCGTTGGCGGGCAGCCAGGTGAACTGGGCGAAGACGTCCAGCATGCACTGGTGCTTCGGCGCCACGAGAGCGGCGCCCGTCGGGATGTATTCACGTCCCCGCACCTCGACCCGCACGCCGAAGGGGATCAGCAGGGCGATCAGGCCCTTGCCCCAGATGTTGAACATCCAGTGCGACCAGCGGCGCGGTCCGAACAGGATCGGCGTGAAGCCCACGGCGACCACCGTCGTCCAGACGCTGAACAGGATCAGGTAGGCGATCGAGCGGAGGGTCTGCACAGTCAGGCCTTGGGTTGCGCCGCGGGGGCTTCGCGGGGGCCAAGCCCCAGCACCGCCTCGCGGCCGAGGATCGCCAGATACTTGCAATACTCCACCACCATCAACCGGGCGGCGGCGGGATTGCGCCACCAGTTCCGGTCCTTCAACGCCCGGGTGGGGACGGCGTAGGTCTGGGCCGTGATGCCGGTGTCGCGGAGCACCGCGTTCAGTTCCAGCATGGCGCGGGGCATGTGGTAGTCGGCGGTGACAACGATGAGCCGGTTGTAGCGCATGGCCTGGGACCAGGCGGCGGTCTCGCGGGCGTTGCCCACCGTGTCGGCGGCGGTGAAGCCTAAGTCCACGCAGCAGTCGTAGAGGCGGCGCACGGCGCGCGAGACGTTGCGGATGTCCTCGCGGCTGGCCTTGCGGTTGACGCCGGAGACCAGGACGCGGCGGCCGTAGTCGTCCTCCAGCAGGCTCATGGCGGCGGCCAGGCGCTGGTTGGACCCGGCGCCGGTCAGCACGACGATGCCCTGGGCGGGGACCGGCGCGCGGGCCGGCGTCTGCTGCTGGACCCGGCCGGCGAACGCCAGGAGGCCGGAGAACCAGATCAGCGCCACGACCAGGAAGGCGGCGATCGACTTCATTAGAGCCGTTGTATCAGCCGCCGCGCGGTCACGCGCGCGGCGACCGCCGCCACCAGCGCGGCCAGGACCGGGCAGGGCAGGACGGCCAGCAGGTCGATCCAGGCGATGGGCAGGGCCGGGGTGATCCCCTGGCCGCCGCCCATCAGCCGCAGGACCGCGCCCAGGATCGCCGCCGCCGCCGCGCCGGCCGCGCCGGCGATGGCCGCCACGCGGGCGAACCGCAGCTCGAACAGGTTGGAGATCTGGCCGTCCTCGGCTCCGGTCAGGTGCAGCACCTCGACGACATCGCGCCGCGCCGCCAGGCCCGCGCGGGTGGCGAAGGCGACCACGGCCCCGGCCGCGCCGGCGATCAGCAGCAGCAGGGTGGTGGCCGTCCAGCGGACGACGCCGGCGGCCTTGCGGATGTCCTTGATCCAGACGCTGTGGTCGTCGACCACCGCATCCAGCCCGTGGCCCTTCAATGCCTTGTCCAGGGCGGCGGCGGTGGCGGGCGTCTTGCGGTCCAGGCCCACGGCCACCAGGCGCGGCACCGGCAGGTCGTCCAGGTCGGCGACGTCGCCCAGCCACGGCTTGATCAGCGCGTAGGCCTTTTCCTTCTCCAGCGCCCGCGCCTCGGTGACGCCGGGGACGCCGGCGAGGGCCTCGGCCGCGCGGGCCGCCGCCGCGTCGGGGGTCTCGCCGCCACGGGCGCGGACGATCACGGTCGCCTCGCCGGTGAGCTGGCCCGCCCAGCCCTGGGCCGCGCGGTCGCCGGCGATCACGCCCAGCGCCGTCAGACAGGCCAGGAAGCACAGCACCGCCACCACGAACAGCAGCGCCGGGTCGCGGGCGTCCTCTTCCGGCAGGAACGCCGCCGGCCGCCAGCGCGCGATGTCGAAGGGCTCGCTCATGCAGCCGGCTCCGGCGTCACGGGTCCTTGGGGCGGCAGCGGGCGCAGTCGGCCCTTGTCCAGGTGCAGCACCGGCCGCGCCGAGCGGGCGACCAGGTCCTGGTCGTGAGTGGCGATGATGATGGTGGTGCCCAGCCGGTTCAGCTCGACGAACAGCCGGTAGATGCGCAGCGCCATCTCGTGGTCGACATTGCCCGTGGGCTCGTCGGCCAGCAGGATTTCGGGCCGGTTGACCACGGCGCGGGCAATGGCCAGCCGCTGCTTCTCGCCGCCGGCCAGGGTCGGCGGCCGCGCGTCCATCCGGTGTTTCAGCCCGACCCAGGTCAGCAGCTCGGCCACGTCGTTGCGGTATTCCGACGGCTTGTGGCCGGCGATGCGCAGGGGCAGGGCGGTGTTGTCGAACGCCGACAGGTGGTCCAGCAGCAGCAGGTCCTGGAACACCACCCCGATCCGCCGCCGGGTGCGGGGCAGATCGCGGCCGGTCATCGCCGCCACGTCCTCGCCGAACAGCCGCACCGATCCGGCCGACGGGCGGGCCGCCAGGTAGATCAGTTTCAGCAGCGAACTTTTTCCGGCGCCCGACGGACCGGTGATGAAGTGGAAGGATCCGCGCGGCAGGGAGAGCGAAACGTCGCTCAGCACCTCGGGGCCGCGGCCGTAACGCATGGACACGCCGGCAAATCGGAGGATTTCGTCGGCCGATGTGTTCTCGGCGGCGTCGTTGGCGTTTCTGGACATGGAGGCCGAAATCGGCGACCTCGGAAGTGAGGGTGCTGGAGCGTCCGATTCGACCGCATGATACTTACCTGTCCAGAGTGCGCCACCAGCTATTTTGTCGACGACCTGCGGATTCCGCGGGGCGGCCGCATGGTCAAATGTACGTCGTGCAGCAATCGCTGGCGGGCGTTCCAGGATCGCGACGAGGCTGAGGGGGAGGCCCCCGAAAGCCGCGCGGTGGCCGACGCGCCGCCCGAACCGCAGCCCGCGACCCCCGGTGACGATCTGGAGATCGTCGCCGCGCCGGTCCGGCCGGTGCGAAAAGCCGAACCCCGAAAGAAGGCCTCCGTCGGCATGGTCGTCGGCGTCAGCCTGGCCACGGTGTTGGTGTTGGCGCTGGGCGGCGCGGTGGTCTTCCGCCAGAAGGTGTCCGAGCTGGTCCCGGCGACCGCGCCCGTGTTCGCCGCCATCGGCATGCCGGTGAACACCCTGGGTCTGGTGATCGAGGGCGTGAAGCAGCAGCCGACGTTCCAGGGCGGCCGTCCGGTGCTGTCGGTGACCGGCGCGATCCGCAATGTCCGCAAGGTCTCCATCGAGGCGCCGCCGATCCGCATCAGCCTGGTCGACAAAGACGGCAAGGCGGTGGCCGGCGTCCTGGCCCAGCCGCTGAACGCCAAGGTGCCGCCGGGCGCCGTGCGCTACTTCGCCGTGGCGCTGCCCGACCCGCCGGCCGGCTCGCACGCCCTGGATATCGCCTTCGAGATCCCGGCCAAGGGCGAGGCGGCGCATGCGCCGGCCAAGGCCGCTCACGCCGAACCCGCGGCCGCGCCGGTCGAGGCCCAACCCCTTCCCGCAGATTCCCCGGACGCCCTGACCAAGCATGAGCAGCACTGACTCGCCGACCGTCCTGATCTCCGAGGCCGAGATCGCCAGCCGGGTCGAGGCGCTGGCCGCCGCGATCGCGCCGCGCATCGACGACGAGACGGTGGTGGTCTGCCTGCTGACCGGCGGCCTGTGGTTCGCCGCCGACCTGACCCGCGCTCTGGCCCGACTGGGCCGGATGGTCCGCTTCGACGCCCTTTGGCTGGCGTCGTACAAGGACGAGCGGCAATCCAGCGGCCGCTGCGAGGTCCGCGCCGACCTGCAGCGCCCGATCGCGGGCCGCAAGGCCTTGGTGGTCGACGATGTGTTCGACACCGGCCTGTCGCTGTCCGAAGCCGCCCGCATGGTGCGCGACTCGGGCGCCACCGAGGTGCTGACCGCCGTCTTCGCCCGCAAGCCCTGGCCGACCCAACGCGCCATGGAGCCCGACTTCGTCGCCTGGGAGGCGCCCGGCCGGTTCCTGGTGGGCTACGGCCTGGACGTGGCGGGCGCGATGCGGGGGCTGCCCTTCATCGGGGCGATGGACTGACGGCTTGCAATACGGCTGATCGTCTCACATAAGAGACGGGTGGACATTAATATAGACGATTCGTCGGCGAAGCTTGCGCGCCGCATTCAGCTGGAGCGCGAGGCGAGACGCTGGTCTCTGGCCGATCTGGCCGAGGCGTCGGGTGTCTCGAAGGCCGCGATCAGCAAGATCGAGCGGGCCGAGGTCAGCCCCACCGCCGTCATTCTGGTGCGACTGGCCACGGCCTTCGACCTGACGCTTGCCGGCCTCCTGCTGCGGGCGGAGGGCGACGCGGGGCGGCTGGCGCGGGCGGGCGACCAGGCCGTCTGGCGCGACCCGGACACCGGCTATGTCCGCCGCCAGATCTACAGCCGGCCCGATCATCCGCAGGAGATCGTGCAGGTCGAGCTTCCGCCCGGCCGGCAGGTGGAGTTCCCGGCCTCGGCCTATGCCCGTATCCGCCAGGCCATCTGGGTGACGGCCGGGGAGCTGGTCATTCACGAGGGCGGCGAGCGCCACGTCCTGCAGGCCGGCGACTGCCTGGGCTTCGGCGACCCCGCCCCGGTGGTGATCGCGAACCAGAGCACGCTGCCGTGCGCCTACGTCGTTGCGTTGGTGAGGACTTGACCATGGACACCACCACCGAAGCGCCCGTCGTCCGCGAAGACGACCTGTCCGACGCGCGGACCCAGGACTTGTTGCGCCTGCATCTGGCGGGCATGCGGGACAACTCGCCCCCCGGCCACTCGTTCGCCCTGGACCTGTCGGGCCTGACGGCGCCGGGTGTCACGGTCTGGAGCGCCTGGCGCGGCGATGCGGTCGCCGGCATCGGCGCGCTGAAGGACCTCGGCGGCGGTGCGGCCGAGATCAAGTCGATGCGGACGCATCCCGACCACCTGCGCGCCGGCGTGGCGGCGGCGATCCTGGAGCGCATCCTGGCCGAGGCGCGTGGCCGGGGGCTGACGCGGGTGAGCCTGGAGACCGGTCGGGGGCTGGCGTTCGACGCGGCGCTGGCGCTCTACGCGCGCTATGGCTTCGTCTACGGCGACGCGTTCTCGGACTACGTCGCCAGCGACTTCAACCAGTTCATGCACCTGGACCTCTAGAGCCAGGGCGCCGCCGTCTCGCGGGCCAGCATGTCCTCGTAGGTCGGGCGGGGGCGGACGACGGCGAACTGGTCGCCCTTCGCCAGAACCTCGGGGACCAGCAGGCGGGAGTTGTACTCGCTGGCCATGGCCGCGCCGTAGGCGCCGGCGCTCATGAAGGCGACCAGGTCGCCGGCTTCCAGCGGCGGCAACACGCGGTCGCGGGTGAAGGTGTCGCCGGTCTCGCAGACGGGGCCGACCACGTCGTAGGTCACCGGCTCGCCCTCGCGGGGCTTTAGCGGGCGGATGTCGTGGTAGGCGTCGTACATGGCCGGCCGCAGCAGGTCGTTCATGGCGGCGTCCAGCACCAGGAACTTCCGGCCCTCGGGCCGCTCGTGGACGTGGTTCACCCGCGCGATCAGCACGCCGGCGTTGGCGGCGATCATCCGGCCGGGCTCGAACGCGAACTGCACGTCCAGCCCCTTGGTCACGCGGCCGATCATGGCGGCGTACTCGGACGGCGCCGGCGGGGTCGGCTGGTTGAAGTAGGGCACGCCCAGGCCGCCGCCCAGGTCGAGGCGCTCGACGCTGAGGCCCTCGGCCTTCAGCCGCTCGACCAGGCCGCGCATCTTGGTGAAGGCCGCCTCCATGGGGGCCAGGTCGGTGATCTGGCTGCCGATGTGGCAGGCCACGCCGGCGGGGCGGACGCCGGCCATGTTCGAGGCGTTGGCGTAGAGCCGCTCGGCCTCGGAGAAGCTGACCCCGAATTTGTTGTCGGCCTTGCCGGTGGCGATCTTGGCGTGGCCGCCGGCGGCGACGTCGGGGTTCACCCGGATCGCGACGGTGGCGCGCCGGCCCATCTGCTGGGCCACCCGGTTGACCAGGTGCAGCTCGGGTTCCGACTCGACGTTGATCTCGGCGACGCCGGTCTCGACGGCGAAGGCGATCTCGGCTTCGGTCTTGCCGACGCCGGAGAAGACGATGCGCTCGGGCGGCACGCCGGCGGCCAGGGCGCGGCGGATCTCGCCCTCGGAGACCACATCGGCGCCGGCGCCCAGGTTGGCCAGGGTGCGCAGGACGGCGACGTTGGAGTTGGCCTTGACCGCGAAGGCGATCAGCGGATCCTTGAGGCCCGCGCCGGTCAGCGCGTCGCGCAGGACGGTGTAGTGCCGCTCAAGCGTGGCCGAGGAATAGACATAGACCGGCGTCCCCACCGCCTCGGCGATGCGGGAGAGGGGCACGCCTTCGCAAGCTAGCTCACCGTCCTGAAGCTCGAAGTGGTTCATCGCGGGTTGGAATAGGGATCGGGCAGGGCGCTTTGCGGGGCCAGGGCGCCGGGGCCGCGATTGGTGCCGGGGATCGGCAGGGTGCGCGGCGGCGCCGGGTCGGTGGAGCGGTCGCGCGGGTCGACGGTGTCGACGGGGCGCGTCGGGTCCTGCTGGCGCTGGGCGTCGTCGGCGGCGCGGGTGGAATTGCGCTCGGCGCCGAACAGCGGGCCGGGCCGCTCGAGCTGGCCGACCTTGCCGCATCCGGCGAGCCCGGCCGCCAGGATCAGGGCGCTCGTGAGAGCAAGTGCGCGGGTCATGCCAGGGCTTCCTTCCAACGCTTGATCTGCGCGCGGACCTGGTCCGGCGCGGTTCCACCATAACTCCGGCGGCTGGCCACCGAAGCTTCGGGAGTCAGCACATCGTAGATGGACGAGGTGATCCGTCCATCCAAGGCCTGCAGTTCGGAAAGCGGCAGATCGGACAGGCCGACGCCCAGTTCCTCGGCCTTCTTCACCGCCGCGCCGGTCACATGGTGGGCGTCGCGGAACGGCAGGTTCAGCTCGCGCACCAGCCAGTCGGCCAGGTCGGTGGCGGTCGAGTAGCCGGCGCCGGCGGCTGTGGCCATCGTCGCGGTGTTCGGTTCCAGGTCGGCGACCATGCCGGCCATGGCGCGCAGGCTGAGCTCCAGGGCGTCGAACGCCTCGAAGGTGGGGACCTTGTCCTCCTGCATGTCCTTCGAATAGGTCAGCGGCAGGCCCTTCATCACCACGGTGAGCTGGGTGAACGACCCCAGCAAGCGGCCGACCTTGGCGCGCACCAGCTCGGCGGCGTCGGGGTTCTTCTTCTGCGGCATGATCGAGGAGCCGGTGGTGAAGGCGTCGCTGAGCTTGATGAAGCCGAACTGCGGCGTCATCCAGATCACGATCTCCTCGGCCAGGCGCGACAGGTGCGTGGCGCAGATGGTGGCGGCGGCCAGGCTCTCCAGCGCGAAGTCGCGGTCGGCGACGCTATCCAGCGAGTTGGCGGTCGGCCGCGCGAAGCCCAGCGCCTCGGCGGTCATCTGCCGGTCGATGGGGAACGGCGATCCGGCCAGGGCGGCGGCGCCCAGGGGGCTCTCGTTCATCCGCGCGCGGGCGTCGACGAACCGGCCGGCGTCGCGGCCGAACATCTCGACATAGGCCATCAGGTGATGGCCGAACGTCACCGGCTGGGCCGGCTGCAGGTGGGTGAAGCCGGGCATCACCGCGTCGGCGTGGATCTCGGCCTTGGCCAGCAGCGCCTTTTGAAGGGCGTGGATCTGGCCCGCCGTCCGGTCGCAGGCGTCGCGCACCCACATGCGGAAATCGAGCGCCACCTGGTCGTTGCGCGAGCGCGCCGTGTGCAGCCGGCCGGCCGCCGGGCCGATCAACTCGCGCAGGCGGGCCTCCACGTTCATGTGGATGTCTTCGTATTCCTCGCGGAACGGGAAGGTCCCGGCCTCGATCTCGCTGAGGATGGTCGCCAGGCCGCCCTGGATCGCGACCTCGTCGTCGCTTGTAATCACGCCGCTCTTGCGCAACATCGCGGCGTGCGCGCGGGACCCGGCGAGGTCCTGCGCCGCCAGTCGCTTGTCGAAGCCGATGGAGACGTTGATCGCCTGCATCAGCTCGGCCGGCTTGTCGGAGAACCTGCCGCCCCACATGGCCTGTCCCGCCTGGGACGGACGCGCGGGCGGAGTTGAGGAAGAGTCGGTCATATGAGCGAAAGTCCAGAGGCGAGCGCGAAACCCGAGGCCCCCTCACCAAAGCAAAGGGGCGTGGGCTGGGTCATTGGGGGCGTCGCCCTCGTGGGCGCCGCCGCGGCTGTCTACATCATCGGTTCGGCTTCCACCAAGCCGACGCCGCCGGCGCCCAGCGCTGTGGCCACCGCCTCGACCTTCGCCAGCAAGCTGACGACGCCGACCGCGCCGACGGCGTCGCCCGACTACACGTTCTATGACGCCGAAGGGAAGGCGATGAAGATCGCCGATCTGAAGGGCAAGGTCGTGGTCATGAACATCTGGGCCACCTGGTGCGGGCCCTGCGTCACCGAGATGCCGACCCTGGCCAAGCTGCAGGCCGCCTATGCCGGCAAGCCGGTCGAGGTCGTGACGGTCAGCATCGATTCCGAGAGCTCGGCGGCCAAGGCGCGGATCTTCATCGCCCAGCACGCGCCGCTGAAGTTCTACCACGACCGCGAGATGAAGCTGCCGTTCAAGCTGAGCCCGCCGGCCCCTGGCGCACCGACCACGGTGATCTACGGCAAGGACGGCCTGGAGGTCGCGCGGGTGGCCGGCGAAGCCGACTGGTCGGGCAAGGAAGCGCGGGCCATCGTGGACAAGGCGCTGGCGGGGTAGGGCTCCTAGTCTCGGAGCGGGTCTGCTCGCGAGATAGAGGCCAATATCCGCTTTCGACCCATCTCAGAATCGAAAGCGTCTCTTTACCTCCCCCGTGAACGGGGGAGGTGAAAGATGAGCGGATGAACCTAGACCAGAGCCTCGGCCTTGGCCTTGGCGGCGACGGCCTGCTGGTTGGTCAGGGTGCGGACCAGGTTGACCAGCGAGCTGCGGACCTCGGGGGCCAGTTTTTCGTAGCCGGACAGCAGTTCCAGCGCGCCCGGCGTGCGCATCCGGGTCAGCAGGTCCAGGTCCTCGGCGGTTTCCTTGTCGGCGCCGTCGAAGACGTCCATCAGGTCCGTCACGCGGCAGCGAAGCGCGCGCGAGATCTGCACCAGGCGCGAGAAGGAAATCCGGTTCGCGCCGTTTTCATATTTCTGGATCTGCTGGAAACTGACGCCGCACTGTTCGGCGAGCGCCTCCTGCGACATGCCGATCGTCCTGCGCCGAATGCGCACCGCCGCCCCAAGCGCGATGTCCATCGGTTCAGGCGACTTCGTCGACACCTCCGCCATATATTCGGTCCTTCTCTTGAGCGGTGTCCCCGTCCGACGCCGCAAGTCCAAGTTGCGACTAAAGGCCATTGTCTTGGAACTGCAAAGCTTTTTCAGCCTCCAGGGGAGTGCTTTACAACCGGGGCGCCGCGTGACGAAACGACGCCGTGCAAGGTCTTGGTAACCGAAGCACCCCGGAAGTGTGGCGGGTCAGAGTTGTGATTCCCGAAGGCCATGCGCGTCATCCAATTACATCCACCGTTCGACCACGGCGCCGCCCTCCGGGTTCCCCCGGCGCACGATAAAAAGAACTGGTCCCTGCTGTGGCAGTGGCTGGGCGAGGATGCCCAATCGGTGGCCGAGGCGTCGTCCGCCGTTCAGGTGCGTACGCCCGAAGGCCCGGTGGTGGCGCATTGCGGCGACTGGATCGTGCTCTCGCACTCCGGCGCGTTCCACGTGGCCCACACGATGCGGGCGATGGATTCCTGAACGCGCTCGCGGATCAGGGTCGCCAGGAGACCTTCACCCCCAGCTTGTGGGGCTTCACGTCCATCGCCGGGCCGGGGCGGTAGGCCGCCAGGGTCTGGGCGGTCCACGAGAGCCGGTAGCGCACCAGATAGCCCTCGTGGTCCGAGAGCCGGCGCTTGGGATCGTCCATCCCGAACAGCGTCTCGCTGCGGACCGGCCGCACGCGCACCGCGCCGGGGCTGAACGCCTGGAGGTCCTGGGTGCGTAGCCAGGGTTCGGACGTGGCGTCGGCCGCGCCGGGGCCGCAGGCGGCGTCCGGCTTGCTGCAGAACTCACTGACCACGGTGTAGGGCCGCTCCAGCGCGTCGAAATAGTATCGGGCGGGCGAGTTGCGGACATTGAAGTCGCCGCCCAGCAGCAGCGGCGCGCCGGCCGTGCGGTTGGCCTGCAGGAACGCCGAGAGTTCGCGGACCTGGCCGTTGTGCGCCGGCAGGGTCCGCGCGCGGGGCGCCATGGAGGCCTTGCGGGAATTCATGTGGGTGTTGACCACGTCGATGGTGGTCGGCAGGCCGGGCGGCGCCAGGCGCACCAGCATGGCGCCCTTGTTGGCCAGGCAGTCGACGCCGGCGCAATTGTTGTAGGCCGCGCTCCTGACGTCGACGATCGGCGCGTCGCTCAGTACATGCAGGCCGCCGCCCATCAGCTTGCCGACGCCCTCGCCACGGAAGAGGTCGCGGGCGCCCAGGACCGCGCCGGCGAAGGCCGTCCGCTCGGTGCGGCCGGGACCCTGGGCCCAGTATTTGTAGCCGCTCTCCTGGAACAGCCATGCGACCTCGTCGCGGAATCCCTCCTGGATCAGCACCACGTCCGGCTGGCGGCCCTCGCGGCGCAGGGCGGCCAGTTCCCGCCCGATCTCGCGCAGCGCCTTGCCGCGTCCGGTGGCGATGGGCCAGGGCAGGCCGCGGATGTTGTAGGTCAGCACGCTGATCTCGGCGGCGCCGAGCGCGCTGGTCTCGGCGTAGGCTTCTATCTGATCGACGGGTTCCAGGTACATCTCTCGCCGCTCCAGGACATGCGGCCGCGTTGCTCTTGGAAATCCCCCGATTTCCAGCCGACGTGACCTGCGTTGCTCAAGTACGGCCCGATGTATTTTCGCTCTTGTCCGGGCGAGGGTGGAGATGACCGGCTTCGTTTACCGGCGTGTGACAGTTGGAACGTCGTTTCGCGACGGGGTGAATCCCGGGCCGCGCGAGGCTGACGCCGGGGCGCCGTTGCCGCGCGGCCCCGCGCCCGACATTGTCGCCGCAAAGTTTGGGAGGACGGCGATGGCGGACGATATCCTGGTGGTCGAGGACCTGGAGGGCGGCGCCCAGCGGCTCACCTTCAACCGGCCCGACCGGCTGAACGCCATCAACCACCCCATGGCCGAGGCGTTGCTGGCCTATTTCGAGGGCCTGCGTCGCAACCGCGACGTTCGGGTGGTCATCGTGCGCGGCGCGGGGCGCGCGTTCAGCGCCGGCGCGGACCTGAAGGCGATGGGCAGTCCGGAGGCGCTGCAGGACGGGCCGCGCGGCGACTGGGTGCTGCGCGACCTGATGCGGGCGATGCGGGTCTGTCCGCAGCCGCTGGTCGCCACGGTGCGCGGCGCGGCGGCGGGCGGCGGCATGGCCATCGCGCTCAACTGCGACATCATCCTGGCCAGCGAGAGCGCGGCGTTCCACTCGGCGTTCACCGCCATCGGCCTGTCGGGCACGGAGCTGGGCGTCAGCTGGCGGCTGCAGCGGATGATCGGGATCTCCAAGGCGCGCGAGGTCCTGATGGCCGGCCGACCGCTGCTGGCGGCCGCGGCGCTGGAGTCGGGCCTCGTGTCCGCCGTCACGGCCGAGGCCGACCTCGACGAGGCCGGCCTGGCCATGGCCCGCGACATGCTGAAGGCCGCGCCCGACGCGCTTCGCCTCTCAAAGCGCGCGATGGACGCTTCGCTGGAACAGCCCAGCTTCGACGCCGCCGTCGAGGCCGAGGAGCGCAGCCAGATGCTGATGATCGTGCGGCGCGGGCAGGCGTAGCCCACGGGCCATAGCCATCGGGGTCGGTGATCGGGCATTGTCCCGGCCCGACGCTGGAGGCCCGTATGAGTTTCGACACACCGATCGCCCTTGCCGGGCCGCTTCGTAAACCCCGGCAGATGCTGGGCGACCAGGAATACGGCGGCCACGCCTCGATCCACGACGACGCCATGGCCGAGAAGCTGGGTTTCCGCGCCGGGCCGATCGAGGGCCCGACGCACTTCAGCCTGTTCCCGCCGTTGCTGGCGAAGATCTGGGGCCGGGCCTGGTACGAGACCGGCTGCATCTCGTCGCACTACCTGAACATGGTGGTCGAGGGCGAAGAGGTCCGGGCGTTCGCCGAGATCCCTGCCGACGGCGCCACCTCGACCCGTGTGTGGGCGCAGAAGGCGGACGGCACGCCGGTGCTCGAAGCCAGCGCCAGCATCGGCGCAGACGCCGGACCGACCCTGCTGGAGACGCGGATGGCGGGCCTGCGTCCGCCGGGCAAGCTGCTGATCCTGGAGGACCTGAGCGTCGGCATGACCGGCGCCAAGGACGAGCGTGTGCGGATGGACGCCGACCAGAACATGGGCGCGCTCTATCCCTTCAGCCTGACCCAGAAGCTGGCGGCGATCACCGAGACCTCGCCCTGGTACGCCGACGCCAAGGCCTCGCCGTGGGGCCGGGCGATCATCCCGCTGGAGATGCTGAGCGTCCTCTTCGAATACTCCAGCCGCGAGGCCGCGTTCCCGGTGAAGGGGCCGGCCGTGGGTCTGTTCGCCGACCAGCAGATCCGGCTGATCGACGGGCCGCTGTTCGTGGGCGAGGAGTACGTCCTGCGCCGCGAGATCGCCGCCCTGGCCGAGAGCAAACGCACGGAGTCCTACTGGGTCCGCACGCGCGTGTTCGACGCGACGGGCCAAAAGCAGGTCGCCGAGATGCTGCTGAACCACGCCACCCTGAAGCATTCGTACGCAGGCTACGCCGACGCCGTCTGAGCGGCCGGGCCTCAAGGAGTTCGAGACATGGATATCAAGGACAAGGTCGTCGTGGTCACCGGCGGCGCCGAGGGCATCGGCGCGGGGCTCGCGCACGCGTTCGCCAAGGCCGGCGCGGCGGTGGTGGTGGTCGCCGACCGCAACGGCGACGGCGCCGCCGCCGTCGCCAAGGCGATCGGCGGCGAGGCCGTGACCCTGGACGTCAGCGACGGCGCGGCGGTGGCGGCGATGGTGGCCGACATCGAGGCGCGGCACGGCCGCATCGACCTGTTCTGCTCGAACGCCGGCGTGGGCGACGGCGATCCGGACAAGTCGGACGCCGCCTCGTCGCCGGACGCGGTCTGGCAGCGCGCGTGGGGCGTCAACGTCATGGCCCATGTCCATGCAGCGCGGGCGGTGACGCCGGGCATGGCCAAGCGTGGGGAGGGCTACATCCTCAACACCGTCTCGGCGGCGGGCCTGCTCTCGCAGATCGGCGGGGCGGTCTATTCGACGACCAAACATGCGGCCATCGGCTTCGCGGAATCCCTGGCGATCACCCATGGCGACCAGGGGATCAAGGTCTCGGTGCTGTGCCCGCAGGGCGTGGACACCGCCATGCTGCGCGCGGGCGGTGACAACCAGCCCCAGAACCTGGACGGCGTGCTGACCCCGGACCAGGTGGCGCAGAGCGTGATCGAAGGCCTGGCGGCCGAACGCTTCCTGATCCTGCCGCACCCCGAGGTGCTGACCTACATGCAGCGCAAGGCGACCGACTACGACCGCTGGCTGGGCGGCATGCGCCGGCTGCGGGCCAAGATCATGGGGGGATAGGTCCAGGTCGGGATCACGCCCTCTTTGCGGAGACGGATCAGATCATGCTGCAGAAAGGCGGCGACAGGCCGTTGTCGTTGCAGGCATCGGGCTTGGTGTGGGTCGCCTTCCAGTAATCCATGAGACCCAGTTGCGTCGCCAACGCCGGAAAGCCCGGGTCGGTCAGGGCGCCGCGCATGCTCGGATGCCAGAATACATAGGGGCCGGGGTATCCCCTGGCCGCCAGGCGGCTTGCGATGCGGAAGGCGTCGTGCGTCGCGCCCAGGTCCGCGAGCAGCCAGGCGACGAAGTCCGCCTGCTGATCTTCGCGCAGCGCGAGGAGGGTCTGGACAGCTTGCGTCTTCGCGCCGGCATCTCCCGATTTCACGGCGCGATGGCCCATCAGCAGCGCCGCGCGCAGTTCTGGAGGCACGCCTAACCTGGGGTCGAGCAGAGCCTCGCTGTCACCTGTCTCGGTGGCTTTCCACACCGCAACGCGGTCCGCGAAGGCGGCGTCTGGTGAAAGCTGGATGGCCGCATCGAAGAATGGCTTTGCCTCGTCGGCCTTGCCTGCCGCGATAAGCGCATCGGCCAGGGAGAGCGGCGTGTAGAGATAGAGCGCCAGCATGTCGTTGGCCTGGCGCAGTTCCGCGACCGCGTCGTCTATCCGGCCCACGTTGGCCAACATCACGCCGAATTGGTGGTGCTCGCACCCGCAATCCAGCCGGCGGGCCGCCACGGCCTGCTTGAACAGGCGGTCTCGACCGAGCCAGTCTCGCTGGTCGATCAGCATCGCTTTGATGTACAGCGCCTCACTGTTGCGGCTGTCGATGGCCAGGGCCCGATCGGCCGCTTGACGTCCGCGCGCGCGCGCGGCCTCGGCGGCCGCGCTGGTGTCCGAGCTTGGCGCCACCTTCCAGTAGGCGGCAGCCACCGCCGCCCAACCCCAGGAGAAGTCCGGCAGGGCGGCGACGACGCGCTCGGCGGGAACCAGGCCTTTGCGGCCTTCCCCCAAGCTGGTGTTCCAATGCGCCCGACAGAACTGCATATAATCTCGGAGGACCGCGTCAGGCAGCGCCTTACGATAGGTAGACGCTCCGAACAGCCCGCAGCGGACCACATTCCCGGCGTCCACGGCGATGTGGCGTGGGACTCTCGCGGCCTCGTTCCCGTCGTAGTCGAACGTCTCACCCCAGACGGTCGCGCCGGATCGCTCGTTCGTCAGGTGGGTGATGACACGGATTGTCTGCCCGTCGCGCTGGATCGTCCCGCCCAGCGCGTAGGCTGGCGCCGAACCCGGCGCGGGGGCTGACGCGGTCGAAACACCGACGACGCCATCGGCATTGAACGCGGCGGCGATCTCGGCGTCGACAGTGGCGCGAATCGTTGGGTGCAAGTCCGGCGACAGGAGCTGAAATCCGGCCAGGCGCACCGTCATGCTGTGCGTGGCCGCCGGGGACGGTCGCAACCACCACCAAGCACCGGCCATCATCAGCAAGATCAGGCAGACGGCCGTCGCAATGGCGACCGGACGCCGCCACGCGATGGCCGGGCGGGGGAGAGTGGGGGTCGCGGCGGCGGGGGCGGCGCGCGTCGTGGGGCCGGGCTCCGCGCCCGAAAGCTGCTGGATGCGGCTGGTCAGCGCGTCGATCGATCCGTCCCGGTCCTTGAAGGCGTCCATCCACTGGCGCGTCGAGAGCTCGTAAGCGAACGCGTCGCTCGGCTCGACGTCTTCGATCCTGAGCGCCATGACCGGCACCCGGTAACGGCTGGCGAGCGAGAGCTCTTTCTTGATCTCGTCGCTGTTGTTGGCGGCCTTGGAGAACACGAGGACCATCGCCCGCGCGTCGCGGATCGATTGAACGATCGCTTCCTGATAGTTGGCGCCCGGCGGCACGTCCCGCATGGAGATCCAGCAGTCGATCCCGCGGCCTTCGATCGCCTTGCAGACCTTGAGCGCCTCGGTGCTGTTGATGCTCGCAAAGCTTATGAAGACCTGCTGCGAAATCCGACCATCGCGGTCGCTGAGGGGTCCCGGTTCGCTCACGACTTGCCCCCTGCCGGAAAGCCCAGAACCTATGGACGTTTCCAGCCTGTGAGAAGCTCAAAGCAGGCCCCCACCGTCCCCTTCCATTCGAAGCCGGCGGTGAGTTCGGCCCAGAACTGCCCCCTTATCCCTTCACCCGCAACACCGTCCGGAACCCCACGTGGTCCGATCCTGTGTCGGTGGGCCCCGCCTCCCGCGCGGGGGGGCGGTAGCGGAAGCAGAAGTTGTCGGCGCAGAGGAAGGAGCCGCCCTTGATCACCCGGCGCTTCTCGCTGGAGTGGCTGGGCAGGTACGAGTCGGGCTCGGTGGGGCCGACCGGATCGACGATCTGGGTCGGGTCGAGGTTGGGGGCATACCAGTCCTTGGTCCACTCCCAGACGTTGCCGGCCATATCGACCAGGCCGTAGCCGTTGGCGGCGAAACAGCCGACCGGCGCGGTCTGGGCCTTGTAGCCGTCGGTCCCGGCGTCGGCCTGGGGGAAAGGACCCTGCCAGACGTTGGCCTGGGGTTTCTGCATGTCGAGGGGCTGGTCGCCCCAGGTGTAGGCGGCGTCCTTCAGTCCGCCGCGGGCGGCGTATTCCCACTCGGCCTCGGTCGGCAGGTCGCGGCCCAGCCATTTGGCGTAGGCCAGGGCGTCGTCGTAGGCGATCTGGACGACCGGGTGGTTTTCCTTGCCGGCGATGTCGCTGCCGGGGCCGTCGGGGTGGCGCCAGTTCGCGCCCTGGACCACCTGCCACCACTGGCCGGGGCCGTCGTTGGGGTTCTTCGCGCCGACGAAGACGATGGCCGAGGGCTTCAGCTGGTCGCCCGAGAGGGTCGGGTACAGTTTCGGATCCAGCGGCTTTTCGGCCAGGGTGACGTGGCCGGTGGCGGCGACGAAGCGGGCGAAGTCGGCGTTGGTGACCTCGGTCTTGTCGATCCAGAACGCGCCGACCTTGGTAGCGCGCGGCGGGCCTTCCTCGCGGCGGGCGGGGGCCGCGCCTTGTAGGAACTCGCCGGCCTTCACCAGCACCATTCCCTCGGTGGCGGGCGCGGCGGCCGGGGTCGGCTGGGCCGGCAGGCAGGCCGGTTTGGCGGCCGCGGTCTTCTGGGTCGCGGCGGGACGCTGGCAAGCGGACAGGGACGCCAGCGCCAGCAGGGCGGCGATACTCGTGACTCTACGCATGGGCGGGGGTGGGCTCATCCTCGGGAATGACATCGACTTCGACCTTCAGCGTCTGGACGCCGGAGGCCAGGATCACCCCGTCGATGGGGGCGACGTCGGCATAGTCGCGGCCGATGGCCAGGACCAGGTGATCGTTGCCGGCCAAAATGGCGTTGGTGGGATCGAAGCCGACCCAGCCGGTCTCGTCGCCGCACCAGACCGCGACCCAGGCGTGGGTGGCGTCGGCGCCCTCCAGCCGGGCCTGGCCCGGCGGCGGGATGGTGCGCAGGTAGCCGGAGACGTACTTCACCGGCAGGCCCAGGCCGCGCAGGCCGACGATCATGATCTGGGCGAAGTCCTGGCAGACACCGTGCCGCGCGTCGAACGCCTGGGCGACGGGGGTCGAGACCTCGGTCGCGCCGGGGTCGTACTTGAACTCGCGGTTGATGCGGTTGTTGAGCTCGGACACCGCCGCGATGATTGGGCGGCCGGGCGGGAAGCTGATCCGCACATAGTCGGTGATCGACGGCAGGATCGGGGTGCGCGGGGTGGCGAACAGGTAGGAGGCCGGGCCGTCGGGGCTGAGGTCGGCCGTGTTCAGCGCCCGGCTGCGGACGGCTTCCCAGGGCTGGCTGGCGTCTGGATCGCCGGGGGGCGGCACGTGGACGTCGATCCGGGAGTTGGCCTCGATGACCAGGGCCTTGTGCGGCTTGTCCACGGTGACGGTGACGATCTCGGCGCCGAACGGGCCGATGCGGGTCAGCCGCGCCGACGGCTCCGGCGTCACGGTGATGGCGCTTTCGGTCACCGTCTGGGTGGCCGACGAGCGCGGCGTCAGGCGCAGCACGCAGCGGGCGAAGCTGACCGCGTTCTCGTAGGCGTAGGTGGTGCGATGGCGCAGGCGGTATTTCACGCGAGGCCCACCAGCTTCACCGTCGGCACCGCGTTGGCCCCCTGCAGGAAGTAGCGGTCGGCGACGGCGTTGGAGAGCCGCATGATCGTGCGCTCGTAGGCCAGCACCTTGTCGGCGTGCAGGGTCGCGGCGTCCTGGGTCTCCAGCTCGGCGGCCAGGGGCAGCAGCACGCGCGACGGCTCTTCCAGGATGCCGTCCTCCTGCAGGGTGGGCAGCACCGACAGGTGGTCTTTCAGCGCGGCGATCTGGAACGCCACCGAGCGGGTGTTGTAGGGATCCAGCATGACCAGGTCGCGCACGGCGGTCAGCGCCAGGCCGACGATGTAGCGGGCGCGGTAGGTGATCTGGCTGTCGTTCAGGTCCAGCAACAGGTCCAGGTCGTCGATGGTGGCGGCGTCATGCGCCAGGGTGCGGGCCAGCTGGCAGGTGTTGGCGCCGCGCTCGATCCGGCGGCCCATGTCCAGGAAGCGCCAGCCGGCGACGCGGTTCATGTTCTCCTGAGTCAGGCCCGACAGGCCGGCTAGGTGGCGGAGCGCGTTCTCGACCTGCTCCAGGGCCTGGGCCTCAGAGTGGATCTCGTTGGCGCCGCCCGCGAGGTCGCCTTCCAGGTCGACCAGCAGGCCCCAGAAGTCGGCCGACAGGCGCTCGCGCATGCCCGACGCGGTGCGCTTGGCCGCGCGGACGAGATAGGTGACCGAGCCCCAGGCGTTGGCGTCGTGCAGGGCGTCGCGCGCCGAATCCAGCGCCCGCGCCGGCCGGGTCGCGCCGTCCAGCGCGCCCCAGTCGATCAGCACCGCGCGCAGAGATTCGAACGTCTGGCCCCGGCCGTGCAGCGAGGATTCCGAATCCATCAGGCTGGAACACAGGGCGCGCACCAGCCGCAGCGTGGCCTCCGTGCGCTCGATGTAGCGGCCCAGCCAGAACAGGTTGTCGGCGGCGCGGCTGGGCAGGTGGCCCAGGATGCGGCGCACCTTCACGTCGTCGCCGGCGGCGATGAGGGTCAGGCGCTCGACGGGCTTGTCGTCGATGACCCAGACGTCGGCGGTGCGCGACCCTTCGCCCATGGAGATCACCCGCGCGTCGGGCTGGTCCGAGATGCGGCAGAAGCCGCCGGGCAGGATGCGCACGCCCTCGGGCGTCACCGCCGCGAACACCCGCAGCGTGAACGGGGCCGGCTGCAGCTGGCCGTTCCGCAGCACGGGCATGGTGGAGAGCTGGGCGACCTCCTGGCCGACGAAGTCGCCGGGGCGCTCGGCCAGCCGCTGGCGCAGCAGGGCCTTGTCCTGCGGCGACAGGTCGGCCACCAGCTTGGGGACCGCGAAGGGGCCGCTGCCGGGGAAGGCCGGGGCGATGGCCAGGTTGTCGAAGCGGTCCTCGACCAGGGCCTGTTCGTTCGCCTGGCCGCACCACCAGGTGGCGATGTTGGGCAGCTTCAGCGGCTCGCCCAGCAGGCGCTGGCAGAGCGCGGGCATGAAGCTCATCAGCGCGCGGCTTTCCAGCACGCCCGAGCCCGGCATGTTCAGCACGGTCACCCCGCCGGTGCGGATCGCCTCCAGCATGCCCGGCGTGCCCAGGCGCGAGGCAGCGTTCAGCTCCAGCGGATCCAGGAACTCGGCGTCGACCCGGCGCAAGATGACGTCGGCGCGCTTCAGGCCGGCGATGGTGCGTACATAGACCTTGCCGTCGCGGGCCACGAGGTCGTCGCCCTCGACCAGCAGGAAGCCCAGATAGCGGGCCAGGTGGGCCTGTTCGTAATAGGTCTGGCTGAATGGGCCGGGGGTCAGCAGGCAGATGCGCGGCTCGCTACGGTCGGCCGTCGCGGCCAGGCCCCGCCGCAGGGCGTCGAAGAACGGCGCCAGGCGGTGGACGTTGAGCGTGTTGTAGAGGTTGGGGTAGGCCCGTGAGACCACCAGCCGGTTTTCCAGCGCGTAGCCCGCGCCCGACGGCGCCTGGGTCCGGTCGTCCAGCACCCACCAGCGGCCGTCGGGACCACGGCCCAGGTCGGCGGCGTAGAGCTGCAGGTAGCGGCCGGCGGGCGGGGCCACGCCGCGCATGGCGCGCAGGAAGTCCGGACTGCCGGTGATTGCGGCGGCGGGCAGGGCGCCCTCGCTGACCAGCCGGCCCTCGCCGTAGATGTCGCGCAGCACGGCTTCCATCAACTCGGCGCGCTGGGTGACCCCGGCGACGATCTGGTCCCACTCCGGCTGGTCCAGGATCAGCGGCAGCGGGTCCAGCGGCCAGCTTGTCTCGGTCTCCTCGCCGTAGACGCGGTACGAGGCGCCGGAGTCGCGGATGTGGCGGGCGGCCATGCCGAAGCGGCCGTCGGAATCGGCGTCGGGATAACCCGCGAACTCGCGCAGGAAGCCCATCCACTGCTCGCGCGGCTTGCCGTTCGCATCGAACAGCTCGTCGGGCACGCCGGGCAGGGGGCGGTAGTTGGCCAGCCATTGCGACAGCCGGTCGGTGGTCATGCCACCCGCCGTGCGCGGCGCCGTTGCGGTGTCAGACGCCACCGGCTGTTCCCTGATCCAGACGAGTCATGGACGCTCCCTTTCCGAACCGTAGCATAGGTGGGCGCGGGGTCACCCGACCTCGCGGCTATGGTGCGGTTCCCATCCGTCGAATATGCCTGGGGCCTGAGCTGATCTGGGGGATCCATGCTTCGCCTGTTCCTGTCGGTCGACATGGTCGGATCGACCGAATTCAAGGCCCGGTTCACGGGCCAGGGCTCGGAGGGCTGGCTCGACATCTTCCAGGGCTTCTTCACCAGCTTCCCGCTGATGGTCGCCGGCCAGATCGGCTTCGAGTTCCTGGACGACGACCAGACACCGTCGATCGACGTCTGGAAGGTGATGGGCGACGAGGTGGTGTTCGTGGCCACGCCGTCCAGTCCGGAGGAGCTGACCTCGATCCTGATCGCGCTGCTGCGGACGATGACGCTCTACGAGGAGCGCCACTTCCAGCAGCTTCCCCTGCGGCTGAAGGGCACGGCCTGGCTGGCGGGATTCGACGGCCAGAACATCGAGATCGAGATCCCCGAGCTCAGCAGCAGCGGCGGCGCGCACCTCGACTTCATCGGTCCCGACATCGACTTAGGGTTCCGGATCGGCAAGTTCGCCCGCCCGGGCAGCATGGTGATCTCGCTTGACGTGCTGGAGGTGGTGCTGGGCGCGCGCAACGCCGCCAAGGCCGCGATCTACTTGATGGGCAAGGAGCCGCTGAAGGGGGTGATGTTCGGCCGACCCTATCCGATCATCTGGATGCTGGCCGCCGAAAGCGGGTTTGCGTTCCTGCCGTGGGAGATCGAGCAGGACCCGATGATGGCGGCCGCCTCCAAGGCCGCGCCCGCGCCGGTCGCGGACCTACGCCGCACCATCGACGACATGCGCCACTACCTGAAGAAGATGCACGGCCGCGACCGGCCGGCGGTGAGGTTGGGGTAGGTCAGGCTGAACCTCCCCGTTAACAGGGGAGGTTCTTCAGCTCTTCAGCCCCTCGTACCTCACCACCAGGATGGCGATGTCGTCGGACTGGGGGGTGGCGCCGACGAAGACGCGGACGTCTTCGGCCAAGCCTTCGGCCAAGCGGCGGGCGGTGTTCTCGGGTCGGACGGTGGCCAGCGCCGTCTCGATTCGGTCGGTGGTGAAGAGGTCGTCGGTGGCGTTGGCGGCTTCGGAGACGCCGTCGGTGAACAGGACCAGGGCGTCGCCGGGGGCGAGCTGGAACTGGGCCGAGCCGTAGGGCACGTCGCCGATCACGCCCAGGGCCATGCCCTTCAGCTTCGGCAGGCGCGAAACCGATCCGTCGGCGCGGCGCACGAACGGCGCCTCGTGGCCGCCGTCCGAATATTCCACCGTCCCGGTGCGCAAATCCAGGATGCCACTGAACGCGGTGACGAACATCTCCTGGGCGTTGTCGCGGGCCAGCTCGGTGTTCACCCGCGCCATGATCTCGCCGGTCGACTGCGCCGTCAGCGCCGTGGCTTTGAACAGTGTCGTCGTCATGGCCATGAACAGCGCCGCTGGCACGCCCTTGCCCGAGACGTCGCCCACCACGAAGAACAGCCGGTTCTCGTCGATCAGGGCATAGTCGTAGAGGTCGCCGCCCACGTGCTTGGCCGACTCCAGCAGGGCGAAGACGTCCACGTCGCGGCGCTGGGGGAACGGCGGGAAGGTGCGGGGCAGCATGCCGACCTGGATGTCGCGCGCGGCCGATAGCTCGCCCTCGACCCGCTCGCGGGCGGCGGTGGCCTGCTCCATCTCCTTAAGATAGCGCTGCAGCCGGGCGATCATCGCGGTCATGGCCTCGGCCAGGCTGCCGACCTCGTCGGGGCGCCGAAGGCTGATGGCGTTCATGGCCGCCAGCTCCCGCTCGTCGGGCTGGAAGTTGCGCTGGCCCATGTTGCGGGTGAATTCGGTCAGCCGGATCAGCGGACCGACGATCCGGTCCACCAGCAGCCAGCCCAGCGCCATCGACAGCGCGAACATCCCCGCCCCGACGCCGATCGAGGTCTCCAGCGCCTGGATCAGCCGCCGCTGCACCATGGCCAGGTCGACATCGGCGCCGATCACATAGGTCCGCTCGTCCACGCCGCGCACCGGCATATAGATCGAACGGAATCGGCCGAAGCTATCGCGGTACTCGTCGAAGCGCGGTTGGCCGTCCGCGAACGACTGGTGCAGCGCCTTTGGCGCCGTGTCGTACAGGGTAAAGAACCGGGTCTGGGCGCGCGTCTCGATCTCGCGCGGCGTGGCGCTGGTGGAGACCGTGCGGATCTCGTCGCCGAAGCGCATGTAGGTGTAGACGTAGACCAGCTCCGAGCGCTGGGCGAAGCGCGACAGCCGGTACTGCAGCTTGTCGTACTCGGCCTTGGGGATCGAATCCGGGCCGATGATGCGGGCGTGGTACTCGTCCGGCACGATCTCGTTCACGGCCAGGGCCGCGGTGCGCAGGCGCCCGTCGATGCCGGCCATGATCTCGGCGCGGTCGATATTGTAGAGCACGATCGAATAGGCGGTGGCCGAGATCAGGCTCAGCGTGAAGAGCAGCAGCAGAAGCTGGGTCTTGAGCCCAAAGCGCCGGCGGGCCGCGGCGATTTCGGATGCAGGCTCGTTCATCGCGGCGGCGGACCTATCGGCGGGCATTCGGGAAGGTGAAGCTAGTCTATAGAAAATTAGGCGATGGTCGTTAACGCGTTGCGTGCGGCGTGGCCGCGGCGGGGGACGGCGTGCTGGGTCTGTTGAATCGTCTGTTCCGGGTCGAGCACGGCGAGTGGCCGAAGCTCCTGCAGTTCGGCCTGTTCGGCCTGCTGTTGCAGACCGGCATGGGCATCGGCTTCGCGGCCGGCGACGCGGCGTTCCTGACCCATGTGGGACCCGACAAACTGCCGGTGATCTTCCTGCTGACCCCGGCGGTGATGCTCGTCTACACGGCGATCTTCTCGTACCTGCTGGTCCGGTTCTCGATCGACCATGTGGTGGACGTGACGCTGGCCGCGCTGATCGGCGGGGGCGCGCTGCTATGGGGCCTGATCCAGCTGGGCCTGCCGGAGCCGTACGCGACAGGGCTGTACTACGTCCTGAAGCTGTACCTGGCGATGTGGTACATCGCCCTCTACTCGCTGTTCTGGAACTTCACCGACGCCTATTTCGACATCCAGGACGCCAAGCGGCTGTTCCCGCTGTTCTCCGCGTTCTGCGCCCTTGGCACCACCATCGGCGCCCTGATCGTCAGCCTGTTCGCGGGCGTCGTGCCGATGCACGGCTTCCTGCTGGTCTGGGCGGCCGTGGCCTTCGCCACCATGCCCATCGCCTTGCTGCTGCGCCGGCGCTGGCAGCGGATCGCCGACAGCGACACCGAGCTGGAGGCCGAGACCAAGAGCGTGCTCAGCCAGCTGGGCCAGGTGGGCCGCGCGTTCAAGACCTCGCCCTACGCGGTCACCCTGGTGCTGACGCTGTTCGTCACCCTGCTGATGACCAACCTGGCGGAATACCAGTACTCGACCGTGCTGCAGGCGGGTCGCGACGAGGCCCAGCTGGCCAAGCTGTTCGGCGAGCTCTACGCCGGCGCCAGCCTGTTCAACCTGATCGTCTGCCTGTTCGTGTTCAACCGGCTGGTGACCCGGATCGGGGTGCGCAACACAGCCCTGATCCTGCCGCTGACCTACTTCGCGGTGTTCGGCTATTTCTTCCTGTCGGGCGGCACGATGGCGGCGCTGGCGGCCTTCTTCGCCTATCACGGCGTGCTGACGTCGATCGAATACAACAACCAGAATCTGCTGTTCAACGCGACGCCGTCCCAGGTGAAGCGGCCGTTCCGGACCGTGGTCGAGGGGCTGGCCGAGCCTCTGGCCAGCCTGCTGGCGGGCGCGTTCCTGCTGCTGGGCGCCAAGAACGCCGACATGCGCGACCTGTCCGGGATCGGCGTGCTGCTGGGCGCGGTGCTGATCGCCGTGGTGGTGGCGCTGCGCCACTATTATCCGGGGGCGATGGAAGCCAACATGCGGCGGGGCTGGCTGAACTTCGGCGACCCCGACCTGCACGCCCCGCGCTTCGACGAGGCGGCCACGGGCGTCCTTCGCGAGAAGGCCGCCGAGGCCGATTCCGGCGTGGCCCAGGCGGCCCGGTCGCTGCTGCACCGCCGCAGCGCCCGGCCCGCATCGCGCGACGCATTCGAGGCGGACGCCTCCGAGGCCACCGGGGCGTTCGCCGCCAAGCTGTCCGACCCGTCGCCGTCGGTGCGAAAGTACGCGCTGCAGGCGCTGGCCAGCGTGGTGGGGCCGGGCGACATCGCCCTGGTGCCGCCGCTGGTGCGCAACCTGCCGCTCATGGATCGCGCCAGCCGGGCGACTATCCTGGAGCTGCTGGGCGCCATCGGCGACGTGGAGGCGATCCCGCAGATCCTGGCCGCCGCCGCCCGCCTGAGCCCGCGCGAACTGCGCACAGCCGAGACCATGCTGGCCGGCCTGGGCGACGCGGCGATCCCGCGCCTGATGCAGGTGCTGACCAACTACCAGACGCCCTATCGCGCCCGCGCCGTGGCCGCCCGCGCGCTGAGCTCGCTGTCCCACGCCCAGTTCGTCTCGCAGGTGAAGAAGCTGGTGACCGAGGAGCTGGACGAGACGGGCCGGCGGCTGGGCGTCGCCGAACGCTTCGAGGCCGAGGCCGGGCGGTCGCCCGCGCTGAAACTGCTGGCCGACGCCTATCGCCAGCGGATCGGCGAGTCGGTGGACTTCACCCTGGAGCTGCTGGCCCTGGGCGGCCTGCTGCCCGACTTCGACCTGCTGATCGTCTCGCTGCACTCGGCCAATCCCAAGGTGCGCGGCAACGCGGTCGAGGCGGTCGCCAGCGGCGTCGGCCACGCCACCTGGAAGCGCCTGGAGCCGCTGATCGACCGCAAGGCCACGCAGCGCGCCAGCGCCGACGGTGACCTCATCGACCTGCTGAAGGTCGCCGTCGAGAGCGGCCACGGCTTCGAGGCCGCTGCCGCCGCCCAGGCGCTGCGCGACCACCTGCCCGCCGCCCAGCTGGCCGGTGCGCTTCGGCGCGGTCTCAAGCCCGGCATGGCGCCGATCTTCCGCGACAGCTTTACCAACCTGCTGGGCCTGGACGCCGACGCACGGCCGACCGCCGTGGATCTGGTCGAGGCCGTGCGCGGGGTGCCGGACCTGGCCAACGCCTCCATCGACGCCCAGGTGGCGCTGGCCGAGCGGGCGACGGCCCAGCCCGCGGCTCGCCGGCCGGTGGAGCTCAAGCTGCGCGACCGCTCGTTCTGGATCACCCGCGCCGACGTCGACGAGGTGGCGGCCCGTTACGCCGACCTGGCGCTGACCATGCTCAAGACCAGGGACGATCGCGCCTATGCGGGCTGACGGCATCCCCATCAAGAGCCTGCTGTGGCGGACGTTCACGCCGGCCATCGTCATCCTGGCGGTGGTGCTGGGCGCGCTGGTCTACAACCGGCTGTACGACACGATCCTGGACGGCTTCTCGCGCAAGCTGATCGCCACCAGCGCGCTCACCGGCGCCCTGATCGATCCGGCCGACCACGACTTCCTGATCCGCGCGGCCCAGGTCCGTGCGCCCGCCGAGTCGGTCGAGGCGATGCCGCAGTACCTGCGCAACGTCGAGCCGATGCGCCAGATCCGCAAGGACCTGGGCCTGACCTACCTTTATTCCCAGGTGCTGGGCGGGACCAAGGACGTGATCTACGTCCTCGATTCCACCGTGGGCGAGGAACACTCGAACATCGGCGCCGAGGACGAACTGACCGCCGAGACCCGGATCGGCCTGGGTCGGACGACGCGCGACGGGACGCCCTATGTCTCGCCCATCGAGTTCCAGGAGCAGTGGGGCCTGCTGAAGACCGCCGCCGCGCCGATCCGCTCCCGGACCGGCAAGATCGTCGCCACGGCCGGCGCCGACGTGAACATCTCGGTGATCGAGGTGGCGACCCAGAACGCCTTGTTCGCCAGCGCCCTGATCGGCGTCGCCTCGCTGATCGCCTCGGCCATCGTCACATGGCTGATCGTGCGCTGGGTGGCGCTGCCCATCGAGGGGCTGAAGGCCGACGCCCTGCGGATCGCCGCCGGCGATCGGGCGCCGCCGACCCAGACCGCCTCGCCGCGCGAGGTGAGTCGCCTGCGCGGCGCCCTGGCCGACCTGGCCGTCCACCTTGTCGCCTCCATGCGCTCGGCCTGGACCGACACGCTTGGCCGGGACCGGGCGCGCAATGTCGAGCTGCTGTCCGGCGTGCTGGGCGCCGCCGGCCCGGTGACCCTGGTCGAGGGCGTGGTGTGGGAAGCGTCCGACGACGGCCTGGAGGCGCGGCTGGAGCGTCGGGCCATGACCCTGCTGGCCGAACGCTTCGCGGCCGACACCACCCTGGCCAAGGCCTGGCGGGATCTGGTGCGGCCGGTCCACGGGACCGTGCGGGAGACGGCGGCATGATCGGCGTCGATGTCGTCCAGCGCCTGTTCGCCCTGCGCGCCGCCGGCCCGTTCCAGCGGCTGGAGGACGCCGAGCTGCTGCTGATCGCGCGCCACGCCCGGCCGCGCACCTTCGCGGCGGGGAAGCTCGTCATCCCGGCCGGCACGATCGCCGAGGCGCTGTTCGTCGCGCCGGTGGGCGGGGCGTATGTCGACGGCGTGGCGGCGCCGGGCGTGTTCGACGCGCCGGGCCTGCTGTTCGGGCTGGCCGCGCGGGCCGATTACATCGCCGGGCCGGAGGGCCTGGAGGCGCTGGTCATCGCCAAGCCGCACGTCTTCACCATCGCGCGCGAGTGTCCCGAGTTCGTCGTCGGTCTGCGCGACCTGGTTGGGCAGGCGGCCTCGTGAGTATCCGCCGCACCTTCCTGCTGCTGATCGCGCCGCTGTTCCTGCTGCTGGCCGGGGTGAACGGGGCGCTGCTGTATCTCTGGGAGCGAGCCGAGGCCGAGCGTGGACTGGCCGGCCAGGCGATCGCCGCCGCCGTAACCACCGCCGCCTTCGCCGGCGCCTCCGACGATCTGGCCCACGCGCTGGCCGACCCTGTGCGCGCCGCCGCCCTGCGTGACGCCGCGCTGCGCGTCGAGGGCCTGCACGGCCTCTATATCGTGACCCCCGACGGCGAGACGGTGCAGATCGCGGGCCGTCCATCCGCTTTCTGGCCCGGCGCCTTCGACCAGCCCCGCGCGCCGCTGGCCGCGCCGATCCGCTCGGACCCGTCCGGCAAGCGCATGGCCTCCGGCCTCGCGCCGGTGAAGGGGGGCGGCTACGTCATCGCCCAGATCGACGCCGACCCTCTGTTCGCCCAGGTGATGGGGCTGCAGCGCCTGGTCATCGCGCTGGTGATCGCCGCCGGGCTGATCGGCCTGGTCCTGGCGCTGGTGATCGCCCGGGTGATCGTCCGCGAACTGGCCCGCAACAGCGCCACCATCGAGGCGATCCGCGCCGACACGCCCATCCGGGACGACGACCGCTTCGCGATCCGCGAGACCCATGACCTGGCCCTGGCCGTGCGGCTGATGCGCGCCAGCGTGACCGGCCGCCTGACGCGGGGCCGCCACGAACTGGCCCGACGCGACCGCGAGCGGGACGAGGCCGGCAGTGTCGCGGCCTATCGCGAGACCGCCTTCCCGCCGCTCTCCGTCACCGTCGCCGGGGCGTCGCTGGCGGTGCGGATGCTGGGCGCCGCGTCGGCGGGTTCCTTCTATGCGCTGTGCGAGGGGCCCGGAGGCGCGACGCTGGTCCTGGGCGAGAGCGCGGCCGAGACTCCTTCGGCGGCCCTCGCCCGCGCGATGGCCGCCCGCCGGTTCTTCGAGACGACGGCGGACGAGGCGGTCGAGACCCGCGTCGCCCGGGGCAAGGCGGCGTTCGACCTTACCCGCGTGGCGTGGCTGACCTGGTCGGCGACGCAGCCGCCGTCCGCGCCGGTCCTGGCGCTGCTGGACGGTGACAACGCGGCGCGCGCGGCGGCCTATGTCGCCCGCGCCGAAGGCCTCGACCCGGCCCTGGTGATCGACGACTTGGCGACGCTGCTGGGCGCCAGTGGCGTGGTGGCCGTGGCGCGGCCGGCCTCAGCCCAGGCTGGCGACCGCTGAGGCGACATCGTCCTCGATGGCGAAGATCTGGGTGAAGCCGCTGATGTCGAACACCTCGCGCACGGTGGGCGCCAGGCCGACCAGCACCAGCTTGTGCCCCTTGGCGCGCGCGGCCTTGGCGCCGATCAGCATCACCCGCAGGCCGGCGGAGCTGACGTAGGGCACGTCGGCCAGGTTCAGCACGACCTTGTCATGGGTCTGCACGCGGACGGGCAGCACGGCCTCCAGCACGCTGGACGAGTTGGAATCGAGCCGGCCCGAGGCCACCACGACCAGAACGCCGTCGCGGTTTTCTTCGATGATCTGCATTCTGGGCGCCTCGCGTGTCACGCCGTCGCCGCGGCCGTTGAGATAATTCGCCGGGCGACTAGACTGAGAACCGTGAGTCACCGCAAGGCCCCAGAGGGGGCGAGCGATATGGAACCCGATTTCTCCCATACGCTCCGCGACGGAGCTTCGGGCCTTTCGGCGCTGCTCGACACCCTGGAAGAGGATCTGGCCGGCCGCGGCGTGCCTGTGGCCACCGTCGCCTCGGTGCTGATCGCCGCCGACGAGGTGGTCAGCAACGCCCTGCACCACGGCGGCTCGCCGTCGGTCGAGGTGGCCGGCGCGGTCGCCGAGGGCCGAGTGACGATCCTGATCGTCGACGACGGCGGCGCCTTCGATCCCCTGGCCGCGGCCACGCCCGACACGTCGCTGTCGGTCGAGGATCGGGACATCGGCGGCCTGGGCATCCACCTGGTGCGCAAGATGATGGATCGGGTCGCCTACGAGCGGCGCGGAAAGCATAACCGTTTGCAGTTTTCCAAGAGCTACGCGTCACCGTCGGCTTCTCGACAGACCGCCGAAGAGGCATCCTAGAGGCGACATGCCAGTCCCCCGCGAATCGTCCCCGACCGCCGGCCCTCAGCCGGACGCGTCCCTGGAAGTCTGTGATACGGATTCCGAATACGGCCTGGGCGTGCGCACCCTGGTCCCGCGCCACGAGGGCGAGGTGATCCATCACTTCACCGGCGTGATCGGGCCCGAGCTAAAGCAGCATACCCTGCAGGTCAGCCCCGGCCTGCACATCTCCGAGACCGAGATCATCGGCTTCCTGTCGCACAGCTGCGCGCCCGACTGCCGGCTGGACATGGCGGCGTCGCAGCTCGTGGCGTTGCGGGATATCCGGCCCGGCGACCTGCTGACCATCGACTATGCCGAGACCGAGGACGTTCTCTATCGCCAGTTCGCCTGCCATTGCGGTGCGGCCGGCTGCCGGCGCTGGATCACCGGCAGGCTCGAGGCGCCCAACGCGGATGGCCGCGCCCACCTCGCGGCCCTGACGTCATGAGCCTCGCGCCGGCCGTCCGCGCCGACGCCGGGTTCTGGTGGACGCGCGACGACCTGGGCTTCATCGACGGCCGCCTGCATCTGGCGGGGCAGGACGTCGGCGCCCTGGCCGAAACGGTGGAGGGCCCCCTCTACGTCTACAGCGCCGCCCGGATCGCGGCGAACCTGGGCCGGGTGCGCGAGGCGCTGGGCCGCACGGGGCGCCCGTCGCGGGTCTACTACGCCATGAAGGCCAACAGGTTCGAGCCGGTGCTGCGGCATCTGGCGCGGACGGGCCAATGCGGCGTCGACATCTGCTCGCCGAACGAGTTGGACCGCGCGCTGGCCTGCGGGTTCGCGGCGGCGGACATCAGCTTCACCGGGACCGGCGTGGCGAACCGCGATCTGGACCGCCTGCTGGCCCATCCGGACCTGACCCTCAACTGCGACAGCATCGGCATGATCCGCCGGATCGGCGAGCGCGCGCCCGGACGCGCCATCGGCGTGCGCGTGAACCCCGAGCGGGGGACCGGCTACGCGGGCGCCGAGAAGCTGACCTATGCGGGTGATGTGGCGACCAAGTTCGGGATCTATCGCGAGCAGTGGCCCCAGGCGCTGGCGACGGCGCGGGCGCACGGCCTGACCATCACCAGCCTGCATTTCCACGTCGGCTGCGGCTATCTCACCCGCGAGCTGGACGCCTGGGAGGCGGCGGTCGATGCGGGCCTGGCGTTCCTCGACGACCTGCCGGACGTGGCGACCGTGAACGTCGGCGGCGGCCTGGGCCTGCCGCACGGCGAGGCCGATGCAGCTTTGGACCTGGACCGCTGGGCCGCCGTCCTGGCGCGCCGGTTCGCCGGTCGGGAGGTCACCATCGCCTGCGAACCCGGCGACTACATCGTCAAGGACGCGGGCGTCCTGGTGCTGGGCGTCACCGACGTCGAGCGGAAGCGCGACGTGACGTTCGTGCACGTCGACGGCGGCTTCAACCTGGCGCCGGAGCCCGCCTATTACGACCTGCCCTGCGAGCCGGTGGCCTGCGCGCCGCGCGGCTTCGACACCGCCGCCTGGAGCCCGGTGACCCTGGCCGGCAACATCAACGAGGCGCTGGACATCTGGGCCCACGGCAAGCCGATGCCGGAGCTGCGCGAGGGCGATAGGATCGCCTTCCTCAACGCCGGCGGCTACGGGGCCTCGATGAGCTCAAACCACTGCATGCGGGGCGATTTCACCGAGATCCTGCTTCCGGCGTGACGCCAAGGTCCCGTTAAGTGAATCGCGTGCTGATGGGCGCCTCGACGCCTGAAGGATCTGGCATGAACCTGCGACCGATCAGCTTTCCGCTTGCCGCCTTGGCCCTGGCGAGCATCGCCGGGCCGGCCGCCGCGCAGGAGCTGTCCTTCAACGTGGGCGCCGCCAGCGATTACGTGTTCCGGGGCGTGAGCCAGACGGACGGCAACGCCCAGGTGTTCGCCGGCGCCGACCTGTCGATGGGCGACTGGTACGCCGGCGTGTGGGCCTCGAACGTCGACTTCAACGACGGGACGGACGCCGAATTCGACGTCTACGGCGGCTACACCACGACCTTGGGCATCGCCTCGCTGGATTTTGGTGTCCTCTACTACGCCTACGTCGACCCGCCGGCCGGCCCCAACCCGAACTATTTCGAGCTCCAGGCCAAGGCCAGTGTCCCCGTCGGCCCGGCGACGCTGGGCGGCCAGCTCTATTTCACGCCCGACTACTACGGCTCCGGATCGGACGCCTGGTACTACGAGGTCAACGGCGCATACTCGCCCACTGACGCCGTGACCTTCAGCGCCGCCCTTGGCCGGGAGGAGATCGCGGACGGCGGCAGCTATACGACCTGGAACGCCGGGGTCGGCTACGCGCTGACCGATAACCTCGCCGTCGATCTGCGCTATCACGACACCGACAGGCACAGCTTGGGCAAGACCTACGGCAACCGCGCCGTCGTCTCGCTGAAAGCCACTTTCTGAGAGTATCGCCATGACCGAGACCCTCGCCCAGATCGTCGCCGCTGTGGGCAAGGACGTCGCCGACGCCCACCGGGGCGCGGGCAAGGTCGCCGACTATATTCCCGCCCTGGCGCGCGTGGACCCGAACCGCTTCGGCCTGGCGGTCATCACCTGCGAGGGCGAGACGGCGGAATTCGGCGACTCGTGGATGCCGTTCTCGATCCAGAGCATCTCCAAGGTCTTCACCCTGACCATGGCGCTGGAGCGCCTGGGCGAGGATCTGTGGGTGCGGGTGGGGCGCGAACCGTCAGGCTCGCGGTTCAACTCCATCGTCCAGCTCGAGGCCGAGAAGGGGGTGCCGCGAAATCCCTTCATCAACGCCGGCGCCATCGTCGTCACCGACGCGGTCCTGGCCTGCCGGACGCCTGAAGACGCGCTGGCCGACATCCGCGATACGATCCGCCGCCTGGCCGACAACGACACCATCGACGTCGACAAGGAGGTGGCCGCGTCCGAGGCGGCCACAGGCTTCCGCAACTACAGCCTCGCCAACTTCATGCGCGGCTTCGACAATCTGAAGGCGCCCGTCGAGGACGTGCTGCAGACCTATTTCCACCAGTGCTCGCTCAGGATCACCTGCCGCCAGCTGGCCCGCGCGGGCCTGTTCCTGGCCAACGAGGGCGTGGACCCGCTGAACGCCACGCGGATCGTGAGCCCCGAGCACGCCCGGCGGATCAACGCCATCATGATGACCTGCGGCCACTACGACGCCTCGGGCGAGTTCGCCTTCCAGGTCGGCCTGCCCGGCAAGAGCGGCGTCGGCGGCGGCATCCTGACGGTCGTGCCCGGCGTGGGCGCGGTGGCGGTGTGGTCGCCGGGCCTGAACGACGTCGGCAATTCCCAGGTCGGCACCCTGGTCCTGGAGCGGCTGGCCAGCCGCATGGGCTGGTCTGTGTTCTGAGGCCGGCTTGACCCCCATCGGCGCGGCGCCTCTAGTTCGCGCCAACAACGATGGGAGGAAGACGATGCGGCTTCGACAGATCGCCCTGGTGGGCCAGGACCTGGAGGCCGCCCGCGCCGAGATCGTGGAGGTGCTGGGCCTGGGCGCCGACTACGCCGATCCCGGCGTCCACAAGTACGGCCTGCACAACGCCGTCTGGCCGGTGGGCGATACCTTCCTGGAGGTGGTCTCGCCGAACCAGGAGGGCACGACCGCCGGCCGCCTGCTGGAAAAGCGCCAGGGCGACGGCGGCTACATGGTGATCCTGCAGACCGAGGATCTGGCCGGCGCCCGCGCGCGGCTCGCGGACAAGGGCGTGCGCATCGCCGACCAGTTCGACGGCGATGGCGTCCACTTCACCCACCTGCATCCGAAGGACGTCGGCGGGGCCATCGTGTCGGTGGATCACATGGTCCCGCGTGAACGCTGGCAGTGGGGCGGTCCCGACTGGCAGGCCAACGTCCGCACCGAGACCTCGCTGGACATCGTCGGCGCCGAGGTTCAGGCCGCCGATCCGGCCGCCATGGCGAGGCGTTGGGGCGAGGTGCTGGGCCTAGCCGCCCGGCCGGACGGCCTGAGCCTGGCCCTGGAGGGGGGCGAGATCCGCTTCGTCCCGGCCCTGGACGGCCGCGGCGACGGCCTGCGCGCCTTCTATGTGAAGGTCCGGGACCCGGCGGTGGTCTACGCCCGCGCCCAGGCGCGCGGCACGCTGAACGCGGCCGGCGAGATCACACTGTGCGGGACGCAGGTTCGGCTAGTGAAGGGCTAGCGCCAGCACGCTCCGGCGGCGGCGCAGCGCCGCGCCGGTCAGGCCGAAGCCCGCCAGCATCAGCGCCCAGGTCCCGGGTTCCGGCACGCCGTTCTGCTCCTGGGCGACCAGGCTCACGTCGTCGAAGGCGAAGTCGTTGTATTCGTGCGTGTTCGCCGTATCGACGAAGCTCAGGACCAGGCTGGTGGACGCGCCCGAGTTGATGACGGTGGAGAAGCCGGCCCAGACCCCTTGGGCGCTGGGGACCATCCCCGGGGCGTAGGGCAGGAGGCCCGTGCTCAACACCTCGAGGCCACCGATCCGGGCGGAGATGTTCGGCTGCGGGCCGCCGTAGAACTGGGAGTTGAGGTTCGCCAGCCAGAAGCTCAGCACATAGTCGGTGTTGGCCGACACCGCGATCGTTTGTTCCCAGATCCGGCTGTTGGCGTTCGCCGCGCCGTCCAGGACCAGCATGTTGCCGGTCCCCGTCGTGTGGTCGCCCAGTTGAGCGAAGCAGCTGCAAAGGCTCTGCGCGCTGCTGGTGATCCAATAGTTGCCGGGTCCGTCGGCCTGCGGCGGCGGCGCGATATAGTCGGTGGTGAAGCCGGTCGCCCCGCCGGAGAAGTCGCCGTTGACGACCAGGTTGGCGGCCATGGCCGGCGCGGCGGCGAGGGACAGCGCGGCGGCAAGGCCGGCGAAAGCAAGGCGACGCATTGGACAGACCCCTGGATTCCAGAACAACGGTATCTGGCATTAACCACGGCGCACGACGCTTCCACAGCCTGACTCGCGCAGCAGGCGAGTTCATGTTGGGGTCCGGTCTGCCTCGGGGATCCGGCCGATCCGTACGTCCTTTGATCCCAGCGGCAAGGTGTAGAGGCTGCCGTCCTCGCCCAGGTCCCACTGGCCGTGGCGCGCGCCGTTCAGGCCGCGGGTGAAGACCTGGCGCAGGACGAAATTATCCGGCGCCGGGATCAGGTGGTAGAGCACCAGCAGCTTCACGCCGGCCTTGTCGGCCAGGCCCGCCGCCTCGACCGGGGCGATGTGATAGCTCGGGATGTCGTGCATGATGTGGGCGATGCGCGGCATCTTCAGCTCGCGCGCGGTGGCCTCCATCGTCGCGACCATCTCGCGGTTCAGCGCCTCCGACACCAGGATGTCGGCGCCCCGAGCGGCCTCTGCCAACGGCAGGTAGTTGTTGGTGTCGCCGGTGATCACCACCGAGCGGCCCTTGTAGTCGAAGCGGTAGGCGTAGGCCGGGTGGACCGGCGCATGGTTCGTCTCGATGGCGGTGATCCGCAGCTTGCCGTCGTCCAGGACCACGGCGGTGCGCGGCGCGGGTCCCGTGGCCGCGATCGCCACCGGATGGCCGACCATCGGCCATGTGGCGGGCGGCATCTGGGCAGCGGTGTGGTGGGCGGTGCGGTAGCCTTGGTCCTGAGCATAGGCCTCGTTGAAGCCGGCGACCACGCGCTCGACGCCGGGCCCGCCGTAGACGGCCAGCGGCGCGGGGCGGCCCTGCGCCCAGGTCTGCAGGTTCAGCTCGCCCAGGTCGCCGATGTGGTCGGAATGGAAGTGGGTCAGCAGGACGCCGCCGATCCGGCCCAGGGGCAGGCCCCACTGCATCAGGGTCTTGGTGGACTCTGGCCCCGTGTCGACGATGTAGAATTTGCCCCCGGCGATGACCATCACGCAGGCCTTGGCGCGCCGCTGGCTGGGCAGGGGGGCCGACGTGCCGCAAAGCGCGACGCGCAGGGCGTCGTCCTGCATCAGGGCGGCGTTGTTGCGACCCATCTGGCTTTTCACCGCCTGGGTGAAGACCGCCTGCTGCACGGCCGGCGTCAGCAGGGCCGCGGCGGCCAGTCCGGCCACGACCACCACGACGCCGCCTGAGATCAGCAGGCCGCGCCAGGACCGGGGACCAGGCGTCGCCGGCAGGCTGCGGGCGTAGATGGCCAGCAGGGCGATCGCCGACAGCTCCACGCCCAGCGACTGCGCCTGGCCGCCCAGCGTGCCGGTTGCGCCCCAGCCGATCAGCCGGCCCACGACGGCCAGCGCCAGCAGCGCGGCGGCGGCGATGGGGAAGGCGCGGCGGCGGGTCCAGGCGCCCGCGAAGCACAGCGCCGCCAGGGTCAGAAACAGCCCGCCGAAATCGGCGCGCAGGGTCGCCAGGCCGGGGTCGTTCAAGGCCTCCAGATGGAACTGCCGCGCCAGCCGCTGCGGCGCGAACCAGAACCCGACGCCCAACGCGGTGAACAGCAGGCCGTAGGCGGCCACGAAAACGCGGAGGATGGGCATGGGCGAGGTCCTTGGCGTCAGGCGGGCGCGAAGATGTGAGCGGCGGCGCGGTCCGCCGTGGCGCGGGCGCGGGCGGCGTCGAGGCCCAGGCCCCGCAGCAGGCCGAACGCCATCTGGCGCGACAGGTCGGCCGCCTGCGCCAGGGTCTGTTGTTCCAGCACACGGGCGACGGTCATCTGCACGACGCCGATGGCCATCAGCACGGCGGCCTCCAGCGGCACGCCGGTGAAGCGCCCGGCCGTCAGGCCTGCCTGCAGGTCGGCGCGGACGCCGGCGTTCATCGGGGCGTCCGGGATCGCCGCGCCGTGGAACAGCCGCTGCATCATCCGCACGCCTTGTGGAAACTCCGCCGCCTGGCGCGCGAAGGCGCAGAGCGCGCGGGCGACGCGTTCGGCCGGATCGTCGACGCCCGCGCCCACGTGGGCGACCGTCGCCTCGACCCCGGCGCGGGCCTGGTCGGCCAGCGTGCGGGCCAGGGCGTCCTTGTCGGGAAAGTGGTTGTAGAAGCTGCCCTTGGCCACGTCGGCGGCGGCCACGATGTCGTCGATGCTGACCCCGTCCACCGCGCGCTCGGCGAACAGGCTCTGGCCGGCGCTCAGCAGCGCGGCGCGGGTGCGGACGCGGCGGCGATCGACGGTGTCGGGGCTTCTGACCATCTGGTCATTATTGGACGAAATAGTCAGAAACGCAACGGGACCGTCACCGCGCTTTCCCCGTCCCGGCAAATATGTAGAGTTCTAAGTAAAATGATGGGGGAGACGATGATCGACACGCTGAACGCCCGGCCGCTGTGCACGGTGGACATCCTGCTGGACGACGACGCGCCCCTGCCGCTGGGCAAGTCGCCCTTCCGCAACCGCCGCGTCAGCTACATCGCCGGCGGCACGGTCGAGGGCGAGCGCGTGGCGGGCGAGGTCATGGCCGGCGGCGGCGACTGGTCCGAGCTGGGCGCGGGCGCCGATGGCGCGGCGCTGACCCTGGTGGACGTCCGCTCGCTCTGGAAGACCCACGACGGGGCGATGATCTATGTCACCTATTCCGGCCGGCTGGTGATTCCCCAGGGGGTGCTGGGCGACTTCCGCGACCCGGCCAAGGTCGAGGCGCTGAGCGAGGACGACTACTACTTCCGCATCCAGCCCACCTTCGAGACGGCCGACGAACGCTACGGCTGGCTGAACGCCCTGGTGGCCGTGGGCTACGGCAAGCGGACGGCCAAGGGCGTGCGCTACCGGATCTTCGGCCTTGAATAGCGAGGCCGCGCCGCGCGGCGGCGGCTATGCCTGGTACGTGGTCGCGGTCCTGCTGCTGGCCTACACCCTGTCGTTCATCGACCGGATGATCCTCAGCCTGCTGGTCGGGCCGATCCGCGCCGACCTGGGCATCTCCGACACCCAGATGAGCCTGCTGATGGGATTCGCCTTCGCCATCTTCTACAGCGTGCTGGGTATTCCCCTGGGCTGGCTGGCCGACCGGGGCAGCCGGCGCGGCCTGATGGTGGCCGGGGTCGCCGCCTGGAGCGTAATGACCGCCATCTGCGGCCTGACCCGCAGTTACACGACCCTGTTCCTGGCGCGCATCGGCGTCGGCGTGGGCGAGGCGACCCTGTCGCCGGCGGCCTATTCGCTGCTGGGCGATTACTTCCCGCGCGAGAAGCTGGGCCGGGCGATGGCGGTCTATTCGATCGGCGTGCCGCTCGGCTCGGGCATCGCCCTGGTGGCCGGGGCGCTGGTGGTGAAGTTCGTGACCGAGGGTCCGCCGTTGATCCTGCCCCTGCTGGGGGCGATGGAGCCCTGGCGGCTGACGTTCGTGGTCATCGGCTTGCCGGGGCTGCTGGTCGCCCTGCTGATCGCGCTGACGGTCCGCGAGCCCGCCCGCGGCGGCGGCAAGGCGGGGCTGGCCAAGGGCGAGTTCCTGGCGTTCCTCAAGACGCATCCGGCGGCGCTGGCCGCGCACATGGGCGGCATGTCGATGATCACCCTGGTGATGTACGGCGCCATGGCCTGGATCCCGCAGTTCCTGCATCGGACCTACGCCATGCCCATTCCTCAAGCCGGCCTGTGGTTTGGCGGGGCGACGGCGATCTGCGGCGCGATCGGTCTGATGGCGGGGGGCTGGCTGGCCGACGGCATGTACCGGCGGGGCTACAAGGATGCGCACCTGCGGGTGATCCGGCTGAACGCAGGCATCCTGCTGGTCACCCTGACCGGCATGGCGCTGGCGCCCACCGCCGGAATCGCGCTGGCGATGATGATCCTGACCATGCTGCTGGGCACGATCCACGGCGGCGTGGCGGGCGCGGCGCTGCAGATGGTGACGCCCAATCGCCTGCGGGCGCGGATGGTGGCGCTGTATTTCCTGATCGCCAACCTGATCGGCCTGGGCTGTGGCCCGACCGCCATGGCGTTGATCACCGACCTGGTCTTCCACGACGACGCGGCCCTGCGCTACGCCATCGCGATCATCACGGCGCTGGCCATGCCGGTCTCGATCCTGGTCCTCAGCCTGGGCCTGAAGCCCTTCGCCCGGGCGGTCGTGGAGGCCGAGGCGGCAGCCGCTTAAATACTTAGCATTCTATCCAATTTGATGTAGCGTCAGGTCATAAGGACTCGCCTAAAGACGAGCCGGAATAGGGGAGGTTGAGATGCTGAAGTCGCTCACGTATGGCGTGTCTTGGGCCGCGTTCGGCGCCGTTCTGATGGCCGGTGGCTCCGCCGCCGCCCAGTCCAAGGCCAACGACGTCGAGGAGGTCGTGGTCACGGCCCAGCGGGTCGAGGAGAACATCCAGCAGGTCCCGATCTCGGTCAGCGCCTATTCCAGCGCCATGCTGGAACGCCAGTCGATCGAGACCATCCAGGACATCGCCAGCCGCACCCCCGGCTTCAGCGCCGGCGCGGTCGACCCGATCCAAACCAACTTCGCCATCCGCGGCATCGGCTCGGCCTTCGGGATCAGCCAGAACGCCGGCGGCGACGCCTCGGTGGTGGTCTTCGTCGATGGTGTCTACGCCGGTCGCGGCGGCACCCCGGACATCGACGCCCTGAACCTGGAGCGGGTGGAAGTGCTGCGCGGGCCGCAGGGCACGCTGTTCGGCAAGAACGCCGTGGGCGGCCTGATCCAGTTCGTCAGCAAGAAGCCGTCGGCCGATCCGTCGCTCCGCATCGAGGGCCAGTACGGCAACTACGACCGCCGCCAACTCAACGCCCGCGGCAACCTGCCGATCAACGACAAGGTGTTCGTCGCGCTGGGCGGCTCGATCAAGCTGCGTGACGGCTACGAGTTCAACCAGACCACTGGCCACGACGTGAACGACCAGGACCTGAAGACGGCCACGGTCGCCGTCCGGTTCCTGCCCAGCGCCGACCTGGACATCGTCCTGGCCGCCGACTTCACCGACCAGGACCAACGGGGCAATCCGCGCGACAACATCTGCGACGCCACCTTCCAGGCGGGTATCCACTGCGTGGGCGTGAACCCGGACCCGCGGATCATGAACGCCGTCACCGACGGCTATCTGCGTCGCTGGCTGCGGACCTATCGCGGCGAGGTGAACTGGACGACGCCGTTCGGGACCCTGACCTCGATCACCGCGCTGCGCGACGTGACGCTGAACATCCGCACCCCGTTCTTCTCCAACCCGATAAACCCGCCGGCCCAGATCGAGTCCACCGAGACCGACCACGAGAACAACAGCCAGTTCAGCCAGGAGCTGCGCTTCAGCTTCGACGCCATGAACAGCCGGCTGAAGGGCCAGGTCGGCGCCTACTATCTGCACGAGGACAACGAGCGGATCGAGGATCTGAAACAGGACTTCCCGGCGCCCGCCCAGACCGGGATCGCCACCTATCCGCAGGAAGTCACCGGCAAGAGCTACGCCCTGTTCGGCCAGTTCAGCTATTCGCTCACGGACGACCTGACCGTGACGGCGGGCCTGCGCCAGACCTGGGAGCGCAAGAGCGGCCACTTCATCGGCCGCAAGGTGTCGGGCCCCGGCCTGCCGCCGCCGCTGGCCGCCAACTACGACGTGACGGGCTCCAAGAAGTGGAACGCCCTGACCCCGCGCTTCGCGGTGGACTACCAGATGACGCCGGACGCCCTGGTCTATGCCTCGGCCACGCGCGGCTTCAAGAGCGGCGGCTTCCAGGGCATCGCCGGCGCGGGCCCCAGCCAGGCGACGCCGTACGATCCGGAATACGCCTGGAGCTATGAGACCGGCTTCAAGACCCAGTGGTGGGACCGCCGCCTGCGGGTGAACGGCTCGATCTTCCAGACCAACTACAAGGACCTGCAGGTCTCGCAACTGGTGCCGCTGTGCTGCGTGGTCGTCGGCAACGCCGCCACCGCCAAGATCAAGGGCGCCGAGTTCGAGTTCATCGTCCAGCCGGTCAGCGGCCTGCAGTTCGACGGCAGCTATTCGCGGCTGAACGCCGAGTTCACCAGCTTCGCCAACGGCGCCACGGCCAACTTCACGGGCAACGCCCTGCCGCGCTCGCCGAAGGACAAGATCCACCTCGGCGTCCAGTACATCGCCGACCTGCAGGGCTGGGAGGCGCTGGCCCGCGTCGACTACACCAACCAGTCGAAGATGTACTTCGAAGCCTCGAACATCCCGACCCAGAAGCAGGAGGGCTACATCAACGTCGACGCGCGCGTCTCGCTGACCTCGCCCGACAAGCGCTGGGAAGTGGCCGTCTGGGGCAAGAACCTGACCGACGAACTTGTGGCCACCTACGTCACCGCCTTCGCCCCCTACCGCCAGGTGCTGGTCCCCTACGCCCCGCCGAAGACCTACGGCGTGACGCTGGTCTGGAAGATGTAGTTCGCTCGGCCCTTCTCCCCCTGCGGGAGAAGGTGTCGCCCGAAGGGTGACGGATGAGGGGTCGCGCCGAGCAATCGGGCGACCCCTTCTTCGTTTCCGCCGAGGGGCCGGCACGACCCCTCATCCGACCTGCTGCGCAGGCCACCTTCTCCCGCAGGGGGAGAAGGGCAATTCCTATCTTCTCTGCGGCGTGCTCAGGAAGTCCTGGGCGCTGAAGCCTTCGGGGGCGGCCACTTCCGTGATCCGCTCGGCGACGTTGTCGAACTCCATGCGCAGCGCCCGCGTGATCACCGCATGCATCGAATAGAGCGTGGTGATGTAGGTGAACTCGAAGATCTCCTCGTCGCCCCAGAAGGTGCGGAGCTTCTCGAACACCTCCAGCGGCGTGCGCCCGTCGCCGGCCGTCAGGCAGTCGGCATAGGCCAGCACGGCGCGTTCCTTGTCGTCGAACACGTCCGAGACCTGCCAGTGCGGGATGGCGGCGATCTTCTCGTCCGAGACGCCCAGCGCGCGCAGCGATTTGCAGTGCTGGGAGAAGACGAACTGGCTCTCCTTCACCCACCCGGCGCGGGTCTGGCCCAGCTCGCGCAGCACCGGGTCCAGCTTGCGGTCGGGGTGGCGATAGACCGCGAAGCCGTCGACGGCGTGCTTGAAGATGTCGGGGGCGATGGCGAACACGGTCCACCAGTCGCCGGGCGTGCCGGTCGCGGTGCCGGGGCTGGCGACCGGGTCGCGATCCGGGCCGAACAGGCGGTCGTAATAGGCGGTGACGACCTCCGAGGTGACGTCGGCGCGCGGGATCTGCTTCAGGACGGGCATGGGGTTCTACCTCAGGCGAACTTGCGGAACTCGGCCACGCGGGCGGAGTCGAAATACTCGTCGAGACGCGTGATCTTGCCGTCCTTCACCGCGCAGACGATGCAGGCGGGCAGGGCGACGCGGACGCCGTCGTGGCTGCGCGTACCGCGCAGGATGTGCTGCTGCACGAACCCGCCGGCGAACACCTCGACGCGGCGGTTGTCGTACACGCGGTCGAGGATGCGGGTGACCATGCCGGCCAGGGTCTTCTTGTTGTCGTCCGGCCCCTGGATCAGCTCGTCGGTGTTGTGCCAGATCTCGGCGTTGGGGGCGTAGCAGGCCACCAGCCCGTCGATGTCGCCCTGCTCCACGCAGTCGAAGAAGCGCTTGGCCAGTGCGCGCATTGCGGTGTCGTCGGACATGGGGGTTTCCTCTCGAGTTTACGGGCGGGCCTACTTGCCCACCGCCACGTTCATGCGCTTGGCGCCGTTGGCCGCGATCAGGCCGTCGATGTCGTCGCCGCGATAGCCCGGGTCGGCGGACTCGCCGAAGGCGCCCAGGATCTCGGCGAACTGGACTTCGGTCATCGCCTTCCACTCGGGGTGGGTGAAGATGAAGAACTCGTCGGCCTCGATGGCGCGGGCGACCCGCTCGCCGATCTTCGCCGCGGACATGCCGCCGGCCAGCACGCCGCTCATGTTCTGGGCCGTCTGGGCCGCAGCGCCCTGTTCGCCGACGCCGGGCCGCAGCTTGGCGGTGGTGGCGACGATGTTGGTCGCCGACATGCCGGGGCACAGCACCGAGATGCCCACCTGGGTGTCGGCCAGCTCGTTGCGGAGCGCCATGGCGATGCCCAGAGTGGCGAACTTCGACGAGATATAGGCCACCGAGATCGGCGGCGGGACGATGGCCACCATCGAGGAGGTGAGCGCCAGGTGGCAGGGCTCCTCGGCCGCCTTCATCGCCCCCAGGAACGTGCGGCAGGCGTAGAGGTGGGCGTGGGCGTTGACGGCATAGGCCCAGCGCCAGACCTCGGTGTCGTAGTCTTCGAACTTGCCCGAGCCCCCACCGACGCCGGCGTTGGAGAACAGGATGCGGACGTCGCCGAACTTCGCGGCCGCGTCGCCGGCTCGGGCCCAGTCGGCCTCCTCGGCGACGTTGAGCTGCAGGCCGATGGCGTCGGCGCCCTCGGCGCGGAGCTCGGCCGCGGCGGCCTCGGCGCGCGCACCCTCGATGTCAGCCAGGATCGGCCGGGCGCCGCGCTTGGCCAGGGCGCGGGCGGTCTCCAGCCCGATACCGCTGGCGCCGCCGGTGACGAACGCGGTCTTTCCCGTCAGGTCCTTCATGCGGCGGCCTCCTTGAGCACGTTTTCGGCGTCGCGGCCCACGACGCGGGAGAGGACGAGGTAGGCCAACGCCGCCAGCACCGCGATGGGGGCCAGGCAGATGAGGGCGGTGCGCAGGGGGGCCGCATCGCCGCTGGCCGCCAGCCTGTCGCTGATCATGCCGATGGCCAGGGGACCGCCGCCCAGGCCGACGATGTTGAAGGCCAGCAGCACCAGCGCCGTGGCGGTGGTCCGCGCCGCGACCGGCGACAGGTTCTGCACAAGGGCCAGGGCCGGGGCGGTGAACATGGTGCAGGTCACCATCGGGACCAGCATGAACAGCAACGACATCTGCCAGGACGAGGCCATCAGCGCGACGACGAGGCTCGGCCCCGTGATCAGCGCCGCGATGCCCGGGACATAGGCGTAGGCCCTCACGTCGCGCGCGCCGAGCCAGTTCACCAGGGCGCCGCCGCCCCAGATGCCGATGCCATAGGCCAGCCCGGCCACCGGGCCGAACCAGCGCGCCATCTCGGTCATCGGCATCTCCTGCACGCGCATGAGGAAGGCCGGAATCCAGTTGAGTATCCCGTAGCTGACGAAAGCCGAGAGGCCGGCCGCGAGCAGTTGCAGGCGCAGGCTTGGGCGCGAGAGGAAGACCTTCACCGTGGCGCCCAGGCTTGTCGGCTTGGCCGTCTCGCGGTCGTGGCCCGGGTCGAGGCCGCCTCGGGGCGGCTCGCGCACCACCACGGCCAGGATGAGGGCCGCCACGGCCCCGATCGAGGCCACCAGCAGGAAGGCGCCGCGCCAGCCGAACTGAGTCGCCGCCCAGCCGCCGACGCTGGCGCCGATGAACACGCCCAGGGGGCCGGCGACGGTAAAGAGGCCGATCACGGCCGGACGCTTCGCGGGCGGGTAGTAGTCCGCCAGGATCGACAGCGACGGCGCGGTGCCGCCCGCCTCTCCGGTGCCGACGCCGAAGCGGGCGAGCGCCAGTTGCCAGAACGAGTTCGCGAAGGCGCAGGCGCCGGTGAAGACGCTCCAGATCAGGCACGCCGCCGCCACCAGCCGGACCCGGTTCACCCGGTCCGCCAGCATCGCCGCGGGGACGCCCATGCCGGCGTAGAACAGCGCGAAGGATAGCCCTGTCAGCAGGCCGAGCTTGGTGTCGCTGAGATGCAACTCCTGGCGGATCGGCTCGGCCAGGACGGACAGGATCTGACGGTCGACGAAATTGATCGTGCCGACGGCGGTCAGAAGCAGGAGCGCGATCGTCCGGCCGGGACGTCCGGCAGCGGTTCGAGGGCTCGTCAAAGCGGACGCGGACGGGTCCATCTCACTCCCTTGCAGCGCCGTTTCGCGCCTTATAGGTCACCCTATGACGGGGTCCCCTAGTGTCAATCAAGTTTACGGTTGATGCGCCGGGCAGGCGAGCGAACCGGATCAGGCCTCGCTGCTCCTGAGCATGTTCTCGCCAAACAGGTTGGACCACTGTTCGGGCGTCAGCGTCGGGCGCAGGCTGGCGAGGTTGGGCGCGTTCTTGACTTCGGTGCCGCGCAGCACCGCCGGCCGATCGCCGACAGCGGCGAACCAGCGGCCGATGTTGGCATAGGGCTCCAAGCTCAAGCCGATGGCCCGCGTGGCGCGGATCCACGGCCAAGCGGCCATGTCGGCGATGGAATAGTCCTCGGCCAGATAGTCGGCCTGACCCAGCCGGCGATCCAGCACCGCCAGCAGGCGCCTGGCCTCGTTCGAATAGCGCGCGACGCCGTAGTCCTGGCCCTGCGGCGCATAGCGGATGAAGTGGTGCGCCTGGCCGTGCGAAGGGCCCAGGCCCGACATCTGCCACATCAGCCACTGCAGGCAGAGCGAGCGATGGCGCGGGTCGGTCGGCACGAACGATCCGCCGGTCTTCTCCGACAGGTAGATCAGGATAGCCCCCGATTCTATGACCGAGAACGGCCCGCCGCCGCCGATGGGATCGTGGTCGACGATGGCCGGCAGACGGTGGTTCGGGTTCACCGCCCGGTACTCCGGCTTCAGATGGTCGCCCTGCAGCATGTCGTAGGGGATCAGCCGGTAGGGGACGCCCGTCTCCTCCAGCATGATGCTGACCTTGTGGCCGTTAGGGGTCGGCACGAAATGGACGTCGATCACGCGGCGCGCCTCGCTTCGATGAGACGAGTGCGGGCGGCGAGCGCTTCCTGGGACACGCGCGCCGCCCGCTTCAGCTTCAGAACTTCAGGCCCGCCTCGACGGCGATGCTGCGGCCTTCCTCGAGGTAGAGGATCGCACGCGGCACGGCGGTGATCGGCGCCGGCAGGTTGAAGGCGCTGCCGGTGGTCAGTTCGTCGGTCAGGTTCTTGCCGACGACGGCCACGTGCCACTTTTCGTCGGTGGGACCGTACTGGACCCGCGCGTCGATCTTCGCGAAGCCTTTCTGGCGGCCGAACAGCGGGCTCTGGTTGTCGCTGTCGAAGTACTTGGAGCGGCCGCTCAGGGCGATGGTGGTGTCCAGCGCCATGTCGTTGCCGAACTCGTACTTGTAGTGGCCGGTGGCGGTGTAGCTGAAGTCCGACACATAAGGCAGCGGCGCGCCCTTGATGTTGTTGGCCGCGATGCTGGCCGGGACCGCCGGGTTGCACTCGGTGATCGGCTGCGTGGCCAGGCAGGCCGCGCCCGGATAGTCGTCGTACTTGGCGTCCTGATAGGCGGCCGCCATGGTGATATCCAGGCCCTTGGCGGGATAGAACGCCGCCGAACCTTCGATACCGGTCGAGCTGGCGTTGGCCGCGTTGCCCGTCTGGTAGGCCGAGATCGTCGGGTTGTAGACCGACACCTGCAGGTCCTTGAACTTGGTCTTGTAGACCGAGACGTTCAGCACCACGCGGCCCTCGGCCAGGGTCGACTTGATCCCCGCCTCGATGTTCTCGGACCGCTCAGGCTTGTATTGGAACGTGGCGTTGGTGGTGCCGTAGGTGTTCGACACGAAGCCGCCGGACTTCGAACCACGCCCGTAGGTAGCGTAGGCCATGATCTGCGGTGCGATGTCGTACTGCAGCGTGACCGAGGGATCCCAGTTGTCCTCGCCGTCGATCTTGCCGTTGGCGATGGTGTTGACCGGACGCAGCGCGAACGGACCGTAGAGCAGCTTCCCGTAGAAATGGCCGCGCTTGTCGGTGGACGTGTAGCGCAGGCTGCCGATCACCCGCAGGTCGTCGTTGACGTTGTAGGTCCCCTGGCCGAAGACCGAGAACGATTGGCTGCGCTGGCGGAACTCGGTGTTCAGCAGGCCGAAGTAGTTGAGCGAGGCGATGTTGAAGCCGCCCAGCTGGGTCAGCTGATACAGCGCCGTGTCGTAATAGGCGCCCACGACATATTCGAATTTCCGGCCGGTCGGCGACAGCAGGCGGACTTCCTGCGACCACTGGCGGAAGTGCTCGGGGTAGCTGTTGTAGACGCTGTTGGCCGCGTTCGCCCCGCCGGCGGGGTTGGTCTGGTCGAAGCCGTTGATGATGTTCGACCGGAAGAACGAGTAGCCCGTCACCGAGGTCACGGTGAAGTCGCCGATCGACAGGTTGCCGGTGCCGGACACCAGCCAGGAGGTGGCCTCCGTGCCTTCGGGGCCGAGGGCCGACTGGGCGAGGAAGCGGGTCTTGTGCGGGTTCTGCCCGGTCGTCAGCGGGCTCGAAACCGTAAGGCCGCCCCGGACCTGACGGTCGCTGTATTCCGCCTTCAAGGTGTAGTCGAAGGTGTCGCTGGGGGCGAACCGCAGGGTCAGGCGAGCCAGGGCCATCTTGTTGCCCGGGTCGTCGTGGCCGGTCGCCAGGTTCTTGATGTAGCCGTCCTGGTCCAGCAGCTTGACGGCCAGGCGCGCGCCCACCGTGTCGCTGATCGGACCCGAGACGTAGCCCGACACTTCCGGACCTTCGAGGTTGAAGTTGTACAGGGCCGTGACCGCGCCCTCGAACGACGAGGTCGGGCCGGCCGAGACGATGCTCACGGCGCCGGCCGGGGTGTTCTTGCCGAAGAGGGCGCCCTGCGGACCGCGTAGCACTTCCACGCGCTGCAGGTCGAAGAACGGAGCCTGGGCCTGGCGGTTACGGCCGGCGTAGATGCCGTCCATGTAGAGGCTGACGGCCTGGTCGAACGAGAAGTTCGCCGGCGGCGAGCCGAAGCCGCGGATGTAGATGGTGTCGTTGCCGGCGGTGGTCTGGACCGACACGTTCGGCGCGAACTTGACCATCTGCTTGAAGTCGTTGGTGGCGAAGTCGGAGAGCTTCTCGCCGGACACGACCTCCATGGAGATCGGCACGTCCTGCAGCTTCTCGGCGCGCTTCTGGGCGGTGACGACGACTTCGCCCAGGGTGGGTTGGGCGGTGTCCGCATCGGCGGCCATGGCGGAGCCTGCGCACAGACTCACAAGCATCGTTGTAGACAGTAGCATCCGGGCGATCATCGCCGTTTCCCCTCTTGATCTAGATAACGTCGTTCTGTTGGTCGAACGTTGCGGAATTCTCTGCGCTTGTATGCGCGAAGTGTCAATTTACTTGACGATTATGTCGCGGCCACACCGTGAGTTCTATGCGGGGCGGCGGCGTTGCCGGCGTCGCCCGCCTGTGGCGGCTCGGCGCGGATCATGGCCTCGACCAATCGGCGGCCGCGCAGGGCGTGGACATCGGCGCGCAACGGGACCTCGTCGAATTCCCCGGCCTGGCCCAGCAAGCGCTCGATCTCGCCGATAGCGTCCACGTCCTCGGTAAAGATCTTCAACGCGGACGCCGGGTCCGCCGGATATTTCCGGCTGAGCTCGAAGGTAGCCGGATCCACCGCGCTGGACGCGAAATAGTGGCAGCGGGTGAGGGTGGCGGGCGTCACCGCGTGGAAGATGCGGATGTCCAGCATCGGCGCGGCCGTCGCCGGATCGGAGCCGGCCGGGTAGTACCGGTCGTGGCCGAAGTGGAAGCCGGGCGCGGCGAAGGTCAGCATGATCTCGCGATCCACCGCGCCTTCGATCCCGCGACTCTTGCGCACCCAGTCGGTGACGGTGGCGTCGGAGATCCAGCGGACGCTGCGCACCCAGCCGGGACCCTCCTCGTGCCGCTCCTCGGTCGCCGCCACGTCGCCGCCGCCGATGGTGTCGGCGTGCAGGACGCTCAGGTGCGTCAGGTCCAGCAGGTTGTCGTTCAGCAACTGGTAGCGGCCCTCGACCGTCCAGTAGAGCGGTGGGCGCTTGATCCAATTTGGGTCGGTCAGGCCCAGGGCCTGGTGGTCAGGCAGCAGGGCGGGGTCGGCCAGTTCGGGCTCGCCCGGCCAGATCCACATCCAGTCCCAAAGCTCGACCAGCGGATAGGCCTTCACTCGGGCCTTGGGCGGCACGATCGCCTGGCTGGGAATGTGCGAGCAGCGGCCATCGGCCTCGAAGCGCAGGCCGTGATAGCCGCAGACGACCGCGTCGCCCTCGACCCGGCCCTTGCCCAGGGGATAGCCGCGGTGCGGGCAGCGGCCGTCCAGCGCGACCGGGTCGCCGGCCTCGGTCCGATAGAACACGACCGGTTCGTTCAGGATGAAGCGCTCCATCGGCGCACGGCCGACCTCCGCCGAACGCGCGGCGACGTACCAACGGTTGCGCGGGGCGTAGAGACCGGCAGCGAAGGGATACATCCGCGCCTTCCTCATTGGGGCGTTGGACGCATAATTAGAATGCTAAGTGTATGTGTCAATCGCCTCCCGCGCGGTGGTTCCCGCTTCGGGAGGCGATGACGGATGGTCGGCGCTACTTGACGGTTTCGAGCGCCCGGGCGTCGTTCTCGGCCAGCAGCTTCTCGGCCTTCAGCACCACGCCGTCGGCGCGGCTGCCGTCGGCGCGAGCGGCTTCGTGGGCCACGTCGGTCTCGTCGAAGGTGGCCGTCCAGGAGGCGAATTCCAGGCACACGCCGTCCGGGTCGAAGAAATAGACCGAGCGGACGAACACGTCGTCGGTGACTTCGGCGCTGGAGCCGGTCGGCGAGTTGTCGTGGTTCAGGATCTTGGTGACCTCGACGCCCTTCGACTTCAGGCGGTCGTAGTACTCGTCGAACTTCTCGGCCGGCACGTTGAAGGCGATGTGGTTCATCGAGCCGTGGGCCGAGGTGAAGTCGCCCATCGTCGGCAGGGCCTTCGGCGCCGAGACGCCCGGCACCGCTTCATGCGCCTCGGCGAACCAGAAGAAGGCCAGCGAGTCGCCGTTGCCGATATCGAAGAAGAAGTGCTGACCGCGCCCGCCGAACAGGTCGATCGTCTTGATCAGGGGCATGCCCAGGATGTCGCGGTAGAACTCCACGGTCTTGGCCATGTCCTTGCAGACGAGGGCCAGGTGATTGACGCCGCGGATATCGAACTGGGTGTTGGTCGGGGTGGCCATGAACGTCCTCCTGTCGGGCCCGGGCCCGATCTTCGTTCCATATAATAAACGCCTGGAGAGGCCCGGCGTCAATTTGATTGACGCTTTCGGCTGATGCTGGACCCGCGACGCTTAGAGTTCTAACTATCGCGACCGTGCCACCGGAACATGACATCGTCGAGGCCTTGAAGGCGGGGGGATTCCTGCCGCCGGACGCCGACCCGCACCTCGAATCGCTGACGGGAGGCGTCTCCAGCGATGTGTTCCGGCTCGACACCGCCCAGGGTCCGGTCTGCGTGAAGCAGGCGCTGGCCAAGCTGCGGGTGTCGGCCGACTGGCGCGCGCCGGTGGAACGCTCCCACTACGAAGTCGAGTGGCTGAAGACCGCGCGACCCTTCGCCGGCGACGCCGTGCCGCGCGTCCTGTTCGAGGACGAGGCCAACAACCTGTTCGTGATGAGCTTCTACGATCCGGCCACCCACAGCGTGTGGAAGTCGGACCTGGCGGACGGCAAGGTGGACGCGCCCTTCGCGGGCCAGGTCGGCCGGATGCTGGCGGCGATCCACGCCGGCTGCGCGGGGTCGCCCGAGATCGCGGCGAAGTTCCAGACCACCGAGCTGTTCGAGGACCTGCGCCTCGCGCCGTTCCTGCGCCACGCGGCGACCGCACATCCCGACCTGGCCGAGCGGCTGGTGGGGCTGGCCGACCGCACGGCGGCGTCCAGGATCACCCTGGTCCACGGCGACGTCAGCCCCAAGAACATCCTGTGCGGCCCGAGCGGTCCCGTGCTGCTGGACGCCGAGTGCGCCTGGTACGGCGACCCGGCGTTCGACCTGGCCTTCTGCTCGGCGCACCTGCTGCTCAAGACCGTCTGGAAACCCGCCCACGCGGCGGCCTACCTCGATGCCTTCTATGCCCTGCAGCGCGGCTACCTGCCGGGCGTCGCCTGGGAGAGCACCGCTGCCCTGGATTCGCGCGCCGCGCCGCTGACCGCCGCGATCCTGCTGGCCCGCGTGGACGGCAAGTCGCCCGCCGACTACGTGCGGACGCCGGAGGACAAGGGATTCGTGCGCGACACCGCACGCCGGATGATCCGCGAAGGATCGCCGGCCATGGCGGCGCTGGCCGCGGTCTGGAAAGAAGCCCTGGGGACACGATGAAGACGACGATCACGGCCGTTCGAGGCCGCCAGATCTGGGACAGCCGCGGGCGGCCCACGGTCGAGGCCGAAGTCACCCTGGCCGGCGGGGCCATGGGCCGCGCCATGGCCCCGGCCGGCGCCTCGCGCGGCGCCCACGAAGCCATCGACCTCCGCGACGGCGGGACGCGGTTTGGCGGCATGGGCGTCGAGCGGGCCACGGCCGCGGTCAACGGCGAGATCGCCAAACTGCTGATGGGCCGCGACGCCGCCGACCAGGCCGGGCTGGACGCCGCGCTGGCCGAGGCGGACGGCACGCCGAACCTGGCCCGCCTGGGCGGCAACGCCACCGTGGCCGTCTCGCTGGCGGCGCTGCACGCGACCGCCGCCGCCGAGGGGCTGCCGCTGTGGGCGCATCTGGCCCAGGGTCGGAAGGTCCGCGTGCCGCTGCCCGAGATCCAGATCTTCGGCGGCGGGGCCCACGCAGGCCGGCGCACCGACGTTCAGGACTTCATGATCATGACGCCGCGCGCCGCCACGATCCGCGAGGCCTTCGAGATCACCGCCGATGTCTTCCGCGCAGCCGGGCGACTGATGGAGGAGACCGGACGGCTGGCCGGCGCCGCCGACGAGGGCGGCTGGTGGCCTATGTTCTCGTCGAACGAGGATGCCCTGGCCGCGCTGGTCCAATCCATCGAGATGTCCGGACACCGCCCGGGCGAGGACGTGTTCATCTCCCTGGACGTGGCCGCCAACGAACTGGGCAGCGGCGACGGCCGCTACCGCATGGGCCTGGACGACTCGGAGTTCTCCACCGAGGCCATGGTCGAGCGGGTGGCCGACTGGGTGCGGCGCTATCCGATCCTGTCCATCGAGGACCCGGTCAGCCAGGACGACCTGGAGGGCTTCGCGATGGCCACGCGGGCCTATGGCGACAAGGTCCAGCTCATCGGCGACGACATCCTGGTCACCAACGCCGAGCGGGTCCGCAAGGCCGCCGCCGCCAACGCCGGCAACGCGGTGCTGGTGAAGGTCAACCAGGCCGGCACGGTCAGCCGGGCCAAGGCGGCGCTGGACGCCTCCAAGGACCTCGGCTGGGCCGCCATCGTCTCGGCCCGCTCGGGCGAGACCGAGGATGTCTCCATCGCCCACCTGGCCACGGGCTGGGACGCCGGCCAGATCAAGGTCGGCAGCTTCTCGCGCTCCGAGCGGATGGCGAAGTGGAACGAGCTGCTGCGGATCGAGGAGGCCATGGGCGCGGACGCGACCTTCGCCGGCGTCTCGGCCTTCGCCGCCTCCGTCACGGCGGCGCTCAAGTGAAGGCCGTCCTCCACTACCGCGCCAGTGTCGGCTTCCGCGCAGCGCTGACCGCCTACGCCCGGACGGCCGGGGTCAACGCCGTGGTGGTGGACGAGTTCGACGACGCGACCTTCGCCCGCGAGATCGCCGACGCGGAGGTGCTGCTGCACGTGCTGAAGCCGGTGACCGCCGCCATGATCGGCGGGGCGTTGAACCTGCGTCTGGTCCAGAAGCTGGGCGTGGGCGTGAACACCATCGACCTGGAAGCCGCCAAGGCCGCCGGGGTCGCCGTCTCCAACATGCCGGGAACCAACAGCCAGGCCGTGGCCGAGATGGCGCTGGCGCTGATGCTGTCGGTGCTGCGCCGGCTTTCCTATCTCGACCCGCTGACGCGGCAGGGGCAGGGTTGGGAGCCGGACCCCGACCTGATCGACGGGGTCGGCGAGATCGCCGGGCGGATCATCGGCTTCGTCGGCTATGGCGGCTCGGCCTCGCGGCTGGGCGCGGCGCTGCAGGCCCTGGGCGCCGAGGTGATCTACACCGCCCGCAGCGAGAAGCCGGACCTGCCCGGCCGCTTCACCAGCCTGGAGGGCGTGCTGACCCGCGCCGACATCGTCTCGCTGCACTTGCCGCTGACGCCGCAGACCCAGCGGATGATCGACGCCAAGGCGCTGGCTTCGATGAAGCCGGGTGCTATCCTGATCAACACCGCGCGCGGCGGGCTGGTGGACGAGGCCGCGCTGCTGAGCGCGCTGTGTTCGGGCCATCTGCGCGGCGCCGGCCTGGACGTCTTCGACCAGGAGCCGGTCGATCCCGACAATCCGCTGCTGGGACTGCCCAATGTGGTCGTCGCCCCGCACCAGGCCTGGCTGACGCCGGAGACCCTTGACCGCAGCCTCGCGGCGGCCTTCGAGAACATCCGCCGGCTCGGCGCCGGCGAACCGCTGCTGAACCAGGTCGTCTGATGCCCCGCCCCTCTGTCGTTTTCGCCGCCGGCCAGTTGCTGACCCACGCCTGCTGGGCGCCGCAGGTCGAGGCCCTGTCGCCCGACTACGACCTGCGCTTCTCGGATCACACCCGCGACGAGACCATCGCCGGCATGGCCGCCCGCCTGCTGGCCGAGGCGCCGCCGCGCTTTCACCTGGTCGCCCACGCCATGGGCGGCTTCACCGCCTTCGAGGTGATGCGCCAGGCGCCCGAGCGGGTGATCAGCCTGGTGCTGATCGCGACCCTGGCGCCCAACGACGGCCCGGCCCAGACCGAGCGCCGCCTGGGCTACATCCGCCTGGTCGAGGGCGGCCAGTTCGGCGGCGTGGTCGAGGAGCGCATCCCGATCCTGGTCCACCCGGCCCGACGCGAGGACGAGCCGCTGCTGACCGTTGTGCGCCGCATGGCGGCCGACACCGGCGCCGACACCTTCCTGCGCCAGCAACGCGCGATCATGAGCCGGGCCGACAGCCGCCCGTCGCTGGGCGCCATCCGGGTCCCGACACTAGTCATCCGTGGCGCCCAGGACGGCATCACCACCCAGGCCCACCTTGACGAGATCATGGCCGGCATTCCCGGCGCGCGGCTGGCGGTGGTCGACGACTGCGGTCACCTGCCGACCCTGGAAAAGCCGGTGACGACCAACCGCATCCTGGCCGACTGGCTGGCGTCTTACGCCGTCTAGCGGGCCGGGCTAGGCTGCCCGCCGGACCGGACGTCGAGGGACCCATGACCCCATCGGAACGCATCGACCAGCTGATCGCCGAGACCACGGACTGGCGCGGCGCCACGCTGGCCCACCTGCGCCAGGCGATGCTGGCCGCCGACCCCGGCATCGTCGAGGACTGGAAGTACATGGGCAGCCCGGTGTGGTCCCGCGACGGCGCGATTGCGGTGGGCAACCCGCACAAAGACAAGGTGAAACTGACCTTTTCCCACGGCGCCAGCCTCCCGGACCCGGACAAGCTGTTCAACAACGGGTTCGGCGGCAAAGTCTGGCGCGCGATCGACGTTTTCGAGGGCGAGACGATCGACCCGCGCGCGCTGACGGACCTCGTCCGCGCCGCCGTCGCTTTCAACCAGAGTAAGCCGAAGAAGGCTAAGACGCCCAAGGCTTGAGGCGGTCTGCTGGAAAAACGCGGACCCATGTCGGGCGGTGGCGCGCCCGTTCGTCCTCGGGAGACGAAACCCCCTGCGCGGAGCCCTGCCATGAGCCCGACCATCACCGCCTTCAAAGCATCGCCCGATCGCGGCCGGGGCCTGGCGCGCGACATGCGCGTCCGCTGGGCGCTCGAGGAAGTTGGACTGCCCTACGATGTCCGGCTGGTCACCTTCGCCGAGATGAAGGCGCCGGCGCACCTGACCCGCCATCCGTTCGGCCAGATCCCGACCTATGAGGACGGCGATCTCGCGCTGTTCGAATCGGGCGCTATCGTCCTGCACATCGCCGAGCGCCATGCGGGCCTGCTGCCGGCCGGCGCCGACGCCCGGGCGCGCGCGATCACCTGGGTGTTCGCCGCGCTCGGCACCGTGGAGCCGCCGATCCTCGATCTCCAGGTCGCCAGGATCCTGGAGCACGACAAGCCCTGGGCCGAGGCGCGCCTTCCCCTGGTCGAGGATCGCATCCGGGTCCGCCTGCGCCAGCTTTCGGATCGGCTCGGCGACGCCGACTGGCTCGATGGCGGCTTCAGCGCCGGCGACCTGATGATGGCGTCGGTTCTGCTCAGGTTGGGCGCTTCGGGCCTTCTGGCCGAACATCCGAACCTCGCCGCCTACGTCGCCCGCGCCGAAGCCCGGCCCGCCTACCAGCGGGCGTTCGCCGCGCAGCTGGCGGTGTTCGTCGCCGCATCGGGCGGCTGACCCCCGTTCCGGCGCGTGGTTCGACCACGGCGAGGCCCGCAACGCCGCGCGTTGGGGCGATGGCTGACGCCCTGCAGACACGGCAGCTCAAAGAAATATCCGATAAACAGCATATAATTATTGTAATGTGATAATTTATCATCATTCTACTGGGGCAGACAGGAGAGCTTCCATGCCCCAGACCACGACGGCCAGCCTCAGCCGGGAGCAACGGATCAGCGCCGTGTGTGCGGGAGGCTGCCGGGCGATCGCGGTGATCGTGCCGGTCGCGGTGGCGGGGTTGTGGGCGGTCGGATCGTGGGACCTGCTGGCGTTGGTCAGGCTGATCCCGCCGGACATCCTCTACGACATGCAGACGGGCGGGCCGCCCGAGCTCTGGCAGCGGGTGACGGGGGCGGCGATCTGTCTCGTGCCGGCGCTGCTGCTCAGCTACGGCCTCCTGCGGGCGCGGCGCTCGCTGGCGGCGTTCGTGCGGGGCGACTTCTTCGGGGCGGATGTGGTCGGCGGCCTGCGGGGCTACGCGGCCTGGACCTTCTGGGCCGCCGTCGCCGGCGTGATCAGCGTGCCGGTGCTGTCGGTAGCCATCAGCTTCGCCAACCCGCCAGGCCACAAGGAGCTGAGCCTGGACCTCAGCGGGGCGCAGGTCCTGAACCTGCTGGCCGCGGCGATCCTTTGGGTGATCGCCTCGGCGATGGCGCGGGCGGCCAGCCTGGCGCGCGAAAACGAACAGTTCGTCTGATCATGGCCATCGTCGTCACGCTCGACGTCATGCTGGCCACGCGCAAGGTGAAGTCCCGCGACCTGGCCGAGTACGTCGGCATCACCGTGGCCAACGTCTCGTTGCTCAAGCAGGGCAAGGTGAAGGGTGTTCGCTTCGATACGCTGGAGCGGATCTGCGAATTCCTCGACTGCCAGCCGGGGGACATCCTAAGGCATGTGAAGGACTGACGGGCAGGCCCTAGCCCTGCAGTTCCTTCCGCACGATCGCCGCGCCGTCAGCCATGGCCTTCAGCTTGCCGAAGGCGACCTCGCGCGACTGGTATTTCATGCCGCAGTCGGGGGCGATGATCAGGCGCTCGGCGTCGATGTAGGGCAGGGCCTTGCGGATGCGCGCGGCGACCGTCTCGGCCGTCTCCACGCCTGGGTCGTTCAGGTCGATGACGCCGTACATGATGTACTTGCTGGGCAGCTCGCGCAGGATCACCGGGTCCAGGTCGGGCTGGGCGGCCTCGATGGAGATGATGTCCACGTCGGACGCTTCCAGCTCCTCCAGGAACGCATAGCCGCCGGGCTTGGAGGCGCCCTTGTGGACGTGCGCATAGCCGAAGCAGATGTGCAGCGCGGTCAGGCCGCCCACGTCCTTGCAGGCGCGGTTGATCGCTTCGATGGCGAAGCTGCGCGCCTCGTCGGCCTTGGCCTGCAGGTACGGTTCGTCCAGCTGGACGATGTCGCAGCCCGCGGCGAACAGGTCGCGCAGCTCGGCGTTGACCGCGTCGGCATAGTCCAGGGCCAGGGCGCGGGCGTCGGGGTAGTGATCGTTCTGCGCCTGCTGGGTCATGGTGAAGGGGCCGGGGATGGTGATCTTCACCGGGCCGCCGACGCGGGCTTTCAGGAACGCGGCGTCCTGGGATTCGATGGGACCCAGGCGACGGATCGGGCCGGCGACGCGGGGCACCGGGTTCATGGCGCCGGTGCGGTCCATGGCCATGCCGGGCGGGTCGGTCTCGATGCCGCCCAGCGCCGTGGCCAGGCGGTTGGAGTAGCTCTCCCGGCGCATCTCGCCGTCGCCGATGATGTCGATGCCGGCCAGCTTCTGGTCGCTGATCGCCACCAGGGTCGCGGCTTCCTGGGCGTCGGCCAGCTGCTGCGGGTCCTTGATCCGCCACAGCTCCTGGGCGCGCACGCGCGGCGGCAGGCGGCTCTTCAGGCCCTCCCGGTCGATCAGCCAGTCCGGCTGGGGGTAGCTGCCCACGATGGTGGTCGGAAGCAGCGGCAGGCCGGGTAGCAGCATCGGGGTGGGTTCCAAAAGATTAGTATTCTATCTATTTCGTAGGTAGGCCATGCTGGGCTGTCAACAAAGCCAATTTGGCGCGTGCGATTGCCGCGCCTCGGCTGCGGTGGAATGGTCGGGGGATGAGCGACACACAACTCTACGCTGATCCGAGCAACAGCATCGGCTACCTGACGCGCATCGCGTTCCGGTCGTTTTCCCGCGCGCTGGAGGTTCGGACGTCGCCCCATGGCGTGTCCAGCGGCCAGTGGCGGTTCCTGCGCGTGCTATGGCGCGAGGACGGCTTAACTCAGCGCGAGCTGAGCCGCCGCGTCGGCATGCGCGAGCCGACCACGGTGATCGCGCTGAAGAGCCTGGAACGCTCCGGCTTCGTCACCCGCGTGAAGAGCGAGGAGGACCGGCGCAAGGTTCACGTCTTCCTCACCGACCTGGCCCGCGACCTGGAGGCGGTGCTGCTGCCGGCCGTGGCCGAGGTCAACGACCTGGCGCTGGCCGGCCTGACCAAGGCCGAGGTCGCCATCCTTCGCAAAGCCCTCACCATCGTCGGCCGCAACCTGGCCGATGACGTGGGCGAAGACACCCCCTCCGACTCCGCGGTCTAGACCGCTCCTAAGGATCCCCATGACCGTCAAACTCCTCGCCTTCGCCGGCAGCACCCGCAACGGCTCGCTGAATCAGGCCCTGCTCGAGCTGGCGGTCGCGGAGGCGCGGGCCAAGGGCGCCGAGGTCACGACGATCAAGCTGAAGGACTTCGCCCTGCCGCTGTACGACGGCGACCTGGAGCGCGACGCATTCCCGCAGGCCGCCCGCGACCTGAAGGCGCTGTTCGTCGCCCACCATGGCTTCCTGATCGCCAGTCCGGAGTACAACGGCTCGGTCACCAGCGTGCTGAAGAACGCCATCGACTGGGCCTCGCGCCCGACCGACGGCGAGAGCCTGGTGGCGCTCAGCGCGTTCCGCGGCAAGGTGGCGGGCCTGATGGCCGCCTCGATCAGCCCGTTCGGTGGCCTGCGCGGCGTCACCCACCTGCGCCAGATCCTGGGCACCATCCAGACGATCGTCGCCACGGAACAGGTCCTGGTCCCCGCCGCCCACGGCGCCTTCGACGAAAACTGGGCGCTGAAGGAAGCGCTGCCCGCGCAACTGCTGGGCGGTCTGGCCGCGCGAGTGATCGACTTGGCGACGCGGTTGGAACCGCCGGTCGGCTAGGGCCGCCGCGACCGGAACCCTCGCGTCCGCCGTGCGCTCAAGCTGCGGGGGCTAGCGACACTGCCTCTTTGGATGGCGGTGATGGTTTCACTTCAACGCGGCGCTGCATGACCAGCCCGGGTCCCCGTCGCCTGGTGATGCGCCTGCCCTGGGCGTCGCACTTCCCAAGGCTGGTCGCGCCCCTCGCCCACGCGCTCGAGGGCGCGGCCCGCCTAGGCTATGCCGCACGCGGCGCGGTCTATCTCAGCATCGGAGCCATCGCGCTGATGGCCGCCGCCGGCCTGGCTCCGCGGGCGGTCGGCGCCGTCGAAGCGCTGGAAGCCTGGGGCGAGTGGCCGGTGGGCATCGCCCTTCTGTGGATCACCGGCCTGGGCCTTTACGCCTTCGCCGGCTGGCGGGCGTTGCAGGCGGTGTTCGACGCCGACCGGCTGGGCAAGACCCCCGCCGCCCTGGGCTCCCGCGCGGGCAAGGCGATCAGCGGCCTTCTCTACGGCGGCCTCGCCGTCTCGGTGTTCGGCCTGCTCGACGCCATGGAGGACCTGCACGAGGCCGACGATCAGGCCAAGACCCAGGCGGCGGTGCAGAACGCCCTGGCCATGCCCTGGGGCGACGTCCTGGTGATGGCGGCCGGCGCGGCGATTCTGGCGGTGGGGGCGGCCAACGTCGTGCGCGCCTTCCGCGACCACTTCACCGAAAGCCTGGACTGCGACGACGAGGCCGCCGGCTGGACGGGTAGCCTGGCGCGGATCGGCTATGCGGGCCGTGGTCTGGCCATGGTCCCCGCCGGGCTGGTGATGCTGTCCGCCGGCTGGCACGCCCGCGCCTCCGACGCCCGAGGCCTGGGCGGCGCCCTCGATCTGCTCAAGGACCAGCCCCTCGGCCCGGCGCTCCTGGCCATGATCGCCCTGGGCCTCATCGCCTTCGGCGCGTTCGGGTTCCTGAAGGCGGGCCTGCGGCGGATCGGGTGTTGAGCGCAGGCCTCAACGTCCAGCGCCCCCGACAACCCCGATCCGTGTCGCGACCTGAAGCCTTACGCGGCCACCCGGGCGCGTCGGCGCAGCGCCGAGCCGGCGAGGCCGAAGCCGCCGATCATCAAGGCCCAGGTCGAGGGTTCGGGGGCGACGCTCGGGTCGCCGGGTCCGGCCGAGCCCGTGATCGACAAGGTCGCGTGCTGGTCGGCGCCGAAGAAGACCGTCTCGTAGGTCCCGTTCTGCGCGAACGTGCCGGGATCGAAGAAATAATTGACCGAGCCCGAGCCGACGACATCGCCGTTGTACGTGAGCTGGACGACGTCTCCGATCGGATCGACGGCGAGGAACTGGTCGCCGCAGGCGGTCGCCGAGCCGTCCGAGGCGGTGACGGTGCAGCTGGTCAGGTCCGCCGACGCGATGGTCTGGCTCGCGGTGATGTAGTCGTCGACGGTGAAGACGAACGATCCGATGAAGGAGAGGCCGCCCTGATTCGGATTCGGATACGACGAATCCGCCACGAACGAATAGGTCACCGCCGCGTTCGCCGCGGCCGGAAGACCTGCCAGCGCCATGGCGGCCATCGCCAGCTTCAGATGATTGCGACCCACGATCCAGCCCTCCACAAGTGAGCGCGGCGCCCGAACGCGGCGTCGCGAAGGCCTCTTGATAGATCGCCGGGCGAACCCTCGCGTCCACCAGATGGTGTAGGCGTGATCGCCCGACAAGCGTGTCTCGAACGGGCTCAGCCGGGCGACAGTGACAGGCTCGCGGCCATGCGCACCAGGTCGGCCTGCCGGCGCGTCCCGGTCTTGTCGTAGATCCGCAGGAGGTGGGTCCGCACGGTGGCGACGGCGATGCCCATCTCGGCCGCCGCTTCGCCCGGGGTCAGCCCCCGCGCGATCAGTTGGAAGACCTCGGCCTCCTTGGCGCTCAGGGCGAACAGCTGGCCGACCAGGTCTCCGGCCCCGGCCGGCGGCGGTCCCGCCGAGCTCACGAAGATCGCCGCCGCCGCCTCGCTCACCAGGCCAGCTCGAAGCGTGCCTCCGCGTAGCGGCAGCACGTGCAGCGCTCGGGCCACGCCGTCCGCGCCGCGCAACGGGATGGCCATGCCGCCCCGCCCCAGGTCCGCATCGCCGATCGCCCCGCGCGCCACGGCCATGGCCAGCGACTGGGTGGCCTGGGGCAGGCTGGTGGCCAGCCGGCCTTGCGCGATCCGCAGCGGGTCCCGGCGGTCCAGCAGCGCCAGGGCGGGGCCGTTGGCGTACAGCACCCGAAGCTGCCCATCGATCACCAGCACGGGCGTGTGGGTCGCCTCGATCACCCCTTCGAACGTCGCCGCCGCCACGGCCCGCGCGTCGAGCAACCGGCTGATGGTGATGGCGCGGCGCATGTGCGGCGCCAATCGGTGCAGGCTCTCGCGCTCCTGCGCCCCGATCGGCCCGTGCCGTTCGTGCCGCGCGAAGCTCAGCGTCGCCAGCGACTGCGCGTCCCGGGCCAGCCCGACGGCCGCGAGGTCGATCACGCCCTGCGGCTTATGCCATTCGTCGTGGAAGCGGTTGGTGTCGCCGCTCCCGTCGACAGCGCTTGGGTTCATCTCGCTCAACAGCACTGGTTCTTCCAGCGGCGCGGCGGCAATGTTCGCGGGCCCGCCCCAAAGCGCGACGATCTCCGGCCCGTAGTTGGTGAGACGCCGCAGCCAAGGCCCCTCGATCCCGCTGGCGACGTTCAGCAGCACGCCTCCGTGCGGCAGGGCCTGCAGTGTCAACGCGGCATGCGCGAAGTCCAGCGACCCCCGGATCTCCGCCAAGGTCTCGGACCAGAGACCAGGGTCCAGCGCGCAGTCGTAGATGCGCCCGATGACCTCCGGCAACCTCTCGACGAAACGCTCACTGTCCACGCCAACACTCACATCAACTCGGACCGGCGGGTGCGCGCAAAGCGTGTCGCCGTCTTCGGAACGCCCCACAGCATGGCGACCGCGACCGGCGTCGTCAAAGACGACGCGAAACTACGACCCGTGCGAGGCGCCGGCGGTTCCGGACGGCGCGGTTTTCGGCGCGTTGGGATATCCGGCGCCCTGACCGGTGGCAGATGCGCCTCGCCGCCCGACCTACCGCTTCAGCCCGGGATCGAACGGCAGCTCGTAGCCGGTCAGCCGCGTCCGCAGCAGCTTCTTGTCGATCTTGCCGGTCGGGCCCAGCGGGATCTCGTCCACGAACAGCACGTCGTCGGGCGTCCACCAGCGCGCGATCTTGCCGTCCAGGTAGTCGAGGAACTCCTGCTTCTCGGCCGTCTGGCCCGGCTCCAGCTGGACCAGCAGGATCGGGCGCTCGTCCCACTTGGGATGCACCACGCCCAGGACGGCGCACAGCGCGGCCTTGGGGTGGCCGACGGCGATGTTCTCGACGTCGATGGAGCTGATCCATTCGCCGCCCGACTTAATTACGTCCTTGGCCCGGTCGGTGATCTGCATCCAGCCGTCGGCGTCGATGGTCGAGACGTCGCCGGTGTCGAAGAAGCCTTCCTCGTCCAGGGCGCTGCCGGGCTCGGAGCCATAGTAGGCGGAGGCGACCGTCGGGCCCTTGATCATCAGCTTGCCGAACGTCTTGCCGTCGTGCGGCAGGCGTTGGCCGGCGTCGTCCACCAGCTTGAGGTCCAGGTTGCAGACCAGCCGGCCCTGCTTGAGCTTGTAGGGAAGCTGGCTCTCGAACGGCAGGGCGGCGACCTTGGGCGAGGGTATCGAGACGGTGGCCAGCGGCGAGGTCTCGGTCATGCCCCAACCCTGGATCACGTCGACGTCGTAGTCGTCGCGCAGCGCGCGGATCAGGCTCTCCGGGCAGGCCGCGCCGCCGACGGTGACCCGCCGCAAGGTGGTCAGCTTGCCGCCGGTGTCCTTCAGGTGGGTCAGCAGCATCTGCCAGATGGTGGGCACGCCGGCGGAATAGGTGACCCCTTCGGTCTCCATCAACTCGTGCAGCGAGGCGCCGTCCAGCTTCGCGCCGGGCAGAACCAGTTTCGCGCCCACCATCGGGGCCGAGTACATCACCCCCCAGGCGTTGGCGTGGTACATCGGCACGATCAGCAGCACCGTGTCGCGCGCCGACAGGTTCAGCGCGTCCGGCTGCAAGGTCATCATCGCGTGCAGGTAGTTCGACCGGTGGCCGTAAAGCACGCCCTTCGGATTGCCCGTCGTGCCGGACGTGTAGCAGAGCCCCGCCGCCAGGGTTTCGTCGAAGCCGCCCCAGGCGGTGTCGGCCGGACGCCCGCTCAGCCACGGCTCGTAGGCTTCGGCCGGGAAGGGCGTCGGCGGCGCCTCGTCGCTCATGAAGACCACCCGCTTGATCGTCGGGCATTGCGGCAGCAGCTCGGCCAGCAGCGGCGCACAGGCCGGGTCGGCGAACAGCACCGTGTCCTGGGCGTGGTTGGCGATATAGATGATCTGCTCGGGGAACAGCCGCGGGTTCAGGGTGTGCAGCACCGCGCCGATCCCGATGCAGCCGTACCAGACCTCCAGGTGTCGGTCCGAGTTCCAGCCCATGGTCGCGACCCGGTCGCCGGGCTTGATCCCCATCGCCAGCAGGCCGTGCGACACCTGCTTGGCCCGCCGATGCAGGTCGGCATAGGTGCTGCGGGTGACGGGCCCCTCGACCGAGCGGGTCACGACCTCGCGGTCGCCATGCCAGCGGGCGGCGTGGTCGAGGATCTTGTCGAGGGTCAGCGACCAGTCCTGCATCAAGGCCTGCATCGGGCGGCTTACTCCGGTTGTCTCTGGATCGGTGATAATGATTAGATTACGAAGTATCCATCGAGCCGCCAAGCGGCCAGACCATCCTAGGGGAGAGACGGCGTGATCGACGACAGTGACCTGCTAGCCAAGCTGGACCGGCAATTCCTGGGCTTTCCCTCGCCCACCTCGCCCAGGATCATGGCCGGCGGCCATCCCTGCCAGGGCATCTACACCACGCCGAAGGGGACGCGGCCGAAGGTCGCCTTCATCGCCACCCACTACAACGTCGACTTCTCCGAGCACTACCTCGCGCCTTACCTGGCCGCGCGCGGGTACGGCTTCCTGGGGTGGAACACGCGCTATCGCGGGGCCGAGGACCAGTTCCTGCTGGAGCACGCGGTCATCGACATCGGCGTGGGCGTGCGCTGGCTGAAGGAGCAGGCGGGCGTCGACACGGTCGTCATCCTCGGCAATTCCGGCGGCGGCTCGCTGATGGGCGCCTATCAGGCCGAGGCCATCGAGCCGACCCTGGGCGGCCTGCTCTCGGGCGCCGGCGTCGAGGCGCTGAACACCCTGCCGCAGGGCGACCTCTACATCTCGTTCAACGCCCACCAGGGCCGGCCGGAAGTGCTGACCGACTGGATGGACGCCTCGGTGGTCGACGAGTTCGATCCCGTCGCCACGGACGAGAGCCTGAACCCGTTCAACCCGGATAACGGCCCGGCCTATTCGCCCGAATTCATCACCCGCTATCGCGCCGCCCAGAAGGCCCGCAACCAGCGGATCACCGACTGGGCCAAGGCCGAGCTGGAGCGCCTCAACGCCGCCGGCATTCCCGACAGGCTGTTCCCCCTGTTCCGCTGCTGGGGCGACCTGCGGATGATGGACGGGACGATCGATCCGTCCGAGCGCGAGACGCCGATGTGCTATCGCGGCCATCCGGCGATCGCCAACCGCAGCCCCTCGATCGGCCGCGCCAACAACCTGAAGACCTGGCTGTCCATGTGGAGCCTGGAGACGTCCAAGTGCCGGGGCGTGGACCAGCTGGCCAAGTTCCGCATGCCGGCGCTGGTGGTCCAGGGCCTGGGCGACACCGGCGTCTTCCCGTCCGACGCCCAGATCATCTTCGACAACCTGGGGACCGCGGACAAGCAGCTCCAGCTGATCAAGGGCGCGCACTACTTCGAGGACAGCCGCCAGGTCCGCGAGGCCGCCGCGAACCTGGTCTGCGACTGGGTGGAAACGAAGCTCTAGTCGCGGAAGCTGGGGTCCAGCCGGTCCAGCTTGCGCAGCAGGGCCGGCCAGGCCAGGCCTTCGGCTAGGCGCTTCATGCCCGGGGCGCCGGTCTGGCTCTCGACGCGGTCGGGCATGCCCTGCGGCGGCTCGTAGAGGCGGTCGCGGCCGACGGTGAGCATCAGCACCTGGGCCTCGCACGCGCGTTCCAGATAGTACATGCGCAGGAACGCCTGGGCGACGGTCTCGCCCACGGTGAGCGTGCCGTGGTTTCGCAGGATCATCGCGTTCTTGGTCCCGAGGTCGGCGACCAGCCGCTGGCGCTCCTCCAGGTCCGTCGCGATGCCTTCGAAGTCATGATAGGCGAGGTCGTGGCGGGCGATCATCGCCGTCTGAGTGTGCGGCATCAGACCCTCGTCCATGGCCGACACGGCCTGGCCGTGCGGCGTATGCAGGTGCAGCACCGCGTGCGCGTCGTCGCGGCCCATGTGGATCGCCGAGTGGATGACGAAGCCGGCCTTGTTCACCGGCTGGCGCGCTTCCATCACCCGGTTGCCGTCCATGTCGATCTTCACCAGCGACGAGGCGGTGATCTCCTCGAACATGTGGGTGTAGGGGTTGATCAGGAAGTGGTGCTCGGGGCCGGGGACCCGCGCCGACAGGTGGGTGAAGATCAGGTCGTCCCAGCCATAGAGGGCCACCAGCCGATAGGCGGCGGCTAGGTCGACGCGCAGGTCCCACTCCGCCTCCGACACCTGGTCCCGGACGGACGGCGACGGCATCGCGATGGGGGTCATGTCGTTCATGGCGGCTCTCCTGCTCGGCCCATGACGACTCCCACGCGGCGGGGCGGAAGATTGTCGCCGATTTGACAATTGGTAGTCGGCGGCGATGGTGGCGGCGATGGAGCCCCGCCACAGCGATCCCTGGTTCTCAGGTCTGGACCCGACGCGACGCGCGGCGCTGCTGGCGCGAGCCCGGGCCAGCCGCGCGCCAGTGGGGTCTCGCGTGTACGGGATCGGCGATCCGCCGGATGGGCTCTGGTCGGTGGACGAGGGCGAGGTGCGGCTGATGTCCTACCCGGCGCTGGGAATGGAATCCGTTAGCCTGATCCTGGGGCCGGGGGCCTGGTTCGGCGAGCTGTCGGTGATCGATGGCGGCCCGCGCCCGCATGACGCGGTGGTCGCCAAGCCGGCCCGGCTGCTGCATGTGCCGCTGGCCGCGATCGAACAGGCGGCCCAGCAGTATCCGCTGCTTTACCGCGACCTCGGGACCCTGATCTGTGTGCGGCAGCGCTCGGCGCTCAGCTTCATGGGGCACAGCATCGCCCAGCCGATCTCGGTGCGGTTGGCCCGCACGCTGGCGGGCGCGGCGCGGGCGTCCGGCGGACCGGAGCTGCAGGTGCGTCAGGAGGACCTGGCCGCCATGATCGGCGTGTCGCGCCAGACGGTGAACCGGGAGCTGAAGGTGCTGGCGCGGGCCGGAGCCGTGGCGCTGGCCTACGGCCGCATCACCATCCTCGACGTGCAACGCCTCCGGCGCGGCGGCCCAATTGTTCAAGCGCCGCCTTAGAGGATGGCGTAACGTCGCCTGGTCGACGTCCGGAGCCAGAGTCATGCCACGCCTGTTTACCCTCGTGCTCGCGCTGATGGCGCTGGCCAGCCCGGCCTTGGCCGGCGCGTTCGATTTCCCGACCGGGTTCACCACCCGCGAGATCGCCTCGAACGGCACGACCATCCATGTCCGCGTGGGCGGCAAGGGGCCGGCGGTGCTGCTGCTGCACGGCTACGGCGAGACCGGCGACATGTGGGTGGCGATGGCGGCCGATCTGGCGCGCGACCACACGGTCGTGGTCCCCGACCTGCGCGGGATGGGCCTCTCGGCCAAGCCGGCCACCGGTTACAGCAAGGTGCTGCAGGCGGCCGACATGGCCGGGGTGCTCGACACCCTGAAGATCCAGAAGGCCGATGTGGTCGCCCACGACATCGGCAACATGGTCGCCTACGCCCTTTCCGCCCGCTATCCGGGCCGGGTCACCAGGCTGGTGCTGATCGATGCGCCGGTTCCGGGGATCGGGCCGTGGGAAGAGGTGCTGAAGAACCCGCTGCTATGGCACTTCCGCTTCGGCGGCCCGGACATGGAGCGCCTGGTAGCCGGCCGCGAGCGCATCTACCTGGACCGCTTCTGGAACGAATTCTCCGCCACCCCGGCCCGCTTCACCGAAGGGGCCCGCGTCCACTACGCCAAGCTCTACGCCCAGCCCGGCGCCATGCATGCCGGCTTCTCTCAGTTCGCGGCCTTCGATCAGGACGCCATCGACAACCGCGCCTTCCTGGCGACCAACGGCCTGCTGCACATGCCTGTCCTGGCCCTGGGCGGCGAGAAGTCGTTCGGCCCGATGATGGCGACCGTGATGCGCGCCGGCGCGACCAACGTCACCGAGGGCATCGTCCCCGACTCCGGCCACTGGATCATGGAAGAGAACCCGGCCGCCACCGTGAAGCTGGTCCGCGCGTTCCTGGACAAGCCGCTCTAGCGCCGCGTGGCGCCTCGAGGCGTGGGTCTAGCGTATGGCCCACAACGCGCGGACCCGCGCGCCCGCGATCGCCGGCGGCGCGTTCAGAATCGCTTCCGCCTGGGCGAGATAGAAGTCGCACATGACGCGATGCTCCAGCTCCGACCGCGAGCCGCGCTGTTCCTGCAGCACGCGAATGACCACGTCCTGCTCGGCATCGTTCAGCTTGCTGAGCGCAGGCTGGCTGAGGGCGGCCAGATCGTCCGTCGACATCGCTGAAGCCGGCGGCGCCGGCTTGGTGGCGGTCTGCGTCAGGAGCAGGCGCGTCGTTGCCACATCCAGGGCCGCCAACTCCGGCGTCATCACCATCGCCAGATCCTCCGCACGTCCCGCGCCATCCAGGAATGCCGAGCACGCGGCTGCGCTGAACGCCCGGAGGGCACGGCCCTCCGCATGCGCGACGATATACATTTGCCGGCTGGTCTCGGCGTTTGCCTTCGGCCGTTGCCGCTCGGCGACGTCGCCTATCACCTGATCGGTCGCCGCCTTGATATCCGACAGCTTCGCGGATGAAGACAGCGCTGCGACCTGCCGCTCGAGTCGCGCATAGTCCGTGGGGTAATAGGTCTTCAGCAATTCGACGTCCGGCCTGCTGTCGAGTGCGGCCATGATATCGGCCGCTGGAATCGGATCGGCGGCCCGGACCATCCCGATAGTCACCAGCGCGAACCCTACGGGAAACGCCATCAGCCATCCCGGCCGACGCCCCGTGCGTCGTGCAATCAGCGTCGAGACGACCCCGCCCATTGCGCCGCCAACGGCCCCGGCGATCACCGCCGTCATGATCGAACTCATCGCCCTCTCCAAAGCAAAGCTTGGACAGCATATGTTCCCTAAATGTTCTTAGCAACTCCTGCGTGTCTCGATATCCTGAACATCGGCTGGGTACGCGCGAACCCCTGAGCGTCGCTCCGGCTCGACCTCGCTTGCGATAAATGGAGCCGGGGCTGACCCCTAAGCGTCGTTCGCCACATCCGCCGGGGTGAAGGTCACCGGCGGGCCCCAGTCTTCCGCGAGCAGGTGGGCGGCTTTCAGGAACTGGGCCTTGCCCAGTCGGCGCGCCAGTTCCTCGCCCATGAAGATCATCGAGCGCTGGGCATCGACGCGCATCGTCTCGCCCATCTTAGTCGGGGCGACGATCTTGACCCGGCCATTGGTCGGGTCGTCCACCAGCTGGACGATGTCCATGGCGATCATCTGGTTGATGGTGGCGTGGATGGCCTGGCGGCTGACGCCCATGTTGCGGGCGATGTCGGAGGGGCGGCGCACGCCCAGCACCAGGTTGGCCATCACCATCGACTGCGGCCGGGTGACCACGGGCCAGCCGCGGGCCTGGAGGTAGTTCTGCAGGCCCTCGTCGAACCAGTAGAAGCCGCGCAGCAGCGACAGCAGCAGGTGCCTGACATCGTCCTCCGCCGTCACGCCCTCAACGCCTCCCGAAACCCACGAAACTCAAGTGAGGCGGTTCCGGCGGATTGTCAAAGAGATGGACGGTTGGGGCGCTACTCCGCCGCCGCCTTCTGGGCGTGGCGGGTGGTGTAGGTGCGCCAGTCCGCGGCGCGCGAGACGACGCCCTCGAAGGACGCCAGGTCGACCATCCGTGACCCGCTGTCCGTGCCGATCGCCGGCTCGCCGGCGGCGCAGGCCTTGGCGGCGGCCACCATCTGGCGGCGGAACTGGATGATCGCCACGTCGGAGGAGCCCAGGTGGTCCTCGGTGCGGTCGGCGATGGGGCCCATGCTTTCCCACATCGCCATGTCCTGGCTGGGGATGCCCTCGATGCCGGTGAAGTCGCCGGCCTTCATGGCGGCGCGGTCCTGCAGGAAGTTGTTGGCCAGGTTCCGCTTCTTGGTGAAGTCGGCCTCCAGGTCCGGCCCGACCTCGGCGGCGCAGAACTTGCGCCAGGCGTCCTGGCCGATGCCCTTGGTCTCGTGCCAGGCGACCCAGTAGAACATGCAGTTCACGTCATCGATCGGCACCAGCATCTGGGCTAGGTTGTACTGGTCGTTGGGCGGGATCAACACCGTGAAGGGGGCGATGAACACCGTGGTGCGGATATAGGCATGGGTCTCCGGATCGCGGATCGGCCGGCGGATCGCGGCGTAGTGGAAACCGTAGTCCGTGGCCTCGACCTCCAGCTTCGGCGCCTTGTCGTTGGACGGGCGCAGCCAGGCTGTCTCGGTGGCCGTCGAGCCCTCGACCTCGGCGGTCGGCATGTTGGTGGAGTGCAGGCTGGACGAGTGGGCGCTGTCGATCGAGCCCTCCAGCACCTGGGCCCAGTTGCAGGCCGCGTGCATCTTCACGATGGAGGTCTTGGTGGTGGGCGAGGGCGCCCAGGCCGGCGCCTGGAACGGACGCACGTTCTCCACGTCGCCCATCCAGACCCAGACGAAGCCGCCAGCCTCCTGCGCCGGATAGGCGCGGGCCTTGAGGTTGCGCATGCGGCTGTCGGCCGGCTCGGACGCCATCTCCTGGATCTCGCCGTCCACGCCGAACTTCCAGCCGTGGTAGAGGCAACGCAGGCCGCAGTTCTCGTTACGCCCGAAGACCAGGGACGCGCCGCGGTGCGGACACTTCTCGTCCAGCACGCCCACCCGGCCCTTGGTGTCGCGGAACACCACCAGGTCCACGCCCAGCAGGCGCGCGCGCACCGGCGCGCCGTCCGCCTCGGCCACTTCCTCGGTCATGCAGGCCGGCAGCCAGTGCTGGCGCATGACCTGGCCCATGGCCGCATCGCCCTCGACGCGGCAGAGCAGTTCGTTGTCGGCAGGTCTCATCGGCGAGCGGTCCAGCGATGGCGTTGCAAAACTTAGATAGCGAAGTATTTTAGGTCTGAAAGTGCGCGCGAGTCCAGTGCGGCGCTTGGGGGAAGGTATCCGACCGCATGGCCGACCGTGTGCTCCGCCTGGGCGTTGTCGGCCTGAGTCGCGGCTTCGACCTGACCCGCGCAACCCTGACCGCGGACCCGCGCGTCGAGCTGGTGGCGGCCGCCGATCCGCGCGCCGAGGCTCGCGCCGCGTTCCAGGCCGAGTTCGGCGCGCCGGCGTTCGCGACCGCCGACGCCCTGCTGGCCGACCCCGCGGTGGAGGTCGTCTACATCGCCGCCCCACACCAGGCGCATCTGGAACTGGCCGCGGCCGCCGCGCGGGCCGGCAAACATATCCTGGTCGAGAAGCCGATGGCGCTCAGCCTGGCCGATTGCCGGGCGATGACCCAGGCCGCGCACGCCGCCGGGGTCCATCTGCTGGTGGGTCCCAGCCACGGATTCGATCCGCCGGTCGCCTGGGCCGCCGACTTCATCGCCTCGGGCGCCTTCGGCCGGCCGCGCATGGTGACAGCGACCACATTCACCGACTTCCTCTACCGCCCGCGTCGGCCGGAGGAGTTGGACACGGCCCAAGGCGGCGGGGTGATCTTCAGCCAGGCCGCGCACCAGGTGGACGTGGTCCGCCGGCTGATCGGGGCGAGCGTCGCGAGCGTTCGGGCGACCACGGGCGTGTGGGACGCGGCCCGGCCGACGGAGGGCGCCTACCAGGCCTTCCTGACCTTCGACGGCGGGGCGTCGGCCGCGCTGACCTATTCGGGCTATGGCCGCTACGACACCGACGCCCTCATGGGCTGGGTCGGCGAGACCGGGGGACGCAAGGACCCGGAGGCCTACGCCGTGGCGCGGGGCCGCCTGGAGACCGCCGCCGAGGACGACCTGAAGGCCGCGCGCGCCTACGGGGCCGGCGCCGCCAAGGCCGCGCCGCCGGTCGGCCACGAACACTTCGGCCTGGTCATCGTCGCCTGCGAAGGCGGCGACTTGCGGCTGACCGCGACCGGGGTCGAGATCTATGGCCCGCAGGCGCGCCGTACGGTCGAGCTGCCGCTGGCGGCCGCCACCCGCCACGGCGTCATCGACGAGCTGTGGGCCGCCATCGTCGAGGGCCAGCCGCCCCGTCATGACGGGGCCTGGGGAACCGAGAACCTGACCGTCTGCCTGGCGATCCTGCGCTCGGCCGCCGAGGGCCGCGAGGTCGCCATTTCCGAGATCGAGGACTTCGCATGAGTAAACTTCGCCTGACGCTGGCCTGCTGGGACTACGACCGCACGCGCGCCCTGGCCGACGGTCGCGTTCAGCCGGAAGGCATCGACCTCAACTTGCTGCCGCTGCACGTGGAGGAGACCTTCTTCCGCATGCTTCGGAATCGCGAGTTCGACGTGGCCGAGATGTCGCTGTCGTCCTACTGCGTGTCGCTGATGCGGGACGATCCGGCGTTCATCGCCATTCCGGTCTTCCCGTCCCGGTTCTTCCGCCACTCCTGCATCTTCGTGTCGGCCAAGAGCGGCATCCGCGAGCCCAAGGACCTGATCGGCAAGCGCTTTGGGGTGCCGGAATACCAGATGACCGCGCCGGTCTGGATCCGGGGGATCCTGTCGGACGAGTATGGCGTCGCCCCGACCTCGGTGAAGTATTTCTCCGGTGGCGAGGAGGAGCCGGGCCGCGACGAGAAGCTGAAGCTGAACCTGCCGCCCGAGTTCAGCGTCACGCCCATCGGACCGATGCAGACCCTCTCGCAGATGTTGGCCGACGGTGAGATCGACGCCCTGCACACGGCGCGCACGCCCTCGACGTTTTACTCGCGGCCGAACGACGTGAAGCGGCTGTTCCCGAATTTCGTCGAGGTGGAGAAGGACTACTTCCGCCGCACCGGCATCTTCCCGATCATGCACGTGGTGGCGATCCGCCGGTCCGTCTACGAGGCCAACCGCTGGATCGCCCAGTCGCTGTTCAAGGCGTTCAGCGCCGCGCAACAGATCACCTACGACAACCTGGCCGTCACCTCGGCCATGACCTCGATGCTGCCGTGGCAAATCGCGGCCGTCGAAGAAGCGCGTGCAGAACTCGGCGACGACTGGTGGCCCTATGGCTTCGCGCGCAACGAGGCGGTGCTCGACACCTTCCTGCGCTATCACCACGAGCAGGGGCTCTCGCAGCGCCGCCTGCAGCCGCGCGAGCTGTTCGCGCCCGAAACCTTCGAAGCGTTCAAGATCTGATGGCCGACCTCACCCCAGATCTCCCCCCCGAGCACAGCTTGGGCTTTCAGGTCCGCCGCTGCCACCGCGCGTTCGACCGCGTGCTGAGCGGGCACCTCGCGCCCTCGGGACTGTCGAGCGGCTTCTGGTATTTCCTCCGCGCGCTCTGGCAGGAGAACGGCGCCACCCAGAAGCGCCTGGCCCAGCTCAACAACGTCACCGAACCCACGGCCGTCGCGGTGCTGGGCGCCATGGAGCGGATGGGGGTGATCCGCCGCGAACGCAACGCGGTCGACCGCCGCAAGGTCAATGTGTTCCTGACGGAACGCGCCGACGACCTGAAAGCCGAACTGATGCCCGTCGCCCACCGCATCAACGAGATCGCCGGCGCCGGCATCTCCGCGGCCGAGATCGAAACCTGCCTGTCGGTCCTGCAGCGCATGTCCGACAACCTGACGCGCGAGGCCACGCGCCTGTCCACGGAGCCCGCCCTGTGATCACGCTCTACGGTGGCCCGACGCCCAATTCCCGCAAGGTCGCCATCGCGATGGAGGAGATGGGCCTGACCTGGCGTCTGCACACCATCGACATCCTGGCCGGCGACCAGTTCGCGCCGGATTTCCTGGCGCTGAACCCCAACAACAAGGCGCCGGTGATCGTCGACGACGAACCGACCGGCGGCGGCGAACCGTTCGTGCTGGCCGAGTCCGGGGCCATCCTCTGGTACCTGGCGGAAAAGACCGGCCGGTTCCTCCCCGTCGGCGCGCGCGAGCGGGCGATCTGCCACCAGTGGCTGATGTTCCAGATGTCGGGGATCGGGCCGATGTTCGGCCAGAACGCCCACTTCTCGTTCTACGCCAAGGACAAGCACGACTATTCGATCGCCCGCTACGCCAACGAGGTGACCCGGCTGCTGCGCGTGCTGGATGGCCGGCTGGCCGAGACGGCGTTCATGGCCGGCGCCGACTACACCATCGCCGACATGGCCACCTGGCCCTACGTCGCGCGCCAGGTCGACATGCGGGCGGCCGAGTTCCCGAATCTGAAGCGTTGGGCCGACCTGATCGCGACGCGGCCCGCTGTCGTGCGCGGCGTGGAGGTCGGGCGCGAGACCCTGCGCAAGGAAACCATCGAGGGCGGCCTGTCGGGCCTCTCGGACGACCAGCGCTCGATCCTGTTCGGCGACAGGCAATACGCGACGCGGTGAGCCGGGACCGCCGATCCGGCTGGCGCCCGGGCCGCGCTTGAACCACGCTGCCCTGGCTCGCCGCGAGTCTGGGGCCGCCGTTGCAGACATCATCTTCGTTCGCTCAGTCGCCGGTCACGGCCCTGATCCTGGCCGCCCTCGTCGTGTTGGCCGCAGTCTTCGCGTTCCGATGGTTTCAGGTCGAACGAGGCCGGGCGGCGGCTGGTGAGCGGCGGCGGCCGGGGCCCATCGATCTCGCCATCGGCGCGGTGGCGAACTTCTTCGATACCCTGGGGATCGGCGCGTTCGCCACGACCACGGCGGCCTTCAAGCTCCTCCGCCGCGTGCCGGACGAACAGATCCCCGGCACGCTGAACGTCGGCCATGCGCTGCCGACGATGGCCCAGGCGCTGATCTTTATCGCCGTGGTGGATGTGGAACCGCTGACGCTGGTCAGCATGATCGCCGCGGCGGTCGCCGGGGCCTGGATCGGCGTCGGGTTCGCGGCGCGGGCGCCGCGGCGGGGCATTCAGCTCATCATGGGCCTTGCGCTGCTGGTGGCGGCCGGCCTGTTCCTGGCCGCTGTTCTGGGCGTGACGCCGGCCGGCGGCGACGCCAAGGGTCTGGTGGGCGCGAAGCTGGCCTTGGCGGTCGGCGCGAACTTCGTGCTGGGCGCCCTGATGATGCTGGGCATCGGCCTCTATGCGCCGTGCCTGATCCTGGTCGCCTTGCTGGGCATGAGCCCGCTGGTGGCGTTCCCGATCATGATGGGATCCTGCGCCTTCCTGATGCCGGTGGGCGGCGCGCGGTTCGTGGCGAGCGGCCGCTACAGCCTGCGGGCGGCCGCGGGCCTGGCGGTCGGCGGCATTCCAGCAGTCCTGGTCGCCGCCTACGTCGTGAAGTCCCTGCCGCTCGACTGGCTGCGGGTGCTGGTGATCGTCGTGGCCGTCTATGCCGCGATCAGCATGCTGTGGTCCGCCCGCCGCGCTTAGGTGATCGCGTAGATGAAGTGGTTGATGCCGGTGGTGGTGCGCTCGCCGCAACCGATGCTCATGACCGCGTTGAGCCACAGGTAGCGCGGGTCGGCGGTTTCGAAGACCGGGGCGATGCGGATCAGGTAGCGCGACGGGTCGACGTCCGGCTGCGCGGGGTCGCGGAAGGCGGCGCCGACATCCGGTGGGATCAGGGTGCGGCCGGAGTAGGTGACATAGATCAGCGCGCCGTCGTCGGTCTTCCAGACGCTGCGCGCGTCGAAAGCGCCGATGGCCGCGCCGTCCGGCCCTTCGCCGCTCTCCGACCAGTTGCCGCCGCCGGGCAGGATGTCGCCCTTCAGCCGCGCCCCTTCGAACCGGCCGCCAGTGATGTAGCCGATGCGGCGGTTGCGCCAGGGCGACTGGCCCATGGCCATGATCTCGCCCGCCACCTCGAAGGCCGCGACGCAGAGGGGCTCGCTCTTCAGCGAACGGCTGCCGAATTCGGACTGGGACACAGGCGAGGCTCCTTTGCTTAGAGAGCTAAGCGTATGGGGCTGCCCCTGCGGCGGTCAACGCCGCATCGACAGCGGCGCGCCAACCACGGCATCCTGTTTCCTTGGCGTGGAGAGCAGGCATGGCGGCGGAGCGAGGAACGGCGATCGACAGGCGGACGCTGGGCCTGCGGTTCCTGCAGCTCGCCGCCGTTCTGGTCGTTCCGGCGTTTCCGGCCATCGCCGCCGAGGCTGTCGGCCCCTATGAGGTGGTGGTGCGCCCGAACGTCATGGTCGCCATGCGCGACGGCGTGAAACTGGCCACCGACCTCTATCTGCCCGCCCGAGGCGGCGCACCCGCGCCCGGTCGCTTCCCGGCGATCCTGGAGCGCACGCCCTACGGCAAGTCGCAGGCGACCACGCGGCACGCCAGCGTCGAGATCGCCCGGTTCCTGGCCAGCCACGGCTATGTGGTCGTCTATCAGGACGTGCGCGGCCGCGGCGGGTCGGAAGGCGCCTACGTCAAATACCTCAGCGACGGGAACGATGGCTTCGACTGCTGCCAGTGGGTGGTGGCTCAACCCTGGTGCGACGGCAAGATCGGGGCCCACGGCCTGTCGTACGGCGCGCATACGACGACGGCGCTGGCCTGCGCCGGGGCGCCGGGCGTGGCGGCGCTGTTCATCAACTCCGGCGGCTTCTCCAACGCCTACCAGGGCGGCATCCGCCAGGGCGGCGCGTTCGAGCTGAAGCAGGTGACCTGGGCGCTGAACCAGGCGCTGGAGGCGCCGGAGGTCCGCGCTGACGCCAAGCTCTCCGCCGCACTGGAGGCCATCGACATCAAGGCCTGGCTGGCGCGCATGCCCTGGACGCGCGGTGCGTCGCCGCTCAGCGCCGTGCCCGAGTACGAGGACTACGTCTTCGACCAATGGGAGGCGGGTGACTTCGACGGCTTCTGGAAGCAGCTCGGCATCTATGCCGAGGGCTACTACGGCGCCTTCGTGGATGCGCCGACGATCTGGATGTCGTCCTGGTACGACCCCTATCCGCGCACCGCGACCGACAACTATGTGGCGCTGTCCAAGGCAAAGCGCGGCCCCCAGCGGCTGATCCTCGGACCCTGGACCCATGGCAACAACCATCAGACATTCGCCGGCGACGTGGACTTCGGCCCGGCCGCCCGGCTGGCCGGCAATGTCGCGCCGGACATCACCACCCTGCGCAAACGCTGGTTCGACCGTTGGGTGAAGGGCGAGCGGAACGGCGTCGACGACGAGCCGGCGGTGCGGATCTTCGTCATGGGCGGCGGGTCGGGGCGCGAGAACGCAGAGGGCCGGCTGGACCACGGCGGCCGCTGGCGGCGTGAGGCGGCCTGGCCGCTGCCGGACGCCAAGCCGACGCGGTTTCACCTGCACCCCGATGGCGGGCTGGCCGAGGCGACACCCCGGGCCGGGCAGCGCACTTTCCGCTACGATCCCCGCCACCCGGTCCCCAGCATCGGCGGCACGATCACCTCGGGCGAGCCGGTGATGGTCGGCGGCGCCTTCGACCAGCGGGAGGGGCCGGCGTTCTATGGCTCGGAGCAGATGGGCCGCGCGCTCTCGGACCGGCCCGACGTGCTGTCGTTCCAGACGCCGGTGCTGACCCGCGACGTGGAGGTCACCGGCGCCATCGAGGCCGAGTTCTGGGTCGCCACCGACGGCCCCGACACCGACTTCACCCTGAAGATGATCGATCTGCACCCGCCCAGCGCCGACTATCCCCAGGGCTACGCCATGAATCTGACCGACGGCATCCTGCGCTGCCGCTACCGGGAGAGCTGGGAGCATCCGTCGCTGATGGTCCCGGGCCGCGTCTATCGCATCCGCATCCAGGCCTTCCCGACCTCCAACCTGTTCAAGGCAGGTCACCGCATCCGCCTCGACGTCGCCTCCAGCAACTATCCGCACTTCGACCTGAACCCGAACACCGGGGAGCCGGAGGGGCGCTGGACCCGATCGCGGATCGCGACCAACACGGTGTTCATGGGCGGCGACCGCGCCTCGGCGGTGATCCTGCCGGTGGTCAGTCGATGACGCCGGCGATCCGCACCCGCAGCCGGCGCGGCCCGCGCAGGGTGGGGTTGATCCGGTAGGGCGGCGGCTCGTCCAGCAATACCGGGTCCACCAGCCGCCGGGCCATCTCGCGGAGCGCGACCTGTCCCTCCAGCCGGGCCAGCGGCGCGCCGAAGCACGCGTGGATGCCGCTGCCGAAGCCCAGGTGGGCGTTGTTCGCCCGGTCGGGGATGAAGCGGTCCGCGTGCTGGAACCGCGCGGGATCGCGGTTGGCGCAGGCCAGCATCAGCCGGATCGCCGACCCGGCCGGGATCGTCACCCCGCCCGCGTCCACGTCGGCCAGGGTCGAGCGGAAGGTGAAGTGGACCGGCGGCTCATAGCGCAGCAGCTCCTCGACCAGCGGGGTCTCCAACCCCGGCTCGGCCTTCAGCCGCGCCAGCACGTCCGGCTTGCGCAGCAAGGTCAGCATGCCGTTGGCGATCAGGTTCACCGTGGTCTCGTGGCCGGCCAGCAGCAGCAGGATCGCCACGCCCGTGAGCTCGGGTGACGACAACGCGCCCTCCGGCCCGTCGTCGTTGGCCAGACGCGACAGCATGTCGTCGCGCGGGTCGCGCCGCTTGGCCTGGATCAGGCCCATCATGTAGGCGCCCAGTTCCATGATCGCGGCCTGGACGCCGGCGGACGGCGAACGGTCGCGCGGGTCCCAGTCGGCGGCCTGAACGATGGCCTCGGCCCAGACGTGGAACTTCGGTTCGTCCTCGCGCGGCACGCCCAGCAGGTCGGCGACCACGGTGACGGGGAAGGGGTAGGCGACGTCGGCCACCACATCGATCTCGTCGCGACCCCGCAGGGCGTCGATCAGCAGGGTCGCCTGGCCGAACAGGTGCGGCCGCATGGCCTCGACCCGGCCGGGATCGTTGGGCGGTCCGAAGTGGCGCATGGTCAGCCGCCGCACCCGGTCGTGCCCCGGCGGATCCATGTTGAGAAAGCTGAACGGCGGGCTGGGTGGGGCGGGCGAATTGGCCGGATCGGCGCTGAGCCGCGGGTCGCCCAGCAGGGCGGCGACCTCGGCGTAGCCGGTGACGACATAGCTGCCATCGGGCTCCTGGAAGACCGCCCGCTCGCGCAGCCTGTCGTACAGCGGATAGGGGTCGTGGCGGCTGTCGGCGTCCAGAATCCGCTGCAGCAGCGTCCCTTCGCGGGCCTCGCTCATGACGCAAGCTCCTTCTGCGGGGAGATGGGGGCGTCGACGCGCCGGTAGGTGGGCGGGAAGGCGGCGCCGGCGCGGATCTGGGCCTCGTAGAACGACAGCCAGTGGGCCTGGTTGACCGTGGCCACCGCCACCAGCCGGTCGCCCCGGCCATAGCCCACCACGAACCGACCGCTCTCCACGGACCCCTGCAGCAGGACGGTGGCGTCGGCCCGCTCCGGCGCCCCGGCCAGCTTCAGGCAGGCGCCGAACTGCATGGACCAGAAGGCGGGCAGGGCGTCGATGCGGCGCAGGTCGGGATCCGCGCGCAGGATGTTCGCGCCGGCCACGGCGGCCTGTTCGCACGCCGCGCCCCAGTGCTCGGTGCGCAGGGGCTCGCCAGGGAAGCGGGGGTGTTCGATCCGCACGACATCGCCCGCGCCGAACACGCCGGCGACCGGCTGGCCGGCGGTGTCCAGCGCGCGGCAGGCGCTGTCGCAGAGCAGGCCCTGGGGTCCGGCGGCCAGTCCGGAGCCGGCCAGCCATTCGACATTCGGCGCGGCGCCGAGGCAGACCACGGCCACGGTCGCCTCGACCCGCGCGCCGTCGCCCAGGACCACGACCGCCAATCGGCCCGTCCCATCGTCTTCGAACCCGGCGACCGCGACGCCCGTGCGCAGATCGACGCCGTGCGCGCCCTGCAGATCGGCCGCGAACGCCCCGATCGTGTCGCCCAGCGCCCGCAGCAACGGCGCGCCCGTGGCTTCGACCACCGTGACCGGAAGGCCGGCGTCGATGCACGACGACGCCACTTCGCAGCCGGTGAACCCCGCGCCGATGACCACGACCCGGCCGGGTCGAGCGGCCAGCCGCGCGCGCAAGGCGGCCGCGTCCCCCCGCGTCCGCAAGACGAACACGCCGTCCAGCGCGGCCTCGGCCGCTACGGGCCATGGCCGGGCGCGGGCGCCGGTGGCGATCACCAACTGGTCGAAGGCGATGCGCGCGCCGTCCGCCAGCCCGACGGAACGTCCCGCCAGATCCAGGTCGGCGGCGGCCGCGCCCAGCCGCCAGTCGGCGTCGACGGCCCGTAGCGCCGGCAGCTCGGTCTGGTCCGCCCCGACCCAGCCGCTCAGCACCTGTTTCGACAGCGGCGGCCGGTCGTAGGGCGGATGCGGCTCGTCGCCGACGAGGGTGATGCGCCCGCCGAAGCCCGCGTCGCGCAGGGCCTCGGCGGTGCGCAGGCCGGCCAGGGAGGCGCCGGCGATGAGCACGTGGGCGCTCACGGCCCGACGTCGCGGTAGTCGATCAGGATCGCCTGGGTCGGGCATGCCGCCGCCGCCCGGACCACCGTTTCCCGCAGCCCGTCGTCTGGCTGGGGGTGGTAGGCCAGCACCTGCTCGGTCTCGAGCCGGAACGTGTCCGGCGCGAGGAAGCAGCATTGGGCGTAGAACTGGCAGCGGTTGAGGTCGACGGCGATGCGCATGGCGCCGCCCCGGCCTAGAAGTTCGCCTTGAGCTCGACGCCGACCTGCCGCGGCGCGCCCCGGGCCACGAAGCGCGAGCCGAAGTTGTCCGACGAGCTCATCCGAACGATGTAGTCCTCGCCGGTCAGGTTGGTGACGAACAGGCGCACGCGATAGGCGTCGTCCGGGCTGTCCCAGATCAGCGCCGCGTTCAGCACGGCGTAGGATTTCTGGGCGTCCAGCGCGTCGTTGAACTCGCGGAAGTAGATCTTGGAGCGGTAGGCCAGGTCGGCCCGCGCGGTGATCCGACCGTCGAACAGGATCGGGTCCGAGCGATAGGCCAGGCCGATGTTGGCCGACACCTTGGGCGCGTTGTTGATGGTGTTGCCGGACACGTCCTGTGGCCCCAGCGCCGGCGCCAGCGAGTCGGTGTTCACGAAGCGGGTGAACTTGGCGCTAAGCAGGGAGAGGTTGGCGTTGACCGTCCAGTGCGACTCCGGCCGCCAGATCGTCTCGACCTCGACGCCCTTGACCCGCGCCGCCGCCGCATTGGTGATCAGCGAGGTGAGGCCGACCACCTGGACCAGCTGCAGGTCGGTGTAGTCGTAGTAGAACGCCGAGGCGTTCACGATCAGGTTGCCGCCCAGGCGGTTCTTCCACCCGGCCTCGTACGAGGTCACCTTTTCCGGCCGGAACTGCTGGTTGCAGGCCGAGAAGTTGAAGCCGCCGACTTTGAAGCCCTTGGAGAACGTCGCGTAGAGGTTGCTGTCGTCAGACACGTCGTACTGCGCGCCCACCCGCGGCGTGGTCGAGTGGAACGTCACCTCGTTGGTCTGCAGCGGGCAGGTGAGGGTGCGCGGCGCGACGTTGCCGAACTGCAGGTAGTTGCGCTGGGTGTTGGTCTGCTTGTCGCGCGAATAGCGCAGGCCGCCGATGATCCGCGCCCGGTCGCTGAGGTTGAACGTCGCGTCGCCGAAGACGGCCGTGGCCTTGGACAGATAGCGGTAGGTCTCGAAGTGCAGGTCGCTGTTCGCGGGCAGGGGGAAGATGCCCAGCGGGAAGTCGTAGTCCAGCATCTCGTACTTGTGGTCGCGCATGTAGAAGGCGCCGACCACGGCGTCCAACGGCCCCATCGAGCCGCTGAGGTTCACTTCCTGGGTGAACGTCCGCGACCGCTCGATGCGGCGGGTCGGGAAGGCGCTGAGGTTGATGGCGTCGTCGTCGCGCAGTTCGCGGTCGGCGATCCGCGAATAGCCGCTGATCGCCTTGAGCTGGAAGTCGCCCAGGTCCCAGGCCAGCGTGGCCGAACCGCCGTAGTATTCACGGTCGTCGTCGATCGGATCGTTGGCCGAGATCCGGCGCGGCGCCAGCGGCACGATCGCGCGGGCCAGATAGGGGTTCCGCGCCACGGCGGTGGCCGTCGGCGTGTTGTAGAGCGTGAAGTACGATGTGGGTCCGGAGGCCGTCAGCACGGTCCCGGCCAAGTCCAGCTTCAGCTTGTCCGTCAGGTCGGCGCTGACCCGCAGGCGCGCCGCGGTGGTCTGGCCCTTGTCCACATCCTGGCCGCCGGGGATGACGTTCTTGACGAAGCCTTCGTTGCGGTCGGTGCGATCCACCACGAGGCGGGCGCGCAGGCGGTCGCCCAGGGGCAGGTTGACCACGCCCTGCAGCCGGTAGTCCTGGTAGGACGCATAGCTGCCCAGGACATAGCCCTCGAACTTGTCCGTCGGCGCCTGGGTGACGAAGTTGATCACCCCGCCATTGGCGTTGCGGCCGTACAGCGTGCCCTGCGGCCCGCGCAGCACCTCGACGCGCTCGATGTCGATCTGGGTCAGGTCGCCCATCGACGGGCGCGGCTGATAGACGCCGTCCACGTGGATCGCGACGCCGGGAGAGCCCTGGTTCAGCCCGACGCCGCGGATGGTGATCGAGGTCTGCCCCAGCAGGCGGCCGGCCTGCATGCTGGGCACGATGAACTGCAGGTCGGACGGCTGGGTGATGCCGCGCTCGGACAGCGCCGCGCCGGTGATCGCGGTGATCGCGGCGGGCACCGCCTGGATGTTTTCCGCCCGCTTCTGGGCGGTGACGATCAGCTCACCCACCTCGGTGGCGCCATCGGTGATCTGCGCCTGCGCGGTCGTGCCCGCGAACAGCAGCGGCGCCGACAGCGCGGCGGATGCGCAGAGTAGCCCTCGGAGCTGAGCCCGCATTGGTCGTTCCCCCTTCTCGATCCCCGCCATTTCGTGGCGTGGGCCGCCGGCCGCGCCGAAGTGGCTTGGCTCGACCTGTTTTTTACATCTGGGGGCAATCGTAAATCTTGACGTCAATCCCCTGTCAAGCGTTTTGACAGATGAGTGCATGAGTTGCTGTTGACGTAGAACACGACCCATGGTGAAGGCGAGGCGTGAAGTCCGTGCCTGCAGATGATCGCGCGACCCGCGGGGCCAAGCGCGCCCGTGTCCTGGAGGAGGCCGCCAAGGCGTTGAATCGTCGTGGCGTCTCGCAGACGTCGCTGGCCGAGATCGCCCAGCGGATCGGCGTTTCGCGGGCGGCGCTCTACTATTATTTCGAGGACCAGGAGGACCTGGTCTTCCAGAGCTACCGCCGGTCCTGCGAGATCATGGCGCGGCGATTGAGCGAGGCCTCGCACGGCCAGACCAACGCCATGGCCGTGATCGAGGCGTTCGTGGACGGCATGCTGGGCGCGGACGAGACCGAGTTCGCCTCGCTCAGCGAAGCCGCCTTCCTGCGGCCGGATCAGCTCAGCACGATCATGGGCCTCTATGAGGCGATCATGGCCAGCCTTTGCGAGATCCTGGAGGCGGGCGCCCGGCGGGGCGAACTGCGCGCCTGCAACACCAAGATCGCCGCGCAGTGCGTCCTGGGCCTGATTTCCTGGGTGCCGATGGCCAGGCGCTGGCGCATCAACGATCCGCTCACCCACGCCGAGATGATCGACGGCATCAAGGAAGTGCTGCGCTACGGCGTGGCCGCCGATCGCCGGGCCACCGTCGACTACGTCCCGTTCGAGCTGTCGTCGGCGCGGATGGGCGTGCAGAGCGTGTTCGACGCCGAGGCCCTGGCGGCCGCGAAGCAGGAGGCCCTGCTGGCGTCCGCGTCCTGGCTGTTCAACCTGAAGGGCGTCGACGCCACGTCCCTGGAGGAGATCGCGCTGCGGGTGGGGGTGACGAAGAAGGTCATCTATCACAACGTCGGCGACAAGGAGACGCTGGTGGTCGCCTGCTACCGCCGTTCGTTCCGCAACTACGAGCAGGTGGCGCTGCGTACGCGCGACTATGCCGGCTCGCGGATCGCCGCCTTCTGCGCCTCGTCGCACGCCTCGGCGGAGGGCGCGCTGCGCGAGGACATCGCCCCCCTGGCGCCGCTGGCCGGGTTCGAGGCCCTGCCCGACGACGTACGCGACGAGATGCACGCCTCGTCCCAGCGGCTGATGGACGCCTACCTGCAGGTCTTCAAAGAGGGCATCGCCGAGGGCAGCATGCGCGCCGACAACCCGCGCGCCATCCTGGCCATGCACCCCGGCACGTTCCAATGGCTGCCCAAGTGGTTCGACATCTTCGCCCCGGCCGAGCGCGAGGTCGCCGCCCGCGAGCTGGCCGACATGAGCCGGCTGGGCCTGATGCCGCTCTAGACCATTCGGCGCTTGGGCTGGTTCGATCTCGGCACGACGAATGGTCTATTTTCCAAGCAAAGGTCTTGAGCAATCGACGGTTCGAACGAACCGCCGATTGCTCTAGGCGGCCTCGCGGCGCACGAAGCCTGTCGCCAGGATCGCGGCGGTGGCCACGACCGACAGCAGCGAGCCGCCGATCAGCACCACGCGGTAGTCGCCCATCCGGTCGAACAGGAAGCCGCCCAGCATCCCGCCCACGGCGACCGAGACGCCCAGCACCAGACCCAGCACGCCGAAGATCGCGCCGAACGCCTTGAGGCCCCAGAACCGCGAGGTGAAGTAGGCCAGGATGTCGCCCTCGGCCCCCTGGGCCACGGCGATCAGGGCGATGCCGCCGATCATCAGCCAGAGCGCGCCGTCGGCCGGCAGGAACGCCAGCAGACCCAGGATCGGCGCCGCCAGGGCGATCGCGCCCACGGCCGGCGCCCAGAACCGGTCCAGCAGATGGCCCACCGTCAGCCGGCCGATCAGCACCAGCGCGGCGTACAGCGAGCCCAGCAGGGCGGCGGTCGGCCCCGGCACGCCCCGATCCGACAGCAGGGGCTGCAGCTGCGAGCTGAACGCGCCGCCGGCCATGTTCGCCGCGACCATGGCCACGGCCATGAGCCAGAAACGCGGGTCGATCCGCGCCTCCTTGAACGTCGCGCCCGGTAACGCGGCCGCCACGCCCCCGGCCGCGGCATGCGCCGCGCGCCGCCGCCGCGCCGCCAGCGTCAGCAACGCGAAGGACAGCGCCCCCAGGACCAGGGTCGTCGGGATCATGAAGAGATAGCCGGCGCGCCAGCCTTGCCCTGCGATCACCGCCTGAAGGTTGGGCAGCAGGACAACGGACGCCAGGGCCGCGCCGCTCATTGCCAGCGCCAACGCCAGACCGCGCAGCCGGTCGAACGCCTCCACCACCGCCCGCACATAGACCAGCGGCGCCGTCGCCGGCCCCGCGACCAGGCCGATCACCACCATGATCGTCAGATAGGCCCACGGCGCGCCCGGCATCGTCGCCAGCCCCAAGTAGCAGCCGGCGAAGGTCAGCATGCCCAGGCCCACGAACAGCCGCGCGCCGAACCGGTCCACCAGGATCCCCACGAACGGCATGGTCAGCGCGGTCAGCAGGATCGCGCCCGAGCTCATGGCGATCAGCCCGCGGCCCCAGCCGAACTCGGCCTGCAGCGGCTTGACGAAGAAACCGGCGGTCAGGCCGAACATGCTCAGGCCCGCGCCCATGCCGATGACGCCGCCCAGCAGCGCCGGCCAGCCGCGTCTCAGTTCGCCCCAGCCGTGAGCGTGCGACATTCGGCGTGTCTCCCCATGCCCGACGTGTATCCGCCAGTTTGAGGAAAGGTCCTACATTCTACATTCAGGTGCAACATAGCCTGAGATTGTAGAATCGCTTGACGTCGATTTCCTAACGCGGGAAGGATTGCACCGAAACGTAAAATTAGAGCCGCCCGCAGAGGTGGCGGAGGAATTCGATGTCCGATGTCTTCGATCCGGCGGCCCTGAAGGCGAAGTACCTCACTGAGCGTGACAAGCGGCTGCACGCGCGGGGCAAGGAGCAATACCAAGTCACCGACGGCGCGTTCGGTCACTACCTGGACGATCCCTATGTCCCGCCGATCGTCCGCGAGGCGATCTTGCGCGACATCGACGTCCTGGTGATCGGTGGCGGGTTCGGCGGCCTGCTGGCAGCCGGGCGGCTGCGCGAGGCCGGGGTCGACGACATCCTGGTCGTGGAGAAGGGCGGGGACTTCGGTGGGACCTGGTACTGGAACCGCTATCCGGGCGCCCAGTGCGACATCGAGAGCTATGTCTACATGCCGCTGCTGGAGGAGCTCGGCTATGTCCCGACCCTGAAGTACGCTTTCGGGCCGGAGATCCTCGAGCACAGCCGCGCCATCGGCCGCAAGTTCGACCTGTATCCGCGCACCCTGTTCCAGACCGAGGTGACCGACCTGAGCTGGGACGGTGCGACCTCGCGCTGGATCGCGACGACGAACCGAGGCGACAAGCTGCGCGCGCGCTTCGTGGCCATGTCCACCGGGCCGCTGCATCGGCCGAAACTGCCGGGCATTCCCGGTATCGAGACCTTCGAGGGCCACAGTTTCCACACCAGCCGCTGGGACTACGAATACACCGGCGGCGACCATCAGGGCGGGCTGACCGGCCTGGCCGACAAGCGGGTCGGGATCATCGGTACGGGCGCCACGGCGATCCAGGCCGTGCCCCACCTGGGCCAGGCGGCGAAGCATCTCTACGTCTTCCAGCGTACGCCCTCGTCGGTGGACGAGCGGCGCAACCGGCCGACCGACGAAGGCTGGAAGCGGGGCCTTGACGCCGGCTGGCAGCAGGCGCGGATGGACAACTTCAACCAGCTGGTCTCGGGCGGCCAGGCGGACGTCGATCTGGTCGACGACGGCTGGACCAAGGCGCTGCGGCGCAACACCCAGGGCTCGCCGGCCGAGATGGAGGCTGCCCGCCAGCTCGCAGACTTCCGCAAGATGGAGGAGATCCGCGCCCGCGTGGATCGCGAGGTCCACGATCCTGCGACCGCCGCGGCGCTGAAGCCATGGTACAACCAGATGTGCAAGCGGCCGACGTTCAACGACGACTACCTGCCCACCTTCAACCGCCCGAACGTCACCCTGGTGGACACCGAGGGGCGGGGCGTCGATCGCGTCACCCCGACCGGCGTGCTCGTGGGCGACGTGGAGTACGAAATCGACTGCCTGATCTACGCCACCGGTTTCGAGTTCCAGACCAGCTTCGCCCGCCGCGCGGGCTATGAGATCCACGGCCGGGGCGGCCTGCCGCTCAGCGACAAGTACAAGGACGGCGCGCTGACCCTTTACGGCGTCCACACCCGCGACTTCCCCAACTGCTTCATCCTGGGCAATGCACAGCAGGCCAACACGCCCAACTTCACCCACATGCTGAACGAGGTCAGCCGCCACATCGCCTATGTGGTCCGCAACGCCCTGGACCGGCAGGTGAAGACCGTGGAGCCCACCGTGGCGGCGGAACAGGCCTGGCTGGCCGACGTCATGTCGTTCGCCAACATGCGCCGCGCCTTCGATGAGGAGTGCACCCCCGGCTACTACAACAACGAGGGCATGCCGAACGACCTGGCGGTGCGGAACAACTTCTATGGCGGCGGCTCGCTGGCGTTCATCAAGCTGCTGAACGACTGGCGCGCCGCCGGCGACATGGCCGGCCTCGAGCTGAAGGCTTGAGCCGCATGGCGCAACCTAACATCGCCGGCGTCGTCGACCCGGCCTTCGCCCGCGTGCGCGAGGTGTTCGCGGCCAACTTCGCCGAGGACGCGGCGTTCCGCGAGATCGGCGCGGCCGTGGCCGTTCATGCCGGCGGCCGTCCGGTGGTCGACCTGTGGGGCGGCGTGGCCGATCCCGCCACCGGCCGCGCCTGGACGCCCGACACCCTGGTCAACGTCTGGTCCACCACCAAGGGCGTCATGGCCATCGCGTTGGCCCAGCTCGTGGACAGCGGCGCCCTGGACTACGACGCGCCGGTCGCCCGGTACTGGCCTGAGTTCGCCCAGGCCGGGAAGGGCGAGATCACCGTCGCCCAGGTCCTGTCGCACCAGTCGGGGCTGAACGGCTTCGCCGCGCCCACGACCCTGGAGGACTTCGGCGACTGGGAAACGGTGACCGGCCGGCTGGCCGCCCAGGCGCCGTTCTGGCCCCCCGGAACCGCCACCTCTTATCACGCCATGACCTATGGCTTCCTGGCCGGCGAGATCGCCCGGCGGATCACCGGCCTGTCGCCCCGCGCGCTTGTGGCGAGCGCCATCGCCGGACCGCTGGACGCCGACCTGCAGATCGGCGCGACCCACGGCGACTGGCCGCGCATCGCACCCCTGACGCCGCCCGCGCCGGCCCAGGCCGGCGGCCCGGCGCCTCACGCCTGGGCGCTGCACGGGGTGATGAACCCCGCGCTCAAAGGCGAAGACGCCAACAGTCCCGGCTGGCGCATGGCGCAGATTCCCGCCGGCAACGGCCATGCCACGGCGCGTGCCCTATCTCGCCTCTACGGCGCGGTCGGGAATGGCGGAACGATCGATGGCTGCCGCCTGCTGTCGCCCGGCGTCATCGACGCCATGCGCGCGCCACGCAGCACCCGCGACGACCTGCTGCTGGGGCCGGGCGCCTGGGCCGCGGGGTTCATGATCAACCGGGGCGGCCTGTTCGGCCCTGGCGAAGGGGCGTTCGGCCACTGCGGCTGGGGCGGGTCGTATGCCTATGCGGACCCGGACCCGGACCTGGGCCTTGGCGTCGGCTACACGCCCAACCGGATGTTCGGCTCGATCCTGCAGGACCCGCGAGGCGTCGCCTTGGCCCACGCCATCGCCGAGTGCGCGGGACGGGCGGGCGCCTAAAGGTTCTCCAGAACCAGGTGTCCGACAGCCGTGTTGGAGGCGGGCACGTGGTAGAACCGGTGGGCGACCCGGACCTTGGGGTCCAGCGCGCCGCGCATCACCAGCCACATCACCAGCTCGATGCCTTCCGAACCCGCCTCCCGCACGTAGTCGATGTGCGGGACCTGGGCCTGAGCCTGCGGGTCGTCGATCAAGCGATCGAGGAAGGCGTTGTCGAAGGTCTTGTTGATCAGCCCCGCGCGGGGGCCCTGCAACTGATGGCTCATGCCGCCGGTGCCGAAGACCACCACCTTCAGATCCTCGGGGTAGCTCTCGACCGCGCGACGGATCGCCTGGCCCAGCTTGAAGCAGCGGTTGCCGGTCGGCGGCGGGTACTGGACCACGTTCACCGCCAGCGGGATCACCTTGCAGGGCCATGCCTCGGGCTGGCCGAACATCAGCGACAGCGGCACCGTCAGGCCGTGGTCCACGTCCATCTGGTTGACGATGGTCATGTCGAACTCGTCGAGGATCAGGCTCTCGGCCAGATGCCAGGCCAACTCCGGGTGACCCTGCACCGTCGGCACCGGACGCGGCCCCCAGCCCTCGTCGGCCGGCGCGAATTCGTCGGCGCAACCGATGGCGAAGGTGGGGATCAGCTCCAGCGAGAACGCCGAGGCGTGGTCGTTGTAGACGAGGATGACGACGTCCGGCTTCTCGGCCGCGATCCAGGCCTTGGACGCTTCATACCCCGCGAACACCGGCTGCCAGTACGGCTCGTCGGCCTTGCCGTTGTCCAGCGCGGCGCCGATGGCGGGGACGTGGCTGGTGGCGACGCCGGCGGTGATCCTGGCCACTAGCGCTTGTCCTTCTTGGATCGATTGCCTTCGACCGATCGGCCGCCGTCCAGCATCATCTGGGCGTACACGTCCTCGCTGACGCCGCTCATCTCGGCGGCGATCTGGCGGAACGAGAGGCCGTCGGTGGCGGCGATCTTGGCGGTGAAATAGATGTTGGCGCCCAGCGCGATCATGCCGTTCCAGTCGCGGTCCAGCACCGCCTGCTTCTGGTCCTCGGTCATCTTCCACTGGTCCAGATAGGCGCGCTCGTCGGCCTTGAACGCCTCGCGGTTGGCGGCCTTCATCAGCGACATGCAGAACTGGTTCAGGTGGAAGCCCAGCCGCGATTGCGCGTGGTTGAACAGGGTCGTGCCCGGGATGTCGTCGAACGGGTTTTCGGTCATGCTTCGGGCCAGTAGAGGCGCATCGGATTGTCCACCAGCAGCTTGCGCTGCAGCTCGGCGGTCGTCGCGATCCGGGGGATGAAGTCCACCAGCTGCCCTTCGTCCGGCGTGTGGGTCTTCATGTTCGGGTGCGGCCAGTCGGTGCCCCACAGCACGCGGTCGGGGAACGCCTCGACGACGCGCCGGCCGAAGGGGATCACGTCGGCGTAGAACGGCGGGCCGTCCTTCGACAGCCGCTCGGGGCAGGTGACCTTGCACCAGATGTCGTCGCGGGCGCCCATGAAGGCCATGAACCGGTCGAACAGCGGGCTGCCGGCGCCCTGGGCCACGTCCGGGGTGCCCATGTGGTCGACCACCAGCGGCGCGGGCAGGGCGAGGAAGAAGTCGGCCAGCTCTTCCAGCTCGGCCGCCTCGAAGTAGATGACGATATGCCAGCCCAGCGGAGCGACCCTGGCGGCGACCTCGCTAAGCTCGTCGGGGTCCAGCCGGTCCACCAGGCGCTTGACGAAGTTGAACCGCACGCCGCGCACGCCGCCCGCATGCAGCCGCCGGAGTTCCGCGTCGCCGACGTCGCGCTTCACCGTCGCCACGCCTCGCGCCCGACCGTCGGAATGGGCGATGGCGTCCAACAGGGCGCTGTTGTCGGCGCCGTGGCAGGTGGCTTGAACGATGACGTTGCGGCTGAAGCCCAGATGGTCGCGCAGCGCCCAGAGCTGGTCCTTGCCTCCGTCGCACGGCGTGTACTTCCGCCCCGGCGCATAGGGGAACACATCGCCTGGCCCGAACACGTGGCAGTGGGCGTCCACCGCGCCCGGCGGGACCTGGAACGCCGGCTTGGCGGGCGAGGGGTGCCAGACCCGCCAGCCGGCATCCATCACGAAATCGCTCATCGGCCCTGGCTCTTCAGGATGGCGTCCAGGCGCGGATAGACGCGGCGCGCATTGCCCTCGAACACCTTGGCCTTGTCGGCGGCGGGGATCGCGAGCGCGTCGACATAGCGCTTGGTGTCGTCGAAGTACTGGCCGGTTTCCGGGTCGATCCCACGCACGGCGCCGACCATCTCCGAGCCGAACAGGATGTTCTCGATGTCGATCACCTTGAACAGCAGGTCGATGCCCGGCTGGTGGTAGACGCAGGTATCGAAGAACACGTTCCGCATCACGTGCTCGCGCAGCGGCGGCTTTTTCAGCATGTCGCCCAGCCCGCGATACCGGCCCCAGTGGTACGGGACCGCCCCGCCACCGTGCGGGATGATGAAGCGCAGCGTCGGGAAGTCCTTGAACAGGTCGCCCTCCAGGAACTGCATGAAGGCGGTGGTGTCGGCGTTGATGTAGTGCGCGCCGGTGGCATGAAAGTTGTGATTGCAGGACCCCGAGACGTGGACCATCGCCGGCACGTCCAGCTCCACCATCTTCTCGAAGAACGGATACCAGGACCGGTCGGTCAGCGGTGCGCTGGTCCAGTGCCCCCCGGACGGATCGGGGTTCAGGTTGCAACCGATGAAGCCCAGCTCGGTGACGCAGCGCTCCAGCTCGCCGATGGAATTTTCGATCGAGACGCCCGGCGATTGCGGCAGCTGGCACACCCCGGCGAAGGTCTCGGGGAACAGGTCGACAACCCGCTTGATCAGATCGTTGCAGCGGCGGGTCCAGGCCTGGCTCACCGCCTCGTCGCCGATGTGATGGGCCATGGTCGAGGCGCGCGGGCTGAAGATTGTGAAATCGGCGCCGCGTTCCTTGATCAGCCGCAGCTGGTTCGTCTCGATGGTCTCGGCGATCTCGTCGTCGGAGATGTCGGGATAGGCGGGATCGACGTCGCCGCCCGACTTGAAGGCGTCGGTCTGGGCCTTGCGCCACGCGTCATGCGGCGCGGGGGCGGTGGTGTAGTGGCCGTGGCAGTCGATGATCAGGCTCATGGCGTCTTCTTGTTGATGGCGTCCAGCATGGCGGCGAGGTCGGGGGACAAGGCGGCCTTGTGCGCGGCGGCCCAGTCCTGGCGTTCGGCGATGGCCCGGCTCATCAGGCCCGCGACCCCGGCCTCCTCGACCGTACGAGCCGCCTCGCGCATCTCCTCGGCGCGGCGGGTCCCGTGCTCCAGGCTGCGCGAGATCATGTACTGGGCGGTCCGGGTCCAGTCCGGCAGCGGTAACAGGTCGGACAGCGAGTCCAGCACCACCTGTTCGACGCCGTAGTGGCGCGCGGCCAGCAGGCTTTCGGTCAGCAGCGCCTCGACGCCCTTGATCATCACCGACCGGCACAGCTTGGTCGCCGCCGCCTGGCCGACGATTTCGGAATAGGCGGTGGCCCCGGTGAACCCCAGGCCGTCCATGGCGACCAGGAAGTCATGCGCATGCGGCCCGCCCAGCAGCATCGGCGAGGCGATCCGCTTCGGCCCGATCGGGCTCATCACGGCGGCCTCGACATAGCGACCGCCCGCCGCCGCGATGGCGCCCGCGGACGCGACCTTATGGCCGGGCGAACAGGAGTTGAGGTCGAGGAAGAATGCGTCCTTCAACGGTCCCACGGACTGCGCCGCCGCCAGATCCTGGTCGGCGGTGACGGCGCTGACGATCAGATCGGCGCCCTGCACCGCGTCCGGCGCGCTGGCTGCGGCGCGCACATTTGGATGGCCGGGCGTGACGGCGATGTCCCACGCCGAGAGCTCCGCCTTGCCGGTGAGATCCTGCGCGAGCGTCCGCCCGACCTCGCCGAACCCGATCAGCGCGATCCTCATCATGCCCCGCCCCACAGACTGGCCGGCACATAGACCTCGCCGCGCATCAGGCGGCGGCAGGTGCGCAACAGCGCCGAGCGGCGCACAGTCACCGCGCCGCCCTCGATCGTCACGTCCATGGCCACGGTGAAGAAGCCGGTGGGGTGCTCGACCTCCAACGACTGGGGATCGGTCACGGTGGCCACGCCAGCCGCCACCGAGCCAGGTGTCACGCAGGCCGTCGCGACACTGACCGCGCCGAAGACGCCGATCGCCTCATGCACCCGATGCGGGATGAAGTTTCGGGTGCAGATCGCGCCGCCGTGCTGGGCGGGGGCGACCAGGCACATCTTCGGCACCGTCTTCTTCGCCACGTCGCCCAGGTTCATGCGCGGGCCGATCTCCAGCCGGATCGCCTCGATCCGGGCTTTCAGGTCGGTGTCGGCTTCCAGCTCCTCCGGCGTCTCGTAACCCGTCTTGTCGAAGTCGCCGGCGCGCATCACCACGACGGGCATGCCGTTGTCGATGGCGGTGAGTTCGATGCCCTGAACCACATCACGGGCGTTACCCGTCGGCAGCAACGCGCCACAGGTCGAGCCGGCCACGTCCAGGAAGTCGATGGGGACCGGCGCGGCCGTCCCCGGCACGCCGTCGATCCGTGCGTCGCCGTCGTAGCGAACCTTGCCGCCGGGGGTCTGGATCGCGGCGACCGCCAGGCTCTTGGTGTTGAGCATGTTGATGCGGACGTGGGTCACCCCGTCCTCGGCCGCGAACAGGCCCGCCTCGATGGCGAAGGGGCCGACGCCGGCCAGCAGGTTGCCGCAGTTCTGGCCCGCGTCGATCCGCGCCTCGTCCACCACCGCCTGCAGGAACAGGTAGTCCACGTCGGCGTCCGGATGGGTGGACGGTCCGACCACGGCGATCTTGCTGGTCAGCGGGTGCGCGCCGCCCATCCCGTCGATCTGCCGCGCGTCCGGCGAGCCCATGGCCGCCAGCAGCACCGCGTCGCGCGTGGCGATGTCGGCGGGCAGGTCGCGGCTGAGGAAATACAGGCCCTTGGAGGTGCCGCCGCGCATCACCGTGCAGGGTATGGCCGTCTGGGCCATCAGGGCGCCTCGTCCACGTAGCGCAGGCCCTTCTCGGCCAGTCGCTCGCGCATCTTGTAGAGGTCCAGGCCCAGCACGCCGGCCTCGAACTGTGCGCGCTTGTCGATCTCATTGGCCTCGCGCTTGCGCGCGGCGTTGGCCACGGCCGGCGCCTCGGCGTGGCGCACGACGCAGACCCCGTCGTCGTCCGCCACGATCACGTCGCCGGGATTGATCAGGGCGCCGCCACAGACCAGCGGCAGGTTCACATTGCCCAGGGTCTCCTTCACGCACCCCTGCGCGAACACCGCCTTGGACCAGACCGGAAAGCCCATCTGCGTCAGCACCGCGATGTCGCGGACGCCGGCGTCGATGATCAGCCCCCGCACGCCCCGCGCCTTCAACGACGTCGCCAGCAGGTCGCCGAAATAGCCGTCCTCGCAGGGGCTGGTCGGCGCCACCACCAGAACGTCGCCCGGCCGGCACTGCTCGGCCGCCACATGGATCATCCAGTTGTCGCCGGGCGCCACCTCGCAAGTCACCGCCGAGCCGGCGACGCCGCAGGGCCGGTAGATCGGCCGCAGATAGCTGGCCAACAGGCCCTTGCGCCCTTGCGCCTCATGCACGGTGGCCACGCCGAACGCGGCCAGCGCATCGATGACGCCGTCCTCGGCGCGGGGAATATTACGGACGACGAGGCTCATGCCGGCGGCTCCAGGTGGCTCCGCCCAATAATGAGGTATCTAAGTATTATCCGCTAGACCCGGCGCGGTTCATTGCGGCGTGGCGGCCTCGGAGGGACTCGAACCCCCGACCTTGGCTTTAGGAAAGCCCTGCTCTATCCGGCTGAGCTACGAGGCCACGCTGGCAGGGACGTCGCCGGCGGCTTGGATCCTTTGGCGCCACGGCGCGGCTGGATCGCAAGACATGCCGAGCGGGCCGTCTGAGCGGTCCCTCCGATGCCACGAACGGGGTCGGGCGCCAACCCGCCTGGGGCTCTGGCCCCGCCTAATCTCAGAGGCTGGTGCGGAACGGCGAGGTCCAGTTGTCGGGGTCGATGAGGGTCAGCTGGAGGACCTGCAGGTTACGCTCGGTGGGGATGCAGACCATGTTCAGCGACCCGATCCGGCCGAAGATGTCTTCCTGCGTCCCGTTGAAATTGTCGGCACTGAACAGGCCGGGCGTATGCCAATAGAGATGGTAGCCCATCCCGGCGATCAGCGAGATCACCTCCTGCTGCTGCGCCTCGCGGTCGTTCTCGATGTAGATGACGGGACGGCAGCGCGCGATCGTCTCCCGCGCCCCGCGCAGGACCTGGGGCTCGAACCCCTCGACGTCGATCTTCAGCAGGCCACAGGTCGCCAGGTCCAATGCGTCCAGCGGGCGGACCCGCACCTTCACGCCCGGCGCCTCGGTCGGCTGGAGCGAGACGCCGCCGAAATTCCCGCGGCCGGCGTAGTTCATCGGCGGCACCACGGCCTCGCCTTCGGTCTCGCCGCAGCCCTCCGGGTAGGCCAGGGCGTTGCCGATGTCGTTCAGGGCCAGGTTCGCGCAGAGGATCTGGAAGATCCGGGGCTGGGGCTCGAAGGCGTAGAACGGGCCGGGCGCGCAGGCGCGCGCCATGTCGACGCTATGGGCGCCGATGTTGGCGCCGACCTCGACCACGGTCATGCCGGGACGGATCAGCTGCTTCAGCAGCAGCCACTCGCCGGGGCAGTACTCGCCGTACACCTCCAGCGAGCGCGTGATGTAGACGTCGCTCTTCAGCGACAGCATCTGGCCCGAGCGGGTCGTGTAGAGTTGAACGGCGGAATCGCTCATGTCGCTACCCATAGCCATGCGCCATCGGCGTGGCTATCGGCGCCGGCCGGCGCAAACGAAAACGCCCGGCGGTGAGGCCGGGCGTCTCGTGTTCGGGGTCGTGGACGTCGATCAGGCCGCGGCGGCCTGGACCTTCACCAGCGACTTGTTCAGCATGGCGATGGCGGCGTCGCGGTCGATCTGTTCGATCGCGGCGACTTCACGGGCCATGCGGTCCAGGGCGCTCTCGTACAGCTGGCGCTCGGAATAGGATTGTTCCGGCTGGTTCTCGGCGCGGTGCAGGTCGCGCACGACCTCGGCGATCGAGATCAGGTCGCCCGAGTTGATCTTGGCTTCGTATTCCTGGGCGCGACGCGACCACATGGTGCGCTTCACGCGGGCGCGGCCCTTCAGGGTGGTCAGCGCCTTGGAGACCACGCCGGTCTCCGCCAGCGAGCGCAGGCCGGCGGTCTTGGCCTTGGCGGTGGGAACGCGCAGCGTCATCTTCTCGTGGTCGAAGGTGATGACATAGACCTCAAGCTTCAGACCGGCGACTTCCTGGGTTTCGATCCCTTGCACCTGACCCACGCCGTGGGCCGGATAGACGACGTGATCGCCAACCGAGAATTCGTGACCGCTCTTGCTCATCGAGATACCTCTCTATCCGTCCGCGTCGCCGCGGCGCATGCGTCACGCCCCTGAAAAAGCGAAATAGCCACCCCCTCCGCGGGAAGGGTCGCGGCGGCTCATCACTCTGAAATCGGAAGCGGACCTCTTAAAGACACCCTTCGCCCGTACCGACGAATCTGCCGGTCGGCTGTTCTTGCTACAGACCGACGCGGGCGAAGCCTTCGTGTCGTGTCACAGGGACATTAACACAAAAACCAGCCGAATGAAAGGGTTGCGCCGACCCCGCTCGGGGGGCGCCAAGGCCGTGTTTAGGACCCGCGGCCGGGCTTCTCGGAAAAGTATTTCTCGAACTTGCCCGTCTCGCGCTCGAAAGCTTCCTTGTCCTCGGGCGCCTCGCCCTTGACCGTGATGTTCGGCCACACGCGCGAGTATTCGGAGTTGATGCGCAGCCACTTGCCGTCCGCATCGTCCTCGGTGTCGGGCTTGATGGCGTCCACCGGGCACTCCGGCTCGCAGACGCCGCAGTCGATGCACTCGTCCGGATTGATCGCCAGGAAGTTCTCGCCCTCGTAGAAGCAGTCGACGGGGCACACCTCCACGCAGTCCATGAACTTACATTTGATGCAGGGATCCATCACGATGTAGGTCATGGCGAGGGCTTCTAGACTCCGGCGGCGGTCCCGAGGTTCGGGGCGCCGGTTTTTCACGGTCGCGCCCTCTCTTGTCAATGCGACGGATGCCCAGGATTTCTGCAAGCCTGGATAGGGGTTAGGCCGCGTCCAGCGTCGAGTAGAGCGCGCGCGCCTCTTCCGCCGGCCCGCGGCGGTCGCCCATCGCGACCACCACGATGGTGATCAGCCGGCCGCCCAGGGCGAAGACCAGCTGGTCGCCGACCTTGATCGGCCGGGCGGCCTTGTCCAGGCGGTGCTCGAGGCCGGAGCGGGTCAGGCGCACGCGGCGGCCCTCGACGAACTTCGCCGCCATCGCCCGGGTCTTGAAGAACCGCGCGCGCCAGAGCCAGACGTCGGCCCGGCAGGCGTCGACCTCGCCGCTCAACTGGCGGCCGCCTTCTTCCTCCGGCGGCGGGGGCGCCGCTTCGGAGCGGGTTGGTCCTTCAGCGCGGCCAGGGCGGCGAAGGGGGAGTGTGGGCGGAGCGTGCCGGTGGGCTCGGCCTTGCGCTCGCTGCGGCGGCGCCAGCCGATGGGCTCGTTCGGTTTGGGTTTGTTCGCCGGGGCGAAGCCCAGCCCCCGCAGGATGGTGGCGGCGTCTTCGGCGCTCCAGCCCAGGGTTTCGCGGGCGGCGTCGCTCAGCACCGCGCCGCCGTTCTGGATCGGCCCAATGCGCAGCAGGTCCTCCAGCGCCTCCAGCTGCTCCACCGGCGCGGCCAGCCCCCTGACGGCGCGCAGGCCGTGGGCGGCCAGCACCCGGGGTGGCGGCGTGGGCTGGGGCAGGCGGCTCAGGCCGTCGGCGGGCGGGCGCCAGCCGCCGGTCTCCCGCGCCACCAGCGCCTGGGCCAGCGTCCGCGCCTCGGGCCGCAACAGGCCCGGCAGGAAGAGGGAGAAGGCGCCGATCCGCACGCCCAGGCTTCGCAGCATCCGCCGCTCCACCTGGCTCAGCCCCTTGGTGTCGGCCGCCGCCTCGGCCCGGTCCAGCACGCCGCCGGCTTCGATCAAGCGATAGGCCAAGCCCCGCGCCAGGCCGCGAATCCGGCCGTCGGCCACCGCGGCCTCCAGCTTGCGCAGGGGCGCCAGCCGGCGTCCGGCTTCTGCCGCCACGAACGCCTCCAGCCGCCGCGCCGCCCGCTGGCGGGCCGCATCGTCGCCCAACTCGCCCAGCAGCCGCACGCGGGGCTGGAACGGCTGGCCCCCGGTGATCACGCCGACGACGACGCCATCCCACAGCACGGCGCCGTCCCGGCCCAGGGCGAACGCGCCATCCGGCGCGGCGGACAGGCGGCCCAGACGCCGGGCGATCTCGGGGGCCACCGCGTGCTGGGCGGCGGCGCGCAACGCCTTCTCCTCCAGCAGGGTGCCGCCGTGCGCCGGCTCGAACGCCACGCCCGACAGCCTACCGACGAAATGACCCTCGACAGTGACGCTGCCGTCCGCCGCCACGCCGGCCAGCATCTCCTCGCGCACCCGCAGGCCCCGCATCAGCGCGCTGGTCCGCCGGTCGACGAACCGGGCCATCAGCTTTTCGTGCAAGGTGTCGGAGAGCCGGTCCTCCAACCCACGGGTCTGCTGCTGCCAGGCCGTCGGGTCCGCCAGCCAGTCGGGCCGGTTGGCGACGTAGGCCAGGGTCCGCACGCTGGCCAGCCGGCCCGCCAGGGTGTCGATCTCGCCATCGGTGCGGTTCAGATGCTCGTACTGCCGGGCGATCCACTCGTCCCCGATCCGCCGGCGTCGCTCGGTGAGCTGGAGGAAGAACGCCTTCACCAGGCCCATGTGCTCGTCGCGGGCGACCTTGCGGAAGTCCGGGGTCTGGCAGACCTCCCACAGGCGCTGGAGGTTGGTCTTGTCGCGGGTCCGGGTCTGGACGACCTCGTCCTCGGCCAGCGCCTTCAGCGTGGTCTCGTCCAGCGCCTCGGCGGCCAGCTTCAACCCCTCGCGCTCGGGGAATTTGGCCAGGCTTTTCAGCAGCAGGGGCAGGGATCCGAAGTCCAGCTTGGCGTTGCGCCACTCCGCGCCGAGCACCGGCTCGAAGGTATGGTTCTCGACCGCCTCGACCAGATCGATGTCCATGTCCTCGGCCTCGCCGGTGACCCCGAACGTGCCGTTGGTCTGGTAGCGGCCCGCGCGGCCGGCGATCTGGCCGATCTCCTGCGGGTGCAGGTAGCGGGTTCGCTTGCCGTCGAACTTGCGCAGGCCGGCGAAGGCCACGTGGTCGACGTCCATGTTCAGGCCCATGCCGATGGCGTCGGTCGCCACCAGGAAATCCACCTCGCCGGACTGGTAGAGGGCGACCTGGGCGTTGCGGGTGCGCGGGCTGAGGCTGCCCATGACCACCGCCGCGCCGCCGCGCTGGCGACGGATCAGTTCGGCGATGGCGTAGACCTGGTCCGCCGAGAACGCGACCACGGCCGAGCGCGTGGGCAGGCGGGTCAGCTTCTTCGGACCGGCGTAAGTCAGGGCCGAAAACCGCTCCCGCGTGACGATCTCGGCGTGCGGCAGCAACCGGCGAACCAGCGGCGCCATGGTCCCGGCCCCCAACAGCATCGTCTCGGCCTTGCCCCGCGCATGCAGCAGGCGGTGGGTGAAGACGTGCCCGCGCTCGGGGTCGGCGCAGAGCTGGATCTCGTCGACCGCCAGGAATTCCACCTCGACCGACAGCGGCATCGCCTCGACGGTGCAGACATAATACTGCGCCCGGGGCGGGATGATCTTCTCCTCGCCGGTGATCAGCGCCACGCAGCGCGCCCCCCGCGCCTTGACGATCCGATCGTAGATTTCACGGGCGAGCAGCCGCAGCGGCAGTCCGATCATGCCGGACGCGTGCCCCAGCATGCGCTCCACCGCCAGGTGGGTCTTGCCGGTATTCGTGGGACCCAGCACCGCCACCAACCTGGACGGCGCCGCGCCCGAAGGGCGGTCACTCATGGCCTCAACGTGGGATGCCGTTGAGAGTCGGGCAAGCGGCGCCGTCGACTGGCGTCAAGACAAACACCGTTCGCCGCTTAAAGTTTGCGCAGTTGTGGCCCGTCGCTAGGGTCGCGCCCAATTGTTCTCCTTCGGGGATTCCCGCCCATGACCACCCGCCGCAACGTGCTCATCACCGGGGCCGCCCTGGGGCTTTCCGCCTCGCCGCTGGCCGCGCTCGCGGCCGAGGGGGAAGGCGTGACCGACACCCGCCTGGCCAAGCTGCTCGACGCCTTCGTGGTGGAGATCCTGGCCGACAATCCGCAGACCGCCAGCAGCATCGGCAAGGACAAGGGCCCGCGCGCGGCGCTCAAGCGCCGCCTGGACGACATCTCGACCGGCGGGCGCGCCAAGCAGATCGCCGGCTACGCCGACCGGGCCAAGCGCTTGCGCGCCATCCCGCGCGCCGGCCTGGCGGGCCGCGACCTGACCACCTACGACACCGTGCTGTACGCCCAGGACGTGGGCGCGGAAGGCGGCCGGTTCGCCTACGGCAAGGACTACGCCAACCCCTACGTCGTCAGTCAGCAGGACGGCACGGTGGTCAACACCGGCGAATTCCTGAACGCCCAGCACCTTATCGAGACCGAGGACGACGCCGAGGCCTACCTGGCCCGCCTGGAGCAGTACGGCCCGGCCCTCGACCAGGAGACCGACCGGGTGAAGGACGCCGCCGGCAAGGGCGTGATCCTGCCCGACTTCCTGCTGGCCACCGCCCTGAAGCAAGGCCAGGACCTGCGCGCCATGGACGCCGGCGCGACCCGCCTGGTCGGTTCGCTGGTGGAGCGCACCAAGGCCAAGGGGATCGACGGCGACTGGCAGGCCCGCGCGTCGGCCATCGTGAGCCAGACCGTGTTTCCGGCCCTGGAGCGCCAGGTCGCGCTGCTGAAGTCGCAACAGACCCGCGCCACCCACGACGCCGGGGTCTGGAAGTTTTCCGACGGCGCCGACTATTACCGCTGGGGCCTGAAGTACAACACGACCACCAACCGCACCCCGGCCGAGATCCACAAGACCGGCCTGGAGCAGGGCGCCGAGATGGACGCCCTCATGGACGGCATCCTCAAGGGCCAGGGCTATACCCAGGGCACGGTCGGCGAGCGGATGGGCGCACTGACCAAGGATCCAAAATACCTGTTCCCCAACACCGAGGCCGGCCGGCGGGAGGTGCTGGCCTATATCGAGGGGTCGATCGCCGCGATCCGCCCCTTCATCCCGAAGTTCTCGAAGCTGGGCCTGAAGGCGCCGGTCGAGGTGCGCGCGGTGCCCAAGGAGATCGAGTCGGGCGCTGGCCTCGGCTACATGAACTTCGCCGCTCTCGATGGCTCGCGCCCGGCCATCTACTACGTGAACCTCAAGGACACCGGGAACTGGCCGAAATACACCCTGGCCAGCCTGTCGATGCACGAGGCGTTGCCGGGCCACGCCTGGCAGGGCGCCTATCTGGCCGAGCGCTCCAGCGAGATCCACACCATCTCGTCGCTGATGAACTTCGGCGCCTTCATCGAGGGCTGGGGGCTGTACGCCGAACAGCTGGCCGACGAGGTCGGCCTCTACGCCCAGGATCCCATGGGCCGGCTGGGCTACCTGCAGGCGCTGCGCTTCCGCTGCGCCCGGCTGGTGGTCGACACCGGCCTCCACGACAAGCGCTGGACCCGCGAGCACGCCATCGAATGGATGGTCGCCGCCACCGGCCGCTCCACGGGCGCGATCACCAGCGAGGTCGATCGCTATTGCGCCAGCCCGGGCCAGGCGTGCGCCTACAAGACCGGGCACAACGAGATCGTCCGCCTGCGGGCCAAGGCCAAGGCGGCGCTGGGCGACCGCTTCGACCTGCGCGACTTCGACGACGCCGTCGTCACCACCGGCGGCACGCCGCTGGCGGTGCTGGAAGGGGTGATCGACCGCTACATTACGGGGACCAGGAAGGCCTGAGGAACCGAGCCTGCGACCGCCATGCGCGCCGCAGGCGCTGTCCTGAACCGCCAAGACGCCAAGTTCGCCAAGGTGTCCCAGCATTTGCCGCCCCTTGGCGTCCTTGGAACCGTGGCGGTGAATCTTCTCGGCGCTGACGCGCGCTGAGTGTCAGGCGTAGGCCCGCCAGAAGAAGATCGCCGTGGTCCCCACGGTGATCGCGAGAACCAGGAGGCGCAGGACGATCGCGGGCAACCGCCGGCCGACCTGCGCGCCCAGGTAGCCACCGGCCACGGCGCCGGCCATCACCACCAGGGTGGCGGCCCAGCTAACATTGCCGCTCACCACGAACACCAGCACCGCCACGGCGTTGGCCGCCGCGAGCATCAGGGTGCGCAGCGGCGTCAGCTCGGCGACGTCGGCCTCGGTCAGCAGGCTCCAGGCGGCCAGCATCATCAGCCCCACCGCCCCGCCGAAATAGCCGCCATAGATGCCCAGGAAGAACTGCGCGCCTAGCACCACGCGAGGCCCGGCTTTCAGTCCCACCCGCGCCAGCGCCCGGGCCAGCCGGGGACCCGCCGCCAGCGTCACCGTGGCCAGCAGCAACAGCCAGGGGATGATCAGGTCGAACGCCGCCTCGGGCGTCACCAGCAGCAGCACCGCACCCACCGCCCCGCCGGCCAGGCTGAGCCCGGCCATCGCGCGGATCGAAACGCCCTGCACCGGGCGCATGTCGCGCCGGTAGGCCCAGGCGCTGGCCAGCGCGCCGGGCAGCAGCGCCACCGAACTGGAGGCATTGGCCACCGTGCCGGGCAGGCCCATCGCCGTCAGCGCCGGCAGCGCCACGAACGTGCCCCCGCCGACCACGGCGTTCATCGCCCCGGCCAGCAGCCCGGCGCCCGCGAGGAGGAAGAGGTCATGCACGGCGATCATGGCGTCTCTTTAGCGGCCGGGACGCGGAGCACGCTACGTCGGCGGCCGAACTATCGCGGCGCGGGCTCCAGCCGGAATCCCAGCGGCAGCAGCGCCTCGATCGTGTGGCTCTCGCTCGCGCTATCGGCGGCGACGCTCACCACCTCGCAGCCGGGCTCGGCGAACTCCCAGATCTTCTGCCGGCATCCGCCGCAGGGCCAGATGAAGCCGGGCAGGGACGAGGCGACCCACACGCGGGTCAAGCGCTTCTGGCCGCCGGTGACCGCCGAGGAGATGGCGCTGGCCTCGGCGCAGACGCCCTGCGGATAGGCCGCGTTCTCCACATTGACCCCGTAATGGATCTGCCCGTCCGGACACTCCACCGCCGCGGCCACATGCACGCCGGAATAGGGCGCATGGCTGTTGGCGAGCAGGCGGGACAGCTCCGCGGCGATAGCCGGAGGGGTGGGGGCGGTCATGTCGGGGTGAGATGTCCCAGAGCGTTGGAGGGACGATCAAGTCTAGCTCCCGCCGAACGAATGTCGAATCCGATCGCATGTCCCGGCGCGGGCGCTTCCTGCGCATCACAGGGTCATTTCGGCACCGCGATCTCGCCGCGCCGCCCCATGGCCGCCGTGTTCGGCGGGAATTGGGTACCTTTCCGCCCATTCCCCGACTCGGAGGCCGGCATGCGTGTCCTGCTGATATCCGCCCTTTTGACGCTGACGCCCGCTCTGGCGCTGGCCGCGCCCCTGCCTGCGCCGGTGGCCCGGATGATCGAGACCGCCGCCGAGACCCCCGGCGCGCTGGCCGCCGTGGCCGAGGTGGCCCGGCGCACCTATCCGGAATCCCTCGCGGAGATCGACGCCCAGGTCGGCGCCCTGACCTCGCGGGCCGAGGAGGAGCGCATCGCCCGGATCACCTCGCTGCGCTTCCGCGACGGCTGGAAGGGCGAGGGCCAGGCCGGCGGCTTCATCAGCACCGGCAACAGCGAGGACATCGGCGCCTCGGGCGGCCTGACCTTCGCCAAGGAGACGCTGCGGTGGCGTCACGAGATCAAGGCCACCGGCGACTACCAGCGCTCGAACGGCGCGGTCTCGAAGGAGCGCTACTTCGCGGGCTATGCGGGCCAGTGGAAACTGAGCGGCCGTGCGTTCGTCGCCGTCGCGGCCTCGGGCGAGCGCGACCGGTTCGCCGGCTTCAGCAGCCGCTTCACCGAGAGCGTCGGCGTCGGCTATCGGCTGGTCGATCGGCCGGGCCTGCGCTTCGATGTCCAGGCCGGCCCGGCGCTGCGCCAGACCAACTACTATGACCTCGACGACGAAAGCGCCTTCTCGGCGCGCTTCGGCGGGGACCTCGCCTGGACCCTCCGGCCGGATCTGGTCTTCACCCAGAACACCAGCGTGTTCCTGGACTCGGTGAGCTCGTCGCTGACCTCGACCACGGCGCTGACCACCAAGCTTCGCGGCGACCTCTCGGCCCGCGCCGCCTTCGATATCCGCATGGAGAGCGAGCCGCCGGCGGGGCGCGAGCACACCGACACCACCACCCGCGCGACCCTGGTCTACAGCTTCTGACCACCCGTTCTGACCGCCCGGCGTCAGGGCTGCTGCATCACCTTCAGCGGCCCCTCCAGGGTCCATTGCAGGCCGGCGGGATCGTAGACCAGGCTGCTCTTGCCGCCCATGTTGCCGGCCAGCGCCGATTGGATCAGGCGGGTTCCGAAGCCGGAGCGCGTGGGTGGGGACACCAACGGGCCGCCGGTCTCACGCCATTCCAGGGTCAGGATCTCGCCATCGTCGCCGCCGGGCGACAGCCGCCAGCGCACCTCGGCGCGTCCGGTCGCGTTCGAGAGCGCGCCGTACTTCGTGGCGTTGGTGATCAGCTCGTGCAGCGCCAGGGCGAGCGCCAGCGCCGCCCGTGGCCCTAGATCGACGGGCGGCCCAGCGCGGTCGAAACGATCGGTGTTCAAGCCGCTGGTCGACACGGCGGCCTCGACGACATCCTTCAGCGCCGCCGCATGCCAGCTGCTGGCGGTCAGCAGGTCGTGCGCCTTGCTGAGCGTGACCAGACGGGCGCCAATCGCCGCGTCGGCCCCGGCCAGACTGTCGGCCGTGCGCAGCGTCTGGCTGACGATCGCCTGGACCATGGCCAGGCTGTTCTTGACCCGGTGGGTGAGCTCGAGGGTCAGCAACTCGCGCTCCGCCTCGATCCGTCGCGCCTCCGCCAGGGTCCGCCGCAGCTCCATCTGCGCCACGACCTGCCGCGACAGGGCTTCCAGCGCGAAGGTCTGCGCTTCGGTCAGTTGCCGCGGCTGGGTGTCCAGGACGCACAACGTCCCGAGGGGAAAGCCGTCCGGGGTCTCCAGCGGCGCGCCGACGTAGAAGCGGAGATTGGGGTCGCCGGTCACCAGCGGATTGGCCGCGAAGCGCTCGTCGTGGGCGGCGTCGGTCACGGTGAACAGGCCGTACTGCTGGATGGCGTGCGCGCAGAAAGCGATGTCGCGGGGCGTCTCGGGCGCGTCGATCCCGACGGCGGCCTTGAACCATTGGCGATCCGCATCGACCAGGCTGATCAACGCCATCGGCACGCCACAGATCTGCGCCGCCACCTTCACGATGTCGTCGAAGTCGGCTTCGGGGCTGGTGTCGAGGATCGCGTAACGGTTCAGGGCCGCGATACGCGCCGCCTCGTCGAACCTGCGCTCGGTCGGCGCGCTCAAGTGGTGTGCTCTTCCAGATTAGGGGTCCGGCGCGACCATAGCGGCCCGCGACGGTTGAGGCGCGGTTATTGATGCCGCAGGGCGCCTAGTCCAGCGTCCTACGGTAGCGGGCCATCGCCAGCGCCGTGACCACCAGCACGAAGGCGGTGAGCGCCAGCAGCTCGCGCCACTGGTCGCCCAGGCCCTGGCTCTTCAGCAGCGAGCCGCGCACCACGCGCAGGAAGTGGGTCACCGGGATCGCCTCGCCCAGCCACTGGGCCCAGGCCGGCATGCCGCGGAACGGGAACATGAAGCCCGACAGCAGGATCGACGGCAGGATGTAGAAGAAGCTCATCTGCATCGCCGCCAATTGCGACCGCGCGACGGTGGAGATCAGGAAGCCCAGGGCCAGCGAGCCGGTGATGAACAGGGCGATGCCCAGCGACAGGCCCAGCCAGCCGCCGCTCATCGGCACGTGGAACAGGAACGCCGCCATGCCCAGGATGATCGCGGTCTGCACCAGCCCCACCATGACGTAGGGCGCCAGCTTGCCGATCATCACCTCGATCGGCTCCAGCGGCGTGGACAGCAGGGTCTCCATCGTCCCGCGCTCGGTCTCCCGCGTGACGCTCAGTGCGGTCATCATCACCAGGGTCAGCGACAGGATGATGCCCAGCAGGCCCGGCACGATGTTGTAGGCGGTGATCGCCTCGGGGTTATAGCGCCGGTGCACCACCACTTCGAACGGCGCGGAGCCTTGGCCGCGCGGCGCCAGCGCGCCGGTCAGGTCGTGCGCCAGCGCCTGGCCGGGCAGGGCGGCCAGTGCCGCCACCGCGCCGCCGGTGGCCGAGGGATCGGTGGCGTCGGCCTCGACCAGGATCTGCGCCTTGTCGCCTCGCGCCACGCGTCGGCTGAAGTCCCCGGGGATGGTCACCGCGAACTGGGCGTCGCCGGTCCGCAGCATCCGGTCCAGCTCGGCCGGGCTGCGCGCCTGGGCCACGAAATCGAAGTAGAGCGAGTTCTTCAGCGCCGCGACGATGGAGCGGGCATAGCGGCTGTCCTCCTGCACCATGACGGCGGTCGGCAGGTGGCGCGGCTCGGTGTTGATGGCGTAGCCGAACAGGGTGAGCTGCACGACCGGGATCGCCAGCATCATGGCGTAGGTGATCCGATCCCGCGTGAGCTGCTTGAACTCCTTGATCAGGACGGCCAGGACGCGGAGCCAGGAGAGGCCGGTCATTGGACGTTGTCCTGGCTTTGCCCCATCAACTGGATGAACACGTCCTCCAGCGTCGGCGGGACCTCGGTCCAGCGGTAGGGTTCGCGGCGGTACGGCTTCACCGCCGCTTCAAGCGCCGCGCGGTCCGTGCCGCTGACATGGATCGCCGCGCCGAAGGCCGCCGCCGTCTCGACGCCCGGCGCCGTGGCCAGCTCATGCGCCAGCTTGTCGGCGTTCGGCCCTTCGCCGTGGAAGGTGATCAGGCCGGAGCCGGCGATGACCTCGGCGGCCGTGCCCCGCGCGATCAGGCGCCCATAGCTGATGTACGCGATCTCATGGCAGCGCTCGGCCTCGTCCATGTAGTGGGTGGAGACCAGGACGGTCAGGCCCTCGGCGGCCAGGGCGTGGATCTCGTCCCAGAAGGTGCGCCGCGCCTTGGGGTCGACCCCCGCCGTGGGTTCGTCCAGCAACAGCAGCTTGGGCTCGTGCAGGGTCGCCGCCGCCAGCGCCAGCCGCTGCTTCCAGCCGCCGGACAGGGTGCCGGCCAGCTGGCCGCGCCGGGTGGCCAGGCCCAGCCGCTCCAGCGCCTTGTCGACGCGATCCTTGCGCCGGTCCAGGCCATAGACCCGCGCAGTGAACTGCAGGTTCTCGGCGATGGTCAGGTCCTCGTATAGCGAGAACTTCTGGGTCATGTAGCCGGTGCGCCGTTTCACCTCGTCGGCCTGGGCGATGATGTCGAAGCCCAGCGCCTCGCCGCTGCCGCTGTCCGGGGTCAGCAGGCCGCACAGCATCCGCAGGGTCGTGGTCTTCCCCGACCCGTTGGGACCCAGGAACCCGCAGATCCGGCCCTGCTCGACCTGGATCGTCACGTCGTTGACCACGTGCTTGTCGCCGAAGGTCTTGTTCAGGCCGTGCACGTCGATGGCCAGGGTCATGATCCGAGCGGCTCCACGTCCACCGGCTGGCCGGGGTTCAGCCGCGTGCTGGGCCGCGCCTCGACCAGATAGACCAGCCGATCACGCGCCTCGCGACTGTAGATCACCGGCGGGGTGAACTCGGGGCGGGGCGCCACGAACTCGATCCGCGCCGAGAGTCCCTTGGCGCAGCCGTCGCAGGCGAAGCGCACCGTGCGGCCGATGCGATAGGCCGATAGATCCTTCTCCGGCACGAAGAAGCGCACCTTGATCCGCTCGTCCGGCAGCAGGCTGAGGATCGGCTGGTTGGCCGGCGCCCACTCTCCGGGGTGGAAGAACACGTCCTCGACGCGCGCCTTGGCCGGCGCGCGGGGCGACACCTCGGCCAGCCGCGCGTTGGCGCCGGTGACGGCGGCCTCGGTCTGGGCGACGCGCGCATCGGCGGCGCGGACCTGGTCCTCGCGGGCGCCCAGGGTGGCGGCGTCGCGCTGCTTCCGGGCCGCGCGCACCTGGGCGTCGGCGGCGTCGGCGGCGGCCTTGGCGTCGTCCAGGCGGGCCGGGGCGTACCAGCCCTGGCGGACCAGCGGCTGGACGCGGCGCAGGGTGGCGTGCGCCTCGCGGGCGGCGGCCTCGGCGGCGGCGATATTGGCTTCGAACACCGCCAGCTCAGTCGGCCGCTGCCCCTTGCGGGCGTCGACGGCCTGGGCCTGCGCGGCCTGCGCCTCGGCCGAGGCCTGATCCGCCTGCGCCCGAACCTGGGCCGGATCGACGACGAACAGCGCTTGGCCGGCCGCCACGTCCTGGCCACGCACCACGCTGACCTGTCGCACGGTCCCGGCGATGGGGGCGGCCAGGTACAGCGGCTCGCCCTCGATATAGCCGGACAGGGTGTGAGGCTGGTTCATGCGCGGAACCCAGACCACCAGGCCCATGATGACGGCCGCCGTGGCGATCAGGCCCGCGACCAGGAGACGCTGCCGGGTCATGCGCGGGCGCCTTCCGTGAGCAGGCCGCAGAGCAGGGTGTCGATGTGCTGGGCGATGACCGCGGGGATGTCGAACGGCTCGGCCCCCACGGGCACGAAGGTCTCGCGGTGCAGGATGGAGACCAGCAGGGGCGAGATCAGTTGCAGGGCGTAGATGCGCGGGTCGCCGGGCTTCACCTCGCCGCGCGCCTGGGCCGCCTGGATCGCCGTCGCCATGGCGCCCAGGGCGGGGGACACCAGTTCGTCGTGCCAGACCCGGGCGATCTCCGGGAAATTGCCGGACTCGCCCACCACCATCTTCAGCACCCCGCCCAGCGGCGTGTGGCTGACGACCGTGGCGAGGTGGGCGGTCACGCCGCGCAGCAGGTCGGCGAGGGGGCCGGGGTGCGCCGCCGCCATGGCCTGCACGGCCCCGACGTTCGGCGCGATCCCCTGGCCGACCACGGCGCGGAAGATGTCTTCCTTGGTCTCGAAGTAGAGATAAAGCGCGCCCTTCGACACGCCCGCGCGCCGGGCGATGTCCTCCAGCTTGGCCGCCGCGAAGCCTTTCTCGGCGAACACGGCCAGCGCCGCCTGCACGATCTCGGCCGGCCGATCGGCCTTCCGCCTGCGGAACTTCGGGGCGCCCACGTCCATCGTCTGATCCAATAAATAACTGACCAGTCATTTATTAAAACGCCAGAACGCCGTTTTCAACCCCTTCTTGACGGGCGGCGACGGGTCGCATGGTTAAATTTGACGAGCTTGCCTAGTTTTCGCCCCGGTCCGAGGTCAGGACCCATCGCATCGCCGCGGCAGACGCAGCGTCCCAGTCAATCCGCCATCAAGCTTGGCATCAGTCCAAGTCCGGCGTGCATTTGTTGAGTGAAGGGTTCTGAATGACGTTAGGCGTGCGTGCGCGTTTGCTTGAGCTGGTCGAGAAGAAACCTGCGCTGTTGTTGTCCATGGTGGCGCTTGTCACGACCACGGCCGCCGCGGCGGCTCCGCTTAGTCAACCCGCGCGTCGCGCCAGCCTCGTCACCGCCATGGAACGCGCCGTCGAACAGGTGAGCCCGATGGCCGCGCCGACAGCGCTCAAGCTGGTGTGGGACGGCGCCGACGTCGACGGCGACGGCCGCGCCGACTTCGCCAACCCCACCGGCAACGAGCCCCGCCTGCACGACGCCTATGGCGACGGCGAGTTCGGCGCCCGACGCGACGGCGGCAGTCGCCGGCACGAAGGCGTCGACTACACGGCCCGCGCCGGCCAGCCGGTGGCGGCCCCGATGTCCGGCTACGTCACCAAGATCGGCTACGCCTATTCCGGCGACCAGAGCCTGCAGTTCGTCGAGATCACCAATCCGGCGCTGAACTACGCGGCCCGCGTCTTCTACGTGAACCCCAAGGTCGAGGTGGGCGACGCCGTCGCCATCGGCCGCCCCATCGGCACGGCCCACTCGCTCCAGCGCAAATACCCTGGCGGCATGACCGACCACGTTCACCTGGAGATCATCGACCGCTCGGGCGACCGCATCGACGCGACCCGGATGATCACCGCCGAGTACCGCCCGGCCAGCATGAGCGTGGCCGCCGCCGACTGACGCCTTGACCGCGCTGTCCGTGGCGGGGCAATCATCGCGGGTGGCGCCCGCAAGGGCTCAAAAGGGAATGCGGTGCGTGCGCTTGCGCACAATGCCGCGGCTGCCCCCGCAACTGTAAGCGGCGAGCCGACGACCAACTTAGCCACTGGGGCCGCAAAGCCCTGGGAAGGCCGGTCGAAGGCGCTGACCCGCGAGCCAGGAAACCTGCCACTAGCCGTGGTCACGCGCGAGCGCATTGGGCGGGGTGCACCGATGTGAATGGACCGCCGTCAGGGCTTGCTGGCGGCTGTGCATTTCCTTCGCGGTGACGTGTCACGTCCGCCGCGAGGTTTTCGGCCATGTCTTTCGTTTCTTCCGCTCCGCGCACCGCCCTTTGGTCCGCCGGTCTCGTCGCCCTGGTCATGGGCGGCTGCCTATTGGTCGGCTGCCTGGAACCCCTTGTCGCCGTGGCGGTGGTCGCCGCCGGCGCCCTGCCGATGGGGCGCGCGATCCTGCTCACGCTGGCCGTCTGGGTGGCCGGCCAGGCCATCGGCTTCGGCCTGCACGACTATCCGCGCGATCCGCGCACCATCGCCTGGGGCGTCGGCCTGGGCGTCGCGGCCCTGGCCGCGCTGGCGGGCGCCGCGCCCGTGCTGGCCGCGACGGCGGGCAAGCCCACGTGGCTGCGCGCCGGTCTGGCCTTCGTCGCCGCGTTCGTGGCGAACCAACTGGTGATCCTGGGCGTGGAACAGGCCATCACCGGCGCCTGCGAGATCCGGCCGGGCGTCATCAGTCTGGTGGGCGGCGTCAACGCCGCTTGGCTCGCCGGCCTGTTGGCCCTGGACGCTGGGCTCCGCCGCCTGCCCTTGGCGCTGCCGGGCTTCGGACGCCCCGCATGAGCGCCCTGCGGATCGTCTCCCTGCTGCCCAGCGCCACCGAGATCGTCGCCGCGGTGGGCATGGCCGACCAGCTGGTCGGCCGCTCGCACCAGTGCGACTTCCCGGTCGACGTGCGCCACCTGCCGGCGCTCAGCGAGACCAAGGTCAACCTGGACGGCACGTCGCGCGACATCGACCGGCGTGTGAACGAGATCATCGCCCAGGGGGTCTCGGTCTACCGCGTCGACGCCGAGCTGCTGCGGGCGTTGAAGCCGGACGTGATCATCACGCAAACCCAGTGCGCGATCTGCGCCGTCACTCCCGGCGACCTGGAGGACGCGCTCTGCGAGTGGACCGGCATGGCGCCGATCCTGGTCTCGCTGGAGCCCAACGACCTCGCCGACGTCTGGGGCGATATGCGCAAGGTCGGACGCGCCCTGGGCGCCGAGGGTCCGGCCCACGCCGCCATCGTCGGCCTCCAAGCCCGCCTGATGGCCATCCGCGAGACCGCGAATCGCGCCGCGCGCTATCCGACCGTCGCCGCCATCGAGTGGATCGATCCGCTGATGGCCGGCGGCAACTGGATGCCCGAACTAATCGAGGCGGCGGGCGGCCAGAGCCTGTTCGCCACGGCGGGCCAGCACTCGCCCTGGCTGGATTGGAGCGCGCTCGCCGCCGCCGACCCGGAGGTGATCCTGCTGCTGCCCTGCGGCTTCACCATCGCCCAGAGCCTGGCCGACATTCCGCTGCTGGCCGGGCGGCCCGAGTGGGCGGCCCTGACGGCGGTGCGCGAGGGCCGCGTGTTCGTCATCGACGGCCACCACTACTTCAATCGCCCGGGTCCCCGGCTGGTGGAGTCCGCCGAGATGATCGCCGAGATCCTCCACCCCGACCTGTTCGCCTTCGGCCACGAAGGGACGGGGTGGGTGCGGTTGCCCTAAGGTTTGCCCAAATTACTCATCCCCGCGCATGCGGGGACCCAGGCTTCGCTTTGCAGCGCCGCCGCGCGTCGAAATGCAGGGGCATAAACAAGCCTGGGTCCCCGCATGCGCGGGGATTAGTAGCGTAGCCGCAACGGCCGCAGCAGCGGCTTCAGCTCCGCCCCGGTCATGCGACCCTGCAATCTGGCGCTCAACGCGGAAAGTCCGGGGGCGGGAACAGGGGCGAAACGAATCGCGACCGAATCACTGACACCCAGCGATTCAGCTTTCGTTCCCTACGACATATTGTATCTGAATCGCGTCGGCCCACAACGAACGTTCATCTTTGACTCGAGATCGCTCGGCTTCCGGCGCGGCTCACCTTGACGAGCCGAGACCGTTCCTCTAAATCGCCCGCTCTTCGCGCGGACCCCGGTCCGTCGCATTCCTGTTTCCTGCGAAGGTTATCTCGCCATGTCGCGCCGCTGCGAAATCACGGGTGTCGGACCGATGGTCGGTCACAACGTGAGCCACTCGAACATCAAGACCAAGCGCCGGTTCATGCCGAACCTCGCGGCGGTCAGCCTCCAGTCGGACGCCCTGGGCCAGAGCTTCTCGCTCCGGATCACCAATGCCGCGCTCCGCACCGTGGACGCCAAGGGCGGTCTCGACCCCGTCCTGCTCAAGGCCAAGGACGAAGTCCTCTCGGTCAAGGCGCTGCGCATCAAGCGCCAGCTGAAGGCCAAGATCGCCGAGCAAGCCGCGGCCTAAAGCCGTCGACCGATCGCCGAATGCAGAAGGCCGCCCCACCGGGCGGCCTTTTCGTTTTGCGCTTCCTCTCCCACTGCGTGGGATAAGGAAAGCTAGCGGCCCGCTGGCGTCCAATCAAACGCCAGCAGCAGGGTCCGCTGGTCGGTGGGCTTGCCGTCGTAGAGGCCGAAGTTGTCGTCCGAGATCAGGTAGAATCGCACCCGCCCGCCGGGCTGCGCCACGGCGGCCAGGCCTTCCAGGTTGTCCACGGTCAGGGGCCGGGCGATCTCCATGCGATCCACCAGCCGGCCGGCCCGGTCCAGGATCCGCAGCTGCACGGTATTGCCCCTGAGCACCGAATAGCTCCGCAGCAGGTAGGCGAGGCCGCCGCCGGGCATGTTGTCGATCGCCACCAGCGCCGACCCGTCCAGGTCCAGATCCCGGTCGCGGACGCACCTCGTCGACAGCCGGCACAGGAACGTCCAGCCGCTGTCCTCCAGGCCGACCCGATAGGCGTCGGCGGCCACGTCCGGCGCGGTCGCCAGCGCCTCCATGCCCTTGTTGTCGGTGTACTTCACGTCCGGCTGCGGCGCCCGCCGGGGCAGGCCGCCGTCGCGGGGAAACAGCAGGATGCGGTCGTGCTGCTCGAAGCTGGCCAGCAGGTCGCCGTTGGCAAACCGGGCCACGCCCTCCGAGTCGAATTCGCGCTGGCCGCCGGCGAACAGGTCGACGCCGGTCGTCTCCTTGAGCGCCACCAGGGTCGCGTCGGTCACGCCGACCAGCCGTCCGGCGGAGTCCAGCACGAGGCGCGCTTCCAGCAGGTCCGACTGGTCGCCCAGCGCCAGCATCCGCCCGTCGGGCGTGACCTTCAGGTCGGACATCCCGTGCAGGCGGCTGGTCTCGCGCGAGGTCAGGACCAGGCCGCCGGCATAGGCGAAATTGCCGATCCGGGTCCGGCTGGCGTCGGTGGGGTCCAGCGGCACGGCCTGCGTGTCCACCTGGATCCTGGCGCCCACCGCCACCGGCCGCAGCGGCAGCGGCGCGGTCGGCATGGCGCAGGAGCCGAGGCTCAGCGCCAGCGCCAGCCCGGCCAGCCGCTTCACGCCGTGGCTCTCCGGACTTCCTTGAAGGTCGAGCGTCGCGGCCCGGCGCCCTGGGGCCCTTGGGTGTTCGGCGGCGGCGCCAGCAGATTGGCGTTCTTGCGAGTCACCCGGCGGACCTCCTCGTCGAACAGGTCGGCCAGCTGCTCGACCATGGCGCCGGCCAACTGCTCGACGTCCACGATGGTCACGGCGTTCTTGTAGTAGCGGGTCACGTCATGGCCGATGCCGATGGCGATCAGCTGCACCGGGCTCTTGGTCTCGATCTCGGTGATCACCTCGCGCAGGTGACGCTCCAGGTAGTGGCCCGAGTTCACCGACAGGGTGCTGTCGTCCACCGGCGCGCCGTCCGAGATCACCAGCATGATCCGCCGCGCTTCGGGCCGACCGATCAGCCGCTGGTGCGCCCACATCAGCGCCTCGCCGTCGATATTCTCCTTCAGCAGCCCCTCGCGCATCATCAGGCCCAGGTTGCGCCGCGCGCGCCGCCACGGGCTGTCGGCGGCCTTGTAGATGATGTGGCGCAGGTCGTTCAGACGACCGGGCTGGGCGGGCTTGCCGGCCTTCAGCCAGTCTTCGCGACTGGTCCCGCCCTTCCAGGCTCGCGTGGTGAAGCCCAGGATCTCGGTCTTGACCCCGCAGCGCTCCAGCGTGCGCGCCAGGATGTCGGCGCAGACGGCCGCCACCATGATCGGCCGTCCGCGCATGGAGCCGGAGTTATCGATCAGGATAGTGACGACCGTGTCGCGGAACTCGGTGTCCTCCTCCTCCTTGAAGGCCAGGGAGGCGGTGGGGTCGGTGATCACCCGCGTCAGGCGCGAGGTGTCCAGCAAGCCTTCTTCCAGGTCGAAGGTCCAGGATCGGTTCTGCTGGGCCAGCAGCTTGCGCTGCAGCTTGTTCGCCAGCCGCGACACCACGTTCGACACGCTGGCGAGCTGCTGGTCGAGGTAGGCGCGCAGGCGCGTCAGCTCCTCCGGGTCGCATAGCTCTTCGGCCGCCACGATCTCGTCGTGGGCGTTGGTGAAGACCTTGTAGGTGACGGCGCGGTTGTCGCCGGACGGATCGGGGCGCGCGGGCTGTTCGCCGTCGCCCATGTCCGGCGGGTCGTCGCTGTCCTCGGAGTCCTGGTCCTGCTCCGACTGCATCATCTGGCTGTCGGCGTCCTCGGCCTCGCGGCTCTGGGTCTCGTCGTCGTCCATCGCCGACTGCTGCGGGGACTGGCTCTCGCCTTCGCCGTCATCGTCGTCCTGGGAGGCGTCGGGGTCGCCGTCGTCCTTGCCGTCGGTGTCGTCGTCGGCCTGGTCCGGCGCGTCGGACAGGTCGTCGCCCATTTCCAGGTCGCGGATGATCGCGCGGGCGATGCGGGCGAAGGTCTTCTGGTCGCCCAGGGCCTCGGTCAGCTTGTCCAGGTCCGGACCGGCCTTGGCCTCGATCTCGCCGCGGAACATGTCGACCAGGGCGCGCGCCATGGCGGGCGGCGGCTCGCCGGTCAGGCGCTCGCGCACCATCAGGCCCACCACCTCCGCCATCGGCGGATTGGCCATGGCCTCGACCTCATTATAGACGCGCCGCTGCCAGGCGTGGTCCAGCACGGCGCGCAGGTTGCCCTTGACCCCGCCCATGGCGTTCGCGCCGATCGCCTCGATGCGCGCCTGTTCTAGGGCGTCGTAGATCGGCTGGCCGGCGCCGGAGAGCGGGCGGGTCTTGGCGTGGGCGGCGGGATCGTGGTGGGCGACCCGCAGCGCCATCTGGTCGGCCAGGCCGCGGATCCGCGAGGCGTCCTCCGGCGTCAGGTCGCGCGGCGGGTGCGGCAGGACCGCCCGGTTGCCGCTGAGCAGCGGACCCTCGCCCGAATAGACGATCTCCAGGTCGGGGGTCTCGGCAAGCGATCGCGCGGCGTGGGCCAGCGCACGCTTGAAGGGTTCCAGGGGGCTTTCCGGGTTCTTCGCCATGTCCGTCGGTCATAGATCAGCGCTGACCCCAGGTGAAACAAGGAATCGTGTGCGTGGGAACGGTGAAGCTTCCACGGCGTTTCCAAGGCCGAGTTTCGGATCGAGGAGAAACGTTATGCTGAAGTGGGCTCTGATCTTCGCCGTCGTGGCCGTCGTGGCTGGTCTGCTGGGCTTCGGCGGCATCGCCGGCGCGGCCGCCGGCATCGCCAAGCTGCTGTTCTTTATCGCCGTCGTCGGCTTCCTGCTGTTCGTGGCGCTGGGTGTCTTCGCCGGCCGCAAGCTGACCGGACGCTAGATCGACTGAGCGGGCCTAGTTGCTCCCCCGCTGGGGGAGCTGCCGCGAAGCGGGTGAGGGGGTCCCCAACGGTCATGCCGTGGATGACCCCCTCCACCACTTCGTGGTCCCGCCCCCGACGGGGGAGGGATTAGGCGTTACTTCTTCGCCGCGTAGGCTTTCGCCTGCTGGCCGACAACCTCGACCAGGTCGCCCATGGCGATGTTGGCGTCGATGAGGTGCAGGCCCCAGTCCTTGGCGATCACGCCGCCGGGGCCGGTCACATCACCGTTGATCGTATCGGTTCGCGGATCCGCCGGGTCGGCGTTCACGTGCGCCGCCAGATAGTTGAACCCGTCCTTCGACACGCACTGGCCGCTGATCAGGCCGGGCAGCGACACGAACGGGGTCTTCGGGTTCGCCTTTCCCGTCACCCACTCCGGCGACGCCGCCGCCGAGCTGGCGATGTTCGCCTGGTTCGACAGATAGGCGTGCAGGTCCTTGCGGCCCAGCAATGCCGCGGGGTTGACGCACGCCGCCTCCATCTCCGGGTTCGCGACCTTGCCGAAGCGGCTGTTGGCTGGCGGCGGGACGGTGTCGCGGAACGTCACATAGCTGATCGCGCAGCCGGTCTGGCTGGCCGTCTTGCACAGCGGGATCGACTTGAAGAGCCCGGTGTCCTGGCCCTTCGTCACCGGCAGGTTCGAGCCCAGGATGATCGCCGAGACCAGTTGCTTCTGCACCGGCTTGCCGTCCACCTCGGCCGGGATCAGCCGCTGCAACAGGCCCGAGCCCTGCGAGTGACCGATCAGCACCACGCCCCGGCCCTTGTTCTGGTGCGTGAGGTAGTAGTTCCAGGCGTCGGCCACGTCGTTGTAGCCCACCTGCCGCACGCTGGGGTCGGTCGCGCCGGCGATCGGCTTGCCCTCGACCATGGCCCTGAGCGCGGTCAGGGTGAACTGGCGGTAGAGCGGCGCGTAGATCCGGCACTTGGAGCCGAACCGGGCCAACTGCTGCTTCACCACGTTCAGCTCTTCGGCGTTGGCGGTCATGTCCGACACCACGCCCGGGTCGTTCGACACCGTGGGATAGACGTAGAAGCAGTCGATCGGCGCCTTGGGATCGGCCTTCCAGGCTTCAACCGTCGATGACCCGTCGGCCTTGATCACCGTCGTGGTCATGTCGATGGCGCAGGCGTCGCCCGCCTTGCCGGGCCAGCACAGCCAGGCGTCCGGCTTGGCGTAGTCGTTCTTGGGATAGGCGGTCTGCGCCGTGGCGGGCGCGGCCATCAGGCCGGCGGCGGCAAGCGCCAGGATAGCCAGGTTTCGTGTGGTCATAGGTCTCCCCCGGAAGTCGTCTTGTTTTCGAATAATGCGTACGATCATCGCGTGCGGATCGGGTCAGGTCCAGCACCCTTCATGCGCGAGCCGATTCAAGCCAAAGTCCGCGCCAGAGTTCAGGGGAATTGCGCATGGCGGCGGAGAAGACGGTGGGTTGGCCGGCCAGGATCTGGGCCGCGATCGGCGGCGGGCTGGTGGCCCTCGTCGGCGCGGTGATCCTCGCGGGCGGCGGCTGGCTGATCTTCCTGGACGGTTCGCCCTATTACATGCTGGCCGGCGCGGCGATCCTGGCGTCGGGCGTCATGCTGGTCCGGCGCCATCCGGCGGCGGGCCTGCTCTACGCCGTGGTCCTGGCCGTCACCCTGGGCTGGGGCCTGTGGGAAGGCGGCTTCCAGTTCTGGCCGCTGGTGCCGCGCCTGTTCGCCCCCGCCGTGCTGGGCCTGTTCATCCTGCTGGTGATCCCCGCCGCGCCCAAGGGCCGGCTGCGCGACCAGTCGGGCTGGGCCGTGGCCGCGCTCTCGGTCGCCTGCGTGGGCGTCCTGGGCGCCGCCGCGCCCGCCACCTACACCTGGGGCCAGGCCGAGTTCCCGGCCCAGATCACCGGCGCGGCGCCGCCCGCCGACGCCGCGTCCGACTGGCGCTACTACGGCCGCGACCCCGGCGGCGCGCGCTACGCGCCCATCGACCAGATCAACCGCGAGAACGTCGACGACCTGAAGGTCGCCTGGACCTTCCGCACCGGCGAAAAGCCCAACCGCGGCAGCCAGGACCAGAACACCCCGCTGCAGGTCGGCGACACCGTCTACGTCTGCACGCCCACCAATGTGGTGATCGCGGTCGACGCCGACAGCGGCAAGGAGAAGTGGCGCCAGGATCCCAAGGTGAAGCCCAGCTTCTGGAATCGCTGCCGCGGCGTCGGCTACTGGGACGGCAGCCAGCCCAAGGTCGCCCTGTCCGGCGGCGCCGACACGACCGCCCCGCCCGCCAAGGGCGCGACCCCGCCGGCGAAAGCCACCCCGGCCACCCCGGCCGCCAAGGCGGGGCCGGCGCCTGTCGCCAAGGCCGCCGCGGCTCCGAAAGCCGCCCCGGCCCCTGCCAAACCCGCGACGCCCGCCGTCCAGGTCGCGGCCGCGCCGCCGCCCGCCGGACCGCTGTGCAGCCGCCGGGTGATCTCGTCCACCATCGACGCCCGGCTCATCGCGCTGGACGCCCGCACCGGCCAGCGCTGCCCGGGCTTCGGCAAGGACGGCGTCGTCGATCTGTCGACCGGCATCGGCGAGATGAAACCCGGCTTCTACTTCCAGACCTCGACCCCCACCGTCATCGGCAACAACGTCATCATCGGTGGCTGGGTGATGGACAACCGCGAGCTGGGCGAACCGTCCGGCGTGGTCCGCGCCTTCAATGTCGTGACCGGCGAACTGGCCTGGGCCTGGGACCTGGGCGCCCCTGAGACCGACAAGCTGCCGCCAGAGGGCAAGACCTACACGCGCGGCACACCCAACGTCTGGTCGACCGCCGCCTTCGACCCCGACCTGGGCCTGGTCTATCTGCCCGTGGGCAACGCCACCCCTGACTACTGGGGCTCGCACCGCTCCATGGCGTCCGAGGCCTATTCCTCCTCGATCGTCGCCGTCGACGCGGCCACCGGCAAGATGAAGTGGGCGTTCCAGACCGTGCACCACGATGTCTGGGACTACGACGTCCCGGCCCAGCCCATGCTGATCGACTTCCCGGTCAAGGGCGGCACGGCGCCGGCCCTGGTCCAGCTGACCAAGCGCGGCCAGATCTTCGTGCTGGACCGCCGCACCGGCGAGCCCCTGACCCGCGTGGTCGAGGTGCGCGTCCCCGGCGGCGCCCAGCCCGGCGAGTGGGTCTTCCCGACCCAGCCCTATTCGGTGGAGATGCCGACCATCGGCGTCGAGAAGCTGACCGAGAAGATGATGTGGGGCGCCACCCCGCTGGACCAGCTGGCCTGCCGGATCCGGTTCCAGCAGCTTCGTTACGACGGCGACTTCACCCCACCGGGCAGCCCGGAGCGGCCGTCGCTGCAGTATCCGGGCAACGCCGGCGGCATGAACTGGGGCTCCGGCGCTTATGACGCGCGCCGCGGCCTGCTGATCGTCGGCGACGTGCGCATGCCCCAGATCGTCAGCCTGAAGAAGTCCGACAAGCCGGAAGTGGCCCTGACCCGCGCCGACCAGGACCGTCCGCCGCCCAGCCTCAAGGCCATCGCCTACAAGGCCACGAACGACTGGTTCCTGAGCCCGGTCTTCGCCCCCTGCGTCCAGCCGCCCCACGGCATGCTGACCGCCATCGACGTCCGCACCCGCCAGATCGTCTGGCAGGTGCCCGCCGGCACGGCCGAGGCCCAGGCCCCCTTCGGCCTGAAGTCGCACCTGCCGATCCCCATCGGCACCATCGGCCTGGGCGGCCCGGTCACCACGGCGGGCGGCGTCACCTTCCGCTCGGCCACCAGCGACCCCTATCTGCGGGCCTACGACAACGCGACGGGCAAGGTGATCTGGCAGTCCCCGCTGCCCGTCGCCTCGTCGTCGACGCCCATGACCTATGTCTCGCCCAAGACCGGCAAGCAGTACGTCGTGGTCACCGCCGGCGGCGCGTCGATGAGCCCGGACAAAGGGGACTATGTGATCGCCTACGCGCTTCCGTAGGGCCGTCGTTGAGGATCGCCGGATGACCACCCTGGACGCCTATGACCCCGACACCGTGACGGTCGCCGAGACCGGCCTTGGGCGTTACCAGGTCGAGGTGATGGCGGCGGGGGCGACGTTCCTCGCCGACGAGCCGGTGGACGCGGGCGGCCTGGGCTCCGGCCCCAACCCCTACGACCTGCTGGCCTCGGCCCTGGGCGCCTGCACCGCCATGACCATCCGCCTCTATGCGGCGCGCAAGGCCTGGCCCCTGGACCGCGTCATCGTGCGCGTGCTGCACACCCGCGTGGCGCTCACCGCCCGCGACCGCTTCGCCCGCGAGATCACCCTTGAGGGCCCGCTGGACGAGGCCCAGCAACGCCGCCTGGTCGAGATCGCCGAGCGCTGCCCGGTCCATCGCACGCTGGAAGGCGGCGCCGACATCGTCAGCGTCCTGGCTCAGCCACCGGACCTGGCCGAGGCGCACCCGGCCAACGAGGGCCACATGCGCGACATGCTCGACGCCTGCGCGGACTAGAGGCCGCGTCGGCGGGCATCAGCCCTAGCGTTGGGCCGTGACCGACAGCCTGTTGATCTCGCGGAATGTCAGCGCACGCACGTCGGACGCGGCGCATCGCTGCGGGCCTGCCGCCGTCTGGGCGATAAGCTCGACGGCCGAGCCGGGGCAGATGGTGTCGCCGCCGTTGGCGCGCAGGGTCAGCGTCTCGGCCGCGTTAAGCGGCGCGCAGCTCGCCCTCAGCCGTAAGGCATAGATCGCGCCCTGGCGGGCCTGGACATAGATCGTCTTGTCGCCGGCGCGGTTCACGCCGGTGATCTGGCGGCCGTTGAAACATTGCTTCCCCGGCGCGATCGGATCCGCGCTGGAATAGGCCTGCATCTGCGCCTTGGCGTCGAACCTCTGGCCATTGTCCGCCAGGGCCGGAACCGTGGTGAGCGTCAGGGCGGCGGTCGCGAGGAACAGGGCGGGCTTCATGGTCTCACCTCGAATGTGTCGGCCGGGTGAAGCTTAGTCGCATAACGCGTTTGTTGAAAAGGGCGGGCCGGTCCCGACCCCTCGGCCGTCGCCACACCCCCGAATGGGGGATGCGCCAAACCCTGCCGACGCGAGACTGGGACGACTGACCGTTTCAGGCGGCATGGGGAGAGTAACCAGTGGCAATCGTTTCGTATAATCCCGGTTCGAGCACCGTTTCGTTCGGCGACATCGCGACGCTGACGATCGGCGCGACGTCGATCGTCACCTCGAACGCGACGACCCTGGCGCTGCGCGTCTCGATCTCGGGCACGCTCAACGGGACCCTGGACGTGGTCTACGGCGGCAACTTCAGCCTGACCGCCGGCTTCCCCACGGGGGGCACGTTCACCAGCCTTCGCGTCGACTTCAACAGCCAGACGCTGCTGCAGGTCACCGACTTCTCGATCCCCTACGGCGCCGGCCCGCCGGACTTCAGCAATCAGCAGCTCTTCCTCGGCGGCAACGACGTGCTGAACGGCGCGGCGCTCAACGACATCCTGCAAGGCTTCAGCGGCGCGGACTCCATGAGCGGCGCGGGCGGCCTGGACGTTATGAACGGCAACGCCGGCAACGACACGCTCTCCGGCGGCGACGGCAACGACATCGTGCGCGGCGGCAAGGACGACGACAGCCTCTCGGGCGGGGCCGGCGACGACTTCGTTTCGGGTGACCGCGGCAGCGACACGATGAGCGGCGGCGCCGGCGCCGATATCTTCCACACCTTCACGGGCGCGGGCCTCGACCGGGTGATCGACTTCAACCGCGCCGAAGGCGACCGGGTGTTCGTCATCGGCAGCTACACCGTGAGCCAGGTCGGCGCGGACGTGGTCATCGACCTGGGCTCCGGCACCCAGATGGTGCTGGCCGGCGTCCAGCAGACCAGCCTGACCGGCGACTGGATCTTCAGCTAGGCGCCAACCCGCCCGTCGCGGCCTAGCGCCGCTTCGCGGGCGGCGGCGGGGGTGGGCAGGCGTCGCGGATGACGCGGATCGCCTCCACCACCCGCTGGATCGGCGCGCCGTCGCCGACGACGTTGAAGCCGGTGGCCTCCCAGCCGTCGAACATCGGCCCGAAGCCCACGAAGTCGGCCGACACGGCCGGCGCGTCCACCTGGCGCCAGTCGATGATCCGGCTGGGCAGGCCCGCGACCACGTCGGGGCTGGCGGCCACCGTGTCGCCCAGCAGGATCACCGAAGTGCAGCCCTGCAGCCCCTGCAGCGCCGTCACCTTGCGCCGCGCGTAGGATTGGAAGCGCCCGGCGCCGTCGTTACGCCGGCCGATGAACAGCTGCAGCTGCCCCTGCTGCGCCACCCGCGTCAGGAAATCCACCTGGCCCTCGGGCGAGACCGCGCGGGTCAGGGCCGCCGCCTGCTCCGACCCGATCACGTCGGCCATGAAGGTGGCGAAGTCCGGCGTCGCCAGCATCGTGCGCAAGTTGGGGATCGCCGCCAGCCGCTCGATGGTGATCAGGTTGCGCCGCGCCAGCTCCTTGATCGCGGCCTGGACCAGGTCGCTGGCCCCGGCCGCGCCGGCGAGCTGCGCGCGGACCAGGAAGATGGTCGAATAGCTGGGGTCCGCGGCCTCCGCCGCCTGCAGCTTCGGCAGCGCCTGGGCCAGGGGCAGCGCCCGCGCCTCGGTCACATAGCCGGTGGCGATCTCGCGCAGCTTGGGGGCCAGCACCTTGAGTTCGGCCTCGGCGCTGTCGGCGGCGGCGCTGTTGGGCAGGGCCTGTTTCACCTGACGCAGCACCCGCGCCGCATCCACCGGCTGGCTCAGCCGCGTGGAATAGAGCTGGGCGGCCTTCAAGCCATGGTCCGGGGCGTTGCGGCCCGCGTTCCACGCCGCCTCGTAAAGCCGCGCGGCCTTGCCGATCAGCCCCTCGTTCAGGGCCGCCTCGGCCTCGGTGACGTCGCTGACGCCCTGGCGCAGGCCCCGGATCGTGGCGGTCAGCTTCTGCACCGCCGCCTTGGCGCTTTCGGGCGCCTGGGCCTCGGCGGCGGTCGCCTCGGCCTCGGCCTGGTCGAACTGGCGCAGGCCCATGTACGACATGGCGACGTAGTAGCGCGCGCGGTAGTCCGCCGGGTCCGCCCGCGCGGCGTCCTTGGCCGCGGCCAGCGCTTCGACGAAGCGCTCCTCGCCGATCAACTGCTTGGCCTGGTCGACCTGGGCGTTGTTGGCCTGCGACCAGGCGGGGCCGGACGCGAACGCCAGCGCCAGGGTCACGACGATGGGCGCACAGGCGCGCGCGCCACGAGACTGAAACACGGAAATCCCCCTCATACGCATCGTTCCGCCCATCGCCGCTAAGGCTGGGTCGGGGTCTCGCTCGGTTGCGCCTGGGCGAGCGCGGCGGCCGCCGCCTCGTCCCGACGCCGTTGCTCCTCGGCCAGCCGCACGTTCAGCCGGGCTTTCAGCCTGGCGATCGCATTGTCGGCCATCCGCAATTCGTCGCCGGCCATCGGCGCCGGCGGGCCGGACGGCCCCTCGACCATCGTGTTGCGCGCCTTGCCGATGAACTCCGCCACCCGGGGCAGGATCTCGCCGAACCCGGCCTGGTCGTACTTGCCCATCCGGAACGTGATGCCGCTGCCCTCCTGGGCCAGCGCCAGCGGATCGATGCTGGGCGTCATCGGCACGGTCACGATCCGCAGATAGCCAGCCAGGCCGAAGGCCGTGATTCGGGCCGCGACCTCATTGGCCACCGTCTCGACCCGCGCGCGTTCGCGCTGCGCGGTGACGTCGGCCAGGTTCATGGTCTGGTTCGACGCCCGGCGCTCGGCGGCGCGGCGATCCTCGACCTGCCGCAGGGTCGAGCTCCACAGCTCCAGGTCGCCGACCCCGCCGCGGATCAGCGAGATGTCCTGGCTCGTGGCGGTCTCGGTCTGCACGGCGCCCAGCTGCTGGCTGATCTTCTCCCGCTCGCGCAGGTAGGCGCTCTCGTCGTCGAAATCCTCCTGGCGGATCATGCGGCGCTGGAACGCCACCGCCGTCCGCCACAGCCCCATGCCGTCGAAGATCTGGCTGCGGATCGTGTCGATGTCCTGGTTGGCCTTGGCCAGCTTGGTGCGGACGTCCTTCAACTCGGCGTCCAGCTTGTCGATCACCGCCTGCAGCTCGCGCTCCTTGCCGGCGATCTGTTCCGGCGTCGGCTTGATGATCGACTGGCCCTGGTGCGGGAACTGCTCGCCCTTCGACAGGATGTCCGACTTGGTGCGGTTGCAGCCCGAGCAGAACAGGCCCTGCCGATACTCGTCCAGCTGGGCGGCCTTGTTGGCGATCGCCGCCGCCAGCTTGGCCGCCAGATCCTTCTCCTTGACTTGCATCAGGCCGATCTGGTCGGCCGCCGAGCCATAGGCGCGGATCAGCGAGATCAGGGCGTCCGTCACGCCGCCGGCCATGCTACGCGCATAGCCCGGCGAGATCCGGTCCGCCGGGCGCGCCCGGGGCGGCAGCGTCGTCGAGGACGAGACCCGGCTGCTGCGCAGGGTGGTGGGATCCAGCAGGTCCTGGGCCCGGGCGAGGGTGGGGACGAAGGGCGCGGCGGCCAGGGCGGTCAGCATCCGTCGCCGGGACGTCGTGCCCGACGGCGCGACCTCCGGCCGTCCGCAACAGCGGCAGCCGCCACTCAGATGCAAAGCCATGCTGTTCCCCCCAAGGCCAAGGTGCCAGTCCGGGGCGAACGCCGCAATCCGAACCTCCCCACGCGCGAGTGCCCGCTTGCCTTGGCGCGGCGCCCGCATCAGGCTTCGCCGGAGTTCGGGTGCTGGGGGATGGTATGGGCATACGCGCTGCGGGCGGGCTGATGCTCGTCGTGATCGGGCTGGCCACGGCGGGCGCCCCGTCGGCGGCCGGCGCGGAGCCGGCGACCTACTATCCGGCGTTCTGCCAGGGCATCGCTATCCAGGGCGCCCAGAACCGCATGTTCGTCTCGACGCCGTTTTCCTATCCGCTCAAGGCCGCGCCCGAGACCGGGCCGATGCGCGACGCGGCGCTGGGGACCGCCTTCGCCGCCGAGGTCAAGGCCCGCGCCGGCCAGACGCTGCTCGATTACAGCTGCTACGCCCGCGCCGACGCGGCCGCCCTCGACGCGTTCGTCGAGACCACCCTGCAATCCAACAAGGCCAGCTGGGCCATCGAGCGGCTGGAATGGCGTCCGGCCACGGCCAGGTCGACCGATGCGGCGCCGGGCGCGCCGCCCGCTGTCCCCGCGCCGGCCGCGGCGTCCGTCGCCCCGGCCAGGGTCGCTGCGCCGGCCTCGACGCTCGCGGCGGATCAGGCCGCCGAGCGCAAGGCCAGGCAGGCCGCGGAGCTCGCCGCGCAAGCTGAGAAGGCGGCCGAGGACGCGCGGGTGAAAGTCGCCAAGGCCGCCGAGGCCGACACCGCGCTGCGCAGCCTGAATGGCGCCCAGGTCCAGGCGGCCAGCGCCGCGCTCCAGAAGCAGGAGGCGGACCAGCGCACCTATCAGGAGCAGCAAAAGGCCTACTTGGCGAACCAGCAGGCCTATCAGGAACAGCAGCGCGCCTACCGCGCCGCCAAGGCCGACCACGAGGCCGCCACCAAGGCCGCCGACGACGCCCGCAAAAAGTGGCAGGCCGACGTCGCCGCCTGCGCCGGCGGCGACCGAACCCGCTGCGCGCAGGAGGCGGTCAGCCGCTGACGTGGGGCGGAGCTCAGGTATTCACCGAAATCTCCGTGTATCCGCAGGCATAGATCGTGAATTGCATCGCCGGAATAAGTTCCCGTGTGACGAGAGTCCGCTGGTGTATCGCGTTCGCCCAACATAGGTTTGGTTAAAGAACCTGACGGGTTCGGCAGAGGCCGACGGCTGAGGCCCAGGCCAACGGGGGAACTATGACGTTCAATTTCTCGAAGTTTGCCGCGGCTGCGGCAGTGTCGCTGGCGACACTGGCCGGCGGCGTGGCACAGGCCGAGATCGTCAACATCAGCGCCACTAGCGGCGCGACGATCTTCAATTTCACGGCCGGAACGTTTCTGGTCGAGTGGATCGGAACGGCGGACGGCGGCGCCTACGATGGTTGGAACGGCTCGTGCCCGACCGGTAGTTGCAATAGCGGGTGGCGCGAGAACTTCACCGTGATCACCGATCCCGGCCCGAATCCGGATTTGGATACTTTCGGACTGCCGACAGCCTATAGCTCCGCCCTGGCGGCCCTGGCCGCCTACAAGGCGGCGCCTTCGATCAACCTCACCACCCTGAGCTGGAACGGCTCTGGCTACACGCCCGTTAGCTTCGAGGTTATAAACCAGCCCTTCATCGTCTACATCGACGCGCCGGAGACCATTGGATTCTTCGTGGGCGACGGCAGCCCGAACGACAACTTCGGCGGCGTCTCGTTGCGGATCTCCGCGGCGCCCGAGCCTGGAACCTGGGCCTTGATGCTGCTGGGCTTCGGCGCGGCCGGCGCCACGCTCCGCGCGCGTCGCCGGGTCGCCGCCACGGCCTGATCGTCCGCCGCGACGGATCGCGGCCGTCCCGAATCCTCCGCTCCTGATCCCTGGGACACCCCAGGGACCACGGGCAGGAGGAGACGGGTCGAACAACTTTGACATCCGCCGTGGTGGCGTGTTCTTCTTTCGTTCATGTCCGCCGCGGAACCCCACATCGAGCGCCACGCGACGATCCTGGCCGAACTGGCCGAGATCGGGATGGTCATCGCGCGGCCTCCGCGAGGACGTCGAGACGGCGGAGACCACGCCCGAGGTGAAGGCCCGTGCCGTCGCCGCCTTCCCGCGTATCGCCCGCGCCGTGCGCCAGACCCTCGCGCTCGAAACCCGCTTCCGCCGCGACGCCGCCCGCGAGGCGGTCGAGACCGAGGACCGCGTCAACCGCGAGCTCGTCAGCCACATCCGCCGCCGAAAGGCCCAGGTGCGCACGTGGATGCAGCGCGCCATCTGCGAAGAGACCCCCGACGACATGGAGAGCGCCGAGATGCGGCTCTACGATCTCTACGAACGCCTGGACGACCAGGTCCTGGACGAAGACTTCGCCCTGGCCCCGTTCCAGGAGGTCATCGCCCACCTCCACCGCGAACTGGGCCTCA
>JAHJME010000032.1 GCA_018821435.1 Alphaproteobacteria bacterium
GCCTCCTCGCCCCCCGACCCCGGCCTTGAGCCGGGGGAAGAGTGGGGAGAGGGTAGGGAGAGGGGCGACGCAGGCCTCGACGCTTGCACGCTGGTCCAGCCATGACCCCGCCGCGTGGCGGCGACACCAGGCTAGCCGTCCATCCATGGGTCCTGGCTGAACCTGGAGCGGCGACTGCGATGCCGCGTCGCCCCTCTCCCCACCCTCTCCGTCTCGCTTCGCGGGGCGCGCGGAGTTCCACCCACGTCCGCTTCTGACGCACCCCGCCTCCACACTCCGTCCCGAGATGTGGGACGCCCTCGACATCACCGAAGACGAAGCCGCCGGCCTCGCGGAGATCGCCCAGCACGATCTTGCGCTGGCGCGGGACTTCGCGCGCCGGGCGCTGGAGGCCACGGACAACGACGAGGCCGCCCGGCTGGGGCGCAGCTACCAGCGCGCGGCGCGGTCTTATCGTCAGACGTTGGCGGTCAAGGCGCGGCTGAAGCGCGATCTGGCGGCCGCCGCAAAGGTCCAAGCCGACCTGCCCAAGGTTCGGCCTGGCGGGGCCGCCGTCGCGCGCCGCATCGGCGAACTGCGCACCGCGCTCTTGCGCCTGAGCTGGGACGAGTCCGAGCCGCCGGAGACGGAGGTTGAGCCCGAAGATTTCACCGCCGCCTGCGAGGAATTCGCCAGCCGGCGCGGGAGCGTCGAGGTGGTCATCACCCGGGCCAGCGTCCGGCCCGACTTCGGCGAGGCGCCCTTGGACGACGATGTCGCCCGCCTGGCCCTGGACTTGGGCATCTCAGACGAGGCCATCCGCCGCTGGCGCGAGCTGCCCGACCCTCCGCAAGCCGCACTCGACACAGTGGCTGAAGAGTTCGTCTGGGACAGCTCGGCGTGAGCCGGTCGCACGGGCGCGTCAGCGCCAAAAGACTCGACACCAAGACCGCCAAGCGGCTGTCTCAGCCGGGACGCCTTCGTGCCCTTTGTGTCCTTCGCGGTCTTCGTGTCGAAAAAATAGCGCGCGGTCGCGCAATCCTTGGGTTCTGAACAACAGCGCCTGCGACGCGGCGCGGGAATGAGCGCCCTAGATCAGCCCCGACAGCGGCGACGAGGGATCCGCATACATCCGCTTGCCCATGCGCCCCGCGAGGAACGCCTCGCGGCCGGCGATGACGGCGTGCTGCATGGCGCGGGCCATACGGATCGGGTCCTTGGCCTCGGCGATGGCCGTGTTCATCAGCACGGCGTCGCAGCCTAGCTCCATGGCGATGACCGCGTCCGACGCGGTGCCGACGCCTGCGTCCACCAGCACCGGGACCTTGGTCTGTTCGATGATCAGGCCCAGGTTCAGCAGGTTCTGGATGCCGCGGCCCGAGCCGATCGGGGCGGCGGCCGGCATGATGGCGGCGGCGCCGGCGTCCTCCAGCTTCTTGGCGTAGACCGGGTCGTCCGAGCAGTAGACCATCACGTCGAACCCGTCGGAGATCAGCAGCTTCAGCGCCCGGAGCGTCTCTTCCATATCGGGCAGCAGGTGCGGGGTGTTGGACAGCACCTCCAGCTTCACCAGGCTCCAGCCCCCAGCTTCGCGGGCCAAGCGCAGCAGGCGCACGGCGTCCTCGCCGGTAAAGCAGCCCGCGGTGTTGGGCAGGTAGGTGAAGCGGTCCGGCTTCACATAGTCGGTCAGCATCGGCTGGCCGGTGTCGCTGAGGTTCACCCGGCGCAGCGCCACGGTGACGATCTCGGCCCCAGCCGCCTCGGCGGCGGCGGCGTTCTGCGCATAGTCCTTGTACTTGCCGGTGCCCACGATCAGGCGGGACTTGAACGTGCGGCCGGCCACCGACCAGCTGTCCTCGGTGTGTGTGGACCCGTCCATCTCAGCCGCCTCCGACAAAAGCCACGATCTCGATACGGTCGCCGTCGGCGAGCGAAGTCTTCGCATAGGCCGACCGCGGCACGATCTCCAGGTTCCGCTCCACCGCCACCTTACGCGTGTCGAGGCCCAGCGCCGACACCAGCGCGGCCACGTCGGCGACGTCGGAAAAGGCGCGGATCTCTCCATTCACCGTCAGGTTCATGGCCTGCTTTTGAGCGTGGCAGACGGCGAAGACAAGACGGACACGCCCCGGCGGCGTCAGCCGCCCGTGTATTTCGTCCACGAACCACACGAACGCTTGCCAAACTTCTCGACCTCGTCGGCGGCAAGGCCCGTTCGTGTGGTTCGTGTGGTTCGTGGACAAATTCATCGCACGCCTGCGGCGCGCCGGACGTCGCGGGGAAAGCCAACCCGCGCCACCATCCTTGTGACCGGAGCCGTTGCTAGCTAAAAGTCCCCGGAATCGACGGCGGAGCCGAATGCCGAAACCGATCTATGTGCTGAGCGGCCCCAACCTCAATCTGCTGGGGACCCGCGAGCCGGAGATTTACGGACATCAGACCCTGGACGACGTGCGGCACCTCTGCGAGGCGCGGGCGACGTCCCTGGGCTATGAGGTCGTGTTCCGGCAATCCAACCACGAGGGCGAACTCGTGGACTGGATTCAGGAGGCCCGTGAAAAGGCCTCGGCCGTCGTGCTGAACCCGGCGGCGTACGGGCACACCTCCATCGCCATACTCGACGCGCTGAAGATGCTCTCCATCCCCATCGTCGAGTGCCACCTGTCGAACCCCGCCGCTCGCGAGGCGTTCCGTCGGGAGACCTACGTATCGCTCGCCGCCACGGGACTCGTCTCCGGGTTCGGGGCGAAGAGCTATGAACTGGCCGTCGAGGCCGCTGCGGGCCTGCTGGCCCGCTAGAGATCAAAAAGACAAGGGCCGATACATGGCTAACACTCCCAAGGCGCCTGCCGATCCGTTCGACGCTCGCCTGGTGCGCAAGCTGGCGGACATCCTCACCGAGACCGGCTTGTCCGAGATCGAGGTCGAGCACGGCGAGCTGAAGATCCGGGTCGCCAAGCAGCTGACCGCGGCCGCGGCGCCCGTGCAGTATGCCCCGGCCCCCGCGCCGGCCGCATCCGCCCCGGCGCCCGCCGCCGGCGCC
>JAHJME010000033.1 GCA_018821435.1 Alphaproteobacteria bacterium
CATGGACCAGGGCCTGCGCTTCGCCATCCGCGAGGGTGGCCGCACCGTCGGGTCGGGCGTCGTCTCCAAGATCCTCAAGTAGGCCACGCGCTTACTGAGACCTGATCAGGGCCGCCGAGGGCAACCTCGGCGGCCTTTTTCATGACCGCGAATTAAGCTGCTCCCGGTGCGTCCCACGCCTAGCCTTCGCGCGAGCTGGGAGTTCAGACATGCGCCTTTCGATGGCAGTCCTCGCGGCGGCGGCCGCGTTCTCCGCGACGGTCGCGCAGGCCGCGACGGTGGAGATCCGAGATGCGGTGGCCCGGGTCACCGTGGTCCCGCAAGACCGCGCCGACGTGAAGGTCGAGATCGTGCGCCAGCATCCGGGATTGCCGCTGTCGGTCGGCGTCGCCGGTGGCCGCACCCTCATCGACGGCGGTCTCAACCGCCGGATCCGCGACTGCAACGGGATGGGCGAGAACGCCCGGGTGAGTGTGCGCGACGTCGGGAAGGTGGCCTACGCCGACATGCCCCAGGTGGTGATCTACACCCCGCGCGACGTGGACCTTGAGGCGAGCGGCGCCCTGGTCGGGACCATCGGCCGCTCCGCCAGCCTGGAGCTGCACAACGCGGGCTGCGCCAACTGGACCGTCGCCGACGTCGCCGGCGAGGCCGAACTGCACCAGTCCGGCGCGGGATCGGTGAAGATGGGTACGGCAGGCAGCCTGGATCTGCAGCTCTCCGGGGCGGGCAACCTCAACGCCGTGGCCGTACGCGACGGCATGGACGCGCGGCTGTCCGGGGCCGGCGGGGTCACCGTCGGGTCCTTCGGCGGCGACCTTGAGGCGCAGGTCTCGGGCGTCGGTCAGATCCGGATCGCCGACGGCCGGGCCAGCCACGTGCGGGCGTCCGTCTCCGGGATCGGCGGCGTGGACTTCGGCGGCGTCGCGGGCGACCTGCAGGCTTCGATCTCCGGTCTGGGCAATATCCGCGTGAGAGAAGTCACCGGCTCGGTCACCAAGTCCGTCTCCGGCGGCGGCCGGATCAGGATCGGCAACCGGCCGTCCTAGGCCTTGGGAGCTTTCACGCCGTCGGTCTGGTCGGTGTTCGCCTGGTTCGGCGCAGGGCCGTCACTGCGGTGCTCGCCGCTGGCCGGATCCGTGGCGGTCTTCGCCGATCGGGCGGATCCCTCGGCGCCCTTGGGCTCCTGGGCCATGCGGGGCGAGGCGGGTTTCTGGTCCTGATCGCGGTTGTAGGCCTGATCGTGGGAGGTCGGGGTCGTGGGCTGGGGCATGGCCCCGTAACGGCCGAGCGCCCGTTCCGCTCCGCCGAAGAGACTTGAAAACGCGGGGCGCTTGCGTCATACGCCTCCGTCCTACCCGACATCGTTGGAGTCTCACTTTTCTAAGCCGCCGCACGCGGTTCACGGGCCTTCGCCCGAGACAGGAAAGCAGGCTCTTTTCGAACGGGTAGGGGTGCTGAAGGAGTGTAGCTCAGCTGGTAGAGCGTCGGTCTCCAAAACCGAAAGTCGTGGGTTCGAGTCCCTCCACTCCTGCCACCACCTATATAGTCCGAAGGTTGAACCGGAGCGCAGGCCTCGAGAGGCTCGCGTTCCAGATGAGAGTTTGAAGCGCCGCATGGCCAAGAAACCGGGACAGAGCCCGCAAGCGATCCGCGAACGCGCCGCCAAGACGGCCGCGGTCATGGCCACGCCCAGCGCGGTCGCGGCTCAAGCCCCCAAGAAGAAGACCAGCATCCCGCAGTTCTTCCGCGAGGTCCGCGCCGAGGCGCGCAAGATCACCTGGACGAGCCGCAAGGAAACCTGGATCACCTCCGTCATGGTGGCGATCATGGTGGTCCTGGCCGCGCTGTTCTTCTGGCTCGTCAACACCGTCCTCAACTTCGCCATCACCTGGCTCCTTCGAGTCGCGACAGGCGGGTAAAGAAAAACAGATGTCCGAAGCTGCCGCCTCCGTCCCCAAGGGGAACCCCCGCCACAAGTGGTACATCGTCCACGCCTACTCGAACTTCGAGAAGAAGGTGGCCGAGAGCATCCGCGAGCAGGCCAAGAACCAGGGCCTGGAGGATAACTTCTCCGAGATCCTGGTGCCGACCGAAGACGTGGTGGAGATCCGCCGCGGCCGGAAGGTGAACTCCGAGCGCAAGTTCTTCCCCGGCTACGTGCTGGTGAAGATGGAGCTGTCGGACGAGGCTTACCACCTGATCAAGAACACCCCGAAGGTGACGGGCTTCCTGGGCTCGGGCTCCAAGCCCATCCCGGTCTCCGACAAGGAAGTCTCGCGCATCATCGGCGCCATCGAAGAGGGCGTGGAGCGGCCGAAGCCGACCATCTCGTTCGAGATCGGCGAGACCGTGAAGGTCATCGACGGTCCGTTCGCCAGCTTCAACGGCTCGGTGGAACAGGTCGACGAGGAACGCACCCGCCTGCGCGTCACCGTCTCCATCTTCGGCCGCGCCACGCCGGTCGAGCTGGAATACTCGCAGGTCGAAAAGGCCAGCTAGGTCGGCGGGCCTGAAGTGGATCACGAAGACCACAAAGGGCACAAAGAGCACGAAGGCTTTCCAGCCGGGGTCGAGGCGGCAGGTCGGGCGATCGTCGATGCGGCGATCAAGATCCACCGCGTGCTTGGTCCCGGTCTTCTGGAATCCGCCTATGAGCATTGCCTCGCTCATGAGCTTGGCCGGCGCGGTCTGCGAGTCCGGCGCCAAGTGGCGCTCCCAATCGAATTCGAGGGTCTGCGGCTTGACGCGGGCTATCGCCTAGACATGATTGTCGATGATGTTGTCGTCGTTGAGGTGAAGGCGGTCGAGGCGCTCTCGCGCCTCCATGAGGCGCAAATCCTCACCTACCTGAGGCTCTCAGGCCTGCGGCTTGGCTATTTGCTGAACTTCAATGCCGTGCAAATGCGACAGGGCCTTCGCCGGTTCGTTCACTAGCTTTGTGGTCTTCGTGTCCTTCGTGGTCTTCGTGTCCATGACAGAAGGCCGTGGTTGTTTCGGCGCTTGGGGACTGCTATGTGCGCCGGCTTCGCGGTTTGCTGCGATTTTTAAATCCGTGGGAGGGGGCGGCCACCGTGACCCCGCACCACGGCTCAACCGGCTCGATGAGCCATGAGGAGAAACAATGGCCAAGAAAATCTTGGGCTATATCAAGTTGCAGGTGCCCGCGGGCTCCGCGACCCCTTCGCCGCCCATCGGGCCGGCCCTGGGTCAACGCGGCGTCAACATCATGGGCTTCTGCAAAGAGTTCAACGCCCGCACCGAGAAGGAAGCGAAAGGCACGCCCCTGCCGACCGTGATCACGGTCTACCAGGACAAGTCGTTCACCTTCGTGACCAAGACGCCGCCGGCGTCCTTCTTCATCAAGCAGGCGGTCGGCCTGAAGTCGGGCTCCAAGCTGCCCGGCCGCGACACCGCCGGCTCGATCACCCGCAGCCAGCTGCGCGAGATCGCTGAAAAGAAGATGAAGGACCTCAACGCGATCGACCTTGAGGCCGCCGCCAAGATCATCGAGGGCTCCGCTCGCTCGATGGGTCTTTCGATCGTGGAGGCCTAAGCACCATGGCAAAGCAAGCCAAACGCACCAAGACCTGGACCGGCGATACCGCCGCCACCCACGCCCTGGACGCCGCCGTGAAGCTGGTGAAGGCCAACGCCAACGCCAAGTTCGACGAAAGCATCGAGATCGCCGTCAACCTGGGCGTCGACCCGCGTCACGCCGACCAGCAGGTCCGTGGCGTCGTGGCGTTGCCCTCGGGCACCGGCCGTGACGTTCGCGTCGCCGTCATCGCCAAGGACGCCAAGGCCGCCGAAGCCACCGCCGCCGGGGCCGACATTGTCGGCGCCGAGGACCTGGTGGAGCGCATCCAAGGCGGCTTCATGGAGTTCGACCGCGTGATCGCCACGCCGGACATGATGGCCCTGGTGGGTCGTCTGGGTAAGGTGCTGGGCCCGCGCGGCCTGATGCCGAACCCGCGCGTCGGCACGGTGACCCCGAACGTCGGCCAGGCCGTGAAGGACGCCAAGGGCGGCTCGATCGAGTTCCGCACCGAGAAGACGGGTATCATCCACGCCGGCATCGGCAAGGCCTCCTTCACCGAGGAAGCCCTGACGATCAACGTGAAGGCGATGATCGACGCCCTGAACAAGGCCAAGCCGTCGGGCGCCAAGGGCACCTACATCAAGAAGATCAGCCTGTCGTCGACGATGGGCCCGGGCTTCAAGGTGGACCAGGGTTCGGTCGGCGCCTAAGCCGAGCAACCATGCTAAAGATCTGAGGGAGCGGCAGCGATGCCGCTCCCTTTTTCTTTGGGGGATGATGCGCCATGCCGAAGGTCGAGCTTGAAGCGGCGCGGACGCCGGCCGGGCGGACGACCGTCGAGAACCTGTTCCAACTCTACGTCCACGACTTCGCCGACTTCTGGGCCACGCGTCAGGTCGAGTTGCAGGCCGACGGACGCTTCCCGCCCTATCCGCCGCTGGCGGCCTACTGGTCGGAGGCGGGGGCCGAGCCCTTCCTGATCCGCGCGGACGGCGAGATCGCCGGCTTCGCGCTCATCGATCGGCACAGCCACTCGGGCAAGCCGACCGATTTCAACATGGGCGAGTTCTTCGTGGCCCGGCACTATCGGCGCGAAGGCGTCGGGCGGGACGCGGCGCTGGCGGCGATCCGTACGCGGGCCGGCCAGTGGGAGATCGCCGTGGCGCGCCGCAATCTCCCGGCCCAGCCGTTCTGGCGCGCCGTCGCGGCGGCCGTAGCCGCGGGCCCGGTCGAGGAGACCGAGCAGGCGAATGAGCTTTGGAACGGGCTGATCCTGCGGTTCGTGGTGGTCTAAGGGATGTCGCCCGACGAACTCCGCGATCTGTTCGCGTACATCGCGCCCGACCTGGACCTCATGGCCGCGCCGTGGAGCCTGATCGGGAGCGGCGCGCTGATCCTGCTGGGCGCGCCCGTGGACGAGGCGGCCGACCTGGACATCGTCACCGGCGCCGACGGAGCAGGGCGCCTGCGCGCGGCCTGGGCGGATTGGCTGGCGCCGGGCGAGGCGAAGCCGCCGGACGGGCCGTTCCGCTCCGACGACTTCGCCCGCTACGAAACGCCGCTGGGGCCGGTGGAGGTCATGGGTGGACTGCGCGTGCGGGGGCGTCTGCTGGACGTGACCGGCCCGATCCCCTCGGGCAACGAGCAGTTGCGCATCCTGCGGCTGTTCGGCCGGCCCAAGGACCTGGCCAAGGCCGCGACGCTGGAGGCATGGCTGGCGGCGGGTTGAAACCCCGGCCCGCTTCGTGTAAACGCCGCCGCTTCGCCGCTTCCCGTCAGGGGAGAGGCGAGGACGGACGGTCTTCGGACCGACCGATCCTGTCCAAGAACTGTGAAGCCGCCGGGGTCACCGTCGGTCGTAACGCGAGGAAGAGCCCTTCCTCGGTCATAGGGAGACGGGAAGATGACGGCACGTCGTCCCTCCGCAATGCGCGGCATGGGCGCGAGGCTGCGGCTTCTCTGAACAGGACAGGTGCTTGCGGCGTGCGCATCCGCGCGCGCGTCGAACCTGAGTATGGAGACCGCAATGGACCGCGCTCAAAAGCAGGAAGCCATCGAGACGCTCAAGGGCGTGTTCAATGGCGCCGGCGCCGTGGTCGTGACCCACTACATGGGTCTGACCGTTGCGGAATTGACCGATCTGCGGGGCCGCCTTCGTCAAGAAGGCGCCCAGCTGCAGGTGGTGAAGAACACCCTGGCTCTGAAGGCCCTGGATGGCTCGATCGGTGAAGAGGGCGATACCCTCTTCAAGGGTCCTGTCGCCATCGCCTTCGCGCCGGATCCGGTGTCCGCCGCCAAGGTCGCGACCCAGTACGCCAAGGACAACGAAAAGTTCTCCGTCATTGGCGGCTTCATGGGTCTGCAGGTGCTGGACAAGAAGTCGGTGACCGCCCTGGCGTCGCTGCCTTCGCTGGACCAGCTCCGCGCCAAGATCGTCGGCCTTCTGCAAGCCCCCGCGACCAAGATCGCCGGGATCCTGCAGGCGCCCGCCGGTCAGCTGGCTCGCGTCGTCGGCGCCTACGCCGCCAAAGACGCCGCCTGATCGTCACTTCCCGACAAAACCTCTCTCTTTCTAAAGGATCATAGACATGGCCAATCTCGAAAAGCTGGTGGACGACCTCTCCGCCCTGACCGTCCTGGAAGCCGCTGAGCTCTCCAAGCTGCTGGAAGAAAAGTGGGGCGTCTCCGCCGCCGCTCCGGTGGCCGCCGCCGCCGCGCCGGCCGCTGGCCCGGCCGCCGCCGCCGAAGAAGAGCAAACCGAGTTCACCGTTGTCCTCACGGGCGGCGGCGACAAGAAGATCAACGTGATCAAGGAAGTCCGCGGCGTCCGTCCGGACCTCGGCCTGAAAGAAGCCAAGGACCTGGTCGAAGGCGCTCCGCAGAACGTCGTCGAGAACGTGTCCAAGCAACAAGCCGAAGAAGTGAAGAAGAAGCTGGAAGAAGCCGGCGCCTCCGTCACCATCAAGTAGGCTGAAGACGCGTCGATCGACGCTTCTGAAGATCGAAGGGCCGGGCGCAATCCCGGCCCTTTTTTCATGCCCCCAAACGGGGGAGGGCGCCGGCCGCGCCAAGCCCCATCCTCAAGCCTCGGAAAGCTTTTGGGGGAGCTGATCCAGGCCATGACCAGGATTTTCAACGCCGCGGCGCTCGCCGCCATCGTGACCGCGCTGGCCCTGCCGGCGACGCCGGCCCAGGCGCAGAGCGCCGAGCAATACAATCGCGCGGCCCAGGCCATCCAGATCTGTAGCTCCGGCATGGGCGCCATGGTGCCCGAGTGCGCCAAGCTGCGCGGCGGCCTCGGGATGTCGGTCGTCACGCCGCAGCAGTCGGCCACGGCGCTGGGCTCGCTGGGCCTTGGCGGTGGCGGTCTGGGCGGTTTCGGCGGCGGCACGGCCGGCAAGGCGGCCGGAATCGCCGGGCTGCTGGGCCAGGCGATGACCGCCGCGCGCAGCCAGCAGGCGGCCGCCGCGCCGGCGCCCGCCGCCGCCAACCCCGGGGCCGTTCAGCAGGCTATCGCGATGTGCGTCCAGAACGCCCAGGGCAACAACGCCGCCATCCAGGCCTGCCTGCAGATCGCCAACACCGCGCCTCAGGCTCAGGCGCAAGGCTATGGCCAGCAGATGCTGCCCAGCGCGCAGCGGGCCCAGGACGGGGCCATGGCCACCTACGCGGCTGGCCAATCCTACCAGGCCTGCGTCGCCGCCAACCCGAGCAACTGGCAGGCGTGCCTGCAGACCATGAACAACAACACTCAGACCGGACTGCTGAACGCCGGGGTTTCGCCGCAACAGTTGCAGGCGGCTGGGGGCTATGTGCCGCCGGGCTATGCGCCGCCGCCGCCGAACCCGTTCGGCGGGATGCTGCCGAAGCGGTAATCGCGGGGCGGGCGCGGGCCCGTTGATGACCACAGCTTCACTTCGGCTGGAGCGTCACCGTGATAGGCTGACGACGTGGACGACTCCCTGACCATCCTCGACATGTTCGCGCGCGGCATCGCCGTGGGCGCGATGGGGGTCACGGGCCTGAGCTTCCTGGCCAGCGGCGTGAGCCGGCACGCGCGTGTCGCCACGTCGCTGATCTCGCTCAGCCTGATCTGCTGGCTGATCACGGAATCGGGCACGCTCTGGCCCGCCCTGGGTCACTTCTATCCGCTGGTCATTCCCGCCTACGGGGTCGCGGGCCTGTTCTGGCTGTTCGTGGTGACCGTGTTCGAGGACCGGCCCCTGACCCTCGCGAGCTGGAGTCCCGCCGCGATCCTGTTCGTCACCGGCTTCATATGCGAGGCGTCGCACCCGCCGTTCAAGGACTGGCTGTGGGCCAGCCGCAACATCTTCGGCGGCCTGCTGTCGCTGCACGCGGCCTATGTCGTCGCCAAGGGCTGGTCGGGCGATCTGCTGGAGGCGCGCCGGCGTCTCCGGGCGGTGGTGCTGGGCCTGGCGGCGCTATTCTCGGTGACCAATGTGGCGATCGCCCTGGTCTATCGGATCTATCCGCACGGGCCCTGGTTGGAGTTCACGGCAGGCCGTCCCTACGGCGGGGCGATCTTCGCGGCGCTGATGGTGGCCAGCGGGACGCTGTTCCTGCAGGCGCGGCCGGCGGTCTTCGGCGGCCAGCGCCGGAGCGCGCCCGTGGCCGACGCCCGCGCCGAGACCGCAGAGCGGCTGCTGCTGCAGAAGCTGATCGGCTTCATGGGGGCGGATGGCTGGCGGCGCGAGGGCCTGACCATCGGCGAGGTGGCCCGCCAGCTGGGCGAGCCGGAGCATCGGCTGCGCCGGCTGATCAACCAGCGCCTTGGTCACCGCAACTTCGCCGACTTCGTGAACAGCTATCGGATCGACGCGGCCAAGCGCCGGCTGGCCGATCCGCAGGATGCGCGCACCACCATCGCCGCGATCGCCTTCGACCTGGGCTACGGCTCGCTGGGCCCGTTCAACCGGGCGTTCCGCGCGGCCACGGGAGCGACGCCCAGCGCCTGGCGTCGCCAAGCGCTACAGGCCTCGCCGGATTTGCAGGAAGCCGTCTGATTTCAAAATCGGCGAGGGTTTTCCGACCTCGGTGAGACGGCGGCCCGGCCGCTCCGGCTCTCTGGCGACAACACGCCAGGAGCCCTTCATGGAAACCTTCCTTCACGACCTGCCGCAGATCTGGCTGTCGAACCTCGTCGTCGATCTGCGGCGCTACATCATCTTCGCCGTCGCGGTCTTCGCCATCCTCTGGGTGGTGCTGAGCGCGCCGCTGCGTCGGCGCAAACTGCGCGAGGACTCGCCGCCGCCGCGCCAGATGGGCCTCGAGTTCCTGATGTCGCTGCGCTCGATCGCGATCTTCTCGACCATCGGGGTCAGCATGTCGCTGCTGAGCCGGCTGGGCGCCTATCCGCTGTCGGATCAGGCCCACACCTGGGGGCCGGTCTGGTTCGGCGCCAGCCTGGCGCTGATGATCCTGGGCCACGACGCCTATTACTATTGGGTCCACCGGGTGATGCATCAGCCCCGGTTCTTCCGGACGTTCCACCGACGGCACCACAAGAGCCACAACCCGTCGCCGTTCACCGCCTACAGCTTCGACATCCGCGAGGCGTTCATGATGGCCTCCTTCGTGCTGCTGTGGCCGTTGATCGTGCCGACGCCGTGGGGGGTGGTCGGTCTGTTCATGCTGCACCAAATCTTCCGCAATACGATGCTGCACAGCGGCTACGAGCTGATGCCGGCGCGGGCGGACGGGCGGCCGATGCTGGACTGGCTGACCACGACGACCCACCACGACCTTCACCACGCGCAGGCGGGCTACAACTACGGCCTCTACTTCACCTGGTGGGATCGCTGGATGAAGACCGAGCACCCGGAGTACCAGGCGCGGTACGCACAAGCGGCATGGCGGCCGTTCGCGCGGCGGACGGGCATCGTTCCGGCGGAGTAGCGGTCACGGTGATCCAGCGGGAACATCCCGGTCGCGCCCCGAGTTGATGGCCTGCGAGACCGGAAGTCAGCACGAGCGACCCGGGACTATGCCCGGTTAGACCCCAACGGGCGGCGCGGAGAACACGGCTCCGCGTCGCCTCTTTGCGTCAGCGCTGTACGTTTTCGCGGGGAGGGGCTTCACAAGTCGCCTGAAAGCGCTTATTTCCGCCCGTTCGCGAAACAGATTCCGATTCACATCTTTCGATGCGGCCTTCGCGCGTGCAGGCCCCGAGGCATGGTCCCTAGCCCTCCGACCATGCGAAGGGGCGCTCCCGACGATACGGGGAGCATTCCAGTGTCCGGCTCCCGCAAGGGAGTCCGTAGGGCGGACGCAGGATAAAGACATTCGACGCCAGGAGTCCCCTCCCGGCGTCCTCAAGGGATCAAAATGGCGCAATCCTTCACCGGCAAGAAGCGGATCCGGTTCTCGTTCGGCCGCATTCCCGAAGCCGTGCAGATGCCGAACCTCATTGAGGTTCAACGCTCGTCTTATGAGCAGTTCCTGCAACGCGAGACCCGCGTGGCGGACCGCAAGGAAGAAGGCGTCGAGGCGGTGTTCCGCTCCGTCTTCCCGATCAAGGACTTCAACGAGCGCGCGGTGCTCGAGTACGTCTCGTACGAGTTCGAAGAGCCCAAGTACGACGTCGAGGAATGCGTCCAGCGGGACATGACCTACGCCGCGCCGCTGAAGGTCAAGCTGCGCCTCATCGTGTTCGAAACCGATGAAGAGACCGGCGCCCGCTCGGTGAAGGACATCAAGGAGCAGGACGTCTATATGGGCGACATCCCGCTCATGACGGAGAAGGGGACCTTCATCGTCAACGGGACCCAGCGCGTCATCGTCTCGCAGATGCACCGCTCGCCGGGCGTCTTCTTCGACCACGACAAGGGCAAGACCCACGCCTCGGGCAAGCTGCTGTTCGCCGCCCGCGTGATCCCGTACCGCGGCTCGTGGCTGGACTTCGAGTTCGACGCCAAGGACATCGTCTACGTCCGTATCGACCGTCGCCGGAAGCTGCCGGCCACGACCTTCCTGATGGCCCTGGGCATGGACGGCGAGGAGATCCTCTCGACGTTCTACAAGACCGTGGCCTACGAGAAGAAGGCCGCCGGCTGGTCCACGACCTACATTCCCGAGCGGTGGCGCGGCGTGAAGCCGGAGTTCCCGCTGATCGACGCTGACACCGGCGAAGAGATCGCACCGGCCGGCACCAAGATCTCGGCGCGTAACGCCAAGAAGTTCGCCGACGCGGGCCTCAAAACCCTGCTGCTGCCGCCCGAGGCCCTGAACGGCCGCTACCTGGCGCGCGACCTGGTCAACTTCCAGACCGGCGAAATCTACGCCGAGGCCGGCGACGAGCTGGACCCGGCCCTGATCGTCGCCCTGGAAGAACAGGGCTTCACGACGCTCGACGTCCTCGACATCGACCACGTCACGATCGGCGCCTACGTCCGCAACACGCTGCGCGTGGACAAGAACACCGTCCGCGAGGACGCGCTGTTCGACATCTATCGCGTGATGCGTCCGGGCGAGCCGCCGACGGTGGAAGCCGCCGAGGCGATGTTCAAGTCGCTGTTCTTCGACGGCGAGCGCTACGACCTGAGCTCGGTCGGCCGCGTGAAGATGAACATGCGTCTGGAGCTGGACTGCCCCGACGACGTGCGCATCCTGCGCAAGGAAGACGTGCTGGCGGTGCTCAACACCCTGGTCGGCCTGCGGGACGGCAAGGGCGAGATCGACGACATCGACAACCTCGGCAACCGCCGGGTCCGTTCGGTCGGCGAGCTGCTCGAGAACCAATACCGCGTCGGCCTGCTCCGCATGGAGCGCGCCATCAAGGAACGCATGAGCTCGGTCGATATCGACACGGTGATGCCGCACGACCTCATCAATGCGAAGCCGGCCGCCGCGGCCGTGCGCGAGTTCTTCGGCTCCTCGCAGCTTTCGCAGTTCATGGACCAGACCAACCCGCTGTCGGAAATCACCCACAAGCGCCGCCTCTCGGCGCTTGGCCCGGGCGGTCTGACGCGGGAACGCGCGGGCTTCGAAGTCCGCGACGTGCACCCGACCCACTACGGCCGGATCTGCCCGATCGAAACGCCCGAAGGCCCGTACATCGGCCTGATCAACTCGCTGGCCACCCACGCCGTGGTCAACAAGTACGGCTTCATCGAGAGCCCCTACCGCCGGATCAAGGACGGGCACACGACCGAAGAGGTCGTCTACATGTCGGCCATGGAAGAGGCGAAGCACGTCATCGCCCAGGCCAACATCAAGCTCGAGAACGGCTACATCGTCGACGACCTGGTCCCCGGCCGGATCAACGGCGAGCCGTCGCTGCTCCCGCGCGAGCAGGTCGACCTGATGGACGTGTCGCCGAAGCAGGTCGTTTCGGTCGCCGCCTCGCTGATCCCGTTCCTCGAAAACGATGACGCCAACCGCGCCCTCATGGGCTCGAACATGCAGAAGCAGGCCGTGCCGCTCATCCAGTCGGATGCGCCCCTGGTCGGCACCGGCATGGAAAGCATCGTGGCCGTGGACTCCGGCGCCGTCGTCGTGGCGCGCCGTCCGGGTATCGTCGAACAGATCGACGGCACGCGGATCGTGGTCCGTGCGACGGAAGAGACCGACCCGACCAAGCCCGGCGTCGACATCTATCGTCTGCAGAAGTTCCAGCGGTCCAACACGTCCACCTGTATCAACCAGCGTCCGCTGGTGCAGGTCGGCGACCGGATCGTGGCCGGCGACGTGATCGCCGACGGCCCGTCGACCGAGCTGGGCGAACTGGCGCTGGGGCGTAACACCCTCGTCGCGTTCATGCCCTGGAACGGCTACAACTTCGAGGACTCGATCCTGATCTCGGAGCGCATCGTGCGCGACGACATCTTCACCTCGATCCACCTCGAGGAATTCGAGGTCATGGCCCGCGACACCAAGCTGGGCCCGGAAGAGATCACCCGCGACATCCCGAACGTCGGCGAGGAAGCCCTGCGCAACCTCGACGAAGCGGGCATCGTGGCGATCGGCGCCGAGGTCATGCCGGGCGACATCCTGGTCGGCAAGGTCACGCCCAAGGGCGAGAGCCCGATGACCCCGGAAGAGAAGCTGCTGCGCGCCATCTTCGGCGAGAAGGCTTCGGACGTTCGCGACACCTCCCTGCGTCTGCCCCCGGGCGTCGCCGGGACGATCGTCGAGGTCCGGGTGTTCAACCGGCACGGCGTCGACAAGGACGAACGCGCCCTGGCCATCGAACGGGCGGAAATCGACCGCCTGGGCAAGGACCGGGACGACGAGTTCGGCATCCTGAACCGCAACATGACCAGCCGTCTGCGCGACATGCTGGTGGGCAAGACCGCCATCTCGGGTCCGAAGGGCCTGGGCCGCGGCACGATCGAAGCCGACAAGCTGGAAGAGATCTCGCCCGGCCTGTGGTGGCAGATCGCCCTGGACGACGAAAAGGCGATGGGCGAGCTGGAGGCCATGCGCCGCCAGTTCGACGAAGGCCGCAAGCGTCTGGATCGCCGCTTCGAGGACAAGGTCGACAAGCTCCAGCGCGGCGACGAACTGCCCCCTGGCGTGATGAAGATGGTCAAGGTGTTCGTGGCGGTGAAGCGCAAGCTGCAGCCGGGCGACAAGATGGCCGGCCGTCACGGCAACAAGGGCGTCATCTCCAAGATCCTGCCGATCGAGGACATGCCGTACCTGGAAAACGGCCAGCACGTGGACATCGTGCTGAACCCGCTGGGCGTGCCCTCGCGCATGAACGTCGGTCAGATCTTCGAGACCCACCTGGGCTGGGCTTCGGCCGGCCTGGGCAAGCAGGTCGCCGACCTGCTGGAAGCCTGGCAGAACGGCGGCCAGCGCAAGGCGCTGATCGACTACCTCGCCGGGACCTACGGGCCTGACGAGGATCTGCCGGACAGCGACGAGGAACTGATCGAGCTGGCGAAGAACCTGTCGAAGGGCATCCCCTTCGCCACGCCGGTGTTCGACGGCGCCCACATCGACGATATCGAGAACCTGCTGGAGAAGGCGGGCCTCGACCGGTCGGGTCAGTCGTACCTGTACGACGGCCAGTCCGGGGAGCGCTTCAAGCGTCCGGTCACGGTCGGCTACATCTACATGCTGAAGCTGCACCACCTGGTCGACGACAAGATCCACGCCCGCTCCATCGGCCCGTACAGCCTCGTCACCCAGCAGCCGCTGGGCGGTAAGGCCCAGTTCGGCGGTCAGCGCTTCGGGGAGATGGAGGTCTGGGCTCTGGAAGCCTACGGCGCCGCCTACACCCTGCAGGAAATGCTGACGGTGAAGTCGGACGACGTGGCCGGCCGGACCAAGGTCTACGAAAGCATCGTCCGTGGCGACGACACCTTCGAGGCCGGCATTCCGGAAAGCTTCAACGTGCTGGTCAAGGAGATGCGCTCTCTCGGCCTGAACGTGGAGCTGGAGAACAGCTGACGGATTTCAGCCCTCCCTCGGAAGGGGGAGGGCGGTCCATCCGCCCAGCTACTCTGAAATTTTCGCGGGAACCGTCCCGCAGAAGGAACCAAGATGAACCAGGAAGTCCTGAACATCTTCAATCCGGTCCAGGCCGCTCCGACCTTCGACCGTATCCGTATCGCCCTGGCCTCGCCGGAAAAGATCCGTTCGTGGTCGTTCGGTGAGATCAAGAAGCCGGAAACCATCAACTACCGCACGTTCAAGCCCGAGCGTGACGGCCTGTTCTGCGCGCGGATCTTCGGTCCGACGAAGGACTACGAGTGCCTGTGCGGCAAGTACAAGCGCATGAAGTACAAGGGCATCATCTGCGAAAAGTGCGGCGTGGAGGTCACCCTGGCCCGCGTCCGGCGCGAGCGGATGGGCCACATCGAACTGGCGTCGCCGGTCGCCCACATCTGGTTCCTGAAGTCGCTGCCGAGCCGCATCGCGCTGATGCTGGACATGGCGCTGAAGGACATCGAACGCGTCCTGTACTTCGAGCACTACATCGTCACCGAGCCGGGCCTGACCCCGCTGAAGCAGCACCAGCTGCTGTCGGAAGACGATTTCCTGCGCTTCCAGGAAGAGTTCGGCGATGACAGCTTCACCGCCGAGATCGGCGCCGAGGCGGTCCAAGGGCTGCTGCGCGGCATCGACCTCACCAAGGAAGCCGAGCGCCTGCGCGAAGAGCTGCAGACGGCGACGTCCGAGATCAAGCTGAAGAAGGCGTCCAAGCGCCTGAAGCTGATCGAGAGCTTCACCGAGAGCGGCAACAAGCCCGAGTGGATGGTGCTGACGGTGATCCCCGTGATCCCGCCGGAACTGCGTCCGCTGGTGCCGCTGGACGGCGGCCGCTTCGCGACCTCGGACCTGAACGACCTGTATCGCCGGGTCATCAACCGCAACAACCGCCTGAAGCGCCTGATCGAGCTGCGCGCGCCGGACATCATCATCCGCAACGAAAAGCGGATGCTGCAGGAAGCCGTCGACGCCCTGTTCGACAACGGCCGCCGTGGCCGCGTGATCACGGGCGCCAACAAGCGTCCGCTGAAGTCGCTGGCCGACATGCTGAAGGGCAAGCAGGGCCGGTTCCGCCAGAACCTGCTGGGCAAGCGCGTCGACTACTCGGGCCGCTCGGTCATCGTGGTGGGTCCCGAACTGAAGCTGCACGAGTGCGGCCTGCCGAAGAAGATGGCGCTCGAGCTGTTCAAGCCGTTCATCTATGCGCGTCTCGACGCCAAGGGCCTGTCCGGCACCGTCAAGCAATCCAAGCGGATGGTGGAACGCGAACAGCCGGCCGTCTGGGACATCCTGGACGAGGTGATCCGCGAGCACCCGGTTCTGCTGAACCGCGCGCCGACGCTTCACCGTCTGGGCATCCAGGCGTTCGAGCCCAAGCTGATCGAGGGTAAGGCCATCCAGCTTCACCCGCTGGTCTGCGCGGCCTTCAACGCCGACTTCGACGGCGACCAGATGGCCGTCCACGTGCCGCTCTCGCTGGAAGCCCAGCTGGAAGCGCGCGTGCTGATGATGAGCACGAACAACATCCTGTCGCCCGCGAACGGTCGCCCGATCATCGTGCCGTCGCAGGATATCGTGCTGGGCCTGTACTACCTCTCGCTGGTCAAGGACGGCGAGCCCGGCCAAGGCAAGGTCTTCGGCGACCTGAACGAGCTGGAGCAGGCCCTGGACGCCGGCGTTGTCACGCTGCACTCCAAGATCAAGGCGCGCCACAGCGAGATGGACGCCGACGGCAACCTCGTCCGCAAGGTGATCGAGACGTCGCCGGGCCGGATGAAGATCGCCGCCCTTTTCCCGCATCACCCCGCGGTCGGACATCGCCTTCTGGAGAGGAACCTCACCAAGAAGGAAATCGCCAATCTGATCGACACCGTCTATCGGCACTGCGGTCAGAAGGCGACGGTCATCTTCGCCGACCAGATCATGGGCCTGGGCTTCCGCGAGGCGGCCAAGGCGGGGATCTCCTTCGGCAAGGACGACATCGTCATCCCGGCCCGCAAGGCCCCGATCGTCGACGAGACCCGCAAGCTCGTGGAAGAATACGAGCAGCAGTACGCCGACGGCCTGATCACCAAGGGCGAGAAGTACAACAAGGTCGTCGACGCCTGGGCCAAGGCCACGGACCGGGTCGCCGACGAGATGATGGCCGAGGTCAGCTCCGCGCCGGTGGTCGATGGCCGCCAGCAGGAGATCAACTCGATCTTCATGATGAGCAACTCCGGCGCCCGCGGTTCGCAGGCCCAGATGAAGCAGCTCGGCGGGATGCGCGGCCTGATGGCCAAGCCGTCCGGCGAGATCATCGAGACGCCGATCATCTCGAACTTCAAGGAAGGCCTGACCGTCCAGGAGTACTTCAACTCCACCCACGGCGCCCGTAAGGGCCTGGCCGACACCGCGCTGAAGACGGCGAACTCGGGTTACCTGACCCGCCGTCTGGTCGACGTGGCGCAGGACTGCATCATCACCGAGGAAGACTGCGGCACCACGCGCGGCATCACGCTGCGCGCCGTGGTCGAAGGCGGCGACGTGCTGGTGTCGCTGGGTCTGCGGATCCTGGGTCGCTTCGCGGCCGAGGACATCAAGCATCCCGACTCGAACGACGTGCTGGTTCCGGCCGACACGTACCTCGACGAGAACATGTGCGACGTGGTGGAGAACGCCGGCGTCCAGTCGGTGAAGATCCGCTCGGTCCTGACCTGCGACACCAAGGTCGGCGTCTGCGGCGCCTGCTACGGCCGCGACCTGGCCCGTGGTACGCCGGTGAACATCGGCGAAGCGGTCGGCGTCATCGCCGCCCAATCCATCGGCGAGCCCGGCACGCAGCTGACGATGCGGACGTTCCACATCGGCGGCACCGCCCAGGTGGCCGAGCAGTCGTTCTTCGAAAGCGGCAACGACGGCGTGGCGCGCATCACCGGTGGCAACACCGTCATCGCGCCCGACGGCAGCCTGATCTCGATGAGCCGCAACCTGAACCTGACCGTTCAGGTCGAAGGCAAGGACCGCGAGGCCTACAAGGTGCCTTACGGCGCCCGCCTGCTGGTCAAGGACGGCGGCAAGGTGAAGCGCGGCGAACGTCTCGCCTCCTGGGACCCCTACACCAACCCGATCATCACGGAAGTGGGCGGCAAGGTGCGGTTCGAGGACCTGGTGGAGAACTTCTCGTTCCGCGAGGAAGCCGACGAAGCCACCGGCATCTCCAACCGCGTGGTCATCGACTGGCGCGCCAGCTCGAAGGGTTCGGACCTGCGTCCGGCCATGGCGGTGCTGGGCGAAGACGGCGCCTACAAGCGTCTGTCGAACGGCGGTGAAGCCCGTTACCTGCTCCCGGTGGGCGCCATTCTCTCCATCAGCGATGGTGACGAGGTGAAGCCCGGCGAGATCATGGCGCGGATCCCGACGGAAAGCGCCAAGACCCGCGACATCACCGGCGGTCTGCCGCGGGTGGCCGAGCTGTTCGAAGCCCGGCGTCCGAAGGATTGCGCGGTCATCGCCGAGATGGACGGCCGCGTCGAATTCGGTCGCGACTACAAGAACAAGCGCCGGATCAAGATCACGCCCGAGGATGGCGGCGAACCCGTCGAGTTCCTGATCCCGAAGGGCAAGCACATCGCCGTCCACGACGGTGACGTGATCCGCAAGGGTGAGTACATCATCGACGGCAACCCGGACCCGCACGACATCCTGCGGATCCTGGGCATCGAGGCGCTGGCCGAGTTCCTGGTGGACGAAATCCAGGAGGTCTATCGACTGCAGGGCGTGCCGATCAACGACAAGCACATCGAGACGATCGTTCGTCAGATGCTGCAGAAGGTCGAGATCCTCGACGCCGGCGACACCGGCCTGCTGAAGGGCGACCACCTCGAAAAGCTCGACGTGGAAGACGAAAGCGCCAAGGCCGAATCCCGTGGGGGCCGTCCGGCCATCACGCAGCCGGTGCTGCTGGGCATCACCAAGGCCTCGCTGCAAACGCGCAGCTTCATCTCCGCCGCCTCCTTCCAGGAGACGACGCGGGTGCTGACCGAGGCCGCGGTCCAGGGCAAGAGCGACACCCTGGAAGGCCTGAAGGAGAACGTGATCGTGGGTCGTCTGATCCCGGCGGGCACGGGCTCCTACCTGCGGAACCTGCAGCGCATCGCCGCCAAGCGCGACGAAGCCCTGACGGCCAGCCGCGAGGAAGCCATGGAGCCTCTGCCGGTGGAGATCGCCGACGCGGCGGTCGCCGAGACGGTCGAGTAACAGCCACTTCAGTCTGTCACGCGTAACGAGCGGCCCGGGAGCGATCCCGGGCCGTTTCGGTGTCTGGGGCCTAGAACGTGCGGCTGACCGTGGCGCTCAGCGTCCGGCCCAGCGGGCGCGACAGGCCGCCCGAGGCCTCGACGCTCCATCCGCCTTCACCCAGCAGGTTGCCGGCCACGAGGCGCAGGCTGAGCGGCGCGCCGGCCACCTCGCCCTGCCAGCGGGCGCCCAGGTCGACGACCGTCCGGGCGTCGGCGTCGAGGCTGGTCAGCACGGCGGTCGCGCCCTGGTGGGCGATCCGCAGGTCCACGGACGCGCCCGTGGCCTTGGGCAGCGCATAGTCGAAATAGAGCTGGGCCTGCCGGCGGAACGACCCGAGTGGCGAGCCGCCGCCGTCGAGCTCGGGCTTGGCCAGGTACAGCCCGGCCAGCACCTTCAGCCGTTCGATCGGGCGGACGGACAGCGACAGTTCGGCGCCCCGGTTCTCCAGGTCGCCCACCAGCTCATAGCGTCCGCCGATCGAGAAGCCGGGGAAGGGCTTGCGCAGGCGGAAGACCGCCGCCGTCACCGCCAGGGCGCGCGGGCCCACGACGCGGATGCCGGCCTCCTGCTGGGTGGAGAGGATCGCGGGTAGCACCTCGCCCCGGTTCACCGCGCTGGCCGGTGCGGCGCCGGTGTCCTCCAGGCCCCGGTTGGCGGCGGCGAACAGGGTCACGCTCGGCGCCAGGCGCCAGGCGGCGGCCAGGTTGTAGAGCCAGGCCTCCGACACGCCGCGGGTCGCGACGCCGGCGGGCGGGCGGAGCACCTTCTCGTAGCGCACCCGCTCCAGGCCGCCGGACAACTGGCCGCGCTCGGGCCAGACGAGGCGGGTCTGGGCGCCCAGGCCGTACTGATCGATGGCGTCGTGGAGCTGGGGGCCGAACACCAGGGCCGGCCGGTCGCGGCGGGCGTCGCCGGTGAGGCTGGCCACGCCCAGGTCGGCCACCGCCTCGCCGCCCAGTCGCCGGTCCACCGCGCGGCCGCGCACCGCCAGGATGGTGCGCGCCCGCACCGGCCCCAGCGTCGCGTCATGGATCAGCCGCGCCTCGCCCGACCACGACGCGGCCTTGCGCTCCGGGTAGGCGTAGACGGAGAGGGCGCCCCGGCCGTTCGCCACGCCGTCGAACACCTGGTCGAAGTCCCGCTTCGAGATCCAGACCGAGCGGAACAGGCCCGCGCGCAGCGACAGGGACGACGACAACCGCGCGTCGGCCAGGACGCCGGCGTTGTCATAGCGGCCGCGACCCGCCGCCCAGGCCTGGCCCAGCCGGTCATAGCGCGCCGTGGGACCCGGCAATTCCGCGCCGGCCACGTAGAACGTCGGGTCGTAGCGGGTGGCGCGGTAGATCTCGGTGTTGCCGAAGACGCGCAGCTGCAGGCGCTCGCCGGGCCGGTAGCGGATCGCGCCCCCCAGGCCCAGATAGTCGCTGCCGCCGCCCATGGGATAGTCGTCGCGGTTCAGGCTGGCGCCGCCCGCGAACGACAGACCGCCGCCCAGGTCGGCCTTGGCCAGATCGAGGAACGCATAGGCGCCCGCCCGTCGTCCGCTGGTGACCGATAGCGCCACCACGTCGGCCTCGGCGGACTTCAGCCCGTAGTCGGAGATGCCGGAGGGGGCGGGGAAGGGGAACTCCAGCGCCGTGAGCCCCACGTGGATCCGGCTGTGGTCGATCAGGTCGCCGGTGAAATAGGCCTGTCGGTCGAGGTAGAGCCCCTCCATGCGCAGGTTGCCGGCCCGGGTCGGGCTGAAGCCGCGGACGCTGCCGCTGTTGTAGAGGCCCACCGCGTCGCCGGCCTTGGAGAAGCCGAAGGCGTCCGCCGCATCGGCCACCGCGTTGGCGTTGGCCCGCTGGGCGGCGGCGGGGTCGGCCAGGGCCAGCAGCCCAAGCGCCAGGGCGGCGCCGCAAGATCGCTTCACGTTCCGACTCCATAACCGGTATAATGATGTTTATCGGTCGAGCGTTATGGGTCGGCAACCAGTAAAAAGGGTTTTATAGGTTTGAGCATGCAAGTGACGGCTCACCGCTTCGCGCCCCACGACCTGGTCGGCGGCGACCTGGCGGTCGACCTGGTGAACACCGCGACCGACTGGGACGTCGGGCCTCAGGATTGGTTGGACAGCTACGCGCGCCTGTTGTCGTGGGCGGAACTGACGGGGCAGGTCTCCGCGGCGGAGATCGCCGGGCTGGCGCGGCTGGCCGCGGCGGATCCTGCCGGCGCGTCTCAGGCGCTGGAGCGGGTGCGCGGCGTCCGTGAGGCGCTCTACCGGGTGATGCGCGCCGCGGCGGATCGTGCGGAACCGCCGTCCGAAGCGCTGGCGGCGGTGGAGGCGACGTGGCGCGCGGCGGCCGGCGCCATGCGGCTGGAGCTATCCCCCGGCGGCGCGACCCTGGGCGTATCGGGGGAGACCGCCGGCCTGGACCTGATCGCGCTCCGGGCCTCGGCCTCGGCCATGGTCCTGCTGACCGGAGAGCGCCTTGCGCGGCTGAAGCGCTGCGACGGGCCGCGCTGCGGCTGGCTGTTCGTCGACACCTCCAAGGCGGGCCGCCGACGCTGGTGCGACATGGCCACCTGCGGAAACGACCACAAGGCCAAACGGCACGCGGAGAAGCGCCACCTTTCCTGACCCAACGCCAAGGCCAAGCTTGTTCCTGCTAGGCGCCGGCCGACGGCGCCAGCTAGGCTGTGATTCATCGGGGAACAAGTCAGGGTGGCGTACGTGCGTGGGTTTGGATGGGCGGCCGTGGCCGTGCTTTGCGGTGTTGCGGCTCAATCCAGCGCGGCGCCGCCGCCGGCCTCGGCCTTCGGCCGGGTTCCCGCGGTGGTCGAGGCCGAGATTTCGCCCGACGGCCAGCGGATCGCCATTCTGGGCGGCACGTCGGAACAGCGCGTCATCTCCATCGCCACCATCGACCAGCCGGGCCTGCCGGTGCTGCAGCTGGGCGCCGTGGAAGCGACCCGCCTACGCTGGGCCGGCGACGCGTTCGTCATCGCGTCCGTGGCCTACTGGGAGAAGACGGACGGCCAGCGATCCTATCGGATCGAGCGACACATCGCCGTCACGCCCCAGGCAAAGGCGGTGTCGCGCTTCTTCGACAATCTGACGACCAGCCAGTTCCTGGCCAACGGCCAGCCGATCGCTGGCGTGACGGCCGACGCGCCGTCGCGCGTCTTGATCACCGATCTGGTCGAGAGCCTGGGCGCGCAAGGCACCATGAACACGCGCCTGAAGCGCAAGGGCCTGGAGAACGCCAGCGTGCGGGCGCTATGGAGCATCGATCCCGCCACGGGCAAGGGCCGCGTCGTCGAGCGTGGGGACCCGGACACGCAGGGCTGGGACGTGGACCTCTCCGGCGAGGCGCGCGTGCGCCGCGACATCGACGAGCTGTCGCATCGACGGGAGATCTTCGGGCGGGCGAAGGGCAAGTCCCAGTGGACGCAGCTCTGGGCCGAGAGCCCGACGGGTCCGGAATACCGGCTGCTGGGGTACGCGGACCCCGACGATGCGGTCTACCTGGAGAAGGACGGCAAGATCGTGCGCCGGAAGCTGGCGGACGGCGTCGAGGAGCCGGTCAGCGACGGCGGTTTTTCGATGCGCCTGGTCTGGGACACCTATCGCAACAGCGTCGCGGGGATCGTCTCGGGCGCCGACCAGCCGACGGCCCAATGGCTCGACGCGGAGGTCGGCGCCGCGCACGGCGTGCTGGCCCGCGCCTTCAAGGGCAAGGACGTCTCGCTCGCGGGTTGGTCCAAGGATCGCACGCGCTTCATCGCGCGCGTCGCCTCGCCGTCGTCGCCGGGCGCCTGGTATCTCTATGACCGGGCGCGCAAGGAGGTCTCTCCGCTGGGGGAGGAGTATCCGGAGCTGCAAGGCGTCGCGCTGGGGACGACCCGGTGGATCACCTACAAGGCCCGCGACGGGTTGGAGATCCCCGCCTATGTGACCATCCCTGCGGGCGCGGCCCCCAGGTCGAAGCTGCCGCTCATCGTCCTGCCGCACGGCGGTCCGGCGGCCCGCGACGGGTTCGACTTCGACTACATCGCCCAGTTCTTCGCGAGCCGCGGTTACGCCGTGCTGCAGCCGCAGTTCCGAGGCTCGGCCGGCTTCAGCCGCGAATTCCGCGAGGCCGGGAAGGGCGAGTGGGGCGGCAAGATGCAGACCGATCTGCTGGACGGCGTCGCGGCGCTGACGGCGACCGGGGAGGTGGATTCCGGCCGCGTCTGCATCGTCGGCGCAAGCTTCGGCGGCTACGCGGCGCTGGCCGGCGCTTCGCTCCACCCTGACGCCTATCGCTGCGCGGCGTCGATCGCCGGTGTCTCGGACCTGGGCCAACTGATCGCCGAGGAAGCGCGGCTGTTCGGACGCTCGGTCGCCGGCTTCGACGAACTGCGCGAGGAGCTGGGGGTCGCGGATCGGGGCAAGCTGGAGGCCATGTCTCCGGCCTTGCATGCCGCCGCCGTGAAGGTTCCGGTGCTGTTGATCCACGGGGACCAGGACACCGTGGTGCTGCCGGCCCAGTCCCAGCGGATGGCCAACGCGCTCAAGGCGGTCGGCAAGCCCTACGAACTGGTGATCCTGGAGAACGAGAACCACTACCTCACCAAGTCGGCCACCCGGACCCAGACGCTGGAGGTCCTGGAGCGGTTCCTGGCGAAAAACCTGCCGGTGAACTGATCGCCCCTTGGCATACGCGTATGAGTACCTAGATCAGGTCTCCTTGAGGAGGATCCGATCCGTGCCGCTGCTGCTTTGTCCCAACTGCAACACGTCCATGCAGAACGTCGCCCGCTCCGGCGTGGAGATCGACATGTGCCCGAGCTGCCGGGGCGTCTGGCTGGATCGGGGCGAACTGGAGAAGTTGCTCTCGGGCCAGCGCGACGAACAGGTGGGCCAGCAGCAGGATCGGCAGCGCTTCGAGCGCGAGGTCACCGACTTCCACCGCGATCCCGACGACTGGAAGCGCAAGCACCCGCCCAGCGCCAAGCGCTATGACGACGAGTACCACTACAAGAAGAAAAAGAAGGGCTTCGACATCTTCGACATCTTCGACTGAGGCTCAGCCTCAGAAGGGGATCTTCTTCTCGACGTTGTCGCTGCCGGCGACGCTGCCCAGCGCCGCAGCCGGACCGGGTGGCCCGCGCACGGTGTCCCAGGGCAGGGCGCCGGTCGCCGGAGCCGATCCCTTCACGCTGCGCTGATATTTGAAATCCCGGTCCTTCCGAGCGCCAGCCGCGGCCAGGCCCTCGGCCTTGTCGCGATTGATCCCGAGGCCCAGCGGCGGCGCGTCGCGGCCGCCGGCGAAGAAGCGGTCCTGGCAGGCTTCGCGCTCGATCCGGGACATGGCGGGATCGTCGCAGTTTCGCCGGCTGCGCAGCGCGTTGCGGGCGTTGGCGGCCAGGGCGTCTTCCTGGCTCGGCAGGGTCAGGACGCGGGGACCGGACGCAGGCGCGGCGCGCTCCACCGGCTTGTCTTCGGCGGGCGCGACCAGGGGGGTGACCTGGGCCTGATCGTCGGAGAAGCGTGTCACCCGCCTGTGCAGGCGGATCTGCGTCGGCTGGGCGCCGGGCGCGGCGGACGGGGGCGGGGTGCGGGGCATGATCAGGATCGGGATGATCGCCTCGGGCGGGCCCGACTGCATCTCAGGAACCCGCAGGCGAGGGGCGTTCAGGACGAGCAGGGTCGCCAGCAGGCCGTGGGCGGCCATCGAGGCCGCCACGATCCCGTACGTCCGGCTCCGTCCCGCCGCCGGCATTCCTGCTCCTGTCCCCGTGCAAAGCTCGGCCTTAGGGAAAGGGCGCTTGCGAGGCGAATTGATGGCCGTCGGCGCGATGGCCGCACGCGCGCCACGCAGATTGACGCGACGGCCCTTCCCGACTATGTAGCGCGCTCTTTCGAGGCCGGGGATTCTTCCCAGCTCCGATGAGCCGCTCCCGCCGGTACGCCGCCAAGGTGTCCCGGCGAGTTTTTGCGTTTCATGGGGTGGCCGCGGAAACGACCGAAAAATGATCCCAATCGAGGCGCCACGGCCAAACGGCACACGCCTCCACGAAGCGAGACTAGATGCCGACAGTCAACCAGCTCATCCGTAAGCCGCGTCAGGACAAGCCGTCGCGGAACAAGGTCCCGGCCCTGAAGGGTTGCCCGCAACGCCGCGGCGTTTGCACCCGGGTCTATACGACGACCCCGAAGAAGCCGAACTCGGCGCTTCGTAAGGTCGCCAAGGTCCGTCTGACGACCGGCATCGAAGCTGTGTGCTACATCCCCGGCGAAGGTCACAACCTGCAGGAACACTCCGTGGTCCTGATCCGTGGCGGCCGCGTGAAGGACTTGCCCGGCGTCCGCTACCACATCCTGCGCGGCGTGCTCGACACGCAAGGCGTCAAGGATCGTCGCCAGCGCCGTTCGCTCTATGGCGCCAAGCGGCCGAAGTAAGGAAATAAGAGATGTCCCGTCGCCGTCGCGCAGACAAACGTGAAGTTCTCCCGGATCCGAAGTTCGGGGATCTCGTCGTCACCAAGTTCATGAACTACGTGATGTACGAAGGTAAGAAGGCCGTCGCCGAGACGATCGTCTATGGCGCCTTCGATATCATCGAGACCCGCCGCAAGGATCTGGGTCCGCTGGAAACCTTCCACACCGCCCTGGACAACGTGGCTCCGGCCATCGAAGTGCGCTCCCGCCGGGTCGGCGGCGCCACCTACCAGGTTCCGGTGGAAGTGCGTCCCGAGCGCCGCAAGGCGCTGGCCATCCGCTGGCTGATCAGCGCGGCCCGCAAGCGTGGCGAGAACACCATGACCGAGAAGCTGGCCGGCGAACTGCTGGACGCCTCCTCGAACCGCGGTTCCGCGGTGAAGAAGCGGGAAGACACCCACAAGATGGCCGAAGCCAACCGGGCCTTCTCGCACTACCGCTGGTAAGCCAGACTTTCTAAGTGAGCTTTCCGGCGCGGGCGGTTTGAGATAAACCGCCCGCGCCGTTCGTTCACCCTCATCCGAACCGACGTTTTTACAGAGCATCCGCTATGCCCCGTACCCATAAGATCGAAGACTACCGCAACTTCGGAATCATGGCCCACATCGATGCGGGCAAGACGACGACGACCGAGCGGATTCTCTACTACACCGGCAAGAGCCATAAGATCGGCGAAGTCCACGATGGGGCTGCGACGATGGACTGGATGGAGCAGGAGCAGGAACGCGGCATCACGATCACGTCGGCCGCGACGACCGCCATCTGGAACGGTCACCGCCTGAACATCATCGACACCCCCGGCCACGTGGACTTCACCATCGAAGTCGAACGTTCGCTGCGCGTGCTGGACGGCGCCGTCGCCGTGCTGGACGGCAACCAGGGCGTCGAGCCGCAAACCGAAACGGTCTGGCGTCAGGCCGACCGCTACAACGTCCCGCGCATCGTGTTCGTCAACAAGATGGACAAGATCGGCGCCGACTTCCAAATGTGCCTGCGTACCATCCGCGAGCGGCTGGGCGTGAAGGCGGTTCCGATCCAACTGCCGATCGGCTCCGAGACGAACCTCAAGGGGATCGTCGATCTGGTGCGGATGAAGGCGGTGGTCTGGGACAGCGAAGGCCTGGGCGCGAACTATCACGACGAAGAAATTCCGGCCGACATGAAGGTCGCGTGCGACGAAGCGCGCCACTACATGATCGAGAACGCCGTCGAACTCGATGACGAGGCGATGGAAGCCTATCTGAGCGGCGACGAGCCCTCGATCGACGTCATCAAGAAGTGCCTGCGCAAGGCCGTCCTGACGGGCGCCTTCTATCCGATCCTCGCGGGCTCGGCCTTCAAGAACAAGGGCGTGCAGCCCCTGCTGGACGCGGTGGTCGACTACCTGCCGTCGCCGGTGGACATCCCGCCGACCCCCGGCATCGACTTCAAGACCGAAGAGCCGGTGGTTCGCCGCGCCTCGGACGACGAGCCGCTGTCGGTCCTGGCGTTCAAGATCATGGACGACCCCTTCGTTGGCTCGCTGACCTTCTGCCGGATCTACTCGGGCAAGCTCGAGACCAGCATGGGTCTGCTGAATTCCACCCGCGACAAGAAGGAACGCGTCGGCCGCATGCTGCTGATGCACTCGAACAATCGCGAGGACATCAAGGAAGCCTACGCCGGCGACATCATCGCGCTGGCCGGCCTGAAGGACACCCGCACCGGGGACACCCTGTGCGATCCGCTGAAGTCGCCGGTGATCCTGGAGAAGATGGACTTCCCGGCGCCGGTGATCGAGATCGCCATCGAGCCCAAGTCCAAGGCCGACCAGGAAAAGCTGGGCGTGGCCCTGGCCAAGATGGTCTCCGAGGATCCGTCCTTCACGGTGCAGACCGACCAGGAGTCGGGCCAGACGATCATGCGCGGCATGGGCGAGCTGCACCTGGACATCAAGGTCGACATCCTGCGCCGCACCTACAAGGTGGACGCCAACATCGGCGCGCCTCAGGTTGCCTATCGCGAGAGCCTGGGTAAGGTCACCGACATCGACTACACCCACAAGAAGCAGACCGGCGGCACGGGCCAGTTCGCCCGCGTGAAGATCAAGTTCGAGCCGGGCGAGCCGGGTTCGGGCTTCGTCTTCGAAAGCTCGGTGGTCGGCGGTTCGGTGCCGAAGGAATTCGTCCCCGGCGTTCAGAAGGGCATCGAGTCGGCCAAGGACAACGGCCTGCTGGCCGGCTTCCCGGTGATCGACTTCAAGGCCTCGCTGTATGACGGCGCCTACCACGACGTCGACTCCTCGGTCCTGGCCTTCGAAATCGCCAGCCGCGCGGCCTTCCGCGAACTTCGTGAGAAGGGTGCGCCGAAGCTGCTCGAGCCGATCATGAAGGTCGAGGTGGTGACGCCCGACGAATACATGGGCGACGTCATCGGCGACCTGAACTCGCGTCGTGGCCAGATCCAAGGCACCGAGACCCGCGGCAACGCTCAGGTGGTCACGGCCTTCGTGCCGCTGGCCAACATGTTCGGCTACATCAACACGCTGCGCTCGTTCTCACAGGGCCGCGCCTCGTTCACGATGCAATACGACCACTACGATCCGGTGCCGCAAGTCGTCGCCGACGAAGTGATCAAGAAGTACGCCTAGCGTTTTTCGTCCGAAGAACGCCAACTGAGAGTTTGAACGATCTCTTCGGAGATCGTTCGGGCCCAACCCTAGTTTTAGAGGACAAGCCCGGACAGGGCTGGAGCTTGAAATGGCCAAAGAGAAGTTCGAACGTAACAAGCCGCACTGCAACATCGGCACGATTGGTCATGTTGACCATGGGAAGACGACTTTGACGGCGGCGATCACGATGACGCTGGCGAAGGCGGGCGGCGCGAAGGCGATGAGCTACGCCGACATCGATGCGGCGCCGGAAGAAAAGGCCTGCGGCAACACGATCAACACTGCGTACGTGGAATATGAGACGGCCA
>JAHJME010000034.1 GCA_018821435.1 Alphaproteobacteria bacterium
CGGTCGCCCCCGGCGAGGCGCAGGCCGAACTGGCGAAGCTGGCCGGCGGCGCCGGGCCGATCGCCGCCCGCGCCGCGGCGCTGAACGCGGCGGGCCAGCCGGCCCTGGCGCTGCGCCTGACCAGTGCGGCCCTGGCCGCCGAGCCCACAAACCCCGCCGCCCTGGCCACCCGTCGCGAGGCCCTGACCCGACTGCTGGCCCAGTCGGGCAATTCCAACGAGAGCGGCTGGCTGCGCGCCGCCCTGAAGCAGGTGGATAGCGCGGCGGCTAAATAGGCGGGTCGGCCGGCGCGGTCGCCTTCGACGCCGCCTCGGCGCCGGCCTTGAGCGAATCCTTGGCGCTTTCGCCCTGCTGGGCCGTGGCCGCCGCGGCCTGGCGCGCCTGTTCGTCCTGCACGACGGCGGCGACCTCGGGTCCGGCGCCGCGCGAGGCGCAGGCGGTGGCGCCACAGGCGATGACGCAGGCGGCGCAAAGGCTGACCCAACGCATGGCGTTCTCCTCGTCCAACGACTGCGCAACGCAACCCGTGTCGCCGACCGAGGTTCCGGATTCGACCGGTCGCGGCGCCGTGGGCTAGAACATCCGTCAGTGGGGGGAGCGGAGCACCATGCAGAGACGTAAGGTCGATCGGGCCCAGCGCATGCGCGCGCGGCGAGTCTGGTGGGATCGCAACGGCGCCTTCGTGCGCGGGCTGCTGACCGGCACGACCCTGACCGCGCTGGGCGCCTGGATCCTGCAGCTGGTGATGTCGCGATAACCCGAGCCCCGCCCCCGACCGCGGCCGGCGACGCCGCCTACGAGGACTGGGCCCGGACCGAGGTCGCCCATTGGCGAGCCCGGGTGCTGACGCCGCCAAACGCCCTGGACCGCGCCGCGCGCGGCCTGCAGGGCCGGATCAATCGCATCATCCCCGAACAGGTGCACGCCGCCGTCACCACGGTGATCCAGGGCATGACCCGCACCATCCTGACCGGCGCGGACCTGACCACCGCCCCGCCACTGATCGGCGCCTCGCTGGCAGAGCGGGACCGCCGTGCCCGGGAGACCATCGACGCCTACCGCAAGACCGCCGCCGTCGAGGGCGGCGTCGCCGGCGCGGGCGGCTTCTGGCTGGCCCTGGCCGACTTCCCGGCCCTGCTGGTCATCAAGATCAAGCTGCTGTTCGACCTCTGCGCCGTCTATGGCCACGAGGCCGACCTGTTCGAGGAGCGGCTCCACGTGCTGGCGCTGTTCCAGCTGGCCTTCTCGGGCGCCGAGCATCGAGCGGCGGTGTTCCACGGCCTGGAGGACTGGGACAGCCGCGAACATCCCGCCGACTTCGAGCACTTCGACTGGCGGACGTTCCAGCGGGAGTACCGCGACTACATCGACCTGGCGAAGATGGCCCAGATGATCCCGGTGGTCGGCGCCCCCATCGGCGCCTTCGTGAACTGGCGGCTGCTTGAGCGGCTGGGCGAAACCGCGATGGGCGGCTACCGAATGCGCTGGCTCGCGCGTTGAGCCTCGGCATGCGCGCCCTTCTCTCCGCCCTCGTCCTGATCGCCACCCCGGCGCTGGCACAGCCGGCGATCACCGACGCCCAGGTCCGCGCGTTCGTCGCCCGCCAGGAGCAGGCTTGGAATGCCGGCCGGATCGACGCCTATTTCGCAGCCTTCACCCTCGACGCGCGCTTCACCGACCAGGCCTATGTCGGCGACAAGCCGCCCGTCCCCTATGGGACCAGCACCCTGGTCCAGGCCCGCGCCCAGACCCGCAAGGCGTTCGCCCGCGCGAAGATGCGGGAGGTCGGCCAGGTCACGCGGATCGAGCGGGCCGCCGACGGCCGCTCGGTGCGCGTTGTCTCGAATGTCAGCTCCACGATCGAGAGCAGTGGTAAGGTCCGCCGCATCTGCGCCTCCCGCGGCCAGGCCCTGGTGCTGCGCGGCGGACGGCTTCTCTCAAACGGCCACACGGATACGATCTTCAAATGCGCCAACCGGTAATTCCCTCGCGACTGAAGATCGGCGTCGACGTGCCCTGGGTGACCAGTTGGACCGAGGAGGCGCAGGGCGGCGTCGGCCCCTGCCCCACCGTGGACGGCCAACTCGCGGCGCTGCAGCAATGGAAGCCCGGCCAGGGCAAGCCCGCCTACTCCCGCAATCACCTGCGCCGCCAGCGCGACAGCGTGCGCGCCATGCTGTGCCCGATGTGCGGCGAGGCGACGCCCGAGGGCGACCGCTGGAGCCAGACCGGCAAATTCCTGGCCGCCGGCCTGCTGCGCGCCCGCGGCTTCGCCCAGGCGCTGCCGGCCGACCTGGACGACGACCGGGTGGTGCTGGATTGCGGCGCCATCGCCCCGCTGCATTTCCGCTGCGCCCAGGCCTCGCTGCAGCGCTGCCCGCACCTCGGCGCCATGCCGGACAAGGACCTGAAGGCGTTCCCCCCGTCCTGGGTGGTCGTGCCCCTCTACATCGAGGCCCGCCAGCCGGTGACCGGCAAGGCGCTGCCGGCTGTCAGCTTCCTGCAACTGGTCGGCCTGACGATCACCCGCGACCCGGACTGGCGGAACGGCCTGCCCCGGGTCTAGTCTCCGGCATGCTCCGCCGCACGCTCCTCGCGCTTTCCGTCGCCGCGCTCGCCAGCGCCGCCCAGTCCCAGCCCGCCGCCAGCCCGGCGCCCGAACCCGCGACCACGCCGCCGCCCGTCGCGGCGCCGCCGGCCAAGCCCAATCCGAAGGTGAAGCTGGAGACGCCCCAGGGGGTCATCGTCGTCGAGCTGTTCCCCGACAAGGCGCCGATCACGGTGGCCAACTATCTGAAGTACGTGGATCGCGGCCTGTTCAACGGCGCGACCTTCTACCGGGCGTCACGACCCAAGGGCTATGCCGGGACCGACTACGGCCTGATCCAGGGCGGCCTGCAGAACGACCCCAAGAAGGTGCTGCCGCCGATCGCCCATGAATCCACGATCAAGACGGGCCTGACCCACAAGACCAACGGTACGATCTCGATGGGCCGCCACGCGCCGGGCACGGCCCAATCGGACTGGTCGATCACGCTTGGAGATATGAGCTATCTCGACGCCGATCCGAAGGATCCGAAGACGAATCCCGGGTTCGCGGCCTTCGGTCAGGTGGTCGAGGGGCTGGACGTGGTCCAGAAGATCATCGCCCTGCCCACCGACCCCGTGCGGGGCGAGGGTGCGATGAAGGGTGAAATGCTGAAGGCCCCGGTGAAGATCACCAGGGCCTCCCGCGTCGTTCCGTAGTGTAGGTCGGCTTAGGCCGTGACGGCCGTGCGACGGGTGCGGCGGAGCATGGCGCCCGCGCTGCCGAAGCCCAGGATCATCAGCGCCCAGGTCGAGGGCTCGGGAACCACGTCGCCGGCCACGATGTAGGCGCGGTCGACCACGAAGTCGCCGGCCGGGGCCAGGCCCGAGTCGTAGACGAACTCGGTCAGGTAGCTGCCGGCGGTCGCGATGTTGGCGACGCCCGAGAAGTGCATCCAGGTGCCGGGCGTGCTGGCGTCAACGGTGAAGTTCGCCAGGCTGACGCCCGCGACCTTGCCCATGAACGTGGCGTTGCCGCTGTTGTTGAAGCCGTTCTGCGGCACGTAGACCGAGAAGCCGATCGTGTAGATGCCGGCGGCCAGGTTCACCGACTGCGAGAGGCTTTCCGTCGAGTGGTCGGCCACGAAGTAGAGGGCGTGGGTGCCGACCTCGTCCGGGCTGCCCGAGATCGAGTTGTCGGCCGGGATCGGCTCGCCGAACGCGCCGCCCGGATAGGTGAGGTCCGAGTTGTACGGGATCACCACGGCCTTGTGGTTCGGGACGTCGTCGCCCGTACCCGTGTAGGTCCAGCCGATCGTGCCGTCTTCGAAGCTGCCGTTCGTGATGAGGTTGGTCGCCGCGGAGGCCGAGCCGGCCATCAGGGCGCTGGCCGCAACGGCCGCGATCAAAATACGCTTCATGTGTGGTTACCCCGTGTCTGTTGATTTCACAGTACACAGTTTTTTAAGCATGCGCACCGGACTCGCCTGGGGGGCGAGTAAGACCTTCATTTGATTGGAGTCCCCCCGTGCGCGGGCCGCCCGGCCTGGAAAGGGTCGGCGACCGCGCCGGAAGAGGCCGAGCGGGTGCGTCGCGGATGATCCAGGCGCTGGTCCAGGCCGCGCGCAGAGGCTAGCTTCCGCGCCATGAGTGAAGATGTGAGCGTTCCCGAAGACGGCTGGAAACACTCCGGCGTCCGCGTCGTCCACGGCGACCAGCTCGATCCCGCGGCCCAGACGACCCCCGGCATGGACCGCGCCGTCGCCATCGACCGGGCCCGGATGGGCGCCCAGAAGCTATGGGCCGGCACCGTCCACATCCATGCCAACGCCAAGACCGGCGCCCACCACCACGGCCCGCTGGAGAGCGTGATCTATGTGGTCTCCGGCCGCGCGCGCATGCGGTGGGGCGAAAAGCTGGAATTCGTGGCCGAGGCCGGTCCGGGCGACTTCATCTACGTGCCGCCGTTCGTGCCCCACCAGGAGATCAACGCCTCGTCCGACGAGACCCTGTCCTGCGTCCTGGTCCGCTCGGACAGCGACGCCGTCGTCGTGAACCTGGAAATCGAACCCGCCGAACCCCCCGAAGGCGTCGCCTGGATCGACCCGATCCACAAGAGCTGAAGCCTTTCGAAGCTCTACCGCGCACGCTATCGTTCCACGCGTTTCGGCGGGGGGAAGATGCTGAGAGTTGCGGTCGCGGCCGTCGTGGCGTTCTGCGCGAGTCCGGCGTTTGCCGCGGACCAAGTGCTCCGAGGCCCCGCCCCCGACTGGGTGAAGCCGTTGGAAGTGAGCACACCGGCGCTGGATTCGACCGGCCCCGCCGTTCGAATCTTGCTCCAGGACCGCCAGCTCAACTTCACGACCCAGGGCGATTCCGAGTTCGTCGAGCAGGTGATGCAGGTGCGCAGCCCACAGGGCTTGGCCGGTCTCGGCAACGTGTCGCTCGCTTGGAACCCGGACACCGACACGGTCACCGTCCACCACCTGAGGGTCCGACGCCATGCCGAAACCATCGACCTTCTCGCAAGGCAGTCCTTCACGGTCATCCGACGGGAGGCAGGCCTGGAACGCGCCATCGTGGACGGCGTGCTGACCGCGACGCTGCAACCCGAGGGCTTGCAGGTCGGAGATGTGGTCGACATGGCCTACACCGTCACCCGCCTCGATCCGGTGCTGCAAGGACGCTCCGAACGCACGACAATGCTGCCGCCGAACACGGCCGTGGATCGGGTTCGGGTGCGGGCGGTGTGGGACGCCAGCCGGCCGCTGCAATGGCGGGCCGGCGAGGGCCTGGGCAAGGTCAAGGTGGGGAAGTCGGACGGCCGGGTCGAACTCGTCGCCGACCTGAAGGATCCGCCGCCGCTCAAGTTCGTGCCGAACGTGCCGGTTCGCTTCTATCCGCTCCGCGAGCTCAGTGTCAGCGAGTTCCGGGACTGGTCCGAAATTTCGGCATTGATGGCGCCGCACTTCGCCAAGACCTCGACGCTTTCGCCCGACAGCCCCCTTAGGGCCGAGGTCGCGAAGATTCGAGCTGCTTCGTCCAATCCCAACGTCCAGGCGGCCGCGGCCCTGCGCCTCGTCGAGGATCAGGTCCGCTATCTCGCGCTGGTCTTGAACCTGGGCGGCTATGTTCCCGCCACGGCCGACCAGACGTGGGCGCGTCGCTACGGCGACTGCAAGGCCAAGACGGTCCTGTTGATGGCGCTCCTGCACGAGCTCGGCATCGAGGCCGAGGCGGCGCTGGTCAGTTCGTCCCGCGGGGATGGCCTGGACACCCGCCTGCCCACCCTCGCCGCCTTCGACCACGTGATCGTCCGCGCGACGATCGCCGGCAAGATCTACTGGCTGGACGGGACGCGCACCGGCGACCGCAGCCTGGACACCCTGCGCGCGCCACCCTTCCTGTGGGCGCTCCCGTTGCGGGACAAGGACGCCACGCTCGTGGCGATCGATCAGCCCCCGCTCGGCGAACCCGACACCTATACGCGGCTGCAGATCGACGCCTCGGCGGGCCTTGACCCGCCGGCGCCGGTCCGCGGCGAAAAGACCATGTCGCAGGCTATGAACGTTCTGCTCGGCAGCGGCGTCACGATTCCGGGCCTCGACCGTGACAAGATGCTGCGCCAGCTGTGGTCCAGCTATTCCTGGATCGAAATCAAATCGATCACCGCCCAGACGGATGAGCGCGGTGTGACCCGTGTGTTGCTCGAGGGAACCGCGACTCTGCCGTTCGACCGGCAGGCAGGCGGTCGCAGCCTGCGACTTCGCGAGGCTGACCTGGGGGCCTACCTGTCGCTTCGGGACAAGGACGACCCCTATCCGGATGCGTCCTATCCCGTCAGCGGCTACCCCAGCTACGAGGCCTTCAACCTGGCGATCACGCTGCCGCGCGACCGCGAGGGTTTCCGGTTCGAGGGCGACGATGTTGACGCGAAGGTCGCTGGTCGCGCGTTCACCCGCAAGTTGCGGATCGAGAAGGGCGTCGCGACGATCGAGACCACGGAGCGCACGCTCGTCCGCGAAATCTCAGCCAGCGACGCCAGGGCCGCGAAGCCCGCGCTGGACGACCTGGCCAAGGTTAGGGTCGCCTTGCGCGCACCTGGCGCCTACCGCCCCACCCCCCAGGACGTGGCAGCCTGGGGGCGCCAGTCGCCGGACACCGTCGCCGGGCTTATCGAGCGCGGGAACCGCTTTCTGAGCGACGCCCGCAACGCCGACGCCATGGCGGACTTCGAGAAGGCGGTCAGCCTCGACCCGCAGAACTCTTTCGCCTACGCCAACCGCGCGATCGGCCATTATTATGGCGGCCGCACGGATGCAGCGAAGGCCGACCTCGCCCAGGCCCAGGTGTTGGATCCGCGCAACTACGTGGCCCTGCATGCGGCTGGCCTGATCGCCATGCGCGAAAACCGCTTCGCCGACGCCGCCGCCGCGTTTGGCCGCGCCGCCGACCTCCGCGCCGGAAACACCTTCGCCCTGACCTCGCTAATCCGCGCCTACGTGGCGATGGACGACACCGACAAAGCGTTGGCGGCGCTCGCGGAACTGCAGCGCATCGCACCTGGACAGGGCGACGCCGTCACGTTCCGATTCAACATCCTCACGAGCGCGGGACGATACGCCGAAGCTCTCGCGGACGTGGACGCCGGGCTAGCCAAGACACCCGACGACCCGGAACTTCATCTGAGCCGCGCCACCGCCTTGATGCTGCTCAACCGCCGCGACGAAGGGTACAGGGCCTTCGCGCGCGCCATCGAACTTAAGCCGACGGCGATGGCCTACCTGACGCGTGCATCCTACCGTGCGCCCGCGGATATCGCAGGCCGGCTAGCCGACATCGACGCGGCGGCGAAGCTCGAGCCGGAGATGATGGCCGTCGTCGCGCGTCGGGCCGACGCCCTCGGCGACAGCGGCCGCCACGAGGAGGCGCTGGCCGGCTTGGCGACCGCGCTGAAGGCTCACCCGGACAACGACGATCTCCTGATGGCGCGCGCCGATGTTCATCTGCGCGCCGGCCGCACGGCCATTGCGACGAAGGCGTTCGCGGCCATCCGCGCCGGGGCGGCTCGCGACGCCCAACAGCTCAACGCACTGTGCTGGCAGCAGGCGATCCGGGGCTTCGCCCTGGAGACCGCGCTCGCCGACTGCGACGCGGCGCTCAAGCTAGAGCCCGGGCGTGCGGACGCGCTGGACAGCCGCGCGTTCGTCCTGATGCGGCTGGGCCGCCTGACCGAAGCCGTGGCCGCCTACGACACGGCGCTCAAGGCGCGGCCAAGGCTGGCGGAGTCGCTCTACGGCCGGGCGCTTGCGCGGTTGCGCCTGAACGATCTCGCGCGGGGCGAGAGCGACCTCGCCGCCGCCCGCGCCTCGGACCCGCAGATCGAGGCGACATTTGCGACCTACGGCGTGATGCTGCCGACGCCGGCCCCGCCGCCGCGAACCTGACCTACGCCACCGTGTGATAGACCAGGGTCAGGCCTGAGATGCTGGCCCGCTCCTCCACGGATTTCACGCTGTCGGAGAGTTCTCCCCGCGCGCCTTCGGTCAGCAGGATCATGCCGCCCTGGGCCACGTCCTCGCCCAGCTTCGAGGCCAGGTTCACCTCGTCGCCGAACAGGTCCTCGTCGCCCAGCACCAGGATGTCGCCGAAGCCGACGCCGATGGAGGCGTACAGCTTGCGGCCCGCCGGCAGCAGCGGGTTCACGGTCGAGAGCTGGCGGATGATCTCGCGCGCGGCGCTCACGGCCTGATCCACCGTCTCGAACAGGCAATAGAGGTTGTCGGCCTCGGCCTTCACCAGCGTCCCGTCCTTGCCCTGGATGGTCGGCACGGCCAGCAGTCGCATCTGGTGGATCATCATCAGGAACGAGACCACGCCGTGCACCTGGGTGGTGCGCGAGAACCCGCTCATGTCCAGCACCAGCACCGCCCGGCGCTGGGTGAACGTCTGCTCGATCTCCTCGGAAATCTGCACGCGCAGTTCCGGATGGTCGATGATCTGCGACAGCAGGGTGTGCAGATGCTCGCGCGTGTTCAGCGGCGGCTCGGCCGCCGCGGTCGCATCGTCCATGCCCATCGTTCCCCTCGCCCCATCTCGCGGGCGATGCCAGCCCACGGGGACAGCCCGAGTCAAGACGAACGCCATGATCTTGGCGCGCGGATAGCCTATCTGTCAGCCATGACCGCCATCCCGGCCAAGCCGCTCGCCCCGCCCAACAACCTGATCGGCTTCGGCCTGCTGGCCGCCCTCGTGGCGTTCGGCGCGGCGCTGGTGCTGACGCCGCCGGCGAAGACCCCGCTGACGTTCGCCTTCATCCTCACCGGCTGGGTGCTGGCGGTGATGGCGCACGAGTTCGCCCACGCCGCCGTCGCCTATCTGGCCGGCGACCATACGGTGCACGACAAGGGCTACCTCGCCTTCGATCCCCGGCGGTACGGCGACTTGGGGACCAGCCTGGTGATCCCGCTGATCGCCCTGGCCCTGGGCGGCATCGGGTTTCCCGGCGGCGCGGTCTATCTGCGCAACGACCTGATGCGCGGGCCGGGCTGGCGCGCGGCCGCCTCGCTGGCGGGGCCGGCAGCGACCCTGGTCGTCCTGCTGGTCCTGGCGTTCGTGCTGAACCTGTGGCGCCACGCCGCCCTGCCCGACCCGCTGTTCGCGGCGCTGGCGATGCTGGCCTTCCTCCAGGCCACGGCGCTGATCCTGAACCTGCTGCCCTTGCCCGGCCTCGACGGCTTCAACGCCATCCGCCCGTTCCTGCCCAAGGCCTGGGCGCCCGTCATCGCCAGGTTCGAGGGCCTGGCGATGCTGCTCCTGTTGGCGGCGGTGTTCCTCGTGCCGGGCTTCAGCGGCCTGCTGTTCGGCGTGGCCGTCAGCCTGGCGTTCGCCCTGGGCGTGCCCACCGAGGCCATGCAGGCGGGCTGGGCGGCGTTCCACTTCTGGCGCTGAGTTCGCAAGCCGGGATTCCCCTGTCAGGGGCAAGGCTTTGCGACGGACGGTCACGCGGCCTATGGCTTCGGACGACCACGTTCTTCGGGATGCGGTCGGGGTTCGACCAAGTCGGGGAAATCTGTCGTGAACCGTTTGCTTGCCTGCGCCGTGGCCGCCGCCAGCGTGGCCTTCGCCTCCGCCGCCAGCGCCGCCGAGGTCTACGACCAGCCGCTGACCGCCCCCGCCGCCGAAGAGAGCCAGGCGTTCAAGGCCGCCGAGCCGCCGGCCGTCGAGGGCCTGGAAAACCTGTATCGCCTGGCCAGCTCGCTGCCCGAGCCCATGACCTGGGCGATGATGATCATCGGCTTCGGCAGTGCCGGGGCGATCCTGCGCCGCCGCAAGGTGCTGGGCGAGTTCGACTGACCGCTTGAGGCGCACGACCACCCCCGATAGCGTCCCGCCTCGGCCGGACGGCCGGTGGAGGGTCGGATGAAGGGCATTGTCAGCCTGCTGCAGGCGATCGGCATCTGGCTGCTGGTCGTGCTGCTCAGCGTCGGCGTCGGCACGATCCCGCTGGCCATCTGGGCCGCCCTGGTCTTCCTGGGCGCCGCCGGTCGGGCCGACAAGGCCAACGCCACCCTCGACAGGACGCTGATGACCGGCGAGACGGTGATCGCCCGCGCGCTCCAGCACCGGGTCTTCTCCCTGTTCAGCCGGCGCACGGCCATCGCCATCACCTCCAGCCGCATCCTGGTCGTTAAGCGCGGCCTGCTGGGCGGCTTCAAGATGGCCGACATGCAGTGGAAGGACCTCAAGGACGTCCGCCTGGAGCAGAACATCTTGGAGTCCATCTGCGGCTCGAACCTCGCCTTCGCCAGCCTCGACCCCGCCCACCCCGGCATCGCCGTCGACGGCGTCCCCGACGCGGCGGCCTCGGGCATGTACGCCAAGGCCCAGTACGAGGAGCAGGCCTGGGAGGAGAAGCGCCGGGTCCGCGGCCTGGAGGAGACCCGCGCGGCCTCGGGCGGCGTGATGATCGGCGCCGGCGACGGCGCGGGCGGCGGTGCGTCCGGCGACCGCATGGTCGACGAGATTCGCAAGGCCAAGGAGCTTCTGGACTCCGGCGCCGTCAGCGACGCCGAGTTCCAGGAGATGAAGGCCAAGATCCTGGGCCGGGCCTAGGGTCCGAGGTCATGGATCCGCCGCGCCGACGGCTTCACGCGCACGGCGTCGCGCGGCGATGACCGAGGAGGACGCTGCGGGCGTCTGCGTGAGTAGGTCTCGGACCTCAATCGAAGAACGGGTTCCGGAACAGGATCGTCGGCGGCCCAGAGCCGGGCCCGTAAGCCAGGTAGAGCTTGTATCGGCGGCCTGGCCGGGCCGACCCTAGGGCCGGACAGCTCACGGAATCCTCGCCGTCGGCGACGAGGTAAGTCAGCATTCTATCCTGCAGGGAACTCGGTCCCTTGTGCACCTTTACGACGCGCCCGCGTCCCACGCCCACCCGGAGGGTCCCTGCGGAAGGCCCGGGCACGGGCATGTAACTCTCGGAGGCGGCGTCGACCGTGACCACCACGTTGGCCTTGCGAAAGGCAACCCGCTCACTCGCGCGTTCACTCTTCGGCGTGAGGATTATCGTGCAGGCCAGCGCGGGCGAGGCCAGGGAGGCGACGAGCGCAGCTAGGGAAATCGCGACGTCGCGGTGTCGATGAGCCGGCATGCCAGTGTCTTTGGCATATGCAGCCTGAACGGTCCGCTAAGGGTCGACACCAGATAGAGTACGCTATCCTCGTGGCGGATCCGGCCGGAGCGCGCGCCCACCGCGGCCCCAGCTTGAATTCCCCTTCTCCCATGCGACTGTGGCCGCCGTTCAGCGGAGGGGTTTCCATGCGTCGGTGGCAGGCAAGTCTGGCGGTGATCGCCGCCCTCCTCGCGGGCTCTGTCGCCCAAGCGCAGACTACGGCCCAGCGCACCGCCGCCATCGCCTCGATCCGCTCGGCCAGCGGGGCCAGCTTCTCGCCGGACGGCCGGCAGGTCGTCTACATCTCCAACGCCAGCGGCTCGCCCCAGGTCTGGATCGCGCCCGTGTCCGGCGGCGAGCCCCGCCAGGTGACTCGCCTGTCGGACCCGGTGCAGTCGGTGGCCTGGTCGCCGGCCGGCGAGCGCATCGCCTATGACGTGGCCCCGGGCGGCGGCCTCAACGTCCAGGTCTATGTAGCCAAGACCGACGGCTCGGAGCCGAAGCTGGTCACCGCCGGCGGCGAGGTGAACAACCGCATGATGGGCTGGACCCGCGACGGGCGCTGGCTGCAGATCGCCACCAATCGCTTCAACCCCACCGAGATGGACGCCTTCCTGCTGGATCCCGCCACCGGCCAGACCAAGGCCGTCGGCACGGGCAAGGGCCTGGACACCATCACCGACGTCAGCCGCGACGGCCGCCTTGCGCTGATCAGCCGCCTGGCCAGCCGGGGCGACAACAACCTGCTGCTGGTCGACCTGGACACCGGCGCCGAGACCCTGCTCACCGCGCACAAACCGCCGGCCCAGTTCGCCTGGGGCGAGTTCTCGGCCGACGGCCGCCGCGTCTTCGCCCTGTCCGACGTGGCCACGGACCTGGCCGCCTTCGGGGTTATCGAACTGGACGCCGCCGGCAAGCCCGGCCCCTTCAAGGTGCTGGCCAAGCGCGCCGACGCCGAGGCCGACAACGCCAGCCTGTCCGATGATGGCGCGAGCGCCGTGCTGCGCTGGAACGTCGCCGGGCGCAGCGAGCTGTCCTACCTCGACACCGTCACCGGCAAGGTCACCACAGGCCCCAAGCTGCCCGGCGACCTGATCGGCGGCCCGCTGTTCTCGAAGGATGGCCGCCAGCTGGTGCTGAGCCTGACCAGCGCCGCCGCGCCCACCGATGTCTGGACCACCGACGTCGCCACCGCCAAATCCGTCCAGCTCACCCGCAGCGCCCACGACGGCGTCGACCTGGCCACCCTCGTCCGCCCCACCCTGGTCAACTACAAGGCCCATGACGGCCTGGCGCTGTCCGGCTGGCTCTATCGCCCCAAGGACGCCAAGGGTCCTGGCCCCGTCGTCTTCATCTATCACGGCGGGCCGGAGGGGCAGTCGCGGCCGTCGCTCAGCACCGACGTCCAGGCCCTGGTCGGGCGCGGCATCAGCGTCTTCCTGCCCAACGTCCGCGGCTCCACCGGCTTCGGCAAGCGCTTCGTCAACCTGGACAACGGCCCGCTGCGTGTGGACGGCGTGAAGGACATCAAGGCCAGCACCGACGCCCTGGTCGCCCTGGGCGTCGCCGACCCCAGGCGCCTCGGCATCATGGGCGGCAGCTACGGCGGCTACATGGTCATGGCCGGGGTGACGGAATATCCCGACATGTTCGCGGCCGGGGCCAACCTCTACGGCGTCGTCAACTTCGACACCTTCTTCAAGCACACCCAGCCGTGGATGGCGGCGATCTCGACCATCGAATACGGCAACCCGGCCACCCAGGCCGAGATGCTGAAATCCCTGTCCCCGATCAACAAGCTGGACCGGATCAAGACCCCGCTGATCGTGCTGCACGGCGCCAACGACACCAACGTCCCGGTGATTGAGGCCGAACAGATCGTCCAGCAGCTCAAGGCGCGCGGGGTGCCCGTGGAATACGTCCTGTTCCCCGACGAGGGCCACGGCTGGCGCCGCCTGCCCAACCGGATCAAGTCCACGGTCACCCTCGCCGACTTCTTCGAGCGCAAGCTGAGGCCGCCGCCCGCCGCGGACTGACCGCCTTTACCCTCGGTTCACCATTTCCACCCCTTCGTCGTTCGGGCATCTTCGCTGGAACAGACGATGAACGCTCCGATTCGCATTTTGGGTATCGACCCGGGTCTGCGCCGCACCGGCTGGGGCGTGATCGTCTGTGAGGGCGCGCGGATCAGCCATGTGGCCCACGGGGTCATCGCGCCCAAGGACAGCCTGCCGTTCTCGGAACGTCTGCTCTGCCTGTTCGCCGGGATCGAGGCGGTGATCGCCGACCACGCCCCGCATGAGGCGGCGGTCGAAGAGACCTTCATGAACAACAACGCCCAGTCGGCGCTGAAGCTGGGCCACGCCCGCGCCATGGCGATGATCGTCCCCGCTCGCGCCGGCCTGCTGGTGGCGGAATACGCCGCCACCGTGGTCAAGAAAGCCGTGGTCGGCACCGGCTCGGCGGACAAGGCCCAGGTGGGCTGGATGATCGCCCGGCTGCTGCCGACCGCCGGCAAGACCGCCAGCGATTCCGCCGACGCGCTGGCCGTCGCCATCGCCCATGCCCACGCCCGCACGGCGCGGCGGGTCGCCTAGGTCTCGCCGGCCTCAACCGGCGCGCGAATTGGCCATACGCACTCTTCTAGGAACCCAGCATTCGTCGCGACCTTATGTCGGACATCAAACTCTACGCGAGGTTGTTTCACCGTTCATTGCGTAGAAGTCTAAGGAATACATGGCGCAGGCCAATCCCGACGACACCTTGCTTCGACTCTACTTTAGGCGTCTGCTGAGCGTGACACGTTGGGTTCCTGCGAATGCCCGCCATCGCGCCTAGGATGTTCGAGCTTGTCGACGGGATCGACGCCGCGCGTGACGCGGCGGAGGTCTGGGACGTCTATATGAACGCCGCCACCGCCGCGGGATTTCCCTTCGGCGTCGCCTGCGTCCACCCGTCCAGTGGCCGGGTCCTAGATCACATCATGGGCATACGCATGCCCCCCGGTTGGGTCCCGCACTATGCCGAACGGGGCTACGACCGGCTCAGCCCGGTGACGGGCGCCAGCCAGCAGGCCACCGGGTTCCGCTGGACCGTCGGACAGTGGGACGGCCGCCTCAGCCGCGAGCAGCGAACCTGGCGCGACGACGTTCTGGGCGCCGGGATGGCGGGGGGGCTCAGCATTCCCGACCACTCGCAGGGCGCCCGCAAGGCGCTGGTCCTGTCAGGCCCGGTCGACGACGCCGATCCGGACGACCTCACCGCGCTGCGGCTGGCGGGGGTCGAGGCCCTGCGCCGGATGCATGAGCTGACGCTGGAAACGCCGCGCCCTACCCGCACGCTGTCGCCGCGCGAGGGCGAGTGCCTGAGCTGGGTCGCCCAGGGCAAGAGCGACTGGGAGATCGGCCAGATCCTGGGCCTCAGCGAGAAGACCGTGAACCATCATGTGGAGCGGGCCAAGCGGCGGCTGAGCGTGCCGACGCGGGTGCAGGCGGTGGTCGCCGCCGTGGTCGGCAACCTGATCCGGATCTAGCCGGCCCCGCCTCAGCGGTTGCGGGCGGCCTCTTCGACGGCCAGCGCCAGGATCTGACCCAGAAAGCGCATGTCCTTGCTGTGGGCGAAGGTTTCCAGCGCTTCCAGCAGGTCGGCTAAATAGGCCGCCGCCTCCTGTTTCGACACCGCGTCAAATCCCGCTTCCGCCGGAGCGGCCTTCGCCCGCTCGTTCGCCATCCCCATCGCGCAGTCCTCTCGATGCAGCCTTCCTCTCGAACGCAAAGCCTAGGCGCGGCGCTCCGGGAAACGACCTAGGGTGATCGCCCTAAGTGTCGGCTACTTCGTCGTCTCGACCGCCCCGTCGCGGCGCGACCAATCCTCGAACGAGCCATCGTAGAGCAGCACGTTCAGGCCCAGGGTCCGGGCGGCGAACAGGGTGGCGCTGGCCTGCTGGCCCACGTGGCAATAGGCGACGACGGTGTCGCCCCGCTTCACCCCGGCCGCCTTGAATTTGGCGGCGATCTCGTCGGCGGGCGCCAGCTTCAGGTCGGCGGTGGTGACGGCGGCGAAGGGCACGCTTTTCGCGCCGGCGATGTGGCCGGCCTTGTGCGGCTTCGCGGCCGACCCGCCGGACTTGGCGCCGGAATAGAACTCCGGCGCACGCGCATCGACCACCACATAGCCGGGCGTGGCCGCATGGGCCTTCACGAACGCGGCGTCCACCACCAGCGGCTTGAACCTGAACGCCGCCAGCTTGCCAGGCGTCACGGCCGGAGCCTCGGTCGAGGTGGCCCGGCCCTCGGCCTTCCAGACGCCCAGGCCCCCGTCCAGCAGCGTGGTGCGCCCGCCCAGGCCGGCGGCGTCCAGGGTGAACACCACCCGCGTCGCCGACTGAATGTCCCGGCTGGGATAGACCACGATCTTCGACCGATCGCCGACGCCCAGCGCCATCAGCCTGGCCCGCAGCGCCTCGGGCTCGGGCATCTCCAGGAACAGCGGGTCCGGCCCGACCGGCGGCGCCGAGATGTCGGCCAGGTTCACCAGCCGCGCGCCGGGAATGTGACCCGCGTCGTAGGCCGCCTTGTCGCCCACCTGCAGGATGACCAGATCGGCGTCGCCCAGATGCTTCGCCAGCCAGTCGGTGCTCACCACCAGACGGTCGCGCGTGGCGTCGGCGAACGCCGGCGGCGCGAACGCCAGGACCAACAGCGCCAGAAGAACCCGCATCGTCACCGCCTCCCAAAGGAAGGCGCGATGCTAGACCCCGGCTTGCGCCCGCGCCACCAGCACCGGTTCGCGGCCCACGGTCGGGCGCGCGCCGGGCGCGGGCGCATCGGCCTGCATCGCCGCGCCGGCGCCGACGACCAGGCGGCCGGCCACGTCGCACAGGGGTTCCAGCACGTCCAGCCGCCGCACCCAGGCGTGCGGCAGGGCGTCGATCCCATGCAGCACGCCCCAGAGCTGGCCCGCCACCGAGGCGGTGGTGTCGCTGTCGCCGTCGTGGTTGGCCGCCAGGCGGAGCGCGCCTTCGAAACTGTCGGCCCGCAGCACGGCGTAGAGGCCGATCGCCAGGGCCTCGTCGCCGGTCCACCCCTGACCCAGCTTGGCGATGGCGTCGCGGGCCGGAAGGTCGCTGGTCGCCAGGGCGCGGGCCGACTGCACCGCCGTCAGCACGGGCTGGCCGCCGGGCGCGCGCTGCAGACGGACTTCCATCCGCCCCAGCGCCGCCGCCAGCGGGGTCTCGGCCAGGAGGTCGCGCAGCAGGCTGGCGAAGGCCGCCGCGCTGAGGCGTCCGGCCGCGTGGCCGTGGGTCAGCGCCGCCGCCGCGTGGGCGACGTCGAACGCCGCGTCCGCGCCGATGCCGGGCAGCAGGCCCAGGGGCGCCACCCGCATCAGCGCGCCGCAGCCCTTGGACTCGTTGATCGGCGCCGTCGGCGTGCCACGCGCCCCGGCCCTCAGCGCCGAGAGGCAGGTGCTGCCCGGCGCCCGCACGGCCCACAGCTCGCGATACTGGCTGAGACCCGTCGGCCCCGGGATCCAATCCTCCCGCTGGGTGCGCAGCCAGGCCAGGTAGGCGTGGCGGATCCGCAGCAGCGTCTCGGCCGGGTCGAACGCGCCGCCCTCGGCCGCGGCCGTCAGCACGCCTTCCCCGGTGAACAGGGTCATCTGGGTATCGTCGCTGACCGTCAGCGGTCCGGCCTGCGGCTGCGGCTCCACCAGGCCCGCGTCGCCGAACTTCGTGCGGATCTGCGCCCAGGTCTTGAACTCGACGGGATAGCCGAACGCGTCGCCCAGGGCGCCGCCGAACAGGCAGCCCAGGATCTTGCCGGCCATGTGGTGGTTCACCGCGGCGCCGCAGATCGGCGCGGCGTTGCGCGGCGGATCGATCGTCGCCGCCAGCCGGGGCGCGCGCGTCCTCGTCGCCGCCTCGCCGGCCGGAACGCCCAGCTCGGCCAGCAGCAGGGCCGCGATCCAGCGGGCGCGGGCGCCACCGGCGTCGCAATGGACCAGCACCCGGCCGCCGCGCCGCAGCACCGCCCTGACGCGATGGCCCGTATAGGCCCACAGGCGCTTGAAGCGCGCATCCGGCGCCGCGCCGACGCGCAGCGCGATATGGTGCCACTGGGGCGTCAGGCCGGGCAGGATGTCCAGCAGGTCGCCCCGGCCGAGCAGCCGCAGCTCATGGGCCGACATCAAGGTGATGATCGCGTCGGGCCGGAACGCCGTCACCGCGTCCAGGTCCTCGGCCAGCGTCGCCGACCCGCCGCCCGGGCAGGCCGACACGCCGATGATCGCCCGGCCATGAGCGATCGGCTCGATACGGAACGATTGCGGCGCGCAGGCGAGACTCATCACGGGACCCTCGATTGACACAGGTCGGAACTGACTTAGTGTGTGATTAACACTTAGCAGCCCTTAGTTAGTGTCGTCAACACACGAACATGCCGTTCATCTACGAATATCCCCATCCCGCCGTCGCCACGGACATCGCGGTCTTCACCCTGCGGCGCGGCGCGCTGAACGTTCTGCTCATCGAGCGGGGCGCCGCGCCCTACCTGGGCGCCTGGGCGCTGCCGGGCGGATTCCTCCAGCCGGACGAGGAGCTGGACCAGTGCGCGCGGCGCGAACTGCTGGAGGAGACCGGCGTCGACGCGGACCTGCTCATGCAGTTCGCCACCTTCAGCGCGCCCGACCGCGATCCCCGCGAGCGGGTGATCTCCGTGGCCTACCTGGCCCTGCTCGCGTCGGACGAACTACGCCTGGAGGCCAGCACCGACGCGGCCCAGGCGCGCTGGTTTCCGATCGGCGACCTGCCGGAGCTGGCCTTCGACCACGACACGATCCTGCGCCGCGCATTCGAGGTCCTGGGGTCGAGGGCGCGGCAGATCTCGCCCCTGTTCGCCCTGCTGCCGGCGCGGTTCACCCTCAGCCAGCTTCAGGGCGCCTACGAGGCGGTCACCGGCGAGGACGCCGAGAAGCGGAACTTCCGCAAGACCGTCGCCACGCTGGGCTGCGTGCGCGAGACCGACGACTTCGCCCATGGCGCCCATCGCCCGGCGCGCCTGTACGAACCCGTGGTCTGATCCGGAACCCCTAGCGCCCGAGGAGGCTTCAAGCCTCTGATCGGACGACAAAATTGCACGCTCGCCTTGTGTCGGGGATGCGTGCATGACCGGGTGACGATCCCAAACCTGCCCGTCCGCTCCCCGCTAGGCGTCGTGATGTCCGAGCCTTCCCCCCCGCGCCCCCTCACCGACCTGGCGCAGGCCGAGCGGTTCCAGCTGCTCATCGACGCGGTGAAGGACTACGCGATCTACCTGCTGGACGCGGACGGTCACGTCGCCACCTGGAACACGGGGGCTCAGCTCTTCAAGGGCTACACGGCCCAGGAGATCATCGGCCAGCATTTCTCGGTGTTCTACACCCCCGAGGACCTCGCCGTGGAGATGCCCCGCCGCGCCCTGGAAACCGCGGCGCGCGAGGGGCGCTTCGAAGCCGAAGGCTGGCGGGTCCGCAAGGACGGTACGCGGTTCTGGACCCACGTGGTCATCGACCCGGTCTACGCCGAGAACGGCGCGGTCATGGGCTTCGCCAAGATCACCCGCGACGTCTCCGAAAGGCGCGCCACCGACCAGGCGCTGCTGGAGAGCGAGCGCCGCTTCCGCCTGCTGGTCCAGGGTGTGCACGACTACGCCATCTACATGCTGGATCCCGAGGGCATCGTCACCAACTGGAACGCCGGGGCGGAATCCATCAAGGGCTACAAGGCCGGCGAGATCGTCGGGCGCCACTTCTCGCTGTTCTACACGCCTGAGGACCGGGCGGGCGGCGGGCCGGCGCGCGCCCTGGAGACCGCGTTGCGGGAGGGCCGGTTCGAGGGTGAGGGCGAGCGGGTTCGCAAGACCGGCGAGCGCTTCTGGGCCAGCGTGGTCATCGACCCGATCCACGACGACCACGGCACGCTCCTCGGCTTCGCCAAGGTCACCCGCGACATCACCGAGAAGCGAGACTCCGCGCGCGAGATCGCCCGCGCCCGCGAGGAGCTGCTGCAGGCGCAGAAGATGGAGGCGATCGGCCGCCTGACCGGCGGCGTCGCCCACGACTTCAACAACCTGCTGACGGTGATCCGCGCGTCCGCCGATTTCCTGCGCCGTCCCAATCTCAGCGAGGAGAAGCGCGCGCGTTACGTCAACGCGATCGCCGAGACCGCCGACCGCGCCGCCGTGCTGACCGGCCAGCTCCTGGCCTTCGCGCGGCGCCAGCCGCTCCAGCCGGAGGTGTTCGACGTCGGTGATCGGCTGCGCGGCCTGCAGCAGATCATCGGCACGACCATCGGCTCGTCGGTCAGCGTCCAGGTTCGGCTGCCCGAGATCGCGCACCGCATCCAGGCCGATCCCAGCCAGTTCGAGACCGCCATCCTCAACATGGTGATCAACGCCCGGGACGCGATGCCGCGCGGCGGCGCGATCACCATCAGCGCGTCGCATGCGATCAACGTGCCCTCGGTCCGCGGCCATGCGGCGGCGGCCGGCGATTTCGTCGCCATCGACATCGCCGACACCGGAACCGGCATGGCGCCCGACACGCTGGCCCGGATCTTCGAGCCGTTCTTCACCACCAAGGCCGTGGACAAGGGCACCGGCCTGGGACTCAGCCAGGTCTACGGTTTCGCCAAGCAGTCGCGCGGCGAGGTCGACGTCCGCAGCCGACTGGGCCAGGGCACCACCTTCACCCTCTATCTGCCGCGCACCCTGGCGAAGGCCGGACCGCCGCCCCGCGCGCCCAGCGTCGATCCGGGCAGCGTGCCGGTGCGCCAGATCCTGCTGGTCGAGGACAACCAGGGCGTCGGCCACTTCGCCGAGGACCTGCTGCGCGAGCTGGGCCAGACCGTGACCTGGGTCGGCGACGGCCAGGCCGCCCTCGACCTGCTGGAGCACCGCGCCGCCGAGTTCGACCTGGTCTTCTCCGACGTGGTCATGCCCGGCATCAGCGGCATCGAACTGGGGCAGGAAATCCAGATGCGCTGGCCCGCCCTCGAGGTCATCCTGACCAGCGGCTACAGCCACGTCATCGCCGAGGAGGGGACCCACGGCTTCCCCCTGCTCAAGAAGCCCTACTCGATCGACGGCCTGCTCGAAGTGCTGCGCCGCAACGCCTCGCAGACGGCCGACTGATCACCCCCGCGCCGGGTGCAGCCCCTGCAGGCCCAGCCCGTTCAGCTCGCGCCGCAGCACCGCCGAGCGGCGCATGATCTCGCGCGGCGAGTTGAAATACTCGGTCGGCGTCATGCCCATGAACTGGCGGAAGTCGCGGTTGAAATGGGCCTGGTCGTAGTAGCCGTCGTCGATCACCCCCGACAGCGGCTGGTCCAGAACGCCGCGCACCCGCTCCAGCGTCCGCAGGAACCGCTTCTGGCGCAACAGCTGCTTGGGGGTGAAGCCGAACGCCCGGTCGCACAGCCGGTGCAATGTCCGCTCCGACACCTCCACCGCGGCGGCCAGCGAGGCCACGTCCTCGTGCGGCTCCAGCAGTTCGCGATGCACCACGGCGATGCGCGGATCGGCCGGCGGCCGCGCGGCGTCGCGGGCGATGAACCAGGCGTCCAGCACGGCGGCGATGCCCGCGTCGTCCGGCGCCGCCATCAGGTCGGCGTACAGCCCGTCCGCATCCGCCGGCCCGACGAAATCGCCCAGCGTCCGCACCTGGTTGGCCATGCCTGCGGCCTCGGCGTCGAACATCGTGGCCCAGCCCAGCGGCGTCAGCCCCGCCCCCAGCATGATCGCCCGGCCGGTCGAGGCGAAGATCGCCGCCCGGTCGGTGGGCCCGAACAGCCCCGATTCCTGCGGCGTCGGCGAGTGGGCGCCGTCGACCGTCAGCCGCCATTCGCCGGCCAGCTGGAACCGGACATTGCCCGGCCCGGCCAGCAGGTGGTCCGACACCGCCTGCCAGGCGTCCAGGATGTAATAGGCGTCGACCAGCTCGGAGAGGCCGGCGGCGGGCCGCAGGAAACGCACCGACAGCGGCGCATTCCCCGCTGAGAGAATCTCGTCCGGCATACTCAACCCCCGGTAACGCCACCCACGCGAACAACGCTCGAATATCGTCGTCGTGGCAGGATTCTCCAATCCCCTCAGCCCGTTGGCCGACAGCAGTACGGCCTGATCGCACTTCAACCAATGGGGCAGTATCGATGCGAGTTCTGACATCCTTGATCGCGGCGGGCGTTCTGGCCGCCGTCGCCGCGCCGGCTTCGGCCGCCAGCTATGTGGCCTACGACCAGTTCCAGCTGGTCGGCGGCTCCGTGCAGACCGGCGACTTCGCGGTCGGCTATTTCACCGGCGCCTTCACCGGCGACATCACCGCCTATCCCACGACCCAGGCGGCCTGCGGCGGCACGGCCGGCGTCTTCTGCGTGCGCAACGGCGAGGCGTCCGTCGCCAAGGCCACGGCGGGCACGTTCGACCCGCCCGGCAGCTCGTTCTTCCAGGCCGGCTTCCTGAACCTGCACGCCGACACCGGGATCGACACGGCCGTCCAGTTCACCGCGCAGACCGCCGGCCTCTACAGCTTCGTCGGCAGCTACCAGGCCCATGACGTCAGCCCCACCGGGGTCGACATCGCCGGCTACGTCGGCACGACCCAGCAGTTCGCCGACACCTTCACCGGCGGCTCGCGGTCGTTCAACTTCGACGCCAACCTGGCGGCCGGCCAGAAGGTCAGCTTCATCCTCGGCGCCGCCGGGAACTACACCTACGACTCCACCGGCTTCGCGCTCACCGTCACCGCCCCCGACGTGGGCGGCGTGCCCGAGCCCGCCACCTGGGCGATGATGATCCTGGGCTTCTTCGGCATGGGCGCGACGCTCCGCCGGCGTCACGGCCTCGCGGCCTGATCGCGGACGGCGGCGGGGGTTCGCCCCCTCGCCGCCTCAGTCGATCGGGCCATACCGCCCACGGCCGAACGTGCGCGGCGCCAGCTTCGCGCACCGCGCATGCGCCTGGGCTTCCAGCCGGGCCAGCCCCCGCATCGACGCGGCCTCCGTCCCCAGCCAGCGCGCCCGCGCGGCCGCGGTGTCGACCACATGGACGAACGCCACCGCCTTCGCCCGCTGGTACATGGCGCGGAACACCGGATCGGCCCGGAGCCAGTTGTAGACGGTCCCCTGCGACGGCATCGCCGGGTCGCGGCACACCCGGTACAGCGCCTCGCCCAGGCACAGCCGGTGGCAGATCGCCGCGCCGATCTCCGGCGTATAGGTGCTGCGCGGCGGGATCCGCGCCCGCCCGTCGCGCGACGTCGCCGCCCGCGCTTCCCACCGTTCCAGCTTCGCCGCCCGCCGCTCGGCATGTCGCGCCCGGTCGGCGGCCCGCGAGATCGCCATCGCCATCGCCTTGGCCGCCGCGAAGTCCGGGCGCGCCCGCGCCCAGTTCCACACCGTCTTCTCGGTCGGCATCGCCGGATCCGCCCGACACATCGACCTCAGGCTCTCCCCCGCGGCCAGCCGCCGGCAGAGGCCCGCCGCCAGCGCGGCGTCATACGACGGCGCATAAATCCCCACCGGCGCCGGCTGCCGCGCCAGCGTCCGCACGGCCTTGGGGCGGGGCGATTTCGGCATCGGCGGAGGATAGCAGAGGGGTGGGCGCGGATGCGAACATTAAGTGAACATTCAGGCGGCGGAAGGTTGCGCTACGTGAGCCGCTATGCGCCAGGAGTTGACTTGGCTCCGGTGCGGAAGGCGGACATACGCTGTACGCGGGACGACTTGCTCCTCATCGCTTCCGCGAAGAAGCTACCAGGACGTTCTTGGTGATCCGCGGGAAAAGTGTCTGGAAATTCCGTCGCTTAGAAGGGTGCCATTTGCACGTGCGTAGCAGTTCTGTGTAGCAGATTGGGCCGATTGGCAAGCTGGCCAAGGCCGGGCCGCTGCTACGCTGCAACCGCTAGCCAATCATCATTAGTCGCATCAAACATCAGCAGCTTGGCCTCCTCGTCAAAAAGCCATTCGCGAGTATGTTGCGCATCAAGACCGCCTTCGATCACACGGAACCTTCGAATAATCTCTTCGCGGACGCCGACATGAGGCCCAGGAATTTCGACATGTTCTTCAGTGACTAGTCGGTTGAGCGCGGGTTCGCGGGAAGCTGCCGACACGTGCAGTCTAATAACTTCGCTTGCCTCACCCGGCGCGCTTTCTATGACACGCCGCGCGTCGGCCACGCGATTGTCGCGAAGTTTCATAAGCGCAAGCGCCGAGGCCATGTAGCGCCGCACACGCGGAATTTCAGCAGTCTGGCCAAGGTTAAGCACCTTGGTAGCCCCGGCGGTGTCTCCGAGTTTTTCCATGCAAAGTGCAGTGATTAGAGTTCCCGCCCACTCAGTTTGCCTCACGGGCCTCTGCGAGGAGTGCAGAAGATCTAGCGCATCTTGGTAACGTCCCAATAGGTACAATGACGAAGCCTTTTCCACGCGTGCTTGGTGGTGGCCCGGCGACATTCCCAATACGTTGTCCAATTGCTCTAGCGCCAGGTCTGGCTGACCCATTCTATTTAAGACACGCGCCGTTTCAACGGCAACTCGAAGATTGCGCGGGCTCCTGAGCAGCAATTTGTCATAGATTGCTAGCGCGCCGTGCCAATCTCCCCTTCGGGCCGCAACAGCCGCTGTGCCCATACTAATTTGATGTTCCTCGGGGAACTTTGAACCCGCATCAGAGTAGAATTTACCCGCCTCCTCATACCGACCTTGCTGCAGAAGAATGCGCCCCTTCCCTGCGTATGCGGTTTCTATAAAAGGAAATTGATCTATCGTCTTTTCATATACGTTTAGCGCCTCGATAAGGTCGCCGTTTCTACGCAACGCCTCCGCATACCCACAATGAATAGCCGGCTCGCCTGGATATAATCCAATAAGTTTTCTATATTCACTAATCGCGCGAGGTAAATCGCCCTGCTCTCGATAAACAGAAGCAATGCCATGCAATGCGAACAAGTCTCCCGCAGAAGCTTTGAGAGCGCCGTTCAACGCAGCTAGGGCTTCCGAGAACCGCCCCATTTCCGTGAGCACGGAGGCGCGACCAGAAGCGACGGCAGAACTTCCAGGAAACCGCTCATGGGCTTCCTCGTAGGTTGCGAGCGCGGTTTCCAGATCACCAAACTCTCGATGAACTTCAGCTACACCCGTCCAAAAGAAATGCTCGTCTTCATCCCCGACGAATTTCTCTCGCCCCGCGTCGTAGGCTTGCAAGGCCCCTTCCAGGTCGCCCATCCGGCGAAGCGTTCTGGCCAAATTGCTTGCGACAAAGGCCGGATAAGACGGCTCCGCCACTGCTAAAGCGGCTTGCGCCTCGTTGTACCGCCCCAATGTCACCAGCGCGTCGGCCAACTGACCCTGCGCCCAGGCGTCTTCTGGATGAAGCTCAACAGCCCTGTTCGACCATTCGTAGTGAAGATCGGACAATCCAATACGCTTTGCCTCTTGGGCAAGCCTGCAGAGGGATTTAACGGCAAAGTCGCCGCCGCCTGCTTCTTGGCGCGCTATCAACTGATCTACGTACTGACGTGCCCTATTTAGGTCGCCCCGGCGCAACAGTCCGACAATATGTCGCTGCTCGGCTAACACGACTTCGAACTGGCTGCGCCCGCCAACTGCATCGGGCTCGTCGTAACCTTGGTCTTGCTCCGCCTCAACGACGAACTCTGGCTTCTTCCTCCGCGGCGAGTTAACGAGCCACTGAACGATCGCAGCCTGCGCGTTCGGTACTACCCCGCGCAAAACCCCTTGCGCGTGCAAGAGCGCGAACTTCGTATCCTTGCCATCGGCCAGGGCGGTGGCGAGTTCGTAGAACATTCCACGGCCAATAGCGGCCTCAAGCAACATTGGCCGATCAGCCGCCGGCAAAACGTCGTGGCTGATTGCGTCGAACCGCTCTCGGATATGAGCAATCCCCCCCTGCAGTCTCAGCACTTCGCTTAGGACATCTCCAATGCGGCCCCGCGTTTCCGTGTTGGCGTAGATCGCTACCCGATTGTGCTCGGGGAGTGGGGTAGCTGAGAATTGCCACAAGCAATACTTTTGGGTTGTCCGGTGCTGAAGGAGGTGTTCGGCGCACTCTTCGAGTTCCGCTAAATTCTCCTCGGGCTCCTCAGGATCAATGATGATCAGTAGGAAACGCAGCGCCCTGTCCCGAGCCCAAACATCATCCGCCAGCGCCTGTATCGCCTGCGTCGTTTGGGCCGTCGTCGCCTCTATGTCATTCGCGTCAGCGAAGAGAACCGATGCTTCTTGCCGAGATAGCGTGACCGGGGCACGGCCACCACCGCCGAACGACACCTCCACACCTTTGCCGGAGGGGCGGAAGGCTGCGCCGACCTGAGCAGATGTCCAGACCTGCAACTAGCGCTCCTGAACGTCGATGCCGCGCTTTTCAAGGCGGGCCCTAACGGATTTCCACAGAGCCTTATCCTCTCGGGACATTGGCGTCACCCCCGTCACCTTGGCGATGGAGCTTATCCCGAGCTTGCCGAATATGTGCACCTCGATAAATTCAGCTGTGGCACCGCTAAGATCGAGCAGAATGTTCTGATGGTCCTCAGGCTTGGTAGCGGGCCCAATTTGTTTGTGCAGCTTTGCCATAGCCAGTTCGTGGCGCGCCGCCCAAGTAGCCCGGTACCCAGCGGGAACAGGGGCGGCTAGGCGAAACCCTCGCTTCTCGGCGAATTCAAGGGAGTTGCTTTCGAAGACCGACGCGCGAAGCTCGATCATCCGATCCTTTAACGTAATGAAGAACGTGCCGTAATGCGTGTCACCGACATCATCTAAACTCAAAAGCGCGAATAAAATCTCGCTTTCATAGTACGGAAACATTGCCGCATCTACTTGCGGTCGGATCTTGTCCCATTGGTTGTCCTTCGGAGCCCTCACACCGGCACGAACTTGTCTGTGAAAACTCACATAAAAGTTGCTGTCCGAGCGCGACAGGCTGTCGAGAGTTCCAATGTCACGGCCAACCACAGCGACCGACTTACGAACATGGTCGGTGAAAGCTGCCAGCTGCAGTTGGGTTCCAAGAGAAATCGCTGCCTTAGCTGCGCTGTTAGTTCTGGCATGCAGGGCGGCTATTTCATCGGCTTGCAACGCTTGGCGAACGTTAGGGTATCCAAGCGACCAGCCGCACTCACACAGGTGCTCATGGAGTGCGTTTTCGACATCGCAGTTCGGACATTTGTTCAACGGTACGCGCAATCCCAGGGGGCGCGAGAGGCGAGTTGCCTCGATTAGGTAGTGCTGTGCCAAGGCGGCGCTCCCCCGAGCAGCCTCTTCTACCGCAGCACGGCAAATCTAGCGCTGCCACCCGCGTCAAGGCAAGGCTCCCACTTCACAACCTAGACGCGGCATCCTTTTCCGAGAGCCTCCCTCAGAGCTTAGAACCCCTGACGTTCGCCCGCCGCACCCCTGGCTATGGCACCGCTGGACCTCCCCGGCCCAGAGGATCGACCTTACAATCTACGCGGCTCAAATGTTGTGCCTTCTGACCTGGTCGCTCACAGCGTGGCGCGGCCCGCCGATTTGGACGTGTGCGCGGGTATTTGATGGGGCTAAGTTTTGAGCCGGCGAGCAGACCCTCCCAACTTCGCCTTAGAGTCAGCTAGCGACCTCAGCCCCCACGCCTGACCGCCCGCCCTCAGTCCGCCCCAGCCTTCCCCTTCGCCGGCGCCGCGGCCTTCGCGGCCGCCGCCTCGGCCTCTTCCTTTTCCTTCTGCCGCGCGCCCGCCAGGATGCCCGGCAGGGCGTAGTTCCCTTCGTGGCAGGCGTACTCGTAGACGATGCCTTTCAGGGTGCTGAAGGTGTATTCGCCGCCCCAGGGCTTGTCCCACAGCTCCGGGTCTTCCAGCTGGAAGCGGTACAGGATCTTGCTGGGCGAGAGCCGGGTGAACCACTCGGTCACCTTCAGCGTCTTCCACGATCCCATGAACTGCTGCGTCTCGGGGAGGTTGGTGGTCTCGACCACCAGTGTGTCCCCCTCGTAGCGGCCGATGGAATCGCCCATCGCCGGGCGCAGGCCGTCGGTGCGGTGGCCGCCGGTCAGGCGGACGATCCGCGCGTCGTGGATCATCTCGACATTGATCACCACCGCGTCGGGCGTCTGCACGATCTGATAGTTGTTGTTGTAATAGCCGTTCGGCAGCATCGGCGGCCCGGTGTTGCGGCCGAAGCCCGAGATGCAGCGCTCGCCCTGGCTGCGATTCTCATAGCTGTCGTAGATGTCGCGATAGCCGCCGCCCTTCGGCGCCGGCGCCCCCGCCTTGCGGGCCGGCGGCAGGCCGGTGTCCGTGGTCAGGATCGAGGTCCGGTACTGGCCGTTGATCTCCACCAGGTGCGTGCCCGGGTCGATCCAGAACGTGTTGTAGCCGCCCGTGTCGCCGCCGGCGGCGATGAAGTCGGGGCGGATCTCGACCAGCTTGCTGTCGGCCAGCTTGGCGTTGACCGCGGCGGTGGATTCGTCGGCGCTGGTGGGCGCGTCGGAATCGGCCAGCGCCTTGGCCCACAGCGCCTCCAGCGTGCTGGCTTCGGCCAGCGTCAGGTTGGCCTTGTCCGAGATGCGCTTGTTGCGGGTCAGCGGGGTGAGGGTGGCGTTGGACCAGTAGCCGGAGAGATCCGGCTGCCCCATGGCGTTCATGGGCCGCTTCCAGCCCGGCGGGGGCACGGAGGACTCGGGCGCCGCGACGGGCGCTTTCGTCGGCGGCGTCGCCGCATAGGCCGTGGGCGCAAGACAGACCGTCGCCAGCGCGGTCCCCAGAGCCAGAACAGTCAAGCGTCTCATGGCGTCAGCCTCCCCAAGCTTATTTTTATCGATGATAGTACGTTCCGCGATTGACGCACGGGCAAGATCGTCGGCCCGGCGGGCGGCATAAGCTCCGCATGTTCCCTGCGAGTCCCCGCTGCGGTACTCCTCCAGAACACATGCCGAACGTGATTCGCAGATGATCGGCCGCCTGCGCGGCGCCGTCGCCGAGATCGGCGAAGAGGACGCGCTCATCGACGTGATGGGCGTGGGCTATGTCGTGCGCTGCGGCAGCCGCACCCTGTCGCGCCTGCCCGAGATCGGCGGCGAGGCGCTGCTGCACGTGGAAAGCCACTTCGGCGAGCAGACCGGCCTGACCCTCTACGGCTTCCTGGCCCGCGAGGATCGCCAGGCGTTCGTGCTGCTGCGGACCATCCAGGGCGTCGGCCCCAAGGCGGCCCTGGCCGTCCTCGACGTCCTGCCGCCGGGCGAACTGGCCGGCGCCGTGGCCCGCGACGACAAGGCCGCCGTCGCCCGCGCCTCCGGCGTCGGGCCGAAGCTGGCGCTGCGCATCGTCACCGAGCTCAAGGGCAAGCCGATCACCGACGGCCCGGTCGCCGCCTTCCACGGCCAGATCCACGCGGCCCAGCCGATGAAGGCCTCGGCCTCGGGCGAAGCCGTCGCCGCGCTGATGGGCCTGGGCGTCGCCGAACCCGCCGCCCGTCGCCACGTCGAAGCCGCCGCCATCCGCCTGGGCGAAGACGCCGACCCCTCCGCCCTGATCAAGGCCGCCCTGCAGGAGCTGGGGCGGTGAGGGCAGCGCGCGGCCCCAGCGCCCCCTCCACCCTTCGGGTCCCCCTCCCCCGCTTCGCAGGGGAGGTACGTTCAACGCGAACCTCCCCCGTTCACGGGGGAGGGGGACCACGAAGTGGTGGAGGGGGCGCTGACGCCGCACGGCGCTTGGTGGCCCCATGACCCGCATCATCTCCGGCGAACCCCAGCCGTTCGAGCCCGCCGACAAGGCGCTGCGGCCCCAGACGCTGGCCGAGTTCGTCGGCCAGGAGCAGGCCAAGGGGAACCTCCGCGTCTTCATCGAGGCCGCCAAACAGCGCGAGGAGGCCCTGGACCACGTGCTGCTGTTCGGGCCGCCCGGCCTGGGCAAGACCACCCTGGCCCAGATCGTCGCCCGCGAGCTGGGGGTGAACTTCCGCGCCACATCCGGCCCGGTGCTGGCCAAGGCCGGCGACCTGGCCGCCATCCTGACTAACCTCGAACCGCGCGACGTGCTGTTCATCGACGAGATCCACCGCCTGCCGGCCAACGTCGAGGAGATCCTCTACCCGGCGATGGAGGACCACGTCCTGGACCTGGTGATCGGCGAGGGGCCGTCGGCGCGTTCGATCCGCATCGATCTGGCGCCCTTCACCCTGGTGGCGGCGACCACGCGGGCGGGCCTGCTGGCCACGCCGCTGCGCGACCGGTTCGGCATTCCGATCCGCCTGGAGTTCTACACCCACGCCGAGCTGCAGAAGGTGCTGCTGGGGGCGTCGGTGAAGATGGGGACCAACCTGTCGCCCGACGGCGCCGCCGAGATCGCCACCCGCGCCCGGGGCACGCCCCGCGTGGCCGGCCGCCTGCTGCGCCGGGTCCGCGACTTCGCCCTGGCCGACGGCGCCGAGGTGATCGACCGCAAGGCCGCCGCCTCGGCCCTGGCCCGCCTGGACGTGGACGAGCACGGCCTGGACGCCCTGGACCGCCGCTACCTGCGCGCCCTGATCGAGAACTACGCCGGCGGCCCGGCGGGGGTTGAGACCCTGGCCTATGCGATCGCCGAGGCTCGCGACGCGGTCGAGGACGTGATCGAGCCGTTCCTGCTGCAGCAGGGCTTCATCCAGCGCACCCCGCGCGGCCGCATGGCCTGCGCGAAGGCCTACGCGCACCTGGGCCTGATCGCGCCCAGGACCATCCCCACCGGCGGCGGGGACCTGTTCGAATGAGCGGACCGCCCGAACCCTCCGCCGGCTGGCTGGACGGCCGCGAGCATCAGTTGCCGGTGCGCATCTACTACGAGGACACCGACTTCACCGGCATGGTCTACCACGCCAACTACCTGCGCTATTTCGAGCGGGGGCGGAGCGACTTCTTCCGGGTGGTGGGGATCAGCCACACCGCCCTGCTGGACCTGCCGGAGCCGACGGCGTTCACGATCGTCCGCATCGAATTGGACTACAAGCGCGCCGCCCGCGTGGACGACGCCCTGCTGGTGCGCACCACCTATGACGACGTGAAGGGCGCCCGCCTGCTGGTCAGCCAGCGCATCACCCGCGGGGACGAGCTGATCGCCCAGGCCACGGTCCAGGCGGTCTGCATCGACATGAAGGGCCGGGCCATCAGGCCCCCGCGCGACATGGTCGATCTGCTCAGGCCCTACTTCAGCACGCCATAAGATCGCCACCGACAGCCGTCACCCACGACCGGACACACTACAGGAGACAAGATGGACCCGGCCGCCGCCGTCACGCCCGAGAGTTTCGACCTACTCAGCATCTTCGTCCGCGCCGATTGGGTCGTGAAGCTGGTGATGATCGGGCTGGCGATCTCGTCCCTGTGGTCCTGGACCATCATCCTGGACAAGGCGTTCCGCTTCGCCGCCCTGAACCGCGAGGCCAACACATTCGAGGATCAGGTCGCCTCGGGCCAGAGCCTGGAGGACGTCGCCGCCGCCGCCGGCGAGCGCCCCGCCCACGCCCTGCCCCGCATGCTGCAGGGCGCGCTGAAGGAATGGCGCGAGGCCCGGCTGAAAGGTCCCGCCACCGAGGGCCAGATCGCCTTCCTGATCCAGCGCATCGACCGCCACCTCGACGCCACCATCGCCCGCGAGAGCGCCCGCGTGGAAACCGGCCTGGGCGTCCTGGCCATCGTCGCCACCGCGTCGCCTTTCGTGGGGCTGTTCGGCACGGTCTGGGGTATCATGGGGTCGTTCCAGGCGATCGCCATCCAGAAGAACACCTCCCTGGCCATCGTCGCCCCGTCGATCGCCGAAGCCCTCCTGGCCACCGCCATCGGCCTCGCCGCCGCCATCCCGGCTTACATCTTCTACAACGCGTACTCGACGGCTGCGGGCAAGTACGCCGGCCGGCTCGAGAGCTTCGCCGACGACCTCTCCACCGCGATCCAGCGTCGCCTGGCGGGGAGCTGAGCGATGGCGCTATCGGCCAACGACGCCTTCGCGGCCGGGGGCGGCCGGCGCCGGCGACGCCGCCCCCGGCGCGGCGCCCTGAGCGAGATCAACGTGACCCCGCTGGTCGACGTGATGCTGGTGCTGCTGATCATCTTCATGATCTCCGCGCCCCTGCTGACCGCCGGCGTGCCCGTCGAGCTGCCCAAGACCGAAGCCGGCGCGATGCAGGACGTGCCTGACCCGATCACCATCTCGATCCGCGCCGACGGCCGCCTGTACGTGGGTGACAACGAGGTCCCCTTCGCCAACCTGTCCCCGCGTCTCAAGGAGATGGCGTCGGACAGCACGCGGCCGATCTATGTGCGCGCCGACGGCAAGGCCAGCTACGAGATCGTCGCCCGGGTGATGGCCTCGCTGTCCACGTCCGGCTTCACCTCGATCAACCTGATCACCGAGACCGGCGGCCCGTCGTCCGGCGCCGCCGACAAGGAGGAGGCCGCGCCGTGAGCCGGGCCAGCGCCAGGCGCATAGAGGTCTCTCCGGCCGCGCTGGGCTCCGTTGGGCTGCACGTCGCCGTGGCCGCCGCCTTCATGATCACCTGGGGCGCCCGCGACCTGAAGGTGGGCTCGGTCGTGCCGGTGACCATCGTCTCCAGCGCCCCCGACACCGACACCCGCCCCGCCGTCCAGGGCCCCGAGGTCCAGGAGGCCGCGACCGAAGCGCCGGTGGCCGAGGCGCCGCCCGAACCCGCGCCGCCGCCACCCACGCCAGCCCCGCCGCCTCCGACGCCGAAGGCCGCGCCCACCCCGACGCCCAAGGCGCCCACGCCCGTGGCGAAGACCCCGGCCAAGCCCACGCCCAAGAGCTTCGACCTCGACGCGCTGTCCGCCAGCCTGACCGCGCCCGCCCGCAACGCGCCGCAGCGGCCCTCCGCCGCCGCCAAGGGCCCGACCCGCGCCGAGACCGCCCCCGTCGCCCGACAGACCGCGGGAACCGGCCTCGCCGCTGGCGCCGCCATGCAGGGTCTGGCCGAGGAACTGCAGCGTCGCTGGAACCCCAACTGCGATGTCGAGGGGGGCCGCGACGTCGTCGTGCGCGTGCTGTTCACCCTGGGCGTCGGCGGTCAGGTGGTCGGCGACGTCGCCAGCCAGATCCAGGGCGCCCGGAGCCCGGTGGCCCAGGCCGCCGCCGACCGCGCCGTCCGCGCCGTCTACGCCGCCGCGCCGTTCCGCGGCCTGCCCCGCGAATTCTATGGCGACCGGATCGCCGTCAATTTCAACGCCCGAGAGGCCTGCACCTGATGACCCAAGCCCGGAGCCTTCCGAGCCGGATGACGGCCCTGCTCTTCACGCTGCTCTGCGCGGTGACCGCCCTGGCGGTCGCCCCGCCGGCCCGCGCCGAGATCGAGGTCAACGTCAATCGCGGCGACGTCCAGCCCCTGCCCATCGCAGTGCCGGCGTTCGGCGGCGGCCAGGTGGGCGCCGACATCAGCCAGGTGATCTCGGCCAACCTCCAGCGCTCGGGCCTGTTCCGGCCGCTGGACCCGAACAGCTTCGTCGAGAAGGGCCTGACCGCCAGCGTCCAGCCCCGCTTCCCCGACTGGAAGACGATCAACGCCCAGGCCCTGGTGAACGGCACGGTCACCGTCGAGGGCGGCAAGCTGCGGGTCGACTTCCGCCTCTGGGACGTCTTCGCCGAGCAGCAGCTCCTGGGCCTGCAGTTCACCGCCAGCCCCGAGAGCTGGCGCAAGGTGGCGCACAAGATCTCCGACGCCGTCTACGAGCGGCTGACCGGCGAGAAGGGCTACTTCGACACCCGCGTGGTGTTCGTCGCCGAGAGCGGCGGGCGCGGCAAGGTCATCAAGCGCCTGGCGATCATGGATCAGGACGGGGCCAACCCCAGCTACCTCACCGCCGGCGACAGCATCGTCATGACCCCCCGGTTCTCCTCGAACAGCCAGGAGATCACCTACATGTCGCTGCGGCCCGACAGCTCCACCGTCTATCTCTTCAACCTGGAAACCGGCCGGCGCGAGAGCCTCGGCACCTTCCAGGGCATGGTGTTCTCGCCCCGCTTCTCGCCGGACGGCGGCAAGGTCGTCTTCTCCAACGAGCGGGGCGGCAACAGCGACATCTATGTGATGAACCTGGCCAGCCGCACGTCGACGCGGCTGACCACCGACCCGGCGATCGACACCTCCGGCTCGTTCTCGCCGGACGGCGCGAAGATCGTCTTCAACTCGGACCGGGCCGGTTCGCCGCAGCTCTATGTCATGGGCGCCGACGGGTCGGGCGCGCGTCGGATCTCCAACGGCGGCGGCCGCTATACGACGCCGGTCTGGAGCCCGACCGGCGAATTCATCGCCTTCACCAAGCAGACCGGCGGCGAGTTCCACATCGGCGTCATGCGACCGGACGGGTCCGACGAGCGCCTGTTGACCTCCAGCTACCTGGACGAGGGCCCCACCTGGGCCCCCAACGGCCGGGTTCTTATGTTCTCGCGTGAAACCCCAGGCGGCTCCCCCAAGTTATGGAGTGTGGATGTCACGGGGCGAATCCTTCAGCCGATGCCTTACCCTGGTGCAGGGTCGGACCCGGCCTGGTCGCCTTTGCTTAACTAGACTTGCGCCGTAATACCGCCCGATAGACCCTGCAAATGATTTGCAACTCAACGAACGAGGAGACGTACATGATGGTCCGCAGCTTCACCGGGAGCACCGTCCTGCGCCTGGCCCTCGTCGCCACGGCCGCCTGCTCGCTCGCGGCGTGCCAAAGCAAGCCCAAGCCCACCTATCCGACGCAAACGCCGTCCGGCCCCACCGCGCCGCCGTCCACGCCGCTGCCGCCTTCCACCGGCCCGGTGACCGGCCAGCCCGTCGGCGCCCTGCCCGGCTCGGCCCAGGACTTCGTCGTCAACGTCGGCGACCGCGTCTACTTCGACACCGACAGCCATGACGTCCGCGAGGACGCCCGTCCGCTGCTCTCGGCCCAGAGCGAATGGCTGCGCCGCTATCCCAGCGTCGTCGTCCGCATCGAAGGCAACGCCGACGAACGCGGCACGCGGGAATACAACCTGGCCCTGGGCGCCCGCCGCGCCAATTCGGTGCGCGACTTCCTGGTCAGCCAGGGCGTCACCGCCGGCCGCATCTCCACCATCTCGTTCGGCAAGGAATCGCCGATCGACACCGGCAGCGGCGAAGAGTCCTGGCAGAAGAACCGCAACGCGCGGACCGCCATCGTCTCCGGCGCGCGCTAGGCCTTCATGCGCGCACGACGCCTACCCGTGATGTTGCTGGCGCTGGCTGTCCTTGGGACGGCCGGCCCGGCGATGTCGCAGACGCCCCTGCCGCCGGTGGATCAGCCGGACCCGCTGGACGCCCGCGACGCCAAGCGCGTCGAGCGGATGGAGAAGGTGGTGCGCGAGCTGCGCGCCATCGTCTTCCAGCTGCGCGACAGCGGTAAGCCCGTGGTCGTGCAGCCGGCGGATACCGATGCGCGAATGGCCGAGATGGCCGACAAGCTGAACGACCTGGAGTCGACCCTGCGCGGTCTCAACGGTTCGCTGGAAGGCGTCACCCGCGACGCCGACCTGGCCAAGCGCGAGAACACCGCGCTGAAGACCCAGATCCAGACCCTGAACGACCGCCTGGCCGCGCTGGAAGGCAAGGTCGCCGCCGTCCAGGCGCCGCCGCCCGCCGACACCCTGGGCGGCGCCGCGCCCACCGCCCCCGCCGGCGACCCGGCCAAGGACTTCACCCAGGCCCGGCAACTGATGCTGGCCGGTGACTACGACGCCGCCGAAAACGCCTTCGCCAACTACGTCGAGATCTATCCCGACGCGCCCCGGACCGCCGAGGCCCGCTACTGGCTGGGCAAGACCCTGAGCGTGCGCGGCGCCCACGCCAACGCGGCCCAGGCCTATATCGGCGCGATCCGGGGCTGGCCCCAGACCACCTGGGCGCCCGACGCGGTGGTCGAACTGGCCCGCTCGCTGGTGGCCCTGAAGAAGCCCACCGACGCCTGCCAGACCCTCGCGGAGTTCACACGCCGCTATCCCAAGGCCCCGGCTCCCATCGCCAGCCGCGCGGCCGCCACCCGCACCCAGGCCAAGTGCGCGGCCTAGAGGCGGCCGCCCGCCAAGCCTTCGACCACCACCTTCGACGTGACAGCCGCCGCCCCCTCGCCGTGGGGCTTTCAGGCGGCGGGGACTCCGTCGCGCTGACCCTGATCGCCGACGCCTGGGCGCGCGAAGCCGGGCGTGAGCTGATCCTGCTCACGGTCGACCACGGCCTGCAGGCCGGCAGCGCCGTCTGGACCGACGCCTGCGCGACAACCGCCCAGCGCCTGGGCCACCCCTTCCGCGCGCTGACCTGGACCGGCGACAAGCCCAGGACCGGCCTGCCCGCCGCCGCCCGCCTGGCCCGTCATCGCCTGCTGGCCGACGCCGCCCGCGACGCCGGGGCGTCGGTGATCCTGCTGGGCCACACCGCCGACGACATCGCCGAGGCCGCCGCCATGCGCGCCGCCGGCGCCACGACCCCCGACCCACGCGGCTGGTCGCCGTCGCCCGTCTGGCCGGAGGGCCGGGGCCTGTTCCTGTTGCGGCCGCTGCTCTCCGCGCGGCGGGCCGAGCTGCGCGACTGGCTCACGGCGCGGGGCGAGAGCTGGATCGACGACCCGGCAAACGCCGACCCCCGCTATGCCCGCAGCCGCGCCCGCCTGGCCGGCGCGCCACCGCCGGCCCAGGCTCGGCCCGAACCCGCCCTGGAGCTGGCCGAGCAGATCAGCGAACAGGCCGGCGTCATATCCATCGCCCGCGCCGCGTTTCAGGCCGCGCCGGCCAGCGCGGCGCACCGCTTCGTGGCCCTGGCCTCGGTGTGCGCGGGGGGCGGCGAGCGCCTGCCGGCCTCGGCAAGGGTCGCGCGCGCCGCCGATGCGCTTCGGCGTTCGAAGCCGTTCGTGGCCACCCTGGCCGGCGCCCGCATCGACGCCGACGCCACGACGATCCACGTCTTCCGCGAAGCCGGCGAGGTCGCGCGCGGCGGCCTCGCGCCGCTGCATCCGCCGGGCGTCTGGGACGGCCGCTTCGAGATCCTGGAGGGTCCGGAAGTTCGTCGCTTGGCCGGTCTCACCCGCCGCTTGCCGCCGGCCCAGCAGGCGTCGCTGCGGGACATCCCGGCCGCCGCGCGCGGCGCGCTGCCGGCCCAGGTCGGCGGCGAGGGCGCGGTCAGCCTGGCCCCGCTCGACAGCCTGGTCGGCGCGCGGCTACGCGCCGCCGCGGGCCTGGTTCAGCGCGAGCCGGCCTGAAGCACCTGCTCGACGCCGCGCACGATGGCGTCGGCATAGCGGGGGCCCAGCAGGTTGGCGTGGTTCGACGGCTCGACGTGCTCGATGAAGCCGGCGCGGGAGCTCTTCGCGGGCTTCTCCTGGATCGCCTTCAGCGGACCACGACCGCGATGCGGCCCCGCCGTTACCACCGCGACGGGCAGGTCGACGGGCAGCTCGACGGCGCCCGCCATCCGCGAGGTCTCGGGCCACTGGATCACCTCGGCCGCCGCGCCATGCGCATGCGACGCCGAGCCATGGATGCGGCGCTTCTCGGCGCCTGCCTGGCCCGGCAGACCGATCATGTTGCCGCTGACCAGCGACACCGGAACCATCAGGCCCAGCTTCGCCCCATGGCTCACCACCTGCAGAAACCGGCCGAATCCCCGGATCGCCGTGGCCCCGCCCGGCAGGCCGAAGACGTCCGGCGTCACCGCGTCCACCATCACCAGGCCGGCCAGCTCATGCTCCCGCTCCAGCGCGAACAGCCGGACCATCAGCCCGCCCATCGAATGCCCCACCAGCAGGATCGGCCCGCTCTCGCCCAGCGCGCGCAGCAATGCCTCCAGGTCGTCGTTGATCGCCCGACCGTCACGCGGCGCGGGCCCGGCGTCGGAATAGCCCAGGCCGGCGCGGTCGTAGGCCAGGCTGCGCAGCCCCCTGGCCGTCAGCTTCTCCTGCACCACCGCCCAGTCCGAGGCGCAGCCGAACGCGCCGTGCTCGCAGACGATCAGCGGCGATGGGCCCGCGGCCAATCCGGCCCGCACGATCCGCAAGCGTCGGCCGCCGATGTCGACGGTCTCGCCTCTGTGCGCCACGCTCGCCAACGCTAGGCAGGCCTCTTGAACGGCGCCGGCACGCGCGCGGCGCCCTGGCGCGGCAGCATCCAGCCGGGATACTCGGCCGGCATCTCGCTGACCTCGTCCAGCCGGGCCATCTCCTCGGGCGTCAGGGTCAGGCCCACGGCCGCCAGGTTGTCGTCCAGCTGTTCGACCGTCTTGGCCCCGATGATGATGCTCATCACATGCGGCTTGGCCAGCAGCCAGGCCAGCGCCACGCGGGCCACCGACACCCCGTGCGCCTCGCCAACCTCGCGCATGACGTCGACGCACTTCCACGCCCGGTCGCGCTCCACCGGCGGGAAGTCGAAGTTGGTGCGCCGCGAGTCCTCGGGGTTGTTCGAACTCGGCCCGAACTTGCCCGACAGCAGCCCGCCGGCCAGCGGCGACCAGACCATCAGGCCCAGCTTCTCGGACGTGAGCATCGGGACCAGCTCGCGCTCCAGGTCGCGGCCGGCGATCGTGTAGTAGGCCTGCAGGGTCTCGAACCGCGCATAGCCCTTGGCCTCGCTGACCCCCAGCGCCTTGGCGATCTTCCAGGCCTGCCAGTTCGAGACGCCGACGTAGCGGACCAGGCCCTGGCTGACCAGGTCGTCCAGCGCCCGCAGGGTCTCCTCGACCGGGGTCACGCTGTCGTTGCCGTGGATCTGGTAGAGGTCGATGTGGTCGGTCTGCAGCCGGTCCAGGCTGGCCTTCACCGAGTCCATGATGTGGCCGCGCGAGGCGCCGCGGTCGTTGGGGCCCGGCCCCATCTGGCCGTAGACCTTGGTGGCGATCACCACGTCCTTGCGCGCCACGCCCAGGTTCTTCAGCGCCTGGCCCAGCCGCTCTTCCGAGGCGCCGAAAGAATAGACGTCGGCCGTGTCGAAGAAGTTCACCCCGGCGGCCAGGGCCCTACCGACGATGGCGTCCACCTCCGGCTGCGGCAGCGAGCCGATGGCCTTCCAGATGCCGGCCTCTTCGTTGCCGCCGAAGGTCATGGTCCCGAGGCAGATCTCGGACACGTAGAGGCCTGTGCGGCCCAGCTGGTTGTACTTCATCGAATGGCTCCCTCGTCGGAAACGATATGGGAGGCCTTTGCGGCAGCGTCGAGACTAAAGGCTGAGCTGCGCGCGCGGACGGCCGTCGGGGCCGATGGACAGCTCCTTCATGCCGTCGATCTTCTCGCGCTTGGCGGTCTCTTTCATCTGGCCTTGCAGGTTGCGTTCGGCCTCGGCCAGGTCCTGGGCGTCGGTGGTCTTGCGGCGGACGACCAGGACGGCCGGGTTGTCCTTGGCGTCCATCAGCGCCCGCTTGCTCTCGGGGATGAACGACACATAGGCCATGCGCACGCGGCCGGAGTAGCGCTTGGCCTTGTCCAGCGGCAGGTCGCCGGCCTCGGCGAACGCCTTGCCCAGGAACATGGACGGGTCCAGCGGGCGGTGCTGGGCGTCGCGGATCTCGAAGTGCAGGTGCGGCCCGGTGGACGTGCCGGTCGAGCCCACCCGCCCCAGCGGCGTCCCGGCCACGACGACCAGGCCCGGTTTCACCTTGGCGTCGATGGCGCCCAGGTGGGCGTAGAAGGTGGTCAGGCGCTCGGCGTGGCGCACGGCGACATAGCGGCCGTAGCCGCCCTTGGTCCCGGCCTCGACCACCACGCCATCGGCGGCGGCGATCACCGGCACGCCGCTGTCGGCGGAGATGTCGACGCCCTCGTGCAGGCGGCCGTTGCCCTCCCACGGCAGTTGCCGCAGGCCGAACGGCGAGACCACCGCATGGCCGGGCACGGGTTCCTCGAAGGCGATCAGCACGTCGTCGGCCGCCGGCGCGGGCGCGGCCTTGGCGCTGGCCAGCGCGGCCTGGGTGCGGGTGGGCTGGGTCTTCAGCGGCGGGACCAGCAGCGATGCATGGGCCACGGCAAACGCGCTGAGGCCGGCCGTCGCCACGATCGCCGCTTCGGCGGCAAGGCGCGAACGGCCTTTCAGGATCGGCTTCCGGTCTTGCGCCACGCGTCTCGAACTCCCCATCGACCGCCGCGCGGTCGGGGCTGTCCCCGCGAGGGACCAGCCGGCAGAATGCCGGGCGTTCTAGGCAAAAACCGGGCCGTGGGCAAACCATCCTCCCCCGGCGCGCGAACGCGGCGGGGGAGGCGTCTGGCTTACGAAGCGCGGGGTCCGGTACGCGGCCCACCCGCAAGGGACACTCTGCGGGGGTTCCATCCGGCCGCCTTCGCTGGCGCGCCGTCGCTTAGGACGGCCCGCCGCTAGAACTGGAAGCGCACCGTCGCGCGGAGGTCGTACTCCTTGTAGTCCTTGTCCATCGTGGCGCCGCCGTTGACCGCGTAGAGCACCCGCGCGCCGCCGCCACGGAAGCCCGCCCGCACCACCGCGCCGCCCTTGAAGACGTTTTCCGGATCCAGGGTGAAGTCGGCGCCGCCGTCGAAGTGGGCCGTGGTGCTGCCCGGGCCGCCGGCCAGCTTGCCGCGATAGCCCGCCTTGATCTCGGGCGCGAAATACACCTCGTCGCCGAACCGCCAGCCCAGGGCCAGCAGCGCCTCGCCGGTCAGCATGTCGGCCGTGCGCTTGTCGACGATCAGGTTGAAGCCCGCGCCGCCGCCCGTCTCCTTGTAGCCGTCCTCGGCCAGGCGCAGGTAGCTGGCCGACAGTTCGGGCCGCGCATAGAAGTTGCCGATCCGCGCTTCGTACGAGACGCCGGCATAGGCGTCGGCCATCCAGGCGTTCCACTTGGCGTCGGCGCGCAGGCTCAGCGTCGGGCTCTCCAGCCGCCGGTCGCCATCGAAGAAGGCGTAGCCCACCCCGCCCCGCACCGCCGCCTGCAGCGGACCGCCGTCCAGGCGCCAGTACAGGCCGGCCCCGAACAGGTTCATCGAGATCTGCTCGTTCGCCGCCGCGCCGCGATCCTTCACGTCGGTGGTGACGAAGCTGACGTTGGCGCCCAGGGCGGCCGCCTCGCCCTGCAGGTCCATACCCGCGGCGAAGCCGAAGCCCTGGCTCTTGAAGCCGGCGGCGTCCTGCTTGTCTTGGCGGATGTTGAACGCGACCTCCTGGGCCCACATGCCGGTCCCCGACGCGCGATCGATGGCCATGGGCTGGGCGACCGCGCTGGAGACAGCGGACGAGATCGCCGAGGCCGACATCAGCACGCCGCCCGAGTGGTCCGGCAGCATCTGGTCGTACAGGCCCTGGAAGCCGGCCTGGGTCTTCTGGCCCAGGAACGCCTGTTCGATGGCGTCGTCCTTGTCCAGCGAGGCGAACACCGCGTCATAGGCCTGGGAGCCCGAGCGGTTCAGGCCCAGCTCCGTCGCCGTCTTGGGGCGGATGTCCACATACAGCGCGCCGGCCGCGGCGTCGGCCCGCAGCGCCGCATTGTAGAGGTAGGGCGCGCCCGCCAGCGTCGCCCCGGCCTGGCCCACCGTCAGGCTCTGGGCCTGGACGATCTGGAACGACTTCGACCCGCGCGAGATCGAGGCCAGGGTCACGTCCACCTGGGCGCCGGTGGCCACGGTGGCCGCGCCGGTGACGTTCAGTCGGGTGTTGGTGACCGTCGGGTCGATCGTCACCGCCAGCACGCCCTTGGCGCCCAGGTTCAGCGAGGTGATTGTCACCGTCTCGAGGTTGCCCATGGTCAGGCGGCCGTCGCGCACGTCGATGCTGAGGCGCCCGTCGCTGTCCACGATCCGGCCGGCCGCCGTGGCGCCGCCGTCCAGGATCAGGCTGTCGGCGCCCGCGCCGAAGTTGATCGTCCCGGCAAAGGTCCCGCCCAGCAGTTCCAGGCGGTCATTGCCCGAGCCGAACAGGATGTCGCCGCCGATCGCGGGGGTGTCGGTGGTGTTGACCTTGGCCTGGCGAATGACGGCGCCGGTGGTGTTGGCCGACAGGTCGATGGCGATGGTCTTGCCGGTCTGGGTCACGCCCGTGGCCGGATTGACCACCGCGCGGATCACGCCGGAGTTCTCGACCAGGGCCAGCGTGCCCGACAGATCGACGATGGCCCGCGCGTCGTGCAGGCCGCCGTTCTGTTCCGCGCCGACCGAGCCGGCGTTGCGGAACACCGGGACCACCGCGTTGGCGTTTAGCAGCACGGCCGTCGATTGGGCCAGGTACGAGCGGCCGACGATGGTGGCGCCGGCGATGTTGCTGATCCCGCCCTGGACGGTGACGGTCCCGCCGCCGACTTGGCCGATGCGCAAGGCCACGCCCGCGATCCCGTCGTTCACGCCGTTGCCGGTGACGGAGCCCCGGTTGATGAAGCCGTAGGCCAGGTCGCCGGTCCCGGCCGCGCCGATGGTGATCGCCGAGGCGCCGCCGATGTCGATGGCCGGCGCCGCGCCGTAGGACGCGATGGCGGCGATGCCCTCGGCGGCGTCGGGAATACCGTCCTTGTCCTCGTCGGTGTCGGTGGTGCTGCTGTCCAGGGGCGGGCGATCCAGCAGGATCCCCTTGCCCACGTTGCCGGTGATCCGCACCGCCCCGCCGCCCTGCTTCAGGTCGTCGGCGTCCAGCTTGGCCCGCGCCGCGTCGGCCAGGCGGTCGGCGCTGCGGTAACCGGTGTTGGAGATCGCGCCCTGCAGCACGACCGCGCCATCCACGCTGCCCAGTTGCACGCCAACCGTGCCCTCGCCCTGCGACTGCACCGCGCCCAGGATCTTCACGTCGCCCGACACCGAGTCGGCGCGGATGCCGACGCTGCGGTCGCCCACGACGGCCACGCCGCCCGAGCTGGTCAGGTTGCCGGTCAGCCGGCCCTCGATCGAGATGGCGGCCGAATCGTTGCCCTCGACGGTGATGCTGCCGCCGTTGGTGATGTTGCCGATCGCGCCGGGCGACAGCACGCGGATGCCGAACCGGTTCGAGCCCTGCGCGAACGGGCCGTCCAGGTCGCCGTCGCTGTCGGCGTCGGTGGCCGTGTAGTCTTCGACCACATTGATCGTGCCGTTGTTGGCCAGCGCCATGGCCACGCCGCTGTTCACCAGGACGCCGGTCGCGCCGTTCACCCCGGTGAAGGTGATCGCGCCGTTGTTGATCACGGCGTTGGAGGTGTCGATCGTCACCGCCGGTCCGGCGACGGTGGGGGCGATGGAGCCGGCCGCGTCGATGGTCAGGTGGTCCGCCTGCCCGGCGGCGATGGTGGACGTCTTCACCGGGGCGGTGGTGGCGGTGGAGATCTTTGTCTCGGCGTGAGCGGAGGCGGCATAAAGGAGCGGCAGCAAGGCCGTGGAGACGAGGAGACGCTTCATTGCTTTCCCGAAACGAGGCGACGTGATAGCCACTGACGAGCGGCAATGCGTCGTGTAATTATTTGTTGCGTAATTACTGTATTATGCGGCTTGGCCAGCGCCTGCAAGGGAATCGTTTCCCAGGGGGCGAAGGTCGAAGCCCCGGAGCCTGTGATGCCGAGACCCGCGACCGATCCCGCCAAGGCCGCTCAGATCAAGATCCTGCGTCAGCAGGCCGGTCGCTGGCTGAAGACCGCGCGGGAAGAGGCCAAGCTGACCCAGGCCGAACTGGCCGAGCAGGTGGGTTTGCGCTACTACACCTTCGTCTCACAGGTGGAGAGCGGGTTGGGCCGCCTGCCGATCGAGACGCAGGGCGCCTGGGCCGAGGCGCTGGGCCTGGAGCCCGGAGAATTCGCCAAGACCCTGCTGCGCTACTACGAACCGGAACTATATAGGCTGCTGTTCAGCGCCGAGAGCGCGGCGCTGGCCCCGAAGGCCCAGGCGGCCGGCTAACCACCCCAGGAGATGCTTTCCGAACCTATGGGCCAGGTCGTTCCCTTCATCGCCCGCGTGCGCGAAAGCGGCGACTGGACCGAGTCCGAGCGCGCGCGCCTGCAGGAGCTGGCCGACCGGCTCTCGGCCGGCGGCGTCGAGGTCGACGTCATCTTCGGCGCGACCGACGAAGGCGATCCCTGGTGCGTGGTCACGGACGGCAACGGCGACGTGCTCATCCACGTGGCCCGGATCGGCGGGGCCTTCGTGGTCCACTCGGCGGTGGACGACGCGGTCAACGAGAACGTCGACCTGCACACCGCCCTTCGCGACCACCTGGATGCGACCGAGGCCGTGCTGGCCCCGCAGAGCGCCACCATCCTGCCGTTCGGCATGACTGCCCGCCAGGGCCAGACGTTCCTGGCCCTCGTCGCGGCCACCGCCTTCTTCTACGAGACCGCCGGCATCGGCGGCGAGGCCACGGCCGCCGAGGCGCCGCCCGAGCTGCCGGCCGAGCCCACCGCCCCGCCCCCGGACGCCGACGCGCCGTCCCAGGACCGTGAGCTCGCCACCCAGGGCGCCACGCTGCACCCCGCCTCCGCCGGCGCCGCCCCCGCCGTGGTGGCGGTCGTGGCCCCGGTCGCGGACGCTCCGCCGGCCGCCGCACCGCACCAGGAAGAGACAGTCGACGCTCCCACGGCCCCTGCCGCACCGATCGAGACCGCGCCGGCCGTGAAGCCTGACGAGACGGCCGCGGCGCCGGCGATCCGTGCGGAACCCCCGGCCGTGGTCATTCACGGGACCGACGGCGACGACCTGCTGGTCGGGACCGCCGCGGACGAGCACATCATCGGCGGCGCGGGCAACGACACCCTGCGCGGCGGCGGCGGCCACGACTTGCTGGAAGGCGGCGCGGGCGACGACCGGATCGAACTGACGTCCGGCACGATCGCGGTGGGCGGCGAGGGCGCCGACACGTTCGTGATCGCGGCGCCCGTCCACCTGGGCAACGCCAACACCCTGCTGGGCACGGTCCTCGACTTCACCAGCTTCGACAAGCTGATCACCAGCAGCGGCCAGACGATCCGGGTGCCGCCGCATCCGGGAACCGGCGCGGACGGGACCAAGATCCCGCCGGTCGACAACGGCTTCACCGCCCAGCAGGGCGATCCAGGCCATCCGACCGGCCCGACCACGCTGGCCCCCGATCCGACGGACCGTGGCGCCGGCGGCGGCGACTACGGGACAACCTTGGTCAACCCGCCGCTGACCCGCGTCGACGTCGACTTCGACGGCGACGGCGTCATGGACGGCTATGTGCTGGTGGGCCCGCACGGCAACATGCTGGGCGGAAACGACAGCCCGATCGTCATCACCGGCCAGGCGCTGACCGGCGGCGACGTCTTCGGCTGATCGGGTGCGAAGGCGCCGCTAGAGCGCCTTCACGATCCCTTCGACCATCTTCTTGGCGTCGGCGAACAGCATCATGGTGTTGTCGCGGAAGAACAGCTCGTTCTCGACGCCGGCGTAGCCCGCCGCCATGCCGCGCTTCACGAACAGCACGGTGCGCGCCTTCTCCACGTCCAGGATGGGCATGCCGTAGATCGCGCTGGAGGTGTCGGTCTTGGCCGCCGGGTTGGTGACGTCGTTGGCGCCGATCACGAAGGCCACGTCGGCGGTCGGGAACTCGGCGTTGATGTCCTCCAGCTCGAAGACCTCGTCGTAGGGGACGTTGGCCTCGGCCAGCAGCACGTTCATGTGGCCCGGCATCCGGCCGGCCACGGGGTGGATGGCGTACTTCACCTCCACGCCCTCCTCCTTCAGTTTGTCGACCATCTCGCGCAGCGCATGCTGGGCCTGGGCGACGGCCATGCCGTAGCCGGGGACGATGATGACCTTGGAGGCATTCTTCATGATGAAGGCCGCGTCGTCCGCCGACCCCTGCTTCACCGGCCGGGTCTCGACCTTGCCGCCCGCGCCGGCCGCGGCGTCTTCCGCCCCGAAGCCGCCCAGGATCACGGAGATGAAGCTGCGGTTCATCGCCTTGCACATGATGTAGCTGAGGATCGCGCCCGACGAGCCGACCAGGGCGCCGGTGATGATCAGGGTGATGTTCTCGAGCGTGAAGCCCAGGGCCGCGGCCGCCCAGCCGGAGTAGCTGTTCAGCATCGAGACCACGACGGGCATGTCCGCGCCGCCGATGGGGATGATCAGGGTGACGCCGATGATCAGGCTGAGCGCCAGGATGGCCCAGAACGCCCAGATCGCCGTGCCGCCGCTCATCACCAGGACGACCACCAGGGCGACGATGCCCAGGCCCAGCGCCAGGTTCAGCAGGTGGCGGGCGGGCAGCATGATCGGCGCGCCGCTCATGTTGCCGTTCAGCTTCAGCGCCGCGATCACCGAGCCGGTCAGGGTCACCGCCCCGATGGCCAGGCCCAGCGACAGCTCGATCAGCGAGTTGAGGTGGATGTGCCCGTCGTCGCCCAGGATCCCATAGGCGGCGGGCGTGTAGATCGCGGCCACGGCCACCAGGCAGGCGGCCGCGCCGACCAGGCTGTGGAAGGTGGCGACCAGCTGCGGCATGGCGGTCATCGCGACCTTGCGCGCGATCAGCGCGCCCACGATGCCGCCGACGGCCACGCCGCCCGCGATCAGGCCCAGGGTCAGAGCGTCAAGCTTGCCCTCGGTCCACAGGGTGGACAGCGCCGTGACCACCGCGATGGCCATGCCGATCATGCCGTTGCGGTTGCCCGCCTGGCTGGTCGTCGGCGAGCTCAGGCCCCGGAGCGCCAGGATGAACAGCACCCCGGACACGAGGTAGAGGATGGAGGCGATGTTGCCGTTCATGCGGAGGCCCCCGAGCCCGTCGAAGAGTTCGTTTCAGACAATGACCGCCAGGCGCGGCGGAGAACGATTGCAGCGACCAGCAGGCTCACTACCGCCCAGATCGCGGTGGCGGCGTCGTCCGACAGCCGCCCGTTCGCGACCAGGCCGTCGGGCCTGAACAGAAAGCGATGGACGCCCCAGGACACCAGCGCGGCCTGGAGGGCCTGCGCGGCGAACGTCATGGCCGCACGGATCCGCGGATTTCGCGCCCCGACCGCCGGCAAGGCCAGCATGCCGAAGCCCAGCAGGCAGAACGCGACGATGCCCAGCACGCCCCAGAGGACGTCGCCAGTCACTTCGCCTTGTCCTTCTTCTTGTACATGGCCAGCATCCTCTGGGTGACGAGGAAGCCGCCGAAGATGTTCACCGCCGCGAAGGCCGCGGCGACCGCGCCGGCGCCCTTCGAGATCAGGATGTTGCCGGTCAGTTCGCCGCCGGTCCCGCTGGCCGCGGCGGCCAGCAAGGCCCCCACGATGATCACCGAGGAGATGGCGTTGGTGACGGCCATAAGCGGGGTGTGCAGCGCCGGCGTGACGCTCCAGACCACGTAGTAGCCGACGAAGATCGCGAGCACGAAGATCGCCAGGCGGAAGACCGTGGGATCGACATCCATGGTTCTATCTCCGGATCAGGCTTTGAGGTTCGGGTGGACGACCGCGCCGCCGTGGGTGACCAGCGCCGCCTTCAGGATCTCTTCCTCCAGGTCGGGCGCGAACGCGCCGTCCTTGGTCAGGAACAGGCCGGCGAAGGCGAACAGGTTGCGCGCGTAGAGCGCCGAGGCGTCGGTGGCGATCCGGCCCGGCAGGTTGGCCACGCCCATGATCCTCACGCCGTTCGCGGTCTCGGCGACCTCGCCCAGCTTGGCGCCCTCGACATTGCCGCCCTGCTCGACGGCCAGGTCGACCAGCACCGAGCCCGGACGCATCGAGGCGACCTGGGCGGCGCTGACCAGCTTGGGCGCGGGGCGGCCCGGGATCAGGGCCGTGGTGATCACGATGTCCTGCTTGGCGATGTGCGACGAGACCAGCTCGGCCTGCTTGGCCTGGTACTCCGCGCTCATCTCCTTGGCGTAGCCGCCGGCGGTCTGGGCGTTCTTGAACTCCTCGTCCTCGACGGCGAGGAACTTGGCGCCCAGGCTTTCGACCTGTTCCTTGGTGGCCGGACGCACGTCCGTGGCGGTCACGACGGCGCCCAGGCGGCGGGCCGTGGCGATGGCCTGGAGGCCGGCGACGCCCACGCCCATGACGAACACCTTGGCGGCGGCGACGGTGCCGGCGGCGGTCATCATCATCGGCATCGCCCGGCCATAGGCCTCGGCGGCTTCGATCACGGCGCGGTAGCCGGCCAGGTTGGCCTGGGAGGACAGCACGTCCATCACCTGGGCCCGCGTGATCCGCGGCACGAATTCCATGGCGAAGGCCGTGGCGCCCTGCTTGGCCAGCGCGTCCAGCGTGGCGCGCTCCATGTAGGGGTTGAGCGTGGCGGCGACGATCGCGCCGGACTTCAACGCCGCGATCTCCTCGGCCTCGGGACCGCGCACCTTGAACAGGATGTCGGCCTTGCCGATCGCCTCCTTGGCGGTCTTGGCGATGGTCGCGCCGGCGGCGGCGTAATCCGCGTCGGGATAGGCGGCGGGAACGCCCGCGCCGGCCTCGACGATCACGGAATACCCCGCGCCGATGAGCTTCTTCACCGTCTCGGGGACGGCGGCCACACGGGTCTCTCCCGCGCGACGCTCCTTGGTGACGGCGATGACGGCCATGGTCCGCGAAATCCCCCGATCGGCCCGATTGCGGCGCGACCATAGGGGGCGTTCTCACCCCTTGTCCAGCCGCCCACCCGGCCGGATTTGAACGCTCGTTTGAAAAATTCTGCCGCACTGCAGCAATGCGGCGCAACAATATTCCCGGGGCCGGCGATCACGCCCGGCAGGCACGGCAGATACGACAAAGCCTCCGCTCACGCGGAGGCTCGTCGAAATCGTCGGCCGTCAGCGCCTAGTGCGCGTCGGCGGTCTTCTTGTCGCGCAGCAGCAGGGTGCCCAGCACCGCCATCGCCACCGCGGTCCCGGCCGAACCCAGGAAGCCGGTGTGGGTGCAGAACAGCAGGACGAAGAACAGCAGGACCGAGCTGAGGTAGAGCGAACCCCACTTGGTCAGGCCCATCACCAGATGGAACGTCGCGTTCTGTTCGGCGATGTTCATCGTGCCGCGCTGGTAGTCGGAAGAAGCCCCGGCCATCGGAATTCACTCTCGGATGAATGGAAGTCAGCGGGGGCGATACACGAACCGCCCCCCGGGTTCAATGCGGCCAAGTGGCCAGAAGGGTCCGAAGCGCCGCCACCAGGGCCAATGGCTGGTCGATCATCACGTGGTGATGCGAATTGGGGATCTCGATCTCCATGACCTGGTCGTCGAAGAAGCTCTGCTCGCCCTTGGCCTTGCGCTCGATGATCCGGCTCTTGTCGCCGTACAGGTGGACCATCGGCACCGCCAGCCGCGGCATCACGGTCTGAGACATCCCCTCGCTGCGGTCCAGCTTCTCCCACATCTCGGGGTCGAACTTCCACGTCCACCCCTCGCCCGAGCCGTCCGGCAGGGGCGCCCGCTTCAGCGACCGCCGCGCGATGAAGTCGAGGACGTAGTGGTTCTCGGTGGGCTGGGGCGGCATCAGGCGGAACCGCGCCAGCGCCTGCTCCACGGTGGCGTAGACGCGGCTGGGGCGATCCGCCGACGGGATGTTGGCCAGCACCTCGCGGCGCTTGGCCTGGGCCTCCAGCACCTCGGGCGGCGGGCCGCCGAAGCCGGTGTCGACCAGCACGGCGGCGTGCATATGCTCAGGGTACTTGGCCGCCGCGAAGAACACCTGGCCCCCGCCGAACGAGTGGCCGATGTAGATCGGCTTGCGGCCGCCGTCGTAGAGGCCGGTCGCCCGCGACACCGCCTCGGCGTCGTCGGCGAAGTCGCGGAAGCGATAGGTCTCGCGCCACTCGGAATTGCCCATCCCGGCCAGCGACATCGAGGTCACCCGATAGTCCTTGGCCAGATAGGGCGCCAGCGGGCTCCACCAGTCGGCATGCGCGCTGTTGCCGTGCGCCAGCAGCAGGCCGGGCTTGCCCGGCTCGCCCCAGGTCAGGGTCTCGATCTTGGTGCCGTGCGAGGTGACGAACCCGCGCTCGGGCTCCTGGGCGATGGCCCACCGGAACCACGCCGGCGTCGGCGGCTCGGCGCCCGCGTACGGGGCCAGCGGCGCCCGGATCTCGGGCGGCAGGTTGTCGAAGTGGAACGGCCGGTCGTCGTAGGCTTCCTTCGAAGAACCGGTCTTGTCTGTCGCGTCTTTGGCCATCGCCAACGGGTCTAACGGCCGTTTGAAAAATCGCAAGCAGATACCCCGCCGCCGCTCGCCATCAAGGATCGCGTTGCTTTCGGCGCGGAGACGCTGCTGAAATCCGCGCCGGGGCGCTAGGGTCGGACCCAGCCGGGAGAACGCCATGCCTGCCGTCGCGCGGACCGCCTTGATCGCCGCCCTCTGTTGGGGCGGGACGGCCACGGCGCAGGTTCCGCGCGCCCCGGACGGACACCCCAGCCTGGAGGGCGTCTGGACCAACCGGTCGCTGACCACCCTGGAGCGCCGCCCGATCTTCAAGACCCTGGCGATCCCCGCGGCCCAGGCGAAGGCGTTCGAAACCGCCGCCGACGGCCGCCCGCCGATCGCCGACGACGTGGGCCAGAAGGACACCGAGTGGTGGGAGCCGGGCGCGACCCTGGCCCGCATCGGCGGCGAGGCCCGCGCCTCCTGGATCGTCGAACCGGCCGACGGGCGGCTGCCCTACACCGAGGCCGGACTGAAGCGACTGGCCGCCGCCCAAGCCGCCGCCGACTTGAATTTCGACGGCCCGGAGGTACGTCCCGGCCCCGAACGCTGCCTGACCGCTCTGGGCGGCATCACCGGCCCGCCGCTGCTGAACGGCAGCTACAACGCCCACCACCAGATCGTGCAGACGAGGGACTATGTGGTCATCCATTCCGAGATGATCCACGACGTCCGCATCGTGCCTCTGACGCCGACCCCGCCGCTGCCCAAGGCGATGCGGCCCATCACCGGCGATCCCGCGGGGCGGTGGGAGGGCGACACCCTGGTCGTCGAGACCCGCGGCTTCCATCCCGTCGCGTCCTATCGCGTTCCGACCCGCCTCTACCTGTCGCCGGACGCCCGCGTGACCGAGCGCTTCACCCGCATCTCGCCCAGCGAGATCCGCTACGACTTCGCCGTCGACGATCCGGTGATGTTCAAGCAGGTCTGGCGCGCCGAGATGGTGCTGATACGGACCGCCGACCCGATCTACGAATACGCCTGCCACGAGGGAAACTACTCGCTGCCCGGCATACTGGCCGGCGGACGCCAGACGGCGCGCGAAGCGGCCGCGACGGCGCCCTAGGCTTTCATTTTAGCCCCCGCATCCTAGGTTGGAGTCTCCGGCCGCGAGGGGACCCGTGGAAGAGCGCGAACTCGACGACCTGGTGGCCTTCCTGCCGCCGCTGCTGCAGGCGCTGGAGCGGCTGGGCTTCGTCGCGCGCTATCTGAACCCGCAGGATTTCGAGGCGGTGATGGCCGCGATCGGCGCGCCGGACGCCGAGCTTCGCGCCCAGGTCCATCGGCTGGACGCCTGGCCGCCCGGTCTGGCCGAGATCCGCGCCGCGCTGATCGCCTCGGCCAGCGAAACCCTGGCCGCCTATGAAGGCCTGCGCGCCGCGCCTTCGGACCCCGACAGCCTGACCGCGATCTTCCGCGCCCTGCGCCATCTGCCCCGCGCCCAGGAAGCGCTTTATCCGCTGGCCCACGACCTGGCGCCCGTCAGCCGCGTCTTCCTGGACCCGGCGGTGCGCGAGAACGCCGGCCTGCTGCACCGGCTGTCCCACGCCGCGCCAAGTCCGGACACCGGCGTGCTGCACTACGACAACGCCCCGGACTCGCGCGGCGGCTTCTCGGCCTATGTGCCGGAGTACTACGACCCCGGCCGGCCTTGGCCCCTGGTGGTCGCCCTGCACGGCGGCGGCGGCAACGGCCGGTCGTTTCTCTGGAGCTGGCTGCGCGACGCCCGCAGCCGGGGCGCGATCGTGGTGGCGCCCACCGCCATCGGCCGCACCTGGGCGATCACCGGGGACGACCCCGACACCCCCAACCTCGGCCGGCTGCTGGGCTATGTGCGCGGGCGCTGGAACATCGACCCGACCCGTATCCTGCTGACCGGCATGAGCGACGGCGGCACGTTCTGCTACGTCTCCGGCCTGGAGCCCGCGTCGCCGTTCACCCACCTGGCGCCGGTCTCGGCGGCGTTCCACCCGATGCTGGCCAGCTTCGCCGATCCGGGGCGCCTGGCCGGCCTGCCGATCCACATCGTCCACGGCGCGCTGGACTGGATGTTCCCGGTCGACATGGCCCGCGAGGCCGCCCGCGACCTGGGCGCCGCCGGCGCGGCGGTGACCTACGTCGAGATCGACGACCTCAGCCATAGTTACCCTCGCGAGGCCAACGCCGCGATCCTCGACGGGCTGGAGGCCGGCTGATGGCCAAGGGCGAGGTGGCGATCGGCGCCTGTGTCTGCGGCGCGGTGCGGGTGGAGATCGGCGTCCCCGCCCGCTGGGCCTGGCACGACCATTCCGCCGCCAGCCGCCAGGCCCACGGCGCGGCCTACGCCACCTATGTGGGCAGCTGGCGCAGTCGCTTCCGGGTGCTGGACGGCGAGAAGCACATCACCCGCTTCGAGGACGAGGCCGCCGGCACGGCCCGCAGCTTCTGCGCCCGCTGCGGCACGCCCCTGTTCTACGAGCGCGCCAGCGCGCCCAAGATGGTGAATGTGCCGCGCGCCCTCTTCACCGCCCGCACCGGCCGCGAGCCGCGCTACCACATGAACCTCGGCCAGCAAGCCGACTGGACCTACCTGGGCGAACCCCTGGCGCCGCTGAAGGGCTATCCCGGCGTGATGTGGGAACGGCCCAGCAGGAAGAAGAAGCGCGCCCCGCCCGATCCGATGTTCTGAACCGAGCGCGTTGGATCCGTACTCAATTCAACTGCAGAGAATTCACCACCTTCCGCTCATCCCGGCGAAGGCCGGGATGAGCGGTATTGAGTACGGAGCTTTGCGTTCTCCTCTCCCTACGGGTGAGGAGACGGGCTGTGCGCCGCCGGCCCTACGGCGCGGCCCGCACCCCCCGCGCCGCATCGCCATTCATCTGCATCGTCACCGCCGACGCCGGACCGGTCGCAGGGCCTTCGAACACCAGCCGGATGTCCATGCCGTCGGCGAAGAAGCGGTCCGGCGCGCTGGCGCTCAGCGACATCGGCGGCCGGTCGGTGCGGGTGGCCCGCAGCTTCGCACCCTCCACGGTCACGGTCATCGTCCGCTCCTCGGAGAACCGGTAGGTCCCGGCGTAGCGGCCCAGGACCTCCGGCGTCAGGGCGACGGGATCGGGAAAGTCGATCCGGGTCTTCCGGGGCAGCAGAGCGCCCAGGCCGGCGCGCGCCAGGGCCGGGTAGTAGGTCAGATGCTCTTCGCTCGCGAAGACCTGGCTGCGGGACTCGAAGCTTCGGTTGGCGGCCACGACGCGGGCGACGCGCCGCCCGCCGTCGATCATGTAGGGCGCCTCCGCCCCACCATAGGCCACGAACACCCGGCGCGGCGGACCGGCCCCGCGCCGTACGGCGGCCAGCCGCTCGATCACCTGCGGATCGGCCCACAGGGACGGGCTGGCGATCACATAGCCGGCGAAGGCGTCGGGTCGCCTGGTCAGCACATTGGCGGTGTAGATGCCCGCCAGCGAATGGCCCATCAGCACGGCGTTCCCCGGGTCGGCGGGATAGCGGGCCTCGATGAACGGCTTCAACTCCTCGACCAGGAAGGCGGTGAAGGCCTCCGCGCCGCCGCCCTTGGCCACCGTCCCGTCCGGCCGGGTCCCGGGGCCGAACAACAGGTCGAACTCGCGCGCGCCCTTGCCCGGCGGATAGCCCACCGTGACGACGTAGGCGGGCTGCATCGCATTGGTCCCGCCAAGTGTGGAGGCGATGGGACCAGCCATGCCGTAGCCGCCGTCCAGGATGTAGACGGCCGCCGCCTTCTGGCCGGGCAGCCAGGGCCGGGTGACCGGGCTCCACACATCGATCTGGAAGTCGCGCCCGACGCGCTCGGAATGCACGACCAGCCGCTCCGCGGCCGTCTGGGCGACCCCAATCGAGACGACCTTGAGCTCGGCGGCTGGAGCGGCTTGCGCCAGCGCGGCCAACAAGAACGCGACAATGAGCACCCGCACGGAAACCCCCTTCACAACCTCAATTACAAATGTAAGAAATATTCGCCCTCAGGCCTTGCCGCAAGCAAAATATTACGTCCGTAATACTCTCCGGAAAATGGAGAGCTGGCCGGATGCGGGATATCGAGGCGCAGAAGCGACGATCGCTGCGAACGGGCCGGCGCGACGTCGTCTTCCAGAACGCCGGCCTGGTCGGCATCCTGCTGCTCCTTGTCTCGATCCCCGCCATCGACGTCTACCGGACCTGGGCGGGCGCCCGCGCGGAGAAGCAGGCCTGGGACGTCCAGGGGCCGCCCTGCCCGGTCGTGGTCCATGCCGACCCCTCGGTTGTGGGCCACAAGGTCCCCAGGACCTTCACCTACAACAAGGTCCGCTTCACCCGGCATCTGGGCGACGTCAGTTGCGCGGCGTTCCGCGAGGATGGGTTCATGAACCCCAAGTCCTACAGCGTCTGTCAGTTCAGCGGCCCCGGCGCGGTGACGGTCGAGGCGGACGGCCGCCGCACCACCTTCCAGCCCGGCCCCGGCCGGCGCACCACCGTGACCGTCCACGACGGCCAGGCTTCCTGCGTCATCGCCGGCTGGTTCGCCCGCCGGCCGCGCGGCTACAAGATGACCGAGCCATAGCTGACACGATCTGTCTGCTTTGCCTGCTAGAGCGATCGACGGTTCGCTTGAACCGTCGATCGCTCAAGACCTTTGCTAGGAAAAATAGACCATTCGTCGTGCCGAGACTGAACCAACCTGAGCGACGAATGGTCTAGGCTCCGCCCATGCGCGCCAGCCGACTGCTCTCGATCCTGCTGCTGCTCCAAACCCGAGGACGGATGACCGCCCAGGCGCTGGCCGACGAGTTCGAGACCTCGATCCGCACCATCTACCGCGACATCGACCACCTGAGCGCCGCCGGCGTGCCGGTCTACGCCGACCGGGGCCGCAGCGGCGGCTTCCAGCTGCTGGAGGGCTACCGCACCCGGCTGACCGGCCTGAGCCCCGCCGAGGCCGAGACGCTGTTCCTGTCGGGCCTGCCCGGCGCCGCGGCCGACCTGGGCCTGGGCGACGCCATGGCCGCGGCCCAGCTCAAGCTGCTGGCCGCCCTGCCCGCCGAGGGGCGGATCGGCGCGGCGCGGATCGGCAGCCGCTTCCACCTGGATCCCATCGGCTGGTACCGCAATGCCGAGCACACCGAGGTGCTGCCGGCCCTGGCCGAGGCCGTCTGGACCGCGCGGCGCATCCGCATCCGCTACGACGCCTGGACCGGCGTCACCGAGCGCGAGCTGGAGCCCCTGGGCTTGGCCCTGAAGGCGGGGGTCTGGTACGTCGTCGCCCAGGCTGGCGGCAAACCCCGGACCTACCGCGTCTCCAATATCCAGGCGCTGGAGCTGGCGCCCGAGACCTTCGAGCGCCCCGCCGCCTTCGACCTGCCCGCCTACTGGCAAGCCTGGGTCCGCGACTTCGAGGCGCGCCTCTACAAGGGCGAGGCGACGCTGCGGCTGTCGCCCGCCGGCCTCAAGGCGATCTGCAATATCAGCCCGGCGGCCGAGCGCGCGGCCCGCGCCGCCACGGACGTCGACGCCGCCGGCTGGGCCCGTGTCGTCGTCCCCATCGAGTCCATCGAGAACGCGGCCTCGGACTTTCTCAAGCTGGGCGCCGACGCCGAGGTGCTGGCCCCGCCCGACCTGCGAGCCCGGATGGGCGAGATCGCCGGCCGCCTGAAGGCGATCTACGCCGCAGAGGGCGCCTAGCCCGCGACCGCCTCGCCCGGCTGCACGCCGGCCGGACAGGCGCCGATCCATTTGGCCTTGGCGGTGACATCGCTGCCTTCGCGGCTGCCGTCGGCTTTGACCAGATAGATGCCGACGGTCATGTCGTAGGCTGTCTCCGACCCCGTCATCGTGATGGTTGCATCGGTCTTCAGCCCGCCCGCCTGTTCGCAGACGGCGTGAACCTTCAGGCCGCTCGGCCTGGCCGCGCGCTCGGTCTTGCAGCCGGGGGTCTCGCGGGTCAGCATCTCGCGGACCTCGGCGTCCACCTCGGCGCCGGTGCAGTGGCGGGTGGTCTCGACCTCGCCGTCGTCGGTTCTCACCACCTCCCAGAGGCCCGCCCGCATTCGCGGCAGGCCGTCGTCGCCCAGGGTCAGGCCCGCCGGCGCCACGGCCGCGACGTCGACGCCCTGCGGCGCCTCGGCGGTCTCGGGCTTGCTGCACGCGGCCAGCGAGACCAGGGCGACGAGGGCGAGGGGCGTCAGGCGCATGAGGGCGGCTCTCCAGAAATCGGCGAGCGCTCATGAAACGACTCCCGCCGCGCGGCCATCCCCACGCGACGAACGGGGACTCCGTGCGACGAACGCGCGGGCTATTTCCCGCCGATCAGCGTCAGCGCCTTCTGCCGCCCATCCAGGTAATGCACCTGCTTGCCGTCGTAGAAGGCGTCTTCCTCGGTGCGGAACTGCACCTCCTGGCCGCCCCACTCCGGCACCGACGCGAAGGCCGAGAGCTCGATGGACCAGGCGGTGTCGGCGTGGACCTTGAACTCGCCGTGCGGCACGCCGTTCTGGTTGTCCCACATGCCCAGCGCCGGCCCGGCGCCGTGGCCGTGGTAGCCCAGCGGGTGGGAATAGATCGACGGCTTCAGCCCCTTGGCGATGGCCTTGGCGCGGGCGACCGCCAGCACGGCGTTGCCCGTCTCGCCCACCTTGAACGACGAGGTCAGGGCGTCCTGGATCCCGTTCGCCGCCGCCAGGCCCGCGCTGAGCCCCGCCGGCGCCGCCGTCTCGCCGTCCTTCAGCACATAGGCCAGGTGCTGGGTGTCGGTGTTGAGCCGCAGGTAGGTGATGCCGAAGTCGCACCACAGCAGGTCGCCCTTCTGGATGACCGTGTCGCCCTCCAGCAGGTCCTTCACGCCCTGGCGCGTCACGCCCACCGACGGGTGGAACCAGGTGTCGACGCCCAGGCGCGCCAGCCGCTCGCGGTAGAACCAGACCACGTCGTCCGTGGTGGTCACCCCCGGCTTGATGGTCTTGGACGAGAAGCCCTCGGCCAGCACCGCGTGCGCCAGCCGCACGATGCCGGCGTAGTATTTCATCTCCAGCGGCGTGCGGGTCTCCAGCCAGCCGATCGACAGGCCCTCGCCCGACACCAGCCGCCCGCGCAGCTCGGGCGACAGCGCCGCGACCATCTCGGTGTGCTGGCTCAGCGTGATGCCGTCGCCGAAGGCGCTGAGCGACGAGGTGTTCACCGCGATCTTCCTCGGGTTCTTCGCCGCGATGGTGTCGGCCAGCGCCTTCCACTGGTCGGGCTGCGCGTCGGGATTCCAGACCGGCTTGAACAGGCCGCCCAGGCCGTAGCGGCTGACCGTCAGCCGCTCGACCGGCTTGCCGCCGCCCGGATCGAAGAACACCAGGATCGTGCGCCGCCGCGCGCGCAGGCTCTCGGCGTCCAGCATGGTCGCCACCACCGGGTCTTCCAGATACTCGCGGGCCACCAGCACCCACATGTCGATCCCCTGCTCGCGCATCAGCTTGGGGATCACCGTCTCCAGCCGGTCGGCCAGGATGGCGTCCACCACCTTGGCCCGATCGCGCTGCGTCAGCACCGGCGGCAGGGCGGGATGGGCCTGTTCGGTCTCGCTCAGCGGCAGGACGGGCGGCGCGGCGGCGTGGGCGGCGGTGGCCAGTGACGCGGCCATCACGGCGGCGGCGGCGAATGTCGATTTCATGCGGTTCCCCAGGGATTGCCCCATGACTAGCAAGCCCCGCGCGCCGCGCAACGCCTCTCCCGGTGTTTCCATCCCGTGCTAAGCGGGGGACATGGGTCTGCGTAAGGGATGGTCTCGGCGCGTCGGACGGCGCCTCGCGCCGCTGGGGCTGCTGGTCATGGTCGCCGCCGCGCCGGCGCCGCCCGCGCGGGTCAAGGCGCCGGACGCCCAGGCCGCCTTCATGGCCGGGAACTACGCCGAGGCCTATCGCCTGATCGGCCTGGCCATCGCCGCCTGCCGCGCGCCGGCCAGCCAGCCCGACCGCTGCCTCGACCTGCTGGAGGCCGGGACCAACCAGGCCACGGCGGCCGGCGACGCCCTCACCGCTGAACGCTGGGCGCGCCAGGCGCTGGCCTTGGCCCGCACCCTGCCCGATCGCGGCGAGGAGGCGCTGGTCATGGTCACCCTGGCCGGCGCGCTCATCGGCCAGGGGCGGCTCGAGGAGGCCGAGGCCCTGGACCGCCAGGCCCTGCCCATGGCGCGGACGGCGCTGGGCGAGGCCCATCCGTTCATCGCCGCGATCCAGAACAACCTGGCCCTGCTGCTGGACGCCCGTGGCCGGCACGCCGAGGCCGAGCCGTTGCACCGGGCCGTCGTCGCCAGCGTCCGCGCCACCCAGGGCGAGACGGCCGCCAGCCTCCCGACGCTGCTCAACGCCCTGGCCGACAACCTGAAGGGCCAGGCCCGCTATCGCGACGCCGCGCCGGTCTATGCCGAGGCCGTGGCCCTCGCCCGCCGGATCAGCGGGCCGGAGCACCCCACCGTCGCGCTCGCCCTCAACAGCCTGGCCGACCTGCAGCAGACCCTGGGCCGCTTCGCCGAGGCCGAGGCGCTGTTCCGCGAGGCCGCCGCCATCGACGGCAAGGCGCTGGGCCCCAACCACCCGCTGGTCGGCCGCGACCTGGCCAACTTGGGCGCGCTCTACCTGGCCGAGGGCCGGCTGGGCGAGGCCGAGACCCAGTTCCGCGCGGCCCTGGCGATCGCCGAGGCGGCCGACGGCAAGGACCACCCGGCCGTCGCCAGCGACCTGGGCAACCTGGCCAACGTCCTGGTCCAGCTGGATCGGCCGGAGGAGGCCGAGGCCCTGACCCGCCGGGCGCTGGCCATCGACCGCAAGGCGTTCGGCGAGGACAGCCCGCGCCTGGGCGGCCAGTACGCCAGCCTGGCCTTCAACCTCGAGGCCCAGCAGCGCGTCCCGGAGGCCGAGCCCCTGCGCCGTCGCGCCCTGGCCATCGACAAGGCCGCCTATGGCGAGGCCCATCCCGACGCCGCCGCCAGCCTGAGCAGCCTGGCCGGCAACCTGTCGCTCCAGGGCCGCTACGCCGACGCCGAGCCGCTGCTGCGCCAGGCCCTCGCGGCGCAGGAGGCGGCCCTGGGATCCGACAGCCTCGCCGTCGCCGGAACCCTGGCGTCGCTGGGCGTGCTGGAGGCCCGCGCGGGCCGGCCGGCCGAGGCCGAGGCGCCGTTCCGCCGGTCCCTGGACATCCGCCGCGCCAGGCTAGGCGAACAGGCGCCGGGCGCGGCCAGCGGCTTCCACAACCTGGCCGCCCTGCTGGAGCTGCTGGGCCGCCTCGACGAGGCCGAGCCCCCCGCCCGCCAGGCCCTGGCCATCCGCCGCGCGATCCTGCCGCCGACCCATCCCGACGTCGCCGCCAGCGAGACCCTGCTGGCCCGGATCCTGGGCGCCCGGCCGGCCACCCGCGCCGAGGCCCTCGACCACGCCCGCGTCGCCATGGCCATCGTCCGCGCCCGTCGCATCCAGACCCCCGCCGCCACCGGCGCCGCCCGCGCCGAGCTCTCGGCCCGCGCCGCGCGCAGCGTCCGCAGCCCCCTGGACCGCGCGTTCTCGGCCTTCCTCGACGCCGCCGCCCAGTCGCCGGCCACCCCCGCCCTGGCCGAGGAGGCGTTCGTCGCCGCCCAGGACCTGGAGGTCTCCGCCGCCGGCCTCGCCATGGCCCAGACCGCCGCCCGCACCGCGGCCGGCTCCGGCGAACTGGCCGGCCTGGCGCGCCGCCAGCAGGACCTCTCCGCCCGCGTCCGCGCCCTGGACGCCCGCGCCATCGAGGCCCTGGGCCAGGGCCTCGCCGACAAGGCCGCCGCCCTGCGCACCGAGCTGGAGGCCGCCGCCGCCCAGCTGGCCGCCGTCGACGCCCAGCTCCGCCAGCGTCACCCCGCCTACGCCACCCTGGTCTCGCCGCGACCGCTCACCCTGGCCGACGTGCGCCAGCGCCTGGCCCCGGGCGAGGGCCTGCTGTTCATCGTCCCCTCCGGCGAGGACCTCTACGCCTTCACGGTCGGCGCACGGACCAGCGCCTGGCGCCGGCTGCCCGGCGGCCTCGCCCCGGTCCGCGCCCAGGTCGCCGCCCTGCGTTGCGCCGTGGACCCCGACACCTGCGCCGGCAAGACAGGCGAGCCGCCGGCCTTCGACACCGCCATCGCGCAGGCCCTCTACCGCGATCTGGTGAAGCCGGTGGAGCCGGGCCTGGGCGGCGCGCGCCGCCTGTTCGTCACCGCCGGCGGTCCCCTGGCCGACCTGCCGCTGGACGCCCTGGTCACCGCCGCGCCGCGCGCCAAGGCGGCCGACCGCTTCGCCGGGGTCGAATGGCTGGGCGACCGCTACGCCATCACCAGCCTGCCGTCGGTCTCGGTGCTGCGGGCGCGCCGCGCGCAGGTCGCGCGCGGCCCGGGGTCCGCCGCCTTCGTCGGCTATGGCGATCCCGTCTTCCCGCCGCTCAAGGACGCCCGGACGCGGGCCGCCGCGGGCGTCGACCTCTCGCTGCTCCGGGGTCTGGCGCCCCTGCCCGGCACGCGGCTGGAGCTGAACGCCATGGCCCGCGCCCTGGACGCCGCCCCCGGCAGCGTCGTGCTGGGCGCCGCCGCCACCGAGCCCGCCGTCCGCGCCGACCCCCGCATCCGCGCCGCCCGCGTCGTCGCCTTCGCCACCCACGGCCTGCTGCCGGGCGAGCTGAACGGTCGCAACGAGCCGGCGCTGGTGTTCTCGCCGCCCGAAACGCCCGGCCCCGCCGACGACGGCCTGCTCAGCGCCTCCGAAGTCTCCGAGCTGTCGCTGGACGCCGACTGGGTGGTGCTGTCGGCCTGCAACACCGCCTCGGCCGAGGGCGGCTCCGACAGCCTCTCGGCCCTGGCCCGCGCCTTCCTCTACGCCGGCGCGCACGCCCTGCTGGCCACCCACTGGCGCGTCGCCGACGAACCCACCGCCGCCCTGACCGTCGAGATGCTGTCCACAGCCGCCGCCCATCCCGAGCTCAGCCGCGCCGAGGCCCGCCAACGCGCCATCCGCGCCGTCCGCTCCGGCCGCCACGCCGACGGCAGCGCGGTGCCCAACTGGACCGCCGACTGGCGCGACCCGGCCGCCTGGGCGCCCTTCACCCTCATCGCGGCCAGCAGCGACTGATGATCCACGACCCGTTCTTCTACGCCCTGGCCGTTCCGGCCGTGATCCTCATGGGCCTCGCCAAGGGCGGGTTCTCGGGCGTCGGCGCGGTGGCCATGCCGCTGCTGGCGCTGGCCATCGCCCCGGTCCAGGCCGCCGCCATCCTGCTGCCGATCCTGATCGTCCAGGACGTCGTCGGCGTCTGGGCGTTCCGCAAGACGTGGGACCGCCGGACGCTGGCGATCATGCTGCCGGGCGCCGCCGTCGGCATCCTGCTGGGCTATCTGCTGGCGGCGAAGGTCTCGTCGACCACCATCCTGGCGGTGCTGGGCGCCATCTCGATCCTGTTCGCCGTCCATCGCCTGTGGCTGGCGCGCGGCGGGCGGGTTCAGGCGCCCCGGAACATTCCGCCCGTCGCCGACGCCGCCCTGGGCGTGGCGCTGGGCGCCGCCTCCGGCTTCACCAGCCAGATCGCCCACGCCGGCCAGCCGCCGTTCCAGATGTGGGTGCTGCCCAAAGCCCTGGCCCCCGCCAGCCTGGTCGGCACGACGGCGATCTATTTCGCGGTGATCAACTGGATCAAGGTCCCGGCCTATTGGGCGCTGGGCCAGTTCACCGCCCAGAACCTGGCGACCGCCGCCGCCCTGCTGCCGGTCGCCATCGCCAGCACCGTCGCCGGCGTCTGGCTGGTCCGGCGGATCGACGCGGCGCGGTTCTACACCCTGATCTATGGGCTGATGATCCTGGTGGGCGGCCAGCTTCTCTGGGAAGCCTGGGCCAAATCCTAGCCGCCGCGGGCCGGCCGGTTTGGGGAACCCATCGCGGCCATTGCGGCTTAAGCTGTACCGCAACAACCCCGTGGAACCGTGTGACCGACAGCCAGCCCAACCCGCGTGACCTCCGCGATCGGCCCGCCGCGCCGCGCGAGGAGGATGTGCCGTGGGCCAAAGTCGACGGCGCGCTCAGCCAGACCCAGGCGACCTTCCACGTGCTGACCGACGCCATGCCCCAGATGGTGTGGTCGACGCTGCCTGACGGCTTCCACGACTACTACAATGCCCGCTGGTACGAGTTCACCGGCGTGCCCGAGGGCTCCACTGACGGCGAGGCCTGGAACGGCATGTTCCACCCCGACGACCAGGAACGGGCCTGGGCCCGATGGCGCCATAGCCTGAACAGCGGCGAGCCTTACGAGATCGAGTACCGGCTGCGCCGCCACGACGGCGTCTATCGCTGGACGCTGGGCCGCGCCCTGCCGGTTCGCGACGAGGCGGGTGCGATCACCCGCTGGATCGGGACCTGCACCGACATCGACGAGGCCAAGCGCGGCGCCGAGCAGAACGAGCTGCTCAGCCGCGAGCTCAGTCACCGGATCAAGAACATCTTCGCTGTGATCTCCGGTCTGGTCGGCCTCTCGGCCCGCCACGCGCCCGAGATGAAGCCGCTGGCCAAGGATCTCCAGCAGCGGATCGCCGCCCTGGGCCGCGCCCATGAATTCGCCCGCCCGCACAGCGACCAGTCGCGGCCGGCCCTGGGCGCCTCGACCCTGCACGGCCTCCTGGGCGAGATGTTCCGCCCCTACCCGGCGTTCGACGAGGGCCGCATCGTCATCGAGGGCGACGACGTCACGGTCGACGATCGCGGCGCGACGCCGGTGGCGCTGGCCTTCCACGAACTGGCCACCAACGCCGCCAAGTACGGCGCCCTGTCCACGCCGGACGGCCGGGTCACGGTCTCGATCGAGCGGCAGGGCCCGGCGCTGAAGATCTGCTGGCGCGAAATGGGCGGCCCGCCCGTGCCCGGCCCCCCGGCGCGCGAAGGCTTCGGCTCCCGCCTGGCCGAACTCAGTATCGTCCAGCAACTGGGCGGCGCGGTGCATCGCGACTGGAAGGCCGAAGGCCTTGCGGTGGAAATCGACCTGCTCGTCGCCCGCCTCAGCCGCGACGGGGACACCTGACTCACCCCCTACTCGTCCCCGCGCATGCGGGGACCCAGGCTTGCTTGCCTGTTTGCGGCGCGCGCAGCTCTTCGGGCGGAAAAGACTAAGTCTGGGTCCCCGCATGCGCGGGGATGAGTAGCGGAAATCGTCGCTAGGCCGCGTCGCGCAGCAGCGTCAGGCCGGCGGGCGGCGACGGCAGCGGGATGCCGTGGCGCTTGCTCAGCGCGTAGTCCACGGCGGCGACGATGACCTCCTCGTCGCACGGCTTGGTCAGCACGCCGATCGCGGTGGCGCCGGGCACGCGGTCCAGCATGCGCGGGTTGGCGGTGACGAACAGCACGTCGACACCACGGCTGCGAAGCCGCTCGGCGATGATCGGCCCGGTCTCGCCGTCCCGAAGGTTGATGTCCACCAGCGCCAGGTCCGGCAGTTCGCCGGCCAGCCGCAGCGCCGTGTCCAGGTCGGGGGCGATGCCAACCGACTGGTGACCACGGTCCTCCAGGATCGCTTCCAGGTTCATCGCGACGACGAACTCGTCTTCGACAATGAGGATCTTGGCCTTGGACATGCGCTGAATACGGGCAGACGAGCGTTCGGTTCCCGACATTCGTCGAGTCTTTCGCATCGCCGCATGGCGATGCGTGGGCGCCACAGGCGCCCACGCGGACCGCCTCACCGGATCGAGGAGATCCGATTGGCCATGCCAACCGCGTTCAGGTCGCGCGCCGAAGACCGGAGCGTGACGCAACGGCCCTGATAGCGGGCGTCCGCACAGACCGTGAGCGATCCCCGCGTGATCCGCACCGAACGGATGGCGTCGTTGAAGCCGCGATAGTTCGCCAGGTTGGCGATCGGCCCGCGCACCACCAGCTGCTGCCCCCGGAAGTCGGCCCGCGTATAGACGATGGCCTGGACGTTGTGGCCCGGCGGCATGGGCGGCTGGGGTCCGGGGGGCGTGGGCGGCACGGGACCCGGCGGCCGGGGCGGGCGAGGTCCGCCGCCGCCACCCCCGTCGCACCGCAGGTAGCCGCGGTCGTTGGCGATGTCGCGTCCACGACAGCTGTTGGTGTCGAGCGACGACATGATCGGCGCGCCCGACGGGCCGGGGCACTGCGCGCTCAGCATATTGCCGTTCAGCCGGGCGCCGCGGCAGCTCGCCAGATAGCTGCCGGGCGGCAGTTGCCCGACGCCGGGCCGGGGCGGACTGGCCCGCTCCTGGGCCGCCGCCGGCAGGGCGGGGATCGTCGTCCCCAGGATCAGGAGCATGGGCGCGAGAACACCTCGAACGCGGGCCATCGTCATTCCTTTCGCATCGCGGCGACCAGGCCGGACGACGTGAGGCCGTCGCGACGCTGACACCGAAATCGCTCGCCCGCAATGACGGCGCACCACGGTGCTCCGCGTCAGACCAGGGCTTCGAACTCGTCGACCAGACGCTCCAGTTGCCGCATCCCGGCCGCCCAGAACGCCTTCTCGCGGGGGTTCAGGCCGAACACGCCCAGGGCCTCGACGTAGGTCTTGGTGCCGCCGCCCGCGAGCAGCTTCTCATAGAGCGGGGCGAAGGCGACCGGGTCCTCCCGGCGCTTCTCCATCAGTCCGCGCACAAGCAGGTCGCCGAACGCATAGGCGTAGACGTAGAACGGCGAGTGCACGAAATGGCTGATGTAGGCCCAGTAGTGCCGGTAGCCCTTGTCCAGGCGCACGGCCGGACCCAGGCTCTCGGCCATGATCTCCATCCACAGGTCGCCGATCTCGTCGGCGGACAACTCGCCCTTCAGGCGGGCCGCATGGAAGCGGCTCTCGAAGCGGTGGAAGGCGATCTGGCGGACGACCGTGTTGATCCCGTCCTCGATCTTGCCGGCCAGCAGGCCGCGCTTCTCGGCAGGCGAGGCCTCGGCCAGCAGCTTCTCGAACACCAGGCCCTCGCCGAAGATCGAGGCGGTCTCGGCCAGGGTCAGCGGCGTGTCGGCCAGCAGGGTGCCCAGCGGCCGGCATAGGGTCTGGTGGACGGCGTGGCCCAGCTCGTGGGCCAGGGTCAGCACGTCGCGCCGCTCGCCCATGTAGTTCATGAACACATAGGGGTGCCGGGGCGCGGTCACCGAATGCGAATAGGCGCCCGACTGCTTGCCGGGGCGGGGCCGCGCGTCGATCCAGGGGTTGGTGAAGAACGTCTGCGCCGTCTGGGCGAACTGGGGCGCCAGCGCGCTGAAGCTCTCCAGCACCGTGCTCTTGGCCTGTTCCCACGAATAGATGCGCGGCTGGGCGGTATCGAGCGGGCTGTTGCGGTCCCAGTGGTCCAGGTGCGGGCGGCCCAGCGCCTTGGCCTTCAGCGCATAGTAGCGATGGCTGACCGTCGCGTAGCTCTCGACCACCGCCGCTTCCAGGGCGTCCACCGCGTCGGCGTCGACCTCGTTGGCCAGGTGGCGGCCGGAGGCCGGGGTGGGCAGCTTGCGCCAGCGGTCCTCGACCTGCTTCTCGAACGCCAGGGTGTTGAGGCACAGCGCCAGGGTGGGCGTGCGCTCGCCCAGGGCCTTCGACAGCGCGGCGGCCGCGGCCTTGCGCTGGGCGGCGTCGGGGCTCGACATCCGGTTCAGCAGGTCGGACAGGGTCAAGGTCTCGCCGCCCACCTTGGCGGACAGCTTCGCCAGCGTCTCGTCCGACAGCCGACCCCAGTTGGCGGTGGCCGGCGCCTTGTCCAGCAGCAGTTTTTCCAGCTCGGCCGACAGTTCGTGCGGCCGCCCGGCCCGCACCCGGCGCAGCCAGGGCCGCCAGCGCTGGGCGGACTTGTTGGCCTTCAGCGCCGCTTCCAGCTCCACGTCGTCCAGCTGGTTGATCTCCAGCGTGAAGAACAGGCTGAGCTGGCCGATCTGCGAGGCGCGCATGCGCAGGTCCGCCTCGAACTTCGACCACGCCGGGTCGTCCCGCGCCACCGAGGCCGACAGCGAGCCGAACGCGCCGACGCTCCACATGGCGTTGGTGGCCTGCTCGTACAGCTCGATGCCGCGATCGATGATCCCGCCCAGCTCGGCCGGCCGGCTGCGGGTGGCGATCAGCCGCCCCTCCAGCTTGGCCAGCTCGCCGTTCAGCCGCTCGGCCTCACCCAGGTCCGCCTCGATCCGGGGATCGTCCCGGCCGGTATAGAGGTCGTCCAGCCGCCACTCGGGCAGCGCGTCGGTCTTGAAGGGGGCGTTCATGCATCGACGTTAGCGCCGCGGGCGCGCGGCGCCCACCCACGTGACGCGGCGTTTGGCGCGGAAGCGTCCGATCATTAGTTTAGCAGCATGTCCCTGACCTCCGACGGCGCCGCGCCGGCCGACCGCGCCAACTGGCGCACCGCCCCCTTCAGCCAGTGGGCGTTCCGCCATGTGGGCCAGATCATCCCCACCGCGCCGATCGCCAACGATCCGGGGGCGGTCTGGGCGCTGCCCGCCGCGACACGAGGGCTGGACGGTTTCCACCTGTCCACCGCCAACGGCCCGGGCCTGGACCTCGACGGGTTCATGGCGGCGACGGCCGGTGACGCGCTGGTCGTGCTGCGGGACGGGCAGGTCGTCCACGAGGGCTACGCCAACGGCAACGACGCGCGGACGCCGCACATCATCATGTCGGCCAGCAAGTCGGTCGTCGGCCTGATCGTCGGCATACTGGCCGGCGAAGGCCGGATCGACGTGGACGCGCCGGTCACGGACCACGTGCCCGAGGTGGCCGGCTCGGCCTATCTCGGGGCGACCGTTCGCCAGCTACTGGATATGCGGACCGGGGTGCTCCTCGACGCCGACGACCAGGCCGCCTACGCCGCCGCCACCAACTGGGAGGCGCCGGGCCCGGCGCCCGCCGACCTGCACGGCTTCTACGAGACCTTCGCCGCCCCGCACCGGCCGCACGGCGGGCCGTTCAGCTACATCTCCGCCAACACCGACCTGCTCGGATGGGTCGTCGAGCGGGCGACCGGCCAGACTTTCGCCGAGCTGGTCAGCACGCGGCTGTGGCGGCCGATGGGCGCGGCGACGCCGGCCGCCATCACCGCCGACGACCTGGGCGCCCCACGCACGACGGGCGGGATCTGCGCCACGGTCATGGACTTGGCCCGGATCGGCCAGCTACTGGTGCAGGACGGCCGGCGGCACGGCGCTGAGATCGTATCCACGGCCTGGGTCGACGACATCGTCGGCAACGGTGACCGCGAGGCCTGGAAAACCGGCGAGTTCGCCGCGGGCTTCACAGGGCTGACCATGCGCTATCGCAGCGGCTGGTACGTGGTCGACAACGACCCCAGCTACATCTTCGCCATGGGAATCTACGGCCAGAACCTGTTCGTGGACCGGGCCAACCGCATCGTGGTCGCCAAGCTGTCGTCGCAGGCCAGCGCCAACGACTTCCGGGCCATCGGCCTGACCCACCGGGCGTTCGCCGAGATCCGGCGCGTGCTGCTCAGCTCATAGCTTCTGGGTCGCCAGCAGGATCGAGGTCTCGGTCGAGGCGATCCCCTCGATCTGCCGCACCCGGTCCAGCGCCTGACTGAACGCCGCCAGGGTCTCCACGTCCAGTTCGGCCACCAGGTCCCAGCGGCCGTTGGTGGTGTGAACCGCCGACACTTCGGGAAAGCCCTTCAGCGCCTTGACCACTGCCCCCGAGCGCTCGCCCTCGATGGCGATGGTCATGATCGCCCGCACGCGGTTGGCCTCGACGTCGGGCCGGGTCTTGATCGTGAAGCCCTGGACGACGCCCTTGGCGACCAGCCGCTCGATCCGGTTCTGCACCGTGCCCCGCGACACCTTCAGCGCCTTGGCCAGCCCCGCCGCCGGCGCCCGCGAGTCGGCCCGCAGCAGCGCGATCAGCCGCCGGTCCAGCTCATCCACCATTTCGACACTCTGTCCTGACGAAACGTCAAACTGATCGACGTATTGTATCAGCTTGCCAGCTATCCGCTAGCGCCGCCGCGACCCACCCTGTCCTGCGACGACCTGCAGGAGCCCGCATGGACCGCCCCACCTTCCTCATGACCGACCCGGCCTGCTTCGATGTGAGCTACCGGATCAACCCCTGGATGGACCCCAAGGGCTGGACCCCCGCCCACGCCCAGGCCGCCGGCGACGGCTCCGCCGCCCTCCGCGCCGGCCTGCTCGCCGCCGGCGCCCACGTCGAGACCATCGCCGCCGTGAAGGGCCTGCCCGACCTGGTCTTCCCGGCCAACGCCGCCGTGGTCCTGGACGGCAAGGTGCTGCTGGCCCGCTTCCGCCACCCCGAGCGCCAGGGCGAGGAGCCGGTGTTCCGCTCGGTCTTCCAGCGCCTGAAGACCCGTGGCCTGGTCCACCAGATCGTCGACCTGCCCGCGGGCCTGTTCCACGAAGGCGCCGGCGACGCGATCTGGGACGCCGAGCGCCGGGTCTTCTGGTGCGGCTACGGTCCCCGCTCCAGCCAGGGCGCCATCGGCGTGATCCGCAAGACCTTCGGCCAGCAGACGGTGGCGCTGGAACTGGCCACCGACCAGTTCTACCACCTCGACACCTGCTTCTGCCCCCTGACCGGCGGCAAGGTGCTCTACTACCCTGCCGCCTTCACGCCGGACGCGTTAGCCACCATCCGCGCCCGTGTGCCGGAGAGCCAGCGCATCGAGGCCACGGCCGAGGAGGCCGCCGCCTTCTGCGTCAACGCCGTGAACCTGGACGCCAAGGTGATCATGGCCCGCGCCCCGGACAGCCTGCGGACCAAGCTCCGCGCCAGGGGGTACAGGCTGGTCGAGGTGGACCTGGACCCGTTCATCCTGTCGGGCGGCGCCTCGTACTGCATGACCCTGCGCCTCGACCGCACCCTCGTCCCCGCCGCCCAGCTTCACGCCGCCGAATAGGGAGCCGCCAGATGAACGACATCGCCCTCAAGCGCACGCTCGCCACCCGCTACATCGAGACCGAGGTCCGGTTCGGCGCGAAGAACTACAAGCCGCTGGACGTGGTGCTGACCCGTGGCGAAGGGGTCCATGTCTGGGATGTGGACGGCAATCGCTATCTCGACTGCCTGTCAGCCTATTCCGCCGTGAACCAGGGTCACTGCCACCCGAAGATCCTGGCCGCCATGACCGAGCAGGCCGGCAAGCTGACGCTCACCTCGCGCGCGTTCCGCAACGACCAGCTGGCGCCGTTCTACGAAGAGCTCTGCGCGCTCACCAACAGCCACAAGGTGCTGCCGATGAACTCGGGCGCCGAGGCGGTCGAGACGGCGCTGAAGGTGGCCCGCAAGTGGGGCTACGAGGTCAAGGGCGTGCCGGACGGCCAGGCCGAGATCATCGTGGCGTCCGAGAACTTCCACGGCCGCACCGTGGCCATCGTCGGCTTCTCCACCGACCCGCAGTCGCGCGGCGGCTTCGGCCCCTTCGCGCCTGGCTTCAGGACCGTGCCGTTCGGCGACGCCGACGCGCTGGAGGCGGCCATCGGGCCCAACACGGTGGCGTTCCTGGTCGAGCCGATCCAGGGCGAGGCCGGGGTGATCATCCCGCCGGCCGGCTATCTGAAGCGCGTCCGCGAGCTCTGCACCCAGCACAACGTCATCCTGATCCTGGACGAGATCCAGACCGGCCTGGGCCGCACCGGCAAGCTGCTGGCGGAGGAGCATGAGGGGATCGAGGCCGACCTGACCTTGATCGGCAAGGCGCTCTCCGGCGGCTTCTATCCCGTCTCGGCCGTACTCTCGAACTCCGAGGTCATGGATGTCCTGCATCCCGGCGAGCACGGCTCGACGTTTGGCGGCAACCCCCTGGCCTGCGCGGTGGCGCGCGCGGCGCTGCGGGTGCTGACCGAGGAGAACATGATCGAGAACGCCGCCCGTGTGGGCGCGCGCCTCCAGGCCGACCTGGCCGGGATCAAGGCGTCGCGCGTGAAGGAGGTCCGTGGGCGCGGTCTGATGATCGCCGTCGAGCTGCACCGCGACGCCGGCGGCGCACGGCGGATCTGCGAGGCGCTGCAGGCCCGTGGCCTCCTGGCCAAGGAGACCCACGAACACACCATCCGCATCGCCCCCCCGCTGATCCTCGATCAGGCCCAGGCCGACTGGATCGCCGAGCAGTTCGCCGCGGTGCTGCCCTAGGCCGGCGGCGGGCCGCCGCGCCGCCGCTGGATCCAGGCCAGCAGCAGACCCGCAAGTCCGACCACGACGCCGGCCAGGCCGATCTTCCGCAGGACCGGCTTGGCGGTCTCGAACGGGCTCGGCGGCGCGACCGGCGCATCGTCCTCGCCCGAGCGGGCCGAGACCGCGCGGACGCTCAGGTCGCCGCTGAGGTCGGCCGGGAACAGATCATCGTTCGGGCGCTGCGACGACGCGTCGGATTCACGGGTCTCCGTCGTCGGGGGAAGGACCTTCGGCGGCGTCGGCGCGGCGGCCGCGACCACCGCCTGGGGCTTGGCGTCGTCCGACAGGATGCGATCGACGGCCGGCGCCGAGATCACCGACACCAGCAGCGAGGCGACGCCCAGCACCAGCGACAGAAGCGAGATCTTCTGCTCGAAGTTGAACCGCTGCGCCACCATGCCCCCCGTCAGCCTCGCGGCCGATTGAAGCCGCGAAGTCGAGCGAGGCGCAAGCCCTCGCTACCCCGCCGGGGTCGGCGCCGCCACGGCGGGCGCGGCGGCCGCCTTGCGCGCTTCGGTCAGCACGTAGGCGCGGATGTCCTCGGCGTCCTTGGGGCTCAGGAAGCGGGCGAAGCTGGCCATGCCGCGGCTGGCGCTGGCGCCGTCGATCACCACGCCCTTCCAGTTGTCCGCGGTCATCACCATCGGCGACTTCTTCAGGTCCGGCAGCCAGGCGCCCGAGGCGTTGGGGCCGTGGCAGACCTGGCAGTTCTTATGGAACAGCTCGAAGCCGTGCTGCACGTCGCCGGTCGAGGTGACGCTGGTCAGGTCGATGGCCGGCTGGGTCGTGGTCTGGAAGTCCGGCGCCGTCGCCTTGCCGCCGACCTTGAACACCATCAGCCGCCCCGGCAGGCGCGGCCGGGTGGGCATGGACGCCGGGGCCGAGATCTGGCCGCCGCCGCCGACGCCGACCATCACGGCCACGTACTGCTCGCCGTCCAGCTCGTAGGACATCGGCGCGGCGATCACGCCGTTGCCGGTCTTGTAGGTCCACAGCGCCTTGCCGTTGGCCGCGTCATAGGCCGAGAACTGGCCCTCGGCCGCGCCCTGGAAGACCAGGCCGCCCGCGGTCGCCAGCACGCCGGCGTTCCAGAAATAGGGGTGGTTCACCGTCCAGACGGCCTTCTGATTCACCGGGTCCCAGGCCAGCAGCTGGCCCTTGATCAGCGAGGTCAGCGCGGTGAGCTGGGCCGCGTCTGTCGGCAGGGAGTTGATCACGAAGTCGACGCCCACGTTCCAGGCGCCGGCCTTGTAAGTCCCCCCCTTGTCGTCCGCATAGGCGAACGGCGTCACGTTCAACGGGATGTAGACCAGGCCGGTCTTGGGGTTGAACGCCATCGGCTGCCAGTTGTGCGCGCCCAGCGGCCCCGGCACCTGCATGACCATCGAGGTCTGATAGCGCGCCGCCGGGTTCTCGATGGGCCGGCCGGTCTTCTGGTCGACGCCGGTCGCCCAGGTGATGTTGGTATAGGGCTTGGCCGAGATCAGCTGACCCGTCGCCCGGTCGATCACATAGAAGAAGCCGTTCTTCGGGGCCTGCATCAGCACCTTGCGCGGCTGCCCACCGATGTTCAGGTCGGCCAGCATGATGTGCTGGGTCGCGGTGTAGTCCCAGCTTTCGCCCGGCGTCGTCTGATAGTGCCAGACGTACTCGCCGGTGTCCGGCTTCAACGCTAGGATCGAGGACAGGAACAGGTTGTCGCCCTTGCCGCCCGACCGCTTCATGTGATTCCACGGCGTGCCGTTGCCGATGCCGAAGTACATGATGTCGAGCTGCGGGTCGTAGGCCATGGAATCCCAGGCCGTGCCGCCGCCGCCCGTTTGCTTCCACTCGCCGTCCGACCAGGTGGCGTTGCCCTTCTCGGCCATGACCTTGTCCGAGGCTGCGCCATCGGCCGCGCCCGTCGGGTTGGGGGTGGTGTAGAACCGCCAGATCAGTTTGCCGGTGGCGGTGTCATAGGCCGAGATGTAGCCGCGCACGCCGTACTCGGCGCCGCCGTTGCCGATCAGCACCTTGTCCTTCACGACGCGCGGCGCGCCGGTGATCGTGTAGGGCTTCGAATTGTCCGTGGTCTGCTGGGTCCAGGCGACCGTGCCGGTCTTGGCGTCCAGCGCCACCAGGCGGCCATCCAGGGTGCCGACGAAGACCTTGCCCTTCCAGATGGCGACGCCACGATTCACGACATCGCAGCAGGCGTCGAAGCCCTTGGCGCCCTGCACGCCCGGATCGTACTTCCAAAGCTGCTTGCCGGTCTTGGCGTCGAAGGCGAACACCTTTGACCAGGCGGTGGTGGTGTAGAGCACCCCGTCGACCATCAGCGGCGTGGCTTCCTGGCCCCGGTCGGTGTCGAACTCGGCGTACCAGGCCAGGCCCAGGTCCTTGATGTTAGACGCGTTGACCTTGTCCAGCGGGCTGAAGCGCTGCTCGTTGTAGTCCTTGCCGTAGGACAGCCACTCGCCGTTGGTCGCCGCCGCCTCCAGGCGCTTTGCGTCCACGTTTCCGGGGCTCGACTTCTGGCACGCGGCCATGCTCAGGGCCAAAGCCAGCGCGACACCCCAACGGATGAGCTTCATGGACGCCTCCCAGCAGCCGACTTCTCAAACGATCGGCGTTCAGTGGGGCACTATGCCCCGGCTGGCTCATCCCGCAAGCGTGCCGCAGCGGAACGTGCGCGCCGCCACATCAGACGACGGCGCCCTGATGCGCCCGGCTCGACACCTGCCCCGGCTGTAGGCGCCCATAGGCCTGGGCCAGGCGGTCGACCGCATCTGTCAGCACCTCGGGCGCCAGCGTGTAGGGCAGGCGCAGAAAGCGCTCGAACGCCCCGTCGACGCCGAAGCGCGGACCGGCGGCCAGCCGCACGCCGAACCGCTCGGATGTCGCGGCCAGCGCCGTCGACACCGGGGCCGGCAACTCGGCCCACAGCGACAGGCCGCCCGGCGGCGAGGTGACCTTCCAGTCGGGCAATGCCGTCCCGACCGCGCGGATCAGGTGGTCGCGGCGGCCACGCAGCATGGCGCGACGGGCGTCCAGCGTGGCGTCCTCGTCGCCCAGCAGGTGGACGACGGCCAGTTGCTCCAGGATCGGGGTGCCCAGGTCGATGGAGGACCGGCGCGCGGCCAGCGCCTGGATCGTCGGCACGTCGGCGCGAATCCAGCCCAGGCGCAGGCCGCCCCAGAAACTCTTGCCCGTGGACCCCAGCCGCACCAGTCCCTCGTCCGGCTCGTCGAAGGCGTAGGGCTGGATCGGCAAGTCCAGGGCCAGGTCGATCAGGGTCTCGTCGAAGATCAGCGTGGTCCGCGCCCGCGCCGCCGCCTCGACGATGGCCGTGCGGGTCTGCGGGGTCATCCAGCGGCCCGTCGGATTGTGGAAATCGGCGATGAAATAGGCCAGACGCGGGCCGCTCTGGCGCAAGGCGGCGGCCACGCCCTCGACGTCCCAGCCCTCGCCCGGCAGCCCCACGGGCGCGGGCCGGCACGAGGCGCGCTGGATGGCGTCGATGGCGTGGGGATAGGTCGGATGGTCGATCACCACCCGGTCGCCCGGCCCGCAGGTCAGCCGCAGCATCAGGGCCAGCGCGTGCTGGGCGCCGTTGGTGACCATGATCTGGTCCGGCATCGTCGGCAGGCCGCGCCGGGTGTACCGCGCCGCGATGGTCTCGCGCAGGATCGGCAGGCCCAGGGCCGCATAGCCGTGGTTCGGCAAGTGCGCCGGCAGGGCGCTGATCGCGGACACGAACGCCTGGTGCACCTGTTCGGCGGCGGGCGGCGCGGCCGAGGCCATGTCGATCAGCCCGTCGCCCTCGGATCCGGCCAGCAGCGAGGCCATGCCGCGTTCGCCCGGCCCGCCCGGCAGGCGGGTCCGCGCGCCGGCGCCCTGGCGGCGGTCCAGGAAGCCGTCGTCGCGCAGGCGGCCCAGCGCGGCGGTGACCGTGGTCCGGCTGACCTCCAGCGCCTGGGCCAGTTCGCGCTCGCCTGGCAGCACCACGTCCAGCGGCAGCCGGCCGTCCAGGACCAGCAGGCGCAGGCCGTCGGCCAGCTGGCGATAGGCGGGGCCGGTGCGCTCGCCGCGCCATGCGCCGAGCAGACGGGTGAGGGAGGCGGGACCGATGCGGCGCGTGCTCATGAAAGCCACCTTCGCAGAACTGGACCTGTTTTCCAGGGCCAGTTTAGACGATCTGGATCGGCATGATGATGGTCCGCCGCCTGATCCAGCTCGTTCTCGGCCTGTCCCTCTATGGGGCCGCCATGGGGTTGATGGTGCGCGCGGGCCTGGGCCTCGATCCCTGGGACGTGTTCCACCAGGGGCTGGCCGGGCGGGTGGGCCTGTCCATCGGCCTGCTGGTCAACATCGTCGGCGCGCTGGTGCTGCTGCTGTGGATCCCGCTGCGGCAGAAGCCGGGGATCGGCACCATCGCCAACGTCCTGATCATCGGCACCGCCATGGACCTGTCGATGATGGTGCTGCCCGAACTGTCCGGCCTGCCGCTCCGCGGCGGCGCCCTGGTGCTGGCGATCGTCGTCAACGGGATCGCGGGCGCCATGTACATCGGCGCGGGCCTGGGTCCGGGGCCCCGCGACGGGCTGATGACCGGCCTCGCGCGGCGAACGGGGCGCTCGATCCGCCTGGTCCGCACCGGCATCGAGCTCAGCGTTCTGGCCATCGGCTGGCTGCTGGGCGGCACGGTCGGCGTCGGCACCGTGATCTACGCCTTCGCCATCGGCCCGCTGGTCCAGGCCTTCCTGCCGCTGTTCACGATCACCGCGGCTAAGACTCCGGAAACCCTGGTCGTTAACCCCTGATTCCGGTCTCCGAAACACCGCCTTTACCCTTGGCCTGTATCAATCAGGGACAAGAAGAGACCTCGTCCAGAACGGACGTGAGTCCGGTTTAGGTGGGTGTTTTCATATGGCCAAAACGGTCCTGGTCGTCGACGACGACCCGACGCAACGCCGTCTGATCCAGGCCGTCCTGGAGCGCGATGGCTTCGCCGTCGCCCATGCCCAGAGCGGCGATGAGGCGATCCAGCACCTGAATTCGGGCGCCGCCGTCGACGTGGTCCTGCTGGACCTGGTGATGCCCGGCATCTCGGGCCAGGACACTCTGGTCGAGATGCGCGCGCGCGGCTTCAACCAGCCGGTGATCGTGCTGACCGCCACGGGCGGGATCGACACCGTCGTGCAAGCCATGCAGTCCGGCGCCTGCGACTTCTTCGTGAAGCCCGCCAGCCCGGAACGGATCACCGTGTCCATCCGCAACGCGCTGTCGATGGGCTCGCTGAAGAGCGAAGTGGACCGGCTGAAGAAGCACGCCACCGGCCGCACCACCTTCGACGACCTGATCGGCTCCTCGCCGGCCATGCTGATGGTCAAGCGCATGGGCGAGCGGGCCGCCAAGTCGTCCATCCCGATCCTGATCACCGGCGAGAGCGGCGTCGGCAAGGAAGTGATCGCCCGCGCCGTCCACGGCTCGTCCGAGCGGGCCGGCAAGCCCTTCGTGGCCGTCAACTGCGGCGCCATCCCCGAGAACCTGGTCGAGAGCATCCTGTTCGGCCACGAGAAGGGCAGCTTCACCGGCGCCAGCGACAAGCACCTGGGCAAGTTCCAGGAAGCCAACGGCGGCACCCTGTTCCTGGACGAGGTGGGCGAGCTTCCCCTCGACGTGCAGGTCAAGCTGCTGCGCGCCCTGCAGGAGAGCGAGATCGATCCGATCGGCGCCAAGCGCTCGATCAAGGTGGACGTCCGCATCGTCTCCGCCACCAATCGCGACCTGTCGCAGGCGGTGTCGGAAGGCCGGTTCCGCGAGGACCTGTACTACCGCCTGAACGTGTTCCCCATCGAGGCCCCGGCCCTGCGCGAGCGCAAGGGCGACGTCGCGGCCCTGGTCGACACCTTCGTCCGCCGCTTCAACGTGGAAGAGGGCAAGTCGGTGGTGGGCGCCACGCCGGAGACCCTGGCCTACCTCACCGCCTTCGAGTGGCCGGGCAACGTCCGCCAGCTCGAGAACGCCGTCTATCGCGCCATCGTGCTGGCCGATGCGCCCTATCTGCAGCCGCACGACTTCCCGGCCATCTCCGGGGTCGCCGCGCCGCCGCCGGAATATGTCGCCTCGTCGTCCATGCCGCCGCCCAGCGCCGCCCCGGATTCGGGCCAGGCGCCGGCCGACGCGCCCGTCCGCATCCTGGACGGCCGCGGCCACCTGCGCACCCTGGAGGAGATCGAGCGCGACCTCATCCAGCTGGCCATCGAGGTCTACGCCGGCCACATGAGCGAGGTGGCCCGCCGCCTCGGCATCGGCCGCTCCACCCTCTACCGCAAGGTCCGCGAACAGGGCCTCGAGGGTCTGGTCAAAGGCGTCGGCGAAAGCGCCGAGGCGGAAGAGGTCGCGGCCTAGCCGCCGTTCGTCGCAGGCCCGTTCGCCTGATCGCCGGCGCGCGCTACGCTCGCCGACCTGAGTAGGGGGAGCGTCCTGTGACGACCATCGGCCCGACGTCCCTGCCTGCGACGGGCCAGCCTGTGACGGGCGCCGCCACGACGGCGGCGGGCGACGCCAAGACCAAGCGAGCCGAAGAGAAGCTGCGCGAGGCGCAGCGGGCCATCGAAACGCTCAAGCAGACCGCCGACAGCGCGCGGGCCGAGCGCAAGGCCACCGCCAAGAAGAAGGTCGAAGACCTCAAGGCGCGGCTACGCCAGCTCCAGATGTTCGGCGCCAGTCCCCGCCAGATCGCCCAACTCGCCAAGGAACTCGCCCAGGCGGTGAAGGCCTATGGCGCGGGCGGCGGCGCCGAGGCTCCTTCCCCGACCCCGGCCTCGCCGGCCGCAACGGCGACGCCGGCGGCGGGCGCCGGGGAGTCCCCGGACACAGCCGCTGACGCACCCGAGGCGGGCGCGGAGGACGGCAAGGCGGAAGACGCGTCCAAGCCCGCTGACGCCGAGGAGCCCAAGACACCCTACGAGACCGCGTTGCGCGCGCAGCAGGAGGACGCCGACCGGCAGGCCCGCCGCGCCGCCGCGTCCGAGGAAGACCGGCAATTCCTGGCCGAGGCCCGCAAGCTGGCCAAGGAGCTCAAGGCCGCGGCGCGGGACGCGGCCCGAAAGGCTCAGCGCGAGGACGCCCCCGACGCGAAGGACGCCAACAAGGCCGCAGATGAGGCCGAGACGGCGGTCGCCGAGGCTGAACGCGCCGTCGGCGCCAGCGACGGCGCGGCCGGCGCGATGTCGCCGGGCCTGTCCCTTACCGTCTAGCGGTCGGCCGCGCTCGCCTTGAGCTTGGCGTAGCGGGTCGGCTGCTGCTGTCGCTCGGTCTCCAGCAGGGTGGTCACCTGGTTCAGCACCGCCAGGGCCGCGATCCGGGTTTCAGGATCGGCGTCGGCGTTGTCGGCGGCCCGCGCCAGCCACGACTGCGCCTCCGCGAAATCCCGCGTCACGATGTAGCCCAGGGCGTAGGCCTGGCCGAGTTCGATCTGCGCCTCGACGCGGCCCTGTAGCGCGCGCTCGCGCAGCCGATTCAGCTCGCCCCGGGCCGCCGCGAGGCTCCCCGCGCTCGCTGTCGGCATGATGATGGTGACCGCCTGCGCGCGGCCCGCCTTCGCCTCGACCTTGGGCGACGCCGACGACGCCACCTGGAACCGCGCGCCGCCGCCCGACGGCAGGCCGAAGCCGTAAGGCTCCAGATGCAGGTGAGGTCCCTGGTCGCCGTGCGTGCCCTTCGGCTGGTAGCGGGCGAACGGCGCGCCGGCCCTGCGGAGGCGCTCGGCCGCCTCGCCGGGACTCATGCCGTCCACCACGAGGTCGAAGGCGCCGGGTGCGCCGGGTCGCCCCAGCGAGTGCCGCGAGGTGCCCCCAGGCCGAACCGTCATCGCCCCCTGGGCCCGCAGCTGATCTTCACGTTCCGGGGTGCGATAGCCGCCCGTCATCCGCCAGGACCCCTGCCCGAACACCGTGTTCATGAGCGAGGCGAACTTGGCCTCCGTCAGCGCCTGCGCCGGCGCGGGACTGGCCAGCAGGCTCAGCAGCGCGCCAGCCAGGGCAGCCTTGGCCACGACGGCCGTGCGGAGGGAGGGCGATCCAGACACGGGCCCAGTAGAGCCGATCAGGGCCAAGACAAGGTGAAGACGGATGGTGAATCAGGCGTGACCCAGCCGACCTTAGTCCTCGACCTTCCGCCGCCGGAACGGCTGGCGCTTGAACTCTTTCTTCTCGCCCTTGGCCTTGGCGGCGATTTCCTTGAGCTTGACGGTCTGCAGCACCGACAGCGCCTGGCCGGCCGCACCCTTCTCGGGGTCCCCGAAGGCGCGACCATAGGTTTTCACCCGGTCGGCCACCTCGGTTAGGAATTCACCCTCCCAGTCGGAGAGTTCGATGCCGGCCTTGTCGGCCGTCCGCCGGGCGCGTTTCAGCGCGTTGAGGGCGGCGCGCTTGGCGGCCGCCTTCCGGGCCTCGTGGGGCGAGACTGGCGGTTTTCGGTTCAAATCTCTCCGATGGCCGACAGGTAGAGGTCGAGGATCGCCTCTTCCTCCTGGCGCTTGGCGCGGTCCTGCTTCCGGATCCGGATCACCTTGTTGATGATCTTGACGTCGAAGCCGTTGCCCTTGGCCTCGGCCTTCACTTCCTTGATCTGCTCGGCGATCTCGGACTTTTCCTGCTCGAGGCGTTCGATGCGCTCGATGATGCTCTTGAGCTGGCCCTGCGCGGTCGCGTTCAGGACGTCGGGGTGGGCGGAAGCGTCGTCGGCCATGGCCAAGCCTTTAAGCTAGATGAGGAGGTCCGGAAAGCGGCGGAACCTAGTGGCCCCGGGCCGCGCTGTCACGCGCCCATGAACCTTCGCCGCGCGTCACCCGTTGGACGGATCGACGCGGAGGATTCCATGGCTGAACAGATCAAGCGGCGGCCGACCGAGGCCGAGGCTCATGCGGCGGTCCGCACCCTGATCGAATGGGCGGGCGACGACCCCGATCGCGAGGGTCTGCTGGACACCCCGCGCCGCGTGGCCAAGTCCTACAGGGAGCTGTTCGCGGGCTATGAGACCGATCCGCGGGACTATCTGGCCCGCACGTTCGAGGAGGTGGGCGGGTACGACGAGCTGGTGATCCTGAAGGACATCCGGGTCGTCAGTTTCTGCGAGCACCACATGCTGCCGTTCCTGGGCAAGGCCCACGTGGGCTACCTGCCGAACGATCGGGTGGTGGGAATCTCGAAGCTGGCGCGCGTGGTCCACGGCTTCGCGCGGCGACTGCAGATCCAGGAGAAGCTTACCGCCGAGATCGCCGGCGCCATCCAGGACATCCTGAAGCCCAAGGGCGTGGGCGTGGTCGTCGTCTCCGAGCACAGCTGCATGACCATGCGCGGCGTGAACACGCCCGGCTCGCGCCTGACCACCAGCCACCTGCTGGGCGAGGTCCGCAACGACCCCCGCACGCGGCAGGAGTTCTTCGACCTGGTCCACAGCGAATAGCGGGCTGTCAGGCGAAGTGGTCCCGGTTCGCCGCCCGGACAGCCCGCCAAGCAAGATGCGGGTGACGCCCGCGCACGAAAAAGCCCCCTGCCTGGCGACGGCAGGGGGCTCGCATTCGTTCGCCGACTGGAGAGAGGGCTAGGCGAACGTCGACGCGGTGCGGCGGCGACGGATCATGGCGCCGGCGGTGCCGAAGCCCATGATCATCAGCGCCCAGGAGGCCGGTTCCGGAACCGGAGCCGAGGCCAGGCTGTCAAACTCGAACGAGTTGCCGGTCGAGCTGAACTCGACCGTCTTGATGACGGAGCCATCGAAGTTGTAGCTGACGCGACGGCCCCAGCTTTGGTCGCCGTTGTCGCCGGTGGTGGCGTTCCAGATCTGCGACCCTTGCAGGGTGACCGAGTTGCCCGAGAAGTCGGTGAACTTCACGAAGTTGTAGTTGTCCGGCGAACCCAGGAAGAAGCTGAACGAGCCCATGCCCTCTGCCGAGGTCAGGGTGGCCTTGCCGCCGCCCGTGATGGTGAAATAGTTGGTCGTGTCGCCGGGCGGCGGCGCGCTGACGCTGTCCCAGAGGCCCAGCGAGCCGTCGCGGACGAAGGTGTTGGCGTCGCCGACGAAGCTGAACTGGCCCGACGCGTTCACGGCGTCGAAGTCCTCGATCATCGTCTGGCCGGCCGGCAGCGGCAGGTCGTCGTTGTAGATCGTCACGGTCAGGGCCGAGGCAGAGGACGCGGCGGTCAGGGCGACGGCGGCGGCGGCGGTGGCGCACAGGGCGCGGAGGGTGTTGCGCATAGGATCGTCCGTTCTTTGCGACGAACCCCATGCGGAGCCCGTACCGGTTTGAGACAGAAACGCGTTACTTGCCACCGGTGCTCTGCAGGCTCCGTGCCACGGCTCAGCTTGAGATACGAATGCGCGCGTCCGTTGGACGAACCCGGGCGCTAAATAAGGCCGCGGGCCTCGAGGGCGGGCCGCAGCGCCGCCGGATCGGTGAAGTGGTGAACGTCGAAACCCAGGTCCCGGGCCGCCGCGATGTTGCGGGCGCTGTCGTCCACGAACAGCATATCGCCGGGCGCCAGACCGAAGCGTTCGCACGCCAGCCGGTAGATGGCCGGGTCGGGCTTCATCACCAGCTCCCGGCCCGAGGCGACGAAGCCGGCCAGCCGCCCGAACGCCGGGCTCATGGCCAGGGTCGAGTCGATGGTCTCGTGACTGATGTTGGACAGGCCGTACTGCGGCAGGCCGCGCGCATGCAGCGCCTCGATGGCGGCCTCGGTCTCGGCGATGGGGCCCGAGAACATCTCGTCCCAGCGGCGATGCCAAGCCCAGATCTCGGCCTCATGCTGCGGGTGCAGGGCGCTCAGCGCCGCGCAGTTCTCGGCAAACGTGACGCCGCAGTCCGTCGGCGTGTGCCACGCCAGGGTGCAGACGTCGGACAGGAACCGGTCGCAGACGACCGGATCCGGGAATATCTTTTGATAGAGCGTGCGCGGGTTCCAGCGCACGATGACATTGCCGAAGTCCCAGAGGACAGCCTTCGGCGACACCGGGCCGGCTTAGCCTTGCTTGGCTTTGAAGCGCGGGTCGGTCTTGTTGATGATGTAGACGATGCCCTTGCGGCGCACGAGCTTGCAGTCGCGGTGACGCGTCTTGAGCGACTTGAGCGAGCTTCTGACCTTCATGGGACCGTATCTTCAATCGGGCCGCGGAGGGCCGGTTGGCGAACAAGAGGGCGCGCATATACGGGCGGCCCGTATCGGAGTCAACCTGACGCCCTTTTGATTGGGGCCCGGATCGACGCACTCTAGAGTCCTCCCGATGCGTCGTCGCGTTCTCCCCGCCCTTCTCGCCCTCGCCGGTTGCGCGAGCCCCGTCCCGCCGCCCAGCCTGGCCGTGCCGGTCGCCACCGCCGCGGTGGCCGCCGCCGAGATGGCCGTGCCCGCCGCCGCGCCGTCGGTGGCCCCACCCACCGCGTCCGGCGACATGATCTTCGACGCCTGGGCCTCGGAGTTTCAGGGCCGCGCCCTGGCCGCCGGGATCCGGCCCGAGGTGCTGAGCCGCGAGATGGCCGGCCTGACCCCCGACCCGCGCGTGGCCGGGCTGGACAGCCGCCAGCCCGAGTTCTCCAAGCCGATCAGCGAGTACTTGAAGGGCGTGGTCACCGCCGACCGCATCACCATCGGCGCCCGCCGCGCCGCCGACACCCCGATGATCGGCGACATCGAGCAGCGCTTCGGCGTGCCGAAGCAGATCCTGATGGGCGTATGGGCCATGGAGAGCGGCTTCGGCGCCATCCAGGGCGACCTGGACACCGTCCGCTCCCTGGCGACGCTGGCGGCCCAAGGCCGCCGCCGCCCGTGGGCCGAGGGCGAACTGATCGCCACCCTGCAGATCATCCAGTCGGGAGAGTTCACCCGCAGCCGCCTGCGCGGCTCCTGGGCGGGCGCCATGGGCCAGACCCAGTTCATCCCCACGACCTTCCTCTCCACTGCGGTCGACGAGGATGGCGACGGCAAGCGCGACATCTGGGGCTCGTCCACCGATGCTTTGGCGTCGGCCGCCAATCTGCTGGCCAAGGCCGGCTGGGTGCGCGGCCAGGGCTGGGCGCGCGAGGTCACCGCGCCCGCCGGCTTCGACTTCGGCCTGACCGAGAGCGTCAGCGAACTGCCGGCCTGGTGGGCCGCCAAGGGCGTGCGCCCGGCCGACGGCAAGCCCTGGTCCGCCGCCGACGCCACGGCCAAGGCCCAGTTGATCGCGCCCACGGGCGCCAACGGGCCGCTGTTCCTGCTGCTGCCCAACCACTTCGCGATCCGCAAGTACAACAACAGCATCGCCTATGCCCTGGGCGTGGGCCTGCTGGCCGACCGGGTGGCGGGCGCCTCGCCCCTGGTGAAAGCTTGGCCGCTGGAGACGCCGCTGTCGCTGGTGGACCGGATGACCGCCCAGCGGGCGCTGACCGCGCTGGGCTTCAACCCCGGCGGCTCGGACGGCGTGGTGGGCATGGGCACCCGCAAGGCGCTGCGCGAGTGGCAGAAAGCGCGTGGGATCACCGCCGACGGCTATCTCTCCAGCGACATGGTGCGCCGGCTCAAGGCGGAGGCGGACGCGGCTTAGGTCGCGCCGCCCTCGTCGCTCTTTTCCAGGGTGGCCATGGTGGCCGCATCGCGCGTGGCCGGCTCGGGGTCGGCGTTCTTCAGCGCGGTGTTGCGGAACGCATAGACCAGCATCGCCAGCATGATGGCCGCGTTCAGCACGAACGGGGCCGGGCCGAAGTGCTGGTAGAGGAAAACGAAGCCCGGGGCGAAGATCACATTGATCCCGTTCACCGCCGCGATCGCCCCGGCGACCCGCGCCTGTTCGGTGATGCCCACGGCGATGGACGATCCCGCCGTGAAGCCTGGCCGGGCGAAGCCGAAGCCCAGGCTGGACAGCGCATAGCCGGCCACCACGACATAGAAGCCGTTGTCGCCGCTGGGCGAGATGGCCACGATCAGATTGCCCGCCGCGGCGACCGCCACGCCCCAGCGCAGCAGCTGGCGCGGCGTCATCTCGAACATGCGGATCAGGCCCCACTGGGCCAGCAGGCCGGCGACGGCGCCGAACATCATGGCGGTGGCGATGTACCCCTGGGCGGCGATCGGCGAGAGGCCGACCTTGTCGATGATCAGGAAGGCCAGGCTCTGGGCCTGGGCGGTCTGGCAGGTGGCGACCAGGAAGCCGTAGATCAGGAACGGCGAGATGCGTGGATCGCGCCAGAGCGGCAGGTCCTTGGGCGCCCCGACGACCACGGGCCGTCGGGGCCGCTGCGCCTCCAACGGCACCTTCTGGTCGGGCAGGAAGCGCCAGACCACGAAGAACATGCCCAGCGCGATGAAGGCGAAGCTGAACAGCGGCCCCGCCAGGCCCACCACCGGGAAGACGAACAGCGGCGCCAGGAACGGCCCGATCACCGTGCCCAGCCCGAACGCGCCGGCCAGGCTGGCCATGGCCTGGGTGCGGCCCGCCAGCGGCGTGCGCTCGGCCACATAGGCCTGGGTGGCCGGATTGCTGGCCGCGCCGAACAGCCCGAACAGCGCGCGGGCCAGCAACAGCAGGATGAAGATCACCATCGGCGTGGCCAGGTGTCGCAGGCCCGCGCTGACCACCACGCCGCACAGGGTCATCGAGGTCATGAACCCCGCCAGGCCCACCAGCATCAGCGGCTTGCGCCCGTACTTGTCCGAGGCCCGCGCCCAGCCGGGCGACGAGAACGCCCAGAGCAGGGCGGACAGCGAGAAGATCGCCGAGACCATCGGGTCGGGAATACCGATCGAGCGGCCGATGGCCGGCAGGACGGATATAAGGCCGGTGTTCCCCATCGCGGTCGCCGCCGAGACAGCGAAGATGATCGCGAAGGAGCGCTTGGGAAGGGCGCTTGCGGCGGGATTGGCCATGGGCCTTGCCTTATGCGGGTTGGCTCGTCGCGGCAATTCCGGCGCGCCCACGATCACCCGACATTAAGCATTAACAGGCATGGTCCCGGCACGTTCCGGGGAAGTCCATGTTCCAGATCATCGGCCTAGTGCTGCTCTTCGCGCTGGTTTTCGGCAGCTACATCATGTCCGGCGGGAACATGGGCGTGATCCTGCACGCCGCCCCGCACGAGATGATGGCGATCGGCGGCGCCGGCCTGGCCAGCTTCCTGGTGGCCAACTCCATGACCACGATCAAGGGCTGCGGCGGCGGCTTCGGCAAGGTGTTCTCGGGCCCCAAGTGGAAGGCCACGGACTATCGCGACCTGCTCTCGCTGCTGTTCCTGCTGACCAAGACGATGAAGTCCAAGGGCGTCATCGCCCTGGAAAGCCACATCGAGAACCCCAAGGAATCCACGATCTTCAATCGCTTCCCGAAGATCATGAAGGACCACTTCGCCATCGACTTCATCTGCGACACCCTGCGGATGATGACCATGAACCTCGAAGACCCGCACCAGGTCGAGGACGCCATGGAGAAGCAGCTGGAGAAGCATCACCACGAAGCGCTGATGCCCAGCCACGCGATCCAGAACCTGGCCGACGCCCTGCCCGCCCTGGGTATCGTCGCCGCCGTGCTGGGGGTCATCAAGACCATGGGCGCGATCACCGAGCCGCCGGAAGTCCTGGGCGAGATGATCGGCGGCGCCTTGGTCGGCACCTTCCTGGGCGTGTTCCTGGCCTATGGCATCGTCGGCCCGATGGCGACGCGCATGAAGGAAGTGGTCGACGAGGAAGGCGCGTTCTACCGCATCATCCAGGCGGTCCTCGTGGCCCACTTGCATGGCAACGCCGCTCAGATCTCGGTCGAGATCGGCCGTGGCAACGTGCCCAGCGGCGCCCAGCCCAGCTTCCTGGAACTGGAAGAAGCCCTGTCGAATATTCCGGCCGAAGGCTGATCCCAGGCGCGCCCTATTGCCTTGCGCCCCGGCCCACGGCAAAGGTTGAAAAAGTGATCACAAGTCCGTGATTTTTGGCCTTGCCATGCTCGGCCACGCAGGCTTATGTCTCGCCGTGCGTCGGGGGGTGGTCTTGCCCTTTCCACTTTGGCGGGAAAAGTCCGACCGGCGCCTGACAATCTCCGACCAAAGGAATTTTATCATGATGAAGCAACTGCTGATCGCCAGCGCCGCCGTCGCCATGCTGGGCGTCGCCGCCTGCCAGAAGACCGAAGAAAAGGCCGCTGAAGCCCCCGCCGCCGACGCCGCCGCCGCTCCGGCCGCTGACGCCGCCGCTGCCTCGGCCGACGCCGCCGCCTCGTCGGCC